>CAZYVI010000013.1:0-98741 GCA_964651245.1 uncultured Anaerolineales bacterium | reverse complement strand
CGTCGGCAGCTTGGGCGACGCGCCGGGGCAATTCCGGTCGCCGGGCGGCAGCACGCTCGGCCCTGACGGCTCGCTGTTCGTGGCCGACACGCTGAACCACCGCGTCCAGCGCTTCAGCGCCGTCGGTGCGGTGCTGGCGGTCTGGGGACGGTATGGCGGCGCCGCGGGTGAGTTCGACAGCCCCGAGGGCGTCGCGGTGGCGATGGACGGCACGGTCTTCGTCGCCGACACCGGCAACCACCGGGTGCAGCGGTTCGACGCCGACGGGCGGCCGACGGGCGGCTGGGGCGCGCCGGGCGACGGTCCCGGCCAGTTCAACGGCCCGAGTGGCATCGCCGTGGCGCCGTCGGGCCGGGTGTACGTCGCCGACGCGCGCAACCACCGGGTGCAGTGGTTCGACGCCGACGGCGCGTTTCTGGGTCAGGTCGGCGCCTACGGGCGCGAGGAGGGCCAGTTTGCCCGGCCGCGGGCGATCACGGTCGGTGTCGACGGGCGGGTGTACGTGGCCGACACGTTGAACCACCGTATCCAGATCCTCGACCCGGACGGCGCTGTCACGGCGGCGTTCGGCGAGCGCGGCGGCGACTACGGCCAACTCGACGGTCCGCAAGGCGTGGCTGTCACACCCGACGGCGCCATCTTCGTCGCCGACACTGGCAACGACCGGGTCCAGCGCCTCAGCCAGTCGGGCCGGTTCCTGGGCATCGTCGGCGTGTCGCGGATGCAGGAGGGTCGGTTCAACGGGCCGGAGGGTCTCGACGTGGCCCCCGACGGCCGGCTCTTCGTGGCGGACACCGGCAACGACCGCGTCCAGCGCTTCCGCCCCGACGGCGCGTTCGAGCTGGCGTTCGGTTCGAGCGGCGATGCGCGCGGCCGGTTCCTGGCCCCGACCGACCTGGCCCTCGACGCCAGCGGCGCGGTGTTCGTCGCCGACCTCGGCAACCACCGCATCCAGCGGCTCAGCGCCGACGGCGCGTTCGAGACGGGTTGGGGCGGCCAGGGCCGCGGGCAGGGCCAGTTCGTCGGTCCGGCGGGCGTGGCGGTGGGTCCGGACACCACCGTGTACGTCACCGATCGCGGGAATCACCGCGTCCAGCGCTTCACACGCGATGGCGCCTTCCTGGGCGCCTGGGGCACGAACGGCCGCGCCCGCGGCGAGTTCCGTTCGCCGCAGGGCATCGCGGTCGCGGCGGACGGGACCGTCTTCGTGACGGACCTCCTCAACCACCGCGTCCAGGCGTTCACGCCCGACGGCGCGGCGAAGACCGAGTGGGGCTCGCTCGGCAGCGGGCCGGGCGAGTTCGTCTGGCCCACCGATGTGGCCCTGGCGCCGGACGGTCGGGTGTGCGTCACCGACGACGGCCTGACCGGCGACGGCAACGATCGGATCCAGTGCTTCACGGCGGACGGCCGGTTCATCGGCCTGTGGAGCGGACCGGGCGGGGCCGAGAGCGCGCTCCAGAACCCGGAGGGGCTGGCCTTCGGCCCGGGCGGCGCCTGGGTCGCCGACCTCCAAGCACACCGGGTGGTGCACTTCGCCGCCGCGCCGCTCGAGCCCTGGCGCGTCGAGCTGTACGGCAACCGCTGGCTCACCGACCGGCCCCTCGACGTCGGCCACGCCGAGGCCATCGACTTCGACTGGGGCGCGGCGGCGCCGGCAGCCGGCGCCCCGCCCGACGGTTTCGCGCTGCGCGCCAGCCGCGACGTCGAGTTGGCGGCCGGCTTGACCCGGCTCTCGCTGACCGGTCGCGGCAGCGTCCGGCTCTGGCTCGACCGCGAGCTGCTCATCGACCACTGGGCGGCGCCGCTCGACGGCCCGCTCGTCGCCCAGGCCGAGGTGGCCGCGCCCGGGCGCCACCGCGTCCGCCTGGAGTACCGCGACCTCGACGGCGCCGCCCGCGTATCGCTGACGATCGACGGGTTGACCGCCCCGGCGCGCCTCTGGCTGCCGCTGGCGCTGCGGACGCCCTGAGAAGGCCTGCCGACACCACACCGCCTGGAGCGCGGCTGAGCCGAAGCGCCTCGTCGCGCCGGTCGTGTCGGAACGCGGAGGCGCCCCTACCGCGGCGCACGACATCGACCGCCGCGGCGCCCACCCGGCGACTCCACGCGCGGTCGCGGGCCTGGCGCGCCACCCGGCGCGGGCGCGTCGCGCCGGTGGCGCGATCGGGCTCGGCGGCAAGCTGGACGGACCGTAGCCTGATGGCATGTCGAACCCTGCGCCGCGGCGCTTCCCGATCGGGCGCGTCGCCGTCGTCGCCTGGCTGGTCACCTCGTCCGTGCCGTCGGTCGCGTTCCGGCCGGGCGACCACGCCGTCGCGGCCGACGACGCCGCGGCCGTCCTCGTCAGCGCCGTCTTCCCCAACGGCATGGCCCCGGGCGACGTCGACGAGGCCGTGCAGCTCTGGAACGTCGGCGCCCGCGCGGCCGATCTGAGCGGCTACCGGCTCGCGACGCCGACGGGCGCGGCGGCGTTCCCCGCCCGCGCACAGCTCGCTGCCGGCCGGTGGTGGTGGCTGGCGCGCGAGGCCGGCGCGTTCGCCCGGTCGTTCGGCGAGGCGCCGGACTGGGCGTGGGACGATCCCTCGCTCGCCGGCTGGCCGGCCGGCGCGCCTGCCGACGACCGGCCCGTCGCCTCGATGATCACGTCGGGGACGCGGCTGCGCCTGGCGAACGGCGGCACCACGGTGCAGCTCGTCGCGCCGGACGGCCGCGTCGTCGACGCCGTGCGCTACGCCGCCGCGGGCGACGCCGACGCGCCGCCGGACGCCTCGACCGGCTGGCGCGGGCCGGCCGTCCGACCATACGCGCTGGCCGGCGTGGCCGCCGCCGACCAGGTGCTCTACCGCAAGCTCGATGCGCTCCTCGGCCGTCCAGTCGCCGACAGCGACACGGCCGCCGACTGGGCCTCGGACCCGGCCGACCCCGAGCACGGGCGGCGCGTCCGGCTGCCCGGCTGGGACCTCGAGGCGGCCGTGCGTCCGCTGCGGGTGCGGGTGCTGCGACCGCGCCCGGACGAGGACGGCCCGACGGTTCCCGGTGGCGCCCTCGAGCTTGCCGTCGCGCCCGACGCGCTGCTGCCGTTCCTCGCGCGGCATTTGGGGGCCGCCCGCGACGCGATCGACCTGACCGCCTACACCTTCGACAACCCCGACCTGGCCGACCAGCTGGCGGCGCAGGCCCGCCGCGGCGTGCGGGTCCGCGTCGGCGTCGACGGCGCGCCGGCTGGCGGCTGGACGCCGGCCCAGCGCTGGTGCCTGGCCCGGATCGCCGCGGCCGGCGGCCAGGTGCTCCTCATGGCCCAAGGCGGCGACGTGCGCCCGCGCTACGCCAGCTTCCACGCCAAGCTGGTCGTCGTCGACGGCGCGACGCTGCTGATCGGCACCGAGAACCCGGGCCTCGGCGCGGCGCCGCAGCCGGGCCGGCCCGGTCGGCGGGGCGTCTTCGCCGCCACGGCCCAACCCGAGGCCGTTGCCTGGGCCAAGGACATGCTGGCGCGCGACCTCGACGCCGGGCGCCACGCCGACGTGCGTCCCTTTCAGCCCGATCACCCGACGCGCGGCGCCCCACCGGACGACTACCGGCCGCCCCGGCCGTCCGACGTCCCCGGCGCCTACACGCCGCGAGCGCCCGACACCGCCCTGTTGGACGACGTCACCGCGATGACGCTGCTCTCGGCGCCTGAGAACGTCCTCCATCCGACCGCCGGCCTCGTCGCGCTCGTCGAGCGCGCCGGGCCGGGCGACGTCGTCCGCGTCGCACAGCTGCGCGAGGCGTGGCGCTGGGGGACGGCCGACCCGCCGACGGCGGGCCTGGACGGGGATCCGACGAACCCACGGCTCGCCGCCTACCTCGCCGCCGCCCGGCGCGGTGCGCGGGTGCGGGTACTGCTCGACGGACGCTTCGACGACGGCGGCCCCAACAGCAACCGCGACGCGGCCGCTCGCCTCAACGCCATCGGCCGTGCCGAGCGCCTCGACCTCGAGTCCCGGTTGGCCGATCCGGCCGGCGGCGGGCTGCACGCCAAGCTCGCCCTGGTGTCGCTGGCCAGCCGTCGCGACGCCGGCGCCTGGGCCGCCAGCCACTGGGTCCACCTCGGCAGCTGGAACGGCACCGAGGTCTCGGCCAAGGCCAATCGCGAAGCCGTGATGCAGTTCGAGTCGGCGGCCGGCCACGCCTACCTGGCGCGGTTGTTCGACGCCGACTGGACGGGCGCGCCGGCGCTGCGGCTCTGGCTGCCGCTCGGCCTACGGTCTGCCGGAACGGAGGCCGGTCGATGGACCGCTCACGGGCACGGGCGGATCCGCCCGGCGATCTGGCCGTAGATCGCGCCCAGATCCTCGCCGTCCGGCGCGAAGTAGAAGTCGTCGGGCCCCGTCGCCGCCGCCTGGAGCAGTGTGCGGAACACGTCGTTCTCCTCGCCCAGGCCGATCGTGAACAGCCGCACCCCGGTCGCCTTGAGCCGGTCCGCCGCCGCCAGCACGGTGTCTTCCTGACGCCCGCCGCCGTCGGGCGTCGGGACGCGGTTCGGCAGGCCGTCGGTCAAGAGGATGACGGTGCCGTGGTTCGCCGCGGCGCGCGGCCCGCGCGCCATCGCTGCCTGGGCCTCGGCGAGCGCCAGATCGAGTCGCGTGCCTTCGGCGACACCGGTCAGCAGGCCGTCGAGCGCGGCCTCGATGTCGTTCGGCCGGTCGCTGAACGCCAGCGCCGTCCACGCCGCATCGTTGAAGCCGGCCACCGCGGCGGTGTCCTCCCGACCCCAGCCGTCGGGCTCGAAGTCGAGCTGGCGCACGAACTGCTTGGCCGCCTCGATCGCCGCGGCGTGCTTCGTGCGGCCCGCCCGCGTCGGGCGATACATCGACGTCGACATGTCCAGCATCAGCAGCACGTCCGTGTGGACGAACTCGGGCACACACGGCGTCGGCCGCGGCGGCTTCGGTCGGTCGCAGTAGACGAAGACGTCGGCGATCAGGGCGTAGATGCCGGCCAGGTCCTCGGGCCGCGGCGCGTAGTGGTAGGCCCAGGCCTCGCTGGCGGCGTCGATGAGGAGCCGCGGATAGATGTCGCGCGTCGTGCCGAGCCCGATCGTGAAGACGAGCGTGCCGCGCGCCTTGGCCGCCGTGGCCGCGGTGAGCACGGTGTCCTCCTGCCGACCGCCGCCCGAGGGGGTCGGGACGCGATTCGGCAGGCCGTCGGTCAACAGGATCATCACCGGCAGGTTGACCGCCGACCGGCCCCGGCCTTCGAGCGGCTTCTGCCCTTCGAGCAGCGCCAGGTCGAGGCGCGTGCCCTCCGCCGTCCGACCGCGGAGCGCCTCGAGCGCCGCCCGTGTCGCTGAGCGGTCGTTCGTCAAGCCGAGGGCCGTCCAGGCATCGTCGTTGAAGCCGACGATCGCCACGTTGTCGTGCCGGCCGACGGCGTCGGGCGTCAGCTGCAGCAGGTCGACGAACGCCATCGCCGCGTCGATCGCCGCTTCGTTCTTCGCCTGTCCGCCCGGCTCGACGCTTCGCAGCATCGAGGTCGAGCGGTCGAGAACGAGGACGACATCGACGTACTGGCGCTTGGGGATGCAGAGCGTCTCGCCCTGCGGCAGGTAGATTCGATAGACCGTGGGCGTCGCGGTGGGCGTGGGCGGGCGCGTCACGGTGGCGCTGGGCGTGGCGCTGGCCGGCGGGCTCGGCGTGGCCGAGGGCGAGGCGGTGGGCGTGGGCGTGTCGGCGAGCGCGCCGGTGGCCGTCGCGGTCGGGGTGGCGACGCGGCTCGTGCACAGCAACTCGAGGTCGCCGAGGCCCATCGCCTTGCCGTGCGGGCCGCTGTGGGAGCGCGCGTTGTAGACCAACTCCTCGCGGGCCAGGTCGTCGCCGGTGCGGTTGTCGAACCAGATCGCGCCGGCCGACACGGCGCCGATGTTCGTGCCGATGGGGTTGCCGCGGATCGGGTCGATCGCCGTGGCCGCCACGACGTCGGGGCCCAGCAGCTGGGCCAAGCCGCCGAGGACGATCTCGTCGTGGATCGGCGCCAGGTCGTCGGCGTGGTAGGCGTCGGCGGTGCCCGGCGGCAGGAACCAGCCGCCGGCGCCGTCCGGCTCGAGCCGCAGGATGTCGCCGGACGCGACGCGGTAGAACTCGGTGAGCGACGGGCCGGTGTCGACCCAGCGGTCGCGGAGACCCAGGATCATCCGGCCGGCAGCGTCGAAGGCGATGTCGGCCAGCACCGGGTGCGGGTACTCCTTGGTCTCGCGGCCGCGGTCGTCGTTCTGCGGCCAGGCGTTCCAGCCCGGATGCTTGCCGCGCGGGTAGTCGAGCGCGACGCGGGCCACCTCCGCCATGCCGGCGCCGTCGAGGCCGGATCGGTAGACGTAGGCCGCCAGGTCGGCGGGGTTGCGGCTCCGCTCGGCCGAGTGGACCACGCCGTGGAACAGGAACCCGTCGTGCAGCGCCAGGGCGAACGGGCGCGCGTCGACGGCCCACGGCTCGGCGGCCGCCCCGTGCGGGAGGTGGTCGATCGGCTGGCCCGTCGCGGCGTCAAGGCGATCGATGCGCCGCTCGGCCAGGTTCATCGCGTAGAGCACGGCGCCGTCGGGGCTCAGGTCGATGTCGCCGAGGCCGGTCTTGGCGGCCTCGCCACGGCCGCGCTCGTCGGGATCGTAGTCGTTGTCGCGGTCGTGGAGGTCGCGACCGGCGTCCGGCACGCGGCCGAACGGTTCGGCCGGGCGGCCGTCGAGCGGCACGCGGTAGATGCCGCCCGGGCCCAACGGGCCGAACGCCGTGTTGCGCTTGTGGTACGCAGCGACGAACACGACGTCGGCGCCGGGATCGTAGGCCAGGCCGTAGGTGTTGCCGACGCGGCGCACGTCGGCCAGCTCACGATGCTCGCGCTCGTCGTCGTTCGGCGTGTCGTGGAACGCCACGACGGCCGGCTCGGGGCCGAACGAGCTACCGCGCGCGAACAGCGTGGTGACCAGCCACGGGTCGGACGAGGCGCAGTCGCGCGGCGGCAGGCCGTCGAGCCTCGGGGCGGACGGGCCGGCGACCGGGCGGCCGCGCCCGACCACAGCGATCGCCCCGAGGACGACGACGGCCGCCGCCCACCCGCCCGACGCCCCCGCCGATCGGCGGTGCTCCCGTAGCCGCGCCATGATCCACCCCTTCGTCCGCGCCCCTCTGCCGTACACAACGCCGATCGCCACACGGTTGCGACAGCCCGGCCGGGCGCGGCGGTTCCACCAACCCGCGCCGACACCCGCGGGCGGCGGCCGCTATACTGTGGCGACGTGTGGCGGCGAACCCGTTCTCCGGCCGCCACCGAGTCGCCAGAGGGGAGTGGGGACGCATGTTCTCCGGTTCGTACATGTTGTGGGTGCTGCTGCCGAGCCTCGTCCTGTCGCTGTACGCGCAGTGGCGGGTCAAGAGCGCGTACAGCCGTTGGTCGCGGGTGGCGAACGCCCGTGGGCTCAACGGCGGCGAGGTCGCCCGGGCGCTCATGGACGCGCGCGGGCTCGGCCATGTGGGTGTCGAGCGGATCAGCGGCATGATGACCGACCACTACGATCCGCGCGGCAAGGTGATCCGGCTGTCGGACTCCAGCGTCCAGCCGTCGGTGGCGGCGATGGCGATCGTGGCCCACGAGCTCGGCCACGCCGAGCAGGACAAGACCGGCGACGCGATGCTCAACCTGCGCGCCGCGCTCGTGCCGGCGGCGAACCTGGGATCGGGGCTGGCGACCTGGCTGCTGGTCGGCGGCTTCGCGCTGCAGTCGATGGGCAGCCTCGGTCTGGGCAGCCTCCTCGCCTGGACCGGCGTGCTGCTGTTCAGCGCTGCCGTGCTGTTCACCCTGGTGACGCTGCCGGTCGAGTTCGACGCCAGCCGCCGCGCCAAGGCGTGGCTGACGGAGTTGGGCCTGGCCACGTCGGACGAGGCGCGGGGCGTCAACGCCGTGCTCGACGCGGCCGCGCTGACCTACGTGGCCGCCGCTGCCGGCGCGGTGCTGCAGCTGGTCTACTGGATCTCGCTGCTGACCGGCCGGCGCGACTAGGCGCCCGGCGCCGGCGCCGATGACCGAGCGCGACGCCGGGACCGTCGGCACCTGGGACCCGCGGCGGGTCCAGGTTCTGTGCTGGTCGGTACTGCTGTCGGCGTTCGCCGCGTTCGTGGCGCTGGCCGTGGCCGTGCCGTGGGCCACCTGGCGCTGGGCCCACGTGGCGACGCGGCGGGCGACGGCGGACGTGCGGGTCACCGCCGGCGGGCTCGATCGCTGCCTTCCGTCCGACTGCCTGCCATCGCTGCGCGAGGACGAGAGTTGGCGGGCGCCCGAGCGGGCCACGCTCGACCTGGCCGGCGGCGGCGGGGCGGCGGCGTTCCTCCGCTTCGCCGATGGCTCGACGGCCCAGATCGAGCGCTCGGCGCGCCTTCGCCTGGCCCGCCTGCGCCGACCGCTGTTCCCGTGGAGCGGGCGGCGACCGACGATCGGCCTCGAGCTTGATGTCATCGGCGACGGCTCGGCCCGCCTCAGCGCCGGGTCGCGCTACTACGACGGCCGCCCGGACCAGGCGCCCGACTTCTGGATCGACACGCCCATCGCGCGGGTGGCGCTGGCGCCCGAGACGCACGTTCAGGTGCGGCTCGACGGCGATGCGCTCCGCGTGGCGGTCGAGATGGGCCAGGCGACGGTGTCGGCGCGCGACGCGACATCGGCGCCGCCCGCGGCGGCCAGCCCGAGCGTCATCGTGCGCCGCGGCGAGCGCACCGTGGTCGAGCGCGGCGGGTGGCCGAGCGCGGCCACCGACCGGCCCGAGAACCTGGTCCGCAACGCCGACTTCGACCGCCCGCCCGACAGCGCCGACGGCTGGACGGCCGTGCCGGTCGCCGCCGGCCTCGTCGCCACGCCGACGCTGCGCCACGAGCTGACGCCCGGCGGTCGGACGGCGATGCACTTCCGCCGTCAGGCCGCCCAGAAGACGCCCGCCGACCTCGTCCTGGCCCACGACTTCCGCAACTTCGATCTCGCCGACGCCAGCTGGCTCAGCGTGGCGGCCGTCGTCCGCATCGACGCCCAGTCGCTGCCGGGCGGCGGCGACCGGGCCGAGGAGTTCCCGCTCATCGTCACCCTGGTCGTCGAGGACCTCGCCGGCGACGAGCGGCGCTGGTTCACCGGCTTCTACAGCCTGGCCCCCGATCCCACCGGCAGCGAGTTCGCCGGCGCGCGGGTCGTCGAGGGCCGTGACGTGCAGGTCGCGGCGCGCGACTGGGTCGAGTTCGACAGCGGCAACCTGCTCGACGCCACGAACCTCCGCGGCTTCGCCGAGCTGGCGACGGTGCCGGTCCGGCTCAAGCGCCTCGAGCTCAAGGCTTCGGGCCACGACTTCGACGCCTGGGTCGACCGCATCGAGGTCCGCTGGAAGTAGCCGTCGCCGCCGGGACGAAGCCCACGCCCAACGACGACGGCCCCGGTCGAGCCGGGGCCGTCGTGGCCAAGGGGCCGGGCGTTGCGGTCCGCGATGTCAGCGCTCCACGCGGCGTCCGACCGCGCGCAACAAGCTGAACAAGCCCCACGCAGCCGCTGCCGCGAGCAGCCCGGTCGGGAGCCCGACGACGCCGAGCCAGATCAGGCCGGTGGCGAGGACGACCAGCAGATCGCCCAGCGTCCCAGCCGCCTCGCGTGCGACCGGCGCCGGCGACCAGACGGAGCGCGGCGTGGGCGTCGGCGTGACGGTCGGCGTCGGCGTGACCGTGGGGGTGCGCGTCGGCGGCAGCGGGCCGACGAGGGAGACCGTGATCGTCGAGTAGGCGGCGCGGCCGGCCAGGTAGGCCGAGCGGCCCTTGAGCTCGGCCAGCTGGCCTTCGATCTCGGTGAGCCGGGCGTTGACCTGCAGCGCCTCCTCGACCGTCTTGGCCTGCGCCAGGAACTCCCGCACCCGCGCCTGGGTGGCCTCGAGGTTGGCGATGCGGCTCTGGAGGTCGGTGAACTCGGTGCTGACGTCGACGCCGCTGGCGTGCTCGTCGGCCACGACGCCGATCGCCCGCAGCCGCCCCAGCGCCGCCTCGAACTGGTCCACCGGCACCGCGAACTTCACCATGGCCCCGGGTCGAGCGCCGTCGGCGCTCTGGTCGCTGCGCGACTCGAGGACGTAGCCGCCGGACTGCGCGGCGATCGTCTCGATGCGGCCCATCGAGACCGCGACGTCGTCGACCTCCAACGTCAGGTCCGCGTCCTTGACGACCTTGCGGCTGGGGTCGGCCAACGGGGCGATCGGCGGAGCGGCGGCCGCGCCGGCGTCCGCCGCCGGGACCGGCGTGGCCTGGACCTGCAGCGCCATCGCCTCACCCGCCGCGGCATAGGGCTGCTCCATCTCGCTCGCGGGCCGGCTGTCGGCCGACGAGTCGGCGAGCCCCGGGCTACCCCCCAGCTCCGCGGCGCCGAAGCTCGGCGCCGCCGGCGCCGCCGCGAACCGCCCGTTGCTCCCGGCGCCGGTCAGCATCGACCACACCGTCGGGCGGTCGCCGGCCCGCCGATAGATCTCCGCGCCGATATCGCGGTTGTTGAGCTGGGTGATGCTGTTGCCGTCGCGCACCTTGGCCGCCCAGATCCGCGTCGCCAGCACCGCCGAGCCGACGGCCGGGTTGAAGAGCACGATGACGGTCGCGGCGACGGCGAGGGAGGCCAGGGCGGGGCGGGCCCATCGCCCGTCGACGATCGGCAGCCGCCAACGCGACGCGGCGCGGCGGGCGGCATTGCGGACGGCGAACCGCTGCGCGTCGGTCAGGCCGCCGGACGGCACGGCGGGCTCGGCGAAGAACGCCACCGCCAGGTCGTCGGCCAGCGCGCGGACGGCGTCGACCTCGGCGGCCAGGGCGGGGTCGCCCGCCAGCGCCGCGGCCAGGTCGTCGCGGTCGGCGTCGGACAGTTCGCCCAGGGCGAAGGCGGTGAGGCGCGGGTCGTCGGTGGTCGGGGTCGACCGCGGGTCGGCGTCAGGTCGGGTCGTCATCGTCAGGCTCCGTTCGCCGTGCCGGCGGCCGGGGCGGGGCGGCCGGTGGAGGAGGCGGGTTGGGCGTCGGCGTCGAGACCGGCGGCGAGCTCGCGCAGCCGCTTGAGCGCGACGTGGAGGAGGTAGCCGACGTTGCTGACCGAGAGCCCGGTGACCTGGGCGATCTCGGCGTAGCTCAGCTCGTGCTGGAACTTCAGCCGCAGCACGTCCTGCTGGCGGTCCGACAGCGTGGCCACGAGCGCCAGGAGGCGACCGTGGGCGTCGAGTTGCAGCGCGGCGGCCTCGGGGCCGTCGTCGGCCGCGGCGCGGCTGCGGGCCGCGGCCTCGGTGAGCGGCGTCATGCGACGGTCCTTTCGGTAGAGGTCGAACGCCCGGTTGCGGCAGACGGTGAAGAGCCAGAGGTCGACCCGGTCACCGACGGCCGCGCGGTCGGCCCGGCAGAGGCGCAAGAAGGCGTCCTGGACGACGTCGCGCGCGGTGTCGAGGTCGGGCGTAAGCCGGGCGGTGTAGCGGACCAGCGCCTCGGCGTGGGCGTCCATGGCGGCGGTGATCCAGTCGGCGCCGGACACGGCGTCGGAAGCGACGTCGACCTCGGCCGCCGACACGACGTCGGCGGGCGTCGGCGGGGCTGCGGGCGGGGTGTCGGAGCTCATCGGTTGCCTCCTGCCAGCCGGCGCGTCACCGGGATGCCGTCAGCGCGGGCACGCCGACGGCCGCGTTCGTCGCGGCCGCGGGGCGCCGCCGTCCGGTCGAGCATCATGGGCCGGACTGCGTCTGCGCGGTAGCCGAATTCGTCCATCCCATCCTGCCTCCTTTGGCGGACGACCCGCCGGGCGCGTGATGCCCAAGTGACGCATGACGGGCGCATGTTCTTAGGCCGGCATTGCTATCATCGGCCGTCGCCGCCATGCCACCACAGCGTCTCGTCGGGCCGCGCGCCCGTGGGATCGATCGCGAAAGGAAGCGCCACCCGTGACCGCCGCCACCCTCGCCGCCGACTTCAAGGTCCGCGATCTCGGCCTGGCCGACTTCGGCCGCAAGGAGATCGACATCGCCCAGCACGAGATGCCGGGGCTGATGGCCTGCCGCGAGCGCTACGGGCCGGCCAAGCCGCTGGCCGGGGCGCGGATCACCGGCTCGCTGCACATGACGATCCAGACCGCGGTGCTCATCGAGACCCTCGTCGAGCTCGGCGCCGACGTGCGGTGGTCGAGCTGCAACATCTTCAGCACCCAGGACCACGCCGCGGCCGCCATCGCCGCCGCCGGCGTGCCGGTCTTCGCCTGGAAGGGCGAGACGCTCGACGAGTACTGGTGGTGCCTCGAGCAGTCGCTGAAGTTCCCGAACCCGGCCGGCGGCGAGCCGCTCGGCCCCACGCTCATCGTCGACGACGGCGGCGACGCGACGCTGTTCGCCCACCTCGGCTTCCGCGCCGAGCAGGATCCGCGGGTCCTCGACAAGGCGGCCGGCTCGAACGACGAAGAGGCCCTCTACAAGGCGCTCAAGCGGCTGCGGGCCGAGCTGCCCGGCTGGTGGGGGCGGGTCGTGCCCGGCATCGTCGGTGTCAGCGAGGAGACGACAACCGGCGTCCACCGGCTGCACCAGATGCTCGAGCGCGGCGAGCTGCTGTTCCCGGCCATCAACGTCAACGACTCGGTCACCAAGAGCAAGTTCGACAACCTCTACGGCTGCCGCGAGTCGCTCGTCGACGGCATCAAGCGGGCCACCGACGTCATGATCGCCGGCAAGACGGCGGTCGTCTGCGGCTTCGGCGATGTGGGCAAGGGCTGCGCCGAGAGCCTGCGCAGCCTCGGCGCCAAGATCATCGTCACCGAGATCGACCCGATCTGCGCCCTGCAGGCGAAGATGGCCGGCTACGACGTCCTGACGATCGAGGACACCCTGGGCCACGCCGACATCTACGTCACGGCCACCGGCTGCAAGGATGTGATCACCGTCGACCACCTGTCGCGGATGAAGGACCAGGCGATCGTCTGCAACATCGGCCACTTCGACAACGAGATCCAGGTCGAGGCGCTCGACGACTTCCCGGGCGTGACCACCACCGTCATCAAGCCCGAGAGCGTCGGCGCCGTCGACAAGTACACGTTCCCCGACGGCCGCAGCATCTACGTCCTGGCCAAGGGCCGCCTCGTCAACCTCGGCTGCGCCACCGGGCATCCGAGCTTCGTCATGTCGAACAGCTTCACGAACCAGGTGCTGGCACAGCTGGACCTCTGGCAGAACCGCCGCCCGGTCAGCCTCACCGTCCTGCCCAAGCACCTCGACGAGGAGGTGGCCCGCCTCCACCTCGACAAGCTCGGCGTCAAGCTCACGACGCTGAGCGCCGACCAGGCGGCCTACATGGGCGTCGACGCCCGCGGGCCGTTCAAGGCCGAGGGCTACCGCTACTAGCCGCCATCGCACGGCGACCCCCTCGCCCCGGTCGGGGGCGAGGGGGTCGCCGGCGGGATCGCTGCGGCGGCGCCAGGCCGCCGTACGGGTCCGCGTCTAGCGGCGCGCGTCGCGCCGACCGAACCACGCCCCCGGCCCGGCGGCGTCCGCTCCGAGCGGTCCACGCACGGTCACCGGCAGGAAGATGACCGGGTTGCGGGCGGCGCCGGCGACGACGTCGCCGGATAGGTGGATCGGGGCGGCATCGGCGCGCGGATAAAGGGTCATCGCGACGGTGTAGGTACCCGGACCGGCGTAGGCGTGGTCGAACCGAACCGTGCGCAGCGAGACGCGGTCGCTCCAGGTCACGGACTCGGCGGCACGTCCGTCGCCCCAGTCGATCTCGGCCCGGTCGATCAACGGCGACGAGGCGAACTCGGGCACGTCGATGGCCAGCTCGAAGCTCGGCGCGGCATCGTCAACGACGTCGTACGTCAGGTCGGTCAGGTTGTGGGCCAGGAAGTTGAACGCGTCGCCCAGCAGTCGCATCCGGGTGCCGACGAGCGGCGTGGCGTTGGGCTCGTTCGGCGCACCGCCGGTGCCCAGGCCCTCGAGGCCGAAGCCCCAGAACATCGCGTTCCAGGTCACGCCGGTGCCCGGGTGCTGTTGACCGGCGACGTAGGTGCCGACGACCTTGCTCTGCGTCGTCGTCGTCATCGGGTTGACGCGGTCGACGGCGAAGGTGCCGGTGTAGGCCCAGAGCGGGCGAGCCAGCGGGACGAGGTCGTCGATGATGCCCTCGGCGTAGTCGTAGTCGCCGAGGCCGGTGGCCAGCGTCGAGCTCGTCGTCGGCTTGTAGCCGGTGACGACGCTGCCCGAGGCGAACGTGTACTGGTTGCCGGCGGCGCCTTCGGGCGCGCTGGTGCCGGTCGAGAGATCGATCGGGTAGCGGAACGGCGTGCCGGGGTCGGCGGCCGGGTTGGGCTCGAGCACGACGTCGCGGGCGGTGCGGTCGACCGGCTGCGGGAACGGCACGAGCAGCCGGCCGGAGAGCGTTGCGGTGTACTCCGGCGTGAAGCCGGTGAAGTAGCGCATGATGCAGACCTCGCAGCCGACGTTCTGGCTCGGGCCGCCGGCCCAGGTGAACGGCCAGGTGTGCGCATAGGTCCGGCGGAGCGTCGCGTTGTCGGCCAGGCGGGTGGCGGTGGCGAGGTAGCGCCAGAAGTTGAGCGTACCCTGGCCGGCGATGAGGAAGCTGCCGCCGCGGAGCATGTGGTTCTGGTACTGGTAGAGCCCGCTGAGGGAGACGCCGTGCATCGACGTCTTGCTCTCGTTCGTGTTGAGGAGGACGAGGTCGTAGCGCGACATCTCGGCCAGCGGCGGGTGGCTGGTGCGGATCGGCAGCGACGGCGCGCTGACGCGGTTGGCGGCGTTGTCGAGGACCCAGACGTCGTACGTCAGACCCAGCGCTTCGAGCGCCTCGGTGTACGCGGCCGTGTGGTCCACCTTGCTGCCGTGCGCCCAGTCGACGATCAGGACGTTCTTGCGGGCCGCGGTGCGGTCGACGTACGCGTAGTACTGCTGGCGCAGGCGATGCGTCGCGCCGCCGGCGTCGGTCACCAGGTTCACGGTACCCCAGTGCTCGCTGTCGGGCACGTCGGAGGCGACCTTGAGCGTGGCCGTCAGCGTCGCCGTCTCGCCGGGCGCGATCGAGAGCGAGCTGGGTTCGACGGCGACGGTGGCGCCGGTGCCGCCGCCGGCGGTGACGCCGGCGGTCCAGGTAGCGGCCACGTCGAGATCGCTCTCGATCGTGAACGGGATCGACACCGTCGCGCCCTCGGCGACGCGGCCGAAGCTCAGCGTCGTCGGCGCGAGGAACGCGCCGGGGTCGAGCGCGGCGGCGACGTCGAGCCGGCCCGGGCCGCCGTCGTAGGGCATGGCGGCGCGCGGCTCGAGGACGTTCACCTTGAGCGACGGGCTGGCGGTGTTGACGATGGCGCTGCGGATCTGGTCGACCGTCCAGTCCGGGTGGGCGCCGCGCAGCACGCCCACGGCGCCCGAGACGTGCGGCGTGGCCATGCTGGTGCCGCTCTTGGCATCGACGCGGTAGAGTCGCTGGCCCGAGCGGTCGATGAAGATCACGCTGCTCATCGTGCCCTCGCCGGGCGCCGCCACGTCGGGCTTGATCTGCCAGTCGAGGCCGGGGCCTTGGCTCGACGAGGTGCTCATGACGTCGGCCACGTCGCTCTTGGCCCGCGCGATCGTCCCGTCGATCTCGATGCGGCCGGTGCCGCCCGCGGTGAGCCAGTCCATGAGCGGCTTGCCGCCGCGCAGGCCGACGGCCACGGCCGGCAGCGCCAGGCCCTGCGCCGACGGTCCGCCGAGGTTGCGGTCGTTGTAGTAGAAGACGATCGCCTTGGCGCCGCTGCGGGCCATGATGTCGGCGCGGTTGGGGTAGCCGCAGGTGCCGGCGCCGAAGCGGTCGACGACGACGATCTTGCCCGACGCGCCCGCCTCCTCGAGGCAGCCGCCGCTGGGCGAGAGGTAGAGGTCGCCGGTCATCGTCGTCGTGATCGGGTCGACGCCGCGCGGCGAGCCGATGATCTGCTCGACCTCCGCCGGCACGCCGGCGCCCGAGATGCTCAGCGTCTGGTCGACCGAGCCGTTCGACGTGGAGTTGCCGACGGCCAGGATGCGCGGGCTGTACTTCCAGCCGCCGGACAGCGACGTCCGCCCGTTCGAGCCGGCGTTGCCGGCCGAGACGGCGAACACCGTGCCGGCGTCGGCGGCGCCCTCGGCGGCGATCGAGATCGGGTGCCGCTCGGGCCGGGCGAGCAGCCAGCCCACCGTGCCCTGCGACATGTTGACGACGTCGACCGCGTCCTTGACGGCCTGCTCGAGCCCGGCGACCACGGCGCCGTTGCTCGGGTTGGCGTTCAGGTAGGTCAGCAGGTGCGCCATCGGCGCGACGCCCGACATGACCGTGGGTAGCGACAGGTTGCCGAACGTGAGGTCGTAGGTCCCGCGGCGGCCGGCGGCGATGCCGGCGACGTGCAGGCCGTGCTCGTTGCCGCCGCAGCTGACGGGCGCGGGGTTCGGGTTCGTCGGCGTGACCTGCGGCGGGTTGGCGCACGCTGTCAGCGGCGTCGTCGTCTGCATCGTCTGCGTCGTGGCGTTGCGGACGAAGACCCGGGCGGCGATGACCTTGCCGTTCACGAAGCGCTCGGGGTTCGGGTAGTCGAACGTGGCGTTGCCGCCGACGAGTTGCGCCGACGGGAAGCCGTCCGGCGGTGGCGGCATGCCTTCGTCGCGGAACCATGGATGGCGGACGTCCATGCCGCTGTCCATGACGGCGATCCGCGCGCCGCGCCCGGCGTTGTCCGGTCCGCCGATGGCCTGCCAGGCCGTGGTGGCGCCGACGACGTCGAGGCTGGAGTCCATCTCGTAGGCCAGCGCCTCATCGGGGAAGACCAGATCGAAGCCCGGCAGGCGCTGGGCGGCGACGGCCTCGTCGGCGGTCAGGGCGGCGGTGAAGCCGTGGGCGACGATGTGGTACTGCCAGCCGATGTCGGCCCGCGGCGCGACGACCTTGAGTCGCTCGATCGCCGCCCGGCGCAGCCGATCGAGGTGGGCGGCGTAGGCGCGCGCGGCTGGGGTGCCGAGGTCGAGGTGGACGTCGCCATGGAGGTCGGCCGCGGTGGCGGCCAGCCCGGCCACGCCGCCCCGATACGACGCCAGCGGCACGGCGTCGTCGAGGAACACGAGGTACTCGCGGCGGGCCGGGTCGCCGGACGGCGCTGGCGGCGGCTCGGGCGGACGGCTCGGGCGGACGGCGTCGGACGCGGCGGCGTGGGCCGGCGCGGCGTCCAGCGGACGGGCGGCGACGGCGCCGCCGGTGGCGGCCGCGTCGACGGCCAGGGCGATGAGCGCGGCCAGGGCCGCCAGGGCTGTTCGGCGCGGTGCGTTCACGGTCGGACCTCGCGTGGGAGAAGGGGTGGAGGGCGCCTTGGGTCGAACACCCGCGCCGTGCGCACGGTCGCAGGACGGCGCCGGCCGCTCGCCCAACGTGGCCCCCCGGCAGAGCCGCGTAGCATAATGGGCTGCTCTGTCGGGCGCAAGGCGCCTGTCGCCGGCAAGGAGTCGCGGGGTGTCGGTCCCGTTCATCGATCTGCAACGCTTCGAGCCCGGTTTCCTGGACCGCTGGCTCGATCGCGTGCGCGACATCACCGCCCACACCCGCTTCGTCGGTGGACCCGACGTCGCGCGCCTCGAGGCGCGGCTGGCCGCGGCCGCCGAAGCCCCCGCCGTCGTCGCCTGCGCGAACGGCACCGACGCGCTGCAGCTCGCGCTGCGCGCCGTGGGCGTCGGGCCGGGCGACGTCGTCGTCATCCCGGACGCGACGTTTTGGGCCACGTTCGAGGCCGTCGTCAACGTCGGGGCGCGCGTCGTGACGGTCGACATCGACCCGATCGACCTTCAGCTGGACTACGACGCGTTCGTCCGCGCCGTCGACGCCCACCGGCCGAAGGCCGCGATCCTCGTCCACCTCTACGGCTGGGGCTCGCGCCGGCTCGACGACTTCCGCGCGTTCTGTCGATCGCGCGACATCCCCCTCGTCGAGGACGGCGCGCAGAGCTGGGGCGTGCGCTGGCGCGGCCGCTCGATCTATGCCGGTGCGCACGTCGCCACGGTGTCGTTCTACCCGGCCAAGGTGCTCGGCGCCTGTGGCGACGCCGGCGCCGTCGTCTGTTCGACGGCCGACCTCGCCGGCACGGTCCGGATGCTGGCCAACCACGGCCGCACCGACCACTACGCCCACGGCGCCGTGGGCTGGAACAGCCGGATGAGCGGCTTCGACGCCGCCTGGCTCGACCTCTGCCTGGACCACCTCGACGACCGGCTGGCCGCCCGCCGCCGGATCGCCGAGCGCTACCAGGAGCAGCTGCCGGCGCTGGGCGTCCGCGTCGTCGGCCCGCCCGACGGCTTCGTCGAGAACGGCTACCTCAACGTGACGCTCCACGATCCGGCCGACCGACCGGCCATCGAGGCCGCGTTGACCGAGCGGGGCATCGGCTTCGGAACGGTCTACCCCGGCTCGATGCGCACCCAGCCCGGCGCGGCCGGCCACCTCGCGGCGGCCGTCGGCGGCGCCGAGGCCGACCGGCTGGCCCGCGGCGTGCTCAACCTGCCGCTGTTCGCCGGCATGACCGACGCCGAGTTCGACGAGGTGATGGCGGCCGTCGCCGAAGCCGTCGGCGTCGCGGCGCCCAGCTCGGCCGGCTGATGGCCGTCGACCCGAGCGCCCGCATCGCCGCGACCGCGATCGTCCACCCCGAGGCCGAGGTCGGCGCCGGCTGCCAGGTCTGGCACCACAGCCAGGTCCGCGAGGGCGTTCGGCTGGGCGCCGGCAGCATCGTCGGCAAGGACGTCTACGTCGACAGCGACGTCGCGGTGGGCCGCAACTGCAAGATCCAGAACGGCGCGCTCCTGTACCACGGCCTCACCCTCGGCGACGGGGTGTTCGTCGGCCCGCAGGCATGCTTCACGAACGACCGCGTCCCGCGCGCCGTCAACCCCGATCTCAGCCTCAAGGCCGCCGACGACTGGACGGTCGGCCGGACAACCGTCGGCGACGGTGCGGCGATCGGCGCCGGGGCGGTTGTCGTCACCGGCGTGGCCATCGGCCGCTGGGCGATCGTCGGCGCCGGGGCGGTCGTGACGCGCGACGTCGCGCCGTTCGCGCTCGTCGTCGGGAACCCAGCGCGGCAGATCGGCTGGGTCTGCAAGTGCGGCGAGCGGCTCGATCCGGCCCGCGACCGCTGCTTCGCCTGCGGTGTGGCGTTCGTCGACGGGCGGCCGGTCGAGGACGCCGCCGGCCCGCCGCCCGGGGCCAGGCGATGACGCTGCGCGCCGCCGTCATCGGCGCCGGGGCGATGGGCCGCCACCACGCCCGCGTCTTCGACGCCCTCGACGACGTCGACCTCGTCGGTGTGGCCGACCCGGCCGCCGCGAGCCGCGACTGGGTCGCCCGGCGCTTCCGCGTCCCCGTCTTCGCCGATCACCGCGCGCTGCTGGCCGAGGCCCGCCCCGACCTCGTCAGCATCGTCGTCCCGACCGCGCAGCACCTGGGCGTGGCGCGCGACGTCATCGACGCCGGCGTGGCGCTGCTCGTCGAGAAGCCGATCGCCGCCACCGAGGACGAGGCGCGGGCGATGATCGACGCCGCCCGCACCGCCGGCGTCGTGCTGACGGTCGGCCATGTGGAGCGGTTCAACCCGGCCGTGCGCGAGCTGAAGCGGCGGCTCGACGCCGGCGAGCTCGGGCGGCTGTTCACCGTCCAGGCCCGCCGCCTCGGCCCGTTCCCGGCCCGGGTGCGCGACGTCGGCGTCGTCATCGACCTGGCGACGCACGACCTCGACATCCTGCGCTGGGTGGTCGGCCGCGAGGTCATCCGCATCCAGGCCGAGACGGCGCGCCGGATCCACACCGCCCACGAGGACCTGCTGCTGGGGCTGCTGCGCTTCGAGGGCGGGACGATCGGCCTGCTCGACATCAACTGGCTGACGCCGACGAAGATCCGGCAGCTGAGCGTGACCGGCGAGGGCGGCATGTTCGTGGCCGACTACCTGCGGCAGACGCTCACGTTCCACCAGAACGCCTCCGCCGACGCCCACTGGGAGACGTTCGGCCAACTCCAGGGCGTCGTCGAGGGGAACGCGACCGCGATCCGCATCGACGGCGGCGAGCCGCTGGTGGCCGAGCTGGCGGCGTTCGCGGCGGCGGTGCGCGACGGCACGCCGCCGGTTGTGAGCGGCGAGGACGGGTTGGCGGCGCTGCGGCTGGCCCGCGCCGTCGTCGCGGCCGGCGAGCGCGCCGCGGCGAGCGACGGGATCGCCGCGCGATGAGCGGCTACGGCGATCGAACGCCGGGTGCGGACGCCGACCTCGCGCGGCACGACCCCGACGCCTTCGACGGGCTCGCCGCCCGCCTCGACGACCGCACCGCCCGGCTGGCGGTCGTCGGCCTCGGCTTCGTCGGCACGCCGGTGGCCTGCACGCTGGCCGGCGCGGGGTACACCGTCGTCGGGCTCGACATCAGCGCACCGAAGGTCGACGCCATCCGCGCCGGGTGGGTGCCGTTCGAGGGCGACGAGCCCGGCCTGCCCGAGCTGTTGGCGCGCGTCGTCGCCGCCGGGCGGCTCGAGGCCACGACCGACCCCGAGGCGCTGCGCGGCTGCGACGCGGTCCTCGTCGCCGTCGACACGCCGGTCGACCCCGCCACGCACCGGCCGGGTTACCGCGCGCTCGAGGGCGCCCTGGCGGCGATCGGCCCGCGCCTTCGGCCCGGCACGCTCGTCGTCGTCGAGAGCACGCTGGCGCCGGGGACGATGGACCGCGTCGTCGCCCCGGCGCTCGAGCAGACGAGCGGGCTGGCGATCGGCGACGACGTCCTGCTGGTCCACTGTCCCGAGCGCGTCATGCCCGGCCGGCTGCTGGCGAACCTGGCGTCGATGAGCCGCGTCGTCGGCGGCGCGACGCCGCGCGCGGCCGACGTGGCGCTGCGGCTCTACCGGCACGTCGTCACCGACCCGACCGCCACGCTGGACGCCAGCGACGCCCTGACGGCCGAGCTCGTCAAGACCGGCGAGAACGCCTACCGCGACGTCCAGATCGCCTTCGCCAACGAGATGGCGCTCATCTGCGAGGCCGTCGGCGCCGATGTCTGGCGGGTGCGCGAGCTGCTCAACCAGTCGCCTGGACGGAACATGCTGCTGCCCGGCGCCGGCGTCGGCGGCCACTGCATCCCCAAGGACCCGTGGCTGCTCGTCAGCGGCCTGGCCGGCTTGGACGACCGCGGCGCGGCGACGACGGCGCGCCTGATCCCGGCCGCGCGCGCCGTGAACGACGGGATGCCGGCCCACATGACCGAGCTGACCGCCGCCAGCCTGGCCGGGCACGGCCGCGCCCTGGACGGCAGCCGCGTCGCCGTGCTCGGCATGAGCTACCTTGAGAACACCGAGGACGACCGCAACAGCCCCAGCACCGCCCTCGTCGCCGACCTGGCGGCGCGGGGCGCCGACGTCGCGGCCCACGATCCATGGGTGCCCGCCTACCGCGGCCGGACCGTCGAGTCGGTCGTCGACGGCGCCGACGCGGTCGTCGTCATGGTCGGCCACGGCGCCTACCGCGACCTCGACTGGGCGGCGCTGGCGCGGCGGGTCCGGACGCGCGTCCTCGTCGACGGGCGGCGCGTCGTGGATGCCGCTGCGGCGCGGCGGGCCGGCTGGACGGTCCGGACGATCGGCGTCGGGACCCGTCACGACGACGGGGCCGCGGCATGAACTTCGTCCAGCGGCTGCCCCGCGTCCCCCGCGTCCACGGCCGGCACGATTACGTCCTTCGGCGCTGCGCCGGCCGGCGGGTCCTCCACATCGGCTGCGTGGACAGCGGCATCCTGGCCGAGCGCTTCGCCCGCGGCGAGCTGATGCACCAACGGCTGGACGGCGTGGCGGCCGAGCTCTGGGGGGTCGACGTCGACGCCGCGGGCATCGCCTTTCTGCGATCGCACGGCGTGCCGAACCTGGCCGTGGCCGATGCGGCGACGGTCGGGTCGACGCCGGAGCTGGCCGGTCGGGCGTTCGACGTCATCGTCGCCAGCGAGCTCGTCGAGCACCTCTCCAACCCAGGCCTGTTCCTCGACAGCGTCCAGGCGCTCATGGCGCCGGGCCGGACCGAGCTCGTGATCAGCGTCCCCAACGCCTTCAAGTACGCCACGCTGGTCGGGCTGGTCCGCGGCCACGAGCTCGTCCACCCCGACCACAACGCCTACTTCTCGTACTACACGCTCACGAACCTGCTGGGCAAGCACGGGCTCGAGGTCGTCGACGGCGCGATGTACCAGTTCCTGCTGCCCGACGTCCCGCCGTCGCGCTCGCCGCGCGGCTGGCTCCGGCGCCTGCGGCCGCGGTGGCGGGGCCTGCCGGAGCGGACCGTCGGCCGGATCCTGCTCCGCCTGAGCCCGTTCTTCGGCGACGGCATCCTGGTGACCGTCCGCCGCCCGGCGGCGTGACGGCCGGCCGCACCGTGACGGCCATGGCCGCCGGCGAACGCTCCGCATCGCGGCTCGTGCTCTTCACGGCGTCCTACCCGACCGGCGCCGGCGAGACGTTCCTCGCCGACGAGCTGCCGTGGCTGGCGGCGGCATTCGACCCGGTCGTCGTCGTGCCGAGCCGACTCGAGGCAACGCGCCGGGCGGTGCCGCCGGGCATCGCGGTCGACGAGCGCTGGGCCGCCGTCTATCGGCGCATCGTGCCCGAGCGCTGGGCCGACGCCGCGGCCGGGCTGCGCACGCCGGCCTGGTGGGCCGACGTCGTCGGCCGCCTGCCCGTCACGGCCCACAAGGTCTCGCTGCGGTCCGCGATGCTCTACGCCCGCCGGGCGCGGGCGCTCGCGGCCTGGCTGCCGGCCGCGCTGCCGCCCGCGCCGGGGCCGACGCTCTACTACAGCTATTGGCTCGGCCCGCTCACCTACGGCCTCGGCCGCGCCCGGCGCCGTCTCGGGCCGGCGGCGATCGTCTCGCGCGCCCACGGCGGCGATGTGCTCGAGGACCGCTACCGGCCGCCGTACCTGCCGCTGCGCGCGGCGACGATCGCCGCCGCAGACGGGATCTTTCCGGTCTCGGACGCCGGCCGCGCCGCCCTGTTGCGCCGCGCGCCGGCCGCCGCGGGGCGCATCGTCACCCATCGCCTCGGCGTGCCCGACCCCGGCCTCGACGCCGCGCCGTCGGCCGACGGCGGGTTGCGGATCGTGACCTGCGGCGGCTGCCGGCCGGTCAAGCGGCTCGACGTGGCCGTGGCGGCCATCGCCGCCCTCGCCGCCGCCGAGCCCGGCCGACCGATCGCCTGGGACCACTTCGGCGACGGGCCGACGCGCCCGGCCGTCGAGGCGCTGGCCAACGCCTCGCTCGGGCCGAACGTGGCGTGGACGCTGCACGGTCACGTCGAGGGCGCGCAGATCGCGGCCCACTACGCCGCGCGTCCCGTCGATGTCTGCCTGAACACCTCGGCCAGCGAAGGGGTTTCGGTCGCCCTCATGGAAGCCCAGAGCTACGGCGTCCCGTGCGTCGCCACGGCGGTCGGCGGCACGCCCGAGATCGTCGACGACGGCAACGGGCGCCTGGTCGCCGCGGACGCGTCGGCCGCGGCGATCGCGGCGGCGCTGGCGGCGTTCCGGCCGGGCACCCCGGCGGCGGCGGCGCGCGCCGCCGCCAAGGCGTCATGGCGGGCGCGCTACCGGGCCGAGGCCAACTACCCGGCGTTCGCCGAGGCGTTGCGGGCGACGCTCGATGAGGCGGTGGCCCGCCGGGGCAGCCCCGCGCGCCCCGGCGACGCCGGCGCGGCCCGATGAGCGCCGCGGCCGGCGCCCGCGTCCTCGTCACCGGCGGCGCCGGGTTCATCGGCTCGCACGTCGTCGACATGCTGCTGGAGGACGGCGCCGCGGTCCTCGTCGTCGACGACCTGAGCACCGGGCGGCTGGCGAACCTGGCGCGGTGGTCCGGCGACCCGCGGCTGGCGATCGTCCGGGCGAGCGCCGCCGAGCCCCTGGCGCCGCTCGTCGCGCCCTTCGCCGCGAGCCGCGGCCCGGTCACCCACGCCGTCCTCCTGGCCGGCCAGACCTCGGTCGCGGCGTCGCTGGCCGATCCGTGGCCCGACCTCGCGACGAACCTGGGCGGAACGCTGCACGCCCTGGCGTGGGCGGCGGCGCACGGTGTGCGGCAGCTCGTCTACGCTTCGTCGGCGGCGGTGTACGGCGACGGCACGGCCGACGGCCCGCACGCGCTGCCGATCGGCGAGGGGGCGGTCGGGCAGCCGCTCTCGCCCTACGGCATCCACAAGCTGGCCTCGGAGCTCCACCTCCATGCCGCCGCCCGCGACCGGGGCACGCCGGCGCTGTCGCTGCGGCTGTTCAACGTCTTCGGCCCGCGCCAAGACCCGGCCAACCCGTACTGCGGCGTGATCTCGCGCTTCATCGAGGCCGCCGCGGCCGGCGCCCCGATCGAGGTCCACGGCGACGGCGCCCAGACGCGCGACTTCGTCTACGTCGGCGACGTGGCGGCCGCCGTGCGCGCCGCGCTGTTCGGGCCGCCCGGAAGCGGCGAGGTCTACAACATCGGCGCCGGCGTCGAAACCTCCGTCCGCGCGCTGGCCGAGCAGGTGCGCGCCGCCTGCGCCAGCGCCAGCCCGATCGTCACCGGCCCGGCGCGGCCCGGCGACATCCGGCGCTCGTGCGCCGACATCGGCCGCGCCCGGGCCGCCCTCGGCTACGCGCCATCCGTCGCGCTGGCCGACGGCATCGCGCGCACCGTGGCGTGGTGGCGAACCGACGCGGCCGCCCGGTCCCGCCCCGCCCCCGGCCCCGAGATCGACGGCGATGCCGACCTCGACGCCTGAGCTGGCGGCGACCGGCGTCGGCCGGCGCACGGTGCGCTCGCTGTTGTGGAGCGTCGGCTCGAGCCCGGTGCGGATGGGGATCACGTTCGTCCGCAGCGTGCTCCTGGCCAACCTTCTGGCGGCGCACGTCGACCTGTTCGGCGAGTTCGCGGCCGCCGGCAGCATCGTCGTCGTGACGTCGGTCGTCGCCAGCCTCGGCATCGACGGCGCGTTCCTCAACCGCACCCGCGAGACCGAGGACGAGCGGCGCGCGGCCGACGTGCTGTTCACCCTCAAGACCCTGGCCACGCTGGCCTGGGCCGTGGTGCTGTGCGCCGGCGCGCTCCTGTTCGCCACCGGGGTCATCCGCTTCTTCCTCGTCGGCCTGACGCTGACGCGCGCCGTCTCGCTGTTCCTCGACACGCCGCGCGTCATCCTGACCCGCCGCATCGCCCACCGCCGCATGGCCGTCGCCGACGTCATCGAGCTCGTCGGCTCGGCCTCGTTCAGCGTGGCGCTGGCGCTGGGCGGCGCGACGAAGTGGGCGCTCATGGGCGGCGAGGTGCTGGCGGTGATCATCTCGGGCGCACTGCTCATGGTCTGGCGGCCGTTCTGGCGCCCGCGCTTCGACCTCGATCCGGCGATCGTCCGCTACTACCTGGGCTTTTCGCGCCAGGCCGTGCCGGCGCGGCTGTTCATGCTGGTCACCGACCGCCTCGACGACCTCTGGACGCGGACGGTGCTCGGGGCGACCAGCCTGGGCTACTACTCGCGCGCCTACCGCTTCGCGACGTTCCCCCGCAGCTTCCTCGTCGGCCCGCTGTCCAGCGTCGTCCGCGGCGCCTACGCCGAGCTCAAGGGCGATCGGGTGCGGCTGTCGGCCACCTACCGCGCCGCCAACACGCTGCTGCTGACGAGCGGCTTCCTCTCCACCGGCGGTTTGATCCTGACGGCGCCCGAGATCGTCGCCGTCCTGCTCGATCCGGTCTGGCGACCGATCGTCGTGCCGTTCCAGCTCATGATGCTCTTTACCCTGACCGACCCGCTGCGCCTCAGCCTCGTCGATATGCTCGTCAGCTTGGGCGAGCCGTCGCCGGTGCTGCGGAGCGCCGCGCTCCAGCTGGCGGTCCTGGCCGTCGGCTTGGGGCTGCTCGGCCCCCGCTACGGCATCGAGGGCGTGGCGGTGGCGGTCGACATCATGGCGCTGGTCGGCGTGGCCCACCTGGCCCGCCGCGCCCGCCGGCACGTCGACGTCCCGTTCCACACCCTGTGGCTGCCGCCGGCGGTGGCCACGGCGGCCGGCATCGCGCTCGCCCTGGCAGCCGTCCGGCTGCTGGGCCCGGCGCCGTCGCCGTGGCTGGGCGGGGCGACGAAGGGCATCGTCTTCGCGCTCGGCTTCGCCGGCGCGCTCTGGGTCGTCCAGCGCCAGACGCTGCGCGACCTCTGGGCGATGCTGCGCCCGACGCTCCGCCGATGACGTCCGTCCGCGACGCCGCGATCGATCCGGTGCCCGACTGGGCGTCGAGCGGCGCCCAGCGCCCGCGCATCGCCTGCCTGGCGTTCGCGCCGATCGCGCGCGACGCCCGCGTCCTGCGCCAGGCGCGTGCGCTGGCGGCGCTGGGCGAGGTCGTCGTCTTGGGCTACGGCCCGGCCGCCGACGCCGGCCGCGACCTCGGCGGCGGCGCGCGCTTCGCGCCGCTGGCGCCGCCGGCGCGGGGCGCGCCGGTCGACCGCGCCGCCAAGGCGTCCCTCCTGGCGCTCGCCCGCGTCGCCCCCGGGCGGGCGCGCGACCGGCTCTACGCGCGGTGGTACCGGCGCTACGACCTCTACCACCGCGCCACCGTCGAGCTCGTCGCCCTGGCGCCGGACGTGATCGTGGCCAACGACTGGAACGCGCTGCCGGCGGCCGTCGACGCTGGCCGGGCGCTCGGCGCCGGCGTCGTCGCCGACCTGCACGAGTTCGCGCCGCGCCAGTTCGAGGACCGGCCGCTGTGGCGCGCGTTCGTCGCCCCGGCGATCGACCGCCTCCTGCACGCCCATCTGCCGGCCTGCGACGGCGCGATGACGGTCGGCCCGGCGCTGGCCGACGCCTACGCGGCGCGCTACGGTGTCCGGCCGGTCGTCGTCCTGAACGCGCCGGCCCGCTTCGCCCTGCCGCCGCCGCGCCCGACGGACGGCCGCCCGATCCGGTTGGTCCACCACGGCGTCGCGGCGCGCGGCCGCCACCTGGACGTCATGGTCGAGGCCGTCGCGCGCGCCGGCGACGGCTTCGCGCTCGACCTCGTCCTCGTCCCCACCGATGCGCGCTACGTGGCCGAGCTCGCCGCTCTGGCCGCCCGGCTGGCCCCCGGCCGCATCGCCGTCCGGCCGCCCGTCGCCCCGGACGACATCGTGCCGGCGCTGGCGGCGTACGACGTCGGCCTGTTCATCCTGCCGCCGACAACGTTCAACCATGCCCAAGCGCTGCCCAACAAGCTGTTCGACTTCGTCGCCGCCGGCCTGGCGGTGTGCGTCGGGCCGTCGCCGGCCATGGCCGACCTCGTGCGCCAGCACGGCGTCGGCATCGTGGCCGGCGGGTTCGACGCCGACGCGGTCGCCACGGCGCTGCGCGCGCTGACCGGAACGGCGATCGACGGCTTCAAGGCGGCGGCGCGGCGCGCGGCCGCCACCCTCAACGCCGAGCACGAGGCCGAAACGCTTCGCCACGTCGTTGCCACCGCCTTGGCGCGGCGCCGCTGATGGGCGCGCGCATCTGCATCGTCAGCCTGTCCGACCTGGCCCGCGACGGACGCGTCCTGCGCCAGATCGACGCCGCCGCGGCCGCCGGCTACGACGTCGCCGTGGTGGGCTGGGGGGCGCCGGGGGACGTGCCGCTGCCGGCGGGCGTCGCGTTCCATCCGGTGGCGCCCGTCCGGCTGCCGCGCCGCGCCCGGGTGGCCCAGGCGGCGCGCCTGCTCGCCGGCCGCGCATCGTCGCGGTGGTTCGAGCGCTGGTACTGGCGCAAGCCCGACCATGGGGCCGCACGCGACGCCGTGATCGCCGCCCGCCCCGACCTCGTCCACGCCAACGAGGCGATCAGCCTTCCGCTGGCGCTGGCGGCGGCCGAAGCGATCCGCCGGCCCGCCGTCGACCGGTCGCCCGCGCCGGCGGCGACGGCGCGGACGACGGCTGGCGGCGATGCGCCCGTGCCGGTGTTGTTCGATGCCCACGAGTACAGCCCCGACCGGCTGGCGCGCCGCTCGCTCACGCGCTTCCTGGCCCGGCCGTTCTACACCTGGCTCATCCGCACCCAGGCCCCGCGCGCGGCCGCGATGACGACGGTCGCCGACGGCATCGCCGACCGCTACCGGGCCGCGTTCGGCCTCGATCCGGTCGTGATCCGCAACTGCCCCGCCTACCGCGCGCTGCCGCCGCGCTCGACCGACCCGACGCGCATCACGCTCGTCCACCACGGCGTCGCGCTGCGCGCCCGGCGGCTCGAGGCCATGATCGACGTCGTAGCCGGTTGCGACGACCGGTACCGCCTGGCGTTCATGCTCGTCGAGAGCGACCCCGGCTACGTCGACGCGTTGGCGCAGCGGGCGGCGCGCGTCGCGCCGGGCCGCGTGGCCTTCCACGCGCCGGTGGCGCCGGCCGAGATCGCCCCGAAGCTGCACGGCCTGGGCGACATCGGGCTGTTCCTGCTGCCGCCGGTGGACTTCAGCTACCGGATGGCGCTGCCGAACAAGCTCTTCGAGTTCATCATGGCCGGTCTGGCGGTGGCGATCGGTCCGTCGCCGGAGATGGCGCAGGTCGTCGACGCGCACGGCTGCGGCGTCGTCGCCCCCGACTTCGCGCCGGCGTCGCTGGCAGCCCTGCTGAACGCGTTGTCGAGCGACGACATCGACGCGATGAAGGGGCGCTCGCTCGCGGCCGCCCGCGTGCTCAACGCCGAGGTCGAGATGGGCCGGCTGATGGCGCTGTACGGGTCGGTGCTCGAGGCCGCCAGGCGATGAGCGCGCCGCCGCCCGTCCTGCTCGTCGCGACGCCCTTCATCTGGGAAGCCGGGCCGCGCAAGGGGAAGCCGACCGTCCATCACGCCCTGGCCGGCTTCCGCCGCGCCGGCTGGGTCGTCCACGCCATCTGCCCGACGAACCGCCGCGGCCTTCGGCACGCCGAGATCGACGGCGTGATGGTCCACTATGTCCGGATCCCCGTCGACGGCGTCGACTTTGCCTATGACGCCGAGCACTCCTACCTGAGCCAGGTCCGCGGCGAGGGCAGCGCGCTGGTGCGGCACCTCAAGTTCCGGCTGTGGTGGCTTCAGTTCGTCGCTCTCGGCATCCTCCGCGCCGAGCGGCTGGCCCGACGGCTGCGGCCCGCCGCGACGTACGGCGTGAACAATCCCGGCATCCCCATCGCCGCCTGGGTGGGCTGGCGCCGCGGCGTCCCGTCGTTCGGGCGGATCATGGGCAGCGTCTTCGTCCAGCACGTCCGCGGCGTCCTGGCCACCGGCAGCGACCGGCCGGGCGTCTCTCGCCCGCCGCGGCGCGCGGCGCCGCCCGGCGACGCCGCCACACCGTCGTCGGGGTCGCGCGTCCGGCGCGCGGTCGCCTGGGCGAAGCTCTGGCTCGCCCGCTTCGACGAGCTGCTGGCGTTTCGGCTGCCGACCGGGGCCGTCATCGTCACCGACGATGGGACGATCGACGCCGCCGAGATCACGGCCTGGCTGGGCGTGCCGGCCGATCGGCTCTGGCTGTGGCGCAACGGCATCGACGCCCGCTGGCGCGCCGAGGCCGGCGATCGCGCCGCTGCCCGGACCCGGCTCGGCTTCGACGCCGCCTCGCCGCTGCTGGTGTGGGTGTCGCAGCTCGTCGATCTCAAGCACGCCGAGCGGCTGCTCGATGCGCTGCCGGCCGTGGCCGCGGCCGTGCCCGACGCGCGGGCCGTCGTCGTCGGCGACGGCCCGGCGCGGCCGTCGCTCGAGCGGCGGGCTGCCGCGCTCGGCATCGCCGACCGCGTCCGGTTCGCCGGCTTCGTCGAACGCGAGGCGCTGCCGGACTACCTGCATGCCGGCGACGCGT
This sequence comes from uncultured Anaerolineales bacterium, assembly GCA_964651245.1. Lineage (GTDB taxonomy): Bacteria > Chloroflexota > Anaerolineae > Epilineales > Epilineaceae > Avedoeria. The sequence goes on along the minus strand of CAZYVI010000013.1, from coordinate 68,872 downwards.
TCGTGGCGCTGTACGATTACTCGAACCTCTCGAACACGCTGCTCGAAGCGCTCGTCGCCGGCCTGCCGGTGGTGACGCTGGCCAACGGACGCACCGGCGACGTCGTCACCGACGGCCGCAACGGCCTGCTGCTCCCGCCCGACGACCCCGGCCGGATCGCGCCGGCGCTGATCCGGATCCTGCGCGACGACGCGCTCCGCGGCCGGCTGGCCGACGGCGCCCGGCACTACGCCGCCACGGTGCTCGTCGGCTGGGACGAGCGGATCGACCGCGAGGTGGCGTCGGTGACGGCGATCGCCGACACGTGGTCCCGACGTCCCAGAAAGGCGGCTCGATGAACGACGTCTCGACCTTCCGCGCGACGAGCGGTCCGCCGGCCGCGCGGCCCATCCTCGCCTCGATCCCCGACCTCATGGCGGCCGTCCGGGTCGGCGAAGCGGCGCGCGCGGCCGGCGTCATGCTGCAGAACGTCGACGACGGCGCGTGGGGCGCGGCGCTGGCCGGCTCGCCGCGACCGGCCGGCGCCGTCGTCGACCTCACCGCGCCGGGCGCCCTCGACCGCATTGCCGCCGCCGTGGCAGCGGGCGTCGCGGTGCTGGCCTACGGCCCTCACGTCGAGGGTGGTGCGCTCGCGGCCGCGGCCGCGGCAGGGGCGCGGACGGTCGTCGCGCGCGGCCGGATGATGCAGCAGGCCGGCGCGCTCTTGGCGGCGCTCGCGGGCGCCTCCGCGGCCGGGGCGACGCCCGACGCGCACCCGACGCCGCCCTCGACCGCGGAGGATGACGATGACGAGCGGTGACCGGCTGGTCTACAGCACCCACGGGGGCCGCGTCCCCAAGGCCGGCGTCGACAAGGGGCCGGGCGCGAGCCGCCCGCCATCGGAGCAGGTCGCCTCGATCCGGCGCGAGAAGAAGGGGCGCGGCGGCAAGACGGTGACGGTGGTCTACGACCTCGTCCTGCGGCCCGACGACCTCAAGGCGCTCGGCAAGCGGCTCAAGACGGCCTGCGGCACCGGCGGCACCGTCAAGGACGGCACGATCGAGATCCAGGGCGACCACCGCGACACGATCGCGGCCACATTGCAGGGGCTGGGCTACAAGACGAAGTTTACCGGCGGCTAGACGACCCCGGCCCGGCCGTCAGACCCGCCCGGCGACCACGGCGACGATCAGCCAGAGCGCGCTGCCGGCGCCGGCGAACACGGCCGCGGTCCGCGCCACCGCGCCCCGTCCGTCGCCGGCGGCCGCGCCCGCGGCGCCGTAGACCGCCCAACCCGTTGCCCAGGCGGCCCCGCCCAAGAGCGGTCGCGAGGGATCGCCGGTCGGCCACGGCGCGGGTCCGCCGCGGGCCGCGAGCGCGACGAGCGCCGCGACGCCGCCGACCGCCAGCCAGCCGATGGTCCAGCCGATCCAGCCGTCGCCGACACGACGCCCGATGCCCGCGCCGCCCGGCGGCGCCGCGCCCGCCGCGTCGCCGCCTGCTGCGGCCCGCATCGCCACGACGGCGGCCAGCCCGGCGCCGCCGGCAAGCCAGCCGGTCACCGCACCGCGCAGCAGCGCCGCCGGCACGCCGGCGGCCGCCACGGTCCGCCACAGCGCGTCCGCCTGGCTGCCCGCCACCGCCACGCCGGCCGCCGCGGCGGCGACGCCGGCGGCGGCGCACAGCTGGAGCGTCCAGCCCAGCCGCCGCATCCGATCGGCCGCCCGTCCGAGCCGCGTCGCCGGCGCCGCGTTCGCGCGGGCCGACGGCGGCACGAACGCCCGGCGCAGGAGCTGACGGGCCTGTCGCAGCCACGGCCATGTCGGGGTCGACGGCAGCGCGACGGCGGCGGGCGCCGGCCGCGCCAGCGGGGGCACCGCGCTGGACGGTCGGCCGCCTGCGGCGGCGACGCGCGTCGCGGGCGCCGGGCGGCGCATCCGCCAGCCGGCGCCGGCACGGCGGGCGCCGCAGTCCGGGCACGCCGCCAGGTGGTCGGCGAAGGCATGCCCGTTCGGGCAGGCCACCAGTCGGGCCTCGGCCGCCTCGAGCCGGCGCGCCCAGCTCTCGGCCGTCGGGCGGCGGCGCGGGTCGGCGTGGCCGTGGACGAACGCGGCGACGAAGCCGTCGCGCAGCGCCGGGTGCAGCGTGCCGATCGCCGCGCCGCCGGGCGGCGGCGCGACCGGCGCCGTGGGGCGGTCGAGGTAGGGGAAGGCGCCGCGGCGGATCTTGTCCTCGAGCGGGGGCGCCTCGCCTTCGCCCAGCCAGGCGCCGCGGAACGGGTGGCTGCCGCCCATCAACAGCTGGAAGACGAGCACCGCCAGGCCGAACGCGTCATGCTCCGGCAGCCGGACCACATCGCGGAACGGCTGGCCCTGCAGCTCGGGCGGCGTGTATTCGGCCCGACCGACCGGGCAGGGATAGGTGACGATCGCCGCCGGCTGGAGCCGCTGGATCTGGAACGAGTCGGCGTCGATCAGCGTCACCAGCGCCCGCGGCGTGACCAGGACGTTGCGCTCGTTGAGGTCGCCGACGACGACGTGGCCGGCGTGGAGCGCCGCCAACGCCGAGGCCAGGTTGCGGGCGGTGCGGTGTAGGTAGGCGCGGTCGAAGCCCGGCAGTGTCGCGGCCCGCCGGCGCGGGTTCAGGACGTCGAGGATCGGCACCGCGTCGCGGACGTAGGGCATGGCGAACCCGACGAGTCGGCCGGCCTCGTCGTAGAGGATCGCCCGCGGCCAGGCGATCGCGCTGTGGCCGGCGACGCCGGCGGGGTCGGGCGGCGGGTGGTCGCACATCGTCCGCAGCTTGTCGGCCATCGATGCGCGGTCGGTGCGGAAGACCTTGGCCACGAACCGGCCGTCGCCGACGACGGTGCGGACGACCGCCTCGCCGCCGCGCGCGATCTCGTCGCCCAGCGTCAGCCGGGCGCCGGCGGCGGTGCGGACGATCACGGCCCTGGCGGCGCCGCGGCCGGCACCGCTACGACGAGCGTCACGTCGTCGTCGGTGCGGCCACGGACGCGGGGCGACGCGAGGAACGTCGCCAGCGCCGCGTCGGCCGCCGCGCGGTCCGGCGCCGCGGCGGCGAAGTCGAACAGCGGGGCGAAGAACGCGGCGTGCGGCGTCGCGTCCGCCAGTTGGACTGCCAGGCGCAGCAGGCCGTCGGTCAACAGGGCCACGCCGTCGACCGCGCCCGAGACCGACCGCAACGACGCCACTGCGTCGTCGACGGCGCCGGGGGTCGTCACGAACACCGTCTCGTTGGCGTAGTCGCCGCGCGCCGGCGTGGTCAGCGCCACGAGCCCGCCGTCGACGCGGGCCACGACGAGCCCGTCGCCGACCTGGGCCGCCACCACGCCGCCGGGCCGGACGACAGCGCACGACAGCGTGCAGGCCAGGTCGCGCTCGGCGTGGCCGTCGGCCGCGGCCAGGGCGGCGACGGCGGCGGCGGCGGCCCGTGCGGCCGCCGCGACGACCGTGGAATCGCTTTCGGCGCTGCGTTCGCCCGCCGTCCCCAGGGCGGACGCCAGCGTGCCGACCGCCGCCGCGACGGCCACGGCGGCGCCGCGCGCGCCGTGCGGAGCGCTGCCGGCGCCGTCGGCCACCGCGGCCACCAGCGCGCCGTCGGCGACCACGGCGAGCGCGTGCGCATCTTGGCCCTCGGCGCCTACGGCGAGGTGCGACGCGCCGGCGACCGACGCCGCCGCCACCCGCCAGGCCGGTCGGTCGCCGGGCGGCGCCGTCAACTCGAGGTGTCGGCGACCGCCCAGCCGACCGGCGGCAGCGGCGCCTGATCGCCGGGGCGTGACTGCGACACCGCCGCCAAGCTGCGCGACAGCCAGGTGAAGAGCTCGGCGAACGCCAGTCCGGCCAGCTTGAGGGGCGGCCGCGCCTCGGAGCAGAAGCGGGCCAGGGTGCGGAGGTCGGCGCCCTCGACGCCGACGGCGTACAGCGAGACGCCCCGCCGGGCCTCCTCAGCGCGCGCTTCGTCGGCGGCTGCTTCCCAGCCGCGGTCGGTCGGCCGGCCGTCGGTCAGCAGCAGCAGCCACGGCCGGAAGTAGTCGATCCCGTGGGCCCGGTAGCGCTCCTTGCGCGCGCGCAGGAGCGCCAGGCCCTGGCGGACGGCCTCGCCCATCGGCGTCTCGCCCTCGGCCGTGAGCGTGGGCGCCACGAAGCGGTCGACGGTCGTGAATGCGTCGGCCGGGTCGAGCGGCGCCGTCGACCCGCCGGCCGGGTCGGCGACCCGCACCCGGCCGCCGAAGGTGACGACGGCGATCTCGATCCGCAGGCTGGCCAGCGGATCGGCCCGCAGCGCGGCGGACAGCGACTGGAGGCCGGCGTTCAGCTCGTCGATGGCGCGGCCGTGCATCGAGCCCGAGGTGTCGAGTGCCAGCACGACGGCGCAGCGCGGCTCGGGGTTGTCGGCGAAGTCGACGGCGGCCAGGAGGTCGCCGTGGCGGTCCTCGGCGTCGGACATGGGCGGGCTCCCTTCGAGGGCTGACGGTGCGTCACGGTCGTTGAAACGTCAGCGGACGGACGATCGTGCCCGCGGCGCCGATGCGGACGACCGCGTAACCGGGCGGTGCGGCGCGGTCCTCGCCAGCGACGTCGTCGCGCGGGCCGCCCGTCAGCTGGGCGAACGTGCTCGGCGCCGACGCATAGAGGACCCCGTCGGCGACCATCTGCAGCGGCTGGTGAATGTGGCCGAAGAAGACGCCGCGCACCCGACCGGCGATCGCCGCCAAGCGCCGATGCAGCGCGACGCCGTCCTCGACGAGCATCGTGCGGTCGATCCACGGGCTGCCGACGGGCAAGAGTGGGAAATGGGTGAACACGATGAGCGGCGGACCCTCGGGCGTCAGCTCGCGGTCGAGGACCGACCACTGGGCCGGCGACAGGCGGCCATGCGGGTCGATCTCGTCCGGTCCGCGGGCATCGATCGCCAGGCAGCGGACCCCCTTCACCTCGAACGCGTAGGACCAGGCCTCGCCGTCCGGCAGCAGCGGGGTGTGTGGGCCGACGGACATTGCGCGGCGCAGGTCGGCGGCGGTGTCGTGGTTGCCGACGGCGTAGTAGGTCGGCACCGCCAACCGAGCGAACACGCGCGCCGCCAGGCGGTAGCTGGCCGGATCGGGCTCGGTGACGACGTCGCCGGTGTGGAGGACGAAGTCCGGCGGCGGGTCGAGCGCGCCGATGATGTCGACGACGCGCTCGGCGCACGGCAGGGCCGCCTGCCCATGCCGGGCGTAGTCGGCGGTCGGGCCGATGTGGCTGTCGGTGATGTGGACGAAGGTCAGCTCGGCGTCGGGCATGGCGGGACGGCCGTGAGGTCGCAGGAGCGCCGCCCGAGGATAGCGCATGCGGCCCGCGGCCGGCGCGGCGATCGCCGTCGCGGCTGCGCTCACGCCTGGCGGGGCCGGTATTGGAGCGCCTCGGCCACGTGCCGCGTCTCGATGGCGCCGCCGGTCTCGAGGTCGGCGATCGTCCGGGCCACCTTGAGGATGCGATGGAACGCCCGGGCCGAGAGGCCGAGGCGGCGCATCGCCGTCCGCAGCAGCGCCTCGCCGTCGGCGTCGAGGCGGCAGTCGCGCCGGACCTCGGCCGGCGAGAGCTCGGCGTTGCAGCGGGCGATCGGGCCGCGCGCGAACGCGAACGCCAGGCGCGGCGGGCGGTCCGCGGCTTCGTCGATCGGGCGGACGAGCGAGCCGGCGCCCGGCTCGCTCGCCTCGGCGTCCACGGACGCGAGCGCCAGCGGCGCGGCGGGCCCGGCCGCTGTCGTCACCACCGCCGGCCGCCGCTCCCTGACAGCTGCCCGCAGTCGCGCCTGCTGCCGCGCGCGCGCCGCCTCGACGCGGGCGCGCACCGTCGACGATCGCTCGCCCGCCGTCCCGCCGAGCAGTTGGTCGTGCGGCACGCGCGGCACGTCGACGTGGAGGTCGATGCGGTCGAGCAGCGGGCCGCTGACGCGGCGGCCGTAGCGCAACACGGCTGAGACGGCGCAGGTGCAGGCGTGGTCGGGATCGCCGTGGTAGCCACAGGGGCACGGGTTGCGGGCGGCGACGAGGGTGACGCTGGCCGGGAAGACGGCGCTGCCGGCGGCGCGGGCGATCGTGACGCGGCGGTCCTCGATCGGCTGGCGCAGCCCCTCGAGGACGGCCGGGTCGAACTCCGGCAGCTCGTCGAGGAACAGCACGCCGTGGTGGGCCAGCGAGACCTCGCCGGGTCTCGGCCACGATCCGCCGCCGATCAAGCCGGCGTTCGAGATCGTGTGGTGCGGGGCGCGGAACGGGCGGTCGCGGACGAGCGGCACGTCGGCGGGCAACAGGCCGGCCACCGAGTAGACGGCCGTCACCTCGAGCGACTCGTCGAGCGACAACGGCGGCAGGATCGACGGCAGGCAGCGCGCCAGCAGCGTCTTGCCGCCCCCGGGCGGTCCGGTGAACGCCAGGTTGTGCCCGCCGGCGGCCGCGATCTCGAGCGCGCGGCGGGCGTGGTCCTGTCCGCGCACGTCGCTCAGGTCGACGCCGGGCGCGGCCTCGGCCGCCGGTGCGGGTGGCGCGATCGGCGGCAGCGGCGCGCCGGTCCGCAGGTGCCCGACCAGCGTCCGCAGGCTGTCGGCGGCGACAACGTCGAGGCCGGGCACCAGTGCGGCCTCGGCGGCGTTGTCGGCCGGGACGACGACGCGCCGGAAGCCGTGCGCACGCGCGGCCACCGCCACCGGCAGGATGCCGTGCGTGCGGCGCAACCGCCCGTCCAGGGCCACCTCGCCGAAGATCAGGGCGTCGTCGAGCCCCGCCGACAGCTGCTCGCTGGCCGCCAGGATGCCGAGCGCGATCGCCAGGTCGTAGTGCGGGCCGACCTTGCGCACGTGCGCCGGCGCCAGGTTGATCGTCACGCGGGCCATCGGGAAGCCGAAGCCGGCGTTGCGCAGCGCGGCGTAGAGGCGGTCCTTCGACTCGCGCACCGTCATGTCGGGCAAGCCGACGAGCGTGATGTGGGGCAAGCCGTGGTGGATGTCGACCTCGACCTGGACGAGCTCGCCCTCGAGCCCGGCCAGGGCGCAGCTCCAGACCCGTGCCAGCATCGCGTCCTCCGCGTGGCCCGGCCGCGGCTGTGGCGGCGGAGGATCGAGCGTAGGTCGGTCGGGCCCGCGGCGACAGGCGGCCGCGGACACGATCGCGACGCGTCGGCGACAGCGCCGGGGCGCACCGCCGGTGCACCACAGGTGTGGGCGAGTCGGCGGATCGCGCGGCGGACCACGGCCCGCCGGCCCAGGGCGATCGGGTATACTAGCCGCGCCCGGGTGCCCCGACCCGGACCCAATGCGTGGGTGCGCCCATGACCGTCTCCCTGATCGACGCCCCCGCCCGGCCCCCCGTCGAGCCACCGGTGCGCGAGCGGGTCTACACGATACGAGGCGGCGCCCGGCTGTGCGGTGCGGTGCAGATCGGCGGCGCCAAGAACGCCGCGCTGCCGATCCTGGCGGCCACGCTGCTGACCGCCGACACCTGCGTCATCGAGAACGTCCCCGACATCGCCGACATCCGCGTCATGCTCGACCTGCTGCGGCACATGGGCGCCGACGTCGTCCACGAGCCGGCCCTCGCGCGGGTGGCGATCACCTGCGCCGACATCCGCACCCGCACGACGCCCGACGCCCTGGCCGAGCGTTTCCGGGGCAGCTTCCTCGTCATGGGCCCGCTCCTGGCGCGCTTCGGCCAGGCCAGCACGGCCCGTCCCGGCGGCTGCAACATCGGCTCGCGCCCGGTGGACGTGCACAGCAAGGGCTTCCGTGCGCTCGGCGCCGAGGTCGCGAACGTCGACCACCGCTTCGCCGCCAGCGGCCGGCTCAAGGGCGCCAACATCCTGCTCGACGTGCCGAGCCACACCGGCACCGAGAACATCATCATGGCCGCGGTGCTGGCCGACGGGTTGACCGTCATCGAGAACGCCAGCATCGAGCCCGAGGTGCTCGAACTCGTCGACTTCCTGCGGTCGCTCGGGGCGCGCATCGCCTGGACGCCGACGGCGCGACAGCTGGCCATCCAAGGCGTGCCGCGGCTGCACGGCACCGTCTTTCGGCTCATGCCCGACCGCCTCGAGGCCGGCACCTACCTCCTGGCCGGCGCGATCACGCGCGGCGACGTCACCGTCGAGCGCGTCGTGCCCGACCATCTCCGGTCCGTCATCGCCAAGCTCGTCGAGGCCGGCGCCCAGGTCGACGAGGCCGAGCACAGCGTCCGTGTCGTCGTCGACCGGCCGCTCAGCGCGGTCGACGTCCACACCTACTTCTACCCCGGCTTCCCGACCGACCTGCAGCAGCCGTTCACGGCGCTGCTGACCCAGGCCCACGGCGAGAGCATCGTCCAGGAGACGGTGTTCGAGGCCCGCATGACGTATGCTTACGAGCTCCAGCGCATGGGCGCCGACGTGCGGGTGAACGGCTCGACCGCGGTCGTCAACGGCCCGTCGCGCCTGCACGGCACGACGGTGACGGCGCACGATCTGCGCGCCGGCGCGGCGGTCATGCTGGCGGCGCTGGCGGCGGAAGGCGACACGTTGATCCGGGCCGCCCACACCGTCGAGCGAGGCTACAACCGCCTGATCGACAACCTGTGCGCCCTCGGCGCCGTCGGCAGCGCCGACTGGTTGGAGACGCTCCCGGCCTGACGGCCGGCCGTCGCGACCAGCGGCGCATCAGCCGGTCGGGCGTCGGTCCGGCGGCGCTTGCGGAGGCAGCATGTTCACCCGACACATCGGCATCGACCTGGGCACGGTCAACGTGCTCGTCCACGAGCGCGGCCGCGGCATCGTGCTCAACGAGCCGTCGATTGTCGCGATCTCGGCCAGCGACAACCACGTCATCGCCGTCGGCGACGAGGCCAAGGCGATGCTGGGCCGGACGCCCGAGACGATCGAGGTCGCGCGCCCGCTGCGCGACGGCGTGATCGCCGACTATGTCGTCACCGAGGCGATGCTGCGCTACTTCATCACCAAGGTCTGCGGTCGGATGCCGCTGTTCAAGCCCGAGGTGATGATCAGCGTGCCGGTCGGCGTCACCAGCGTCGAGAGCCGCGCCGTGCGCGATGCCGCCGAGGCCGCCGGCGCCAAGTCGGCGTTCCTCATCCCCGAGCCGCTGGCCGCGGCGATGGGCGCCGGGCTGCCGGTCGGGACGCCCACCGGCAACATGATCCTCAACATGGGCGGCGGGACAAGCGAGTCGGCGGTGATCTCGATGAACGGCATCGTCGTCGCCAGCTCGGTGCGCGTGGGCGGCAACAAGATCGACGAGGCCATCGCCGCCTACGTCAAGCGCCGCTACAACCTGCTGATCGGCGATCGCACCGCCGAGGAGGTCAAGGTCGAGATCGGCAGCGCGATCAAGCCCGACCGGCCCGAGGACGACGCGACGATGGACGTCCGTGGCCGCGATCAGGTCACCGGCCTGCCCAAGACGATCGTGCTGCGGACCAGCGAGGTCGCCGAGGCGATCGCCGAGCCGGTCCAGGCGATCGTCGGCGTGGCGCGCGAGGTGCTCGAGCGCACGCCGCCCGAGCTCGTCAGCGACATCATCGACCGCGGCGTCGTGATGACGGGCGGCAGCGCCCAGCTGCGCGACCTCGACGTCCTGCTGACGGAGGAGATCGGGGTGCCGTTCTTCGTCGCCGACGACCCGATGGCGTGCGTGGCGCTCGGCGCCGGGCGCGCCTTGGAGGCCTACCCCGTCATCCGCCGCACGTTGCCGGCGCTGGGTGTCTGACGCCCAGCGCGGTGGCCGCGGCGACCTCGCCACGCCCGCTTGCCGAAACGGACCGTCATCGATAGAATCGCGGATTGCACTTATCGCGGGCGAATCGCGCCCCTCACGATGCCGCAGGGGAACCAGCCATGAAGCGCACCTGGCAGCCGAACAAGCGCAAGCGACTGACGACGCACGGCTTCCGCAAGCGGATGTCGACCGCCGACGGTCGCAATGTCCTCAAGCGCCGCCGATTGCACGGCCGCAAGCGCTTGGTCGTCGACGGCCACCACAAGTAGCCGAGGCGCCCGAGGGCGATGCGGCGCGCCGTACGGCTGCGCTCCGGCGATGACTACCGCCGCGTCCGCCGCGACGGGCGATCGCGCGCCAACGACTGGTTCGTCGTCCTTGCCGCGCCGCGCCCGCCGGGACCGGACAACGCCACGCGCATCGGTATCGTGGCGGGCAAGCGCGTCGGCCACGCCGTCGTCCGCAACCGCGCCAAACGCCGGGTGCGCGAGCGGCTTCGGCTTCGTTATGGTCAACTTCGGCCGGGCTTCGACATTGTGGTGATCGTGCGCGGGCCGGTGGAGGTGCTCGACACCGCCGCCCTTGACGACGCCCTGGGGTCGTTGCTCGGCCGTTTGAATCTCGAGCTCGCTCCGCCATGCGCCATCTCGCCGTCGGCCTGATCCGCCTCTACCAGCGGACGATCAGCCGGGTGCTGCCGCCGAGCTGCCGCTTCACGCCGTCGTGTTCGGAGTACGGGGTCCAGGCGATCGGCCGCTACGGGCTCTGGCGCGGCGGCTGGCTGACGATCCGGCGGATCGGCCGATGCCATCCGTTTCACCCCGGCGGCTATGACCCCGTGCCCTGACGCTCGGCACGCTGAGACAGGATCCGACGTTGGTCTATCTGCTCGCCAACCCGTTCACGGACCTCTTCGTCCGGCTGATCGACCTGCTGAACGCCACCGCGGCCCGGCTTCCGCTGCCGGAGAACATCTCGTCGTATGCCGTCGCGCTGATCCTCGTCGGCATCGTCGTCAAGCTCATCACCTGGCCGTTGACCGCCTCGCAGATGCGCTCGATGCGCAAGATGCAGGAAGTCCAGCCGCAGCTCCAAGAGCTCCAGAAGAAGTACGCCGGCGATCGGGAGAAGCAGGCGCAGGCCCAGATGGAGCTGTTCCGGGCCCACGGCGTGAATCCGCTCGGCGGCTGCCTGCCGATGTTCGTCCAGCTGCCGATCCTCTTCGGGCTCTACCAGGCGATCACCCACCTGGGCCAGCCCCCCACCGGGACCGGCGCGTTGATGAAGCAGCCGTTTCTCTGGATCCCGGACCTCTCGATCTGCGAGCCGAACCTCACCTTCCTGTGCAAGACCTCGCCGGCCGGTCAGGTCTTCGGGCTGCCGATTCCGATCCTGCTCATCGTGATGACCGGTGCCCAGATGGTGTTCCAGAAGTTCAGCACGCCGCCGCAGGCTTCGAGCGATCCGCAGGCCCAGGCGATGCAGGCGGTCATCAAGTGGATGCCGCTCATGTTCGCCTTCATCTTCGCCAGCCTGCCGTCCGGCCTCGTGCTGTACTACACCGTCTTCACGCTGGCCAACCTCGTCCAACAGGTTTGGTCGAGGCGCACCTCGGTCCCCCTCGCGGCGCCGGTCGAGGCGTCTGCGGCCCCGTCGCGGGCCGCGACGCGCTCGTCGGGCGGCGCCGCTCCCAAGGAGAAGAGCCATGAGCGAGCCGAAGGCACCCAACAAGCCCAAGAGCGGCGGCGGTCGCGGCGCCGTTGAGGTCACGGCGCGCACCGTCGACGAGGCGATCGCGCGCGGGCTGGTCCGGCTGGGCGGCCTCAGCCGCAGCGAGGTCGAGATCGAGGTGCTGCGCGAGGGCCGGGCGGGGCTCCTCGGCTTCGGCGCCGAGGACGCCCAGGTGCGCCTCACGCCGCTCGGGCCCGGCGTCGCCCCGGCTACGCCGTCGACGCCGGCTACGCCGGCCGCGCCGGTCCGCGAGGCGCGGGCCGAGCCGCGCGCCAAGGCAGCCCCGGAGCCCGCGAAGATCGTGGACGAAGAGGGTGGGGACGAGCGGCGCGGCCGCCGCCGGCGCCGCGGGCGTGGCGAAGGCGAGGCCGCGGCCGTCACGGCTACGCCGGCCGAGGCCGTCGCCCCGGAGCGGGCGCCCGCCGAGCCCATGACCCCGGCCGCGCCGGCGCCCTCGCGCCCCGATGCGGCCGTGACAGCGCAGCCGGCCGAGGGCGCCGACGCGGCGTCCGCGGCCGAGGTCGCGCTTGAGTTGGTGCGCCTCATGGGCTACGACGACGCCACGATCGAAGTCGAGGACTCACTCCTGCCGGACGGCGAGGACGACGACGTCGGCTCGGCCGTCCTGTGCATCCGCGGCCAGGGGACGGATCGGCTGCTCCAGGACGACTCGGCACCGCTCAACGCGCTGCAGTTCGTGACGCGCCTGATCGTCAGCCGGCGTGCGGACACCTGGTGCAGCGTCCTGCTCGACGTCGACGGCGATCGTCGCCGTCGCGTCCGGGAGCTGCTGGCGCTGGCGAATCAGTCGGCCGAGCTCGTCGAGTCCGGCGGCAAGCCGGTGTCGCTGCCGCCGATGGGCGCGTACGAGCGTCGGGTGGTCCACCTGGCGCTGCGTGCCCACCCGACGGTGGCCACCCAGAGCATCGGCACCGGCGGCTACCGCAAGGTGACGGTGCGCCGCCGCGACCAGATGCTGCCGGAGTACTAAGCCGTCCAACCGACGACGGTTCGACCCGGCGGGCGTGTTGCGCCCCGCCGGTCGCCGCGTGTATCCTCTTGGGCCTTGTCCCATCGTCGCGTGGACGACGGGTCGTTTCCGGAGTGGTCGTGATGCACGTCCTGGCCATCGTCAACCAAAAGGGCGGCGTCGGTAAGACCACGACCGCGGTCAACCTCGGCGCCGCGCTGGCCATGGCCGGCCACGCGACCCTCGTCGTCGATGCCGATCCGCAAGCCAATGCGACCCGGTCGCTCGATCCGACCGGTCCCCACGGCCGAACGCTCTACGACGTCCTCGTCGACGACGCGGTCGCGCTCGGCGACGTGATCGTGCCGACGTCGGTGCCCGGACTCGACGTCGTGCCGTCCTCGCCGGGCCTTGCCGGGGCCGAGGTCGAGCTCGTCGATGTCGCCGGCCGCGAGGCGCGGCTGCGACGGGCGATCGCCGAGCTGGGATCGCGCTACACGTTCGTGCTCATCGACTGCCCGCCCAGCCTTGGTCTCCTCTCGGTGAACGCGCTGGTGGCCGCGGAGGGCGTGATCGTGCCGGTGCAGTGCGAGTACCTCTCGCTGGAGGGGCTGGGCCACCTCAACCGCACGCTGCAGCTCGTCCAGGCGCGCCTCAACCCGCGTCTGCACATCACCGGCCTGCTGATGACGATGTTCGATCCGCGCACCAACCTCTCGACGCAGGTCGTCGAGGAAGTGGGTCGGCACTTCCCGCGCGAGCGCTTCACGACCGTGATCCCGCGCTCGATTCGGCTGGGCGAGGCGCCCAGCTACGGCGAGACGATCCACGCCTACGCGCCCCATTCGCCGGGCGCGTTGGCGTACCAGGCCCTGGCCGGCGAGTTGGCGCAGCGGTTGGGCGTGCCGGCCGCCGGAGCCCTGGTCCGCGCCTGATCGACGGCCCGCGCACGGGAGGGGGAACCGGCATGGCGGCGTCGTCGAAGCGCAGCGGCCTCGGCCGAGGGCTCGATGCCCTCCTCAACAGCACCACCACGGCCGGCGACGAGACGCCGGCCACGACGCCGACCGTCGAGTTGCCGATCGGCGACATCCGCCCCAACCCCTACCAGCCGCGCAAGCACTTCGACCCGACCGAGCTCGACGAGCTGGCGGCTTCGATCCGCGCCCACGGGCTCATCCAGCCGCTGCTGGTCATGCCCGACGGCGCCGGCTGGTGCCTCATCGCCGGCGAGCGGCGCTGGCGAGCGGCGCAGCTGGCCGGGCTGACCCGCGTCCCCGTCGTCGTCCGCAACGCAACGCCACAGGAGATGCTGGCGATCGCGATCATCGAGAACGTCCAACGGACGAACCTCGGCGCGCTCGAAGCCGGCCAGGCCTACCGCCAGCTCATGGACGAGTTCCAGTTGACGCAGGCCGAGGTCGCCGACCTCGTCGGCAAGTCGCGCACCGCCGTGACGAACACGCTGCGGCTGCTCGGCCTCGATGCCGACGTCCAAGCACTGCTGGCCGAGGGTCACATCAGCGAGGGCCACGCCCGAGCGCTGCTGGGGCTCCCGGATGGGCCGTCGCAGCTGGCCATGGCGAAACGCGTCGTAGCCGACGGCTGGAGCGTGCGGCGCACCGAGGCCGAGGTCCGCCGCCTGGCCGCGTCGCTCGACGCGCTGGGGGACGCTGGCGCGGTGGCTCCGACCTCGTCGGGTGGTCTCGATGCCGACACGCTCTCGGCTGTCCGCAACCTCGAGGCCTCGCTCGGGACACGGGTCGAGATCCGGCGCCGCGGCAATGGGGGACAGGTCGTGATCCACTACTTCGCCGAGGAAGAGCTGGCCGCCCTCTATGCCCGGCTCGTCGGACCGGGCGGCCCGTCGTGACGACCGAGCGCAGCCGCGCCGACGTCGCCGGCGCGCCGGGCCGGCGCACGTCGCACTCGGATGGCGACCCGGCGACGAACGCGCCGCGCATCTGCGACTACGAGGGCAGCCCGTATCGGCGCGCCTTCTGGGAGACGGTCGATCGACGCTACGAGGACGCGGCCGAGCGCCTCGCGCTGCGGCGCCTGCTGCCCCCGACGGGTGACCGCTTGGTCGAGGTCGGCGCCGGGTTCGGGCGTCTCGTCGACGAGTACCGCGGCTACCGCGAGGTCTACCTGGTCGACTACGCCCGCTCGATGCTCGAAGACGCGCAGGCGCGGATCGGTCCGGGCGTCACCTACGTCTGCGCCGATCTCTACCGGCTGCCGTTCGCCTCCGGCGCGTTCGATGCGGCGGTGCAGATCCGAGTCCTGCACCACGTCGAGGCGGTGCCCGAGGCGCTCGCCGAGGTGGCCCGCATCCTGTCACCGGGCGGATCGCTGGTGCTCGAGTTCGCCAACAAGCGCAACCTCAAGTCGATCGCCCGCTGGCTGCTGCGCCGGCAGTCGGACAGTCCGTTCTCTCGCACGCCGTGGGAGTTCGTTCCGTTGAACTGGAACTTCCATCCCGCGGCGGTGGAAGCGGCATTGGCCGAGGCTGGATTGACCGTGCGGCAGCGGCGGGCGGTGTCGCTGTTCCGCGCCCCGCTGCCCAAGCGGTTGCTCCCGGCGCCGTGGCTGGCGCGCCTCGACGCCGCGCTGGGCGGCCTGCTCGGGCGCTGCGCGCCGGCGCCGAGCCAGTTCGTCCGGGCAGCGCGCCTGACCGGCCAGCGAGCGGCAGCGCTGTGGCGCTGCCCTGCCTGCGGCCACGAGCCGCTCGTGGCCGCCAGCGACGCGGTGCCCTGTGGGTCGTGCGGTCGTCGCTGGCCGATCGAGGACGGGATCTTCCTGTTTCGGCCGTAGGTCGGGCCGCCGCTCGATGTTTCACGTGAAACGCCCCGGCCGTTGCGCGCCCTTGGGCCTATGCCTACAATCGGCCGGCTGGGCGGCGTGCCGTCCGGTGGCTGGGCGGTGCTGCGGTTGCGCGGTGCCGGGTCGGGTTCGAGCCGCATGGAGTGCCGTTACATGAAGGTCATGTGCCCGCAGGAGAGCTTGGCGCGAGGGCTGGGCATCGTTGGGCGCGCGGTGGCCACGCGCAGTACGCTGCCGATCTTGTCCAACATCCTGATGCAGACCGACGACGGACGTCTCAAGCTCTCGGCCACGAACCTCGAAATCGGCGTCCGGTGCTGGGTCAAGGCCGACGTGAGCGACGCCGGCGCGATCACCGTTCCGGCGCGGTTGCTGGGCGAGTTCGTGCACCAGCTGCCGCCCGGCACCGTCACGCTCGACCTCAATGGCCGGAACCAGACGATGCGGCTCACGGCCGACCGCCACAAAGCGGAGATCAAGGGCATCGACGCCGCAGACTTCCCGGTCCTGCCGGCGATCGACGACGGCGTGCGGTTCTCGGTCGGGACGCGGGTGTTCAAGGAGATGATCCAGCAGGTCGTCATCGCCGCGGCCACCGATGACGCGCGCCCGGTGCTGACCGGGGTGCTGCTCGTCGCCGATCCGGATGCCGGTCGCTTGACGCTGGCCGCCTCGGACGGCTTCCGACTGAGCGTGCGGGAAAGCGAGCTCGACGCCCCGATCGACGGTCGCCTGCAGTTGATCGTGCCGGCGCGGGCGTTGGCCGAGCTGCAGCGGGTGGCTTCGGATGACGACGAGACGATCGACATCGCGGTTCCGCCGGCGCGCAACCAGGTCCTGTTCCAGCTCAAGGACATCGACATCGTATCGCAGCTCATCGAGGGCAACCCGCCGGACTACGAGAAGATCATTCCGACCGCCGCCGCCACCCGCGCCGTCGTCAACACCAAGGCGTTCCTGGGCGCTGCGCGGATCGCCAGCTCGTTCGCCCGCGACGCCGCGAACGTCGTGCGCCTCGCGCTCGCACCGGGCGACGAACTCGGCGGCTCGGTCACGATCAGCGCCCAGTCGGCCGAGGTTGGCGGCAACGAGAGCGAGATCGAGGCCGCGGTCGACGGCGAGCCGATGGAGGTCGCGTTCAACGCGCGCTATCTGCTCGACGTGCTCGGCGTCGTGAACTGCGAGCAGATCGTCCTCGAGGTCGCCAGCCCGTCGAGCCCGGGGGTGTTCCGCCCGGCCGACCAGACACCGTTCACCCACATCATCATGCCGATGCACATCGCCCGCTGACGACCGCGGGATCGGTGGTCGTCGGCCGGTGTATGTACGGCGGCTCGAGGTCGTCAACTTCCGGTGCTACCGGCAGCTGGCGCTGACGCTGCCCCAAGGGCCGATCCTCGTCGTCGGCGGCAACGGCCAGGGCAAGACCAGCCTGCTCGAAGCCCTCTTCGTCCTGGCCACGACGCGGGCGCCCTACGGCTTCGCCGACCGGCTGCTGTTGAACTGGGCGGCCGCCGAGGATGTCATCCCGTTCAGCCGGGTGGTCGGCGAGGTCGTCAAGGCGTCGGGCACGACGACGATCGACATCGTCCGCGCCGGCGGCGACGAGCGCGCCACGAAGCGACTGCGCGTCGACGACGTGCCGCGGCGGGCGGTCGATGTGATCGGCACCCTGAACGTCGTGCTCTTCACGCCGCGCGACATCGACCTCTTGCACGGGGCGCCGACCGAGCGCCGGCGCTACCTCGACGTGTTGCTGTGCCAGATCGACCGGGCATACGTTCGCGCGCTCGGCCACTACAACCATACCCTGCTGCAGCGCAACCACCTGCTGCGCCGGCTGCGCGAGCGCGGCGGCCCGCGCTCCGAGCTCGCGGTCTGGGACGACGCGCTTGTGACCCACGGCGCCGCGATCCTCGAGCGGCGGGTGGTCGCCGCCGCGCACCTCGACCGGCTGGCGCACGGTGTGCACACGGCTCTGGCCGCCGACGAGCCGCCGCTGACGGTCCGTTATCGATCCCAGGTCGTCGATGCCGACCGGACCGCGTCCCTCGCGCCCCCGACGGCCCCCGCTTCGGACACGGCGGCGCTGGCGGCGCAGTTCGCGGCGGCGCTGGCGGCACGGCGCGACGAGGAGATCGCGCGCGGCATGTCGCTCGTCGGTCCGCACCGCGACGACCTCGAGCTGCGCCTCGGCGGCATCGATGTCCGGCTGTTCGGCTCGCGCGGGCAGCAGCGCACCGTGACGCTCGCGCTCAAGCTGGCCGAGGCCGCCTGGATGCACGAGGTCACCGGCGAGCGCCCGGTGCTGCTCCTCGACGACGTGCTTTCCGAGCTCGATCCCGACCGCCGCCGCCGTCTGCTCGACACCGTGGCCGCCCACGAGCAGGCCTGGCTCACCGCCACCGACCTCGAGCCGGCCGACGCCGCCGCACTGCGCGGGGCGCACGTGCTCGCGGTCGACCACGCCACCGTCCGCGCGCCGACCGCGCCCGATCGGGCCTAGCGACGACCCGTCGTCCTCCGGACGCGGCACTGCAGGCCACGCGCACGCCGCATGTACAATCGGCGCCCATGCAGCCCTTTCCGACCCGCGCCGTCCTGGCGCACGACTGGCTGACCCAGGCCGGCGGTGCCGAGGTCGTGCTCGAGGTGCTCCACCGGCTGATGCCCATGGCACCGATCGTCACGACGCTCGTCGACCGATCGCAGGTGCCGGCCGCGGCCGCGTGGGACGTGCGCGCGTCGTGGCTGAACCGCCTGCCGGCCGTGCACCGGCGGCCACAGTTGTTGCTGCCCCTCTACCCGCTCGTCTGGTCGCGCACGACGGTGCCGGCCGGCACCCGCCTCGTCGTGTCCAACAAGAGCGCCTTCTGCCATGGCATCGCGGCCGGCTCCGCCATCCACCTCTGCTATTGCCTGACCCCGACGCGGTTCGTCTGGCAGTTCGACGACTACATCGCCCATGAGCGAACCCCGCCGGGCGGCCGGTGGGCCGTGCGCGCCCTACTGCCCGCGCTACGCCGCTGGGACTACGCCGCGGCCCAGCGCGTCGATCGCTTCGTGGCGATTTCGTCCGTCGTCGCCGAACGGATCCAACGCACCTACGGCCGACAGAGCACGATCGTGCATCCACCGGTCGACGTCGCCGCGTTCGGCCGGGCGGCGGATGGCGCCGTGGCCGGTGGCGCTCCACCGGCGGCGCGCGAGCCCTACCACCTGATCGTCGCCCGGCTCGTGCCCTACAAGCAGATCGACCTCGCGATCACGGCCTTCAACCAGCTCGGCCGCCGGCTCGTCGTCGTTGGCGACGGACGCGACCGCGCCCGGCTCGCCGCGCTCGCCGGCCCGACGATCACGTTTACCGGCCGCCTGCCCGACGACGACGTTCGCCAGCTGCTGGCCGGCTGCCAAGCGCTCGTCTGGCCCGGTGTCGAGGACTACGGCCTGGTGCCGGTCGAGGCGATGGCCTGCGGTCGCCCGGTCATCGCCCGCCGCGGCGGCGGCGTGCTCGACACCGTCGTCGACGGCGTGACCGGCGTCTTCTTCGATCCGCCCTCGCCGGCGGCCCTGGCGGCCGCGGTCGTGGCGGCCGACGGCATCCCTTGGCAGCCGGCCGCGATCCGCGCCCACGCCGCGCGGTTCGACGACGCCACGTTCGAGGCGCGCCTGGCGGCCGCCGTCGGCGAAGCGATGGCGGCGGGCAAGCGCGTCGCACCGGCCGGACGGGCCGGCACCGTGCGCGAGGCGGTCTAGCGATGTGGCCCGAGGGCGGGCTGCGGGCGTGGCTCGACGGCGTACGCCGCTGGTGGTGGGTCGTGGCCGGGTTGCCGGCCCTCACCGCCGCGCTGTGGTGGGCACGGCCGCCGACGATCGCCCACGACGTGGTGGCCCGTCTGACGGTGGCGGTCGACGTCGAGACCGACGCCGGCGGCGGCGGCCGGACCGAGGGCACGGCGGCGGAGGTCGGCGAGGCGCTCATCGATGACCTGAGCCGGATCGTGCCCGGCGCCGCGTTCGCCGCCGCCGTCAACGACCGCCTGCCGGCGTCGATCGCCGTCCGACCGGGCGAGATCAGCGGCGCGGTGTCGGCCGAGGACCGCCATCGGGTGACCGACATCTCGATCCGTCGCCCGGCCGCCGATCGCCCCGCGCTCGCCCGGATCGCCGCCGCCGTGGGCGCCGAGCTGGCCGAGAACGGCGGCGCATGGGCGGCCCGCCTCGGCACCGACGACGCGCGGTTGTCGATCGTCGACGGCCCGCACCTGGCCGCGGTCCCGCCCACGCTGGCCGACCGGTTGGCCCTGCCGCTCCGGCTGGCGCTGGCGGTGTTGGCCGCGCTCGGCCTGGCCGTCCTACTGCACGCGACCGACCCGGTGCTGCGCCGCCCGCCGGACGCGACGGCGGCGGTCTCGGCGCCGATCCTGGCCACCGTACCCCGCCGTGCCCGACGGCGCCCCGTCGCGACGACCGAGGACCGCCGATGAAGCTGATCGTCCAGATCCCCTGCCTCAACGAGGAGGCGACGCTGCCGGCCACGGTGCGCGACATCCCGCGCGCGATCCCCGGCATCGACGAGGTCGAGATCCTCGTCATCGACGACGGATCGACCGACGACACGGTGGCGGTGGCTCGCCAGCTGGGCGTCGACCACATCGTGCAGTTCCCGCGCAACCGCGGCCTCGGCTACGCCTTCCGGGCGGGCTTCGACGCCGCGCTCCGGCTCGGCGCCGACATCATCGTCAACACCGACGGCGACAACCAGTACTACGGCGGCGACATCCCGGCGCTCGTCCAGCCCATCCTCGACGGTCGGGCCGAGCTCGTGATCGGCGACCGCCAGACCGAAGCGATCGCCCACTTCTCGCCGCTCAAGCGCCGCCTGCAGACCTTGGGCAGCCGGGTCATCGGCCGCCTGGCCGGCGTCGAGGTGCCGGACGTCGCCAGCGGCTTCCGCGCCTACAGCCGCAGCGCGGCGATGCGCCTCTCGCTGGCGACGAGCTTCGACCATACAGCCGAGCACGTCGTCCAGGCCGGGCAGAGCCGGATGGCGGTCGTGGTCGTGCCGATCCACACGAACCCAAAGGCGCGCGAATCCCGCCTGTTCGCCAACATCGGCGAGTTCGTCTGGAAGAGCGGCACGATCGCGCTGCGCACCTACGCGACGTACCGGGCGCTCAAGATCTTCAGCCTGTTCGGGTCGCTGGCGTTCGCCGCGGGCACGCTGCTCGGGCTCCGGTTCGTCTACTTCTACCTGTTCACCGACCAGGGCCACCTCCACGTCCAGAGCGTCATCCTGGCCGCCATCCTGCTGCTGGCCGGATTCCAGATGTTTCTTACAGGAATCGTCGCCGACTTGATCGCCACCAACCGCGCTATCATCGAGGACACGGCCTCCCGGGTCCGGGCGATGGAGATCGCCGCGCGTGGTACAATGCCGGCCGACCAGGCCTGATGGCGCCGGTCAGTGGATGGCGTCGCACCGCGCCGGCAGGTGAGGTTGGCCGCTCGATGGACCTGGACGCCTTCGCCCGGATGATCCTCCGCCGCGGCTGGTTGGCGGTCGTCCTGGCCGGGCTGGGCATGGGCGCCGGCCTGGCGATCGGCTGGGTCCAGGCGCCGCTCTTCGAGGCCGCGACCCGGATCGCGCTCTCGCCCGCCCGACCGGCGGACCTCGGCCAGAACCAGGCCGTGCGCGAGATCATGCCCAGCTACATCGAGGACCTCCGGACCCACGACATGGCGGCGGCCGCCGCGACGCAGCTCGGCGACGACTACCTGGCCGCCCACGGACTCGATGCCGAGTCGCTGCACGGCCTGATCCGCATCGACGCCGACGCCAACGTCTTCGAGATCCTCGTGAAGGCCCGCCATGCCGACCCGGCGGTGGCCGTCCAGGTCAGCGAGAAGTGGGCCCTGGCGTTCGCGGATCGTCGCGCCAAGGCCAACCAGCAGCTCGAACTGCGCGAGCGGATCTTCGCCTCGCTACGGGACCAGACGCGGCTCGCCCAGGCTGCCCCGCGCCGCAAGCTGCTCGTGGCCGTGGGGGCGATCCTGGGCGCCCTGGTCGGCGGCGCCCTCGTGCTGGCCTGGGAGTTCCTGGCCCGCGCCGTCGTCGCCAGCCCCGCCGAGGCCGCCCGCCTGGCCGGCTGCCCGGTGATCGCCGCGATCCCGAGCCGCACCCGTCGACGCCCCGGGGGGTTGGCGATCGGGCTGGCGGACGCCGGGCGCGCGCTGAAGCGGGCCGGCGGACAGCTCGTGCCCGTCGTGCTCATGGCTTCCGTCGGTCTGGCCGCCGGCCTGGCATTCGCGGCGGTCCAGCCCACGGTGTATCGCGCCCGCACCAAGATCGCCATCGAGCCCGCCCTCGGTACCGACTGGGGGCGGACCCAGGCGATTCCCGAGTTCATGAAGAACTTGGCCGAGGATCTGCGTACGGCGCGGATGGCCGAAGCGATCAACGCCGAGCTCGGGCTCGACCTGCCTGCCGAGCGGCTGCTCGACCAGGTCACGGTGGCGCCGCGCGAGAGCGTCTTCGAGGTTCACCTCGACGTCCGCGATCCCGACCGCGACGCCGCGGTGGCAATCAGCCGGGCTTGGGCCGAGCGGTTCGTCCAGCAGCGCAACCAGGCCAACCTGGTCCTCGACCAGCAGGACCGCGTCCTGGTGCGGCTGCGTGACCGAACGACGGCCGAGCGCTACGCGCCCCGCATCGTGGCCAGTGCGTCGGCCGGCCTGATCCTCGGCGCGCTCGTCGGCGTCGTGGTCGTCGGCCTGATCGCGCTGCGCCGCGGCCGATGGGTCACGGACCGCCACGGCGCGCGCCGATCGGCGCTCGGCGCCGTCGTCGGCGAGATCCCGCGGCGGGCGGGGCGCGGCATCCCGTCGCCGCACCCGACGTGACCGGAAGAGGAGCATCGCGATGACCGAGCTCGTCACGCTCACCGACCCACGGTCGGCCGCCGCCGAGGCGTACCGCGCCCTGCGGACGAACCTGGCCTTCCACAACCCTGCGCAGCCGCTGCGCGTCGTGCTCATCACGTCGCCGACGGCGGCCGAGGACCGCGCCGAGGTCACCGGCAACCTGGCGGTCGCCACCGCCCACGCCGGACGCGCCGTCGTGGCGCTCGACGCCGACCTGCGGCGGCCGGCGCTGCACACGCTGTTCGGCGTGGCCAACGACCGCGGCCTCGCCCAGGTGCTGGCGGCACCCGAGGGGCCGCTGGAGGCGGCGGCGACCGCGGTGCCCACCCTACGCGTCGTCCCCGCCGGCCCGCCGCCCGCCGATCCGGCCGCGCTGCTCGACGGCCTGGCCACCGGCCGCATCCTCGAGCGGCTGCGCGCCGAAGCCGACGTCGTGCTCGTCTGCGCGCCGCCGGTCCTGGCCGTCGCCGACGCCGCGGTGCTGGCGCCGCTCGTCGATGGCGTCGTCCTCGTCCTGGCCGCCGGCCGATCGCGCCGCGACGACGCCCGCGCCGCGCGCGAGGCGCTCGACCGCGTCGGGGCGCGCGTCCTCGGCGTCGTCCTGACCGACGCCGAGCCGGCGGCCGACCGCCGCTACTAGCGTCGCCACTGCGCGGCCCGCCGATCGGGCCGCCGCCAGGGACCGATAGGGAGGTCTCGTGAAGGGCTTGATCCTGTCCGGCGGCAAGGGCACCCGGCTCTACCCGCTGACGTACACCCGCGCCAAGCAGCTCATCCCGGTGGCCAACAAGCCGGTGTTGTTCCGGGTCATCGAGGCGATCCGCGACGCCGGCGTGACCGAGATCGGCATCGTGATCGGCGACACCGGTCCCGAGATCCGGGAGGCGGTCGGCGACGGCAGCCGCTGGGGGGTCGCGATCACGTTCATCCCACAGGACGCCCCGCTCGGCCTGGCCCATGCCGTGAAGATCAGCCGCGACTTCCTCGGCGACGACCGGTTCGTGATGTTCCTGGGCGACAACGTCATCCAGGGCGGCGTTTCGCGCCTCATCGAGCAGTTCGCCGGCTCGGCCTGGAACGCCCAGATCGTGCTGACCGCCGTCGACGAGCCACAGCACTACGGCGTGGCCGAGCTCGAGGCGGACGGGCGCATCCGACGGCTCGTCGAGAAGCCCGACGAGCCGCAGAGCAACCTGGCCCTCGTCGGCATTTACATGTTCGACGCCCATGTCCACGCCGCGTGCGACGCGATCGCGCCCAGCCGGCGCGGCGAGCTCGAGATCACCGACGCCATCCAGTGGCTCGTCGACCGCGGCCTGGCCGTCCACCCCTACGTCCACACCGGCTGGTGGATCGACACCGGCAAGCCGATCGACATGCTCGACGCCAACGACCACGTCCTCGAGGAGCTGACCCACGCGATCGACGGCCGGGTCGACGCCGCCAGCCACGTGGACGGTCGGGTGACGATCGAAGCCGGCGCCGAGGTGGTGAACTCCGTCGTCCGCGGACCGGCGATCATCGGGCGCCGCAGCCGGATCATCAACAGCTACATCGGCCCGTTCACGTCGATCTACCACGACGTGACCGTCGAGGACGCCGAGATCGAGCACTCCATCGTTCTCGAGCACTCCGAGATCCGCGGCATCGGCGGCCGGATCGCCGACAGCCTGATCGGCCGCAACGCCAAGCTCGCCCGATCGTCGATCAAGCCGACGGCCCACAAGCTGACGCTGGGCGACTACAGCGACATCGGCCTCCTGTGAGCGGCCCGGCGCGGCGGCCGCGGCGCGGTGGTGCGCCGCCGCGCCGGATCCCGGAGGCGTCGACGAAGTTGACCCGACGGCGGTTCTCTGTTTAATCACCCGTCCTGGCGCGGCGGATCGGCCAGGGCTTCAGACGCGCGGCGGACCGGATTTGGACCGCCGCGTCGTACGGTTGGGGGGCATGGTGAGCGCAGGGGGTCGCAGGCTGCTCGTGACGGGGGGTGCCGGGTTCATCGGCGCCAACTTCGTCCATCACGTCCTCCGGACCCACCCGGGCGATCGCGTCGTCGTATTCGACAAGCTGACCTACGCCGGCAACCTGGCCAACCTGGAGGCCGTCGCCGACGACCCGCGCTACGCCTTCGTCCACGCCGACATCGGCGACCGCGCCGCCGTCGAGCGGGCGGTGGTCGAACATGGCCTCGACACGATCGTCAACTTCGCCGCCGAGTCGCATGTCGACCGCTCGATCGACGATCCCGAGGCGTTCCTGCGGACCGACGTCCACGGAACCTACACGCTGCTCGAGGTGGCCCGCCAGCACGGCCTGCGCTACCACCAGGTGTCGACCGACGAGGTCTACGGCCACGTGGCCGACGGCGCCTCGCGCGAGACCGACCCGGTGGCCCCGCGCTCCCCGTACGCGGCCAGCAAGGCGTCCGCCGACCTGTTCGTCCACGCCTACCACGTCACCTACGGGCTGGTCACGACGATCTCGCGCGGCTCGAACAACGTCGGCCCCTTCCAGTATCCCGAGAAGGCGGTCCCGCTGTTCGCGACGAACGCCATCGACGGCCTGCCGCTGCCGGTGTACGGCGACGGCCGCCAGGAGCGCGACTACCAGTGGGTCGGCGACCACTGCGAGGCGATCGACCTCATCCTCGACCGCGGCGACCCGGGCGAGGTCTACAACGTCGGCACTGGGCGGTCGATCCAGAACCTGACGATGGTCGACATCGTCCTCCAGACGCTCGACCGGCCGCAGTCGCTGGTCCAGCACGTCGCCGACCGGCCCGGCCACGACCGCCGCTACTGCATCGACACCACCAAGCTGCAGGGGCTGGGCTGGCGCTCGCGCCACACGCCCGAGGAGGCGGTGGCGATGGCGGCGGCGTGGTACCGCGACCACGAGGCGTGGTGGCGGCCGATCAAGAGCGGCGAGTTCCGCGCCTACTACGACAAGATGTACGGCAACCGGGCGGTCCTGACCGCCGGCGCCTGATCACGCCCAATCCCGACGACACGCAACGGGTCCGCCGCCGGATCCGCGGGGCACCCACAGGAGGAACGCATGGCTGTCCAGAGTGATGTCCTGGCCAGCGACGCCCAGCAGGAGATGTCGCGGCGCGAGTTCCTGAACTACGCCTGGCTGGCGTCGCTGGGGTTGATCACCGCCCAGTCGGCCGTGCTCACCTACCAGTTTGCGATGCCCCGCCTGGCGCCGGGCGAGTTCGGCGGTCCGGTCGACATCGGCAGCGTCGACGCGCTGCCGGGGGTCGGCGCGCCGCCCGAGCCGTTCGCCAAGGCCAAGTTCTGGTGGGTCATGTCGGCCACCGGGGCCCGGGCGCTCTACAAGGTCTGCACCCACCTGGGCTGCATCTACCAGTGGAAGCAGGAAGAGTTCAAGTTCGTCTGCCCGTGCCACGGCTCGCAGTTCGAGCGCGAGGGCAAGTTCATCCTCGGCCCGGCCGGCCGCAGCCTCGACCGGCTGGTCATCCGCGCCTACGACAGCGGCGGCGCGCTCGTCGCCGAGACCCCGCCCGACGGCGGGCCGGTGGCGATCCCGACCGGATCGCGCATCGTCGTCGAGACGGGCATGAAGATCCTGGGCGCGCCCAACGCCTAGCCGGCCGCGCAATCGATCGCACGCGTTCAGGAGCAGGGGACCATGTTGGGATCGAACACACTGCGAAGCTTGCGCAGCAACGTCGCCGGCGAGTGGCAGCGGATCCGGAGCTACGACTGGCTCACGTGGGCCGCCGGCGTCGGCGACTACTGCGTCCGCGGCATCATGGCCGGGCTGTCGGCCAAGGAGTTGCGCGCCATCCTGCGCGGCGACGTGCCGACCGAGCGCCCCAACCCGCGCTACCGGGCCCAGGTCAAGAGCTTCATGCTCCACATCCGGCCCAAGTACTACCAGCGCGGCAGCACCTGGTTCACCCACACCTGGCGCCTGGGCTGGTTCGCGACCTACTTCTTCGTGGTCGAGACGATCACCGGCCTGATCCTGATGCTGTTCTACGCGCCGACCCCCGAGCGCGCCTACGGCGACATGCTCCACATCCTATCCAACGTGCCCTACGGCAAGTTCATGCGCGACATGCACCGCCTCGGCGCCGAGGGCATGGTGGCGGTCGTCATCCTGCACATGGTGCGGGTCTACTTCACCGGCTCCTACAAGAAGGAGCGGGCGTTCACCTGGTTCACCGGGGTGATCCTGCTGCTGGTGACGCTGTTCCTCTCGTTCAGCGGCTACCTCCTGCCGTGGGACCAGCTGGCGTACTGGGCCGTCACGATCGGCACCTCGATGGCCGACTCGGCGCCGCTCATGGGCAAGCAGGTCAACCTCCTGCTGCGCGGCGCCGTCGACATCTGGGCCGGCGGACTGTTGCGGTTCTACCTGCTGCACATCTTCCTGTTGCCGCTCCTGGCGATCATCTTCATCAGCGTCCACTACTACAAGGTGAGCCGCGAGCACTCGATCAGCCTGCCGGCGGTGGTCGAGGAGGGCGACATGTCGCCCGAGGAGAAGCGCCACCACGAAGAGCGCATCGACCTCATCCCGAACCTGCTGATCCACGAGCTGATGCTCACTTCGGTGGCGACGTTCCTGATGGTGGCGGCGGTGGGCACGTTCTTCGCCGCACCGCTGGAGCAGCACGCCGACCAGCAGGCGACGCCCTTGCACACCGAGGCGCCGTGGTACTTCCTGTGGCTCCAGGGCATGCTGAAGCTCGGGAGCAAGCAGCTGTTCGGCATCGTCCTGCCGACGCTCATCTTCGTGCTGCTGTTCGTCGTCCCCTGGATCGACCGCAACCCGCACCGCCTGGCCAAGCGCCGGCCGGTCGCGATCGGCATCGGCGTTCTGTCGTGCGTCATCATGTTGGTGCTGACCTACATGGGCACGCCGCGCTACGGGATCGAGACGCCGCCGGCCCAGGACATCCTGTCGCACTTCGCGCCGCAGACCCACCCAGGGCCGCTGCGCGAGCTGCCGTGGGAGGAGATCCACGCCGCCCAGACGCCGGCCAGCGAAAGCGACACGCGCCGGATGCGGACGTACTTCGTGTCCTACCCACCCGGCATGGACCAGGATCCGCAGTACGCCGACCGCGACAAGTACGTGTTCCTGCCGTCGATCGACACGCATGACCCGGCCTTCATCGCCGCCCTGCCGCCCGACCTGGCCGACGAGCCCGACTCTGAGTTCCTCCACCTGTTGACCGAGTTCAAGGCCGACGTCGAGAAGCAGCCCAAGCTGGTCCAGCAGGCCAACGGCGTGACGCCGAAGGCGGTCGTGACCGTCGAGTACATCCAGCCCGAGCTGAAGTGGATCAAGATGGCGATCTACTGGGACGAGCTCGAGCTCGACCGCGAGAAGGACCTCACCTACAAGATCGACTTCGTCGACTACGAGCTCAAGCCGGACGGCACGCTCGTCCTCGACGCCAACGGCCAGCCCAAGCCGATGGAGCCCGACAAGAGCAAGAAGGTGGTCTACGACCTCGAGTACAACGCCGAGGGCAAGATCCTGCGCTCGCCGCGGCCCTACATCAAGGACGCGGAGGGCGAGGTGGTCTACTTCGAGGACAACGGCACGCTCGAGGTCGAGAACCACAAGGGCGAGACGGTGCTGCTCCACCTCGGCCAGGCCAAGCCCAACATCAAGCCGAGCAAGCAGGAGGAGTACCTGGCCCTCCACCGCGACTCGCAGTACCACGACTAAGGCGGCAACGGCATGACCCGGATCGAGATCACGCTCGGCCTGCTCACCACGATCGCCGCCATCCTGGTGATGGCCATGATCGGCGCGAACGAAGAAGAGCGGATGGCCGGCGCGGCGCGCGGCTTCACGGTGCGCAGCGTCGAGCGCGGCGCCAAGCTGTTCGACGGCCAGTGCGCGCTGTGCCACGGCCCCAACGCCAGCGGCGGCAAGTGCCCGCCGCTCGACCAGAACTCCGGGCTGCACGGCGGCAACCTGGGGACCGGCGTCGCCTGGCGGCTCGAGGAGCTGGGCTGGGAGCGGACGATGGTGTTCGAGTACGTCGTCAACGTCATCTCCAACGGCCGCAACGAGTCGACCCGGCCGTGGCAGTGGAAGGGCAACCGCGGTGTCGGCGGCGGCACCGACGCGGTCATGGCGATGCCCGCCTTCGCCCAGGCCAACAACGGCCCGCTGCGGCCCGACCAGATCCGCGACATCGCCAACTACATCGTGGCCTTCAACGACTTCATGCCCACCGACGTGGACGAGGCCAAGTCGTTCGTCGCCGGCGTGCCCAACAAGGTGTCCATCTTCGACGACCCTGGCGCCAAGCAGCGGCCGGACGGCAGCGATCCGGTCGCTCTGGGCGACTACCTCTTCAACCAAGAGCTCGGCTGCGCCACGTGCCACGCCGTCGACGCCGCGTCGGCGCTCGCCGTCGGTCCCAACCTGAGCGCCGTCTGGACGAACGCCGACCAGCGCCTCGCCGACCCGGCCTACACCGGCGCCGCCGCCGACGCGGTCGGCTACATCACCGAGTCGGTCCGCAACCCGACGGCCTACGTGGTGAGCGGCTTCGCCGCCGGCGTCATGCCCGCCACGTTCGGTTCGCTGCCGGACGCCGACATCGGCGCCCTGATCGCGTACCTGAGCAAGGGTGCGTATACGCCGCTGGGGGCGTCGGGTGCGATCACCGCCACCGCCGGCATCACCGCCACCGCCGGCACGACGGCCACGATCGGCCTGACCGCCACCGCCGGCACGACCGCGACGACGGCGCCCTGACCGACTCGACGTCCCTGCGGGGCACGTCGAACCCCATGGCACGGCCGCGGTTCGCGGCGGCGGTGACCGATCGCGATCGGACGCCGCTGTCCGCCGCGAGCCGCGGATCCGACGGCGCTAGGCGCCGTCGCCAAAGGCGATACCCTGCGCCAGCGGCAGGTCGCGCGTCCAGTTGATCGTGCAGGTCTGCCGGCGCATGTAGGCCTTCCAGCTGTCGGAGCCGGCCTCGCGCCCGCCGCCGGTCTCCTTCTCGCCGCCGAACGCACCGCCGATCTCGGCGCCCGAGGTGCCGATGTTCACGTTGGCGATGCCGCAGTCCGAGCCGCAGGCCGACAGGAAGCGCTCGGCGGTCAGGACGTTCGTCGTGAAGATGGCGCTCGACAGCCCCTGCGGCACGGCGTTGTGGAGCCGGATCGCTTCGTCGAGGTCGTGGTAGGCCAGGATGTAGAGGATCGGGGCGAAGGTTTCGTCGCAGACGATTGGCGCCTGCTGCGGCATCCGGACGATGGCCGGCTCGACGAACTGCAGCCCGAGGTCCGGCCGCCGCCCGCCGCCGACGACGACCTCCCCGCCCTGCGCCGTGGCCGCGGCGATGGCCGCCATCATGTCGTCGACCGCGCGCTCCGTGACCAGCGGGCCCATCAGCGTCCCCGGCACCAGCGGATCGCCGATCGGCACCTGGCGGTAGGCGGCCACGAGGCGCGCCGTCAGCTCGTCGACGACCGAGGCGTGGACGATCAGCCGGCGCGTCGAGGTGCAGCGCTGGCCGGCCGTGCCGACCGCGCCGAACAGCACCGCCCGCACCGCCAGCGCCAGGTCGGCGTCCTCGGCGACGACGATCGCATTGTTGCCGCCGAGCTCGAGGATCGTCCGGCCGAAGCGCGCGGCGACGGTCTGGGCCACGTGGCGGCCGACGCGGGTCGAGCCGGTGAAGCTGATGAGCGGCAGGCGCGGGTCGCGGTTCATCCGATCGGCGACGTCGTCGTTGCTGCCGATGACGAGCGTGAACAGGCCGCTCAGGCCGTGGTCGGCCATGACGGCGTTGCAGAGGTGCTGCATCGCCACACCGCACAGCGGCGCCAGCGACGACGGCTTCCAGACCATCGTGTCGCCACAGACGGCGGCGATGGCGGCGTTCCACGACCAGACGGCCACCGGGAAGTTGAAGGCGCTGATGATCCCGATCGGCCCGAGGGGGTGCCATTGCTCGTACATCCGATGACCCGGCCGCTCGGAGTGCATCGAGAGGCCGTAGAGCTGGCGCGACAACCCGACGGCGAAGTCGCAGATGTCGATCATCTCCTGGACCTCGCCGATCCCCTCGGCGCGAATCTTGCCCATCTCGAGCGACACGAGCTCGCCGAGCGGCTCGACGTGGTCCCGCAGCGCGGCGCCGAGGTCGCGCACCACCAAGCCGCGCTTCGGCGCCGGCAGCTCGCGCCACCGCGCGAACGAGGCGGCGGCGGCCGCGACGACGCGGTCATAGCTGGGCGCCGTGGCCTGGCGCACCGCGGCGATCGGCTCCCCGGTGGTCGGGTTGTGGCTGACGAGCACACCTCCGGCCGGGTCGGTGATCCAGCCGTCGGGGCCGGTGCAGGCGCCGGCGTTCTCGGCCGTCAGGCCGAGGCGGGCGAGGATGGCGTTCATACGACGGTCTCCTTGCAGCGTGGCGGTGACTTCGGGCCGGCTACGATGCCACCACGACGTTGACGAGGCGGCCGGGCACCACGACGACCTTCGTCACCGGGCGCCCCTCGACGAGCCGGGCAACGGCCGGGTCGGCCAGCGCCAGGGTGCGCACGTCGTCCTCCGCGGCATCGGCGGCCACGGTCAACCGGCCGCGGACCTTGCCGTTGACCTGGAGGACGACCTCGACGGTGGCGGTCCGCAGGTGCTTCGGGTCGTGCTCCGGCCAGCCACTGCCCAGCACGCTGGGCGCGTTGCCGAGCCGCTGCCAGAGCTCCTCGGCCAGGTGCGGCGCCAACGGCGCCAGCAGCTTGACCATCGGCTCTGCCACCTCCCGCGGCACGGCCGGGCGGCCGACGAGGGCGTTGTTCAACTCGATGAGGGCGGCGATGGCGGTGTTGAAGCGCAGGCCCTCCATGTCGTCGGTCACGCGCTGGATCGTGGCGTGCAGCTGCCGCAACAGATCGGCGTCGGCGGCGTCGGTGGTCACCTTGAGGCCGCCGTCGGGGCCGACGAAGTTGCGCCACAGCCGGTCGAGGAAGCGGCTGATGCCGACCATGTCGCGCGTGCTCCACGGCTTGGACTGCTCCAGCGGCCCGAGATACATCTCGTAGAGCCGGAGGCAATCGCAGCCGTAGCGCTCGACGACCTCGTCGGGCGTGACCATGTTCTTGAGGCTCTTGCCCATCTTGCCGTACTCGCGCACGACCGGATAGCCGCGGTGGACGAAGCCCTCCCCGTCCGCCGCCGGCTCGACCTCGTCGGCCGGCACGTAGAAGCCGCGGTCGTCACGGTAGGCGTAGGCCTGGATGTAGCCCTGGTTGAACAGCTTGCCGAAGGGTTCCGGGCTGCCGACGATCCCGAGGTCGAAGAGCACCTTGTGCCAGAAGCGGGCGTAGAGCAGATGCAGGACCGCGTGTTCGACGCCGCCGACGTAAAGGTCGACGCCGTGCTCCCCCATCCAGTAGCGCTCCTTGATCGGGTCGACCAGGCGCTCCTCGTTGTGGGGGTCGATGTAGCGCAGGTAGTACCAGCACGAGCCGGCCCAGTTGGGCATCGTGTTGAGCTCGCGCTGGTAGGTGACGCCGTCGATGTCGACGAGCCGCCACTCGATCGGCGCCCGCGCCAGCGGCGGCTGCGGCGGCGCGTCGGGGTCGTCGGTCGGCACCGGGTGGAAGTCGTCCATCTCGGGCAGCAGCACCGGCAGCGCGTCCTCGTCGACGGCGCGGATCTCGCCGTCGGGGCCGTGCAGGATCGGGAACGGCTCGCCCCAGTAGCGCTGGCGCGAGAACAGCCAATCGCGCAGCTTCGTCTGCACCTGCGCCTGCCCGCGGCCCGCGCCGACAAGCCAGTCGATCATCGCCCGCTTCGCCGCGGCGCTCTCCAGGCCGTCGAGCCGGATCGCCTCGCCCTTCGACCGGATCGCGGTACCGTGGCCCGCGAACGGCGGATCGTAGGCGGCGATGTGGGCCACGTAGTCCGCCCGCAGCGCCTCGATGTCGCCGCCGGCCGCCGACGCGACGGGCCGACCGGCCGCCACGGCCGCCTGTCGCAGCCAGGCGTCGTCCGGCAGGACGACGGCCTCGATGGGCAGGTCGTGCGCCCGGGCGAAGTCGAAGTCGCGCTGGTCGTGGCCCGGGACGGCCATGATCGCGCCGGTGCCGTAGCCGAGCAGGACGTAGTCGGCGATCCAGATCGGGATGCGGGCGCCGCTGGCGGGGTGCACGGCGTAGCCGCCGGTGAAGACGCCCGTCTTGGCCTTGACGTCGGCCTGGCGCGCGGCGTCCCCCTTGGCCGCCGCCTGGGCGCGGTAGGCTTCGACCGCGGCGCGGGCGTCGGGCGTCGTCACGGCGCCGACGAGCGGATGCTCGGGCGCGAGGACGAGGTAGGTGGCGCCGAACAGGGTGTCGGGCCGGGTCGTGAACACCCGCACCGCGCGCTGGCTGCCGTCGTCGAGGGCGAAGTCGATGGCGGCGCCCTCGCTGCGGCCGATCCAGTTGCGCTGCATCGCCTTGAGCGCGTCGGGCCAGTCGACGAGGTCGAGGTCGGCCGCCAGGCGCTCGGCGTAGGCGGTGATCCGCAGCATCCACTGCTTGAGGGGACGCTTGTAGACGGGGTGGTTGCCACGCTCGCTGCGGCCGTCGGCGGTGACCTCCTCGTTGGCCAGCACGGTACCCAGCATCGGGCACCAGTTGACCGGCACCTCGGCCAGGTACGCCAGCCGCTGGCCGTCGAGGACCGCAGCGCGATCGGCCGGCGCGACCTCGCTCCACGACCGGACGCCCGGCGCGCGCGCCGCCGGATCGTCGACCTCGACCAGGGCGCCGTCGGCGCCGACGTGGAACGCGCCGGCTGAGAGCGCCGTCGTCAGCGTCTCGAGCGGCCGGGCCCGCTGCTCACGGGGATCGAACCAGCTGCCGTAGAGCTTGAGGAAGATCCACTGCGTCCAGCGGTAATAGCCGGGCTCGATCGTGACGACCTCGCGCTCCCAGTCGTAGCCGAGGCTCAGGGCGCGCAGCTGCTGCCGGATCGTGGCCATGTTCGACGTCGTCGTCAGGCGGGGATGGACGTTGTGCTCGACGGCGTACTGCTCGGCCGGCAGCCCGAACGCGTCGAAGCCCATCGGGTGCAGGACGTTGAAGCCGCGCATCCGCTTGTAGCGCGCCACGATGTCGGTGGCGATGTAGCCCAAGGGGTGGCCGACGTGCAGGCCCTTGCCCGACGGGTACGGGAACATGTCGAGCACGAAGTACTTCGGCCGCGTCGGGTCGAAGCCGTGGTCGCCGGGCCCCAGGGTGCGGTAGGTGCCGCGCTCGTCCCACCACGCCCGCCACTTCGACTCGACCTCGACAAACGGGTAGCGGCCGTCTTCGCTCACGATGCCCACCTCGCCCGTGCCCCGCCGGCCCGCCGACAGTCCGCGCTGGCCGGCGGAGGGTGAAGGGCGATTATAGAGGGGCCCCGAGAGCGGGCGAAAATCGTCGCGGGTCGGTCGCCTGCCGTCGGCGTCGCGCTCAGGCGTGGGCGCCGACGACGGTGACCCCCAAGCGCACCGCGGTCCCCTCGACCTCGCCCTCGTGCACCGACGCCCCTGCCCGCGGCGGCTGGACGACTAGGTCGACGACGAGACACTCGCGCCGGATCGACGCCGCGTGGCGCGCCGCGACGGCGGCGAGGTCGGCGCTGGTCTCGAGGTCGACGGCGATGCGGGCCTGATAGGGCAGGTCCTCCGTCTTGCGGGCCGCTTGGACCAGGTGCAGGAGCTCGCGCAGCCGCCCGAGCTCGCGCAGCTCGGGCGTGATCGCCGTCGCCAGGACCACGACGACGCCCTTGCCCTCGGCCGCGGTGAAGCCGTCGCGGGCGCTGAGCCGGACGTCGAGTTCGTCGGCCGTCAGGTCGACCGAGTCGCCGTCGAGGTCGATCGTCACCCGACCGTCGGCGACGAGGGCGCGGCGCAGGGCCGCGGCGTCGGCCGCGGCCAGGGCGGCGCCGAGCCGCTGCACCTGCGGCCCGAAGCGCGGTCCCAGCGTGCGGAAGTTCGGCTTGACGGCGAACGTCACGTAGCGATCGGCGTCCTGCGTCGGCTCGACCCGCTGGACGTTGAGTTCCTCGGCGATCAGGCCGCTGTGGCGGGCGACGGCCGCCGCCGCGGCGGCGTCGGCGACGACGACCTCGGCCAGCGCGAGCGGCTGGCGCACCTTGAGCCCGGCGTCGGACCGCGCGCTGTGGCCGGCCGAGACGATCTCGCGCACCAACGCCATCTCGGCCGACAGGGCGTCGTCGACGACGGCGGGGTCGGCGACGGGGTAGTTGCAGAGGTGGACGCTGGCCGGCACGTCGGATCGTCCGGCGGCTTCGGCGACCTCGGCGACGAGGTTGCGGTAGAGCCGCTCGGCCATGAACGGCGTGAACGGGGCGATCAGCTTCGCCACATCGACCAGGACCTCGTAGAGCGTGTTGTAGGCGTCCCACTTGTCCTGGCTGGCGCCCTCGCCCCAGAACCGGTCGCGCGAGCGGCGGACGTACCAGTTCGAGAGCGCGTCGACGAAGGCGACGAGGGCGCCGGCGGCAGGGTGGTTCTCGAAGCGATCCATCGCGCTGCGGACGGCCTGGATCGTCCGATGCAGCTCGCCGACGATCCAGCGGTCGAGCTCGGACCGGTCACCGACCGGGCGCCAGCCGGTGGCTGTCGACGGCGCGACCGACGCCGACGGCCCGGCGGCCGTGCCCACACCGGGGTCGAAGGCGTCGAGGCGAGCGTAGATGTTGAAGAAGCTCCAGACGTTCGCGAGCCGCAGCAGGAACTCGCGCTGGGCGTCGCGGATCGCGCCCTCCTGGAAGCGAACGGTCGTCCACGGCGGCTGGGCGCTGTAGAAGTACCACCGCATCGCGTCGGCGCCGAGCGTGTCGAAGACGTAGCCCGGGCTGCGGTAGTTCTTCGTCCGCTTGCTCATCTTCAGCCCGTCTTCGCCCATCATGTGGCCGAGGACGATGCACGTCCGGAACGGGTGCGGCGGCACGGCGTCGGGCGCCGCGATCCCGTCGGCCAGGCGGTCCTCGTCGCCGAAGAGCAGCGTGCTGATGCTCAACAGCCCGTAGAACCAGCCGCGGGTCTGGTCGATGGCCTCCGAGATGAAGTCGGCCGGGAACATCTCGCGGAAGCGAGCCTGGCTGCCGGGCTGGTGCGGAAAGCCCCATTGGGCGAACGGCATGCTCCCGGCGTCCCACCAGCAGTCGATGACCTCGGGTACGCGGCGCATCCGCGCGCCGGGCGCGAACGGGCTGTCGTAGGTGAGCGCGTCGATGTAGGGCTTGTGGATGCGCAGGTCGTCGGGCAAGCTGGGGTCGGCGGCCTTGGCGGCGTCCCACACCTCGGTGCCCGTGACGCCGGGCTTGGCCATGAGCTCGGCCAGCGACCCGATCGGCTCCATCTGCCCGGTCTGTTCGCAGCGCCAGATCGGCAGCGGCGTGCCCCAGAAGCGCTCGCGCGACAGCGCCCAGTCGACGTTGTTGCGCAGGAAGTCGCCGAAGCGGCCCTCCTGGATGTGGTCGGGCAGCCAGTTGACCGCCCGGTTGTTCTCCAGCATCCGGCCCTTGAAGTCGCTCGTCCGCACGAACCAGCTGGCGCGGGCGTACTGGATCAGCGGGTCCTCGGGCGCGCGCGGGCAGAACGGGTAGTCGTGCCGGATCTGGGCGCGGTGGTAGAGCAGCCCTCGCTCGCGCAGGTCCTTGATGATGTCCTTGTCGGCGTCCTTGATGTAGCGGCCGGCTAGCGCGTCGCCGGCTTCGGCGCTGAACGTGCCGTCGGGCAGGACGGCGCACAGCAGCGGCACGTCGTCGGGCCGGGCGAAGCGCGGCCGCTCCTGTTTGACGAGCAGCTCGAAGTCGACCTCGCCGAACGCCGGCGCCTCGTGGACGACGCCGGTGCCGCTCTCGGTGGTGACGAACGGGGCGGCGACGACGCGCCAGCCGACGTGGTCGGCGTCGGCGCGGCGGGTGGCGCCCGCCTCGATGGCCGCCAACGGCGCGGTCCGATCGCCCATCTCCCGGTAGTACACGTCGAACGGCGGCCGATAGCGCCGCCCCACGAGGTCGCGCCCGGCGATGACCTCCTCGACGGCCCACGTCCGCCCCTCGAGCGCCGCGACCTTGTCGACGAGCTCGGCGGCGACGATCAGCCGCTCGCCGGCGTCGTCGTCGCGCACGACCGCGTAGTCGATGTCCGGGTGGACGGCCGCGAACTGGTTGCTGACCAGCGTCCACGGCGTCGTCGTCCAGACCAACAGCGACGTGCCGGGCGCGTCGACGAGCGGGAAGCGGACGAAGACGCTCGGATCGTCGACCTCGCGGTAGCCCTCGCCGACCTCGCCGGCCGAGAGCGCCGTCCCGCCCTGCGGCCACCACCACACCACCTTGTGGCCCTGGTAGAGCAGGCCGCGCTCGTAGAGCGACTTGAGCGCCCACCAGACGCTCTCGATGTACGTCTGGTGGTAGGTGCAGTAGGCGCCGTCGGTGTCGATCCAGAAGCCGAGGCGGTCGGACATCTCCTGCCACTCGGCGGTGTAGCGAAACACCGAGTCGATGCACTTGCGGACGAACGCCTCCATGCCGTAGGCCTCGATCTCGGCCTTCGTATGGATGCCGAGCTCCTTGCAGACCTCGACCTCGACCGGCAGCCCGTGCGTGTCCCAGCCGGCCTTCCGCTCGACCAAGTGGCCGGTCATCGTCTTGTAGCGCGGGAAGACGTCCTTCATCGCCCGCGTCAGGGCGTGACCGGGGTGCGGCAGCCCGTTGGCGGTGGGCGGACCCTCGTAGAATACGAATCGCGGCGCGCCGGCGCGGTTGGCGATCGAAGCGTCGAAGATCCGGTTCGCCTTCCAGAAGGCGAGGACGTCCTTCTCGCCGTGCGGAAAGTCGGGCTTGGCGGGGAGAGGTTGGAACATCGTGGCCTCGACACGGGGCATGCGGCCGCCGGCGCGGCGCGGCGAGCGGCGTATGATAGGCGACAGAGGCGGGGGCGCCGAATCGAGCGCCGCTGCAACGGCCGGGGCGCGGTCGGCGTAGGCACCCCCGTCGCGCGCCGCGATCCCGGCGCATGGCGTGCGCGCCCGCGCACGGGAGGTGTCCGATGACCAAGCGCATCCTGCTGTGGACCGCCGCCGCCCTGAGCTTGATCGTCGCCGTCGTGGTGACGAACCAGGTGCTCCAGCTCGCCGACCTGGCGTCGCGCGTCCACCCGACGTTCGGTCAGGCGGTGTTCTGGGGGCTCGTCTTCACCCTGGGCGCGGTCGTCGCGGTGCCGATCGCGCTCGTCGTCCGGCTGCCGCCGCCGCTCATCCCGCCCGACGCCGACGACGGGCCGGCGTTCGAGGCGCACCTGGCGCGGCTGCGGAAGCGCCTGGCCGCCAACCCGCTCGTCGGCGACCAGCCCCTCGCCAGCCGGGCCGACGTCGAGGAAGCGCTGGCGCGCCTCGACGGCCTGGCGACCGAGCGGATCAAGGCCGCCGCCAGCCGCGCCTTCATCACGACGGCGATCTCGCAGAACGGCGCGCTCGACGCCGTGGCCGTCCTGGGCATCCAGGCGCGGCTGACCTGGGACGTCGCCCGGGTCTACGCGCAGCGGCCGCGAACGAGCGAGCTGGCCTACCTCTATGCGAACGTCGTGACGACGGCCTTCGTCGCCGGCGAGATCGACGACGCCGACATCGCCGAGGCCATGGAGCCGGCCCTGTCGGCCGTGCTCGGCTCGGCGGCGGGCCTGGTGCCGGGCCTACAGGTGGCGGCCAACGTCTTCGTCAGCTCGGTCCTCTCCGGCACTGCCAACGCCTTCCTGACGCTGCGCGTCGGCATCATCGCCCGCGAGCAGAGCCGGGCCCTGACGCGCCCCGCCAAGCGCGCCCTGCGCCGAACCGCCCTCGCCCAGGCCAGCGGCCTGCTCGGGGGCATCGCCATGGCCGGTGCGTCGAAGCTCTCCAGCGCCGTCTTCGCCGGCGCCGTGGCGGGCACCGGCCGGGCGGTGAGGGGCGCCGTCAGCGGAGCGGTCAGCAGCACCGGTCAGCGGATCGCCACGGCCCAGGCGGCGGTGCGGGGGCGGTTGAAGAAGGCCGAGGGCTGAGCCGGCGCGCGCGGGCGCTACCGGGGTGGGTACGCCATGACGTGGAACATGACCCCCTGCGGCGACATCAGCCCCGCGAAGCGCCCGACTCCCGGCACGTCCTGCGGACCGACGATGCACTGCCCCCCAAGTTCGACCGCGCGGGCGGCGGTGGCGTCGGCGTCGGCGACGGTGAAGTAGGTGGTCCAGTACGGCGACAGCCCGCCGTCGCCGCGCAGCGCATCCGGGATGGCCATCAGGCCGCCGACGTAGCTGCCGTCGTCGAGCTTGAACGCGGTGTAGTCGCCGGCCGACGACGGCATCGCCTCGGGCGTCCAGTCGAACAGCGCGCTGTAGAACGGTCGCGCCCGCTCGACGTCGGTCGTCATCGTCTCGAACCAGCTCGGGGCGCCGATGGCGCCCGGGTCGACGTCGGTGCCCGGCATCGACTTGGGCTCCCAGACGTCGATGTTCGCGCCGTTCGGGTCGTACAGGACGGCCATCCGGCCGGCGTCACCGATGTCGAACGCCGGCTCGCCCTTGCCGCCGAGCGCCGTCGCCTTGGCCGACGTGGCGTCGGCGCTGTCGACCTTGACCATGACGCCGATGCACGGCGGCGTGCCGGGCGGCGTGTTCGGGCCGTCGAGGTCGAACATGCCGCCGACATCGTGGCCGTCGACCTGGATCCCGTGGCCCATGCCCGGCATCTCGACGAACGTCCAGCCGAGCAGCGCCCCGAAGAACGCGCGGGCCGCCGCCGGCTGCGGCGTGATCATGTTGATCCAGCAGAAATCGCCCACCGAGCGCGTGGCCATCACGGGTCTCCTGGCAGGGGCGCGCCGTCCTCGACGCGCGGGGTGGCGGCTGCGCGTGCGTCGAACGCGGCGCGCACGGTCCGAATATCATCCCACATGAGTCGCTTGGGCGATCCCGGCTCGCTCGACGGGTTGCGGAGCAGGTAGGCCGGGTGGAAGATCGGCATCACCTGGCGGCCCTGCCAGTCGAACCACTCGCCGCGCACCTTGGTGATGCCGCGACGCTCGTCGAGGACGGACTGCAGCGCGACGGCGCCGGTCAGCAGCACGATCGGCGGGTCGATGAGGCGGATGATCTCCATCAGCCACGGCCGGTACCATTCGATCTCCTCGGTCGTCGGCTTGCGGTTGTCGCGCGGGCGACGGAAGACGCTGTTCGTGACGAACACGTCCACCGCCGGGTCGAAGCCCACCGACGCCAGGATCGCGTCGAGCAGCTTGCCGCTCTTGCCGACGAACGGCCGCCCAAGGCGGTCCTCCTCGGCGCCGGGCGCCTCGCCGACGATCAGGACGCGGGCCGTCGGGTCACCGCGGAAGACGACGATCCGCCCGCCCTCGGCCTCGAGCGGGTCGCCCGTCAGCGCCTGCAGCGCCGCCTCGAGGTCGCCGAAGCGCTCGAAGCGCGGCACGGGGCCGAACAGGTCGAACTGGACGCTCACGTCGCGCTCCCCCCGTCGTCGGACCGCTCCGCCAGCACCGCCAGGATCTCGTCCATCGTCTCCTCCGGCCCGAAGTGCCCGCCGGGCTCGAACCGCGCCCGGCAGTTCGGCAGCGCGGCGGCGAGGTAGCGGCCCATCGCCGCCGGCACGTTCTCGTCGTCGAGTCCCTGCCAGAGGTCGACCGGCGTCGTGATCGTCGCCAGGTCGAAGCCCCACGGCTGCGTCACGACCGCGAAGTCCTGCGCCACCCCACGCCAGCCCTGCCGGTAGGCCTCGCGCAGCTGCGCCAACAGGACGTCGTGGATGGCGGCGTCGGCCACCGCCGCCCGGTCGGCCTCGGCCATGCGGCGCGTCATCGTGCGGATCATCCAGACCGGCTCGTTGCGGAAGAAGCGCGCCTGCATCCAGGTCGTGATCTGCCGCTGGAAGGGCGCGCGGCGCAACATCCACCACGCCCAGCGCCGCGATGGCGTGAAGCCGTCCAACGCACCCGGCCGGTCGAATGGCGCCAGCGACGCCGCCAGGACGACGCGCGTCACCCGCTCCGGCAGCGCGTGGGCGCACGCCAGCGCGTACGGCCCGCCGCCCGAGCCGCCGGCGACGGCGAACGTGCGCAGACCGAGCGTGTCGGCCAGCGCCGCCACGTCGCGCGGCCAGTCGAGCAGCCGCCGACCCGGCTGCGGGTCGGAGCGGCCGATGCCAGGGCGATCGACCGCGATCATCCGCAGGCCGGCGTCGGCGATGGGGCGGTCGTCGTTCATCACCAGCCGCGAGCCCGGCACGCCGTGGAAGACGAACACCGGCCGGCCTTCGGGCGCGCCGTAATCGGCGTAGGCCAGCCAGCGCCCATCGCTCAGCCGGACGCCCAGCTGCAGCCGCCTGTCGGCGGCCCGGGCGACGGCGCGCGCCAGGTCCTCGGGTGAGATCGCCGGCTGGCGGGGCTGGGCCATCGCGGCGGTCGTGCGGCGCGCCGGTCAGCGCGGCCGCCGGCCGTTGTCCGCCGGGGCCTCGCGGGTGGCTACGTCCTGGATCAGGTAGTCGCCGGCGAAGCGGACCTGCACCATGCTCGTCGTACCGGAGCGCCCGATCGGCTGGCCCGAGGTGATCACCACGCGGTCGTCGGCGCCGATCAGCCCGGCCGCGGCGGTCGACTCGATCAAGCCGCCGACCATCTCGTCGGTGGTGGCGTACGGGGCGATGATCAACGGCGTCACACCCCACACCAGGGCCATCCGGCGCGCCACCTCGGCCCGGTGCGCGGCGCCGACGAGCGGCATCTCGGGGCGGTGGGCCGCCACCGCCCGCGGCGTCGAGCCCGACGACGTGCCGGCGATGATCGCCGCCACGTGGACCCGGCGCGCGATCTCGACCGCCGCCTCGCAGATCGCGCCGTCGACGGTGTGCTTGCGGCGCGCCGCCCCGCGCCGGCCGAGGTCCTCGTAGGGCAGGACGCGCTCGACCTCGCGGGCGATGGCGGCCATCATCGCCACGACCTCGGCCGGGTGGTCGCCGACGGCGGTCTCGGCCGACAGCATGACGGCGTCGGTACCGTCGTAGATCGCATTGGCCACGTCGTTCGCCTCGGCCCGCGTCGGCAGCGCGTTGTGGATCATCGACTCCAGCATCTGGGTGGCGGTGATGACCGGGATGGCCGCCTCGTTGGCCTGCTGGATGATCTGCTTCTGCTCGACCGGCACCCGCGCCGCGCCGATCTCGAGCGCCAGATCGCCGCGCGCCACCATCACGCCGTCGGCCTGGGCCACGATCGCCGCCAGGTTGCGCACCGCCTCGGGCCGTTCGATCTTGGCGATGACCGGCACGTCGCCGCCCGCGTCGCGGATGTACTGCTGCAGCGCCCGCACCTGCGACGCGTCGCTCACGAACGACAGCGCGATGAAGTCGACGGCCTCCTCGAGGCCGAACGTGACGTCCTGCAGATCCTTCGGCGTCGGCGACAGGATGGCCAGCGGCGTCTCGGGCAGGTTGACGCCCTTGTGGGACGACACCGGGCCGCCGACCTCGACCTCGGTCTCGATGTCCTCGACGCCGGTGCCGACGACACGCAGCACCAACCGCCCATCGTCGATGAGGATCCGCTGGCCGCGCTGGACGTGCTCGGCCAGGGACCGCGCGTAGCTGACCTTGACGCGCCGGGCGCCGCCCACGGCGGCGTTGCCGTCGAGCGTGAGCGGCTGACCCTCGACGAGCACGGTGTCGGCCGCCACCTCGCCCAGTCGCAGCCGAGGGCCCTGCAGGTCGAGGAGCACGGCGACGATCGCCCCCTCGGCGTCCGCCGCCTCGCGCAGCCGCGCCAGCCGCGCCGCGTGCTCGGCCGGCTGGCCGTGCGACATGTTGATGCGGGCTACGCTCATGCCGGCCCGGATCATCTCGCGCAGCACCGCCACGCCGTCGGAGGCCGGTCCGAGGGTGCAGACGATCTTCGTGCGCGGCGGGAGCTTCTTCACCCGCGGGACTCCTGCGACGGCCATGGCGACGGTCTTGGCGTCGGACCTGCATCCCCAGCCTTCGGGGGTCATTGAGTATAGGAGAAAGACGTCGTAGCAGGGGGTGTGGATTGTGGATGAAAGGCGGCCGGCCCGGACCCCGACGGTAGCCGTTGCGGCGGCTGGGCCGCGTCACCACTAGCGCTGGGGATCATCGTGCGCGGTCGCGTAGGCCGCGCTGTGGAGGAGCGGGGGACGGTCTGGGACAACCCATGGGACGTCGATTGCCGCCCCTGGACCCGGATACGATGAAGATATGGGGGCGACCGTCGCAGCCGGCGGTACATCTTGTGGTCGATCCGCGGCTAGCCTGACCGTGGCAGCACTGAAGTTATCCCCATCTGCCCTCTCTTATCCCCACGAAAGGCGCAGTTATCCACACGGGAGCACCGCTCGCGCCGGGAAACGCGGTATGTGGCGATGGGTGGAGCGGGTGTTCGTGCAGCGTGCGGCGAGCGTGC
This sequence comes from uncultured Anaerolineales bacterium, assembly GCA_964651245.1. Lineage (GTDB taxonomy): Bacteria > Chloroflexota > Anaerolineae > Epilineales > Epilineaceae > Avedoeria. The sequence continues at coordinate 26,205 of CAZYVI010000013.1, read as the reverse complement.
AGCGACGCTGCGGCGGCTAGCGGTTGTAGAGCCGCTGCCGGAGCTGCACGAGGTCGCGCTGCAGTTGGGCGTCGACCTCGACCATGCGGGCGATCTTCTCGGAGCCGTGCATCGCCGTCGTGTGGTCGCGCCCGCCGAGCGCGGCGCCGATCGCCGGGTAGCTGGCGTCGGCCTCCTCGCGCATTAGGTACATCGCCACCTGCCGCGGTTCGGCCACGCGCGCCGTGCGCCCGCGACCGCGCAGCTCGTCCTCGCTCACGTCGTAGTGGGCGGCGACGGCGTGGAGGATGTCGACGAGCGCGGGCGGCTCGCGGCGGATCATGAGGTCGGCCAGGGCGCGGCTGGCGGTTTCGGCATTGAGGGCGAAGCCGTTGGACTGGGCGTAGGCGATGACGCGGTTCAGCGCGCCCTCGAGCTCGCGGACGTTGTTCTGGACCGCGCTGGCGATCTGCTCGAGGACGGCGTCGGACACCTGGTGGCCGAAGCGCTCGTTCTTGGCGCGCAGGATGGCGATGCGCGTCTCGAGGTCGGGCGGCGAGATGTCGACCTGCAGCCCCCACTGGAAGCGCGATCGAAGCCGATCCTCGAGGGTGGCGATGTGCTGCGGCGGCCGGTCACTCGACAGGACGATCTGGCCGTCGGCCTCGTGGATGGCGTTGAAGGTGTGGAAGAACTCCTCCTGCGTCGACTCCTTGCCCGCGATGAAGTGCACGTCGTCGATGAGCAGCATGTGGCAGGCGCGGTAGGCGGCGCGGAAGGCGTCCGTGGACTGGGTGCGGATGGCGTTGATCAGGTCGTTCGTGAACTTCTCGGAGCTGACGAGCTGGACGTTCAGTCCGCGCGCCGAGGCGGCATGGGCGATGGCGTGCAGCAGATGGGTCTTGCCGAGCCCGACGCCGCCGTAGATGAACAACGGGTTGAACCGCTGGGCCGGGTGCTCGGCCACCGCCTGCGCCGCTGCGTGCGCCAGCCGGTTGCCGGCGCCGACGACGAAGGTGTCGAACCGGTAGCGCGGGTTGAGGATGGTCGACGCCGAGCGGAACGCGCTGCCGCTGCTCGGCAGGGCCGGCTGCTCGAATTGCGCCGATCCCCCACCCGTCGCCCCGCTGTCGCTGTCCGGTTCGACGACGAACCGCCAGGCCACGTCCGGCCCGGCGACCGAGGCGACGATCTGCCGCATCGCGCTGCCGAGGCGGCTGGTCAGCCAATCGAGCGTCGCGGCGTTGGGGACGGCCACGACGAGCGTGTCGCCATCGAGCTCGACGGCGCGGGTGTGCTTGAGCCAGGCGTCGAACGTCGCCCGCGTCATCTGCAACTGCAGCTCGCCGAGGATGCGCTGCCAAGCGTCGTGGGCGGTCGTCGGGACAAGCATGGCGGGCGGGATCCTCGTGGGCGCCAGGGGCGGTGGCGTACAGCCCACCTGACGGTCCTCGGGGCGCGCGCCCGACAGGTGAACGGCCGGCATTCTAGCCGCCGCGCGGAAGCGGTCGCAAGTCGCCCGCGGCGGTCGAATCGTCATCGAACGTTTGATCGACACAAGATATGGGATGGCTCGATCCAGCTACGATACCGGATCCGGAACATGCAAGAATCAAGCAGCGACGAGGGCGGAAACTCGCGGTGAAACTTTAAGAATGCCTAATCGTCGCCCGCCCGCCGTGGTGGCCGGGCGAAGCCTCTCACCCACTGCTCAGGATTGCCGGCGCCTGCCGCCGGCTTATAATCGCGCGCTTGCCCTCGCTGCGCCGCCGGCGCTGGGCTGCCATGCGCCTCAGCGGCGCCGCGGCGACCATCGACACGACCGCATGAACCTTGTTGGGGGAGTGCCCATGAAGCCAGAAAACCAGAACCAGGTCCGCGACGTGATGATCGAGGCCGAGCACCTGGCCCGCTACTACGGGCCGAGCCCGGCCCTGCGCGACATCACGTTCAGCGCCTACAGGGGCGAGATCGTCGGCTTCCTCGGCCCCAACGGCGCCGGCAAGACGACGACGATGCGCATCCTGACCGGCTACCTGCCGCCGACGAGTGGCCGGGCCTTCATCGCGGGCCACGACATCATCGAGGAATCGATGGCGGCCCGTCGCAACGTCGGCTACCTGCCTGAGACGACGCCGCTCTACGCCGACATGACGGTGTGGGACTACCTCGACTTCATGGCCCGGCTGCGCGGCGTCGAAGACCGCGACACGGCGATCGAGCGGGCCATGGATCGGGTCAGCCTGACCGATCGCGCCGACCAGCTCATCGGGCAGCTGTCCAAGGGCCTGCGCCAGCGCGTCGGAATCGCCCAGGCCGTGCTCCACGATCCGCCCGTCGTGATCCTCGACGAGCCGACGATCGGCCTCGACCCGCGCCAGATCCAGGATGTCCGCGACCTCATCCGCGAGCTCAAGGGCAACCACACCGTGATCATCTCGACCCACATTCTCTCGGAGGCCGAGCAGCTCTGCGACCGGGTGCTGGTCATCAACCGCGGCGAGATCGTCGCCGCCGCCTCGCCCGAGGAACTGCAGAGCCAGCTGGCCGGTTCCGAGGCGGTCCGCGTCGCCGTCGGCGGCGGCGCGCGCCCGCGCGACGTCGAGCAGGCGCTCGGCCGGCTGGCGGGCGTCACGAGCGTCGCCAGCGAGGGCGACGGGCGCTTCGTGGTGAAGGCCACCGCCGGCGCCAACCCGCGGCCCGAGATCGCCAAGGCGGTCGTCGACCAGGGTTGGCCGCTGCTCGAGCTGACGCCGGTGGGCATGTCGCTCGAGCGCATCTTCCTCGAGCTGACCGCCGATGCCGATCGCGGCATCGGCAGCGCGGACGATTCGGGCGAGGCTGTCGACAACGGGGAGGCAGGCGATGCGTAACCTCTGGACGATCGCGCGGCGCGAGATCGCGTCCTACTTCACCGCGCCGGTCTTCTGGGTGGTCGCGACGGTCTTCATGGTCTTCAGCGGCTTCCTGTTCGCGTTCATCCTCAACAGCCCCGGCCAGCAGGCCGATATGACGCAGCTGCTCATCCTCTACGGCACGGTAATGCTCTTCGCCGCGCCGGTGCTGGCCATGAAGCTCCTGGCCGAGGAGCAGCGCACCGGCACGCTCGAGCTGCTGATGACGTCGCCGCTGAGCGACTGGCAGGTGGTGTGGGGCAAGTGGCTGGGCGCCGTCTGCATGTTCGTCGGCCTGATAGCGCTGACGCTCATCCATGTGGCGATCATGCTGCGCTACGCCGCCAACGGCATGGACTGGGGGCCGCTCCTCTCGACCTACCTCGGCCTGCTGCTGCTGGGCGGCCTGCTGCTGGCGCTGGGTGTCCTGACGTCGTCGCTGACCCAGAACCAGGCCGTCGCCGCGTTCCTCGGGATCATGCTCGTCATGGTGCTGTGGTTCCTGCCGCTGCTGAAGCAGGTGTTCAGCGAGGGCTCGTGGGTCGTCAAGACCTTCGGCTACCTCGGCCTGTCCGATCACTACCAGACGTTCGGCCAGGGGATCATCGACTCGCGCGACGTCATCTACATGGTCACGCTGACGATCGGCGCGCTGTTCCTGGCCACCCGCATCCTCGAGTCCCGGAGGTGGCGCTAGATGATCGAGAAGACCAGCCCGTTCGCCCCATACGTGGCGGCGGTCGGCGTCGTCCTGATGATCGGCGCCGTCGCGGTCCAGCAGCTCCATGCGGGGCCGGAGTGGCTGCCGCTGGCCCTGGGCGCCGTCGGCTTCGTGCTGCTCTTGGCCTTGCCGATCACGCGCGCCCAAGAACTGCGATCCGCCCTCGGCTCGCGCCAGGCGCGCTTCGGCGGCAACACGCTGGTGATGGTCGTGTCGGTCCTGGGCATCCTGGTGGTGGCCAACGTCCTGGGCTCGCTGCGCTTCGTTCGGCTCGACACCACCAAGAACCAGCGGTTCACGATCTCGAACCAGACGAAGACGATCCTCGACGACCTGCGCGACCGCGGGCAGCAGGTCAAGATCACCGCGGTGATGCCGGTCGGCGACCCGCGCCGCGTCGACCTCGACCAGCTCATGGACCGCTACGCCAGCTACGGCAACACCGTGAGCTTCGCCGCCCTCGACCCGCAGCTCGACCAGGTCAAGGCCCGCGCGCTGGCGGAGTCCATCGAGCGCAGCCTGTCGGGCAGCGAGGTGATCGTCCAGGCGGGCGACAAGACCGACGTGATCTACGAGAGCGACGAGAAGGCGATCACCGCGTCGATCATCAAGGTGACGCGCGACGAGCAGAAGGTCATCGCCTTCACGATCGGCCACGGCGAGTACAGCACATCGGGCGGCACCGGCCAGCGCGGCTTCTCGGCGCTCAGCCAGGGCCTGACCCAGGACGGCTACAAGGTCGAGACGGTCCAGGTGGCCACGAGCGATACGCTCCAGGCCGACGTCATCGTCATCGCCGGCGCCCAGGAGCCGTTCAACCCGCAGGAACTCGAGCGGTTGTCGGCCTACCACAAGGCGGGCGGCAACCTCCTGATCCTCGCCGACCCGCAGGACAAGGCCGACTTCGCGCCGCTGCTCGAGCCGTACGGCCTTGCGCTCCGCAACGACCTCGTCATCGACCTCCAGAGCCCGATCAACCCAGGGGTGCCCGTCATCCGGCCCGAGGGCGTGCAGTACCACGAGATCACCCGCGACCTCGACACGCCCAGCTACCTCATGACGATCCTGCCGGGAGCGCGCTCGATCGCGGTGCCGGCGACGCCGGTCTCCGGCACGACGACGACGGTCCTGTTCAAGACGAGCGACCAGTCGTGGGGCGAAACGGACCTGGCCGGGCTGCAAGCGGAGGACGCCCAGCCGACGCAAGACGAGGCGGACGCGCCCGGCCCGCTCGATGTCGCCGTGGCGGCCGAGTCGAGCGGCAGCGGCGGCCCCGGCCGGCTCGTCGTCATCGGCAGCGCCGGCATCGTCGCCGACGCCACGCTGCAGCAGGTCGCGGCGCCCGGCAACCCGGTGGTGACGCTCAACGCCGTCAACTGGCTGACCCAGGACACGGCCCTGATGGGCATCCGGCCGACCGAGCCCGACGACCGCCCGCTGACGCCGCCGGGCAACAAGCTGCTGGTGTTCCTCACCACGGCCCTGTTCATCCCGGCCGCGGTCGCGGCCTTGGGCTTCTACATCTGGTGGCAGCGGCGCTAGGAGGCCGACGGAGTGAACCGACGCCTGACCCTCATCCTGTTCCTGATCTTCGCCGCGCTGGCGATCCTGGCCTGGAGCCTGCGCGACGAAACGAGCCGCCAGGTCGGTCCCGGCGCGCCGACGCCGACGCCGGGGCCGATGTGGGACGTGGCGGCCACGGCCGTCGACAAGGTCGAGGTCGCCGGTGCCGGCGGCAGCTACACGCTGGCCAAGGTGGACGGCGTCTGGCAGGTCGACAACCAGCCCGCCAACGACGAGGTCGCCGGCACCGTCGAGCGCACCGCCAACCCGACGGTGCTGCGCGCCCTGCCCGACGACCGCGACCCGGCGACGTACGGCTTCGCGACGCCGACGCTGACCGTGACGTTCACCGTCTCGAACACCGCCCACACCCTGCTGGTGGGCGACACCCTTGCCACGAGCGAGTCGGACCGCTACGTCAAGCCCGCCGACGGCGCGACGATCTTCACCGTGAGCGGCTTCGATTTCACCAAGCTCAGCGACTGGCTGACCGCGCCGCCGCTGGCGCCCACCGCCACGGCGACGGCCACCGCGGCCACGACCGGCACGCCGGGGACCGCCGCCGCCGGGACGCCCGGCACGCCCGCGGCGGACGCCACGCCCGACGCCGCGCCCACGCCGGCCGACGCCGACGCCGCGCCCATCGCCCCGACCGCGACGGCGCTGCCGACGGCGACCGAGTAGCGATGCACCGCGCGCTGCACCGCCCGACCCATCGCCGGCGCCCCGCGCGCCTGGGCGGAGGCGACGTCGGGCGGTCAGCGCGACGGCGGACCGTCGCCCTGGCCGTCCTCGCCACGGCCGCGCTCAGCGGCGGGGCGCGGGCGCTGCCCAGCCGGATGGCCGCCGCCCACGGCGAGACGGTGACGAGCGAGCCGGCCGCCGGCGCGGTCGTGGCCGCGCCCACCGAGGTGTCGATCCGCTTCACCGCGCCGCTGGCGCCCGCGAGCAAGATCGACGTCGTCGATGCCGCGTTCGCGTCGGCCGTGGCCGGCCCGACCCGGATCGATGACCAGGATGGCTTCACGATGCGGGTGCCGCTCCAGCCCGCGCTGGCCGACGGCGCCTATAGCGTCGCCTGGACCGCGATCGATGCCGGCGACGGCCACACGACCACCGGCAGCTTCACGTTTCGCGTCGGACCCGACGCCGGCCGCGGCCAAGGCGGCTGGCTGGCCGTGGCGATCGGCGCGGCGACGGTGTTGGCCGGCGCAGCGTTCGTCGTGACGCGCCGCGGCCGGCGGTCGGCAGCCGGAGCGGCGGCGGTGCTGGCGGCCGCGATCGTCGCGGCGGGCTGCGCGTCCCCGGCCGGGGACGCGCCGGCAGGCGATGCGCCGGCCGCCGAGTCCACCGCACCCTCGTCGGTGGACGCTCCCGCACCTGGCGGCGCGGCCACGGGCGCCGCGGCGCCCGGTCCATCGGCCGACGCCGCGGGCGTCCCGATCCAGGTCGCCATCGCCGCCAGCGACATGGCGGTCGGCGAGGAGCGCTTCGCGTTCGCGATCCTCGACACGGGGGGCACGCTGATCCCGGGCGCGACGCTGACGGCGACCTTCTTCCGGCTCGAAGGCGAGGCGGCGGAGGAGACCGGGACCGTACCGGCCACGTTCTACCCGTCGCAGCTGGCCGACGCCGGGACCTACGTGGCGCTGACGCGCTTCGACCGCGCCGGGCCGTGGGGCGTCGCCATCGGCGGCCAGCTGCCCGACGGGCGCGCGGTCGAGCCGAACCGGGTGCGCTTCGAGGTGGCCACGCGGCCACGCTCGCCGGCGGTCGGCGACAAGGCGCCGCCGACGAGCAACCGGACCACCGCCGGCGGCACGCCGCTGGCGGAGCTGACGAGCGATCCAACGCCCGATCCGGCGCTCTACGCCCTGACCGTCGACCAGGCGATCGCCAGCGGCAAGCCGACCGTCGTCCTGTTCGCGACGCCGGGCTACTGCCAGTCCCGCATCTGCACGCCGGTCATGGACGAGGTAAAGGCGGTGGCCCGCGACTGGCAGGGACGGGTCCACGTGATCCACATCGAGGTCTACAAGACGTTCGACCCGCTGGTCCTGACCGACGAGATGGCTGCCTGGGGCCTCGAGACCGAGCCCTGGACCTTCGTCCTGCGCGGCGACGGCACCGTCGCTGCCCGGCTCGAGGGCAACGCCACCCGGGCCGAGATCGAGCCGATCCTGGCGCGCCTCGTCGGCGACGGTTAGCGCGCCCGACCGCCGCCTGCCCGCTGGCCCTGGCGGCGCGGCGCCCGCGAGGAGCACGAGACGTGACACGCAACCGCCCGACACCCCCCTCGGCCCGCCCGCCGGCCGCGCTCGCCCGGGTCGCCGGCGCGCTGCTGCTGGCGGTGCTCGGCGCCGCCTGCCGCACCGACCCGCCGACCGTCACGCCGGTGCCGCCGACGAGCGACCCGTTCGCCCGCGTGACGCCCTCGCCCGAGGCGCGGGCGCTGTCGGTCGAGGTCACGACGTCGGTGATCGGCCCCGGCTTCGACCGCTTCGCGTTCATCGTCCGCGACGAGCAGGGCGAGCCGATCGAGAACGGCACGGCCACGACGACGTTCTACCGCGAGGGCGTCGGCGGGATGCAGCGGATGGCCAGTGGGCCGGCGATCCTGTTCGGCCGCGGCCTGGCCGGTGGCGGCCGCTGGGTTACCTATACCGACTTCGACGTGTCCGGCCCGTGGTCGGTCGACGTCACCATCCACCCGATCGACGGCTCCCAGGGCATCGCCCGCGCCGACTTCCGGGTGGCGGGGCGCACGACGCTGCCGTCGTCCAAGCAGCCGCCGCCGACCGGCGACACGCCGGTCATCGTCGACGACGCCGACCTGGCGACGATCACGACCGACCCGAACCCGGTGAAGGACTTCTACGTCCAGAAGGTCTCGTCGGCGGTCCTGTTCGGCAAGTCGACCGTGGTGCAGTTCAGCTCGCCGGGTCGCTGCACCGACCCGATCTGCCGCGAGGCGCTCGATCCGCTCAAGCGCGCCAAGACCGGCTGGGACATCCAGGTCAACTTCATCCACATCGAGTCGCGCGATCCGGACGACCCGACGCAGCTGTCCGAGACGGCCAAGGCGTGGGGCCTGACCACCGATCCCTGGACGTTCGTGTTCGATCGTCAGGGATTTCTCTACGGGCGGGTCGAGGGCATGGTGAGCGTCGACGAGCTGAACCTGCTGATCAACAAGGCCCAGGGCGGCACCTGATCCCGGCCCGGCCATGACGCGGCCGGGCCGGGATCGAACGGCCGGGCCTCAGGGGCAGGCCGGGATCTGGGCCGCGATCGTCCGGTAGACCTCGGCGAGCTCGGCGCCGGTCCGGGCCTGGAAGACCCGCGCCGCGTCGCCGGAGACGGCGGCCAGCTGCGCCAGGTCGGCGTCGTCGCCGAAGCCGATGGCGGAGACGGCGATGCCGGCCGCGCGCGCCGCGTCGCCGGCGGCGGCGGCCGTCTCGGGCGCCACGGTCTGGCGGCCGTCGGACAGGACGACCATGACCCGTTGGGCGACCGGCCGCGCCGTCGCCTCGAGCAGCGCCGCGGCGGCGCCGACGCCCTGGTCGATCCGGGTCCCCGGCCGCGTCGCCAGTGACGCCAGGCCCATGTCGATCGCCGTGCGGTCGCCCGACAGCGGCACGACGACGCGGGCCTCGTTGGCGAAATCGACCACGGCGACGCGGTCGTTGCCCCCGGCCAGGCCGACGACATCGAGGAAGGCGTGGATGCTCTCGACGGCGGTGACCAGGCCACCGCCGGCCATCGAGTTCGAGACGTCGACGACGACGGCGATGTCGAGGCGGTTCTTCTGGGGCCAGCAGATACCGTTGCCGGCGAACGGGAGGTAGACCCGCACCGTCTCGGGCGTCGGTGTGGCTGGCGGCGTCGGCGTGGCGGTCGGGACGGCCGTGGCCGGCACCGTCGGCGTGACCGTCGGGCCGATCACCTCGACCGACGCCGGCGGGAAGACGATCCGTTGCCGCTGACCCCAACCGTCGACGAACTCGGCGACGGCGCCGTCGGTGACGGGCCAGACGCCGGCCTGTCGCGGGCGCAGCTGGGCGGAGAACGACGTGGGCGCATCGAGCGACGCCGGTGACCAGACCAGGTTCGGCGCCGCCCAGCTGCCGCCGGCCGAGATGCCGCCGGGGACGACGTCGAGCGCGGCCGGCACGGCGCTCGTGAGGCGGACGTCGGTCGCCAGGACGTCGGGCACGCCGTAGCGGACCAGGCGGCGATGGGCGGCGTAGGTGCCGTACATCACGTCCTCGTCGGAGCTGGCCAGGTCCGCGGCGCCGAAGCTGGTGACGGCGACGATCGTGACACCCGACTGGCGCAGCTGGGCGGCCGTGTCCTCGGCCGGCGGGATGCCGGCGCACTGGCCCGGGAAGAACTCGTTGGCGGCGTTGCAGTAGGCGGCGCGGACCAGGACCATGACCTTGCGCCGGCTGCCGCTGTTGGCGAACAGCTTGGCGCCCTCTTCCATCGCGTCCTTGAGCCGCGGCCGGATCGTCGGCGTGGCCGGGGTGAAGCGCTGGATGTCCTCGACGGCCTTCATGTAGGCGCCGCGGTCGCCGACGAGGTCGAGGTCGCGGGCCGTGGTGTGGTAGTAGCTCACCAAGCCGATCCGGTGCCGGCTGAAGTCGAGGCGCGCCGCCAGCAGCTTGAGCTCGGTGATCGCCGTCGCCGACGGGTCGGTGCCCTGCTGCAGCTCGTTGTGGTACGGCGCGACGACGACGATATCGGCCGGCTCCTCCCCGATGCCGCAGCGGCCGTCGAGCTGGAAGCCGGCGGTGGTGACGTCGCCGAGGGCGATCGCGACGGGGTCGGCCGACGTGTGGCCGCGGAAGGTGCAGGTGCGGTCCTCGGGCACCGCCAGGGCGTCGGGATCGGTCGAGGGCGCGAAGACGCTGATGAGGCTCGACTGGCCGTCGGCGACGTAGACCCGGCCGTCGCCGTCGACGGTGAGGTCGGTGAGCGTCGTCGGGTCGGAGAACGCCAGGGGGCGGGCGTCGAAGCGGGCGGTGACGGCGCCGTCGTCGGCGTAGCGCTCGATGTAGCCCGGCTCGCGCAGGACGAAGACGGCCCCGGCCGGATCGGCCGGGCCGCCGCTCACGGCGCGGGCGTCGAACGCCACCGGGACGTCGAGCAGCGGCGTGCCGTCGGCGGCGAAGACGCGCACGACGTCGGCCAGGTCGTCGAGGACGTAGACGCGGCCGTCGGGGCCGACCTCCATGTCGGTATAGGGGTTGCCGCGTCCGTCGTCCGGCAGGTCCCACTCCGGCTTCAGCTTGCGGCCGTCGGGGGCGTAGCGGACGATCCGGACGTCGTAGGTCCGGGTCTGCGCCGTCAGCTCGTTGCGGACGACGAGCAGCTCGGCGCTGACGGGGTTGAACGCGATGGCGGGCACCTCGATCGTCTGGAACGAGTCGGTCAGCTGGTCGGTCCAGACCCGCTCGATCACGCGCTCGCTGCCCTCGCGGCCGCGCTTCTCGACGGTCTTGAAGCGGCCGATGCCGCCCTCGACCGTCGGCTGGCCTTGGCCCTGGCGCTTGAAGTTCAGGTAGTAGCCGTAGACCTCGCCGAGCACCTCGCTGCCGGTGCCCAGGACGACGCCGAAGTACTCGAAGTCGGTCGTGAAGTCGCCGACCTGGCTGTCCTTCGCGGCGGTCGCGATCTGGGCGCCGTCGCGATCGAAGAAGCGGAACTGCGAGGACTGGTCTTGGACGAACACCACGCCCGGGGCGGGCATCGAGATGTTCTCCGGCGTGAACAAAACCGGGCTGGCGGCGTCGTCGTTCGAGGCGGCCTGCCAGACCGTCTTGACCTGCCGCAGCTCGTCGTCTTCGTACGACACCACCACCGGGCTGGTGGCGAGGTCGGCGCGCTTTTGGCCGCAGTTGCCGGTGTTGGGGTCGGACACCGCCAGCGCCACGTAGGTCTGGGTCTCAGGGCGCAGCCGGGGCAGCGTGACGGTGGCCCGGCAGATCGTGCGCTGGTTGGCGCTGGCGGCGATGGCGAAGACGAAGTCGCGGCCGTCGAGCAGGCAGGCGTTCTCGCCCTGCCCGACGAACACCCGATCGCCGCCGAGCGCGTTGACGCGCGTGGCGCGGCACGACAGCGGTTCCTGGGTGTACTTCGGGTTGCGCAGGTCGTAGGTGAGCCGCAGCGCCAGCGGCGCCGCGCCGCCGGCGATCGCGTCGGCGGCGGCGACGTCGAACAGCTGCGCCCGCAGGCCGCCCTTGTCGCCGACGACGACGACGCGGCCGTCGGGCGAGACCGAGAGATCCATCGTGCTGGAGAACTGGCCGTCGTCGAGCCCGCGCTCGCCAAACCGCCACCGCACCGCGCCGGTGGCGGCGTCGAGGGCCACCACCTGGGTCGTCTCGCGGTCGAGGACGTAGACCGTGCCGTCGCCGGCGGCGGCGATCGTCTCGGCCGCGATGTCCTCCCACTGGCCGGCGTAGCTACCGTCCAGGCCGTAGATCACGACGCGGTCGACGGCGGTGTCGAGGACGTAGACGCGATCGTTCGCCGGGTCGGCCGGGTCGGGGCCGACGGCGATGGCGCCGACGCGGCCCAGCTGCTGCGGGAAGCCGCCGGTCACGCCGAACGGCGGCCGAAACGCGCCCGACGCCAGCAGCCGGTGGACGCCGGCCGCGCCGGGGTCGGCGATGAAGATGGTGCCGTCGCGGGCGACGTCGAGGTCGGCCGGCGACTGGAACAGGCCCTCCGAGGCCTCGCTGCGCTCGGGCCACTGGTCGACCATCTCGTAGGCCGCCAGCGTCCCTTGGGCGCGCGTCGGGGCCGCGCCGTCGGCAGCGGCCAGGCCGAGGGCGAACGCCAGGGCGGCGGCGGGCAGGCGCCAAGACATCTGGACTCTCTCCTGTGGGGGTGGACGAGACCCGCCCTGCGGCGGGTTGGTTCGCAGGCCGTGAGCCGCGCAGACGCGGCGTGGGTGGGTCGGGCGGGGTCTACGCACCGGGCGGGCGGCGGGTCGCGGGGCGAGCCGCGGGGTTGGGCGCGGCCGGATGCGGTGGCTCGCGATTTAGAACATATGTACCACAAACGTACGACCCGCGCAACGATCCCGATGGCGGCGGTGCGCGACGAAGGAGGTCCGCGATCGGGGGCCGGGCGTTACACGCGCCCCAGTCGGCGTGCCGGCCGCTACATCACGACGGACCGTCGAACCCGCCGCAGCAGCCAGCGCAGCAGCGCGACCTGCAGCACGAGCCCGATCGCCAACGGCACGATGTAGCCCCCGGCGCCCGGCGACGGGCCCGCCGCCCAGCCGACGCCCTGCTGGGTCCAGAAGGCCTTCAGCGGCCCGTACGTCGGCACGACGCCGAACAGCCACTGCCACGGCGGCGCCACGAAGTAGGCGATGACCGGCGGCACGAACAGCATCCCCGACGCCTTGGTCAGCGCGAAGCCCTCGACCTTGTTGCCGGCGAACGCGGCCAGGAACAGTGCGAACAGCGGCGCCAGCGGCGCCGCGCCGAGGGCGATGACCAGCAGCGGACCGAGGTCGGTGCGCGCCAAGCCGACGAGCGGCACCGCGATCACCGTCATGACCACGCTGACGACCATCGGCAGCGCGACGCGGTAGGCGAGGTAGCCGTTCAGGCCCAGTGGCGTCACCTGGAGCGCGGCCAGCGTGCGATCGTCGCGTTCGTCGAGGAGCAGGAAGCCGACGACCATCCCGACGAGGACGGGCAGCAGCTCGACCATGGCGCTGGTGACGAGCACGCCGTAGTCGAGCAGCGCGATGCCGAAGCGGGCCTCGACCGGTCCCGCCAGGGCCGGGACGCCCCAGCGCAGCAGCAGCGCCAGGGCGATTGGGTAACCGATCAGCCAGCGCAGCAGCGGATCGCGCCCGATGCCGCGGGCGTCGCTGACGGCCAGCGCGCCGGCGGTGCGCAGGATGCGCCGCCGGCCGTCGCTCGCCTCAGGCGTGGCCACGCCGGGTCACCACGTGTCGGTCGTACGCGCGCCGGGCGGCGACGCCCAGCACGGCCGCCCAGAGCGCGCCGTACGCCACGGCGTAGGCCAGCCGTCCGGCCGCCACCGGCTGGAACGCCGCATCGAGGAGGACGAGCGGCGCGCGCATCGGGTGGAGCAGCCACAGCGGCCCCGACCAGAGCCCGAAGTAGTCGAGCACCGGCAGCCCGATGACGGCGGTGTAGACCATCGACGGGAACAAGAAGGCGTTGATCGAGTCATAGCGCGCGACGGCGACGAAGCCGTAGGCGCACAGCAGCGCCGACGCCAGGCCGACGCCGGCCGCCAGCGGCAGCCACCCCAGCGGCGTACCGTGGCTGGCCACGACGATGACCGCCGCCTCGACGAGCGACAGCCACGCCAGGGTGGCCACCTTGGCCGTCAGATACTCCCAGGGCCGCAGCGGCGTCACCGTCAGCGCCTCGAGCGAGCCCTCGGCCCGCTCGAGCAAGACGAGGCCGCCGATGAAGTAGAAGGTGTTCACCTGCAGGTTCAGCAGCACGAGCGGCGGCAGCAGAAGCGTCACGGTGTCGGCCGGCAGTCGGCCCAACAGCAGCACCAGGCACACGGCGACGAACGCGGCCGCGGCGTAGAAGCCGTTGCGCAGCTGCAGCCGGACATCGGCGGCGGCGGCGGCCACCGGGCGCGCCAACGCGCCGCCGCGCGTCGGCCTCATCCGAGGTCGCCGTCGAGCCGGCGGCCGGTGACCTGGAGGAAGACGTCCTCGAGCGTCGCCTCCTGGCTGTGGAGGGCGCGCACGCCGCCGGCGCGCAGCAGCGCCGCGAACGCCGCGTCGTCGCCGAGCGTGTCCAGCGGGAACTCGTGCTCGGTCACCCCCGCGGCGCCGGCGACCTCGACGCGCACCGTCCGGCGCCCATGCGCCAGCCGCACGTCGCGCGGGGCGCCGATCAGCGCGATCCGTCCGTCGACGATCAGCGCGACGCGGTCGCAGAGCTCGTCAGCCAGGGTCATGTCGTGGGTCGTCAGGAAGATCGTCCGGCCGGCGGCCTTCTGGGCGCGGGCGAGGTCCTTGATGCGCCGGGCGTTGCCGGGATCGAGGCCGGCCGTCGGCTCGTCCCAGAACAACAGCTCGGGTTCGTGCATCAGGCTGCGGGCGATGCTGAGGCGGGCCTTCATGCCCTTCGAGAACTGCGCCACGCGCCGATCGGCGTCGGCGGCGAGCGCGACGGCGTCGAGGACGGCGACGGGGTCGCGCGTGGGGCCGCGGTAGAGGGCGGCGAAGGTGGCCAGGTTCTCGGCGGCGGTGAGCTTGAGGTAGTGGTTCGGGAACTCGAACGAGACCCCGATGCGCTCGTAGTAGTCGCTGCCACCGGCGCCGGGCGGCCGGCCGAAGACGGTCACCTGGCCCTGGTAGCCGTCCAGCAGGCCGATGAGGATCTTCTGCGTCGTCGACTTGCCGGCGCCGCTCGGGCCGAGGAAGCCGAAGATCTCGCCCGCCTCGACGCCGAAGTCGAGGCCGCGCAGCGCCGGCGCGGCCGCGTGCGGATACGCGAAGGCGAGGCCGGCGGCGCGGATCACCGCCGCCGCCCGCGCCGCGCCGCCGCCGGCCGGCTACCGCCCCAGCAGCGGCGCATAGCCGAACCAGCAGAAGTACGCGCCGACGACGAGGCACACCCCGAGCACGACGTGGAGGAAGCCGGCCCGCCCGAGCCACTGCGCCTTGGCCACCACGGCCTTCGGCCACAGGATAAGCGCCGACGACTTCAGCAGTCCGCCCCAGGCGATGAGCCGCACCAGGACGGCGGCCGGGCTCGAGAGGTCGTCGTGGACGAGGGCGAGCGCGGCGCAGGCCATGAACAGCGCGATCGGCACGAGCGAGAAGCCGATCGTCGTCACCTCGCGCTCGAGGCCGTCGAGCAGCGCCTGGAAGTGCGCGCGGTCGAGCCAGATCGACAGCGCCCGCAGCACCAGCACCGGGCCGACGATGCGGGCGACGAACAGCGTGACCTCCACCGGACACCTCCTCGCATCTCGCGAACGCGCGTCGACACGGCCGATGGATTATCGTACATCGAAGGTCGCATCGCCCGCCGGCGCAAGGCCGGGCTAGGCGCCGCAGCGCGGTGTGCGAGAGGAGGCGTCGATGGCGGACTGGTTGACCCTCGGCCTGGGCGTGATCGCCGCCGGCATCGGGGGCGAGCTCTTCGTGCGCGGGGCGGTCGGCCTGGCCACGTGGTGGCGGGTGCCGGCCGGCATCGTCGGATTGACGGTGGCGGCGTTCGCGACGTCGAGCCCGGAGCTGGCGGTGTCGCTCATGGCAGCGTGGCAGGGCGACACGGGTGTCGCGCTCGGCAACGCGCTGGGGAGCAACGTCGTCAACGTCGGCCTCATCCTGGGCTTGGCGGCCTATCTGGCCCCGATCGCCGTGCCGGCCGAGGTCGTCCGCCGCGACTTCCCGCTGGCCGTCCTGGCGCCGATCGTCACCGCCGCGCTGGCGCTCGACGGGCGGCTGTCGCGGCTCGACGGAGTGGTGTTGGTGGCGATGTTCGCGGTCTGGCTCGGCGCTGCCACGCTGCAGGCGCTGCGGCAGCGGCGCGACGCCACCGGCGCCGTGCTGGGCGAGCCGCGCCACCGGCGGGCGATCGCCGAGGCGGTCGGGGGCCTGGCGATGTTGTTCTTGGCCGGCCGCTGGATCGTCCTCGGCGCCGGCGGCATCGCCACGGCGCTGGGCTTCCACCCGTTCATCGTCGGGGCGACGATCGTCGCCGCCGGGACGTCGGTGCCCGAGCTCGCGACGCTGCTCATCGCGCGCTGGCGAGGGCACGACGAGGTCGGGCTGGGCACCGTGCTCGGCAGCAACCTGTTCAACGGGCTGTTCATCGTCGGTCTGGCCGTCCTCGCCCGCCCGGCCGAGGTACGCCTCGCCGAAGTGGGCTCGAGCGTCATCTTCGGCGCGCTGCTCGTCTGGTTGCTCCGTCCGCCGCGGGATCGGCCGCTCGACCGGCGGCGGGGCGTGCTGTTGCTGGTGCTGTACGCGGCGTACGTGGTGGTCGTGGCGCAGTCGGGGGGTGGGCCATGATCGATGATCGCGTGTTGACGTTGACAACCACGCCCCGAGGCGACTATCCCTTTCGGTCATCCATGCGCCCCAATGGGCATGGTCGACCGGTGCCATCGGCCGCCCATTCGGCGGACCGAATCGACCCACCATCCACGGAGGCCCGACCATGTCCTCACCGAGCGCCCGCCATCGACTCCTCGCCGGACCGGCCGTCGCCGCGCTGGCGCTGGCCGCCGCGGGCGGCTGCCTGGCTGCCCCGCGGGGCAGCGGTGAGCCGCTGTCGCGCGCGGCGTTCATCGAGCAGGGCAACGCGATCTGCGCCAAGGGCAACGCCGACATCATGGCCGCCGCTCAAGCGTCCGGGGCCGCGTGGCCGCCGTCGGGCGAGGCCGGCGAGGCGCTCTTCGAGACCGTCCTTACGCTCGTCGAGCAGCAGATCGACGGCATCGACGACCTCGCGCCCCCGGCCGACATGCAGCCGGCCATCGACGGCGCCGTCGCCGACGCGCGCGCCGTCCTCACCGAGGTCGAGGCGGCCGGCAGCGCGGCCTTCTTCTCATCGGAGGAGGATCCCTGGGCGGCGGTGAACGCTCAGATGAAGGAGCTCGGCCTCACCGCGTGCGCCGAGGAGCCCAGCGAGTAGGGCCGGCGCCTTCCGGCGACAACTCAGGCAGCCACGCCGGCCGCGCCCGCCGCGCCGGCGACGTCGTACGCGCCGAGCGCCCGGTACGCCCGGGTTCGCATCGCGGCCACCGTCACGGCCAGGCCGAGGCAGCCGACGGCGACGAACAGCAGGCCGAGGCCGCGGTCGGGTCCGGTGCCGAACCACGGGCCGAGGCGGGCGACGCCGGCGCCGGTCGTCATGTAGGGGATGAAGACGAACTCGGCGATCGGGCCGATGAGGAACGCCGTGATCGGCGTCGCCGCCTGCTCGACGCTCTGCGCGAACCCGAACACGCGCCCCTGGCGCTCGAGCGAGACGACCCGTTGCAGGATCGTCTGCTCGGCCGCCTCGCAGACCGGCGCCAGGCAGAGCCAGACGAACATCCCGGCGGTCAGCAGGACCACCGACGCCCGCAGCGGGAAGGCGATGCAGGCGACCCACATGACGATGTTCGCCGCGAACAGCGCCCGCAGCGGACGGGTGCCGAGGCCGAACCGCGCCACGGCGAGGCCGCCGACGATGAACGCCAGGCTCAGCCCGCCCCAGAGCGCGCCCCAGACCTGGACCGAGACGAGCAGCAGCCCGTAGGCGTCCATGAGGGCCATGAAGACGCCGCCCAGGAAGTTGTTGAACGTCTGGAAGAAGATGAGCCCGAACAACCCGGGCACGGCCCGCACGGCCCGGATCGTGCCGCGCAGGTCGACGCCGGGTGCGGCGAGCGCCTCGGGCACGACCTCGACGGCGGCGTGGACGGTGGAGGGATGGATGGCCGGGGGTGCGGCGGCCGAAGCGGCGTCGGCGGCGTCGGTCGCGGCGCCGGCGGTCTGCGCGGGCGCCGCGGGGTCGAGCGGTGCGTTCGGGATCGGCACGGTGGCCAGGTCGACGACGACGAGCGCCGTCAGGGCGATCGCTACGACGAGCATCCAGGCCACCCCGAGGTAGCCGATCGCCAGGCCGCTGAAGATCGAGGCGGCCAGGAACGCGACGCCGTTCGCCGTCCCGACGAGGCCGTTGGCCCGATCGCGCCGGTCGGCCGGGACGAGCACCGTCACCAGCGTCGAGAGCGTGATCCCGCGCAGGTTGCCGGCGATCGCCCCGAGCAGGGTGAGCAGCACGAACGCCCACAGCGGCGCGCTGGCGACATGGCGGAACGCGTCGGCCGGGAACGTCGCGAAGATGACCGCGGCGGCAGCGTAGAGGACGAGCGAGGCGAGGCTCGAGGCGAGCATCGCCGCCTTCTTGGGGAAGCGGTCGACGATCGTCCCCAGCAGAAAACCCGACAGCGCCACCGTCACGGTGTATATGCCGGCCATGACCGACGTGGCGATGACCGAGCGCGTCTCGAGGTAAATCCAGAAGGTGACCGCGAACCAGACGAAGGTGTTGACCACCGACGCGACGAGCGAGTTGGCCAGGACGCGGTAGAAGCGCTGCACGGCGGCCCTCCGACGGCGGGTCGCGCGATCGGGCGATCGGCCGGGCGATCGTAGAACGTATGTTCCAGCCGGTCAAGCGGCGTCGGGTCGGCGTGGCGGACGCCGGGCGCGACGTGCCGGCCACGGCCGGCGACGGCTGGAGGATCCGACGCGGTCCACGAGCGTTCGTACGTCCGCCCTTGCCCGGCGACCGCGCCCGTGCCATCGTCGCCGGTGGATCGGGCAGGCCGTCGGCGTCGACGCGGCCCGCGGTCGACCGCGGCGCCTTCGATCGACGCCGTCCGACCTGGCGCCGGCTCGGACCGTCCCGCCCGCCCCGAGGAGCCCGCAGATGCCCCGCCTCCGCTCGAGCGCCGCCGCCGCCGCCCTCACCCTGGCCGTCAGCGCCGCACTAGGCCTCGCCGCGGCCGTGGCCGGGCGGGCGGAGGCCGGCGCGTGCGACGATGCGCCGCCGGAGTGGCTGGTGTGCGAGGACTTCGAGGCCGGTGGGCTGGGCTGGGAGCGCTGGTTTGCCCAGTCGCCGTGGGTGGAGTGCATCAGCTGCCCGAACGGGGTGAACGATCCCGCCCGCATCCGGCTCGTCGACGATCCCGCGCAGGCCCATGGTGGCCGGTGGTCGCTGCACATGCCGGCCGAGGCGGGCGGCGGCTACCAGGGCGGCGCGCTCACCTGGCGCAGCTGCGACGGGCCGAAGCGCCAAGGCTGCCGCCTGACAGGCCGCGACGAGCTCTACATGCGCGCCTGGGTGCGCCTGGCCGACGACCACCAGAAGGTCCACCACTTCCTGTCGATCGACGGCACCCGCCCGGGCGGCTACTGGGAGTCCGACGGCAACGCCGGCTGCCGGCCGAACGGGCTGAGCTGGGCCGGGACGACGCTGGACTTCAACGAACGGCGCGAGCTGTTCTTCTACACCTACTTCCCGGGCATGCGCTGCGACCGCGGCGGCTACTGCAGCGGCGACCGGGTGCGCCAGATCTGCGACCTCTGCGCCACCAAAGGCATGCCATGCGACGGCGGCCCGGAGTGCTGCTGGGGCAACCTCTTCCAGTCCGCCGCGCCGGTCATCCTGCCGCGCGGCCGCTGGGCCTGCCTCGAGATCCAGATGCGCCTCAACACGCCCGGCCAGGCGGACGGGACGATGGCCTACTGGCTCGACGGCCAGCTCGGCCACGCCCAGGCGGGCATGCGCTGGCGCGAGACCGACGCGCTCCAGCTCAACAAGGTCTGGCTCCAACACTACCTGGCCGCCGGCGATGCCGACCGACCCAACCGCGTCTGGTTCGACGACGTCGTCGTCAGCACCGCGCCGATCGGCTGCGGCTTCGCGCCGCCGGCGTCGGCGACGGCGGTGACGTCGCCGGCAGCGCCGACGGCCGTGGCAAGCCCGTCGCCGTCCGACACGGCCACCGCCGCCGCGACGTCGACCGGCGAGCCGTCGCCGTCGCCGACCCCGCGGCCGACCCTGGGGCCGAGCGGCAGCGCGACGCCGGCGCGCGACCGCATCGCGCTGCCGTGGCTCGACGGCGGGGCGTAGCTGGGGCGTGGCGCGGCGGATCGGGGGGCGGGCCGGCGGCGGCGCGATGGACGTTATCGCAGGCTGAACGGCGGGTACTTGTCCGTCACGAGCAGGAAGGCGTAAGCGGCCACCCGCATCCACCACCGCCCGACGCCGACGACGAAGTCGAACAGCGGGCGCGGGTAGCGGCCGGTGAACAGGATCGCGAACCAGGCGATGATGATGGCGAACACGCTGCCGACCGTGAGGAACGCCAGCACGACGTAGTGCGGGATCGCCAGCAGCCACTTGACGAGCGCCAGCCACGGGTTGAGCTCGAGCTCGACGTTCGGGTAGTCGACATCCAGGTGGACGGACTGCTCCTCGACGGTCGACGGGTAGTCGTCGGTGAGGAGGGCCATGTACGCCCCGACCCGGTTGCCGAAGCGCGCCAGCTCGAGCTGGAAGTCGAACCACCAGCGCGGATAGCGCTTGCGAACGATGAGCATGAGCGCGGTGGCGACGGTGAGCTGGGCTGCGATCCCCGACCCCGCCGTCCGCACTGTACGGACGATCTCGCCGCCCTCCCGGACCGCCTCGACGGTCTCCGTCTGGCCGCCCCCGGAGACGAGGCTGAGGATGATGAGGATCGGGATGGCCCAGATAAGGCGGAAGAAGGTCGACAGGCGGTCCAGCTGATCCGGATAGTCGACGTCGAAGCGGGCGGCGTAGGGGGCGGAATCGGGCACGGGAGGCCTCCAGGCTGGGACGGGTTCGCGCGCGAACGTGTACCAGGGGTGGTGGCGGGGGACAAGTTGGGGCGGGATCGGTGTGAACTCGACGTGGAATCCGGTCGATCATCGCCTCACGGAAAGCGCTGAACGAGCGGTAGGTAGGCGCGCGGCGCCGGCGTCGGGACGGTCGGCGTGCCGGTCGTCGTCGGCGTTGCCGACGCCGTGCCCGGCACGACGGTGCCCGTCGACACCAACGCGAAGTTGCGCGCGGGCATGGCGCGCAGCTCGGCGACGAGGACCGGCTCGCGATGCGTGATGTAGCCGACCGCGCGCGCCTCGATCGCGACCGCGGTGCAGGCATCGGCGTACGACGCGGGGAGGACGACGCGGTAGCGTCCGTCGGCGGCTGTCGTGCCCTGGAACGGCTGGCGCGGCAGGCAGACGTCGATCGCCACCGTTGCGCCGGCGATGGGGACGAATGAACTGGCGTCGATGACGATTCCGGTCACGACGACATCGGCGCCGACGGGCGGCGTCACCGTGGCCGTCGGCGTCGGGCCGGCGTCTGTCGGGGTGCGGGTGGGCGTGGGGCGGGTGGCGGTGGGCGACGTGACGGGCGTCGGTGCGCCGGGCGTGGCGCCGTACTCGAACGCGCCGATGTCGCTGGCCGCGCCGGCCGGCCGACGCCCGCCGCGCTGGTCGAGCGGCGGGGCGAACGCGTCGTCGCCGGCGTCGATCGCCGGGCTGCCGGGCAAGAGCGCATGCGTCCACGTGCTGCCGCCGTTGTCGGCCAGCGGGCCGACGAGCGGATCGACCGACCGCAGGTCGGTGGGCTCGAAAAGCATGCAGGTGCCGTCGCGGTCGAGGTTGTGGCCGCCGGACGTCAGCCGGACGCGCGACAGGTCGCAGCTGCCGCCTTGCGGCGACGGGCCGATCACGCTGTTCGCCAGCCAGAACGGTCCGACGTTGTTGATCGCCGCTCCCCAGCTGTGGGTGCCGTTGAAGGCCAAGGTGCTGTTCGTCATCGTGATCCGGCCCACGTTGAAGATCCCGCCCCCCTGTCCCCAGTTGTCGCTCAAGGTGACGTTGATCAGCCGGACGTCGTCGGCCTGGTTCCAGATGCCGCCGCCATAGCCGTGCCACTCCGGTTCAGGGTGGCCGCCGGCGTGGTTGTGGGCGATCGTCGTGTCGCGGATGATCTTGGGCTCGGCGCCGACGAGGTTGAGGCCGCCGCCGTGGCCGGCCAGGTTGTCCACAATCGCGCACTCGGCTATGTCCAGCGCGCCGTGCACCTTCAGGCCGCCGCCTTGGGCGTTGCCGTTGCCTTGGACGATCGTGCGGTACATCGTCAGGCGCCCGTCGCCGAAGTGGACGATGCCGCCGCCCTGGCCGCCCGTGTTGGAGACGATCGAGCTGAAGGTGATCGTCATGTCGCCGTCGTTGGCGATGCCGCCGCCGAAGCTGGCGCGGTTGTTGCGGATCGTGCTGTCGACGACGGCGACCTGGCCGCGGCGGTTCTTGATGCCGCCGCCGGCGCTGTCGCGGATCGTCAGGCTGCGGAACGTGACGACGGCAGGCGGAAAGACCTCGAACGCGTGGTCGAGCGGCTCGTTCGGGCCGTAGATGATCGTGCGGTCGGATCCCGCCCCACGCAGTTCGAGCGAGGTGCGGATGTCGACGTCGCCCCCGACGGCGGCGTCCTCGCTGTCGCCGGGCATGGTCAACGTGTATTCACCAGTCGGCAGCACCACCGCATACGGCCCGGCCGCCGGCCGAGCATTCGCTTCCTGGATCGCCGCCCGGATCGCGCAGCCGCCGTCCGCCGTCGCACACACGCCGTCGCCAGGCTGCGCGTCGGGGGCGTCAAGGGCCAACGTCACGGTGAAGACCGTGCGCGCAGCCGAATCGACGTTCGCCGACTGCGGCCTGCCGAGCTCTCCGCCGGCCCACGGCCCGGCGACGGTCAGTGCCGCAAGGCCGATGGCCAGAAACGTCGCCTGCCGGCTGTGGTCCCGGGGAGCTGCTTCGCGGACGAGGATCGGCGGCATGGTGGGTCTCCTGCCGGGTGAAGCGTGCTGCCTGCTTCACAGTACACCTGGAGTGACCCCGCGGGCCGGCGCTGATTCTTCTGTAAGGCGGAGTACCCCCGGTAGGACTCGAACCTACGCACGCGGTTTAGGAAAGCCAGCTGGGGCCATTTTGGGGGCTGTCGGGACGTGTCGTGACGTGCCGCCACCTCTGTAAAAAATGGGTGCCATGTGCCGTTCCGTGCCGGCGTTAACCACCTGGTGTCGCGCCGGCTAGGGTCGGAATTAGGGTCACATCTGGGAAGCGCCAAGCAATCGGTTTCCGCCCCACTTCAGAGGCGGTACGAAAATCCGCTTGGAGGCACCCACCCATGGATCGACTCTACGAGTCCGTCTACAGCCGCACATCCGCCGCCGCCGTCCTGCTCCTGTCGCTGATGATGCTCCTGTCCGCTGGCCTGCACAACGTGGCCAAGGCCTTTGCCTCCGTCAAGCTCGGCAGCTCCCCCATCATCCACTGGGGCAGCGCCGTGGCCATCGAGCTAGGCGTAGTCGCCCTGGGCCTGACGATCGCCGTCCGCGCCCGCTCAGGACAACGGAGCCCACGCCTCCAAGGCGGGGTGCTCCTGTTCGTAGCGGCCTCCATGTTCGCCAACTACGACTCCAGCCTCCAGTCGCTCGTCGGCGGAGGCCACGTCGCCTGGCAACTCCTGAGCACCGTCGATGCCTGGACGCTGACGAAGGCCGGCCTGCTGGGCGGAGCGTTGCCGGTGATGGTCCTGTTGGTGATCGAGGCCCTAGGCGAGCTCGCCCGCGAGACGGCTCCCCTACCCCAGGCCCAACAGGCCCTTTCCCTGCTGCCCACAGCTGGAAACGACCTTCCAGGCGACGACGGTGCGCCAGGTCCCGCCACCAGAATCGCTCTCACAGCACCCAAGGGCGCCCGAGCCGCCTTCCTCACTCTGTTGATACAGGAGCCGTCCATCACGGCCTCCGAGGCCGCTCGCCGGCTTCAGATCGGCCGAGCGACCGTGTATCGATGGAAGGCTGAGCTGGGCGTCGAGCGCCACCACGGGCAGTGGGTCGTCGGCTAGAGACGCCAGCAACACGTCACACAGGCCAGGCGGTAGAGCCCTGGGCAGTCGTCCAGGGCTCTCTGTTGTGGAGCACCACACAACCCGCTCGGCCTGAGACTACATGCCACCCCAGCTTGTCAAGGCTCTCCGCTGCGCTCCGATCCTCCGGACGGTGCGTCTCAGCGAGCTGATCCACCCCGGCCCTGACAATCCGAGGCCCCGGCACCCGCTTGTGCCTTTACGCGGGCTGCGATGGCCTGCGAACGCACAGACCCGTGCACTCAGGTACAAGGGGTGATCCGATGACCGACCGAGTCCTGCTCACCGTGAAGGATGTCCAGGAGCTGACCCAGCTGGGACGGACGCTGGTGTACGAGCTGATCCGCACGGGCGCCCTTCCCACCGTCCGCTTCGGGCGGGTGATTCGAGTGCGTCGGGAAGCGCTTGAGACGTGGCTCCAGGAGAAGGAGACAGAGGAACATGCGCTGACGCCCATGTGGTGAGACGCTCCGAGACAACCCAATAGCGACAACGGTCTCCGATCGGGGCAGATGCCTTGCATCGAGTGGCCGTTGATCGCGTCCACATACACTCCCTGTAAGTATGTAGTTGGTTGAAGTCAGACTCTTGGGTGGTCGACTTGCTCGAACTCCGATATGCCTCTTGACAAGTTGGTCGATGATTTCCTAAACTGTCTCTATATGGACGTTGTGGCCCGACTCCATCTCAATGAGACACCTTTCCGTATCTCTCCTGATCCACGGTTTCTCTTCTTGTCCGACCAGGTGCGGGAGGCCATTGCTAAGTGTGAATACATGACCCGCAACCGCATTGGGCCGCTCTACATTTACGGCCCGATAGGCTCAGGTAAGACAAGTATTCTGAGACGGCTGCACGAGACACTTCGCGAAGACACACAGTATCGCGTCTCGACGCTCATCGCCGCCAACATAAAGACATCCAACGCGTTCCTGCGCATCATCATGGAAGAGTTCGGCGTCAAGACGGCCCGTGCCTATGACCGCTCGCTTCGCAACTTCGAGGAATTCCTAATCGAGCAGTACGAGGCCGGAGTCGTGCCGATTCTCCTAATCGATGAGGCACAGAATATGGGACGTGACACGCTGCGGCTGATCCACTACCTCCTGAACTTCGAGACGACCAAGGCAAAACTGCTCCAAATTGTGCTGGTGGGCCAAGAAGAGTTGGCAGCACGAATCCTTCGCTACAGGGAGCTGGCGTCTCGCATGTTCCCCATCGCGATCAACGCCATGTCACCGGATGAGCTGCAGCGCATGATCGAGTTTCGGTGGATGGTTGCCGGTGGCACGACCGCTCCCCTATCCCCTGATGCCTATGAAGCGCTGTTTGCCTTCACGAGGGGGCTGCCTCGCGATGCGGTCAAGCTGTGCGATGAGGCGCTTCGCCACATCGTTGCCAACAATCATGACGTTATCAGTTCAGATGACATTGAGGCAGCAGCCTCAGGTCTCAACCTCACGCGCTAGCATGGGACTCTACGACAAACTGTCCAAGCTGGACAATGCACCGCCTGAGGCACCTGCGCCCACTCACTCCCCTGTCACGATGCCCCGCAGCCTGGCAGAGCGAGTACAGCCAGCCGCGGTGATCAAGAGTCCTGACACCTCACAAGAGGACATGGCGTCACGAAGTCATGACGTCAAGCCAGACGTGATGACGTCACTCCTCCCTGAGGATGTCTCGCAGTGGCGCTCGATTCTGTCAAATACCGAAACGCACAATTCAGCGCTGCGCCTCTCGGCACAAGAACGCGACGACATCGAGGATTGCGTGTTGCTTCTGCGACGCACCTTGGGAGTCAAGACATCGATGAACGAGTTGGCAAGGCTCGGGCTGCTGCTGCTTGTGCGAGATGTGCGTGCGCGCAAGAGCAAGTCAATCGTCTGTGCAGTCAAGCGGGTATGACGCACGTCATGACATCATGACGTCATAAAGTTATGTACGATATCAAGACCATTCTCAAGAAGAGGTACGGAACAAGCGGACAGGATATCATCCTGGACGGCGCTGACGTGATCACCCAGAAGGGATACACGTTGATCCCGAACTATGTACTTGCCAGCGACAAACTGAGTCCGCTGGCTAAGTTGGTCTACACGATGATCGGCCATAGTCACAACCTTGGACAGACTCACGCCGCCATCCTGATGCGCTCAGACCTGGGCCGGGGCTGAGCCGGCAGGTCGAGGTGCTCGAGAAGCCACTCGAACAAGTTGGTGGGCGGCTGGCCGAAGAATCGCTCGGCGGCGGTGGTGCCGCCCGGGCGGCGGGCGTAGAAGTTGTGGATCGTGGTCAGCGCTTTCAGGCGCGGTTTGGAGAGGCGGTGGAGGCCGTGGTGGTAGCGGTCGAGGTGGCCGTTGCGCCCCTCGACGCAAGCCGAGGATCGGACGAACAGGGCGACCTGGGCCGCGGCGACGCGTTCAACGTGCTGTCGAGCCGTCGGGCAGAGCGCCATGAACGGACTGGCCGGAGCTCGCGCCTTGGCCAGGAGGGCTTGGCTCACCGCGGTGATGGAGGCGCGATCCTCGGCGGTGCGCGCACGAGC
>CAZYVI010000012.1:0-148023 GCA_964651245.1 uncultured Anaerolineales bacterium | reverse complement strand
GAGTTCGTCACGTCGTAGCCGCCGCCGCCGCCGAACACCGTCGACCCCGTCGGGATCTGCGGGAAGTTCGTGCTCGCGCTCGAACCGTTGATGATCGCCTGGTAGTTGGCCGGCACGACGAGGTCGGCGCCGTAGTCGGTGCTGTTGCCGCCGTAGTAGGTGCTGCAGGTGAGCGAGCTCAGATCGGCCGTGAAGATCGACCGCACGTAGTCGTAGCTGCCGCCGCTGGTCGTCTGGACCTCGCCCGCGGTCACGTCGTAGTTCGTCGACGCGGCCGAGCCGACCATGTAGACGCGACCCGCGCCGTCGAAGGCCAGGCCGCGCCCGGTGTCGGTGCTGGTGCCGCCGATCATCGTCGAGCGCACGATGCCGCTACCGGCCGCGTTGAGCACGGTGATGAAGGCGTCGTAGTTGCCGCCGTTCGTCGTCTGGAACGCGCCCGGCGTCGTCGGCCAGTCGGTGGAGGCCGTCATGCCCGTCGTCCAGGCCTGGTTGGCCGAGTCGACGATGATGCAGTTGCAGCCGATCTGATACAGCGACGCCGGAATGCTGGAGTCGCTGCCGCCCGCCGTCGGGTCGGTGCTCGTGCCGCCGAGGCGGCTGAAGTACGAGAACGCCGTCACGCCCGGGTTGAGCTTGGCGACGGCGAGGTCGTAGTTGCCGCCGGTGCCGGCGATCAGGTTGATGTCGGTCGACAGCGTCGACATGTGGACGTACACGTTGTTGCTGGCGTCGACGGCGACGTCGTTGCCCCAATCGCTGCTGGTGCCGCCGATGTAGGTGAAGCCGACCGCGCCGTTGACGGTCGGGTTCAACACCACGGCGAACGCGTCCTGGCTGTTCCAGACCGTGTCGGCGCCGCCCAGCGCCGGCCAGCCGGTGCTCGAGCTCGTCGTGCCGGCGACGACGATGTTGCCGTTCGACATCCGCGCGATGCCGTGGGCGTAGTCGGTGCTCGTCCCGCCGACCTCCGAGGACGCGACGAGCGTGTTGCCGCCGGCGCCGAGGATGGCCATGTTGACGTCGAAGCCGCTCGGCGTGCCGATGATGACCGGCGCGCCGACCCAGGTCCCGGCCGCCGTGGCGGTGAGGATGACCTCGTTGTTCGTCGGGTTGAGGACGTGGCGGCACTCGTAGTCGGTGCTGCTGCCGCCCAGGTAGGTCGAGTAGACCAGGGCCGAGCTGTCCGGGTTGAGCTTCGTGACGAAGCAGTCGTAGACCACGTTCGCCGCCGGCTGGTAGCCGTTCTGCGTCGGGAAGTTCGTCGACGCGGTCATGCCCGAGTTGTAGATGTTGCCGCTGGCGTCGCGCGACATGTTCGACGCCGACTCGGTCGACGAACCGCCGAAGCGGCGCGACCAGAGGACGACGGGGTCGATGACGAGCGGCAGCGCCGGGTCGTAAGCGCCCAGCGTGAAGCCGATGACGTCGCCGTCCTGCGTGAACGCGGCGCTGGTCAGGCGGCGCTCGCCGCCCGGCATGTCCTGCCAGGCGATCAGGCCGGCCTCGTGGAGCTCGCCGAGCTGGGTGCCGATCCGAAGGACGCCGTCGACGACCGCGAGGCCGTCGTGGCCCTCGAACCGCAGACGGATGTCCGACGGATCCGCGCCCGGCGCCAGGGTGTAGCTCCACTTGACGACCGCGTCGCGGGCCCGCGAGGCCGCCGCGTCGACCGCCGCCGCGCCGCCGGAGCGGCCGGTGCGAACGGTGGCGTCGATGCCCGGCCAGACGCCGCGGTAGGTCACCGCGCGGTAGGCCTGCAGCCCGAGCGCCCAATCCTCCTCCGGCCCGATCATGTAGTTGATCTCGCCGGGGATGGCGTCGCTGGCCTCGAGCTCGACGCCCTCGGCCGCGCCCTCGAACGTCACGCCGACGACGTGGCGGTCGATCGAGAAACCGACGGCGTCCGGCGCCGTCTCGCCCTCGACGGCCGCCTGTTCGCCGCCCGGCGTGAGCCCGTTGTCGCCGGGCGCGTACACGTAGCCGTCCGCCTTGAGCCAGACGTCGACCCCGGCCGGGTCGGCGTGGTAGCGGGCCGTCTCGTCCCACTGGCCACCGTTCGGGACAAACCCGATGTGGCTGTCGACGATGCCCTCCGGCAGCGACGGCTTGGCGACCGCCGACTGCCCTTGGACCGGCCGCTGCGCCGACGCGGTCAGGACTCCGACCGCCGCCAGCGCTATGAGCCCCCGCGCGTTCCATCTCTTCAACATGTGCGTCGCAACCCTCTCTTGATTTCGACGTTCGGTTCCTTGGCGCCCACCTCGTCCGCGCCAGGCGCATGCCGCCGGACGAGGCGAAGCGAACGGACCGGCGTGCGAGCCGGCCCCTGCGCTACTGTGCAGATTAACGGGAGCTAAGGCGCCCAGATACGGGCGGATATGGCGAACTTGGGAACTTTCGTTCGCCGGCGCTGCACTCAGCGTCCCTACGGAAACCGGCGCGACGACGTGCCTCGGCCCTGTAGAGATCCGAGGCCGTGTGTGTTAGGCCCACTCAGCGCCGCAGGCGCAGCCCGAGCGGCAGGTACGCCCGCGCCGCGTCCACCGCCAGTGGCGCCGACGCGTCGAGCTCGCCGCCGGGCGTCACCAGCCGGGCCCGGACGTGGCCGGCGCCGCGGTCGGCGGCGGTGGTGGCGACCTCGGTCGTCGCGCGGCCCTGATCGTCGGTCGCCGCCTCGGCCAGCACCAGCCGGCCGATGTCGGTGCTGAACTGCACCGTCAGGCCCGGCACCGGGTTGCCGTGGCGATCGGCGACCGCGGCCACGGCGCGCACCCGGGCGCCGGGCGGCACGGTGGCCGCCGAGAGCTGCAGCCCGAACGCGGCTGGCGGACCCGGCCGGAACTCGATGAGCTGTCGCACCTGGCGGGCGGCGGCGCGCGCGATCACCGTGGCCAGCCCCGCCCGGGTGCCGCTGGTGAGGGTGGCCGTAGCGATGCCGGACGGCCCGGCGATGCGCCGCCCCGGCGCCACGGCGCCGAGGTCGGCCTCGAAGCGGACCTCCTCGCCCCCGACGCGGTTGCCGTACTGGTCGCGCAGCGTTACCGTCAGCGGCACCGTCGCGCCGCCGACGTCGACCGCTTCGGCGCCGGCCGCCAGGTCGATGAGCGTCGCCGGGCCGGGGGTGATCTGGATCCGGGCGATCGCGCCGCGCCCCTCGAGCGTCACCGCGCGCACCCGCGCCAGGCCGGCGCGGCGATCGGACACGAACACGGCGCGGGCCACGCCGTGCTCGGTCGTGACGAGCTCGGGGCTGACGGTGCCCATGCCGGGTTCGGCCGCCAGCGACACCGGCGTCCCGTCCTGGGCCGGCCGGCCGTGCTGGTCGAACGCGCGCACGACGAGCTCGCCCGTCGCCCCGCCCACCGGCAGCGCGGCCGGCCCGGTCAGCGTCAGCGTGTAGACGCTCTCGGGCGCGATGACGATCGTCGCCGCCGCGACGTTGTCGGCCGGCGTCTTCTCGGCGGTGCCGGGCGCGTACGCCCGGACCTGGTTCGTCATCGTGAAGCGGCGCCCCCAGCGCAAGCTGGTGTCGACGCGGGCGCTGATGACGATCGATCCACCCTGGCCGGCCGTCAACCGCGGCGCCGTGAAGGCGTACGTGGCCGCGTCGTCGCTCTGCAGCGGCGGGCCGAACGTCTCGACGCGGGCGTTCAGCAGCCCCTGCGGGAACGGCTCCTCGATCCGCAGGTCGTAGACCGTGCCCGGCCCGTGGTTGCGGTAGCGCACCGTATAGGTAATGCGCTCGCCCGGCACGACGACCGACTCGGGCTCGACGACCTTAGTGACCGACACGTCGGGCGCCACCAGCTCGATCGTCGCCTCGCCCGCCACCGCCGCCGCGCCGGCGCCCGCGACCGCCCGCAGCCGCGCCATCCCCGCTTCGGCCCCCGCCCGCAGCCGCGCCGTCACCGCGCCGCCGACGGTCGCGGCGGTGTCCAGCGTAACGGTGCCGCGGTCGGACTCGAGGCGCACCGGCACGCCGTCGGCCACCGGGTGGCCGCCGGCGTCGCCGACGCGCACGGTGAGGATCACCTCGTCGCGGCTGTTCGCCGTCAGCATCGGCCGCGACGCCTCGATCGTCACGTGGGCCGGCGTGCCGGCCACGATCGGCAGCGTGCCGGTGGCCACGAGCCCAGCGCCGATCGAGGCCGTCACCACGGCCGTCCCCACCGCGTCGCCGCTCGTCAGCCCCACCGTCGCCTCGCCGCCGACCGTCGCCGCCTGGGACGCCGCCAGCGTCGCCCCGGCCGCCGCAAAGTCGACCCGGACGCCGTCGGGCACCGGCCGGCCGCGCCTGTCCGTCACCGTGGCGCCCGCCGTCGTCGACGCGCCGCCGACGGCCAGCCGCGCCGCGCCGAAGCGCACGGCGAGCCCGGCCGGGGCGCCGCCCACGAAGCGGACCACCGCCGCGCCGTCGCGTCGCCCCGATGCGCCCCACGCCGTGGCCGACACCGTCGCCTGGCCGAGCGCGTCGGGCGCCCCGACCTCGGCCGCCGCCACGCCGCCGCGCGTCGTCGGCCCGGCGGCCACGACGTCGACGGCCACGCGGCCGGCCACGACGGTGGCGGTCAGGGTGTGCGGCCCCGGGCCGAGGTCGCGGGCCACCACGTGCTCGACCCACGCCGCCGCCTCGCCCTCCGTCGTCAGCGTCACCGGCGGCCGGGCGTCGACGCGGACCGCCAGCCGGCCGTCGCCGCCGATCGCCTGCCCCAACCGCAGCAGCGCCGCCGGCGCGTCGAACGTCCAGACCAGCGCGTCGCCGGCGCGGTCGCTGCGGACATGGCCGCCGCCGCTGCTCGGACCGTAGGTGTCGGCGGTGAACGCGCCCCACTCGCCGATCCGGCGCACCGCCGTCCCCTCGGCCTCGGCGCTGCCGCCGCCGCCGTGGAGCGTCCCGGGCCCGCCCAGGGCGAACGAGACCAGCGCGCCGTCGGCGACCGGCCGGCCCGCGGCGTCGACCACGACCGCCGCCGCCGCCGCGCGCGCCTGGCCGTCCGCTTCGATCGCGCCGGGCGTCAGCGTGACGGTCACGGCCTCCGGCACCCCCAGCGCCGGCGCCCAGCGCACCCGTCCCAGCCCCGGCCCGTCTGAGCCGTCGACGATCCGCGCCTCGATCTCCGGCGCCGTGGCGGCGCCCCAGTCGTTGTGGGCCGCCTGGACGTCGCTCGTCACGCCGACGCCCGCACCGTTGAACAGCTCGACCGCCGGGCCGCGGTTGCCGCCCAGCCGGTTGCCGTCGGCCGGCCCGCCGCCGAGGACCACCGTGGCCCGGCCGACGGGCGCCGCGGTCTCGACGAGCCGCACGCCGGCGTCGAAGCCGGTGAGCACGGCGCGCCGCAGCGCCAACTGGCCTGCGTCGATCGCCACCAGCCCCGCCGCCGGCGGCCCGAGGCCGCGGGCCGCCACATCGGTCACCGCCAGCGCGTCGACCTGGGCCGCCACGAGCGCGGCCGGCGACGCGGCGTCGGGCGGCGCGTGGGTCAGGGCGGCGCCGTCCGCGCCGCCGTCCGACGCGCCCGCCACCTCGAACCGGCAATTCTCGACCACCGCCTGGCGGATCCGGGTGGCGGTCGTGCTCGGCGGCAGTCCGGCCGGCACGGCCGTGCCGGGACGGCGCCCGAGCAGCACCACCGCCGATCGGCCGGCGCCGCCCTCGAAGCGGAAGCCGGTCAGCCGCGTGGCGGTGATGTCGGCGGTCCGGGCGTCGACGACCAGCGCCGCCGCGCCGGGCGCGCCCCACCAGCTGTCGGTCTGCGGGCTCGGCGCCGCCGGGTCGCCGCCACCGGCGCCCTCGAACGCCAGCGCCTTGTCGACGACGACGACGGCCTCGGGATAGCGGCCGGCCCGGACGCGGATTGTGTCGCCGCTGGCGGCGGCGTCGACGGCGGCCTGGATCGTGCCGTAGCACGGCGCCGCACCGCCGCAGCCGGGGTCGTCGTCCACGGTGCGCACCGTGGCGGCGCGCACGGCGTCCGGCCGGCCGGCGGCGACCAGCGGCGCGATCGCGGCGGCCAGCGCCAGCGCGGCGGCCGCCACGGCCGGGCGGGCGCGGGCGAGCGGCGCCGGCGCACTCCGGCGCGGCGGGCGGGCGAGGCGGCGAGGTGACATCGTCAAGACGATACAACGGGCGGCGCGCCGGCCGGGGTACGGTCCCGGCCGGGCGCCGCGCGGCGGCTCACGGACAGAACGCCAGCTCGACGTCGTCGAGGAACATCCAGGCCCGGCCCCCGGCGCCGTCGTTGAGCACGGTGGTGTAGAGCCAGAGGCGCTGGTTGCGGCGCAGCGTCACGTCGAGCGTCAGGGTGCGGCGCTGCCACTGCTTGGCGTCGGAGCGGACGTTGAACACGGTGGCCACCGGCGCCCGCTGGCCGCCGGCGTTCAGCGCCGGGTCGATGTCGTAGAGCAGCATGAGCTGGCGATCGGGCCCGCCGCCGGCCTGCGCCTCCTCGAACGTCCAGGCGCTGACGGTCAGCGACCGGGCGTCCGGCGGCACCAGGACCGGCTGCCACGCCGACGAGTAGGCCAGCTGGTTCGGCTCGTCGGGCAGGACGCCCAGCACCAGGCTGCGGCGGCCGCCGTGGCCCATGGCGTCGGTGAAGCGCGGCGGGCGGGCGCCGCCCAGGGCCCACGGCGCGTCGACCTCGAAGCCGCCGTTCTGGAGCGGCCGCGCGCAGCCGTCGGGTGTCGGCGGCGGCAGCGGGGTGCGCGTCGGCACCGGCGTCGCCGTCGGCGGCTCGGTCGGCGTCGCCGACGCCGGCGGCGTCTCGCTGGGCGTCGGCGTGACGGACGGCGCGGCCGTGACGGTCGGCGTGCGGGTGATCGTCGGCTCCGGCGTCGCACTGGGCGTGCGCGTCGCCGTCGGCGTCGCGGTCTCCGTCGGCGTCTCGGTCGGCGTCGGCGTGTCCGAGGCCGTCGGCGTCGCGCTGGGCGTCGGCGTGTCGCTCGGCGTCGGCGTGATCGTCGGCGTCTCGGTTTCGGTGGGCGTCGGCGTCACCGTCGGCGTCGCGGTCTCGGTGGGCGTGGCGCTCGGGGTCGGGGTGTCGCTGGGCGTCGGCGTGGCGCTCGGCGGCGCGGTGTCGGTGGGCGTCGGCGTGACCGTCGGCGTGCGGGTGTCGGTCGGCGTCGGCGTGATCGTCGGCGTCGACGTCGACGTCGGCGTCCGGCTTGGCGTCGGCGTGGCCGACGGCGGCGCCGTGGCGGTGCGCGTGGCGGTGGCCGTCGGCGTCGCGGTCGGCGGCGGCGGCGTGGCCGTCGGCGGGCCAGCGGTGGCGGTGCGCGTCGGCGTGGCGCTGGGCGGGATCGGCGTAGCGCTGGGCGGCGGCGCGGTCGTGGCGTTCGGCGGTGTCGAGACGTGGACCACGGCGCCGCGGCGGCGCAGGAAGATCGGCAGCGCCGAGGGGTCGCTGACCATGAGCTCGCTGAACGCCAGCGGCGACGTGCCGGGGGCGCGGGCGCGGACCCGGATCCGGGCGACGCTGCCGGTGCCCTCGACGGCGGCGCCCTCGAGCAGCGTCCAGGTGAAGTAGATCTGACCGGCGGCGACGTCGACCCGGTTCTCGGCGAAGAAGGCGCGGTCGGGGTCGGGCAGGTCGCCCTGGGCGATCTGGACGCCCGGCACGTCGGGGTTCAGGTCGACGATCTGGAGGACGTCCGGGTCGTAGTCGATCACCAGCTGCATGCCGTAGACGTTGGCGAGGTCGTGCCCGACCACGGTGAGGTCGACGAGGCCGCCCATCGCCAGCGTGCTCACCGGCGGCTCGATCGTCACCACCTCGAACAGGGTGTGCCGCTGGTTGATGTAGGGCAGGTAGAGCCGGCCGACGACGTTCTCGAGCGTCGGCACGGCCGTCCGCGTCGCCGTCGGCGACGGGCCGGCGGTCGGCGTCGCGCCGCCCAGGCCGCCGAACGGGCTGGTGTTGCCCTCGCTGTCGGTAGCCGTGGCGGTCAGGTTGGGACCCTGGAACAGGCGCGCCACGCGGAAGTGGCCGTCGGCGCCGGCACGGACGGTGAACTCCCAGATCCGACCCTGGTCGCCGCTGTCCGAGTAGAGGTCGACGAGGCTGTTCGGAACGGCGGTGCCGGCGGCGATGAACATGCCGGTCTCGGTCAGCACCGGCGCCGGCAGGTCGAGGTTGGCGCCGCCCACCAGGACGATCGCGCCGCCGGCGTTGCTGTAGATCCCGTTGCGCCGGATCGTGTTCCGCACGGTGCGCGCGCCGACGAGGCGGACGCCGGCGCCGGTGTTGTGGGCGATCACGTTGCCGAACGACAGGAAGTTCTGGTCGGCGCCGTCGCTCACCAAGATGCCGGCGCCGCCGTTGGGCAGCGGCGTGCCGCCGTCGGCGGCGACGCCGATCAGGTTGCTCTGCACCGACGTGAACTGCGTCAGCTCGTCCTTGATCCAGACGCCGTCGCCGGTGTTGCCGCTGATCACGTTGCCGTCGGCGCCCGAGACGCCGCCGATGATCGTGCCCTGGGCGCCGTCGGCCACCACGAAGCCGGTGCCGTTCGGCAGCGGCGCCGTGCCGGCCGAGTTCGTGCCGACGCGGTTCGACGATATCGAGTTGTCGACGGTGCCGTCGCCGGTGACGCCGATGCCGTTCGTGTTGCCGCTGACGACGTTGGGCGCACCCTGCGCGCCGACGATGTTCTGGTGCGCGCCGTCGGTGAGCAGGATGCCGAAGCCGGCGTTGCCGGCCGCCCGTCCGGGGCGGTCGACGCCGACGCGGTTGCCGAGGACCTCGGTGGTTCCGACGTCGCCGCCGCGCAGCACGATGCCGTTGATGCAGTTGACGACGGTGTTGCCGTCGCCGACCGTCCGACCGCCGATGCGGTTGCGCTCGGCCGTACCGTGGACGACGATGCCGCTGTCGAAGTTGCGGACCTCGACGCCCTGGATGGCGTTGTCGCTCGAGGTGATCGTCAGGCCGTCGAACATCATCGGCTGCCCCGGGCTGATCCCGGCCGACAGCACGACGCCGGCGCCGGTGCCGTCGATCGTGTCGTTGCCGGTCGACAGCGGCGGCAGCGACGGCTTGGGCGCCGGCAGCGCGTTGGGGTCGACGCCGGTCGTCGGGTTGCCGCTGGGCGGCGGCTGGACGTCGATCGTGGCCGGCGCCTCGGGCGGGAAAACGGCCATGTCGAAGCGGATCGTGTCCGCCGAGGCCGGCCCGGGCACGCCGGTGACGCGGGCGCGCTCGGCGGCCGAGAGCGCCGCCAGCGCGAGGTCGCCCGTCGCCAGCCGGATCGCCTCGCGCAGGCTGAGCGTCGTGTCGCCGACGACGCCGGGGTCGGCGGTCGTGTTCACGCCCAGCGTGCTGCGCAGGTCCTGCGTGGCCGACGCGGTCGGCGTCGGCGTCGGCGGCGGCGACGTCTCGGTGGGCATCGGCACGCTCGTCGGCGGCGTGGTCGGCGTCGGGCCGGCGGTGGCGGTGCGGGTGGCGGTGCGCGTCGCGGTGGCCGTGGCCGACGCCGTCGGCGTGGCCGACGCGAGCGGCGTGGCGCCGGTCGGGCCGGGGAAGACGACGGGCGTCGTGGTCGGCGTCGCCGGCGTCGTGGTGGGCTGCAGCGTGCCGGTGGGGGTGGCGCCGGTGGCCACGAGCGGGAACCAGACGTCGAAGACGCCCTGCGTCTGGTTGATCCGCACGATGGCGTCGAGGGCATCGGCCGAGTCGTAGCCCGTCGGCGCGGCGACGAGCCGCACGATCGTGTCCACCGCGTCGTGCATGGCGCAGCTTGGCTCGTCGGTGCCGAACGTGATGTAGCTCCGGACGACGAAGAACTGAACGACGTTCAGGCTGGCGCCGGCCAGCCACGGCTCGGCCGGGTCGAACGCCTTGTCGCGGTCCTGGTCGTGGTAGGCGCCGAGGCAGATCTCGATCTTCGTGACCTCGAGGTTGAGGGTGATGTCCTCGCCGGCGTTGAAGAACTCGATGTTGTCGGCCGGCACGCCGTTCACCCGAAAGCGGACCCGCTCGCCCTCCTCGGGGCCTTCCTTCGCGCCGGTGGACGGGTCGTCGCCCGGGACGTGGATGCTGAAGACGTGCGTCCCGCCCTCGCCCGAAACGACCGGCGCGGTCGCCAGGAGCAGGTTGCCGACGTGGGCGCTGACGACCATGCCGAACGGGGCCGGCGAGCCATAGTACGCCACCGTTCCGGCGTAGTGCGCCGGCTCGGGCGGCGCCAGCGGCGCCGCGTCGGCGGGGCGGCCGGCCAGCAGCGTCCATGCCGCGGCGGTGACGAGGGCGGCGATCGCACGGGTGCGCATGGGGGGTCGCATGGCTGCCTCCTGGACGGGGCGCCGGCCGGCGCGGCGCGGACCGCCGGCCAGTGTAGCATCACTTAATGCTTTTGTCACTACCCGCTCCGCGGCCCCAGCGGCGCCGCGCCGACCCCTTGACCGGCCGCCAGCCGGGCGATACACTGATCGGAACCTTCCGAATCGCTGACATTTCCGGCGTCATGGCCGGGAAAGGAACGGCTGGGTGGCCCGTCGCGCGCCGTCGAAGCACTGCCGCCGCGCACGCGGTCGGGGGGCGTTCGCACTGGCGGCCGCGATCGCGTGGACGCTGACCGGCCCCGGCACCGTCGCCGCCCAGGCCGACCGGCCGACCGTCTGCCATCCGGACCGCGACAGTCGGACGACCGTCGGGCCGACGCGCATCATGCGCGCCTCGACGGTGCTCGTCGACACCCGGCTCGGCTTCGGCTGCGCGGCCCCGATCGAGCCGCTGCACGCCGTGCTCGTCCCCGACGCCGGCGTCGTCGCCGCCGACAGCGGCCTGCGCGCCGTGCTGGCCGATCTGCCCGCGCGGCTGCAGCCGGCGGCCAACCCGTACGCCCTGCTCGGCCGGATCGACTTCGGCGACGACGCGCGCACCCAGTGCGGCCTGACGCGCGACGCCGACGAGCTGGCGCTGTGCCTGGCCGGCGACGGCGCCTGGACGCCCGAGCCGGGCGCCGAGCCGCCGCCGGCGACGTCCGGCCCGTCGCTGGCCGACGCCGTGCGCAAGGCGGTCCGGCTGCTCGCCGCGGCCCGCGACGACGATCCGCCGTCGCGCGGGCCGGTGGTCCGCCCGCCGCGCGACCTCGTCGTCGTCGTGGCGGGCGCCTCGACCGTGCCGGCGGCGGCGGGCGCGGCGGCGGCGTGGTGCGCGGCCGCGGCGCCGGCGCTGGCCGAGGCGGTCGCGGCCGGCGTCGAGGTCCGCGTGGCCTGCAACGACGGCGCCTGCGCCCAGAGCTGCCTGCCGCGCGCCGTCGCGACGGCGCGCGGCGACGACGGCGGCCTGTCGGACTTCCACGACGCCGCCGAGGACCTGGTGGGCCGGGTCTGGGCCACCGAGGCGCGGGTCTGGAGCCTGATCGTCCGCGAGGGGCTGTACACGGTGCCCAGCGGCGAGCGGGACGTCCCGCCATACCCGGCCTGGACGATCGTCCCCAACTCGCTGCAGCCGCCGATGCCCCACCACCCCGACGACACCGTGATCCGCTGGCAGCTCCGGCAGCCGATGCCCGACACCGTCCACCTGCGCTACATGGTCCGCCCCCGCGTCGAGCGCGGCACCGTCTCGCTGCGCCAGGGCGCGGCGAACGCATCGCTGGCGTTCGTGACGGACACCCGCGGCGGGGCCGGCGTCTATGCGCTCGACAACCCGTCGGTCGTCGTCGTCGGCTGGGGCCCGTTCGCCGCGTTCCTGCCCCTCGCGACCCGGGACCTGCAGTACAGCCACTCGTACTGACGCACCGCGGCACCCGGTCCACCGCCTCGACGGCGGGCGAGCGCGGCGCGCGAGGCCGCGCGCCGCCCCGCGTCCATTTCGAGCATATCGCCGATGGGCTTGCGCCCGTCTAAACGTTACGCTAACCTGGCGCGGGCGCGTGCCCCCGCGCCCACCGTGACGGGACACCCGGAGCCTCGGCCGTTTCGCGCGTGAGATGACGCCCATGCCCCCATTCGCAGCCCGCGCCGAAGATCGTCGGCCGGTGGCGCGGCCCGGTCCGGCCCGGCGCCGCCGAGCCGCGCTGGCGGTGGCGATCGCGTGGGCGGCGGCGCTCGGCGGCGGCGGGCGCGCGGCGCCGGCGGCGGGCGACGGCGGCTATGTCCTCGTCGACAGCTGGGCCGTGCCCACCGCGCCGCGCCTGCCCATCGACGTGGCGCTGTCGCCGGCCGGGCACCTCTACGTGGCCGACGGCCGCGACAACGCCGTGTTCCACTACGGCCCGCGCGGCGACCTCATCGAGACGATCAGCTGGCCGTCGCTGCTGCCGCCCGACGCCCAGGTGTCGTTCGTGCCGGTGGCGGTGGTGGCCGACGGCGAGCGCGGCGAGCTCCACGTCCTGTGGCGACGCTACGACCTCGACCCCGGCTTCACGGCCGACGGCCTGCTGCGCGACGTCCGCCGGCTCGACAACCCCGGCGGCGACCAGACCGACTACCTCGGCCCGCCGAAGTGGGTCGGCAACGACGCCGCGCTCGTCGACCTGCGCGACGCGGCGCTCCACCGGCCCAGCGGCAACCTCCTGCTGCTGGGTGGCGGCGAGGTGGTGCGGCTGCGGGCGAACGGCACGATCGACCAGCGCTTCGCGCTGCCGCCGTCCGACCGGGCGGCGACGCGCTTGGCGGTGCTGGCCGACGGCCGCATCGTCGTCGCGCGCCCGGCCGACAAGGCGCTGGCCCTCTACGGGGCCGACGGCGCCGCCGCCGGCATCCTGACGGTGCTCGACGACGCGCCGGTGGCGCTGGCGACGGGTCAGGACGGCAGCCTGCACGTCTTGGTGCGCTCGCGCGACGTGTTCGATCCCGGCCAACCGCTCGTGGTGAGCCTGGCCGAGAACGGCACCGTGCTGCAGCGCCGCGCCGCCGCCGCGCTGGGCGCGCCGCCGCTGCCGGCCGTCGACTGGCGCTGGAGCCTCGACAGCCCGGCGAACGACCACTTCGCGCTGACGTCGGGCGACGAGCACTTCACGACGACCGTTCATCGGCCCGGCGCCGTGCGCCCGCCGCCGCTGTCGGGGGCCCCGGTCGCCGCCGCCTGGACGCCGGCGCCGGCCCCGTTCCAGGCCGACGAGGACCTCGTCCTCACCCAGTCCCCCGAGGGCGAGGTCTTCGCCCTCGACCGGCGCGACGACCGCATCGTGGCCTTCGCCCCCGACGGCGAAGCCCGCTTCGTGGCCGACACGCCGGCCGACGCGATCGACCTGGCCGTCGGGCCCGGCGCGGCCGAGGACCTGTTCGTGACCACCGCGTCCGACGAGGTGATGCGCCTCGATCCGGGCGGGGCGGGCGGGCCGCTGTGGCGAGCGCCGTGCGACTGCCACCTCGGCGGGCGCGTCACGACCGGCGGCGGCCGGGTGTTCGTGACCCAGCCGCGGGCGCGGCGGATCCGCGTCCTGGGCGCCCTCACCGGCGCCGTCGAGCGCGACCACGGGCTGCCGGGCACGGCGCTGTGGCCGTACGACGTGGCCTGGCAGAGCGGCTTCGTCTACGCCGCCGACCTGATCGAGACCCGGATCCAGTCGTTCCCGCCGCCGCCGCTGCCGCCGGCGCAGTTCACGGCCGGGCTGCTGGCCGGACCGCGCCGCCTGGCGCCGGCCCAGGTGAGCGGCGACGGCGAGGTGGCCCTCGACGCCCTGGCGGCGGTCATGGCCGACGGCTGGATCGAGCTGCACGATCCGAACGGCGCCAACCTGCTGGCCCGCTTCCGGCCGGTGCTGGCCGACGACACCGTCCTCTTCCCGTCTGACGTCGCCGCCGGCCGCGACGTCGTGTTCCTGGCCGACGCCGCGCGGCGCCGGGTGCACGTCTACGGCGCCGGCTCCGGCATCCCGCGCACCCCCGCCGTCCCGTCGGCCACCCCGACGCCGGCCGGCGCCAGCTGCGAGGTGTCGGGCGACAAGCGCGCCGAGCCGGCGACGGTCGTCGAGGGCGAGTCGGCCCAGGTAACGCTCAGCCTGCGCGCCCGCTGCCCCGACCGCGCCCGGCTCATCGGTGCCGACATCGTCCTGGTCATCGACCGCTCGGCGTCGATGCGCGGCGCGCCGCTCGAGGCCGCCCGCGGCGCCGCGCGCAGTTTCGCCGAGCTGCTCGACATCCGGATCCACCGCCTCGGCCTGACGTCGTTCGCCGGCGAGGCGACGATGGAGTACGGCCTGACGGACGACGTCGCCACCGTCATCGACCACCTGGACGCGCTGGTGGCCGAGGGTGGCACGAACATCGCCGCCGGGCTCGAGCGGGCCGGCGACAACCTGGCCCGCTTCGGTCGCGTCGACGCCCTGCCGGTGCTCATCGTCCTGACGGACGGCCGCCAGAACCCCGACACGCCCGACCCGGTGCAGGCCGCCGTCGGACTGCGGGCGCGCGGCGTCCAGATCTTCGCCATCGGCCTCGGCCCCAGCATCGACGCAGCGGCGCTGGGCGCGATCGCCGGCGCGCCCGACCGCGTCTTTCTGGCCCCGACGCCCAGCGACCTCTTCCCGATCTACCGCCAGGTGCTGCGCGTCGTCGTCGATAGCCTGGCCGGCAACGTCACGATCGACGACACGCTCTCGGAGCGGGTGACGCTCGTCGACGGCTCGGTGTCGCCGCCGGCGCGCCCGCTCGGCCGCCGGCTGGCCTGGGGCCGCTCGATCCTGCCGGCCAGCGGCGTCACGATGACGTACCTGGTCCGGCCCGTCGGCCGCGGCTGCATGGCCACGAACGACGCTGCGGTGGCCGAGTACACCGACGCCGACGGCATCCGCCGCACCTTCGCCTTCCCGGTGCCGACGATCTGCGTCGTCACCCCGTCGCCGACCCCGACGCCGCCGCCGACCGCGACGCCTGTCCCGACGCCCGAGCCGGCGCCCGTCTACCTGCCGCTGGCGCTGCGCAACTTCTGCAAGCCGATCGCGGCCGGCGTCGACGCCGTGCTGCTCCTCGACACCTCCGACAGCATGACCGGCGCCAAGCTGGCCGAGGCCAAGCGCGCGGCGCGGGTGTTCGTCGCCGAGCTCTCGCTCGACACCGGCGACCAGGCGGCCGTGATCGGCTTCGACAGCGAGGCCCGCGTCGGCGCCCAGCTGACGCGCGACCGCGCCGCGCTCGACGCGGCCATCGACGCCCTGACGAGCGGCAGCGGCACGCGCATCGACCGCGCCCTTCAGGCGGCCGACCGCGAGCTGCGCAGCCCACGCCACCGCGCCGACCACCGGGCGGCGGTGGTGCTGCTGTCCGACGGCCGCCAGAGCGGCCCGACGACGGTCGTCGACAACGCCGCGGCGCAGCTGCGCGCCGTGCCGGCGCTGCTCTTCGCGATCGGCCTGGGCGACGGCGCCGACGCGGCGCTGCTGCGCCGGATCGCCGGCGACCCGCGGCGGGCGTTCTTCGCCCCCGGACCCGAGCAGCTGGAGGGCATCTACCGCACGATCGCCGAGGTGATCCCGTGCCCGTGAGCGGCGCCTGACGGTGGCGCCGTCGGCCGTGGCGCCGGCGGCGATGACGCTGCAACGCTACGGCCGGCTGTCGCGGACGCCGGTGTACGGCGTGCTGGCCGCGCTGCCGCTGCTGGTGCTCTACGAGGTCCTGATCGCGGCCGTGAACCGCGCCCGGCCGCTCGACGTCCGCAACGGCGCCGAGGTCCTGCTCGGGCGCGCGCTGGCCGCCGTCGGCGCGCCGGCGGCGCTGGGGCTGACGGCGGTCCTCGTCGCGCTGGGCGCCCTGTACGTCGTCCGCGAACAGCGCCGGGCGCCGGTCCCGATCGACCGGCGCGTCTTCGGCTGGATGCTGGTCGAGAGCGCGGCGCTGGCGCTGGCGATCGGCCCGGTCGTGTCGAGCGTTACGGCGCTGCTGCTGGGGCCGCTGCCCGCCGCGTGGCTCGCGGTGGCGGCGCAGGGCGTCGAGGGGCCGGGACCGATCACCCGGATCGCGCTCAGCCTCGGCGCCGGGCTGTACGAGGAGCTGGTGTTCCGGGTGCTGCTGGTGTCGGCCATCGCCGCCGCCGTCCGCGCCAGCGGCCGCGTCGGCCGCCGCGGCGCCCTGGCCTGGGCCGTCGTGACGTCGGCGCTCTTGTTCAGCCTGGCCCATTACCGCCCGTTCAACCCGGCCGGCGAGATGTGGGCCGTGGCGTCGTTCGCGTACCGCTTCGTGGCCGGCCTCGCGTTCAGCGCGCTGTACGCGGTGCGCGGGTTCGGGGTCGCCGCCTGGACGCATGCGTTGTACGATGTCTGGATCGTGCTGCGCTAGGGGCGTCGAGCGAAGCCGCGCGGCCGGTGGCGGTTCGTCGCGCCGGCCTGGATCGAGTGGACGGATACGCCGCCGTCGCGGGTGCGTCGGGCGGCAAGACAGGAGCGTCAGGATGTTGCATCGGCCGATCCTCCACCGCTGGGCCTGGGCCGTGCTGGCCGCGGGCGTCGCGCTGGCCGCGGCCCGCCCGGCCGCCGCGGCCCCGGACGGACCGTCCGGCGCGGGCGCCCTCGACGGGCCGTCGGGCGCGCGGGCGATGATCGGCTTCGCGCCGACCGTGACGGAGGCCGCGGCGCGCGCGCTGGCGGCGGAGCACGGGCTGGCCGGCGACCTCTGGATCGCCCCGCTGCACGTCCTGGCCGTGGCGGCCCCCGACGGCCTGACGCCGGCCCTCGAGGCGGCCCTGCTGGCCGAGCCGGGCGTGCGCTACGTCGAGCCCGACCCGGTGGCCCACGCCGTCGACGTGCCCGACGACACGCTCTACGGCAACCAATGGGCGCCGCCCAAGATCGACGCCGAGGAGGCCTGGGACATCACGACCGGCTCGACGGGCGTCGTCGTGGCCGTCCTCGACACCGGCATCGACCTGCAGCACGAGGACTTCGTCGGCACGTTCACGTCCTACGGCTACGACTTCGCCAACGGCGACAGCAACCCCGACGACGACCACGGCCACGGCACCCACGTCGGCGGCATCGTCGGCGCCAACACCGACAACAACCTGGGCATCGCCTCGATCGGCCGCCAGACCAAGCTCATGGCGATCAAGGTCCTCAACGCCAGCGGCTCGGGCAACCACTCCTGGATCGCCAACGGCATCACCGCCGCGGCCGACAACGGCGCGCACATCATCAACATGAGCCTGGGCGGCACCTCGGGCAGCCAGACGCTCGAGGACGCCGTCGACTACGCGTTCGACGAGGGCGTGCTGGTCGTGGCCGCGTCGGGCAACAACGGCAACTCGACGCCGTTCTACCCGGCGGCCTACGCCAACTGCATGGCGATCGGCGCCACGAACTCGAGCGACGTGCGCGCCTCGTTCTCGAACTACGGCAGCTGGCTCGAGATGGTGGCGCCGGGTGTCTCGATCCAGAGCGCCTGGTGCTGCTCGGGCGGCTCGAACTACGCCTCGGCCAGCGGCACGAGCATGGCGTCGCCGCACATCGCCGCCGTGGCGGCGCTGCTGCTGGCGGTCGACGGCTCGCTGACGAACCAGGAGGTCTGGGACATCCTCGAGGGCAGCGCCGTCGACCTCGGCAGCACCGGGCGGGACGACTACTACGGCTGGGGCCGCGTCGACGCCCTGTCGGCCGTCGAGACCGCCGCCGCCGGCGCCGCCACCGCGACGCCGACCGCCAGCCCGACGCCGAGCCCGACCCCGACGCCCATCGTCGTCGTCCTGCAGCCGGTGGCCGACGCCTACGTCGAGGCCGCGTCGCCCAACGCCAATTACGGCGCGCTGCCCAAGCTGCTGGCGAACGCCGGATCGACGCGCAACAGCTATCTGCGCTTCGATGCCACCGGGATCAACGGCGCGGTGCTGGCGGCCGAGCTGCGGCTCTACACGATGAGCACCTCCGGCGCCGGCATCGCCGGCCGCGGCGTGGCCGACAACACCTGGGACGAGCTGACGATCACCTACAACAACGCCCCGGCGTTCGGCCCGATCGTCGGGACGTCGGGCGGCACGACGAGCGGCAGCTACGCCACGATCGACGTGACGGCGGCGGTGAGCGGCGGCGGACCGGTGAGCCTGGCGGTGACGTCGAGCGACCCCAACGTGATCAACATGCTCTCGCGCGAGGCGAACAACCTCCGGCCCGAGCTGCGCATCACCTACAGCCCGGGCGCGCCGACACCCACCGCCACTTCGGCCGCGTCGGCCACGCCAACGGCGACGCCGAGCGCGACGCCGACGCCGTCGGCGACCGCGTCCCCGACCCGCACGCCCACGGCCACGGCCACCGCCACGGCCAGCGCCACCGCGACGGCCACACCGCCGCCCACGCCCACTGCCACCGCGACCGCCACGCCGCCCCCGACGGCGACCCCCGTCCCGACGGCGACCCCGACGCCACTCCCGACCCAGACGC
Organism: uncultured Anaerolineales bacterium; assembly: GCA_964651245.1. Lineage (GTDB taxonomy): Bacteria > Chloroflexota > Anaerolineae > Epilineales > Epilineaceae > Avedoeria. Next base: position 129,705 of record CAZYVI010000012.1, on the reverse strand, counting down.
CGACGGCCACGCCCATCCCCACCGCCACGCCCACGCCCACGACGCCGCCGACGGCCACGCCCTCGGCCACCGCCACGCCCGTCCCGACTGCCACGCCGACGGCCACCGCCACGCCCACTTCGACGGCGACGCCCACGGCCACGCCGTCGCCGACCGCGACCGCCACGGCCCCGCCCACGGCCACCGCCACGACCGGCCCCACCGCCACCGCCTCGGCGACGGCCACCAACACCGCCACGCCGACGCCGTCGCCGACGCCGGCCGTGTTCACGTTCACGACCGAGGCCGACGCCTACGTGACGAGCGCCCAGCCCGGCGCGAACTTCGGCGCCGAGCTGCGCCTGCGCACGAACACGGCGCCGACCGAGCGGAGCTACGTCCGCTTCAACGTCCAGGGGCTGCCCGGCGGCGCGTCGTCGGCCACGCTGCGCATCCGGGCGCTGACGGGCTCCGGCAGCGGGTTCAACGTGCACGTGGCCAACAGCAACGGCTGGGGCGAGACGGCGATCACCTACAACAACGCGCCCGGCTTCGGCGGCGCGGTCGCCGGCTCGGGCGGTTACGGCGCCGGCAGCTGGGTCGAGGTCAACGTCACGGGCCAGGTCAGCGGCAACGGCCAGGTGACGTTCGTCCTGACGGCGGCCAACGCCGCCCTCAACGCCTACGCCGCCCGCGAGCTCTCGGGCTACGCCGCCGAGCTGGTGGTCGTCTCGCCCTAGGCTCGTCGCGCGGCCGAGCCGGCCATCACTCGGCCGCGGGCGTCACCAGCCGGACGGCGGTGCGGACCTCGCACGGTAGCTTGAACGTGGCCGACACCGAGCAGTACTTCTCCTCGGACAGCTGGACGGCGCGGTCGAGCACCTTGGGGTCGACGTCGCCGTGGACCTCGTACGTCAGCGTGACGGCGGTGTAGCGGCGCGGGTGTTCGGCCGCCCGGTCGCCGTCGGCATGGACGACGAGCTTGGTGAACGGCTGCCGCGCCTTCTTGAGGATGTCGACGACGTCCATGGCCGTGCAGCCGGCGATCGCCGCCAGGGCGAGGTCCATCGGGCTGGCGGCGTAGGACGGCCGACCGTCCTCGCCGCGGCCGCCGCCGTTGTCCATGAACAGGTGTTGGCCGCGCATCGCCGCGACGTAGACGCCGTCGGCCAGGTACGTGACCGAGGCCTGCTTATCCGCCATCGCCCTCTCCTTGCGGGTTCGGCGCCGCGCTCTCGCGGCGCGCGTCGCGCATCGTTGCGCCCGTCCAGAGGCCCAGGATCACGAGGCCCAACGCCACCACCCCCCACCCGGCCAGCGTCGTCCCGGCAGCCACGTCGCCCAGCCCGACGCCGGTCGGGGCCGTCGGCAGCGGCGCTGCGGCGGCGTCGCCCTCGGGCAACGGCACCGAGCCGGGGGCGGCGCCGGCGCTGGCCACCGCCTCGAAGCGCATGCAGTGCTCGACCGGCACGCCGGACGACAGCAGCAGGACGCACCAACGATCGTCGCGGGCCGGCCCGGTGGCGCGGGTGGCTTGGCCCCCGACGCGCAGCGCCGCCCGGGCGCCCGGCTCGAGGCGCGCGATGTGCCAGCGCACGAGCGCGCCGGCCCGCGCCGTCTCGCCCGGCTCGACGTCGAGCGTGGCGTCGACGAACGCCGCCGGCAGCGTGATGTCCACCGTGACGTCGATGGCGGCCGCCCGGTCCTGGTTGGCCAGGTCGACGCCGAGCCGGACCGGTTCGCCCACCACCGGCAGCGGCGGGTCGACCCAGACGTCGGCGCGCAGCGCGGCGGCGGCGATCGGCGTCGGCGACGGCGTGGCGGTGGCGCCGGGGGTGCGCGTCGGGCGGCGCGGCTGGGTCGGGAAGGCGGTCGGCTCGCCCTGGCGAACCGGCGCCGCGGCGGCGCGCGGCGCGGGCGGTCGCGCCGCCCAGGCGACGGCCGCCGCGCACAGCGCCACGGCCAGCGCAGCGCGCGCCGGGCCGCGCCTCGGGCGTCCGGCGCGGCGGACGAGGGGGCCGTCGTGCGGGCCGGCGGGCGCCGCGTCGAGCGGCGCAGCGGCGGGCGGGCGGCGGTTCGACATGGGTCGGCGGGATGGTAACACGGAACCGCATTGACACCGCGGCCGTGGGCAGTAGAATCGCCGCGCCGGCCGGAAGGCCGGGCGACGCGCGGCCAGCGCCACCGCGCGCCGCCGCATCTGCCGCCTCGACGCGCCTGCGGGCGCCGTCGCCCCCTGCTCCCCCACAGGAGGCCCGATTGGCCGAGCCCACGACCCCGTGCCCCTACGACGCCCCGTTCGTGGCCGCGCAGAAGGCGCGCCTCATCACCGAGCGCGCCCAGCTGCTCCAGGAGATCGCCAACGACTCCGAGGAGCTCAAGAGCTGGATGGGCGACACCGACGGCGGCGACACCTACATGAGCGAGGACGCCACGGCGCTCACCGAGCGCGAGCTCGACATGACGCTGATCCACAACGCGCAGTCGATGCTGCGCGACATCGACGACGCCCTGGCGGCGATCGACGACGGGCGCTATGGCTGGGACGAGGAGCAGGGCGTCTGGATCCGCGCCGAGCGCCTCGAGGCGCTGCCGTGGGCCCGCCACGAGGTGAAGCGCGACCGCCGGCGGCGCGACGACGACGACCTGGCCCTTGACGGCGAGTGACGCGGCGGCCGCCCCGCCGGCCGAAGCGCGCGCCCGCGGCCGCGACCACGGCCTGTTCGCCGCCGCGCTGCTGGTCGTGGTGGCGCTCGACCAGCTGACGAAGCAGCTCGTGATCGGCTGGCTGGCGCCGGGCGAGCGCTGGCCGGGCGCCGAGGCGGCGATCAGCCGCTTCTTCACGTTCACCCATGTCCACAACACCGGGATGGCCTTCGGGCTGGGCCAAGGGCGCAGCGAGCTGTTCGCGCTCGTGGCCACGGTGGTCGTGCTGGGGCTGATGGTCTACCAGGCGCGGCTGCCGCTGGGGGCGGGCTGGCTGCGCCTGGCCCTGGGCCTACAGGCCGGCGGGGCGATCGGCAACCTCATCGACCGGCTGCGTCAGGGCTACGTGACCGACTTCTTCGACTTCCAGGTCTGGCCGGTGTTCAACGTGGCCGACTCGGCGATCTTCTGCGGCGTCGCGATCCTGGCGTGGCACCTCTGGCGACCCGAAGGTTCGGCCGAGGGATCGGCCACGCCTGAACCCGACGCGCGCCACGGCGCCGCTACCGCCGCGCCCGCCGCGCCCGACGCACCCGACGCGCCCCCCGGCGCGCCCGGGGCGTGAGCGCGCCGCTGCGCTTCACCGTCGCCGCTGCCGAGGCGGGCGAGCGGCTCGATGTCTACCTGGCGCGGCGCATCGACGGCGGGCGCGCCGCCGCCCAGCGCCGCATCGCTGAGGGCGCCGTGCGCATCGACGGCCGGCCGGCCAAGGCGGCCGCCCGCCTCGCGGCCGGCGCCGTCGTGGCGGTGGCGGCGGCGGCCGACGCGGTGCCGGCGGCGCTCGAGGCGGCGCCCGAGATCGACCTCGACATTCGCTGGGCCGACGCGGCCATCGTCGTCGTGGCCAAGCCGGCCGGGCTCGTCGTCCACCCCGGCCTCGGCCACGCCGGCGGCACGCTCGTCAACGCCCTCGTCGCCCGTTTCCCGGATCTGGCGGCGGCGTTCGGGCCGGACGACCCGCGACCGGGCCTCGTCCACCGCCTCGACGCCGACACCTCAGGGCTGCTCGTCGTGGCGCGGACGCCGGCGGTGCGCGCGGCGCTGCAGGCGCAGTTCAAGGCGCGCACCGTCGACAAGACCTACCTGGTCGTGGTGCGCGGCGCCCCCAACGCGCCGTACGGGCTCATCGACGCCCCGCTCGGCCGCGACGCGGCCCATCGCCAGCGGATGGCGGTGGTGGCCGGCGGCCGGCGGGCGGTCACCGGCTACCATGTGGCGGCGTCGCGCCCGACCGACAGCCTGGTGGTGGTGCGGTTGTTCACGGGCCGGACGCACCAGATCCGGGTCCACTTGGCCGCCATCGGCCATCCCGTGGCCGGCGACCGCCTCTACGGCCGCCCCGACCGCGACCTGGGCCGCATGGCGCTGCACGCCTGGCGGCTGGCGCTCGACCACCCGACGACGGGCGCGCGCCTGGCCCTCGTCGCACCGCCGCCGGACGACCTGGCCGCCGAGATCGCCCGCCGCTACGGCGACGGCTGGCCGGCGCTGACCGACGCGTCGGCCGCGGTTCTGGCCGAGTGGCCCACGCCCGACGCCGTGGCCGCCGACGCGGGCGGGGACGACGACGGGGCGTGGGGCGCGGCGGCCGATGGCGATGCGGGCGGCGACGCCGGCGGCGCGCCCGGCCCGACCGGCGACCCTAGCTGACGAGCTTGGGCGGCGTGGCCTCGGCGTCGGTCGCGGGCGCCGCGGCGGCCGCGGCGTCCTTGGCGCGTTCGTCGCCGGCCGAGTTCTTGCGGAACTCGCTGATGCCGCGCCCGAGCGCGCCGCCGATCTCGCTAATCTTGCCCGCGCCGAAGATGATCAGGACGATCACCAAGATGACAAGGAGCTCCGGCATCCCGATTCCACCGAGCATGGTCGACGCACCTTTCTGCTACGCCGCGCGCATCCGCGACGCCTCCCCGGGCCGGCTGGCCCGCGGTCGAGTATAGCACCGCCGCCGACGACGGCGGTCGGCGGTCTGCGGCCGGCTCGGTCGACCGCAGCAGGCGCGACGGGAGCGGCGGGCCGACGCGCGACCGGTTGACAGCGCCGCCGCCGGCGCTACAATCTTCGACCCGCACGCCGACGTAGCTCAACGGTAGAGCAGGGGACTCTTAATCCCTTGGTTGTGGGTTCGAATCCCTCCGTCGGTGCTCTGTAAATCGGCCGATTCTGGCCTGCGTTTGTCGCCGTGGATGCCAACGTGGATGCCAACCCGGCGGCGGATCGCCTCTGATTAGGCGTTGGCGCCGGCCACGCGCCCGCCCGTCAGGATGGCATCCATTCGCGCCGCCGCCGCCTCTACGCCACCTGGCAGGGCGTGCGCATACGTGTTTAGCGTCGTCGTCGGGCTGGCGTGCCGGAGCACAGCGGCCACCGTCACGATGTCCGCCCCGTTGGCCAGCAAGAGCGACGCGCACGCGTGCCGCAGGTCGTGCCAGCGCATCCGCGGCAGCCCGGCGGCTGCGAGTTGCGCCTGGAACGCGTGCAGCACGTTCGGGCCGTCAAGCGCCGTGCCGGCGCGGGATGCGAACACGAACGCCGTGGCCGGGTCGAGGTGCCGGCCGTCGGCCAGCGCTTCGCGTGCCTGGGCGGCCTTGTGCTTGCGGAGCACGGCAACGACGCTGGCCGGGATCGCCACGGGCGCCCGGCTTGCGCGCGTCTTGGGTTCGGCCAGGCGCGGACCGTCGGCCGTGTCTTGCCACGCTTGGCGCACGTGCAGCCGGGCGGCGTCGAGGTCGACATCGGCCCATCGCAGCGCGCGTTGCTCGCCAAGGCGCAGCCCGCAGCCAATGGCCACGGCCACGGCGGCTTCCAGCCGGTGGCCCTGGAACGCGGCCAGGATCGCCCGTGCTTCTTCTGGCGTCGGCACGCGGGTTTCCTTGACGGTTGCACGTGGCACGGCCACCAAGGCTCCGGACGCGACGTTGCGCGGCAGGATGCCTTGCCGCACGGCCTGGCCGAGTGCGCGCCGCAGCGTTGCCCGCACGCGGGCGATCGTTGCGGCGCTCTTGCCGGCGGCGGCCAGCTCGGCCACCAGCTCTTCGACGTGGCGCGGGCTGAGGGCGTCCAGGCGCAGCCGCCCAAACTTGGGCGCCAAGTGGACGCGAACGTGCCGTTCGTAGCTGACCAGGGTGCTAGGTTGGACGTGCCGGCAGCCGTGTTCCAGCCAGTGCGCCAGGTACGCGGCCACGGTCAGGCGTCCATCGGCCACCGGCAGCCCTTGGTCACGCTCGCGGGTCGTCTTGACGAGCAACGCGGCGACTTCGGCCCGCGTCCGGCCGTAGAGCGCCTTTCGACGGCCACCGGCCAGCGTCACGCGCGCAACCCAACGCCCGCGGGCGTCCTGGCCGATGCTGCCTTCGCCGTTTCCGCGCTTGGCCATCCGATCCTCCAATCGCTACGAAGGCCGATCCGCCAGCCGGATGCGGGCAACTCGGCCGCTCTTCCTTTTTTTGGGCGCGGAGTTCCGTCAGTGCGCCCCGTCCGGCCGCGCCTTGCCATACTCGCGCAGCGCAGCCGGCGCGCCGCTGAGCGCTAGCGCATGTAGCGCGGTCGGCACGGCGACGACTTCGGCCAGGACGTCGAGCGCAGCGCGGACGGTAGCCGCCCGGTTGCCGCCGAAGAGCGGCGCCAGCGATTCGAGGCGCTCGACGTGTTCATCGCCAAGCCGGATGCCGGTTGCCCTGCTGCCCTTGATCCCGTTCGCCATGCGCCCGATCCTTATTGACCGCAGGCGGCGCGCGCCCGCCGGATGGACCAAGGTATGATCGTATCATAACTCGGCGGCATTGTCAAGCATTGTATCGCACTAGATATACATAACGACTATAGTGCGACATTGTATGGCGTATCTGTGGATAACTTGCCCGCCGCCCGCCGCCGGCCTCGCGCTCATACGGCAAGGTTCAACTGATTGCCCGTCGTCACGTTGACCTGGACGGCCGGCAGCGCCAGCTTGCGGACTTTGGCGAGCGCCAGCAAGGCGCGCACGTGGTCCGACTGCGCCATGCCGACGGCCTTGTCGTAAAAGGCCGACTGCCCAAGCGTCAAGCCCTCGACCTGGCGGCTGGACTCGACGTCGTGCAGGTGAAGCCAGGTGACGATGATGCGATCGATGAGCAAGCGCTCGACAGCTGGCGCGTCGTCGTAACCCAACTCACGGCGCAGGTCGGCGCAGCGCTGCCGGAAGCACTCGGCAGTGACGGACTCGGCATCGCCACCGGCCAGCCGAGTGATGATCTTGGCGCCGATGTGCCGGGACAGGTCGCCCGCCTTGGCGGCAGCGAGAGGATTGCGGCGCAGGATGGCCAGCATTTCAGCGCCGCCGCGCTTGCCCTCCGACGACAGCGCGCGAAAGCGCTTGGCATCGCCGTCGGTGAACTCGGCCAGCCTCAGGATCGGCTCTTCGTTCGTCGCCATTCGCCACGCTCCCTGTGGTATCCAAGCACCACCAACTCAGCCGCGACGGCAGCGTCTACGGCCGCCCCAAGGCCGCGCACGGCGGCGCGCACGGCATCCACGTCCTCACGCTCAGCCCGCCACGTAGCGGCTGCCTGGGCGCGATTCTCGCGGTCCACGTCGTCAACGGCGGCCGCATACTCGGCCAGCAGCCCACGGCCGAAATACTCGCGCACGACGCGGCCGTTGACGCGGCGGGATCGCGTGTAGTAGCGGCCGCTGCCGTTGCGCGATTCCCAAGCCATGCTGCGCTCCTTGTGTTACGTGCCGGACGCGATGCCGCCGCCCGCGTGCCGTCTCACGTGCCGGGCAGCGTCGGCTGCGTCCCGCCGCTGGACCCGCTGCGCTGCGCCCGCTGAAACGTCGTGTTCGTGATCGACGGCGCCGGCATCTGGATGCCACGCCCGTCGAGCAACTCGGCCACGGTCAAGAGCTGGATACGCGGATAGTCCTTGCCATCCCAAGGCGATCGGTAGAACTCACCGTCGGCCGCGTTCTCGCGCATCGGGCGCGTCGGCTCCTTCATGGTTATTAGGACGCCCATCGTTGCGTCCTCCTTTCTCACCACGCCACGCAACTCATCGACCATATTGCTGTGGATGTTCTGACCAGCCTTGATCGAGATGATTACGGACTTCGTCGGCCCGCTCGGCCCTTCGTCGTGAAAGAACAGTCGACCGTCGACTCCCTTGTCCGCACCGCGCCTTTCATCCCGCGAATCAGGACGGGCGCCAATGAGTCCTAGCGCCCAGAATTGAAACTGGTAAGGTTCCGTGGCGGCTAGTTCGGCCGCCCCGTCCAGCGTCGTCGGTTCGCCGTAGACCTTGAACTCCGCCGCCGGGCCGAACGCGTCGCGCAGGCGTGTGCGCATGAGGCCGATGGCAAGGTGCGTAATGTCGATGCCGATCCACTTGCGGCCGAGCTGCTGCGCCGCGTGTACGGTCGTGCCGCAGCCGCAGAACGGGTCGAGCACGACGTCGCCGGGGCTGCTGCTGGCCTGGATGATGCGCTCCAAGAGGGCAAGCGGCTTCTGGGTTGGGTAGCCGAGGCGCTCGGCGGCCTTATTGTTCAGAGGGTTGACGTCCGTAATCACGTCGACGGCGGGCACGCCTCTTGATTCGTCGAGATATCGCTTTAGCATCGGGATGCCGTCGGCGCGCTTGGGCCAGAACAACCGACCGGCAGCGTCCAAAGCATCGAGAGCGGCTTGTGTCTCCAACCCACTCACAATCTCGCCGACAAAGCCAGGGATAGCCCAATGTCTGCCCTTGGCGTTTGGATCAATCCCCCTCCAAGGCTCTCCGGATGGTCCGGTTCGGATACCGGCCGCCGTCAGGTCGGCGCGATTGAAACGGCGACCTGTCTCGGCCTCAACGTTGTTGTACCACTTATCGATGGTCTCTTGTGGCAATGGCTGATAGGCCGCATTCCACACGAAATCATCCGACCTTGTGTAGTGTAAAATGGTGTCATGAACCGGTCCCCATCGACGCGCGCTGGCATGTGCGCTTGTTCGCTTCCAAATCAACTCACTGCGAAAGCTAGCTACACCAAACACGGCATCCATGAGCACCTTGAGATAGTGACTCGCTGTCGGGTCGCAGTGTAGATAGATGCTACCCGTTGGCTTCAACACTCGCCGCAACTCCACCAACCGCGGCGCCATCATCGCCAGGTACGCCATCATATCGCCACCGTTACGCCCGATGAGCTGCTTGAACGCGCGCAAGGCTTCAGCCGCGCCGCCGCCCGCCTCTACCGTCTCCTGGTACACGCGCGCGGCGTTCTCGTCCCAATGCCACGTGTCTTCGAACGCGCGCACTTGCGCGGCCGCCTTGCCGGCACCGCCGCCGAACAGGACGTTGTAGGCGGCGTTGCTGTTGAATGGCGGGTCGAGATAGACCAGATCGACGGACTCGTCAGGGATGTGCCGGCGCAGGACGTCGAGGTTGTCGCCGTAGATCAGGGCGTTGGGCGGGATCATGGGCGGCTCCTTGGCGGGTCGGCGGTCACTAGGCCAGCCCCTGCGCGGGCAGGTCGAGGCTGCTGTCGGCGGATGGTAGACGTCCGACCGGACGCCGCCAAGAGTGCCAAGAGTGCCAACCGTGCCATATAGGGTAACGGTGGCATCCTTGGCACCCTTGGACGTCACGGCACGCGCCAGCGCTCGGCAGACGGCAGCGCGCTAGACGGCCGGAACGGGCTGGCCGTCTTGCCCGCCATCTGGCCACGTCCACGTCCAACCGTCGGCCGTCTTGCGCGCGATGATGCCCGCCTCCTTGCGGGCGCGGGCCAAGGTCCGCTTGGAAATCCCGGCTTCGTCGGCCGCCCTCTTGCCATCAGTTGCGGACTTCGTACCGTCGGCCAGGAAGTCGCGCAGGAACTCGACGGCATCGCGCCGCTCGGCCCGATCCTGAGGACTCGGCGGGACCGTCAGTTCATCCGCCGTCAAGGGCGACGTGCCGCCCCATTCGATGCGGGATGCCCCGTTGTCGGCCGCCACCGTCCGAAGGGTCAACGATGCCGGCGGCGGCGCCAGATTGCCCTTGACGTGGGCCAGGATGCGCCGGCTGTCGTCGGTCGGGTCGGCGGCCAGCATCCAGCCGCAGCGCGCCGCCCCGATGATGCCGATCGATCCGCCGCCCCGATACATGGCCTGGCTGCCGGCCGACTTATTCAAGTGGCGGATCAGCAGCACGGTAGCGCCCGTCTCAGACGCCAAGCGAATCCAGGGCGAGAGGATGCGGCGCATGTCTTGGTCCCGCCAACTGTTGACGTTCGCCGGCACATAGGCCATGAACGGATCGACGATCACCAGCGCCGCATTCTTGGCCTTGATCGTCGCCCGCACTTGCGCTACGTCGGCCAGCGTCGGCATCGGGTCGCCTTCGCCGTCGCCCGTGGCGTAGATGGCTTCGATCCGCTCGCAGTCGGCGCCAGCGGCGTCCAGACGCGGGCGGGTCGTGTCGCCCAGGCCATCTTCGGCCGACAAGATCACTACGCCACGTGGCCCGCCCAGCTCACCTATGGACCCGTCCGGCATCGGCAACCCGCGCGACACGCGCGCCGCGATATCGAGCGCCAGCGTGGACTTGCCTAGGTTCGGGTCGCCGTCGAGGATCACCAGCTTGCCGACCGGCAGCCAGCCCGGCCAGATCCAACGCACGCGCTCCGGCACGACGTCCGCCAAGCAGATCGTGCCGGGCGGCAACCCGCCGCCGCCGACTGACTCCGCCAACTCCGGCAGCGCCGCCAGCGCATCGCGCAGCCCAGCGCCGAGCGCCTTCGCCAAGTCGCCCACGTCGGCGCCATGCGGAACGTCGCCCGGCCACGGGGCGGCCGCGATGTCGAGCGCCACAGCGTCGATCCCGCAGGCGGCCAGGACGGCGGCCACGTCGCGCCCGCCGCTCCGGCCGGTGGCGTCGGCATCATAGACCACGCGCACGGGCGCGTCCGTCCCAACGAACTCGGCGAGGTCCGCCGCTATGCTCGCCGCTGCCGCCGTCGTGCGTTCGCCCGTGCACATGCAGACGGCCGGGACGCCGTGTTGCTGCGCCGCCCAGACGGCCGGTTCGCCGTTGACCACGTAGACCGTCGTGCCTTCCGGCGCGGCCAGCGCCGCGAGCTGCGCAAGCCCGTACCAGTGCGCGCCGCCACCGGTCGCAGCCCACGTGTACTTCGGCTTGTCGCCGTCCAAGTACTTGATCCGATCGACGCCACGCGCTGTCGGATAGCGCAGCGCCGGCCGCCCATTGAACCGCTCGACGCGCACACCCCACGTATCGCGCAGCGTAGCGGCGCCCAGGCCGCGTGCCGCGGCGAAGGCGCCCAGGTCCGCCGTTGCGGCGCTCGACGGCTGTACGGGCGCACCAGAGGGCGCCTGCGCGGCGCGTTCGCCGTCGGCCGGCACGGTGGTCAACGGGGCGGCCAGGTCGATCCCTAGCAATCGCGCGAGGCCGATCGTCCCGCCGCCGCCTTCGACGTTCTTCTCACAGTGGCGCGAGTGACAGCACCATACCATCTTGCCTGGATCCCAACATGCGGACGGGTTGGCGTCTTCGTGTGCCGGATGCGGGCAGCGGAACAGGTAGTAGGACTTGACCCGCTTGGCCTTGTCGGAGCGGCGCACGGCCTCCGTCACGGCCACGGCGACGGCCGACAGGTCCGCCGTAGCGTTCGTGGCGATCATGGGGCGGCCGCCTTCGGAATGCCGCGCGGACCCGGCAAGCTGTAATGGTGGCCTTCACGACAGCCAAACAGGATGCATCGGCCACAGACCCCGATGACAAGCAAAGGCCGTCCGCACAGGTTGCACGTCGGGGCTGTAAAGAAGTAGACTGCGGCTGAGTGATCTTCGCTCGAATGGACGGCCGCCCTCTGCCAAGGGCGGTCGTCATTGTTAACCGTGGTCACGTTCAACCGTCCTCACGCGCCGGCAGTCCGGCATCGCGCCTCCGCTCTTCGATCCACTCGGCCAGGTCGGCCGCCGGGATGCGAACGGATCGGCCAAGGCGCACGCTCGGGAGCGTGCCGTCGGCCAGCCAGGCGTAGAGGCGGGCGCGGGATACGCCTAAGCGGATCATGACGTCGGCGGGTTTGAGCAAGACGAGATTGGCGTCGATCATGGTTGGCCTCCCAATGCCAGTGAAACGAAAAAAGCCCCCGGCACTCCCGATTAGGAGTGCCAGGGGCTCTTGGGCCCTTCGATATCAGTGAACGCAGGCCCTCCCGACACTCCGCCGCCTGCTTCGCAGCAAACGGCCGAACAATCCCCCGGAGTGGGGGGCCGGGCCTCATTGGGCCTTATGCACCATGTTCAGTTGAGGTCAGTTTACGCGAACGCAATTCGACCGTCAAGCGCTACCTGGTACGCAGCCTGTCGTTGCTCGGCCGTGGATGCCGCCGTGGATGCCAACGTGGATGCCAACCGGCCTGGTATTCGCCGTTACGCGCTGGACGCCACGGCGCGCCAGATGCTCGTTTTACAGAGTGGGCTATCACGTCCTGGCACGCGCTGGATGCCGCCGGCCAACACTCTTAATCCCTTGGTTGTGGGTTCGAATCCCTCCGTCGGTGCCATTCACCGGGCGGCCCGCCTCACGCAGGTGGGCCGCCTGTCGTTTCGGCGGCGTCGTCGAGGGCGGCGGTCGTCGTGGACGACGGCGGCAGCGGCCGCAGCAGCGAGGCGACGGCGGCGACGACGAGCGTCGCGGCGATGACGCCCAGCGAGACGCCGATCGAGACGTGGACGTGGAGCGGCTCGGGCAGCTGCTCGACGATCATCTTGAGGCCGATGAAGGCCAGGATGAAGCTCAGCGCCGGCTTGAGGTAGTGGAAGCGGTCGACGGCGCCCAGCAGCACGAAGTAGAGCGAGCGCAGGCCCAGGATCGCGAAGATGTTGCTGGTGAAGACGATGAACGGGTCGCGCGTCACGCCGAAGACGGCCGGGATCGAGTCGAACGCGAAGACGACGTCGGTCGTCTCGACCAGGAACAGGACGACGAACAGCGGCGTCGCCACCAGCTTGCCCGCCTCGCGGACGAAGAAGCGCGCGCCGTGGTAGCGGCTGGACACCGGTAGGACGCGGCGCGCCAGCCGCACCGCCCACTTGGCCTCGACGTCGACCTCGTCGTCGGAAGCAAACACCAGGCGGATCGCCGTGATGAGCAGGATCGCCCCGAACACCAGCAGCACCCACTCGAAGCGCGCGATCAGGGCGGCGGCGCCCAGGATGAACACCGCCCGCATCACCAGCGCCCCCAGCACCCCCCAGAACAGGACGCGGTGCTGGAAGATCGGCGGGACGCTGAACGAGGCGAAGAGGATCACGAACACGAAGATGTTGTCGATGGACAGCGACTGCTCGAGGACGTAGCCGGCCAGGAACTCGACCGCCGCCTCGGGGCCGCGGTCGTGGCGCAGGTAGATCAGACCGGCGAAGCCCAGCGCCAGCGCCACCAGCACCAGCGTCCAGTAGCCCGCCTCGCGCGCGCTGACCTTGTGCGGGTTGCGGTGGAGCACCTTGAGGTCGACCCACAACAGCCCGAGCACGAAGGCGATGAACAGCGCCCACGGCCCGAGCCCGAAGCCCATCGTCGCCACCCCGACCCCCGTCGCTGGCGGGTCGCCGGGCATGAAAAAGCGAGCCCGCCCTCGCCTTCGCGCGACGCGGCCCGCCTCTGCCCTCGACCCTCGGCTGCCGGGCGCGAAACTTTACAGCCCCGGCGAGCGTGACTATACCAGGCGGTCGCGCACGACGCGAATCCCGCCGCCGACCCTGGCGGCGCCGGTCCCGGAAGCACGAGCCCCTCCATGCAGGTCAGCCCCGACGGCCTCAAGCGGATCCTCATCGGCCGTCCGTTCCCCACCAGCGCCAGCGCCCACGAGCGCCTCGACCGCGTCCGCGGCCTGGCCATCTTCGCCTCCGACCCCATCAGCTCCAACGCCTACGCCACCGAGGCGATCATGCACGTCCTGATCGTCCTGGGCTCCGGCGCCCTGGCGATGACGATGCCGATCGCGCTCGGGATCGCCGCCCTGATCGCCCTCGTCTGCACCAGCTACGTCCAGACGATCCACAAGTACCCCCACGGCGGCGGCGCCTACTTCGTCTCCAAGGACAACCTCGGGCCGAACATCGCCCTCTTCGCCGCCGCCGCGCTGCTGGCCGACTACGTGCTGACGGTGTCGGTCTCGACGGCCGCCGGCGTCCGGGCGATCACCTCGGCGTTTCCGGGCCTCGTCGAGCTGCGCGTGCCGCTGGCCATCGCCGCGATGCTGGTCATCGCCTGGATCAACCTCCGCGGCGTGCGCGAGAGCGGCACGGTGTTCGCGTTCCCGACGTACGCCTTCGTGGCCGGCGTGCTCGTCACGATCCTCCTGGGGCTGGCGCGCATGAACGGCCTGTTCGGCCTGCCGCCCCTCGAAGCCCATCCGCTGGTCGTGGCGCCATCCGTCGACCTCACCGGCTTGGCGTTCGGCTGGCTGTTGCTGCGCGCCTTCGCCGCCGGCTGCACCGCGCTGACCGGCATCGAGGCGATCTCCGACGGCGTGGCGGCGTTCGAGAAACCCGAGGCGAAGAACGCGGCCGCGACGATGATCGCGATGGCGATCATCGCCATGACGCTCTTCCTGGGCATCTCGTGGCTGGCCACCCACATGTCGCTTGTGCCGACCGATGACGGCGAGAGCATCCTGTCGCAGCTGACGAACAGCGTGGCCGAAGGCCTCCCCGGCGGGCGCATCCTCTACTACTGGGTCCAGGCGTTCACGGCGCTCATCCTGCTGCTGGCCGCCAACACCGGCTACCAGGACTTCCCGCGGCTGGGCTACTTCCTGGCCCGCGACGGCTACATGCCGCGCTGGATGCAGAACCGCGGCGACCGCCTGGTCTACAGCTCGGGCATCCTGTTGCTCACGTTCATCGCCGGGCTGGTGTTGGTGGCGTTCCAGGCCGACGAGATCCACATGCTGCCGCTGTACGCCATCGGCGTCATGGTCAGCTTCACGCTGTCGCAGGCCGGGATGGTGCGGCTGTGGGGCAAGGTGAGCCGCCTGGCGCCGGGCGAGACGCTCGACACCGGCGTCACGACGCTGCACCACGAGCCGCGCGTCGGCTGGAAGCGCGTCCTCAACGCCACCGGCGCCGTTGTCACCGGCGTCGTGCTGGTGGTGCTGCTGGCGACGAAGTTTCTCGAGGGCGCTTGGATCATCGCGCTGGTCATCCCCGGCTTCGTCTGGCTGTTCCGCGCCACCCACCGCCACTACGACCGCGTCGCCGCCATGCTGTCGACCCACGAGCGCGAGGCCACGCTCGACAGCCTGACCGACGTCGCCGACGTCGTCATCGTGCCGATCCCCGACGTCCACCGCGGCACGCTGCGGGCGTTGAAGTACGCCAAGAAGCTCAGCTCCAACGTCCGCGCCGTGGCGATCATCACCGACGAAGTCCAGCAGGCCCGGATCCTGCGCCGCTGGGCGCGCTTCCCGGAGCTGACGAAGGACGAGGAGATCCACCTCGTCCACTACGACTACCGCGACATCATCGACCGCCTGGTCGAGTTCATCCTCGAGACGAGCACCGAGGAGTTCCCCGATCAGCTCGTCACGGTGGTGGTGCCCGAGTTCATCCCGCGCAACGCCGTCGAGCGGCTGCTCCACAACCAGACGGCCAACATGCTGCGCCGCCGGCTCCACGCCGAGCCGAACATCGTGGTGATCGACATCCACTACCACGTGTGAGCGGGGCGCGGCCGGGGAACGCGTGACCGGCGGCGGTGGTCAGAGACGGGTGAACCGCGTGTTGTGAACGCCGCGCACCCGCATCGCACCGCCGCCAGGAGCCGCCCGATGATCGCGTCCCGCCGCGCCGCCACCCACGCCGTCATCGCCGTCCTCGCCGCCATGCTCGGGCCGTCGCTTGGACCGGCCGCACCGTCCTCGGCCCAGGCGCCGCTGCCCGCCCACCTGCACGCCGACGCGCCGGCCGCCCTCGCGCACCGCGTCGGCGGAGCGCCCGGCGCCGTCGCCGCCCACGGCCGCTGGGCCTGGGTCGGCAGCGGCGCGCAGGTCTTGACGCTCGACCTTGCGGCGCCGGGGGGGCCGCAGGTCGTCGATCGAACGGCGCTCGACACCGTCGTCGGCGACGTGTCGGTCCGCCCCGACGGGGCGCGGCTGGCGGCGGTCGCCGGGAGCGCGGTCGTCGTCTGGCGCGTCGACGACGCCGGCCGGTTGTCGTCGCTCGGCGTCCTCGACGTCGCGCCGCGCCCGCAGTCGTACGGCGGCGCACCGGCGCAGGACTCGCGCGACGCCGGGCGGCGGCTGGCGTGGCATGACGACCGGCTGGTGGTGGCGATCCTCGACGACGGCGTGGCATCGGTGGCCCTGCGGCTGGGCGTGGCCGACGTCGACGACGGCGCGCCGCGCTGGCTGGCGACGGCCGAACGGACGCTGGCCGAAGGCCCGTTCGGTAGCGGCGAGCTCCACGCCGTGGCGGCGACGGCCGGTCACGCCGCGGTGGCCCGCGCGCTGACGACGCGCGGCGGCACCGAGTCGGGGCTCTCGGTGTTCACGTTGCCGGCCGGGGTGACGCCGCAGCACCTCGGCGACTGGGCCGCCGCCGGCCGCATCGTCGACCTGACCGCCCTCGGCGGCCGCGACGTGGCGCTGCTGGGCGAACGCCGTGCGCCGGACATGTCGACCGTCGAGCCGTACGTGGCCGTCGTCGACGCCGCGGCCGTCGCGGCGCGCGGCAGCGCCACCCTGCCGACGCCGCCCGTATTCAGCGCGCCGCACCAGCTCGTGGCTGGGCGGGACGGACGCCTCTACGCCACGCTGTCGGGCACGCAGCCCCAGCTCGTCGCCCTCGACGTCGATGCGGCCGGCCAGCCGGCCGCGGCCCACGCGTGGCCGCGGCCCACGACCGCGGTGGCTTTGGCGTCCGTCGACGGCGGGCTGCTGTGGCGCGACGGCGGCGGCGTGACGCGCCTGGCTGTGGGCGGCGCTGCTCCGCCCGTCGCCGGGCCCACCCTGCCGCTGACGCCGAGCGTCACCGACGTCGCGCTCGTCGACGGCCAGCTGTTCGCGGCGGCCCCCGACAGCCCGTGGCCGCTCGTCGGCGGTCCGGCCGACGCGCCGGCCGGGCTCGTGCCGCTGACCGACGCCGCCGGCCGGCTGCCGGTCGCCAGCGCGGCCTCGACCGCGCTGTACGACGCGCTGCCCCAGGTGCTGTCGGCCGACGGCGACCGGCTCTGGATGCTGGACGGCCTTTCGAGCCGCGCCCTGTGGCAGGTGGAGCGCGACGAACCGACCGGCGCCCGGCTTCGTTGGCGCGGCGACACGAGCGGGCACGCCATGGCCGCGGTCGGCGACGGCGTCTGGGTTGCGGACCAACAGGGCCTCGTCGCCCTAGCCGACCGCGGTGGTCCGGCCCTGGTGGAGGTCGACCGGCTCGCGCTCGGCGACCGTCGGCCGGTCTTCGCGCTGAGCCCGCGGCCCGGTGGCGCCGTGGCGCTGGTGCTGGAGCTCGGCGCGCTGCCGACACTCGTTGTCTTCGACGTCGGCGCCGATGGCGGCATCGTCGAGCGCGGCAACGTCGTGCTGACCACGGTGGGGGGCTCGTCGCGAGCACCGGGCGTCGACGTGAAGGGCACGCGCGCCTTTGTGGCGTGGGAGCGCGTGACCGTCGTCGACCTGACCGACCCGGACCGGCCGGTGATCGCCGGCGGGCTGGTGGATACGGCCACCGACGGCGCGACCGGGCCGGCCGTGCCGGTCTTCCTCGACATTGCCGTGGACGCCGACGTCGGGCGCGCCTTCGCCGCGGCCGGAGCCCACGGGACGGCGGTGCTCGACGTGCGCGATCCCAAGGCCATGCGGGTGGTTCAGTGGCTCCCGACGCCCGGGTCGGCGCGGCGGGTTGCGATCGCCGGCGATCGCGTGGCGGTGGCCGAGATGGCGGGGGGGGTGTCGATCGTCCAGTTGGCGGGCGCGTCGGGGGCAGGGCGGGCATACTTGCCCCTGACGGTGCGGCGACCCTAGGGTGATGGGCCAGCGGTACCGTCGATAGTGGCATCGCCGACGTGGCGCGGCGGGCACGATGCATCGTCGCGATCGACGGGCACCGGTCGGGGTTGCCAGACCGGCCGGAGGCGTCGCCCCTGCCCAGCCTGCTACAGCCCGTGCCGCCGCCGCACCGCCTCGACGACGGCGCCGACGTCGGGCTCCGGCGCGTCGGGCCGGCCGAGAGCCGTCGCCGCCGGAGCGCCGTGCAGCGCGCGGGCGACGTTGACGACGCCCTCGCCCAACGCCGGCAGGTCGTAGCCGCCCTCGAGGACGAACGCCAGGCGACCCTCGGCGTGGCGGGCGGCGATCGCGGCCAGCGCCGCCGCGGCGGCGTGGAAGCCGGCGCCGGAGACGGCGAGCCCGGCCAGCGGGTCGCGCCACGATGCGTCGAAGCCGGCCGAGACGACGACGAGCTCCGGCTGGACGCGCTCTGCGAGCGGCGCGACGATCTCCGCCAGCGCACGGTCGAACGCGGCGTCGCCGGCGCCGGCCGGCAGCGGGACGTTGACCGTCGCGCCGCGGCCGGCGCCGATGCCGATGTCGTCGACGGCGCCTGTGCCCGGGTAGGCGCCGCGCTGCTGGACCGATACGAACACGACGCCGGCGTCCTCGAGGAACGCTTCCTGCGTCCCGTTGCCGTGGTGGACGTCGAAGTCGACGACGAGCACCCGGCCGACGCCGCGCGCCTGGGCGTGGCGGACGGCGACGGCGGCGTTGGCCAACAGGCAGAAGCCCATCGCCGCCGCCGGCCGGGCGTGGTGCCCCGGCGGCCGGCCCAGGGCGAACGCCGCACCCGCCCGACCGTCCAGCACGGCGTCGACGGCGGCGATCGCGGCCCCCGCCGAGCGGCGGGCGTCGTCGAACGACGATGGCGTGATGTACGTCGGCGCCGCGTCGATGACGGCCGGGGCGCGGTCCATCGCGGCGTGCAGCGCCTCGAGGTAGCGGCGGTGGTGGACCCGGGCGAGGGCGTCGAGCGACGCCGGTTCGACGGCCAGGCGCGGCAGCCGGTCCGCCGCGCCGTCGCCGGTCGCCGCGTCCGCCGCCAGGGCGGCCAGGATGGCCGGAATCCGGCCGGCGTGCTCGGGGTGGCCGGGGTCGTCGTGGCCCGGCGACGCGACCACGGCCAGCGCCAGCGCGGGCGGCGGCGACGCGGCGGCGGGGTCGTCCGCGCGGCCGCCCGGCGCCCCGGCCGGCGTCACGCGCCGGGCGCGGCGGTGGGCGGCCGGAGCCGGGCCAGCTCGGCGAGCAGCCGCTTCTCGTCGTCGCTCAGGTCGCGCGGCAGGACGACATCGACCGTGGCGAAGAGGTCGCCGTGCGTCTCGGGCGCGCGCAGCCGCGGCATGCCGCGGCCGGCGAGCCGGAAGCGCTGCCCGTTGCGGGTCTCGGGCGGGATCGTCAGCTGTGCCGGGCCGGCCGGCGTCGGCACCGCGACCTCGCCGCCCAGCAGCGCGGTGTAGAGCGGGACGGCGACGCGCGTCCGGAGGTCGTCGCCGTCGCGCTCGAAGCGCCCATCCGGCTGGACCTCGACGACCAGGTAGAGGTCGCCGGCGCCGGCCTCGCCCGGCTGGCCCTCGCCGCGGACCCGGACCTTGCTGCCCGTCTTGACGCCGGGCGGGATCCGGACCTCGATCCGGCGGCCGTCGAGCTGGAGCTGGCGGGTCGTGCCGGTGTAGGCCTCGGCCAGCGTGATCGGCGCCGCGGCCTCGAGGTCGCCACCGCGGCCCAGCCGCGCCGACGGGGCCGCGGCGCCCCGGCCGCGCCCGGCGCCGCCGCCGAACAGCGTCTCGAAGAAGTCGGAGAAACCCCCGCCACCGCCGCCGAAGATCGACTCGAGGTCCTCGGGCGAGAGGTTGCGGACGTGCGTCCGGCCGCCGCCAGGCCCGCCGGGTTGCCGGCCGCCGGGCCCGCCGCCCCACTGCGACCAGTCGAAGCCGTCGGCGCCGCCGGCGCGCTCGGCCTGGCGCCAGGCGGCGCCGAAGCGGTCGTACTTGGCGCGCTTGTCGGCGTCGCCCAGCACCTCGTACGCCTCGGCCACGTCCTTGAAGCGCTGGGCCGCCGCCGCGTCGCCCGGGTGGAGGTCGGGGTGGTTCTCCTTGGCCAGCTTGCGGTAGGCGCGCCGGATCGCCTTGTCGTCGGCCGAGCGCGGTACGCCCAGGATCGTGTAGTAGTCCTTGACGTTCATGGCGGCGATGATAGCCGGGCCGTGTTAGATCGATGTCGGAGCGCGGCGCCAGCGGCTACAATCGCAGCGCCATGAACGCCCCCGCCGACCCCGCCCTCCGCCAGCGCGACTACCTGCTGGGCATCGCCCGCGCCATGACCGAGGCGCTCGAGCCGCGCGAGGTCATGGCGCTCGTCCTCAAGACGGCCGTCACGATGACGGGCGGCGCCGCCGGCGCCATCGCCATCCGCGGCGACGGCCGGGCGCCGCGCGCCACCACCGCCGCGCCGCCGACGGCGGACGACGAGCCGCTGCGGATCGTGGCCAGCTACCACCTCGAGGCCAAGCTGGTCGAGCACCTCCAGAGCGCGCTCCGGCCCGCCTGGGCGCCGCCGGGCGCCGCGCGCGACGGGCGCCGCGGCGACGCGGTCGCGGGCCCGGCCGTCGACGCGGGCGCGCTCGACGGCGGCGCGCTGCCGGCGGCCGCCGCGGCGGCGCGGGCCCTGCCCGCGGCCGACCTGACGCGACCGGCCCTGCCGCCGCCGGCGGGCGCGCTGGTGTCGATCCGACCGGTCGCCGCCGACGAGGCGGCGCTCGACGTCGTCACGTTGCCGCTCCGGCGGCGCGAACACGAGATCGGACAGATCGTCGTCTTCCGCAGCCACGGCGCGGCCGTCTTCTCGTCGGCCGACGAGGCCGTGCTGCGCGCGTTCGCCGACCAGGCCGCCATCGCGATCGAGAACGCGCTGCTGCACGGGCGCCTGGCGGCGCGCGAGCAGCAGCTGGCCACCGTCGTCGACGGCAGCCCGACCGGCATCCTGCTGCTCGACGCCGACGGGCGGATCGTCGGCGCGAACGCGGCCGCCGAGCGGTTGCTGGGCACGCCGCGCGAGCGGCTGCGCGGCCGCGCGGTGGCCGAGGCGCTGCCGCTGCAGGGTGACGACGGCCGCGCCGTCGACTTCGCGCTGCCGAGCGCGGGCGGCGACGGCGCGGCGGCCGCCGGCGACGGGGCCGTCGGCGGCGCGGAGCCGCTGGCGGGCTGGCTGGCGGACGGGGCCCGACGGCGCTGGGTCCAGGTCGCGGTCACCGGGCTGGCCGCGGAGGGCGAGGCCGTGGGCGAGGTCGACGCGGCGGGCGACGGCGGCGCCGGGGCCGCGGACAGCGCGCCGCCCGACGGAGCGGCGAGCGGCGGCTTCGTCGTCAACATCGTCGACGTCACGGCGCTGCGCGAGGCCGAGAACGCCAAGTCGACGTTCCTGGCCGGGCTGTCCCACGAGCTCAAGACGCCGCTGGCGCTCATCCGCGGCTTCGCCGAGACGCTGGGCCAGCCCGAGATGGCCGGCGACGACGCCTTCCGGGCCGAGGCGGTCGGCGTCATCCTCGACGAAGCCGACCACCTCACGCGGATGGTCGACCAGCTGCTGCTGGCGGCGCGGCTCCACGCCGGCGCGCTGCCGCTCGACCGCCACGCCGTCGACCTGGCCGCGCTGCTGGAGCGGTCGGTGGCCGCGTTCCGGCGGGTCCACCCCGACCGGCGCTGGCGGGCCGACCTGGCCGACGTCGGGCCGATCTCGGGCGACCCGGTGCGCTTGCGCGAGGTGGTCGACAACCTGCTGTCCAACGCGGTGAAGTACTCGGCGCCCGACAGCCCGATCCAGGTCGTGCTGACCGACGACGGCACGGCGGGCGGCGTCGTGCTCCAGGTCATCGACCGCGGCATCGGCATCGCGCCGGCGGACCAGGCCCAGCTGTTCGGGCGCTTCTACCGCGCCCGCCCCGACGTCGGCGCCGAGGGCACCGGCCTCGGGCTCTACATGAGCCGCGCCATCGTCGCCGCGCACGGCGGGCGCATCGACGTCGAGAGCGCGCCGGGCGAGGGCAGCACGTTCACGGTGCGGCTGCCGCGCGGCGGCGCGGACGGCGAGGCGTCCGATGCGCGTGGCCCGACGGAGGGTCCCCGATGAGCGAGCCGGCGCTGCTGCGCGATCGACTGGTGCTGGTGTGCGACGACGAGCCGCGCATCATCCAGTTCGTGCGGGTGAACTTCGAGATGAAGGGCGCCCGCGTCGTCGAGGCGCGCGACGGCGCCAGCTGCCTCCAGAAGGTCCGCGAGACGCTGCCGGACCTCGTGATCCTCGACGTCAACATGCCGGGCATGGACGGCTTCGAGACGCTCAAGGCGCTGCGGGCGATCTCCGACGTGCCGGTGATCATGCTCACCGTCCAGGCCGACGAGTCCGACCGCATCCGCGGCCTCGACCTGGGCGCCGACGACTACGTGGCCAAGCCGTTCTCGCCCAGCGAGCTCGTCAGCCGGGCCCGGGCGGTGCTGCGGCGGGTCCAGACGCCGCGCGACAACCGCCTCGTCGTCGTCGACGACGACCTGCAACTCGACTTCGCCCAGCGCGAGGTGATCCGCGGTGGCCAGCGCGTCAAGCTGCGGCCGACGGAGTGGCGGCTGCTCTACCACCTCGTCAAGCACGCCGGCTGGCTGCAGACGCACGCCGTCATCCTCTCCCACGTCTGGGGCCCGGAGTACGTCGACCAGGACAACTACGTCCGGCTGTACATCACCTACCTGCGCCAGAAGATCGAGCCCGACCCCGCCCACCCCCGCTACATCCTGACCGAGCGCGGCATGGGCTACCGCTTCGTCGACTTCGAGGCCAAGAAGGACGTCCCGGCGGGGCTGGACTAGCCGGCGTCGACCGGGCGGCCGGCACGTCGACGCGGTCCGGCCGACGGCCGCAGGGCACGGTATGCCGTGCCCCAACCGGCGCGACCGGCATCGTCACGGGCGAATGGCGTCCGGACGCAATGTAGGGGCACGGCATGCCGTGCCCCTACCGATCGCCCACGTATGGCCCTGGATGGACGGCGAGCGTTCACCGCCGCCGTGCGGCGACCGCACCGCTAGTTGCGGTGGACTTCGATCTTGCGCGGCTTGACCGATTCGGCCTTGGGCAGGACGAGCCGGAGCACGCCGTCGGCGTAGCGGGCCTCGATCTTGTCGACGTCCAGCGGCACGCTGAGGTCGAAGCGGCGCTCGAAGCGGCCGCGCGGGCGCTCCTGGATCAACCAGGTCTTGCCCTCCTCGCGCGGCGCGACCTCGCCGGTGACGACGAGCGTGTCGCGCTCGATCGTGACGTCGAACGCATCGGGCGCCACGCCCGGCATCGCCAGCTCGACGACGACGGTGTCGCCCTCCTCCCAGGCGTCGACGGCCGGCGTCAGGGCCGACGCGCCGCGCGCCGCGGCGGCGGGCCAGCGGACGAGGCTGTCGTCGACGAGGCGGTCCATCGCCTGCCGCAGCGACAGCATCTCGGGCACGAAGTCGGCGGCGGGACCCCAGGTGCGGCGGACCAGCTTGGTGGGCATCGTGTTCCTCCTGCTCGCGTCGGGCGCTCCGACCGGTTCGGAGCGCATCGCCATCGGACGTTGGCTCAGAGGTTATGTCGACCGTGTTAGAGATCCGCTAGCGGCGTGCTGGAGCCGCGTTAGCGGCGCGCGGGCCGCTCACCGCCCGGCTGGACGGGTCGAAGAAGCGCAGCGGCGCCGCCGCCCAGTCGCCGGCGTACGCCACGCCGATGCGCGCCGTCACGGCGACGGCGGCCGGCGGCGGACCGGCCTCGAACCAGCAGCGGGCCGCCACGCCGCGGCCCCCGACGGCGCAGACGTCGACGCCGTCGTCGGCGCGCGACAGGCCGAGGTAGCGCGTCAGACGGCCCGGGCCGCGGCACGGGAACGGATCGGCGCCCGCGGCGCCCATCGCGACACCCCCGCCGACGGAGCCGCGCGCGGCGGCGCCCGCGGCCGCGAGGCGCGTCTCGTCGGCGGCGACGACCTCGGCCGCGCGCAACAGCACGGCTTGCGGATCGCCCTCGGCGCCGGTGACGACGTTCACCAGGTCGTGCAGGCCGTAGACGAGATAGACGTAGAGGTGCCCCGCCGGCCCGAACATCACCGCCGTGCGCGCCGTCCGGCCGCGCGAGGCATGGCAGGCGCGGTCGTGGGCTCCCACGTAGGCCTCGGTCTCGACGAGCCGGACGCGGCGAACGCCGCCGTCGCCCGCCACCGCCAGCGTGGCGCCGAGGAGGTCGCGGGCCACCGCGGCGGCGTCGCGGGCGAAGAACGACCGGTCGAGCGCCGCGGCCGGGACGTAGGGATCGATCGCCACCCCGGAATCGTAGCGCGGGCCGCGCCGCGGGCGCTGTCGATACGGCTGTTGTATCATCGGCCGTCGCCCGCGGCCGCCCGACGGCCCGCGCGCCCTGTGTGGGGCGACCGCGTTCGAGCCAACCCGCAGCGAGGACCCGCCATGCCGCGCCGACTGACCGCCGTGTTCACCGCCGCCACCGCCCTCGGCCTCGCGCTCCCGCTGGCCGCGTGCGGCGGCGGCGCGCCCGCCGAGGCGCCCGGCGACGCCACCGAGGCCGCCGTGGCGCAGCTCGTCGTCACCCCCACCGTGGTCGCCCGACAGCTGCCGACCGCGACGCCGACCGTCGACCCGGCGGCCGACCCGTGGTTCGCCGTGCCCGACGCCGACCTCCCCGACGTCCCGATGCCGATCGGCGCGCGGCGCGTCGCGTTCGCGCCCGCCACCGATACCCTCGACGCCGCGGCCGAGTACGCGATGGACGGCTTCGACGAGGACAAGGTCGTGGCGTGGTACACCGAGCAGATGCGCGCCTTCGGCTGGGGCCTCGAGCGCGAAGAGGACGGGACGTACACCTTCCTCCACACCACCGATCGCTCCGAGCGCTTCGCCGACGAGGGGCTCAAGCGCTCGGCGACGCTGCTGCTGAGCGGCTCGAGCGACGACGCGGACTGGACGGTGATCGTCGAGGCGCCGCGCGCCGCGGGCGCGGCGACGCCGGCGGCGGGCGACGGCGCGGACGACGCGGCGGGCGACGGGACCGGCGCCGGCGCCGGCGACGCGGCGGCGCCCACCGCGACGGGCGCGCCGTAGCCGCGGGCCGGCGGCCGGTCGGGGTCGGGCGTCCGGCCGCATGCTAGAATGGCGGCGCCGTCCCCCGCCCAGCAGCGCGAGGCCCATGACCCGCAACGACACCGTGGCCATCGTCTTCTACCAGGAGAGCACCGGCCTGACGCCGGCGCAGCGCGCCTGGCAGGAGCGCAACCCGGCCTGGCGGAAGCCGCTGGACGAGGTGATCATCTGCCCGGTGTGCGGGCTGCCGATCCGGGCGATCGCCGACCACGCGCTGCTCGACCCGGCCAGCGTTCAGGACGAGATCCGACGCTACCGCCAGGACTACCTCCGCGCCGCCTGCTCGAACCACGCCTGGCCGCCCGAGGAGTACTGGGCGGTCCGGCCCGTGCGCTAGCCGCGCCGGTCCAGACGGCGCGTTAGCGGCGCGCTAGAACCGCGCCGCGCTGCGCCGATCGCCTATCCCCGGCCCGGCGCGCCGGCTATAATCGGCCGCGGCGCGGGGGAGTGGCGGAATTGGCAGACGCGCATGCCTTAGGAGCATGTGGGGTGACCCGTGGGAGTTCGAGTCTCCCCTTCCCCAATCGCTCGCTCCGACCGCCCGCCCCGATCCCGTCAGCGCCGGCCGTGCGCAGGAGGACCCGTTGGACGTCACCACCGAGCCGCTCGCCGACCGCCAGCTCAAGCTGACGATCGTGGTCCGCGGCGACGAGTTGACCCAGGTCAAGCGCGACATCGTCAAGGCGCTGGGCAAGCGGGCGCAGGTGCCGGGCTACCGGCCGGGCACGGCGCCGCTCGAGCGCGTCGAGGCGGTCATCGGCGCCGAGGCGCTCGAGACCGAGGCCGTCGAGCGGTTGGCGGCACGGGCCGTCCGCCAGCATGCCCCGGCCGCCGAGCTCGACGGCCGGGTCCAGGGCCGCGCCAGCGTGACGCAGCGCGATCCGTTCACGATCGAGGTGACCCTCCCGCTCCGGCCGGCGGTGACGCTGGGCGACTACCGCGCGCTGCGCGTCCCGCCGATCGCCCCCGCCGCGGTCGACGAGGCCGCCGTCGACGCGCTGATCGAAGGCTGGCGCAACGAGATGGCGGTCCTGGCCGACGTCGATCGGCCGGCCGCCCGCGGCGACGTCGTGTCGCTGGCGCTCACCGGTCGCCACGGCGACGACGTCGTGTTCGAGGCGGCCGGCCTGACGGTGGTGCTCGACCCCGAGCGCTGGGACGCCGAGCGGCTGCCGCCGGCCGTGATCGACGGCCTGGTCGGCGCGACGGTGGCGGCGCCGCACGCCTTCACGGTCACCTATCCCGCGTTCTGGCCCGACGCCGCGTTGCAGGACCAGCCGGTGGCGTTCGAGGCGACCCTCGTGCGCGTCGCCGAGCTCCAGCCGCCGGCCCTCGACGACACGCTGGCCGCGTCGATGGCCGACGTCGACAGCGTGGCCGAGCTGCGGCAGCGCGTGCGCGAGCAGCTCGAGTCGCGGGCGAACCTGGCCGTCCAGGACGCCGAGGCCGAGGCGGCCATCGACGCCCTGGTGGCCGGCGCCGAGGTCGCCTACCCGCCGCAGCTGCTGGAGGCCGAGATCCACCGGGCGGTGCACGACCTCAAGGCCAAGGTCGAGCGGCACGGCTTCGAGTTCGAGCACTGGCTGTCGATCCAGCCCGAGGGCGTCGACGCCCTCTATGCCCAGATCGAGCGCGACGCGGCCACGCGCCTGCGCCGCCAGCTGGTGCTGTCCGAGTTCTGCGTCGCCGAAGGAATCCGCGTCAAGGCATCGGAGATCGACGACGAGGTGCGCTCGTTCGGCCGCCTGGCCAGCGTGATGCGCCCGGGCCGCGGCCGGCGGCGCGAGGCGATGCCCTCGGTCGACGACATGCGGTCGTCGTTCGGCTCGCGGATCCTGTCGAGCCGCGCCGTCGCCCGCCTCCTGGCGATCACCCGCGGCCAGGCCGACGGCGACGGCGCGCCGGCCGCCGTCGCGTCGCCCCCGCTCGCCGCGTCGGCGGCCGGCATCGAAACCCAGCCGTAGTCCCCCGGGGCCGCCGCGGGCGGCCCGCCGACCCCCGCGCCACCGCAAGAGGAGCACCCCCATGCACGAGATCGAGCGACCGCGATCGGTGATCCCGATGGTCATCGAGCAGACCGGCCGCGGCGAACGCGCCTTCGACATCTACAGCCTGCTGCTCAGCCAGCGGATCGTCTTCCTGGGCACCCCGGTCGACGACCAGGTGGCCAACGTCATCGTCGCCCAGCTGCTGTTCCTCGACCGCGAGGATCCCAACAAGGACATCCACTTCTACATCAACTCGCCCGGCGGCATCGTCTACGCCGGGCTGGCGATCTACGACACGATGCAGCTCATCCGCGCCGACGTCCGCACCTACGCCATCGGCACCACCGCCTCGATGGCGACGGTGCTGCTGGCGGCCGGCGCCAAGGGCAAGCGGGTGGCGCTGCCGAACGCCACGATCCACATGCACCCGGCCGGCGGCGGCAGCCGCGGCTACGCCCAGGACGTCGAGATCCAGGCCCGCGAGCTGCTGCGGCTCAACTACCGCATCCAGCAGATCATCTCGCACCACAGCGGCCAGACCGTCGAGCAGGTGGCCAGCGACTTCGAGCGCGATCGGTTCCTGCTGGCCCAGGAGGCGGTCGAGTACGGCCTGATCGACGAGGTGCTGCCCGGTCCCGAGGGCTTGCCGGCGCCGACGCGCGGGCCGGCGCTGGTCGGCCTGAACGGCGCCACCACCTAGGACGCGCCGAGGATGAGCAAGCCGCGCGCCAAACCCCACTTCTGCTCGTTCTGCAAGCGCCAGCAGGACCAGGTCACGCGGCTCATCGCCGGCCCGGACTCGGTCTACATCTGCGACGAGTGCGTCGACCTCTGCAAGGAGATCCTGGCCGACGAGGAAGCCCGCGAGACCGAGACGCCGGAGCTGTTCCTGCCGCGCGTGCCGTCGCCGCGCGAGATCTACGATGGGCTCGACGCCTACGTGATCGGCCAGGAGCGGGCCAAGAAGGTGCTGGCCGTCGCGGTCTACAACCACTACAAGCGCATCCACCACGCCGACGCCTCCGGCGAGGGCACCGAGCTGGCCAAGAGCAACATCCTGCTCATCGGCCCCACCGGCTGCGGCAAGACGCTGTTGGCCCAGACGCTGGCCCGCCTTCTCGACGTCCCATTCACGATCGCCGACGCCACGGCGCTGACCGAGGCCGGCTACGTGGGCGAGGACGTCGAGAACATCCTGCTGCGGCTCATCCAGGCCGCCGACGGCAACCTCGAGCGCGCCAGCAAGGGGATCATCTACATCGACGAGATCGACAAGACCGCCCGCAAGAGCGGCGACAACCCGTCGATCACGCGCGACGTCTCGGGCGAGGGCGTCCAGCAGGCGCTGTTGAAGATCATCGAGGGCACGGTGGCCCACATCCCGCCGCAAGGCGGCCGCAAGCACCCGCACCAGGAGTTCTTGCAGCTCGACACCTCGGACATCCTGTTCATCTGCGGCGGCGCCTTCCCGGGCCTCGACCAGGTCGTGCGCAAGCGCGTTCTGCGGGCCGGCGCGCTGGGCTTCCAGCCCGCCGACGGCGCAACGGCGGCCGACCTCGACGAGTCGCGCATCCTGCAGCACACGCTGGCCGACGACCTGCTGACGTTCGGCCTCATCCCCGAGTTCGTCGGCCGCCTGCCGGTCGTCGTCAGCGTCGACCCGATGGACGAGGCGATGCTGGTGCGGATCCTGACCGAGCCCCGCAACGCCCTGATCCGGCAGTACCAGCAGCTCTTCGCCCTCGACGGCGTCGAGCTGCAGTTCACCGACGACGCCCTCAAGGCGATCGCCGCCAGCGCGCTGGGCATGCAGGCCGGGGCGCGCGGCCTGCGCACGATCCTCGAGCGCACGCTGCTCGAGACGATGTTCGACATCCCCGAGCGCGACGACGTGACGAAGTGCGTCGTGCGCGGCGAGACCGTCACCGGCGGCTCGGCGCCGCTGTTGCTCACCCGCGCCGGCGTGCCGGTCGATCCGGGCAGCCGACCGGCCAAGCGCGTCGCGGCCGAGCCGCCCGCCCCGCTCGTCCTCGGCGCCGACGCCGAGGATGACGGCGCCGGAATCGAGACGGCCTGAGGGCTTCGCGCGGCGCCCGGCCGGCCGCCCACGACGGGCGGGTCGTGACGGCGGGCGGGCCGCCTCGGCGACGACGACGGGGCGGGCCAGCCGGCCCGCCCCGTTTCGTCGCCGGCGCCCTGGCGTTCGCCGCCGGCGCGACCACGATGGCCCTCGAGATCGCCGGCGCGCGCCTCCTGGCGCCGAGCTTCGGATCGTCGACGCCGGTCTGGGCCACGCTCATCGGACTGACGCTGGCCGGCCTGGCCGGCGGCAGCGCGCTCGGCGGCCGCTGGGCGCGCACGCTGGCGCCCACCGCGCGCGACGGCCCGGACGACGCCGCGGCGGCCCGGGCCCGCGTCGCCGCCGCGGCCGCCGCCGCCACGGCGGGGCTGATGACGGCCGGCGCCTGGCGCCTGCCGACCGCGCTGCTGGCCGCCGGCGCCGACGCCGCCGTCGCGCTCGACGTCGGCGCGGCGGCGCCGCTGCTGGTGGCGGCGGCGCTGGTGGTGGCGCTGCCGACGGTGCTGCTGGGCGCCGTCGTCCCGCTGGCCCTGGCCGGCGCGCCGCTCCGGGCGGCGGCCGCGGACGGGCCCGCCGCGGCCGCCATGGCCGGCGCGGCGGGTCGGATCGTGGCCCTCTCGACCCTCGGCAGCCTGGTCGGCACGTTCGGCGCGGCGTTCGGGACGCTGCCGGTGCTGGGGGTGCGGCGGTCGCTGGCGGCGTGGGGCGGCGGGCTGGCGCTCGTCGCCGCCGCGGCGTTGGCGCGCGAACCGGCGGCGCACCGACCGCGCGCCGCCCGCGCGGCGGCGGCCGCCGTCGTCGCCGTGGCGGCCGCCTTCGCCTGGGCGGCGTGGCGGGCCGGAGGCGCGCCGCCGGCGGGCCACGCCGCGGCGCCGTCCGGCGGCCGGCTCGTCGCCTGGCGCGAGGGCCGCGAGCACTACATCGCGGTCGTCGAGCACGGCGGCCGGCGCTACCTGCGGTTCGACGAGGGCGCCGCCCACCAGTCCGTCGTCGACCGCGGCGCCGCGTTCACCGGCGCGCTCTGGGACGACCTGGCGCTGGCGCCGCTGCTGGCCCCGGGCGCGGCGCCGCCCGTCGTGCGGCGCGCCCTCGTCGTCGGGCTGGCCGGAGGCAGCGCGGCGCGGGCGCTGGCGGCCGCCTGGCCCGGTGTGGCGATCGACGGTGTCGAGATCGATCCCGACGTCGTGGCCATGGCCCGCGCCCACCTCTGGCTCGACGCGGTGCCGGGCCTGCGGGTCCACGTGGCCGACGGGCGCGCGTTCCTGCACCGCTGCCCGCCGCCGGGGTACGACCTCGTCGTCCTCGACGCCTACCGCGGCCCGACGCCGCCGTTCCACCTCGCCAGCCGCGAGGCGTTCGCCGCCGCCCGGGCGTGCCTGGCGCCGGGCGGCGTGGTGGCCGCCAACGTCGTCGACCCGACGGCCGACGGCAGCGGCCACTTGGCCGGGGCCGTGGCGGCCACGATGGCCACCGCGTTC
The DNA here is from genome assembly GCA_964651245.1 of uncultured Anaerolineales bacterium. GTDB lineage: Bacteria > Chloroflexota > Anaerolineae > Epilineales > Epilineaceae > Avedoeria. The sequence continues at coordinate 99,290 of CAZYVI010000012.1, read as the reverse complement.
GGCTGGTTGGGCCAGATCGCGCCGGCCGACGCCTACAATGCGCTGCTCGTCGGCGCCGCCGCGGCGCCCGCCGACGGCGCCGTGGCCGCCCGCGCGGCGGCCTGGCCGGCCGGCGACCCGGCGCACGCGGCGGCCGCGTCGCTGGCGCGGCGCTGGCGCGCGGCGTCGATCGCGGCGGACGCGCCGGTGCTGACGGACGACCGGGCGCCGGTCGAACGGCTGGCCGCAGCCGACGCCTGGCGGGCCCTGCGGGGGCCGTGACGCGACCGCGCCGCACCGCCGTCCACGCCGGCCTCACCCGACCCTCAGCCATCGCTCACCCCGCTCGACCATCCTGTGGCCGCCCGCCGGAGCCCATCCATGTCGACCGATCCGCAACCCGCGCCCGCCCACGCGATCCCCGCCACCCTCCCGACCGCCCGCCCGGTGGCGCTCATCATCCTCGACGGCTGGGGCCTGGCGCCGCCGGGCCCGAGCAACGCCGTGACGCTCGCCCACACGCCCACCATGGACGCCCTCGTGGCGCGCTACCCGCGCGCCCAGCTGTGCGCGTCGGGCGCCGACGTCGGGCTGCCGCCGGGCCAGATGGGCAACAGCGAGGTCGGCCATCTCAACCTCGGCGCCGGCTTCGTCGTCGACCAGGACCTGACCCGCCTCAACGCCGCGGCCGCGGCCGGCGCGTTCGACGCCAACCCCGTCCTGCGCGCCGCGTTCGACGGCGCCTGCGCCCGCGGCGCGGCCGTCCACTTCGTCGGCCTGCTGGGCGACGGCGGCGTCCACGCCTCCACCGACCACCTGGCGGCGCTGCTGCACGCCGCCCACGACCGCGGCGTCGAGCGCGCCTTCGTCCACGCCTTCACCGACGGCCGCGACACGCCGCCGCAGAGCGCGCCGGCGTTCGTGCGCGACGCCGAGCGGCGCTTCGCCGCGGCCGGCGCCGGCCGCTTCGCCACGATCGGCGGCCGCTACTTCGGCATGGACCGCGACCAGCGCTGGGAGCGCACCGAGCGCGCCTGGCGCGCCATCGTCGACGGTGACGGGCCGGTGGCCGCGACGGCCGCGGCGGCCGTCGCGGCCGGCTACGCCGAGGGCGTCACCGACGAGTTCCTGGCCCCCACCATCCTCGTCGACGCCGCCGGGGCGCCGGTCGGGCCGCTGGCCGACGGCGACGTCGTCGTGCTGTTCAACTTCCGCGCCGACCGGATGCGGCAGCTGCTCGCCGCGCTGACGCGGCCGGCATTCGACGGCTTCGCGCGCCGGCGCCGGCCGGCGGTCGAGGTCGTCACCCTGACCCAGGTGGCCGACGACCAGACCGCGGCCGTCGCCTTCCCGCCCCACGACGTGGCCTGGCCGCTGGCCCGGGTGGTGAGCGCCGCCGGCAAGCGGCAGTTCCACGCCGCCGAGACCGAGAAGTACGCCCACGTGACGTATTTCTTCGACGGCGGCCGCGAGGCGCCGTTCGCGGGCGAAGACCGGCTCCTGGTGCCGTCGCCCAAGGTGGCCACCTACGACCTCCAGCCGGCGATGAGCGCCGCGGCGCTGGCCGACGGCGTCGTGGCGCGCCTCGCGGCGGGCGTCGACGACTTCCTCATCGTGAACTTCGCCAACCCCGACATGGTCGGGCACACCGGCGTCCTGGCGGCGGCGATCGAAGCCGTCGAGGCCACCGACGCCGCCCTCGGGCGGGTGCTCGAGGCGCTCCTGGCGCGCGGCGGCGTGGCCCTGGTGACGGCCGACCACGGCAACGCCGAGGTGATGGTCGACCCGGTCACCGGCGGGCCGCACACCGCCCACACCACGAACCCGGTGCCGGTCGTGCTCGTCGGCGCGCCGTTCGCGCGCGCCGACGGCCGGCTGCCGTTCGCGCTGCGCGACGGCCGGCTGGCCGACGTCGCCCCGACGCTGCTCGCGCTGCTCGGCCTGACGCCGCCGGACGCCATGACCGGCGGCTGCCTCGTGGCGCCGGGAGGCTAGAGAGCGTGTGCTATCATCCCGCCCCGATGCCAAAGGCAACGGATCCATGACCCTTTCGCGCGAACAGATCATCGAGCGCATCGAGCAGACCCAGGGCGTGGTCGACCTCTCGGGGCTCGATCTGCGGGGCGTGGATCTCTCGAGCCTCAACCTGCGCGGCGCCGACCTCAGCCGCGCCGACCTGACGAACGCCGACCTGCGCTGGACGATCCTCGAGGGCGCCGACCTGCACGCCACCGTGCTACGGCAGGCGGACGCCCGGTGGTCGGTCCTGCGCGGCGCCAACCTGCGGCAAGCCGACCTCGGCCGCGTCAACCTGGCCTGGGCCGACGTGACCGGCGCCGACCTCACCGAGGCCAAGCTCGAGGGCGCCGTCGTCGACAGCGTCAACCTCGGCACGGCCTACGTCGAGCGCCGCGGCCGGGCGCCGCGCGGCGCGCCCGCGGGCGCCGCCGTCGCCGGCGGCGGGGCCGGCGGCCGGCTCGGCGCGGCCTGGGCGGCGGCGCGGGCCGAGGGGGGGGCGTTGGCATGGCTGCCGGCGCTGACGCCCGCGACCCTGATCGGGCTCGGGCTGGCGCTCGTGGTCTTGGCCCAGTTCTGGGGCTGGCTCTACCGCCGCGCCTACTTCGTGACGGGCTTCGAGCTCGACGACCCGGGGCTCATCACCTTCACCGACCCCGCCAACCTGGTGAGCGGCATCGTCGACGTGCTGGGCCTGACGGCGGCGACGCTCCTGGCCAGCCCGGTCATCCTCATCGCGCTCCTGCTGGCGGCGGCGCTGTTCGCCGCCGTGCCGTTCGGCTGCTACCTCCTCGCCCAGCGGCTGCTGCGCGACACGGTGCGCTCGCCGGGGCGGCCGATGGTCGTCGTCGGGCTGTTCGCAGCCTTCTTCGTCGGCTTCTTCCTGCTGATCCCGCCGGCGGTGCAGGCCGGCGGCGCCGTCGGGCGCTCGCTGCCCGTGCGCGGCTGGCTCGGCGCCGTCTTCGCGCTGTGGGCCAGCGGCGGCCTCTGGACCCGGCTGGGCCTGGCCGCCGTCGCGGCGGCGCTGACGGTGCCGCTGTGGACGCTCTACCGGCTGGCGTGCATCCGCTTCGTGGCTTGGCAGCCGCCGGCCGGCTGGCGGCTGCGCTACCCGGCCCTCAACGCGGCGATCGGCCAGCTGCGCGGCAGCCGCGTCGTGGCCCGGCATGGTCCGCTGACCGAGCTCGAGCACCGCCGCTTCGGCCTGGCCACGGTCGGCGTCGTGCTCGGCCTGGCGACGGTCCTGACCGGCGCCGGCCGGGTGTTCGCCGAGCGCGACATGTGCGACGGCGGCCGCCTGGCCCGCGTCCAGCCGGTCGGCCACCTGGCCGACGCCGCGGCCGGCGCGACCGGCGTCGGCGGCGGCGTGACGCGCGCTGCGTCCGTCGCCGCGGTCGACAGCCGGCTGACGGAGTTCGCGCAGCAGCTCAACCCGCGCGACTTCTGCGCGCGGCACCTGCTGGCCACCGCCGACAGCTACTTCGTCTTCTTCCCGAGCGAGACCGCCCGCGCCGCCGACCGGCCGCACGCCACGGTCTACCGCGTGCCGGCCGCCTCGGTCGCCCTGCTCGAGCGCGCCAGCGGCGAGCACAACTGCCCGACCTGCCTCGACGGGCCCAACGGCAAGGAGCTGGCGCTCCTCAACCCCGCCGAGGGCCGGTTCGAGGGCGTCCTGGCCAGCTACGACGCCGACACCGGCCTCGTGACGCTCGAGGACGGCGCGGCGATCCGGATCCAGCCGGGCCTCACCCGCGTCGTGGCCGACGGCGCCGAGGTCGACCCGACGGCGCTCGTGCCGGGCCAGTCGATCGTGGCCTACGGCCAGCTGAACAGCGCCGACCCGGCGTCGCCGGTCGTCGATGCGCGCGAGCTGCGCGCCGTGACGCCCAAGCTCGAGGGCACGCCGCAGGCGCCCGGCGGGACGGTCACCGTCGACCTCTCGGCGCCGCGCGCGCCGCTCATCGGCGGCGAGGGCTGGACGCCCGGCGCGTCGTTGGCGGTGGGCATCGCCCAGCGCCAGGCCAACCTGCCCCCGTCGGAGTGGCGGGCGATCCCGATCACCCAGATCACGGCCCAGGACGACGGCACGTTCTCGGCGCCGGTGGCGTTCAACGACCAGTGGCCGGTCGGCCCGAACTACGCCATCGTCGTGAAGAACCTGACCACGGGCGAGACCGCGGTCGGCAGCGACTGGCACCAGGTGGCGCCGCCGACGCCGATCCCGACGCCGACCCCGCAGCTCATCCTGCCGACCGAGCCGTCCGTCCTCGGCCCGTCGGCCACGCCGGGCGACGCGCCGACGCCCACGCCGGCGCCGTCCAACACGCCGTTTCCAACGCCGATCCCGCCGACGCCGCGGCCCGGCGAGGGCTCGCGCGTCTGCGCCGAACCCGACGACTACGAGCCCGACACCAGCCGCGGCCAGCAGAAGCCGATCCTGGTGGGCATCGGCGACAACGCCGCGACCCAGACCCACAACTTCTGCAGCGACTTCGACATCGACCTGGCGACCTTCCCGGTGAAGGGCGGCCGGTGGTACCGCGTCTTCACCCGCGGCCTGGCCAGCGGCGTCGACACCGTCCTGGCGGTGGGCGACCTGCCCGGCGGCACGAGCTGCACGCCGTGGAACGACACCTTCGGCTGCTGGAGCGACGACGCCTCGGCGCTGACGTTCGAGTCCGAGGTCGTGTTCCAGGCCGGCGGCGACGGCCAGGTGATCGTCACCGTCGACAACCGCGGCCCCTCGGCCGGCGGCGGCGCCACGTACGAGCTCGGGGTGACGATGTTCGACCGCGGCACCTCGACGCCGGTCCCGACGGCGACGCCCAAGGCCACCGCCACCCCGACCCGGACCCCGACGCCGATGAAGGACAGCTACCAGTTCAACAACAGCTGCCTCTCGTCGATCCTGGTCGGGATCGGCGAGGAGGTCGTGGCGCCGCTGACCGGCAACACGACGAGCAGCCGCGACTACTACAAGTTCGAGCTCGAGCCGGGCGTCGAGTACCGCTCCGAGATGCGGCCGCCCGACGACATGGACTACGACATCATCGTCGGCCCGTGGAAGTCGGCCGTGACGTGCGACCAGTACAACTACCGCAACCGCGACGGCGACGCCACCGAGCGCTTCGACTGGCCGGTGGTGACCACCCGCACGACGGTCTACGTGGCGGTCTACACGCTGGGCGCCATCGACGCCTCGCGCCCCTACCGCCTCTGGACGATCCCGAAGTACGACACGCCGGTCCCGGTCCCGACGGCGACGCCGCCGGCCAGCGCGACCCCGGCGCCTACCGCCGGCCTCGTGCCCACCGCCCGCCCACCGTCCGCCACGCCGGCCTTCCCGACCGTGACGCCGACGACGTACGTCCCATTCGCCACCCCCGTGGTCGGCCCGTGACGGGCGCGCGCGGGCGGCGGCCGGTGGCGCTGGCGGCCGCCGCGGCGGTCGTCGCCGCGGCGGTGGCGCACGGCCGGTGGGCGCCGGCGGGGCCGGCCGCGGCCGCGCCGGCGTCGCCGCTGGCGGCCTGCACGAGCCGCGGCTGGCAGCAGGTCGCGCTGCCGCCGGCCATCGCCGCCCAATCGCTGGCGGTGGATGGCGCCGCGGGGCGGCAGCGGCTCTACGCCGCGATGTACCGCACCGACGGCGGCAGCGTGCAGGCCGACCACGCCGTGTGGGCGATCCAGCTCGACGCGCTGACGCTGCAGCCGCTGAGCGCCTTCGACGCCGCGACCAAGGCCGTGCGCGCCATCGCCGTCCGGCCCGACAGCGGCCTCCTGGCCGCCGGGCTGAGCGCCGGCGGCGTCGTCCATGCCGCGCCGGACGGCGCGCTGGGGGCGGTCGGCCTCGACCGCCGGCTGGTCACCGCCGTCGAGGCCGGCGCAGCGACGACATACGCTGCGGCCACCGACCTGGCCAGCGACGCCGCCGCCGGGCTGGAAGCCGGGCACGCCGTCGTCTGGCGGCAGCAGGCGGACGGCGCCTGGCAGCCGCTGGCGGCCGACGACGACCCGTTCGGCAGCGGCTACTTCTGGGACCTGGCGCTCGACGGCGCCGGGCGGCTCTGGGCGTCGAAGGACGGCGACGGCATCTGGGCGCTCGACGGCGCGGCCACGGCGGCGCCGGGTCGCTGGCGGCCGGTCGGCGACGCCGAGCTGCGCGGCCGGACCGTCCAGGCGGTGGCGGTCGACCCGGTCGACACGTCGTTCGTCTACGCCGGGCTGCGGCCGTCCGTCACCAGGCCGGCCAGCGACGTCGCGGGCCGCTTCGGCCTGCGCCAGTCGCGCGACGGCGGCACGACCTGGACCGGCTATCCGGACGGCCAGACGAGCGCCGCGCCCGGCACCCCGTTCCGCGACTTGGCCGTGCCGGCGGTGGCCACCGGGCCGGCCGGCGGCTGGGTGTGGGCGTCGGCATGGGGCCTCGGCCTGTTCGTGTCGCGCGACGCCGGTGGCCGTTGGCACCGGTTGAGCCTGCCGCCGAGCCCGACCGCGCCCGGCGTGCGCATCGCGCCCTACGTCGACGGCCTGGCCACCGCCCGGATCGACGGCGCCTGCGACCTCGTCTTCGCCACCGGCCAGGCGGGCGTGTTCGCGCGCAGCATCGCCGACGTCGCGGCCGAGATCGAGCACGCGATCTACCTGCCGGCCACGCTCGGCGCGCCCTGGGACATCCTCTGGCCCAAGCCCGACGCCACGGCTGCGGCGGCGGGGCGCTAACGGACGGCGAACCGCGCCCGGCGCCCGAAACGGCGCCGCGTATCCATCCGCGCTTCGCCGCGTCTTAATGCGCGAACCGGATGGGAGAACGCCACGTGAGCGAAGCGATGCTGCGCCGGCAGGCCGAAGTGCTGGAGCCGGCGGCCCTGGCCGACATCTACGATCGGTACGCGGGCAAGATCTACAGCTACATCTACCACCGCACCGGCAACAGCGCGTTGTCGGAGGATCTGACCAGCGACGTCTTCGTGCGGATGCTCGAGGCGCTGCGGACGGACCGCGGCTGGAACACCAGCCTGCAGGGGTGGCTGTACCGGATCGCCCACAACCTCGTCGTCGACCACTTCCGGCGCGCCAAAAAGCGCGACGGGGTCGAGCTCGACGAGCGCTGGATGGCGGCCGAGAGCTTCGCGAGCACGTTCGAGGGGCTGTTCCACTCCCACCAGCTCAAGATCGGGATGCGCTTCCTGACCGACGAGCAGCAGCAGGTCGTCGCCCTGAAATTCGTCGAGGGCCTCAGCAACGCCGAGGTCGCCGACATCCTGGGCAAGACCGAGGGGGCCATCAAGGCCCTGCAGCACCGCGCGCTCTCGGCGCTGCGGCGCGTCGTCGGCGGCGAAGGGTTCGACACGGTCGAGGCGGAAGCCGAAGCCGAGATTTGATTGGGTTCTTGTTGGACTGACTTGGACGATTCGGGGGGACTGGGGACCGATGGCGACTGGCAACGGACATGGGGGCTTGGCAGGCATGCGCGACGCGCTCGATGCCTGCATCCATCGCCTCCGACGTGGATCGAGCCTCGAGCTGGCGCTCGCCGAGTGCGGCCCGATGGCGGACGCGCTGCGACCGCTGGCCGCCCTGGCGCAGCAGCTGGCGACGGCCGCGCGGCCGGCCCCGGCGCCCTCGGCCGAGCGGATGCGCGCCGGTCGCGACCGGTTCCTGAGCGCCGCCGGCGCCCTGCGCGACGGCGCGGCCCCGCACCAGCCGTTTGACCTGGCCGCCGCGCCGGGCGGCGGCGGCGGCGGCCAGCCGCCGGTGCCGCTGGCGCCGCCGGCCGGCGCCGACGACGACTGGCTGACCGACGCCCTCGACACCGCGATCGCCGCCGTCCGCGGTGGCGCCACGATCGACGCCGCGCTGTCCGGCGTGGCGGTCGACGCCCCGTCCCGCGCCGCCCTGGCGCGACACCTCACGACCCTGGTCGAGCTGCTCACGCTCGTCCACGATCTCGAGTCCGAGCGCACCGCCCGGCCGGCGGCGCCGTCGGCGTCGCTGGCGGCGGGCCGCGACCGGCTGCTGGCGGCCGCGGCGGCGCTCGACGCCGACGCCGCGGCCGCCCTCGACGCCGCGCTGGCCGCCCCGCCGGCGGTCGGCCGCGCCGAGGTGGCGCACGCCGGTGCCGAGGGCGGTTTCGCGCCGGAGGCGCTGGCCGCCTTCGCCCGGTCGCTGGCCGCGGCGGCCGCGCCCGTCGCGCCGCCGGACCTGGCCGCCGGCCGCGCGCGCTTCCTGGCCGCCGCGGCGGCGACCGAGCAGGCCGCGGCCGAGGCGCTGGACGCCGGGCTGGCGGCGGCCGCCGTCGGGGCGCCGGTGGCCGGCGCGCTGGCTGCGGCCGGCGCCGACGGCCAGCTCGACGAGCTGAGCGCGCTGGTGGCGTTGGCCGGTACGCTCGCTCCGGCCGCCGCGCCGGCGCCGGCGCCGGCCCTGGCGGCGGGCCGCGAGCGCTTCCTGGCCATCGCCGCTCAGGCGCAGCGGCAGCGTGCCGCCGTCGAGGGCGCCCAGCGCGCCGCGGTCGCCACGGCGCGGCCGTCGGTCGGCGCGCGGGTGGGCCGCTGGCTGCGGGGCGGCGCCACGCCGCGCCCGCTGGCGCTGCGGCTGGGCGTGCTGGGCACGATGGCGGCCGCGGCGCTGCTGAGCATCGGCACGGCCGGCCGCGTGCCGGCGGTGGCGGCGGCGCTGCCGGGCGACACGCTCTATACCGTCAAGGAGTGGAGCCGCGACGCGCAGCTCCTGCTCACCACGTTCGACATGGACGCCGCCCGCCGCGAGGCGCGGCGGGCGCGCATCCAGACCGAGCGCCTCGTCGACACGTTGCGCGCCCACGCCGACGGGCGGTCCGAGGAGACCTCGTTCAGCGCCCGTTACGACGCGTTCAAGACCGAGAGCCAGGGCGACGAGAAGCCCTTCGGCACGCTGTGGGTCACGCGGCTCGACGACGACGCGCCGGGCAGCATCGGCCTGGCGTGGCGCACCGGCGACACGCGCTTCGACCTTCCCGACGGCCTCGACTCGATGGCCGACGTGCCCCGGGGGGTCGAGGTCAAGCTGCGGGTGCGCACCGGCGAGGCCGAGCGGCCGCTGGCGCTGCGCGTGTCGGTGAAGGACGTCGGCCCGCTGCTGCCGCTGACCGCCACCGCGACCACCACGGCCACCCTCGCCGCGACGCCCGGGATCACCGTCACGCTCACGCCAGAGGTCGAGGCGACCGCGGCCCTGACGGCGACGCCGTCGGTCTCGCCGACGCTCGCGGCGCCGACGGCGACCGTGGTCGTGACGGTCACGACGCCGGCCAGCGCGACGCCCGAGGCCACCGAGACGGCCACCACGTCCGGCGAGGGCGAGAACGGCGTACGCCACCCCTACTTCGAGGGCCGCGTACAGCAGGTGTACGAGACCGCGGCGGGCAGCGGCCAGTGGCGCTGCCGGATCATCCACCGCCTCGACGGGCTCGCTTACGAGATCGACGTCTCGGCCCTCAGCGCCGCCGAGCGCGGTCGCGTCCAGACCGACGGCATCGTCAAGCTACGGCTCAAGGGTCCGCTCGACACGATGGCGCGCACCGGCGTGGCGCTGTCGTTCGAGGGCTTCGAGCCCGTCAGCTGCCGCAACTCGCGCGCGATCGGGCTGGTGCGCGAGTACCGCCCGGGCGACCGGCTCGTCATCGAGCTCGCCGGCGGTACGACCGAGGAGTTCCAGCTCGGTCCCGACCGGGACGGGGCCAAGCCGACCATCGTCGGCGAGGTCCGTGTCGGCGGCCAGGTCCACGTCGACTACCGGGTCTGCGGCGGGCGCACGGCCAACCTGGCGACGGTGATCACCGGCGAGCAAGGCACGGCTACGGCGGGCGCCGAGACCGGCGAGCGCGTCTCGCTCATCGGCTCGGTCACCGGCGACCCGATGGAGAACGGCCGCGTCGTGCGCTTCGACCTCTGGGCCAAGCGCAACAGCGAAGCCTACCAGTCGTGGGCGGTCGAGGTCGACGCGGGCCGCGTCAAGGGCGTGGCACGCCTGGCCAAGGGCCAGCGGGTCGAGGTCCGCGGCCGGCTGGTGAACCGCGAGATCCTGGTCATCGTGGCCGACGAGGTCCGGTTCCTGGGCCAGGCGCGCCCGACCGAGACGGCATCGCCGACGGTCGCGCCGCCCGCGCCCACCGCCACGCCCGAGCCGACGACGCCCGAGCCGACCGTCGGCGCCGGCGCGGCGCCGACCGAGCCGCCGGCGCCGACCGCCGAGCCGTCGGCCTGGCCGACGATCCAAGCGACCCCGGCCGCCGTGGGCACCGCCGAAGCGCGGCTGCCCGCGGCGGGCCGGGGCGACCGCTCCGAACGGACCCCCGCGGGCGCCGCGCGCGCCCGTTCGTGATCGGCGCCGGCCCGTTGGCCGGGGCCTGGCCGGAACCTATAATGCCCGCGCGGGCGGGGCCCGCATGCGACCGCCGGGTCGCCGCGGACACCCGATCGCCGCAGGGCGCCCTGAAGTGAGTGTGATGGATCGACGCCTGAGATCCGGGCAAGCCGTCCTCGGCCTCGGCCTTGTGGTCGCGGCCGTTCTGGCTGTCGGCGGCCTGCGCCGGACGGTATCGCTGCCCGCTGCTCCGCCGCCCGTCGACGGCGCGGCGGTCCCGATCTCGCTGGCCGGCATCGTGCCGCTCCAGGCGCCCGACCCGCCGGGCGCAGGGCAGCTGCCCGCGCCGGCGTGCCGCGTCGTCGGACACCTGGCCGCCGCCCCGGCCGGCGTCGACACGATCTGGGGCGCCGTCACGAACGTCGGGCCGATCACCTCGACGCTCGACGCCGTCGAGCTCGGCTGGGCGGGAGACGCCACGCTGCGCGCCATCGTCGCCCGCGTCGGGCCCGGCGAGGACGAGCGCGTCCTGTTCGACGGCAAGGCCAGCAGCCCGTTCTTCGCCACGCTGGACGCGGGCTGGCGCCTCGCGCCGGGCGAGACGGCCCAGCTCGGCTTCCGTTTCGACTGGCCCAACCCCGACGCGCCGTGGCTGCTGCAAGCCGCCGTGCTCCATCTGCGGGGCGGCTGCCGCGCCGTGCTGCGGGCGCCGCTCGAGCGGCCGGCCTGCCCGGTGCGCATCACCGATCGACCCCACGTGCCGTCCAGCGCCCGCAACCGCGTCGAGGTCACGGTCGAGAACACCGGCCAGAAGGACGACGCGATCACCGCGCTCGAGGTCGCCTGGCCGGTGGCTTCGAACGGGCGCCTGGTTGCGGTCACGCTCGACGGACAGGTCGTGGTCGATCTCAAGGAGGGCTTCGGCGCGTCGCCGGCCACCCTGCCGCTGGCGCGCATGCGCGCCGACGGCATCGCCGTGCCGCCGGGCAAGCTGCTGGCCGTCGGGCTCGTCTTCGAGCGCCCGGCCGCCGCCGACGGCTACAGCCTGCAAGCGATGACGCGCCGCGGTTGCGCGCTCTCGGCCACGACCGGCCTGGCGGCCTGGGATTGCGGCGTCGGCAGCGGCGATGTCGTCATCGACGGCGACGTGGCGCGCTTCAAGCTGACGAACCCGCGCGACATCGGCCGCATCGTGCGCGACCTGACGCTCTTCTGGCCCACCGTGGCCAACGGCCCGCTCGTCGGCGTGACCGTCGACGGGCAGACGGTGTTCCGCGGCGAGAAGGAGCAGTCCCCGGTGTCGGTGCCGCTCGCCGAGGCCATCGGGCTGCCCGCCGGCGGCAGCGTCGAGGTGGCGTTCCGCTTCCGGCCGCCCGCGGCGGCGGGCAGCGGCCCGCAGCTGGCCGCCGGCGCCTACACGCTCGTCGTCGGGCTCGACGGCGGCTGCGAAACCGCCTTCACGAACCGCGCCTCGGTCGGCGAGTGCGACCTCTCGGCCGGCGAGCTCGTCTCGGTCGTCGAGCCCACCAGCCACGCCATGCAGGTCGACGTGTTGAACAACGGCGACGACGTCCGGCTGGCGTCGCTCCACCTCAGCTGGCCGGCCGACAACGGCGCGGTGCGCGCCATCCGCTGGGCCGGCCAGGACCTGCTGGGCGGCGCGGCGCTGGCCCACGCCTCGGAGGGCGTGACGTTCACCGTGCCCAGCGGCGTCGGCGCACCGCTGACCCAGGGCGGCCGGGCGACGTTGTCGGTCGACTTCGTCGACGCCCCGCTGCCGGACGGCTATGCGTTCGCGCTGCGGTTCGCCAACCGCGCCGATGCGCTGTGCCAGACGGTGCTCGTCACCCGCCAGCCGGACGCCGGGCGCGGAATCGTCGCGCCGTGCGAGTCGAGCCTCGTCGGCCCGCGCTACGGCGCCGATCGGGCCACGTTCGTGTTCGATCTCGTGAACCGGGGCCAGGCGCCGGCGGCGCTGACCGGCCTCGACATCAACGTTGCCCAGTTCGATCCGCTCCAGCCGCTGAGCGCCATCGAGGCCGAGCGCGCCGGCGGCGAGGCGCAGCTGCTCTGGGCCAACCAGCCGCTGCGGCGGCCGCCCTACCTCGCCCGACTGACCGAGCCGTACGTGCTGGCCGCCGGCGAGACGGTCACGCTGCGGCTGCAGTTCCTGCCGACGTTCCGGCCCAGCGGCCCCGCCGAGGACGTCCTCACCGTCCGGGCGTTGTTCCAGGACGGGTGCGCCGTCTGGAACGTTCCCGCCGGCGCCGAGCCGCCGCCCAGCACGCTTCTCAGCGGCATCGTCGCCGGGCTGCCCGATCCGCTGCAGAGCTGCTGCTGGCTGATCCGGCGCTGGGACAACGACGCCGCGAACCGCGAGGCGCGGGTCGACGTCGACGCCAACACCGTCATCGAGCCGGCGTCGGTCACACCGCGCCTCGGCGACGCGGTGAACGTCACCGCCGTCAGCCGCGCCGACGGCTCGCTGTACGCCGAGCGGATCGTGTTCCAGCGCCGTGGCGTGCAGGTCAAGGTGGCCGGCCCGATCGACAAGCTCGGCCCGCCGTCGGCGATGCGGCCCGGTCTGCCGGAGTGGTTCGTCGTCCAGGGGCGCCTCGTCAGCCTGGCCGACCACACGACCGTCAACGGCGAGCCGGCGCTGGGCGCCACGGTCTTCGTCGTCGGCGCGCCCAGCGGCGGCACCATCGTGGCCGAAACGATCGACGTCGTGGGCGCGGCCGTGCGCGAGCTGCTGAGCCGCCGGGTCGTCGAGGGGCTCGTCGTGCGCACGACCGGCCAGGGCGACGATCAGGTCTGGGTCGTGGCCAACACCCGCGTCCACGTCACGGCGCAGACACGGTTCTTCGACGCCGACAACAACCCGCTGCCCAACCCGCCGCTGCCGGCCCACGGCACGCCGCTGCGCGTCGAGGGCGCGCTCGCGGGCGGCTCGGGCAACGACGGCGCGCCGGACCTGCAGGCCGACTCGGTGTGGTATCTGCCGGCGGCCATCGTCCGCGAGGTGCGCGGCACGCTGGTCTCGCTGCCGCCGGCCGGCCAGGTCGGCGAGTGGAAGGTCGACGTCCCCGGCGAGGGCGTCGTGCCGTTCGTCGTCCGCTCGCTCGCCGTCGTCGACACGCGCTTGGCGCCGGCGATCGCCGGCCACGGCGTCACGGCGGTGCTGCGCGAGGGCGACGACGGCGGCTGGGTGGCGGTGAAGCTGCGCACCGATTGGGGCGGCCGATGAACGGCGCCGTCGCGTTCGCGGCGCCCCGCGTGCGGCGCGCTCTGGCCGTGCTGGTGGCGGCGGCGCTGCTCCCGGCCGTCGGCGGCGCGCGGCCGCAGGTGACGCTCGAGGACACGCTGAACCTCTCGGACACCCCGGGCGTGGCGTCGATCCACCCCGGGGTGGCCATCGCCACCGACACCGCGTCGGGCATCGGCACGGTCCACGTGGTCTGGGAGGAGGCGAACCCCGACTTCGACGAGCTCAGCGGCGTCAAGCAGCGCTCGCGCCGCTTCTCGCTGGCGACCGGCGCCTGGCAGGGCGATTGGACGGCGGCCGATTGGATCTACCCGATCGGCCAGGACCCGGCCGTCGCCGCCCGCGGCACCTCGGTGGTCGTCACGTTCGTGCGCACCCCCTACGATGCCGCCGACCCGACCGTGATCCAGTTCTCGACCTGGGACGACGCCGGCCGCCGTTGGCGCGACCCGGTCGTGCTCTGGCAGCCGGGCATCCCCGAGCCCGACGCGATCACCGCCCACTGCAAGCAGCCCGACGTCACGATCGACGCGCTGGGCCGCGTCTGGCTGACCTGGATCGACGAGGCGGGCGGCGGCCGCCCGTACTGGGCGCTGGTGCGCGACGACCCGCAGTCCTACGGCGCCGTCCTGGCGATGTCGGACATCGTCGAGACCGAGCGCGCCCAGTCGCCGCGCATCGCCGCCGGCAGTGAGGCCGGCGACCCGGTCTGGTCGGCGTTCAGCAAGGAGCTGCCGGAGCGGTCCGAGGACCTGATCTACCGCAGCATGAAGCTCCAGGGCTCGGACTGGGCCGAGACGACGCAGCTCAACGACGGCGCGCACGGCCGGGCGCCGGACCTGGCCGTCGGCACCGGCGGCGGCGTCTGCACCGCCTGGCAGGAGCAGGTCGACGGCGGCTCGGGCCAGCCCGACATCTACCTCGACTGCAACGCCCCCGGCCGGCGCGGCATCAACCTCAGCGGCACCGCCAACGACCGCTCGGTCGAGCCGAGCGTCGTTTTCGGCGCGCCTCAGGTGGGGGCGATGGTCGCCTGGCGCGAGCAGCCGCAGCCGCCGGATGCGTCGATCCACTTCAAGCCCGCCGACGGCGCCGCCCAGCCGATCGCGATCGAGGGCGGCCGGGTCGCCTCGCCGATCATCGCCACCTACGGCCGCACCGTCCACGCCGTCTGGGTCAAGGACGACGACGCGGGTGGTCACGACGTCTACTACGGCCGCTTCCCGTCGGCCGCACCGGCCACCGCAACCGCGGCGCCCTCGGCCACTACGCCGACGGCCACCGCCACCCGCGGCACGCCATCCGCCACCTCGACCCGGCGCCCGACGCCGACCGGCACGCGCGAGGAGCCGACGCCGACGCCCAACCCGTCGGACACCGCCACGCCGTTCCCGACGCTCGATCGGGTCGAGGGCACGATCTACCTGCCCTACGCCGTCAAGCCCCGCCCGCCGGCCACGCCGTAGCAGGTTCGCTCACGGCCGCGGCGTGGCCGTGACGATGCGCGCCGGCCGCGGCGTGGCGGTGGCGCGCGGGCGCGTCGGCGTCCGGGTGGCCACCGGCGCAAGGACGGTGGGGGCCACGAACGGGGCGTCGTGCTCGGCCTCGCGGCGCTGGGCGGGCGTCAGCGTCGGGGCCACGACGCGGGCCACGGTGTAGACGCCGAACGCGATCGTCGTGAGCAGCAGCAGCGTGATCAGGCTGCGGACGTAGCGGCCCACGTACGCTTCGCGCTCGACGCCGAACGCCGCCGCCCGCCGCCCGCCCCACGCCCGCCGGGCGACGACGAGTTCACGCACCGCCAGGGCGCCGAGCAGCAGGTAGAGCCAGGTGGCGTACGCCTCGACGGCGGTGATCAGCTCCGGCATCGCCGCGTCATTCGTTGAACATCGCCCCGACGGACTGCCCGGTGTGGATGCGCCGGATCACCTCGCCCAGCAGCGGCCCGACCGACAGGACCTCGATGTTCGGCAGCCGCTTGGCGTCGGGCAGGTGGCAGCTGTTCGTGACGACGATGCGCTCGAACGGCGCCGTCCGCAGCCGCTCGACGGCCGGCGGCGAGAAGATGGCGTGGGTGGCCAGGGCGAAGACGCGCCGGGCGCCGCGCTGGATGGCGAACTCGGCCGCGTGGACGATCGTACCGGCGGTGTCGATCTCCTCGTCGACGATCAGGACGTCGCAGCCGTCCACCTCGCCGATGAGGTTGAGCGCTTCGGTGTTGCGGCCGTCCTTGCTGCGCCGCTTCTCGACGAGCGCCAGCGGCATGTCGACCTCGTCGGCGAAGTAGCGGGCGTCCTTGGCGTGCCCCAGGTCGGGCGACAGGACGACGCCGTTGTCGATGCCGGCGGCCTTGACCCAGTCGGCCAGGTGGTGGCGGGCGGTGATGTCGTCGACCGGGATGTGAAAGAAGCCCTGGATCTGGCCGGCGTGGAGGTCCATCGTCAGGACGCGGTCGGCGCCGGCGGTGGTGAGCATGTCGGCCACCAGGCGCGCCGTGATCGGCACCCGGGGCTGGTCCTTCTTGTCGGAGCGGCCGTAGCCGTAGTACGGCACGACGGCGGTGATCCGCCCAGCCGAATCGCGGCGCAGGCAGTCGATGGCGATCAGCAGCTCCATCAGGTTGTCGTTGACCGGGCCGCTCGTCGGCTGGACCCAGAAGACGTCGCAGCCGCGCACCGACTGGCCGAGCCGGACGAAGGTGTTCGAGTTGGCGAACTGCCGGATCTCCACCGGATGGAGCGCCGTTCCCAGGTAGGTGGCGATCTCCTCGGCCAGCGGCTGGTTGGCGGTGCCGGAGCACAGCAGCAGCCGGCCGTACAGCAGGTCGGTCGGCGCTTCGGCAGGGGTCATCGTCCGCCTCCGTGGTCCGGTTGCGACGGGCAGGGGGCGGATGATGCCTCAAGCCCGCGCTGCGCGGCCAACCGCCGCGGCGCGGGCCCGTCCGGCGGCGCCGGCGGCTACGGCGCGGCGACGAGTGGGATGCCGGCGTAGGTGGCCATGTCGCTGGCGCCCTGGAGCGGGTAGTCGTTGACCAGGACGACGATCGGCTCGAGGCTCGAGACCACGGCCGCGCCATAGCTGCCGTCCGGGATCGCCGCCACCGCCGGCGGCCACCAGGTGTGCGCCTCGAACGGCGCGATCACGGCTTCGCACGCGCCGCCGCAGTTCGGGATCGGGAACGACTCGTTGTCGTGGGTGCGCGCGAAGGCGATGTAGACGCGGGCCGGGCGGTCGCTCGTGTTCATGACCTGGATGCCGGTCGTGTAGGCAGCGCGCAGGTGCCGGCTGCGAAACAGCGGCAGCGCCACGCTGCGCGCGGCGAACTCGGCCGGCGCGGCGTTGATCATGCTCAGCGTCTCGCCCCCGTTCTGGACGTCGAGCACTGTGGCCACCACGGCGCCGTCCGGGTCCGCCGTCTCGACGACGGCCGAACCGAAGCAGTGGTCGGGCAGGCCATGACCACCGCCCGGACCCTGGTCGAAGATGGCGTTCGAGCCGGGCGGGATCGCCACGGGTCCGTGCACGATCGGCCCGGCGGCGCGGCAGGCCTCGGAGGCGCTGGCGTTCGACGTCGGGCGGTAGGTCACGGTCACCGTCGCCGGCGCGGCACCGGCGTTGGCGACGGCGATCGCGGTGTCGAGCCGGATGCCGCCAGGGCCGTGCTGCCGGCTGCGGAACAACGGTACGAACAGCCGGCTGGAGCCCTGCTCGGCCGGGATGCCCTCGAAGCCGCCGATGGCCAGCGCGCTCGAGGTCACGTAGTCGTAGACCTGGGCCCCGACCCGCCCGCCCGCGGCGTCGATGACCGCCGTGCCGCGGAAGCCGTCGCCGAGGCGCTGGAAGGCCGGGTCGTCGTCGGCCAAGTCGAACGTCAGCGCCTCGGCCGGCTGCATCGTGAACGTCTTGGCCGCCGCCTCGGCCGACGAGCCGGTGCGGTAGAAGCGCAGCGTCACGTCGACGGGCGCGTCCTCGGCGTTGCTCAATGCGAGGACCGTGGTGTGGCCGCCGAATCCCCGGTGCGCGATCGGCACGACGGTGCGCGCCGTGAAGTGCAGGTTGGAGACCACCACGGCGCCGCCGGAGTCCCAGTCGGTGCGCAGGATGGCGCCCAGGTCGCCGCTGTCGGGTGGCGTCGAGATCGTGACCCGGAACATGGCGTCGGGCAGGTCGAGCGACGGGACGTAGGCGTTGAGCGACCCGAAGGGCCGGATCGGTTGCATCGCGGCCGTCCCACCCGCCAGCGGCCGGCCCGGGGCTTCATAGGGCAGGCGCTGCTCGCCGAAGTCCAGCGATGGCTGGGCCGTCCGCTGGCCGTCGATGTTCTGGACCTGGATTCCGGTCAGCGCCGGGCCGTCCATCGCCCCGGCGCGCCGCCGGATCGCGCCGCCCGGGCCGTAGACGCCGCGCATCACGCGCTTCGAGGCCAGCGCGAAGCCGATGCTGCGCACGTCCGACGGCGGTGCGACCCCCTCGCAAACGTCCCACGCGACGCCGAACAGGGCCGTCGCCCAGCCGTTGGCGGCGCAGTCGGCGGCGATGCCGGTGGCGAACGGGGCGTGGCCCCAGACCTTGCCGCTGTCCGGGTCGACCGCCAGCCCGATCTGCGCCCCCCACGCCGCCGCGCCGTCGCCGCGGCCGCCGACGCAGCCCTCGCCGACCGCGACGTCGTAGGCCTGGTCACCCCGGATGTCCGTCAGACCCACGCCGGCCGCACGCGACGGCCCGCTCACGCCGTAGGCGACGTAGGCGTTGTCGCACGCGGCGGCCGGGACGATCGCCGGATACAAGGCGTCGTCGACCTCGCCGATGCCGAACCGCCCCCACTCGCTGGCGTCCAGATCGGCCAGGTCGAAGCGGTACCAGCCGATGCCGGCGCGTCCGCCGTCGTCGAGCGACTGGACCGCCCAGAGGCTGTCGCCGCGCACCGCGGCGCTGCGGATCTCGGCCCCGCCGGTGTAGATCTCGACCGGCGTGCCGGGCTGTGCCGCGTTGGGCGGGACGTCGTACGGCGGCACCGCCACGTTCCAGTCCGAGATCAGGCCGAACGACCCGTCCGCCTGGACCGGGATCTCCCAGATCCGGACCTCGAGTCCGCCGGCGGCGCCGCTGCCGAGCGCGTACACCGTGTCGCCGACCGGCTGCGCCGCGGCCAGCGCGGCCCGGTCGAAGCTCTCGTCGGAGCCCTCGTGGATCAGGTCGTGCCACTCGAGGTCGACGGCCTCGCACGACGCGCCGAACAGCTCCGCCGTGGGCGCCACGTGGAGGCGCGCCGCGGCGAACCGCCGCGCGCCGTCGCCGTCGAGCGCGGTGAGGTTGGACAGCACGACCAGGCCGCGGCGCGTCAGCGCCAGCTCGACGCGGTCGAGAACGGCCCGGTCGGTGCCGTCGACGGCGCGGCCGACGGCGACGAAGTGGCTGCACCACGATGCGGTGGGATCGGGGGTGTCGCTGGCCGAGAGCAGCACGACCGGCCAGTGGAGGTCGGGGTCCTTGGGCCACGCCACGGCCGCCAGCACCCAGCGGCCGGTCGCCGGGTCGCGCAGCACCTGTGGCTGGGCGATGTCGAGGGCGAACTCGGGCGGCACGGTGTCGACGATCGGGGCGAAGAACTCGGCCAGCGACACCACCCCGCCGCCCGGCGCCGGCTCGCCGGCCGCCGTCCAGGTGCCGAAGTGGGCGTTGGCCGCCGCCAGCACGAACCCGCCGCCGGCCGCCACCGACGGCGACGCCGGCGTCCACGTCGTCTGCGCCTGGGTGAAGGCGACGACGTTGGGGTCGATCGCGGCGTCGGCGGCGGTGCCGGCGGCGGTGGTGCGGGCCACGACGGTGCGCGTGCGGTGCAGCGGCGCGGTCGTCCGCGCGTCGGACGCGTCGCCCAGCGGCCGCGCCGCGGCCACGGCGCCGCCGCCGACGGTCAGCGCGGCGGCGAGCACGGCCGCGGCGCGGCGGGCGAGCGCGCGGATCGTGGGCACGGGGCGGCGGATCATCGAGCATGCTCCTTGCGCGGCGGCGGAGAGGCGGCGGGTGCGCCGGGGAGCGCTACGATATCGGCCCCGGGCCGGCGGCGCAAGGGGCGCCGCCGGGCCTTCGCCCGTACAATGGACCCACCACGTGAGCGCCCCGTCGCACCGCGACGGCCGACGCGCGCCCGATCCGGAGCCGTCCATGCCCGCCCGTCAGATCCGTCCCTACGGCACCTGGCCGTCGTCGCTGTCCGCCGCCCAGCTTGCCCAGGGCGGGCGCGGCATCACCGACCTGGCCGTCGACGGCGCGACGCTCTACTGGGGCGAGACGCGCCCCGACGACGGCGGACGGGTGACGATCCTGCGCCGCACCGCCGCCGGCGATGTCGACGAGGTCCTGCCGGCGCCGTGGAGCGCCCGATCGCGGGTCCACGAGTACGGCGGCGGGGCGCTGTGCGTGTCCGACGGCACGATCTACTTCGTCCAGCTCGACGACCAGCGGATCTACGACCACCACCCCGATGGCGCGCCCGAGCCGCTCACCCCGCCCGGCCCATGGCGCTACGCCGACGCCGACGTCGACCGCGAGCGCGACCGGCTGGTGTGCGTGCGCGAGGACCACGGCGGCTCGGGCGAGCCGCGCAACGAGATCGTGGCCGTCGACCTCGAGCGCGGCGACGTGACGGTCCTGGTGACCGGCGCCGCGTTCTACGCCTGCCCGCGCGTGAGCCCCGACGGCCGGCGCCTGAGCTGGCTGCAGTGGGACCACCCGAACATGCCGTGGGACGGCACGGCGCTGTGCGTCGGGCAGCTGGGGCGCGGCGGGACGGTGCGCTCGACGCGCACCGTGGCCGGCGGGCCGTCGGAGGCGATCGCCGCGGCGCTGTGGGCGCCGTCGGGGGCGCTGGTGTTCGCGTCGGACCGCAGCGGCTGGTGGAACCTCTACCAGGTCGACGACCCAGAGCGGAACCGCCCGGCCACCGCCCTGTGGCCGCTGGAGGCCGAGTTCGCCGGCCCGCACTGGACCTTCGGGGTCGCGCCGTTGGGCTTCACCGCCGGCCGCGACGGCCGCGACGACGTCGTGTGCGTCTTCGGCCCGCCGGGCGCGCGGCGCCTCGGCCGCATCGAGGGCGCCACGGGCGAGCGGCGCACGTACGACCTGCCCTACACCGAACTGGGCAACCTGCGCGTCGCCGGCGGCACGGCCTTCGTCCTCGCCGGCAGCCCGACGACGCCCACGCAGCTGGTGGCCGTCGACCTGGCCACGGGCGAGGCCGACGTCGTCCGCCAGCCCAGCCCGTTGACCCTCGACCCGGACGACGTGTCGACCGCCGAGGCGCTCTCGTTCCCGACCGCCGACGGCGCCACGGCCCACGCGTTCTACTACGCCCCGCGCAGCGCCGTCTACGCCGGCCCGCCCGACGAGCGTCCGCCCGTGCTCGTCCTCAGCCACGGCGGCCCGACCGGCCACACCGCCACCACGCTCAACCCCGCGATCCAGTATTGGACGACGCGCGGCTTCGGCGTGCTCGACGTGAACTACCGCGGCAGCACCGGCTTCGGCCGGGCCTACCGCACCGCCCTCGACGGCCTCTGGGGCGTCGCCGACGTCGACGACTGCGTCGCCGGCGCGCGCTACGTGGTGGAGCGCGGCGACGCCGACCCGCGCCGGCTCCTGATCCGCGGCGGCAGCGCCGGCGGCTACACCACGCTGTGCGCCCTGGCGTTCCGCGACGCCTTCGCCGCCGGCGCCAGCCACTACGGCGTCGGCGACCTCGAGGCATTGGCCCGCGACACCCACAAGTTCGAGTCGCGCTATCTCGACCGTCTCGTCGGGCCGTACCCGGCCGAGCGCGACCGCTACGTCGAGCGGTCGCCGATCCACCACGTGGCGTCGCTGGCGCGCCCGGTGATCTTCTTCCAGGGCACCGAGGACAAGGTGGTGCCGCCCGCCCAGACCACGGCGATGGTCGAGGCGTTGAAGGCCAAGGGCATTCCGGTGGCCTACGTGCCGTTCGAGGGCGAGCAGCACGGCTTCCGCCGCGCCGAGAACATCGCCCGGGCGCTCGAGGCCGAGCTGGCGTTCTACGGCCGCGTGCTGGGGTTCGCGCCGGCGGACCGGATCGCCCCGGTCGAGATCGCGAACCTGCGGTAGCGGATGCCGAGCGACGTCCCGCGCCGCGGCGAGGTCCCCTAGAACGGATACCCCTGCAGCCCCAGCGTCCCCTTGATCGCCGCGATCTCGCCGGTGTGGGCGAACGTGTTGCCCAGGAGCATGCCGGTCAGGATGTTGGCCAGCGGCAGCGTGCCGATGCCCCAGCTGCTGAGGTCGATGGGCCGCTCGAGGTCGGCGGGCGTGAGCGAGCCGATGTAGTCGCGGGTCTGGCCGAACACGGCGCGCGTGTAGTCGGCCAGGTCGGCCGGGTCGCAGCGGAAGGCGCGCGAGCCGTCGGCGGTCTGGCTGAAGAGCATCGGCAGGCCGAGGCGCTGGCCGTAGCCGTCGCTCTCCCACAGCGGCGCCTTGCCCTGCAGCATGTTCACCATGGCGTCCTCGCTGTGGAGGATGTGGGCCATCTGCGCCGCGATCGGGTGGGCCCGCCCGGCCGGCACGGCGTTCGCCTGATCGGGCGTGACGTCGGCGACGGTGCCCTGGTACCAGTCGTGGGCGGCGTGGAACGCGGACTGCAAAAGTGCGACCGAATCCATCGTGGACATCCTGTTCAGGGGACCGCGGCGCGCATCGCCGGCGGCGAAGCATAGGGCGGCCAAGCATAGGGCGACGAAGCATAGGGCGGCGAAGCATAGGGCGGCGCGGCGGGCGCGGTCAACGGCCGTGGGGTGACGTCAGTTCCGTGGCGGGCAGTGGCTGCCCGGCGGGCAGATCGCGGCCCAGTAGGCACTGTTCCAGACGGGATGGTAGGCCAGGTTGGGCTTGTGGATGCTCAGGCAGGTCCGCAGCGGGTTGGCCCAGCTGACGGGCTTGTTGACGTCGTGCGGCAGCCCCCAGCCGTAAAACCGCTCGGGGTGGGCCTTGGCCTCGTCGATCACGCTCTGCGGCAGCTTGCGCAGAGCCACCCAGCAGACGCAGATGTCGGCCAGCGGCGTGGCGGTGGCGGTGGGCGTCGCCGACGGCGACGGCGTGCGCGTGGCGGTGGCCGTCGGCGGCGGCGTGACGGTGGCCGTGGGCGTCGCGGTCGGCGACCCGCCCCCCGGCGTGGACGTGGCCGACGGCGTGGCGGTCGCCAGGAACGGCGTGGCGGTCACCGTCGGGATCGCCGTCGCCGTGACGACGGCCGGCGTCGCCGTCGGCGTCGGCACGGCGGTCGTCGCCGTCGGCGTCGCGCTCGGCGGCGGGGTGGCCGTCGGGCCGCCGGGCGTCGCCGTCGGCGACGGCGTCCAGGTCGGCCCCGCCGGGGTCGGCGTGGCGCTGGCGGTGCCGATCGGCGTGGGTGTGGCGAGTTCCGGCGTCGCCGTGGCCAGCTCCGGCGTCGGCGAGGCCGTCGGCGTCGCGCTCGGCGGCGGCGCCACGGTCGGCGTCCGGCTGGGCGTCGGCGAGGGCACCGGCGTCGAGGTGGGCGGCGCCGGGGTCGCCGTCGGCGGCAGCGGCGTCGGCGTGGCCGGCGGGACCGGCGTCGCGGTCGGCGGCGGCAGCGGCGTCGCCGTCGGCGGCACTGGCGTGGGCGTGCTCGGCGGGACCGGCGTCGCGGTCGGCGGCGGCAGCGGCGTCGACGTGGCCGGCGGCGCGGGCGTCGGTGAGCTCGGCGGAGCCGGCGTCGACGTCGGCGGCGGCAGTGGCGTCGACGTGGCCGGCGGCGCGGGCGTCGGCGTGCTCGGCGGTACCGGCGTCGCAGTCGGCGGCGGCAGCGGCGTCGACGTGGCGGTCAGCACGACCGTCGCGGTCGCCGGCGGCGCGGGCGTCGAGGTGGCCGGCGGGGCCGGCGTCGACGTCGGCGGCGGCAGCGGTGTCGAC
This sequence comes from uncultured Anaerolineales bacterium, assembly GCA_964651245.1. Classification (GTDB taxonomy): domain Bacteria; phylum Chloroflexota; class Anaerolineae; order Epilineales; family Epilineaceae; genus Avedoeria. The sequence goes on along the minus strand of CAZYVI010000012.1, from coordinate 75,757 downwards.
GTGGCGGTCAGCACGACCGTCGCGGTCGCCGGCGGCGCGGGCGTCGAGGTGGCCGGCGGGACCGGCGTCGAGGTCGGCGGTGGCAGCGGCGTCGACGTGGCCGGCGGGGCCGGCGTCGCCGTGGCGGGGACAGCGGGCGTGGCGGTGGCGGGCGGGACCGGGGTCGGCGTGGTCGGCGGGGCCGGCGTCGACGTCGGCGGCGGCGGGAGGGTGGCCGTGGCTTGGACGGGGGTCGGGCTGGCGCCCTGGGACGGCGTGCAGCCGCTGAGGTAGGCCGTGTTCGGCAGGCCGCAGCGGCCGGAGTGGGCCACGTAGGCGTCGGCGTCGCCGTCGTTGTCGAGGTCGCCGGTGACCACCGCCTGGCTCGTGAAGTCGCCGATGCGCCAGCCGGCGTCGCGGAAGGTGCCGTCGCCGTTGCCGAGCCAGACGGTGTCGTGCCGGTCGACCGGGCAGGCGACGGGGCACGTCACGCCGCTGACCTTGGCGTAGGAGGCGTTGGCGGCGAAGACGTCCATCCGGCCGTCGCAGTTGAAGTCGCCCAGGGCGACGCCGAACGTGTTCTCGCGGCCCAGCCGCTGGCCCGAGTCGCGGAACGTGCCGCGGCCGTCGTTGAGCCAGACCTGGTTGCCGTCGCCGCAGATCGCCGACTGGCCCAGGAAGGCGTCGAGGTCGCCGTCGCCGTCGAAGTCGTGGAGCACCGCGTCGAAGGTGTACTCGTTGCCGATGCGCTGGCCGGAGTCGGTGAAGACGCCGCGGCCATCGTTGAACAGCACGCGGTTGGGGTTCTCGCCGACGTGGATGCCGGCGCACGACTCGAAGACGTCGAGGTCGCCGTCGCCGTCGAGGTCCGCGAGCTCGATGTCCTCGGTGTTTGGCCCGTTGCCGCGCGCATGGGGCGCCCCGAGGCGCTGGCCGGTGTCGGTGAAGCGGACGGCGCCGCCGGCGGTGTCGTTGCGGTACACGTGATCCACGTCGGTGTTGCCGAAGTAGGCGTCGAGGTCGCCGTCGCCGTCGAGGTCGCCGAGGCGGACCGTCATCGTGCGCGGGTTGCTCAGCCGCAGGCCGCTGTCGGCGAAGCGGCCGCGGCCGTCGTTCAGCCAGAGCTCGCTCGACGCCACGCCGCCGCTGGGGGCAAAGTTGGCCACGACGGCGTCGAGGTCGCCGTCGCGGTCGACGTCGCCCAGGTCGACGCCGCGCGAGTCGCCGTTGCCCAGGCGCTGGCCGCTGTCGACGAAGCCGCCCTTGCCGTCGCCGAAGTAGACCGTGTTCGGCGCGCCCGTCCGCGGGTCGATGTTCGTCGGGAAGCCGCGATCGCACGCCCAGGGCTGGCCGCTGGGGTAGGGGTCTTCGTTGCCGCGGTTGGCCACGAACGCGTCCAGGTTGCCGTCGCCGTTCAGGTCGCCCAGGTCGGCGTCCATCGAGCGCTCGAGGCCCTGGCGCAGGCCGGGCACGTCGCGCTCCAGCTGCTCGTGCCATGCCCGGCCGCCGCCGCCGTTGATCCAGACCTCGGGCGGCGAGCCCTCCTCGAAGCGGCAGACGGCGTCCGGCGCCGGGCCGTAGTTCGGGACGAAGGCGTCGGCGTCGCCGTCGCCGTCGAAATCGCCCAGCGCCACCTCCCAGCTGTTCTCGAAGCCGAGGCGCTGGCCGCTGTCGGCAAAGCGCCCGCGCCCGTCGTTCCACCAGACTTCGTTGGCCCAGCCGCAGATGTTCGAGTTGGCGATGAAGGCGTCGAGGTCTCCGTCGCCGTCGAAGTCGTGCAGCGACACGCCGAAGCTGAAGGCGTTGCCGAGCCGCTGCTGGGTGTCGACGTAGCGCAGCCGGCCCGGGCGCGCCGGGTCGGGTTCGGCCAGGAAGACGTCGTTGACCGTCTCGCCGGGCCACGCCCCGGCGCGGGTGTGGGTGCCGCCGTTCACGGCCAGGAAGTCGAGGTCGCCGTCGCCGTCGAGGTCGCCGATCGCCGCGTCCTGCGTCGCCGGGCCGTCGCCGCAGTCGTGGACCTCGCCGAGGCGCTGGCCGCTGTCGACGAACGCGCCGCCGCCCTCGTTCCAGTAGACGAGGTCGTAGCCCGTGTTCGCCTGGAAGAGGTCGAGGTCGCCGTCGCGGTCGACGTCGTGCAGCAGCACGGCGTTCGTGCGCATCGACACGAGCGGCTGCGCGGGCGCGGCCGCGAACCGCCCGCGGCCGTCGTTGAGCCAGATGTCGCCGGCGCCGTAGTTGCCGAAGACGGCGTCGACGTCGCCGTCGCCGTCGACGTCGCCCAGCGCGACGTCCATGCTGGCCCGATCGCCCAGCCGCTGGCCCGAGTCGGCGAAGCGGCCGCGGCCGTCGTTGAACCAGACCGCGTTGGCGTTGGCCGCCGGCGCGCCGCCGTTGTTGGCGTCGACGGCGTCGAGGTCGCCATCGCCGTCGAGGTCGGCCAGCGCCACGCCCCAGGTGCTCTGGCCGCCGAGCCGCTGGCCGCTGTCGGTGAAGTGCCCCGCGCCGTCGCCGAACCAGACCCGGTTGGCCGGATCGCAGTTGAAGCAGTCGGCCAGGACGCCGACGTAGGCGTCGAGGTCGCCGTCGCCGTCGAGGTCGCCCAGCGCCACGTCGGCCCCCTTGGACGACAGCGCCGCGCGCTGGTAGAGGATGCCCTCGCCGACCGCCACCGGCGCCGGGTCGGACGGTTGCGCCGCCGCCGAGCGGGTCGACGCGAGGCCGGCGACGACGCCGAAGGCCAGGCCCGCGGCGGCGACCGCCGCCGTCGCGACGAGGCGGGTCCGTGGTGCGCGCGCGGACAGGGCCGCCGCAAGGCGCGGCGACGCGAAACGCCGGCGGTGGGGAGGCCGGGCGATCGGCGACATGTCGATTCTCCGTCGCGGCAGCGCCGACGCGGCAGCGCGGCGCTGCGGGCAGTGGGCCGGCGCGAGGCAGTCCGGCGCGATTGCGTGTTACAACGTCCCAGCGCCGGCGTCCGATGCGGCCGTCGGCCCCCGATTTTCCGGACGGCCGTCGTCGGCGCGCGCCGCGGCCGTCCGGCGCCGTCAGACCGGTGCGAGCGGCAACGCCTCGCCCTGGGGCAGCACGGCGCGCACGGCGTCGCCCGGCCGCACCTCGCCGCCGGCGACGACGATCGCCATGACGCCGGCCTTGCGCACGACGTTGCCGTCGGCGTCGCGGTCGAGGCAGGCGGCCATGAGGCCCGGCGAGAGCCGGTCGAGCTGCGAGCACGGGCTGCGCAGCCCGGTCAGCTCGACGATCGCCGCGGCGCCGAGATGGAGCCGCGTGCCGCGCGGCAGGCCCAGGAGGTCGACGCCGCGGGTCGTGACGTTCTCGCCCATCTGGCCGGCGCCGACGGCATGGCCGGCGGCCTGCAGCGCGTCGTGGAGCTCGGCGTGCAACAAGTGGACCTGGCGCAGGTTCGGCTCTTCGGGCGCCCGCGCGGCGCGCGAGCGGTGCTTCACCGTGGCCCCGCCGTGGGCGTCGCCCTCGACGCCCCAGCCGGCGACGAGGCGGATGGCGGCCTGGGTCGGTTTCACCATGCTGTGGGTGGCGCTGGCGCTGACGGCGGTGACGGTGCCGGACATGGCTGCTCTCCTGGGGTCTGGGGGGCTCGGCAGGGTGGCCTCGGACGGCCCGGCGACCGCGGCGTCGCCTTTCCGGACGGCGCGCGCACCGCCGTCGACGCCGCCGCGGGCCTACGGCGCGTCGAGCAGGCCGTGGGCCGCCAGCGACGCGCGCAGGTCGTCGGCGGCGGTGGCCAGGTAGGCGTCGATCGCGGCGACCTCGCGCCGCCAGTCGTCGTCGCGGGTGCGCGGCCGGGCGGCGTCCGTCGCGTCGCCCCAGCGGGCCGACTCGGCCACGATGGCCGTGGCCAGGCTGTCATTGAGGGCGCGCCAGCGCGCCCGGGCGGCGGCCGGGGCCAGGGCGCCGCCCGGCGCGAGGTGCGCCGTCGCTCGCGCCGCCAGCCGGGCGCGGAACGCCGGGCTGCGGCGGCCGGCGTCGAGCAGCCGCACCAGGTCGTGCCGCGCCGCGCCGTCGCCGCCAGCCGCCGTGAAGTCGGGGTGGACCGCCGCCCGCGCCGGCGAGCCGAAGCCGACGCCGAACGACCACTCGCCGTCCCACGCCACCAGCCGGAACGGCCCGGGCGGGTCGTCGCGCGCCACGGCCCACCAGTTGTTCTGCGGCCAGTCGCGCACGCCGGCCAGCCACTGGACGAGGAGGTAGTCGACGTAGGCGTCGACATCGAGCGCCGCGGCGAACGCGGCGTCGTTCGCTGCGTCGGCTAGATCGGCCCCGGCAAGCTCGTCGACGAGGCGCCGCCAGCGCAAGGCGTCGCCGTCGGCCGGGCCGTCGTGGTTCACGCTCGTCCAGTCGTCGTCGTCGCCGCCGCCGTAGAGGGCCGCCCAGTGCGTGCCGGGCCGCTCGGCGGCGTCGTAGAGGCCCCAGTAGACGCCGTTCACGTAGAGGTGGACGAACGCGCCATGGCTGCCGTAGCCTGACACGGCGATCTGGCTGTCGCGGATCCACCGGTCCTCGGTGTAGGTAGTCCGGTCCGGGTTCCAGGTCCGGGCCCAGGAGCGGTTGTTGCCGCCGCGCAGCACGATGCGCTCGAGCCGGTCGGCCGCGCCGTCGCCGCCGGCCGGCGACCGCCGCAGCAGCGCCGTGGGCAGCGAGGCGTCGCCCCGCCGGCCCTGGAAGGCCAGGCGCAGCGAGCGCTTGACGCGGTCGTGGCTGTGGGCCTCGAGCCAGCCGTCGGCCTGGTCGCCGCCGCTGCCGGCGGCCGGGTCGATGACCTCGACCGAGACCGGCGCCTCGTCGTCGTCGAGGCCGCGGTAGACCCGCCAGAAGGCGTCGCGGTCGAGCGCCAGCGACAGCGTCGGGATCGCCGCCAGGCCGGCGCGGACATCGTCGCGGTAGCGCGGGTCGTCGACGATCCGCGGGTCCATGGCGTAGTCGTGGTCGGCCGGGCCGCCGGGGCCGTCGTAGCGGTAGCGCGGCCAGCCGTCGCCCAGGTCGGCGGGTTGGCGGACGACCGCCTCGGGGAAGATGTAGCTCTGGCTGTCGACGTTCGTCGGCGCGCGCCCCGGGGCGTGGGCGTACGCGCGGAGGACGACGGCGCCGGCCCCCGGCACGCCGGCCGCGGCCGGGTCGATCCGCACCACCGCCGGCGCGGCCGCCTCGACGGCCGTCGGCGACGTCCGCGGGTCGCTGCCGTCGAGCGTGTAGCCGATGCGCGCCCCGTCCGTGGCGCTGTCGACGACGACGTCGAACGGCGCGGCGTAGAGGCCGCGGTCGACGCTGAACGTGGTGTCGGCCACGGGATCGGCGTCGGCGTCGCGGCCCTCGCCGTCACCCCCGCCATGGCCGGGACCGTCCCCCTCGACGTCGCCGTCGACAGCGTCCGTCCCGACATCGACGGCGTCCGCCGCGGCAGCGGCGTCCGACGGCGTGCCGGAGGGGGGTGCGGCCGGCGCGGCGCTGGAGACGGCCGCCGGCGTCGCGGCCGCGTCGATCGCCGGCGGCGGCGCGGGCGCGCAGCCGGCGGCCAGGCCGACCCCGAGGAGCGCCAGCGGCTGCGTCCATCGCCCCATCATGGCCGCGATCGTAGCACGGGCCCGCGCGCGTCCGGTGGCAGCGGTCGTCACCGCACGGCCAGCGGCAGCGCCAGCCAGTCGGTGAGGGCGCTGCGGACGACGAAGCAGCGCCGCCAGCGCAGCAGCGCCGCCAGGGCGTTGCGGTCGTGGGGCTTGCGGTAGCCGGTCCAGGTCAGGCAGACCGAGGCGCCGCCGTCGTCATCGACCTCCATCAGGCCGAACTGGCCGTCGTTGCGGCCGTCGTCGGCGGTGCGGTTCGGGAACGGGCCGAGCGTGTAGGGGCCGCCCTTCACCGAGCCGGGCCGATCGAGGGCCGCCACGTGGAAGACCGGGATGGGCGCCCCGCCGCCCGGCGCGAAGTCGCTGTGGGTCCCGTCGTCGATGGCCAGCATGTGGGCGTCGCCCGAGACCATCACGACGTTCGTCAACCGCTCGCGGGCGATGAAGGCGGCCAGCTCGGCCCGTTCGGTGGTGTAGCCGTTCCAGCGGTCGCTGGCCTCGACCTCCCGCACGATCCACGGCACGGTGTTGACCCACACCACCAGCGCATGGCTGGCCGCGGCGGCGCGGAGCTCGGCCTTGAGCCAGGCTTTCTGCGCCGGTCCCAGCATCGACTTCGCCCCGTCGTCCGGCAGGGCGATCGGCGAGCGGTCGGAGCGCAGGTCGGTCAGGACGAAGCGCACCCGGCCGGCCGAGAACGCCTGGTGGATCGGGCCGTCGCCGGGCGCGGCGAACGGGTAGTGCGGCACGTTCTCGACGTAGGCCTGCCGCACCGCGGCGCGCGTCGGGGCGTTGCGGTCGCCGTTGTCGCTGCCGTAGTCGTGGTCGTCCCAGACGTAGGCGATCGGCGTCGAGCGGAACAGCTCGGCCTGCCGGGGCGACGCCAGCACCGCGCCGTAGGCGGCGCGTGCCTGGGTCAGCGCCTTGGGCGTCTCGATCGCGTCGTAGTGCAGGTCGCCCAGGTGGATGAACAGGTCCGGCGCTTGCTGCAGGATGGCGGCGAAGACGCCGTTCTCGGAGCCGGTGTCGGCGCAGGCGCCCAGCGCCACGCGCAGCGGCTGCGCTCCGGCGGCGAACGTCGTGAAGCGGCCGTGGTGTTCGTCGGCGCGGACGCCGTCGATCTCGAGCGCGTAGTGGTAGCGGGTGCGCGGCGCCAGGTCGGCCAGGTCGAACGTCACGTTGCGGTGGCCGCGTTCGGCCTGCCGCACCGCCAGCGGCGCCGTCGCCCGCGCCCCGGCCAGGCCCGGGTTGTCCGCGTAGAGCAGCCGCACCGCGGCCGCGTCGCCCGTCAGCCGCGCCGTCACCCGCGCCGACGTCGCCGTCACCGCGCCCGACCAGACGAACGCGGTGAAGCGCACCGCGGGCGCGGCGGCCACCACGGCGGACGTACCGCTGGATGCGCCCGCGGCGGCTCCGGCGTCCGCCGACGGCGAGCGCGCGGCCGGCCCGGCGGCGGCCGCCAGCGCCACGGCGATCGCGGCGGCGGCGGCCGGCGCGCGACGGCCGCCAGGAGCGCGCGAGCCCGACGGCGTGTGCATCGTCGGATTGTAGACGCGGCCGGGTGCGGCGCCTCCGCGCCCGCCGGTCGGGTCGGTGGCCGCGATTGACCCTCGATCCTAGGATCGGATACCCTGCCCGCCGGGCGCAGCCCCGCCCGCGCGAACGGCGCCATGGCGTCGCCGACCCGTGCGGGCGACACGGCGAAAGGCAGGACGGACGTGTCGACGCTCCCACCGCTGGCCAGGCGCTTCGTGGCCGTGTTCGCCGGGATCGTCCTCGGCGGCCTCGTCGTGGCGCTCGTCGAGGGCGTCAACGTCGTCCTGTTCCCGCCGCCGGAAGGCCTGGACTACCGCGACCCCGCGGCGCTCGGCCGCTACATGGCCGGGCTGCCGCCGGCCGCGTTCGCCGTCGTCGGCCTGGCCTGGAACCTCGGCGCGCTGGCCGGCGGCGCGGTCGCCGGCCGCATCGCGCCGCTCCACGCGGCGGTGAACGGCCTGGCGGTGGGCGCGATGCTGGCCGGCGCCAGCGTGATGAACCTCGTCGACCCCGACCTGCCCCACCCGCCGTGGATGTGGCTGGCCGCGCTGCTGCCGGTGCCGGTCGCCCGCTACGCGGCGCGGTGGGTCGGCGCGCGGCGCGGCGCGACGGTCCGCGCCGACGGCGGCTAGTCGATCGGCGGGTCCCCGACCGCCGCCGGCCCCGCGTGACGCCAGCCCGCGATGAGCGCCTTCGCCGCCGCCGCCACGTCGGTCTCGCGGGCCGCGAGCGCGTCGACGGCGGCCGCGAACGCCGCCGTCGGCGCGCCGCCGTCGCCCAGGAGCGCGGCCGCCACCCGCGCCAGCACGACGCGCCGCAGCTCGGCCGCCGCCCGGGCGCGCTCGCGGCGGCGCCAGCCGGCGCCGTCGCCGGCGCGGAGGTGGTCGCGGTGGGCGTCGATGGCGGCGACGAGGTCGGCGACGCCCTGGCCGGTGGAGGCCGTGGTGCGGACCACCGGCGGCTGCCACGACGGGTCGCGCAGGCCGTGCCCCAGTTGGAGCATGGCCTCGATCTGGGCCGCGGCGCGGTCGGCGCCGGGCAGGTCGGCCTTGTTGAGGGCGAAGACGTCGGCCACCTCGAGCAGCCCGGCCTTGAGCGCCTGGACGCCGTCGCCGAGACCCGGCGGGACGACGACGACGGTGGTGTGGGCCTCGTCGGCGATCTCGACCTCGCTCTGCCCGGCGCCGACGGTCTCGACGACGACGACGTCGAAGCCGGCAGCGTCGAGGACGCGCACGGCGCTCGACGCTGCCAGGGCGAGGCCGCCGGCGGCGCCGCGGTTGGCCATCGAGCGGATGAAGACGCCGTCGTCGCTCGGCGCACCGTCCATCCGCACCCGGTCGCCCAGGATCGCCCCGCCCGAGAGCGGGCTCGACGGGTCGACGGCCAGGACGCCGACGGTCCGGCCGCCGGCGCGCCAGGCCCGGATCAGCGCGCCCAGCAGCGTGCTCTTGCCCGCCCCCGGCACGCCGGTGACGCCGACGACGTGCGCCCGACCGCCGGCGCGCTGCAGCGCCGCCGCCAGCTCGCCGGCCGGGTCGCGCTCGACGGCGCTGAGCGCGCGGGCGATGGCCGCCCGGTCGCCGCGCCGGACGGCGTCGATCACCGCGCGGCGCGGCGGCGCGCGACCTCGTCGCGCAGCCAGGCCACGATGTCGTCCGTGGCGGTGCCGGGGCCGAAGATGGCGGCGATGCCCGCCGCGCGCAACGCCGCGGCGTCGTCGGCCGGGATGATGCCGCCGGCGATGACGACGATGTGGGCCAGGCCGGCCGCCCGCAGGCCGTCGAGGACGCGCGGGAACAAGGTGAGGTGGGCGCCGGACAGGCTGGACAGCCCGACGACGTCGACGTCCTCCTGCAGCGCGGCGTCGACGATCATCTCCGGCGTCTGGCGGATGCCGGTGTAGATCACCTCCATCCCGGCGTCGCGCAGGGCGCGGGCCACCACCTTGGCGCCGCGGTCATGGCCGTCGAGGCCGGGCTTGGCGACGAGGACGCGGATCGGGGCGAGGTCGGTCATGGTCGCATCCTGGACGGTTCCATCGGCTCAGTCCGAGCGGAGCGCCTGCACCGGGCGCAGGTTGGCGGCGCGCAGCGCGGGGTAGACGCCACTGGTGAGGCCGACGAGCACCGCGAAGGCGACGGCGAACGCGACGAGCCACAGCGGCGTCACCAGCAGGTTGAGCGGATCGCCGCCGGCGGGATCGGGTGCGGTCTGGCGGCCGGCCATCATCGCCCGCAGGAAGAGCTCGATCACCTGGGCCAGGATGAGGGCCAGCGTCACCCCGGCCACGCCGCCGATCGCCCCGATCGCGCCCGCTTCGGCCAGGAAGACCCGCAGCACGTCGCGGTTCGTGGCGCCGATGGCCTTCATGACGCCGATCTCGCGGGTGCGCTCGTAGATCGCCATCGTCATCGTGTTGGCGATGCCGAAGGCGGCCACCAGCAGCGCGATGGCGCCGATGCCGCCGAGCACGACCTGCATGATGACGAACGTGCGGTTGATGCTCTCGAGGATCTGGGCCGCCGAGAACGTGCTGAAGCCCATGTCCTCGACCGCCTTCTGGACGTCGCGCACCGCCGTCCGGTCGTCGACCTTGACCACGACGTTGTCGTAGCCGTCGCGGGCGCGCCGGCGCTCGGACGAGAACCAGGCGTTGTAGGCCTCGACGTCGTCGAGGCCCAGATACATCTGGTAGTCCTCCTGCCCGCCGCTCGCCTCGAACACGCCCGCCACGCGCAGCCGCTCGCGGCGCGTCACCTCGTTGCCCTCGTCGTCGTAGCGGATCAGCTCGGCGTTGAGGGTCTTGCCGACGAGGTCCTCGGGGCGCGGCGTCGGCGCCGGCGTCGGGCCGTAGGGGCTGCCGCCGGCCGGTCCGAACGGCCCCATGCCGAAGTCATTGGCCAGCACCTTCTGGCCGATGACCACCTGGCCGCGCCCGATGTACGCCCGGCCGGCCGCCAGCCGCCAGCCGAGCTGCTCGGCCACCGCCGGGTCGAGGCCGGTGCCGCTGGGGTAGTACGTCTGGCGGTTGAGGACGACCTGCAGCTGGCCGTTCACCCCCGCCTTCGGCGACACCGCCACGACCCGCGGCAGGGCGCGGAACGCCTCGATCGCCGCGCGGTCGAGCACCTGCCGGTCCTGGCTGCTCGACGACGCGGCGACCCCGGGGCCGGCCATCATGACCATGCCGCCGCTGAAGACCTCGATCGTCGTCAGGTCGCCGAAGCTGCCGAGCTGGGCCTCGGCGCTCGTCTGGAGGCCGATCGCCAGCGAGATGAGCAGCACCACGGCGGCGGTGCCGATGACGACGCCCAGCGCCGTGAGCGTCACCCGCGCCCGCATCCGCTTGAGGTTGGCCCACATCAGGCCGAAGAGGTCGCGCTGGCTCATCGAGGCCTCACGGCTCCGGTTCGACCCGCACCGGCGCGGCCCCGGCCGGCGCTGCGGCCGGCGCCGCGCCCCCCGGCCGCAGCTCGATCGCGCCGTCCGGGGCGCCGAGCGCAGGCGCGGGCGCCGGCGGCGAGGCGCCCAGGCCCAGCAGCCCGCGCAGGACGCGGACCGCCCAGCTGCGCCGCGGCGGCTCGGGCGTGGCGGCGTCGTCGGCCGGCGCCTCGGGCGCGGCCGCGACCTCGAAGTCGTAGCTCTCGCGCAGCTCCTGCGGCTGGTTGAAGTCGTCGACGTAGGTCACCACGACCGTGACCGTCGCCTCGCCGGGCGCCTTGGGATCGAGCGTGGCCTCGATGAGGTCGGAGCCGCCGTCGTCCAGCGCGCCGACGAAGCGGCCGCCGCCTTGGACGCCGATCCGGCGGCTGCCCTCGACGCGCACCTCGCCCACGTTCAGCGTGTTGGCGCCGGCGTTGATGATCTCGACGGCGAACGGCATCGGCTGGCCGACGACGGTCTGCGTCACGACGTTCACCGGCGTGAACTGGACCAGCGCCTGGCGGCTGAGCAGCAGCGTCACGATCTCGCTCGACTGCAGCGTCTTGCCCTCGGCGTCGTCGTAGCTCATCGCCACGTCCAGGGCGTAGACGCCGGGCTTGGCGGCGCCGTCGGCCACCATGCGCTGCGTGACCGTGGTCTCGGCGCCGGCGTCGATGCGGCCGAGGAAGACGCGGTTGGAGCGGCCGAGCGGCGCGAAAACCCCCAAGGACGGCGCGCCGGCGCTGCCGGCGCCGTCGGCGGCCGACGGGGCGGCGCCGCCGCCGAAGGCCAGGAAGCTGCGCACCGCCGCCTGGCGGCCGACGTTGGCGATCACCAGGTCGAGCCAGAACACCTCGCCGGGGTGGAGCGTCGTCGTGTCGCCGTCGGCGGTGCGCGCCGGGTCGGCGTGGGCCGGGCGGACGCCGTAGCTGGCGATCATCGGCAGCGGCTGGTCGGCGTCGGGGTCGACGACGCCGAAGCCGATCGTGAGGTTCTCGGTGTAGCGCGTGCCGTCCTCGTCGTCGTAGCGCAGCTCCATCGGCTGGGCGACGGCCCGCTGCTCGGCCTCGGCCGCGGCGATGAGCCGCACGGACTGCGTGGCCGAGCCCCCCCCGCCGATGTTGAGCACCGCGCCGGCGGCCTGCGACGCCAGCGCCACCGAGCCGCCGGCCGGGACGATCTGGACATTGCGCGCCTCGCGGCCGCCGGTGTTGACGAGGTCGAACGCGACGCCGAACGGCGCGCCCGGCACGACCCAGCCCGGCGCGCGCCACGCCGTGACGCTCAGCAGCGGCCGCACCGACGCCTGGCCGCCGACCTCGACCGCCAGCGACGATTGCGTCGAGTCGGAGCGGCCGTCCTCGTCCTCCCAGGTGACGGTGACCTGGATCGGGTAGGTGCCGGCCTTGACGGTGCTGGCCACCCGGGCGCGCGTCTCGAAGTCGCGCTCGTCGCCGGGCCGGATGCCGTCCTTGTAGAGCTGGGCGCTCTCGCCCTCGGGCAGAAACGTCTCGGAGCTCCAGCTGAAGCGCACGTTGTAGGCGTGCTGCCGGCCGACGTTCTGGACGTCGACGTCAAGGCCGAAGGCGCTGCCGGGCGCCGGGCGCCGCGGGTCGACGGCCATCGACTCGATCACCAGCAGCGGCCGGTAGATGTCAACCTGCGGCCTCGACGTCGCCGACGGCTCGACGGTGGCGCTGGGCACCGGCGTCCAGGTGGGCTGGCGGGTCCAGGTCGGCAGCGGCCCGGGGCGGGTGTTCGTCGCGCGCGGGGTGTCGCTGGGCCGCGGCGTGCTGCTGGCCGGCGGCGCCGATGTCGCGGTGGCGGTGGTCGGCTGCTGGGCCGCCCGCGCCCCGCCGCCGGCGTAGGCCGCGACGGCTGCACGCACGTCGGCGCGCGCGGCGGCGCGGGCGGGCGGGCCGTCCAGCGCAAGCGCCGCGACGGCGGTGGCGGCGAGCGCGCCGGCGACGGCGGCCGCGCGCGCGGCGCGGCGGGCGGCGCCGTGCGTGGGGCCGGACGCGCCAGGGCAGGTGAGCGGACGTCGGTTCGGGGTCACGGGCGGGCCTCCGCGGTGCGGGGTGAGGTCGGCACAGGGGCGGCCGCCGCCGGGGCGGCCGCGTCGTCGAGGTCGGCCGGCGGCCGGGCGACGCGCGGCTCGGCGGCGCGACCGCCCTCGTCGACGCCGAGGACGACGCCGTCCTCCATGCGCACGACGCGGTGGGCGTAGCCGCACAGGCGGGCGTCATGGGTGACGATGATCATCGTCGTGCCGGCGCGGTTCAGCTCGAGCAGGAGCTCCATGATCTCGAGCCCCGACCGGGTGTCGAGGTTGCCGGTCGGCTCGTCGCCCAGGACGATCGCCGGCGCGTTGGCCAGCGCGCGGGCGATGGCGACCCGCTGCTGCTGGCCGCCCGAGAGCTCGATCGGACGATGGCCCATCCGATCGGCCAACCCGACGCGCGCCAGGAGCGACTCGGCGCGCTGCCGGCGGGCGGCGCGGCCGACGCCGGCGAAGACGAGCGGGAACTCGACGTTCTGGCGGGCGGTCATCGTCGGGATCAGGTTGTAGGACTGGAAGATGAAGCCGATCCAGCGACGGCGGTAGGCCGCCAGCGCCGTCTCGTCGCCGCGGGTGATGTCGTCGTCGCCGGCGGTGACGATCTGGCCCGACGTCGGTCGGTCGAGGCCGCCGATGAGCGTCAGCAGCGTGCTCTTGCCGCAGCCCGACGGACCCATGACGACGAGGAACTCGCCGGCGCGCACGTCCATCGTGACGCCGCGCAGGGCGCGCACCAACAGCCGGCCCATCCGGAAGTCGCGGCAGACGTCGTGCAGCGCCAGGACCGGCGTCTCGTCGGCCGGCGCGCCGGCGCCGGCGCGGGAGGCGGCCACGCTAGCCGCCGGCGAAGCCGCTCATCGCCCGCCCGATGGCCGTGCCGACGAGCCCGGCGCCGATGCCCAGCGCTACGTAGACGCCGACGATGAGCAGCGCGCGGCCGCGGGTGACCTTGCTGGTGGCCCGGACGGCGACGACGAGGAGGAACAAGTACCACAGGTGCCAGACCTCGACGCGCGCCAGGAGCGGCGCCCAGTAGCTGCTGGCCGCCTCGGCCGGCGCTTCGGCGTTGGCCAGCAGGCCGCTGAGGCCGCCGAGGTTGGCGTCGAACGCGCCGGGGTGGCTGCCGAACCACGCCAACTGGACGATGGAGCGCGCGATGAGCGGCAGCTTCGCCCAGCTCGTGGTGGTCAGGACGGCGTTGAACGTCTGCTGCCCGCCGAACACGGTGCCGACGAAGTGCAGGATCGCCGCCACCAGCAGCGCGCCGACGACGACGCCGAAGACGGCGCCGATGACGCCCGTGACCGCGGCCAACATGCCGACGGTATCGGTGGCGGGCATCGCCGACATCGCCTCGGCGCTGACGCCCGGCGGCAGCTGGCCGGCCTGGAACGCCTGCATCGCCGCGACCGCCTTCCGCGGACCGAGGACGGCGGCGTTGAGCGCCGACAGCACCACCAGCACCGTCAGCGGCAGCCACCAGCGCCGCCCCGGCTGGGCGTCGAGCCGGCGCATCGCCGCCGACGGGTGCAGCACGACGTCCCGGAGCAGGGCCAGCGGGCCCAACCGCCCGGCATCGGGGTCGGGCACGGCAGCAGCATCGTCCAGTTCCACGGCACGGGCCTCGCGGGCGGACAGGCCACCGCGCCGGCGGGCGCGGCGGGGGGAAGCGGCATTGTACCGCGCCCAGAGGGTCGGGCCAATGTGCGCCCGGCGGCCGAACCCAGTCGGCGGCGGCGACCCCGACCGGTCACTGGGCCCGGACGCGCGCCGCCAGCCGCCGGAACGCTGCCGCCGCCAGCTCGGCGCGCAGCGCGACGGCGGCGGCCCCGGTGGCGGCGCTGTCGGAAGGGCCGACGAGCTCGAAGCCGCCGCCCATCGGTCCCGACCGGCACGCCGCGTCGAGCCACATCGCCGTCATTCGCAGATCGCCCGCCGCGTCGACGACGCGCTGCTGGACCGCGGCCGCCTCGCCCGGCGGCGGCGCGTGCGCCGCCAAGTCGGCGAGGACGGCGCCGTCCTCGAGCGACCGCGTCGCCGCCCGCAACGCCTCGGCCGCGCCGCCGCCGGGCGCGCAAAGGCGCTTGGGATCGTCGAGGGCCGGCGCGAGCGCCGATCGCAGCGCCCCGGCGGCGGCCTCGACGGTGGCGACGCCGTCGGCCGCGGCGGCGACGTAGGCGGCGAGGGCCGCGGCGTCGGCGGTGGCGGTCGGCGCGGCCAGCGCCGAGCCGGCGGCCGGGTCGGGCGGCGTCGGCAGCACGGGCAGCGCGTGGCCGCTGGCCTGCACGGTGGCGGCGAGGGCCGTGGCGGTGGCCGCGAGCGGCGCCGGCGGCGAAGGCGTGGCCGGCCGCGAGCCGGTGGTCGTCGGCCGCGGGGCGGCGGCCCGGGTGGCGGCGGCGCCGGCGATGGCCGCGAACGTCGCGGCCGCCTCGGTCGCCGGCGCGGCGACCGGGTCGGCCGTCGGCCCGGCGGCGGGGCGATCGGCGCGGCGCGCGCCGCGCCAGGCCAGGGCGGCGACGGCCACGGCGGCGGCGACGATGGCGAGGCGGCGGCCGGTGCGACCGTTCATGGCGGGCTCCGTGCGGGCGGTGGTGCCACAATGGGTACCGCGCGCCGGAGCGCGCGCGGCGGCCGCCATGATAGCGGCGCCCCCGACCGGAGGCCCGATGTCTCACGCCACGGCGCGGCTCGCCGTCGCCCGCCTCGCCCCTGTCCTGCTCGCCCTCGCCGGCGCCGCGTGCCGTCCTGCCGGCGGCGGGGCGGTCGACCGGGCGCCGGGCGCGTGTCCGGGCGGCGCGTGCGCCACCTCGGCGCCGGCGTCGACGCCGTCCGACGCCCGCTCGCCGATCCCGCCGGCGCTGGCGGCGCGCCTGGCGCCGTTCGATGCGCCGGCGACCGTCGAGTCGGTCGTCGACGGCGATACGCTGCGGGTGGCGCTGGGCGACGGGCGGATCGAGTCGGTGCGCCTCATCGGGCTCAACGCGCCCGAGACGGGCGACGGGCGGCGGGCGGTGCAGTGCTACGGGCGCCAGGCGAGCGAGCGCCTGACGGCGCTGGCCGACGCCCGGCGCGTCTGGTTGGCCGCCGACCCGACCCAGGACACGCGCGACCGGTACGGCCGGCTGCTGGCGTACGCCTGGCTCGAGGACGGCACGCTGCTCAACCAGGCGATGATCGCCGACGGCTTCGCGAACGAGGCCACCTACGACCGGCCCTACCTCCTGCGCGACGCCTTCCGCGCCGCCGCCGCCGCCGCCCGCCGCGACGAGCGGGGGCTGTGGTCGAGCGCGACGTGCGGCGGCGACTACGACGCGCCGCCGGTGCGGTGAGTTCGGGCCGTCGCGGACACCCTTTGGCGCGCCGCGGCGTTCTAAACGATGCACATGACCCCCACCGCCCGTTCCCAGCCGCGCGCCGCCCGCGCCCGCCCCCTCGCCCGCGCCCTCGCCGGCGCGGCCCTGCTGGCGTTGGCCGCCGCGCCGCCCGGCGCCGCGGGCGCCGCATCGACGCCGGCGGCGTCCGCGCGCGAGGCCGCCGGCGCGGCCGGCCCTGCCATCGTCGACGCACCGGCCCACGCCGTCGTCGCCGTGCCCGCCGCGCCGCGCCCGCCGCTGGGGCCGCGGCGACCGCCGGGCGACGGCCCCCGCCGCCCGCCCGTCGCCGACGGGCCGGCCGACGCGAGCCGCGTCGTTCGGCTGGCCGGTCCGACGCGCTTCGACGCCTGGCAGCGGCGGCGCGACCCGGCCGACGTGGCCGCCGCCGCGGCGCGCATCGCCGCCGACCTCGACGCCGTCGCCGCCGTCGTCGCCGCCGGGGGCGGCCGGCTGGTCAGCCGCTACGACAGCGCCCTGGCCGGCGCGCTCGTCCACCTCCCGCCCGGCGATGCGCCGCGGCTCGAGCGCCGGCTGCGGGCCATGCCCGGCGTCGTGGCCGTCGACCGCGCGCCGCTGGCGACGGTCGCCGTGCATCCGACGAACGCGGGGCCGGCCGCGCCCGACGTCATTGCCCGTCGCAACGCCGCCGCGGCCGATGCGCTGCCGGCCGGCCACGGCACGACGATCGCCGTGCTCGACACCGGCGTCGACTACACCCACGCCGCGTTCGGCGGGCCGGGCACGATCCTGGCCTACGCCGCCGCCGCCCTGGCGCCGACGCGCGTCGACGACGTCTGGGACGGCCGGCCGCTGTTCCCGACGGCGCGGGTGGTGCGCGGCGTCGACGTCGCCGGCGAGCGCTACCTGCCGGGCTGCACCGCCGCCGCCGAGGCGCGCGGGCTGTGCCGCCGGACGCCCGAGCCCGACCCCGACCCCCTCGACAGCCACGGCCACGGCACGCACGTCGCCGGTATCGCCGCCGGCGACGCCACGCCGCACGTCCCGGCCGGCGTCGCACCCGGCGCCAACCTCGTGGCGGTCAAGGTCTTCGGCGCCGGCGCGCAGACCGACCTCCTCCTCGACGGCCTGGAGTGGACCCTCGAGGCCAACCTGGCGGCGGCGATGGACGGCGCGCCGCGCGCCATCGACGTCGTCAACCTCAGCCTCGGCATCGCCTACGGCGCCAAGGTGCTCGTCGAGGCCGGCGCGATCGCCCGCCTGACGGCCAGCGGGGCCGTCGTCGTGGCCGCGGCCGGCAACGACGGCAACCTGCCGTTCATCGTCGGCGCGCCGGCGATCGCCCCCGAGGCGCTGGCGGTGGCCAGCCACGTCCCGCCCGGGCAGCACAGCTGGGAGCTCTGGCTGGCGCGGCCGGGCGAACCGACGCCGGAAATCCTGGACCGGCGGACGGTCTACCACCAGCCCTGGTCGCCCGACCCTGGCGCCGACGTCGAGGCCCCGGTGGCCCGCGTCGGGCGCGGCTGCCCGGCCGGCGGCGCCCAGCCGGCCGATCCGTTCGCCGCCGACCCGTCCGGCGCGCTGGGCCTGTTCTACGAGTCGTGGGGCGAGGGCGGCGAGGGCTGCACCGCCACGACCCAGGCCCAGCGCCTGGCCGCGGCCGGCGCCGTCGGCGCGCTGTTCCACCTCAAGCTGGGCTTGACGGTGGCCAGCCGCTGGGACGGCGACCCGAGCGTCCGGATCCCGGTCTGGGCGATCAGCGACGACGTGGCCGATCGCATCGCCGCCGACGCCGCCCAGGGCATCACGGTCACCGCCCGGCTGCACCGCGTGCCCGATCCGGATCGCGACGACACCCCGTCGTCGTTCACCAGCCGCGGCCCGGGCCGCAACGGCGCGCTCAAGCCCGAGGTTTCGGCGCCCGGCCAGCTCATCCTGGCGCCCTACCTGGGCACCGGCGACCGCGGTGCGCGCTTCTCGGGCACGTCGATGGCAGCGCCGCACGCCGCCGGCGCGGCGGCCGTGGCGCGCGCCGCCTGGCGCGCGCGCGGCGTGGCGCTCGACGCACCGAGCCTCGGGCGCCTGCTGGTGACGACCGCCGACGCCGACGCGCTGCGCGTCTCGGCCGCCGATTCCGACCCGCCGCCGCTGTCGCTCTCGGGCGGCGGCGCCGTCGACGCGGCGGCGGCCGGCGCCGCCGCGGCGCTGCTGGCGGCCGATGGGCGGGCGACGATCGACCTCGGGCTGCGCGCGCTGACGGCCCCGGTGACGGTGCCGGTGGCCGTGGCGATCACGAACGCCTCGACCCAGACCGTCACCTACCAGCTGTCGCCGCGCTTCCGCGAGGCCGGCGACGACCGCGGCGCGGTGGCGTTCGGCGCGGTCGAGGCGGTGGCCGCGCCCGGCGCGCGCGTGACGACGACGCTGGCGGTGGCGATCGACCCGGCGCGGTTCATCGGCTGGCCGATGGCCGGCGGCGCCGCGGTCAGCGACGCCGACAGCCTGTCGGCGGTCGAGATCGACGGCTGGTGCGAGGTCGAGGCCCACGCCGCGGGCACGACCACGCGGGTCGGGCGGCTGCCGTTTTACCTCCTCGGCCGCCGCGCAAGCCGGCTGGCGGCGTCGTGGACCGCGCCGGCGGAGGGCGGCCCGCCGGGCCCCATCGAGCTGGCCAACGACAGCCCCTACCCGGGCACGGCCGAGTGGTTCACGCTCATCGCCCGCGACGGCGCCGAGTCCGACGTGCCCGACAAGGTCGACCTCGACGCCGTCGGCGTCCGGGCCGAGCCCGACCCCGAGGGCAGCGGCAACACGATCGTGTCGTTCGCGCTGCACAGCCGCGGCGTGCGGGCCCACCCGCTCGAGACCTGGCTGGCCATCGAGATCGACACCGACGACGACGGGGCGGCCGACTACCGCCTCTCGCTGGAGGACGAGGAGCTGGTCCGGACCGGCGCGTTCCGCAGCGGCAGCGTCATCGCCTGGCTGGCGAGCGCCGACGGCGGCGGGCTGGGCGTAGCCCGCCGCTACCACGCCGGCGTCGACCTGGCGTCGCGCTTCACCGTGCTGCCGCTGCAGATCGAAGACACCGGCCTGACGCCGTCGCGGCTGCGGTTCCGGTTCCGCGTCATCGCCCAGGACATCGTCGACGGCGACCTCTACCGCGACCCGCTCGTCGACACCGTACCCGACGGCGGCGGCTGGCTGACGTACGACGGCCGCGACCCCGACGCCGTGTTCGGCGTCGCGCGCTGGACGGTGCCCATGGCGGGCGGCGCGCGCGTCGCGCTGCCGACGACCGCCGGCGCCGTGGGCCGCCCGGACCCGGACCGCGGCCGCGGCATCGGGCTGCTGGGACTGTTCCCGGCCAACCCGCCCGGCGACGGCGATGCGGCGCTCCTCGGACCCGAGGCCGACGCGCCGGCGTTGTGGCTGCCGTGGGTCGGGGCGCCGGCCGCACGCTAGCGCCGCGGGGGCCGCGACCGCCCCGGACCTTGCGCACGGCCGCCCGGCCCGCTATCGTCGCCCGCCCTGGAGGGCCGCCGGTGACCGATCCGCGATCGAACGCCCCGCCGCCACCGACCGCCGCGCCATCGCCGCCGCCGGCCGAGGCGCTGGCGGCGGCGGCGATGTTCTGCAGCGCGTTCCTGCTGTTCGCCGTCCAGCCGCTCGTCGCGCGCCAGCTGCTGCCGGGCTACGGCGGCAGCGCGGCGGTCTGGAACACCGCCCAGGTCGTGTTCCAGGCGCTGCTGCTGGCGGGCTACGCCTACGCCCACGCCTGCGCCCGCCTCGCGCCGAAGCGCCAGGTGGCGCTGCAGGCGGCGGTCGTGGCGGCGGCGGCGCTGATGCTGCCGCCGGCGCTGCGCCTCGGCGCCCACCCGCCCGCCGGCGCCTGGCCGGTGCCCTGGGTGGTGTTGGCGGTGGCGGCCGCCGTGGCGCTGCCCTTCTTCGCCTTGGCCGCCAACAGCACGCTCGTCCAGGCGTGGCAGGTCGTCCGGCGGCCCGGCGTCGACGCCTACCGCCTCTACGCCGCCTCCAACCTCGGCTCGCTGGCGGCGCTGGCGTGCTACCCGCTGCTCGTCGAGCCGCGCCTGGGCCTGGCGGCGCAGCGCGGGCTGTGGTCGGCCGGCTTCGCGGTCTTCGCGGCGCTGACGGCGGCCGGCATGGCCCGCCTTTGGACGGCCGCCGGGCCCGGCCTCGCCGGCGCGAATGTCGCCGCGTCGCCGGCCGCCGCGCCCGCCGCCGACGCTCCGACGCTCCGCCGCCGGCTGGGGTGGGCGGTGCGCGCCGGCGTCCCGGTCGGCCTGTCGCTGTCGACGTCCCTGGCGCTGTCGACCGAGATCGCCGCCACGCCGCTGTTTTGGACGGTGCCGCTGGCGGTCTACCTGGTGACCTACATCCTGGCGTTCGGCTGGCCCGAGCGCATCCCGCGCCGCGCGGCGGCGTGGTCGGCGCGGCTGTGCGTGGGCGTTTCGCTGTTGGGCGCGGTGACCGACCTGCCGTTCCTCGCCCCGCTCAGCCTGGCCACGCTCTTCGCCGGCGCGCTGCTGTGCCACCTCGACCTGGCCCGCGACCGGCCGGCGCCGGAGCGGCTGTCGTCGTTCTACCTCTGGCTGGCCATCGGCGGGCTGGCCGGCGGGGCGCTGAACAGCTTGGTGGCGCCGGTGGTCCTCGACCGCGTGACCGAGTACCCGCTGACTCTGGCGGTCGTGGCGGTGCTGGCGCTCCCGTCGCGCGGCCGCCGCAGCGCCGCCGGGATGGCGTTCGCCGCCGCGGCGTGCGCCCTGGCCGTCTGGAGCGCGCTGGGCGCCGGCGAGGGCGGCGCCACGGTGCGGACGGCGCGCAGCTTCTTCGGCGTCGTGCGGGTCGCCGACCTGCCGGGCGAGCGCGTCCTGATCCACGGCGCCACCCAGCACGGCTCGCAGCGCCTCGCCGACGCCGGGCGCCGGATCCCGACGCGCTACTTCCATCCGGCCGGCCCGCTCGGCAGCCCGGTGGCGGCGCTGGCGCCGGGCGCGCGGGTGGGGGTGATCGGCTTGGGCACCGGTGCCCTGGCGGCGCTGACGAAGCCGGGCACGCGCCTGACGTTCTACGAGATCGATCCGCTGATCGAGGATGTCGCCCGCCGCCAGTTCAGCTACCTGGCCGACGCGCCGGGCGACATCGAGGTGAAGATCGGCGACGGCCGGCTGCTGCTGGCCGCCGAGCCCGAGGCGAGCTTCGACGTGATCGTCGTCGACGCCTTCAGCGGCGACGTCGTGCCGGTCCACCTGCTGACGGCCGAAGCGATCGACGCGTTCCGCGCCCGGCTTGCGCCCGGCGGCCTGCTGGTCCTCCACGTCTCGAGCCGGTGGCTGGCGCTCGACCGGGTGCTGGCCGGCTACGGCGCCCACCGCCCCGGCGTGTCGCTGGCGGTGGCCGACTGGCAGCCCGACTCCGCCGCGCGCGCCGAGGGGGCGTCGCGCACCCTGGCGGTGGCGGTGGCCGACGACGCGGCGGTGATCGACGCGCTCGAGGCCGTCCGGCCCGGCCTCTGGCGCCCGCTGGCCGCCGACGGGCGGGCGCAGTGGTGGACCGACGACCGCAGCGACTTGCTCGGTGTGATGAAGTAGGCTATCGTCGCGCCCGCGCCTCGACGGTCCGCCGTCGAGCCCCGATCCGGATGAAAGGAGGTCCCGCAACGATGACAGCCATTGTCCGCCGCCACGCCGTGAACCCTGCGTCGTGCGGGTGCCTCGGGTAAGCGCCGCGATCGCCGTCCGTTAGGGCGGCTCGGATCGACGCGACCGGCCGTTGGCACCATGCCAGCGGCCGTTGTGCTTTCGGGGCGCGAGCGCGCAAGCGCCGCCGCGCCCCCATCGGCCCACCGCGCGACGCCCGTCGCAACCCTCGGCGCGTCCGCGCGCCCACCGGTGGAGCCTACCCCGAAATGTCCGATCCGACCCGCGGCCGCCCGGCGGCCGACGACGACTTCGACGACGCGCTCGACGCGATCGAGCTCAGCGAGGACTACCTGCCCGCCGCCCGCCGCGACCACCGCGCCACCGCGCGCGGCCGGCGCCGGCCGCGGCCGAGCGACGAGGTGGTGTTCGCCAGCCTGACCGACGTGAACGGGGCCGTGTTCGACGCCCCGGCGATGACCTACCAGCCGGCCCGCTTCGAGGAAGCGTGGCTCAACGAGGCGCTGGGACCGTTCCTCCACGCCGCGCTCATCACCGACGTCCTGCGGCTGGTGAAGGGCGGCAAGGAGGCCAACGTCTACCTCTGCGCTGCCCACCCCAACCTGGGGGTGGCGCACGTGGCGGCCAAGGTCTACCGCCCGCGCCGGTTCCGCAACCTGCGCAACGACAGCCTCTACCGCCAGGGACGGGCCGACCTCGGCGCCGACGGCAAGAGCCTGGTGCGCGACCGGCGCGCGCTGCGGGCGCTGGCCAAGCGCACGGCGGTGGGGATGGAGATGCGCTTCCAGTCGTGGCTGGCGCACGAGGCCGAGACGCTGCAGCGGCTGGCGGCCGCCGGCTGCCGGGTGCCGCGCCTCTACGGCCTCCAGGGCCAGACGCTCCTTCTTGGCTACGTCGGCGACGCCCGCACCGCCGCGCCGACGCTGTCACAGGTCCGGCTGCCCCGCGCCGACGCGGCGCGGCTGTTCGAGGCGGTCATGGCCGACGTCGAGACGATGCTGGCCCACGGCGTCGTCCACGGCGACCTCTCGGCCTACAACCTCCTGTACTGGGCCGGCGAGGCCACGGTCATCGACTTCCCGCAGGCCGTCGACCCCTACGAGAACCCGGCCGCCCGCCGGATCTTCGACCGCGACGTGGCGCGGGTCTGCCAGTACTTCACGGCCCAGGGCGTGCCGGCCGCCGGCGACCCGGCCGGCCTGGCCGACGCGCTCTGGGCGCGGCACGTGGCGGTCGACGTCGGGCGCGAGCCGTACCACGGGCACCGGGCGGCGTTCGAGGCGGACGACGAGCGGGCGGCCGACCGTTCGGACACGGGGTGACGGTCGCGACGGCACGCGCTGGCGCGACGCTGCACCGGGATAGGTCCCCACCCGCGCCCGCGTCCGGTCGCCAGGGAGGGCGATGGCGTCGCGAAGTGGGCCCGCGCCCGCCGCGTGGCCGATTGTTGGCGCACGCACCCATGGCGCCGCGCGCTCGCGGCGGTGACACTGAGCCTCCCAGCCTAGACCGGCACGCTGCCCAGGACCGCCCACGCCCCCAGGTCGCGGACGTGCGCCGTCGCTCGGTGCGCCGGGACGGGCGCCGTTCCCGCCAAGGAGGATCGCGATGTCGACGCCCGCCCACGGCCACGATCACCCGCGCCACAAGCCCCACCGTCCGCCCTACCACGACGGCCACGACGACCACCCGTCCGACCACCCCCTCGAGCCGCCGGTCAACCCGCGCTACCCCGATCCCCGGATCTACGGCACCTATGCGTCCCCGGAACCGCCCGTCTACATCCCCCACCCGCTCGACCACCTCTGCTTCCGGCCGCGCAAGGCGGACTACAAGCCGCCGCGGACATGCGGCGAAGAGCCCGGCGACCTCTGCGTGCGCAAGGACCACCGCCAGCTGACCGCCGACGAGCAGAGCCGCTTCCTCAACGCGTTCACCGCGGCCAACGCCGCCGGCGCCCTCGGCCCGCTGGTGGACATTCACGGCAACGCGGCGCATCAGGCGCACGGCAACCCGCGCTTCCTGCCCTGGCACCGGATCTACCTGCTGCGGTTCGAAGCGCTGCTCATGTCGATCGACCCGACCGTCTGCATCCCGTACTGGAACTCGAGCGACGAGCAGGCCTTCCCGGCGTGGCTGCAGGGCTTCGCGCCCACGATCCAGCTGGCCGCGGGTCCGCACACGGTCACGCGGTCGATCGGGTTCGGCGCCACATTGCCGACCGCCGCCGACGTCGCCGCCGCGGCCGCGCAGCCGACGTTCAGCCTGTTCACATCGGATCTGGAAGGGGTGCACGATTCCGGCCATGTCTGGGTCGGCGGGTCGATGCAGATGTTCGCGACGGCGCCGGCCGACCCGGTGTTCTGGATGCACCACGCCGAGATCGACCGGCGCTGGGCGCTGTGGCAGGCCACGCACCCGGGCCAGAACCCGCCCCTGAGCGGCTCGAGCGCGATCTTGGACCCGTGGCCGGAGACGGAGGCGGACACGCGCGACATCAGCGCGCTCGGCTACGCCTACGCCTGAGCGCTGGCCGGCCCACGGCGCGATCGCGCCGTGGGCCGGCGCGCCCGTCGCGGCCCGCCGCCCTGACGTCGGCGGCGAGCCGCCCCACGGGCTCCGGTCGGCGTTCGCGGCGGACGACGACGGGGACGGCGGCGATGTCGGGGCGAGCCGTAGCCCGCGGCGCGATCGTCGACTACCATAGCGGCCCGCAGCCTGACCGCGACTGGAGCGCAGCCATGAGCGCATCGCCCGATCCCGTCGGACCGGCGCGCGACGTCGTCGCGCCCGACCGCGCCGACCGCGCCGCCGAGCCCGGGCGCAACGGGGCGCCGAGCGCGCCGGCCGCGGCCGCGAACGGCGCCCCGTCCCCCGCCCCGTACCGACCCCGCCACACGCTGCGCATCGTCACCGCCGCCAGCTTGTTCGACGGCCACGACGCCGCGATCCACATCATGCGGCGCATCCTCCAGGCCTCGGGCGCCGAGGTGATCCACCTCGGGCACAACCGCTCGGTGCAGGAGGTGGTCGACGCGGCGATCCAGGAGGACGCCCAGGGCATCGCGCTGTCGAGCTACCAGGGCGGGCACATGGAGTACTTCCGCTACGCCCACGACATGCTGCGCGAGCGCGGCTGCGGCCACATCCGGATCTTCGGCGGCGGCGGCGGGACGATCATCCCCGAGGAGAAGCGCGAGCTCGAGGCCTACGGCATCGCCGCGATCTTCCATCCCGAGGACGGCCGGCGGCTGGGGCTGCAGGGCATGATCAACGAAGTCCTGCGCGCCTGCGACCACCGGGCCGTCGACCTCGGGCTGCCCTCCCCCGACGACGTGGCCGGCCTCGGCCCCGACGACTGGCCGGCGATCGCGCGGCTGATCTCGGCCGCCGAGAGCGCCGCCGGCGGCGATGGCGTCGTCGCGGCCTGGCCGGCCCTGTCGGCGGCGGTCGACGCGCGCGCCGCGGCGCGGGCGGCGGCGCGGCCGGCGCCGGTCGTCGGCATCACCGGCACCGGCGGGGCCGGCAAGAGCTCGTTCACCGACGAGTTCGTCCGCCGTTATGTCGAGGATTATCCGGACCAGCGCGTCGCGATCCTGTCCGTGGACCCGACGAAGCGCCTGACCGGCGGCGCACTGCTGGGCGACCGCATCCGGATGAACGTCCTCTCGACCGGCCGGGTCTACATGCGCTCGCTGGCCACGCGCTCCAGCGGCAGCGAGGTGTCGGCCGCGCTCGACGACGCGATCCGGATCGCCCGCGCCGCCGGCTTCGACCTGATCGTGGCCGAGACGAGCGGCATCGGGCAGGCCGACGCCGGGATCATCGACCTCTGCGACGTCTCCGTCTACGTGATGACGCCGGAGTTCGGCGCCCAGACGCAGCTCGAGAAGATCGAGATGATCGACCTGGCCGACCTCGTCGTCGTCAACAAGTACGACAAGCCCGGCGGCGAGGACGCGCTGCGCGACGTCCGCAAGGCCTACCAGCGCAGCCACAACCGCTGGCACGACGCGCCCGAGACGATGCCGGTCTACGCCACGATCAGCAGCCAGTTCGGCGACCGCGGCTGCAACACCGCCTATGCCGCGATCCTCGCCGCCGTGGCGGCCAAGGTGCCCGCGGCCGGCCTCGACCCGGCGGCCGGCCGCTTCGCCGGCCACCGCGCCACCGGCCTGCCCGACCTCGCCTACGTCATCCCGCCGCGGCGGGCGAACTACCTGCTGGAGATCAGCGAGTCGGTGCAGCGCCACAAGGCGCGGGCGCGCGACGCGTGCGCCCTCGCCGACGAGCTCTGGGCGCTGCGGATGGCGGTCCGGCACTTCGTCGGTGGACCGGATCCCGCCGTCGACGCGGCCGCGCTCGAGCCGTTCGGGGCCGACGCCGCGGCCGCCGCCCCGGCCCATGTCGGACCGCTCATGGCCGAGTTCGACGCGCTGTTGGACCGGCTGCCGGCCGCGGCGCGCCAGCTCCTGGCCGCGTGGCCGGCGACGCGCGAGCGCTACCGGGCGCCGGTGAACCGCTACACGGTGCGCGGCCGCGACATCGAGGTCGAGAACACGACCGAGAGCCTCAGCCGCACCCGGGTGCCCAAGGTGGCGCTGCCGCCCTTCGCCGACTGGGGCAACGTCCTGCGCTGGCGCTGGCTCGAGAACCTGCCCGGCCACTTCCCGTACGCCGCCGGCGTCTTTCCCTACAAGCGCACCGGCGAGGACCCGACGCGGATGTTCGCCGGCGAGGGCGGGCCGTGGCGGACGAACAAGCGCTTCCACTACCTCAGCCGCCACAGCGAGGCCAAGCGCCTCTCGACCGCCTTCGACAGCGTGACGCTCTACGGCGAGGACCCCGACCCGCGGCCCGACATCTGGGGCAAGGTCGGCAACTCGGGCGTCAGCATCGCCACGGTCGAGGACATGGAGGCGCTCTACGCCGGCTTCGACCTCTGCGATCCGCGCACCTCGGTGAGCATGACGATCAACGGCCCGGCGCCGACGATCCTGGCCTTCTACTTCAATGCCGCGGTGCGCCAGCAGCTGCGCCGGAAGCTCCAGCGCGAGGGCCGCATCGACATCACCGACGCCGACTGCCTCCAGCCCCACGGCGGCGGCCACCGCTTCCGCGACCTGCGGGCGATGCTGAGCGACGCCGAGTACGACGCGCTGGTCGATGCGACGGTCGCCCAGGTGCGCGGCACGGTGCAGGCCGACATCCTCAAAGAGGACCAAGGCCAGAACACCTGCATCTTCAGCACCGAGTTCAGCCTCAAGCTCATGGGCGACGTCCAGCAGTGGTTCATCGACCACGACGTCCGCAACTTCTACTCGGTCTCGATCAGCGGCTACCACATCGCCGAGGCCGGCGCGAACCCGATCAGCCAGTTGGCGTTTACGCTGGCGAACGGCTTCACGTTCGTCGAGTACTACCTGGCGCGCGGCATGAAGATCGACGACTTCGCGCCGAACCTCAGCTTCTTCTTCTCCAACGGCATGGACCCCGAGTACGCCGTCATCGGCCGCGTGGCGCGCCGCATCTGGGCGGTGGCGATGCGCGACCTCTACGGGGCCAACGAGCGCAGCCAGATGCTCAAGTACCACATCCAGACGTCGGGCCGCAGCCTGCACGCCCAGGAGATCCAGTTCAACGACATCCGGACGACGCTCCAGGCGCTGCTGGCGGTCTACGACAACTGCAACAGCCTCCACACGAACGCCTACGACGAGGCGATCACGACGCCGACCGAGGAGAGCGTCCGCCGCGCGCTGGCGATCCAGCTCATCCTCAACCGCGAGTTCGGCGTCGCCAAGAACGAGAACCCGAACCAGGGCGCGTTCATCATCGACGAGCTGACGCAGCTGGTCGAGGACGCCGTGCTGGCCGAGTTCGAGCGCCTCAGCGCCCGCGGCGGCGTGCTGGGGGCGATGGAGCGCGGCTACCAGCGCGCCAAGATCCAGGAAGAGAGCCTGGTCTACGAGGAGCGCAAGCACACCGGCGCGCTGCCGATCATCGGCGTCAACACGTTCCTGCCGGAGACGGATGGCGCAGACGGCGGAAGCGGCGGCGAGGCGGTGACGACGATCGAGCTGATGCGCTCCACCGACGACGAGAAGGCCGACCAGCTCGCCCGCCTCCGCGACTTCCACGCCCGCCACGCCGACGGCCGCGACGCCGCCATCGCGCGGCTCAAGCAGGCCGCGCTGCGCCACGAGAACGTCTTCGGCGAGCTGATGCGCGCCGTCGAGACGCTCTCGCTGGGCCAGGTAAGCCAAGCGTTGTACGACGTCGGCGGCCAATACCGCCGCAACATGTAGGGGCACGCCCCCGCGCGTGCCCTTTCCCCCACCCGCCCCACCTGCACCGCACGGCCAAAGGGCACGCGCGAGGGCGTGCCCCTACGGGCGCGGGCACGTCGCCGCCGGCTTGGGGGAAGGGCACGCGCGGGGGCGTGCCCCTACGGGCGGGCGTGGGCCAATTGGCGGAGGTAGTCGGCGGCGGCGGCGATGCTGAACGCGGCGGCGACCGTGGCCGCGGTCGCCACGACGGCCGCCCGATCCGGCGCCACGACGACGGCGATGCCCAGCGCGAACACCGCCGCCGTCGTCGCCTTGCCCAGCGGGCGCGACGGCATGCGGCGGAAGCCGTCCCAGCGGCGCATCGCGGCCACCACGGCCGCCGCGCCGATGACAGCGGCGTCGCGGGCCAGCACGGCCGCCAGCAGCGGGGCGGCCAAGACGCCGTCGCGCCAGGCGACGCCGAGGATGGCCAGCGTGAAGAGCTTGTCGGCCACGGCGTCCAGCAGGCCGCCGAGCCAGCTCTCGGCGCCCCAGCGGCGGGCGATGCGGCCGTCGGCCAGGTCGCTGGCGGCGCCGGCAACGACGATGGGCAGGCGGGCCGCGGCGTCGACGAGCGGGTAGGCCGCGGCCAGGGCGAGGCGCAGCACCGTCAGCGCCGTGACGACGGCCAGCGCCCGTGTCACGGCCTGGCGCGCCCGCCGGGTCGCGGCGACACCGGGGGGCGGCCGCGCCCCGCGGGCGGCGGGGCGGGCGGCGCGCCGTCGAGGCCGGCGATGAGGCCCTGCAACATCCCCAGCGCCAAGCTCAGCTTGCCCAGGAACGAGTCGGCGTGCGGGACGAACAGGAAGCGCGGGTGTTGGCCCCAGAGGGAGCGGAGCTGGGCGTCGAGGGCCACGGCGGCGGCCTCGGACTCGACGCGCGTCGGGTTGCCGCCCTCGATCGACTGGCCGCCGACGGCCGCCGTCTCGAAGAACAGCACGGCGTCGTAGCGGGCCAGCTCGTCGTCGAGCGTCGAGCGGACGGCGGCGAAGAAGTCCGGACCGGCGTCGTCGGGCCAGTAGGCCGCGCCGTCGACCGTGCCGCGGTCGCACAGCAGGACGCGCTGCGGGTAGAGCGCCGCCTGGACGTCCTCGATGTTGCGCTGCACTTCGTAGATCGCCCGCTGCACGGCTCGGCGCGCGTCGGGCTGGTCGCTGCGCGGGAAGCCGCCGGCGAAGAGCATCGTCGCCGCCTCGGGCACGACGACGATCCGGTCGCCGATCTCGCGCCGCAACAGGTCGGCGGCCGTCGTCTTGCCGCCGCCCGGGCCGCCGGTCAGGACGATGCGGAACGGGTCGGGGTGGCGGACGGGGCGGGCCATCGGGGCTCCTGCGCAGGGACGGCGGCCGCGCGCAGCGGCGCCGGGACGGCGGCCGGCCGCACCGCCGGCGGGCGGACGATAGCCCGGCGCGCGCGCCGGCACAAGGGGGCCGGCGATGGCGCGCCAGGCCGGTCGATGCGAGAATCGGCCGCCCGCCCCATCCCGCGAACGGTTCGAGCGCATGGCCATCGCCTGGCACAGCCGAAGCGTCGACGACGCGCTGCGCGACGTCGCCGTCGACCCCGGCGCCGGCCTCACCGAGGCCGAGGCCGCGCGCCGCCGCGCCGTGCACGGCCCCAATGCCCTCGTCGAGCGCGGCGGCCGCCCGGCCTGGCGCATCCTCGTCGCCCAGCTGCGCGGTCCGATGGTCGTCGTCCTCGTCGTCGCCGCCGCCGTGTCGGTCGCGCTGGGCGACGCGGCCGACGCGCTGGCGATCGGCGCGATCATCGTCCTCAACACCGCCCTGGGCGTCGCCCAGGAGCTGCGCGCCGAGCGGGCGATCGCCGCCTTGCGCCGCCTGGCGGCGCCGGTCGTGCGGGTGCGGCGGGACGGCGCCGTGGCCGAGCGGCCGGCGGCCGACCTCGTGCCGGGCGACATCGTCGTCCTCGAGGCCGGCAGCGTCGTGCCGGCCGACGGGCGGCTCGTCGAGGCGGCCGGCCTTCAGGTCCTCGAGGCGATCCTCACCGGCGAGTCCGAGCCCGTCGCCAAGCACACCGAGGCGCTGCCGGCCGGTCCGCGCGCCGTCGGCGACCGGGCGAACATGGTCTTCAAGGGCACGACCGTCACCGCCGGGCGGGCCGTCGTCGCCGTCGTGGGCACCGGGATGGCCACCGAGCTCGGCCGGATCGCCGACCTGCTGCAGTCCGTCACCGAGCCGCCGACGCCGCTGCAGCGCCGGCTGGCGCAGCTGGGGCGCGGCCTCGGCGCCGTGGCGCTTGTGATCGTCGCGGCTGTCGGCGCGCTCGGGCTGTGGCGGGGCGAGCCGCCGGCGCTCGTGCTGATGACGGCGCTCAGCCTGGCCGTGGCGGCCGTACCGGAGGGCTTGCCGACCGTCGTGACGATCGCCTTGTCGATCGCCGGCCAGCGGCTGCTGGCGCGGCGGGCGCTCGTGCGGCGCCTGCCGGCGGTCGAGACGCTGGGCTCGGTGACGACGATCTGCTCCGACAAGACCGGCACGCTGACCCAGAACCGGATGACGGTCGTCGTCCTCGACGTCGCCGGCCGCCGCTTCGACCTCGAGGCGCCGCTCAGCGACGCCGAGCCGGTGCTCGTCGGCGACGCCGCACCCGCCGCGCCCGACCACGCGTCGATCGACGTCCTCCTCACCGCCGCGGCGCTGTGCAACGACGCCGCGCTGGGGCCGCCCGAGCGCCCCGGCGGCGCGCGCCACGCCGTCGGCGACCCGACCGAGGGGGCGCTGGTGGTGGCGGCGGCGCGCTTCGGCCTCGAGCAGGCCGCGCTGGCGGCGGCGCTGCCGCGGCTGGCCGAGGTGCCGTTCGACGCCGGGCGCAAGCGCATGACGACCGTCCACCGCGTCGCCGACGCGGCGGCGCTGCCGCCGGCGGTGCGCAGCGTACTGTCGGCCGGCGGCGCGATGGCGCCGGCCGTCGCCTTCACGAAGGGCGCCGTCGACGTGCTCCTCGACCGCACGACGCACGTCTGGGTGGGCGAGGCGTCGGAGCCGCTGTCGGACGCCTGGCGGACGCGGATCGTCGCCGCCCACGACGCTCTGGCCGCGTCGGGGATGCGGGTCCTGGGCGTCGCGCTGCGGCGGCTCGACCGGGCGCCGGTCAGCGCCGACGGGACCGGCGGGGCGGACGGGACGGACGGGACGGATGGGACCGACGACGGCCTGACGTTCGTCGGCCTGACGGCGATGATCGACCCGCCGCGCCCGGCGGCGCGCGAGGCGGTGGCCCGCTGCCGCGCGGCCGGCATCCGGCCGGTCATGATCACCGGCGACCACCCGCTCACAGCCCGCCACATCGCCCGCCAGCTCGGGATCTTGGCGCCGTCGGACGGCGAGGGCAGCGGCGGCACCGGGGGCGACGGCGGCGCGGGCGACGACGGCGACGTCGTGACCGGGCTCGAGATCGACGCCCTCGCGCCCGGCGCGCTGGCGGCGCTGGCGGCCACGGCGCCGGTGTTCGCGCGCGTCTCGCCCGAGCACAAGATCGCCATCGTCGAGGCGCTCCACGCCAACGGCCAGATCGTGGCGATGACCGGCGACGGCGTCAACGACGCGCCGGCCCTCAAGCGCGCCGACATCGGCGTGGCGATGGGCATCACCGGCACCGACGTCACCAAGGAAGCCGCCGACATGGTGCTTCTCGACGACGACTTCGCCACGATCGTCGGCGCGATCGAGCAGGGGCGGGTGGTCTACGACAACATCCGCCGCTTCATCAAGTACGCCCTGGCCAGCAACGCCGGCGAGATCTGGGTCATGGTCGTCGGCCCGCTGCTCGGCATGCCGCTGCCGCTGCTGCCGCTGCAGATCCTGTGGGTCAACCTCGTCACCGACGGCCTGCCCGGCCTGGCCCTGGCCGTCGAGCCGCCCGAGCGCGACGTCATGGACCGCCCGCCCCGCCCGCCGCGCGAGTCGGTCTTCGGCCGCGGCCTGGCCGGTCACGTCGTCTGGGTCGGGGCGCTGCTGGGCGCCGCCTGCCTCGCGGCGGGCTGGTCGGCCTGGCGCGGCGGCGACGCCGCCTGGCAGACGATGGTCTTCACGACGCTCACCTTCAGCCAGATGGGCCACGCCATGGCGGTGCGCTCGGAGCGCACTTCGGTGTTCGTCCTCGGGCCGCGGTCCAACCTGCCGCTCTTCGGCGCGGTGCTGCTCACCGTCGCCGCCCAGCTGGCGGCTGTCTACGCCGCGCCCCTCCAGTCCGCCCTCGGCACGGTGCCGCTCGACGCCCGCCAGCTGGCCGTCTGCGTCGGCGCCGGCTCGGTCGTGCTCTGGGCCGTCGAGGCGCAGAAGGTCTGGCGGCGCGTCGCTTGACCGGCCGGCTATCATGGGTCGGCCGCGCCGCGCCCCACGCCGGAGGTCTGCCATGCCCGCACCTTACCGACGTTTCAGCCCGTCGCGCGTCGCCGCCCCGGCCTGGCTCATCGCCGCGCTGACGGCGGCGGCCGCCGCCGGGGGTCCGCGCGACGCCGTCGGGGCGGCGTCGGCGTCGCCGGCCGGGACGACGGCCTCGGTGACCCTCTACCCCGTCGCCGACGCCTACATCGACCAGGCCCGCCCGGCCCAGAACTTCGACACGGCGTCGGAGTGGCCGGTCGAGCGCGACGAGAACGGCCGCGAGCGGCTGCCGCTGTGGCGGTTCGACACCGCCGGCATCCCGGCCGACGCCCAGGTGACCGCCGCCGAGCTCACCGTCAACGTGCTGAGCGGCAGCGGCGACAGCCCGGTGCGGATCATCGTCGAGCGGATCACGCTCGGCTGGGACCCGTCGACGGTGACCTGGAACAACCGCCCGCCGACGCAAGGCACCTGGGGCGCCTGGGACACCGACCGCGATCCGGGCCCGCGCACGTTCGACGTCCGGGTGCTGGTCACGAACTGGGTGCGCGGCAGCATGCCCAACCACGGCCTGCGCCTGAGCGGCCCCGCCAGCGGCACCTACGAGCGGCTCTACCGCGCCTCGGGCGCCACCCGCCCCCGCCTCGAGGTCAGCTACATCGACCCGACGCCCACCCCGACCGCGACACCGACATCGTCAGCGACGGCCTCCGCAACGGCGACCGCGACACCATCGGCGACGCCGTCGGCGACGGCGACCGCCTCGCCCACCGCCACGCCAACGCCCACGGCCTCGGCCACGGCGACGCCCACCGCGACCGCGACGCTCACGCCATCCCCGACCGCGCTGCCGACGTTCACGGCGACCGCGCCGCCGCCCGCCACCGCCACGGCCATGGCCACACTGACCGCAACGGCCAGCCCGACGGCGACGCTCGCGGCGACCCCCACCGGCGCCGCGACCGAGACCCCCGTCCCCACCGACACCGTAGTCGCGTCGCCGACCTCACCGCCGACGCCGCCGACGCCGACCGTAGCCGCGACGCCCGACGCCACCGCCACGCCCGCCCCCGGCGCCGCGACACCGACGGCCGCCGCGACCCCGTCCAGCCTTCCGCCGACCGCCGGCCCGAGCACGACGCCGGGCCCGCCGATCGCCGGCCGGGTTTACCTGCCGTGCGCGCTGCGCGCAGCGGAGGTCGCTGGCTTGCCGTAGGGCGGGCGACCTCCACTACGCTGCCGCCTGCGGGCGAAGGGCTGTTCTACGGTTCTCTTGGGAGTGAGCGCATCACTTACGGCGTCGGCGGTGGGTAGGGGACATCAGGATCACTTGACGGTGTCACAAGGACCGCACGGGGAGCTCCGCCGAGGTTGCGACTTGGCACGATCAGTCGAGCGGTAGGCAGGGTGTCGGGTGTCAAGGTGGGGGCCGATGTGGTTGGCGTCACCGCCGGAACACTGCGTGCCGTGTCTGGCGTGTTAGGTCGAGAAGAACGCCCAGAATCACTCTGCCCAACATTCGTCTCCCCTCCCACCGACACGATTCGCGCACTCGTTGCCGTGTCGTCAGCCTGCCCTGTCGGCGGGTCCAGCTCCGGCGGGTGGTCGAGGTCGACCTGCTCGACGTCCGACCAGGGTACGTACTCGGGGTTCGGACGGCCGTCAAAGAAGATCAGCAGGCCGGCATTCCCCTCGCCGAGGTCGCCGGCAGGCTCGAGCTGAAGCGCCTCGCCGCTGTTGAGCGTCACCGTCGCTCGCGCGACGCCGCGCGCGTCGGGGCTGACGGGCACGATCGAGGTGACGCGGCCGAAGGGGATCGTGTAGTCGACGCCCTGGGACGGGGCATCGAGGGTCTCGGTCGTCTCGCTCTCGTCGAGGTCGAAGACCAGGCGGCCGGTGAGACGGCGGCCGGAGCGGGTGGTGACGCTGCCCGTGAGCGGGCGGCCCGGCGGGAAGTCGCCGTACGCGGGGCCGGTGCCGCCGTCGCTGAAGTCGACGCGCTCGAAGGTGTCCCAGAAGATCAGCACCCGCCCGTAGCGCGGGTCGTCGACGTAGATCCCGAGGTCGCCGTCGCCGACCTCGCGGCTGCCGGAAAGCACGACCTCTTGGCCTCCCTGCAGCGTGACCGCGGAGCTGTCGGGTGAGCGGCGGGCGATGGAGCGGATCGTGTCGAAGCGCAGGCTGAGATGACCGCTGGCGGTGCGGCCGTCGAGCGTGTCGGAGCCGACGGACGCCTCCAGGCCCCACTCGATAAGGCCGGTGAAGGAGCCGTGCCGCGTGCGCACCGTACCGTGCAGGGGGTAGGGGCCGGCGCCAACGTTGGCGGCGGGCAGAAACTCGATCGTGCGGATCCGCTGCTCCCCGATGTCCACCACGCCGCGCGCGGCATCCCACACGCGCAGCCCGTCGGCCAAGTCGTCGGCGGCGAAGCGGTCGAGGACGATCACGGCTCCGCTCTTGAGCGTCACCCGGATGTCGCGGCCGCGCGGCTCGATGCGCGCGATGTCGCCAAAGCGCGCCATGAACGGCCGGCCGACGTCCTGCTTGCGCTCCCCGAGCGGGATCTCGATCCCGAAGGCCCCGATCGAGCGCCGCTCGGTCGGCGCATAAGCCGCCCAGGGGTTCTCGTCCTTGTACCCGTTGAAGGTGTGGCCCCACAACGTCTCCTCGTCGCCGCCCCAGCGCAGCCGCCCCTCGTAGACGGCGCCGTCCTCGGTCGTGACGCGGCCGTAGAGCTGGCCCGCGTGGGCCCCTTCGATCGCGGGCGTCGCTGCGTGCGAGGCGCCCTCGTCGGAGACGGCACGGCGCTTGCGGACCTCCCGGCCGGCGGCGACGGTGAGGGCGAACAGGACGAGCACGACGAGCACCACGCCGGCGATTCTGGCTCGCATCATGACCGGCATCTCCATGCGGCAACGGGCGTCATGCCGCGTCGCGGCTTGGCAATCCCGGTCGACGGGTGGGCGATCATGGGCGGTCGACGTACGACGCCTTCGGAATCGGCGTTCCCGCCAGGATCGGCGCGACCCGCTCGCCCGAGAGCGATCCGTTGCGTTCCCCCAACCGATCCGCGTACAGGGACGAAACCCGGGAGACCACCACCACGCTCTGCTGGCTCGGACTGCCCTCGCCCGGTTCGAGCTCCCGCCCCAGGCGCAGGGGGCGTGACCGGGTACGCCCGGCCAACATCCCCTACCCCCGCGCCCGCAGCAGGTCGCGGATCTCCTCGAGCAGTTTGACGTCGGCCGGCGGCTCGGCCGGGGCCGGCGGCGGCGGGGCGGCCATGAAGCGGTTCGCCTGGCGGATGAGCACGAACAGCACGAACGCGACGATGAGGAAGTCGAGGACGCTCTGCACGAACAGGCCGTAGGTCAGCTCGGCCGCGCCGACGGTCAGCTTCAGCGACGTCAGGTCGATGCCGCCGAGCAGGAGCCCGACGAGCGGCATCAGGACGTTGTCGACGAGCGACGACACGATTTTGCCGAACGCCGCGCCGATGATGACGCCGACCGCCAGGTCGACGACGTTGCCCTTGAACGCGAACGCCTTGAACTCGGACCACATCGGTCACTCCTTCTCGGTTGACAAGGGTCGGGCTCCGGACATCGGCCGATCCGGCGCGGTCAACGGCGGTCGATGCGCACGCCGCGCGCCTCGGCCGAGCGCGCGTCCCGCACCGCCCATCGTTCCGCCGCGAGTCGTGCCCCCAGCCCCGCTCCCGCGGTCGCCGTCGGCGCCGGCGTCCAGACGGGCGCCGGGTCGGTCCAGCGGGTGACCAGGAGGTCGTCGTAGCGGGCGCGGGCCGGGACATCGTCGCCGGCGCTGATGAAGAGCCCGGGCTGGCCGGGCTCGACGAGGTCGGGATCGTCGATCTCGCCCAGCCGGGCGTCGTCGACGTAGAACACGGCGCGGCGGCCCAGCCGCTCGATCCGCAGCCGCACGACGGCACCGCGCGCCGTGGGCACCGCGGGCGACGGCGACAGCGCCAGCACCGGCGCCAGCGAGCCGCCCGCCACCTTGAACACGCCCCACGTCCCGTCGCCGCCCAGCACGAACAGGAACAGCGACCCGCCGTTGAACAGCAGGCCGTACGACGCGTCGTCGCCTTGGTCGAGCCGGGCCGTGGCGCGCAGCACGCCGTCGCCGAACCGCACCCGGCGCGGCGCGAACGGACCCGTCAATCGGCCCGACGCGTCGGTCGCCACCTCGAAGGCGCCGTCGACGTAGCGCCAGACGTCGCCGTCCTCGGCCAGGCTGTCCCAGCCGCTGGCCGGATCGCCGAAGTCGTCGAAGAAGACGAGCGTCTCACCGTCGGGCACCGTCACGACCGGCGTCGGTCGCAGCGTCGGCAGCGCCGTGGGCAGCGGGCGGCGCGTGCTCGTCGGGCGGGGCGTGTCGGTCGGGGCCGGCGTCACGACGGCGGCCGTCGGCGCCGCGGCGCGGTCGGCGGCCCGGCCGAGCCACGGCAGCGCGATGCGCGGCGGCGGCGGCGCGTAGTCGACGCGGGCGACGAAGGCGTCGGTCTGGCCCTCGAACGTGCCGTCGAACGTCGGCACGCCGCCCATCCCGTCGCCGTCGGGGAACGTCGCCTGGCCCGAGTCGGCGTCGCCGACGAGGTAGGCGCGGTGGCGGTCGTCGATCGCCAGCCAGTAGGCGCCGTCGCCGGCATCGCCGCCGATGTAGCCCAGGTAGTCCCAGTTGGCCCGCGGGTCGGCGCCCCCCTGCCGCGCCGCCAGCCGGCCGATGAAGGCGTCGCCCTCGTCGGCGGCGTCGTCGAGGCCGTCGGGGCCGTTGTGGGTCAGGTCGGGGCCGCCGATAGCCGGGAAGGTGTCGCCGGTCGACTCGGTGCGGCCCGTCACGTACAGCGCCCCGTCGGGCCCGAGCGCCACCGCCTGCCCCTGCTCGTCGTCGTCGCCGCCCAGGTAGCCGGCGAACACGAGCGACCGGCCGTCGGGCGCGACGGCGGCCACGGTGGCGTCGAGCCGGCCGTTGGCGGTCAGGTCGGGACCGCCGCGGACCGGGAAGTCGTCGGAGGCGGTGTCGCCGGTGACGTAGGCCGTGCCGTCGGCCCCGATCGCCATGCCCTTGCCGTCGTCGTACGCGCTGCCACCCAGGAAGCCGGCGTAGGCGAAGCCGGTGCCGTCGGGCCGGACCTTGACCACGTAGGCATCCCAGCTGCCGCCGTTGTACGTCCCGTCGAACGTCGGCAGGTCGCCCAGCCCGTCGCCGTCGGGGAACGTGTCCTCGCGCGACGTCGTCTGGCCCGAGAGGTACGCCGCGCCGTCGGACCCGACCGCCACGTGACCCGAGGACAGCCAGCCGTCGTCGGTCACCGTCACGTCGAGCCCGTCGCCGCCCATGAAGCCGGCGTAGACGACGTTGTCGCGCACGTCGGGCGCCGTCGGGTCGGCCTTGAGCTTGACGATGTAGGCGTCGAAGTCGCCGTTGTGGGTCAAATCGGGGCCGACGGCCACCGGGAACGTCGCCTCGCTCGACTGCGCCAGGCCCGACAGGTATGCCTGGCCCGCGCCGTCGACCGCCACCCCCTCGCCGAAGTCGATCGCCGCGCCGCCCAGGTAGCCGCAATACACCAGGCTCTTGGCGTCGGGCGTCATCTTGGCCACGAAGGCGTCGGACAGCCCGCCGTTGTACGTCGTGTCGGGACCGAACGACACCGGGAAGTCGACGCCGCCGTCGCCCATCACGATGCCGGTGACGTAGCCGTAGCCGTCGCCGTCGACGGCGATGTCGAACGCCGCGATCGTGTCGGCGGCGTGGAACAGCCCGACCTGCTCCACGGCCGTCCCCTCGGCATCGAGCTTGGCCACATAGGCGGCCGGCCCGCTCTGGCCCGCCACCCAAACCGCGCCGTCCGGCCCGAGCGCCAGCCCGAGCCCGCGGTCGACCCCGCCGGCGCCGATGAAGCCGGCGAACGCCACCACCGCCGGGTCGATGACGAGGGCGTGGGCGGGATCGTAGGCGCCGACGGCGAAGTGGTAGCCGTGCCCATCGCCGACCGGTCCGTCGAGCGCGAAGGCCACCGCCACCGCGACCCGCCGGCCGCGAATCGTCTGCCACGCCCGCGGCGCCTCGTCGACGATCGCGCCGGCCGCGGTGCCGACGACGAGCGCGCCCGCGGCGTCGACGGCCAGCGACGTCGCGCCGTGCCAGGCCAGGCGAATGCGGCCCGGGTCGGCCCCGGGCGCCACGGTGAACGTCTGCTTGAGCTGGCCCGGCGCCCCGTCGAACGCGACGTCGATGCCCGGCCAGACGGCGTCGTAGACCAGCCGCCGATACGTCGGCTCGGCGATGCGCCAGGCGCTGCGGGGTCCGCGGAAGTGGCTGATCGTCGTCGGCGCCCGGTTCGCCGGCCGCGGCCGCGCCCCGGCCGCGTCGATGAAGCGCAGCTCGAGGGCGTCGACGGTGCCGCGCGCAGCGTCGCCGGCGCGCGCGCCGGCCGCCAGCGGCGCGAGCGGCCGCGGCGAGGGGGCGGCCAGCGCCGCCCGGCAGACGCCGTCGCCGCGGCGGCCGCCGCAGGCCGACGCCGCCGTCCCGGGCCGCACCAGCCGCAGCCCGACGCCGCCCGCCCCGAACAGCGCGCTCGTGCCGTGCCCTTCGGCCACGAAGTCGGCCGCCGCATCGGCCTGGCCGACGTTGGCGACGAAGAGCAGCGGCTGGCGACCCAGGGTCGCGGCCAGCGCCGCCGCCGCGGGTCGCGCCGCAGGCGCGGACGGCGGGGCGAGGGCGGCGCGGCCGACGGCCGCGGCCAGCGCGGCCGCGGCGAGCGCGGCGGGAGCGAGACGGCGGCGGGCGGTCATGGCGTCCTCCTGGGTCGGCGCGGGGCGCTGCGTCACGGTGCGTCGGCGGCGCGGCCCGGCGCGGGACGCCCGGGTCCCAGCCGGGCCAGCGCCGCCTCGGCCGCGGTGGCCCCCTGGCGCATCGCGGCGTGCATGTTCGGGTAGCCGAACCCGCCCTGGCGGCCCACCGACCAGGCGTTCGGCCAGCGCCCGACGAACGCTTCGAGCGCCGCCAGGTACGGCTCGAAGCCCAGGTCGAACACCGGGTAGGCCTCGGCGGCGCGGATGACGTGGTGGCGGACGATCTCGTCGGCGCGCAGCACGCCCTCGGCCTCGAGGTCGGCGACGACCGCCGCCAGCGCCTCCGGGGTGGCGCGCCACGTCGCGTCGCCGGGGTCGCACATCAGCTCGACCAGCAGCAGCGTGTGGTCGGGCGGGTCGATCGCCAGGCCGCTGTTCTTGGGCTCGGACAGGCGGTGGAAGCGGCGGTCGCGGTAGTAGACGTACAGCGCGTCGAGCAGCCGCTCTCGGCGCACCAGCAGCGCATAGGCCACCATTGGCCGGTGGCGCAGCCGCGCCGCGGCGGCCACGACGTCGGCCGGCGGCGGCGGGTCGAAGCACGGCACGACGTGCTGGATGGGGGCGGTGTTGATCACCGCGTCGCACGCCAGCCGGACCTCGGCGCCGCCCGCCGGCCGGTAGCGCACCGCCACGACCCGCCCGCCGTCCGTCTCGATCGCCGTCACCGGCGCCGACGTCTCGACGCGGCCGCCGAGGCGCACGACGTGCTCGGCCAGCGCCGTGGGCAGCTCGCCGCTGCCGGTCACGCCGTACCACAGCGTCTCGTCGGCCAGCGCGCTGTCGACGGCGGCGCCGGCGCTCTCGCGCACCCCGAACCGACCGAGGGCGCGCTTGACGACGTCGACCGCCGACAGGCGGGGCATCTTGCGCCGCACGAACGTGGCCGAGAGCGCGCGCGGCGGCAGGCCCCAGTAGCGGGTGGTGAAGTCGCGGAAGAAGAAGCGGTAGAGCGGCCGGCCGTAGAGGGCGATGAGCGCCTCCTCGGCGTTGGCCGCCGGGCGCGGCCGGACGCGGTTGGCCAGCTGCTGGGCGACGAGCCCGGCCAGCGCCGTCGCCAGCGTCCAGGGTGGGACGCCGCGCAGCAGGTCGCCGAACGCCAGCGGGTAGCGCCGGAAGCCGCGGCCGTAGCGGACCAGGGCGCGCTTGGCGATCGGCCGCAGCCGGTCGCCCATGAGGGCGCGGACGTCGTCGAAGATCGCGGCGTCGAAGGCGTGGAGGTGGTGGGTGCCGAGGTCGACCCAGTTGCCGTCGACTCGGCGGCCGGCCGCCAGCCCGCCGACGACGTCGTCGCGCTCGAGGACCGTCACCCGCGCCCCGCCGCCGGCGGCGACGCGCGCCGCATACAACCCGCAGACCCCGGCGCCGACGACCACGACGTGCGGCGCGTCGGGCGGTGGGCTCACGCGGCCGGGGCGGCCAGCCCCTCGGCCCGCCAGCGCCGGACGAGCCAGCTGTCGGGCAGCGCGACGTCGTCCCAGGTCAGCGGCGCGTCGCGGCGGATGGCGCGCTTGAGGCGCGGCAGCGGCTCGCCGGCCTCGACGTCGAGCAGGGCGATCGGGACGTGGCCGCGCCCGTCGGCGTCGGCGCAGCGGTCGACCAGGCCGTAGCAGTGGTCGCCGCCGATGCCGTGCGGGACGGCCTCGCCGGCGGCGGCGTCGCGCTTGGCGTAGGCGTAGACGTCGGCCACGCGGCCGTGGCGCGGCTGGAGGACGGCCTCGCCGTAGAGCGCCGCCCGGGCGATGGCGCGGGGCGTCTCGAGGTGGCAGAGGTGGTAGGGGCGGTAGAACAGGTAGTAGGGGCCGTCGCCCAGCTTGTAGTAGTGGAGGTAGCGCTGCTGGAGCGCGTCGTCGCAGCGGCCGACGACGAAGACGCCGCCGCCGGGCTCGGCACCCAGGATGTAGTCGACGACGCCGGTCGCGCCGTAGCGGTCGAAGTCGAACGCGCCGAAGACGTCGCGCACGTCGGCCACCCGCGGCCCCTCCATGCCCGGCTGCCACGGCGC
Source organism: uncultured Anaerolineales bacterium (assembly GCA_964651245.1). GTDB lineage: Bacteria > Chloroflexota > Anaerolineae > Epilineales > Epilineaceae > Avedoeria. The sequence continues at coordinate 34,592 of CAZYVI010000012.1, read as the reverse complement.
CAGGCCGTAGCCGTTGGCCACCAGCGCCATCTCGACGCCCAGCTTGGTGCCGTCGGTGTAGGCGCAGCACTGCACCGGGTTGAGGTTGCGGATCGCCGCCTCGCGCGCCAGCGAGGCGGCGGTGGCGTGGCGGTCGAGGAAGCCCTTGATGTTGCCGGCCATGACGATCTGAAAGCCCCAGAGCTCGATCTCGTCGATCATCCGGGCCAGGACGCCGTGCTGGTCGCCGCCGTCGCTCGTCACCACGGCGCCGCGCCCGGCGGCCCGGGCCCGCGCCACGAGCTGCGGTCCGAGCGCCAGGTCGACCTCGGCGTTCATCAGCACCACGTGCAGCCCGCGGTCAACCGCCGCCTCGCACAGCCGCCCGGCGAAGCCGATCGTGTTCGTGGCCTCGACGAGGACCTCGAGCCCGAGCTCGGGCCGATCGAGCCAGGCGAACGGGTCGCGCGCCACGGCCACCGCACCGGCGGGCGGCAGCCGGTCGCCGGCGCCGACGGTGGCGTAGGGCGCACCGTAGGCCTCGGCGGCGGCGCGCGCCGCGCCGGGGTCGATGTCGGCGATCGCCCGCAACCGCATGCCCGGCGTGCGCGCCAGCTGCCAGGCGATGCCGACGCCCATCGCCCCGGCCCCGACCAGGGCGACCTCGATGGGTTGTCCGGCGGCCTCGCGGTCGCGCAAGCGGTCGATCATGGGCGGGGGCCACGGGGCGTGGGCGGCGCGGCGGCCGGGCGCCGGCGCGAACCGCCCGGGTGCGGCGGATGGGCGGGATCATGAAGCCGCGCCAAGGGCGAGTCAAGCCCTGCGGCCGTCGACGCCGCGACGCGGTGGACGCGCGGTTGACGCCGCCCCCCTGACCTCGGCAGCATTGGCCGATGGACGACGACGACCGCCCGCCGCGCGCCTTGGCGGCGATCCTGGCCGCGTTCGCGGCGCTGGCGCTGGGCTTCAACCTGGCCGTCCCGCTGGGCGAGGCGCCCGACGAGCCGTCGCACCTCCAGATGGTGCTGTTCCTGCGCCAGCAGCGCCGGCTGCCGGCGCTGCCGCCCGCCGGCGTCGCCGACGCGCCCGACCTGGCAGCCGGCCCGCAGGCCAAGCACCCGCCGCTGTACTACCTGATCGGCGCGCTCCTGTCGGCCCCGTTCGGCGTCGACGGCCTCGGCTTCGTCGCGTTGCCCACGTTCGTCCACGACCTCGACGCCCCGGCCCTGCCGAACCGCTTCGCCCACCCCCCCGACGCCGGACCGCTGGCCACGCCCGGCGCCCGGGCCGCCCGGGCCGCCCGCCTGGCGTCGCTGCTGGGCGGCGCGCTGCTCGTGGTGGGCGCCTGGCGCCTAGCGCGGCGCCTCTGGCCGCGCGAGCGCGGCGCGGCGGCGACGGCGGCGGCGGTGGTGGCGTTCACGCCCGGCATCGCCTGGTTGTCGGGCGTCTTCCACAACGACACGCTGGCCGCCGGCGCCAGCGCGATGGCCCTGGCCGCGGCGGCCGCCGTGGCGACGGGCGACGACCCGCGCCCGCGCCGCCGTCTGGCGGCGCTGGGCGGCTGGGTCGGCATCGCCCTGCTGGCCAAGCTCACGACGGTCTTCCTCGTTCCGACCGCGGCGCTGGCCGTGGCGCTGGGCGCCCGCGCGGCGCCGCGACGCGCCGGACGCCGCGTCGCCTGGCGCCGCCTCGCCGGCGACGGCGCCGTCGCCGGGGCGGCGGCGGCTGTGGTGGCCGGCGGCTGGTTCGCCCGCAACGCGCTGCGCTACGGCTGGCGCGACCCGCTGGGCTGGCGGCGCTGGGCGGCGCGGATCCCGGAGCTCGAGCGCGACGTGCCGCTCTCGGCCGAGCTCGGCCGCTACCTGACGGTGCAGTTCGAGTCGTACTGGGGCCGCTTCGGCTGGATGACGATCCGGCTGCCCGACGGCGTCTACCTCGCGCTCGCCGCCGCGGCGGCGGTGGCCGCCTGTGGCTGGGTCGTGCTCGCGGCCCGGGCACTGCGAGGCGTGCGCGCCGCCCCGCGGCTTGGCGACGCCGGCCGCCCGCGGTCGCGCGAAGGCAGCACCGGGGACGGCAGTGCCGACCGTCGCGGCGCGAACGATCCCGGCGCGGCGCCGCGCCCGGCGCCCGGCGGCGACGGGCGCGTGCTGGCGGTCGTCGTGGCGGCCGTGGCGCTGGGCTACGCCTCGATCGTCCGGCTTGGGCTGCGGTTCGACCTCGTCGTCGCCCAAGGACGCTACCTCTACATCATCGCCGCCCCGCTGGCGGTGCTGTTCGTGGCCGGGTGGCGGGCCGTGCTGCCGCGCCGGGCGTGGCCGGGCGCGGCGCGGGCGGCGGTGGGCGGGCTGCTGGCGCTGAGCGCCGCGGCGCTGCTCGGCGTCGTCGCGCCGGGCCACCGGCCGCCGCCGGCCGCCGCGCCGCTCGTCGCCGACGCGGCGCGCGGCGACGGCGCGGCGGTGGCGGTCGCGGTCGACGGCCGGCTGGCGGTCACCGCGGTCGCCCGCGCGCCAGGCGCCGACACCGGGCCGGGCGGCCGGCTGCGCCTCGCCTGGCGCAGCGTCCGGCCGTTCTTCTTCGACATGATCGGCTCCGACGGCGGGCCGGTGGCCGTGCTCGACCAGGCGGTCGTCACCGCCTGGCGCGGCGGGCGCGAGACGGCGCGCGTCGTCGCCACGCCGCTGGTGGGGCGCTTCGCGTCGATGTCGTGGCCGGTCGGCCGGACGGTGCGGCACGACATCGACCTGCCGGCCGCGTTCGACGGCGCCGCCTGGCGGCTATCCTTCGTGCGCTCCGACCGGCCCGCGGCGCCGCTGCCGCTCGGCGGCGGCGCCGACTGGGTCGAGGTGCCGCCGGCCCGGCGCTGAGCGGCGCCGCGGAACGCCGGGACCAGCGCCGGGGTCCCACGACGCGGCGGTCCAATCGGGACCCCGGCGCGTGTTGTGTACGTTGCCGCGCGTGGACGAGAGCACGGAGGATGTCGATGGCGCAGCCCCGCGATCCCCGACCCGACGCACCTCGCGGCGCCCAGGCGGCGGCCAAGGTGCGCGCCGGCCGCTGGGCGGCGGTCGCGCTGGCGGTCGCGACCGGCGTGGGCGCGGCCGCGGCGCCCGGCGCCGACGCGCCGACGGCGCGCGCCCGTCCGGCGGCGCAGGACGGCAAGGGCTGCGTCGCGACGTACCGCCGCGACTTCTTCGCCGAGCGCGTCGCCGTCGGCCGCGTGGCCTGGGGCGGCGAGGTCACCGTCGAGCTCGACGTCGACGTCGACTGCGGGCCGGCGTTGGCCGGGGTCATGGGGCCGGTCACGCTGACCGAGACGTTGCCGGCCGGCCTGACGCTGCAGCCGCTCGACCCGTCGCCGGCGGCGTGGCGGGCCGGCCAGGCGGTGTGGCGGCTGGCGCCGGCCGACGACGACCTGCCGGGCCTCATCGTCCGCCGCATCCGCTATCGGCTGCGGGCGGCGCCGCCCGACCCGGCCGTGACCGACGCCGGCGAGCTGCGCCTGGCCTGGCCGGTCGGCGTCGACGTCGCGCTGGCCGATGCCCGCCGCGACCTGGCGGTGGCCCTCGACACGCCGCTGTCCGTCGTTGTGAACCGCCCCGACCGCGACTGCCGGCTCGCCGCCACGCGCCGCTATGCGCCGGCCGTCGTCCGGCCCGGCGAGACGGTGGCCGTCACGCTCGAGTTGACGCCCCGCGGCTGCTGGGCGTTCCCCATCGAGCGCAACGGCATGATCGCGCTGCAGCCGCCGCCGACCCTGACGGCCGCCACCGTCGAGCGCTCGGTCACGACGGCGCGGGCCTGGTACGACCCGCCGGGCGGCGCCGACGGCATCTACGGCCTGGTCTGGAACGTCGCGCCGGCACCGGTCGTCGTGCCGCCGACGCGCGACGCCGGGCCGCACGCCGACGCCATCCGGGCCTGGGACGGCCGGCCGGGCGGGCACGCCGCGGCGGCGATCGAGGCGGCGTTGGCGGCGCTGACGCCGCAGCCGCTGGCGCACGAGATCGTCTACTACGTCGGCAACGGCGCGGCGCCGCCCGCCCCGGCCCGGGCGCTGGCCGCCGCCCTGGCCGCCGCCGCGCGCGACGGCGTCGAGCTCGTCACGATCTGCGTCGGCGGCGGCTGCGACCCCGGGCTGCGCTGGGACTACGACTTCCCCGACCTGCAGCGGCTGCGCGACGCGATCCTGCTACAGAAGATCACCGGCGACCACGCCGGCCGGGCCGCCGGCCTCACGTCGATCACGATCGACGAGCGGCTGCCGCCCGGCGCCCGGGTCGTCGCCGGCAGCGTCCGCAGCTCGACGCCGGGTACGGTCGCGTTCTTCGACAGCTTCCAGATGCGGGTCGGGCCGCTGGCGGCGGCCGTCGACACCCCGCTCACGCTGCGCTACGACCTCGTCGCCGCCCCGTCGCCGGGATTGGGCTACGCCGGCGACGGCACGGCGCGCTTGGTGTACGACGACGAGTTCGCGTCGGCGCGGCTGCGGCTGCCGCGCGCGCCGCTGAGCGTCGTCGAGCCGCGGCCCGGCGAGCCGGCGTGCCTGCCGGCAGCGGCCAAGTCGGCCTGGGAGCCGAGCGTGGTCCTGGGCCAAGACGTCCACGTCCGCGTCGACGTCGACACCGTCTGCCCGGCCGACCGGCGCCGGCAGGACCTCGTGATCGTCGTCGACAGCGCCTACAACACCTCGGCGGTCGAGCTCTCGGCGATCCGCGGCGCGGTGCGGACGCTGCTGGCCGGGCTGGGCGACACCGACCTGCGGGTGGGGCTCGTGACGCTCGACTGGCGGGTGCGTCGGGTGCCGCTCTCGGCGAACTACGGTCGGGTGCTCGACGTCCTCGACAGCCTCGGCGACCTGAACGGCAAGGGCTTTGGCGAGCCGAACCTGGGCGCCGGCCTGGCGGCGGCGCTCGAGGAGATGGCCTGGCGCCGGCCCGACGCCCACGCCGGCGTCATCGTGCTCAGCGAGGGCTACGGTTCGCCCGAGCGGACGCTGGCCGCCGCCGACGCCCTGAAGGCGGACGGGTCGCAGCTGGCCACCGTCTGCCTCGAGAGCGTGTGCGACCCGATCCTGGGCCGCATCGCGTCCGACCCCGCCGACGCCCACCGCACCTCGCCCGGCGCGCTCGACGACCTGCTGGCGGCCCTGGCGCGGCGCTACGGCGGCGTGCGCATCGCCTCGGCCACGGTCGAGGAGGTGCTGCCGGCCGACATGGACCTCGTCGCGGGCTCGGCCGAGCCGCCGCCCGACGCCGTCGACGGCCGCCGGCTGCGCTGGACGATGTCCGCCCGGCCCGGCGCGGCGGCCGAGCGCATCCGCTACGCGCTGCGCCCGCGCGCCGCCGGCGCCGACCAGCCGCTGGGCGAGCCGGCCCGGCTGACGGTCACCGACGATCTGGGCCGATCGAACGCCACCTGGCTGCCATCGCCGCGCGTGACGGTCTGGGAGAGCGGCCAGGCCGGACCGTGCCAGCCGGAGCTCGACCGGCTGCCGCGGCGCACCGCGGCCGTGGCGGGCGACCCGGTCACCCACACCCTGAGCGCGGCCCTGGCCTGCCCGAGCCTGGCCGTTGCGCTCGACGCCGTCCTCGTCGTCGACCACTCCGACTCGATGGCCGCCCAGGACCGGCTCGTGAACGCCGTCCGCGCCGCCCACGCGTTCCTCGACGACGTGCCGGCGGGCACGCGCGTCGGGTTCGTGGCGTTCGGGACGAGCGTGACGGTCCGGCTGCCGCTCGACGCCGACCTGGCGCCCGTCCGCGCCGCCCTCGACGGCCTGCGCGCCAACGGCCGCACCGCCATCGCCCAGGCGCTGGTGGCCGCCGAGTCGATGCTGGCCGACGCCCGGCCCGAGGCCAGCGGCGCCGTCGTGCTCCTGACCGACGGTCGCGAGGCGGCCGGCAGCGTGACGGCGATGCTCCAGGCGGCGGCCCGCATCAAGGCCGCCGGCCACCGCGTCGTGACGGTCTGCGCCGGCGACTGCGACCCCGAGCTGTCCGACGTGGCGTCGAGCCCGGACGACGCCATCCAGACCCCCGACAGCGCCGCGCTGGTGGCGCTGTTCCGGTCCCTGGCCGCCGACCTCGCCCGCGCCCAACCAGCCGACATTCGGATCACCGAGGGCTACTTCGAGGACGTGGCGCCGCGCCCCGGCCTCTTCATCCCACAGCCCGTCGCCCAACGTCCCGCCGAGTCCGTCTGGTCCTTCGGCCGGCTGCCGCGCGGCCGGCCGCAGCTCGTCCAGGTCGTCGTCGTACCGCGCTCGACCGAGCGGCGCGAGGCCGTCCGCTTCACCCGGCTCGACTACCGCTTCGCCCGCCAGCCGGGCCACGCCTACTTCCCGAGCACGTTCCTCGACACGATCGACCCGACGCCGACCGCCATCCCGAGCTGGACGCCGACCGCCACCCGCCCGCCGACGTCGACGCCCTGGCCGACGGCCACGCCGCCCGGCTGGCCGCCGGTCGGGGCGCGCGTGCTGTGGCTGCCGCGCCTCAGCCGCGAAGGGCCGGCGGGCGGCGCGTCGGGGCCGTAGTCCGCCGCGGCCGCGCCGCGCGCGCGGCGGCAGGGATCGACGCTACCGACACCCCGTCACCGCCGCCACCTCGGCGTAGATCGCGGCCAGGTCGGCCGGGGTCGGGGCGGTGAAGCGCCGGCCCGGGCCGGCGATCTGGTCGAGCAGGGCGACGTCGGCGTCGGGTCCCAGGCCGATGGCGTAGACGACGGTGCCGCCGGCGCGCAGCCGGTCGGCGGCGCTGAAGACCGGCGGGACCGGGCCGGACTGGCCGCCGTCGGTCAGGAGCACCACCACCGCCCGCCGCGATGGATCGGCGCGCGTCAGGGCCAGCAGGTCGTGCGCCGCGTCGAGGGCGCGGTCGATCCGGGTGCCGTTGCCGTTGGCCAGCGCGTCGATCGCCGCCTCGAGGACCGCCTGGCTGCCCGAGAGGCCCGTCGTAGCCCGCGGCAGCTCGTCGAACGCGACGACGGCGGCGCGGTCGCGCGGCAGGTCGAGCAGGCCGACGAACGCCTTGGCGGCCGCCTTGGCCTCGACGAGCTTGGCGCCGGTCATGCTGCTCGAGGTGTCGACGAGCAGCACGACGTCGGCCGGCTTCGGCGCCGGGATGCAGGCGCTGCGCCACAGCGCCGGCAGGTAGGCCACGAACGGCTCGGGCGTCGGGGTGGCGGTCGCCGTCGGCGTCGCCGTCGGCAGCACGACCTCGATCTCGACCGGCGGAAACGCGTAGGCGTGGGCGCCGCCCAGGGCGTCGGTCCAGCGGGCCACCGCCGACGCGCTGACCTCGTAGCGGCCGAGCCGCGTCGGGCGGATGAGGAAGCCCCCGCCGAAGCCGGCGGGGCCGAGGATCGGCCGGCTCCAGGTGAGGCCGCCGGCGCGCTCGACCGCCGCCGGCTGGGCCGAGCCCGGCTCGAGGTCGATGCCCGCCGTCAGCGCCTCGTCGACCGACAGGCCGCCGACCAGGCCGGCGGCGCCGACGCGGCGGACGAGGCCGGCGTAGATCGGCACCAGGTCGCTCGGGCCGGCGGCCAGGGTGACGTGCCCCGGGCTGCTGGCCAGCCGCGCCAGCACGGCGGCGTCGGCCGCCGTGCCGAGGCCGACGAGGTGGATCTGAACGCCCCAGCCCTTGAGCCCGTCGGCCACCGCCACCGGGTCGGCGGCGCCGACGGTGTCGTTGCCGTCCGTCAGCGCGACGATTACCGGCTGGGCGTCGGGCCGACGCCGCGACTGCAGGTGCTGTCCGGCGGCCGCCAGCGCGCCGCCGAGGTTCGTGTTGCCACCGGCGGTCAACCGCTGCAGCGCCAGCGCCGCCGGCGCCGGATCGGCGCCGAGCGGCGCCTCGAGCCGGACGTCGGACCCGAACGACACGAGGCCGACCTGGTGGACGCGGACGTCGAGCGCCGCCACGAACCGCTGCGCGGCCACCTTGGCCGCCGCGAGGCCGTCGCCGGTCATCGATGTCGAGCGGTCGAGCACCAGGACGATGTCGGCCCCGGTCAGCCGCGGCTGGCCCGGACAGTCGACGCGCAGGCTCAGCGACACGGCGGCGGTCTGGCCCAGGACGACGCGGTCGGGGTCGACCGCCTTGGCCCCGGTCGCGCGGCAGGCGACGGGCGGCGACGTCGATGCGGCGGTGGGCGACGGGGAGGCGGTGGGCGTGGGGGTGGCGGAGGCCGACGGGCCGGGCGTGCCGCCGGCCGTGGCCGTGGCGGGCGCGGTCGCGCTGCGCGTCGCCGCGGCCGTCGCGCTGGCGTCGGCGGTGGCCGTCGCGGCCGGGCCGGGCACGAAGACGTGGATCGCCATGCGGGCGGCATCGGCCAGGGCCAGGTTGCCGTCCGGCAACACGTACAGGTCATCGGCCAGCACGGCGCCGCCGTCGCCGAGGACCGGGGTGAAGGCGGCCCGCTGCCAGCCGTCGGCCGCCGCGTGCACCGCCACGCTGCCGTCGGACATCAGCGCCGCGACGACGTCGACGCCGTCCGCCAGCTGTCCGGCCGCCAGCCGCTGCGGTCCGATGAACGACCCGGCGGTGAAGGACCGCAACGGCGCCCCGCCGTCGCTGCGCCAGCGCTCGATCACCCCGCCGATGCCGTCGGCCACCCAGACGTCGCCGTCGGCGGCGGCCTCGACGTCGGCCGGCCAGAGGCCGACGGCGCCCGGGCGCGCCCGCTCGACCTCGGCGCCGTCGTCGACGTCGAGCCGGGCCAGGCGGCGGGTTGCCGGCCGGGTGACCCAGAGCCCGCGGCCGCTGAGCGCCAGCCGCCCGCCCAGCGGGCAGCCGCACGGGGCCGACCACGGATCGGTGTAGCGCGCGACGGCGGCGGTGGCCGCCACCCGCCGCAGCCGGTCGTCGGCCGTGCGCAGCAGGTAGGCGCTGGCGGACGGCGGCGCCGGGTCCGCCAGCCCGGCCCGCCCGACGTCGGCGGCGATGTCGGCCACGTCGTAGGGCAGGATCGTCTCGCGCAGCGGCGTCCCCGGCGCGGCACCGACGGTCGACAGCGCCACGATGCGCGAGCCCGCCGCATCCAGGACCGCCAGCGCGCCGTCGGGGCCGGCAGTCAACGACAGCCCGCTGGCGGTCGTGACCAGGTTCGTCTGCATCCGCGCCGCGCGACGCCCGAAGGCCGGCGCCGGGCGTCCCAGGGGCAGGCTGAAGCGGTGGCTGCCATCGGCGCCGAAGCGCTCGACGCTGAGGCGCTCGACGCCGCGGCTGAACGCCAGGCCGTCGGCGCCGGCCGCCAGCGCCCAGCGGAAGCCGTCGTCGCCCGGCGCGCCGCCGTGGGCCGCCGGCACCGCCCAGCGGCCCGCCTCGCGGCCGTCGGGCCGGACGGCCACCACGACGAGGCCGAGGCGGTCGCGCTCGACACCGCGCGCCAGCACGAGCACCCCCCGCGGCGGCGCCTGGCCCGGCGCGGTGGCGACCCAACCGTCCCCCGCGCGACCCGCCGCCGGCGGCGCGACGAACGACGGCAGCGGCCCGGCGGCCACTGCGAGCCCCACGACGTCGGTCAGCGGGGTCGTGGCGCGGGTGCCGGCGGCCAGGTCGGTGAGCACCAGGCGCTGCTGGAGCGGCTCGAGCGCCGCCAGCAGCGTCCTTGACAACACCGCCATGCGCATCGGGCGGCCGTCCTGGGCCAACAGCCGGTTGCCGGCGGGCAGCAGCGCGCCCGTCGTGCGGTCATAGCGCGTCGCCAGGCCGTTGACGAGCACGATCGGCCCGACGTCGCCGGCGCCGCGGCCGACGTCGGCCGCGATCTGGTCCTCGCGGCCGCGGACGAGGCGATCGTCGATGCGGTCGCGCCACAACAAGACGCCGTCGGGGCGGCGGGCCTCGAGCTCGGGCCCGGAGTCGGCGAGCACGACGGCCAGCACCGCCCCGGCGGCGGCGTCCCACGCCAGCGCCAGCGGCAGGCCGTCCACCGCCCAGCCGCCGCGCGACGCGCCGGCCGCGTCGAAGGCCTCGACGCGGCGCGACCGGCCATCGGCCATCCAGAGCGTGCCGCCGTCGTCCAGCGCCAGCGCCAGCGGCAGCGCCGGCGGCGGCGGCAGCGGCCACGTCGCGCCGTGGCGCCAGCCGCCCTCGGGCGCGGCCGCGTCGGCCCGGGCGCCGGCGCCGCCCGCCGCCGATGCGCGCGGCGCGTCGACGTCGCCGCCCAGCGCCCACGGCGCCCGCGCCGTTGCCGCGAGGCCCGCCGCCGCCAACGACGTCACCGCCAGCGCGGCGGCGGCGAGCCGGCGCGGTCCGGCCTGCGGCCGGCGGACGGCGTCGAACGGTCGGCGGGGCGTGGGCGCGGCGGTCATGGGCGAGCCTCTGCGAGAGCCTGCGGCGGGCGGGCGATCGGCGGCGCGGCCGGCCGACCTACGGTACAAGGCGCCGCCACGGGCCAAGGATAGCGCCGCCGGGCGCCGCTCAGCGGCACCGCGTCAGGCCGGCGATCTGGCGGTAGACCTCGTCGAGCTCGCCCGGCGCCGGCGCGTAGCGGTACGCGCCCGGTGCGGCGATCCGGGCCAGCAGCGCCTGGTCGGCGTCCGGGCCGAGCCCGATCGTGAACACCGTCGCGCCGGCGGCCGCCAGGCGGTCGGCCGCGGCGAGGACCGGGGCGACGTCGCCGGCGTGGCTGCCGTCGGACAGCAGCACGACGACCGGCCGGCTGGACGGACGGTGCCGCGACGAGCCGAGCTCGCCGGCGGCGGCCTCGAGAGCGCGGTCGATGCGGGTGCCGGGCCGCACCGCCAGCGCCGCGATGCCGTTGCGCAGGCGCGTGGCGTTGCCGGTCAGCGGCACCGCCACGGTGGCCGTCTCGGCGAAGCCCACCACCGCCAGCCGGTCGTAGGGCAGGTCGAAGCGGTCGACGAAGCGGCGCGCGGCGGCCTGGGCGGCCGCGAGCTTGTCGCCCGTCATCGACGACGAGGTGTCGAGCACCAGGACCAGGTCGACGAGCTGGCCGGTCGGGATGCAATGGCTGCGCAGCGCGAACGGCAGGTGGATCGGCCGCGGCACGCGCGTGGCCGTCGGGGTGGCGGTGCGCGTCGGCGTGGTCGTCGCCGTCGGGCTGGCCGTCGGCGTCGGGCTGGCGGTCGGGGTGGCGGTGGGCGTCGGCGTGGTGGTGGCGGTGGGGGTGGCGGTCGGCGTCGCGGTCGGGGTCGGCGTCGGCGCCAGGACGACGATCTCGGGCACCGGGAAGACGTAGCTGCGCTCGGCGCCGTCGGCGTCGGCGTAGCGCGCCACAGCCTCGCGGTTCACCGGCCAGCGGCCGGGCGCCAGCGGCCGGACGCGGTAGGTGAACGTCACGCCGGACGCCGGCAGCACCGACCGCCCCCACGCCAACGCGTCGGCCGCCTCGAGCGCCGCCGGCGCCGACGAGCCGCCGACGAGGGCGATCGACGCGCCCAGCCGGTCGGTGATCACCAGGTTGCCGGCCAGGCTGGTCTCGACGAGGCGCAGGATCTGGCGGTAGATCGGGAAGAGCTCCTCGGGCGTCGGCGCGTGAAAGTACCGCTCGGGCCGGGTCGCGACCTGGCGCAGCCCGGCCTCGTCGACGTCGCGGCCGAGCCCGATGGCGTAGATCTGCACCCCGGCGGCCTTGAGCGCCTCGGCCGCCTCGATCGGCCCGTCCCGGCGGCCCGAGTCACGGCCGTCGGTCAGGGCGATGACGACCGGCAGCGCGTCGGCGCGGCCGTCGCGGCCGAGGATCGCGCCGGCTTGGGTCAGCGCATCGGTCAGGTTCGTGCCGCCCTCGGGCACGAGGCCTTCCAGCGCCTGGATCACCGCCGCGCTGTCGGCCGAGAGCGGGTGATCCAGCGTCGCGAATGCGGCGAAGCTCAGCAGCGCGGCGCGGTGGCGCCGGACATCGAGCAGCTCGACGAAGGTGCGCGCCGCCAGCTTCGCCTGCCGCATCCCGTCGCCGTACATCGAGCCCGAGCGGTCGACGACGAGCACGATGTCCGCGCCGACCAGCCGCGCCCGCGGCGGACAGTCGGCGGCCAAGGTCAGCGTCACCGCCGCCGTCTGCCCCAGGACGATCGTCGCCGGCCCGACGCGCTTGTCGCCGGCCACGCGGCACGCCCCGTCGGCCGGCGTCGGCGACGGCGCCGGCGTGGGCGGCGGCCCGGTGGGCGCGGGCGGCGCGGCCGCCGGGACGAACCGCCGCAGCCGGCCGGTCTGGGCCTCGACGACCGTCAGCCGGCCGTCGTCGCCCAGCGCCAGGTCCTCGACCGAGAGCGGCACGCCGTCCACGGTCGGCTCGAAGCGCGCCAGCAGGCCGCCGTCATCGGCGCGGTGGAGCTCGATGGCGCCGTCCGTCATCGCCGCCGCCACGAGGTCGAGCCCGGCCGGCCCGCCCCAGCGGCCCGCGGCCAGCCGCCGCGGGCCCGCCAGCAGGCCGGCCGGCCAGCGCCGATCGGGCGCTCCGCCCGCCGTCAGCGCCGCCGCCGACCAGCCGACGACCTCGCCGGCGATCGCGTCGGCGGCCAGCAGCGCGCCATCCCGCGCCAGCGCCACGTCGCTCGGCCAGAGACCGACGACCTCGGGCGCGGCGACGACGAGCGCCGCGCCGTCGTCCGCCAGGCCGGCCACGGCCCGCGCCGCCGGCCGGGTGACCCAGCGGCGCGTCCGCCCGGCCGCCAGCCGGCCGCCGAGCGGGCAGTCGCAGGCGAACTCGGCGGCCGCCGATCCCGACGGCAGCCGGGCCAGGCCCGGCCCGGTGACGCGCCGCACGGCGCCGTCGGCCAGCGTCACCCAGGCCGCGCCGTCGTCGGCCACGGCCACGTCCACGGCGTCGCCCACGATCGTGACGAGGTGCCGCCCCTGGCCGACCGCGTCGAACGCCGCCAGACGCGCCTGCGGCGCGTCGAGCGCGACGAGCTGGCCGTCGGGGCTGACGGCGAGCGCGCGGCCGCCGGCCGGGCTGACACGCTTGTCGCGCACCTCGAACGCCGTCGGCCGCAGCCCGAAGGCGGCCGTCAGCGCGGCCGGACCGTCGACCGGCCCGTCGAAGCGCCACAGCCCGAGCTCGGCGCTGCCGCCGATCACCGCCACGGCGCCCGCCGCGGCGTCGATCGCCCAGCCGAAGGACGCCTGGTCCGGCGTGGCCGCGCCCGCGGCCGCCAGCGGCGCGCTGGCGACGTCGGCCAACGCGGCGGTGAGCACGAGGTGACGCACCGGCGCCGCCGTGTCGGACGCGTCGGCGAGCAGGGCGTGGACGCGGCCGGCGGCGTCGGCGGCCACGTCGAGGATGCGCGCGCCGGGCCAGGCGCGGCGCGCCGCCGCGCGGCCGGCGGCGTCGAGGACGGTCAACATCCCCTCGGCCTGGTGGGCCACCACGAGGCCGTCGCCCAGGGCGGCGATGCGCACCGGCTGCACCGCCACGCCGCGGCTCAGGCCCGGCAGCGGCGCGAAGACAGGCGCGGCGCCTGCGTCGTCGGGCAGCGTGACGCGCTGGAGCACGTTGTCGGCCTGCACCACCGGCATCCCGCCGCGCGCCACGGCCACGTCCCAGCTGGGCGCTTCGTCGTCCGTCGCCGTCGACCAACCCGGCAGCCGATCGCGCCGCAGGCGCTGGCCGTCCAGCGCGAACGTCTCGAGGATCTCGTGCGTCTGGAGCCGCTCCTCGCGGTCGACGACGGTGCGCTCGAGGGCGAGCTCGAGGACGTAGAGCCGCCCCGCCGCCTGGTCCACCGCCAGCGCCACCGGCTCGACGGCGGTCGGCCATACGGCCTCGACCTCGCCGGAGCCGTCGACCACCAGGACGCGCGCGTTGCGGCCATCGGCCACGACGACGCGGCCGTCGTCCAGCAGCGCGACGTCGAGCGGCAGGATCGGCCGCGGCGGCCAGTCCAGGGCCTCGGCGGCGGCGTAGGCTGTCGGCGGCGGCTGGGCGGCCGCGATGCGGCCGTCGTGGGCCCCGCCGGCGGCGAACGTGGTCGCGGCGGCCGCGAGCGCGGCGGCCGCGGCCGGCCGCCAGCCCCCGCTACCCGGCAACCGAGACCCCGAACAGCCAGCCGACGCCATACGTCACCGCCGCCGCCGCCAGGCCGAACAGCAGCTGGCGCGCGCCGGAGTAGAGCACGCTGCGCCCGGTCATCAGCGTGATCGCGGCGCCGATCACGAACAGCCCGACCGCGCTGGCGGCGACGCTGCCCCACACCGCCGTCATGCCGCTGGCGACCATGAACGGCGCCACCGGGATGACGGCGCCGATGGCGAACAGAACGAACGAGGCGATGGCCGCCGTCCAGGCCGAGCCGCCGAGCTCGGCGGGGTCGATGGCCAGCTCTTCGCGGACCAGGGCGTCGAGCGCCGCCGGCCCCTGGGCGATCGTCCGCTCGGCCATGGCCCGGGCCTGGTCGGCCGGCAGGCCCTTGGCGGCGTAGATGAGCGCCAGCTCGGCCGCCTCCTCCTCCGGCGCCGCCGCCAGCTCCTCGGCCTCGATCCCGATCTGGCGCTCGTAGAGCTCGCGCGAGCTCTGAACGGACAACCACTCGCCCAGCGCCATCGAGATCGCGCCGGCCAGCAGCCCGGCCAGCCCGGTGATCAGCACCAGCCGCCCCTCCGGCACCGCCCCGGCCACGCCCATCACCAGGCTCAGGTTGGATACCAGGCCGTCGTTCGCGCCGAGGACCGCCGCCCGGAGCGCGTTGCCGCCGACCGAGGCGTGCCGGCCCTCGAGCTTGGCGATGCTGGCGCCGCCGAGGCCACCGGCGGTGGCGGCCATCTCGCGCACCAGCCGGCCGTGCTGGCGCTCCTCGGACGCCATGCGGCTGCCGGCCACCTCGGCCTGGGCGATGTAGCTGCCGGTGGCGGCGGTCTCGGCCTCGGCCAGCGTCGGCAGCACGATGCCGGGGCCGAAGCGCCGGGCCAGGGCGATGAGCGTCCGCGCCCGCCAGCTCGGCCGCGGTTCGGGCGCCGCCGCGCCGGCCGCCGCCAGCCGCTCGGCCCAGAACGCGGCGTGGCGCGCCTCGGAGGCCGCCATCCGCCGCAGGACGTCGGCCGCCCCGGCGTCGGGCTCGAGGTCGGCGATGGCGGTGTACAGCGCGGCGCTGTCGACCTCGGCCTGGCGGTTGGACCGCCAGCGGGCCAAGTCGGCGGCCGACGGGGCCGGCGCGGTGGGGCGGTCGGCGGACGGCGCGGCGGGCGCCGCCGGCAGCGGGTCGTTCGTCATCGTCCCCTCCTGACGGTCTACGGAGCGACGCCGTCCGGTCCCGGCGTCGGCGTGGCGAGCGGCGGCCCGGTCCACCACCGCGGCGGCGCGGTCGCCACCGGCCGGCCCTCGGCGTCGGCGAGCCCCACCAAGAGCACGCGGCCGCGCGCGTCGACATGGAAGACGCCGAACCGGGCCGTCCGTTCCAGGTCCCGGCACGTTTCCTCGGGGCAGAACCAGGCGTCGGGGCCGATGACGAGCTGGCCGCCCGCTTTGCGGTAGCGCCACGCCACCTCGTCGTCGCCGGGCGCGGCGCCGTCGGCCAGCAGCCGGATCGCCGTCGCCGCGCCGTCGGCGTCCACCGCCACCGCCATCCGGCCGGTGCGCGGCCACATCCGCCACGGCTCGACGCGCTCGCCGTCGACCGCGACGGGCGTCGTGACCAGCCCCTCGACGGCGTAGGCCAGCGCCACGTAGCGGCCCTGGACGAAGCTCAGCGGGTCGACGGGCTGCAGCGGCATGCGCACCGTCCGCCCCGCCCCGCTCATGAGGCGCTCGAGGCCGACGAGCTGGGCGTTGGCCACGGCCAGCGCCGCCGCCAGCGCCAGCGCGCCGAGGATGCGCGGCGCGCTCACGACGACCCCCCGGCTGCCGGCACGCCCGCCGCGTCGTCGTCACCGCCGCGCGCCCCGGCCAGGCGCCAGAGCCAGCGGCCGCCCAGCAGCAACAGCCCGGCCGCCACGAGCAGCGCGCTCTTCTCG
This sequence comes from uncultured Anaerolineales bacterium, assembly GCA_964651245.1. GTDB lineage: Bacteria > Chloroflexota > Anaerolineae > Epilineales > Epilineaceae > Avedoeria. Next base: position 18,699 of record CAZYVI010000012.1, on the reverse strand, counting down.
AGCATCGTCGCCGACAGGCCGTAGAAGTAGTGCCAGAGGGTGGCCGCCAGGCCGACGACGCCGAGGCCGTAGAGCACCGCGTCGCGGGCGGCAAACGCCAGCACCAGGACGCCCAGCGCCGCCACGATGCCCGGCTCGGTCCAGGTGGCGCCGGCCACGGCGACGACGATCACGCCCAGCACCGCCGTCGAGGCGTCGATCTCGGGCCGCCCGAGCCGGGCGCGGACCGTCCACAGGACGACGAGCAGCCCGGCCGCCATCCCGGCCGTCGCCAGCCAGCGCAGCCCCGGCGGCGCGGGGCCGAAGAGGCCGAAGAGGCCGATCGTGTCCTCGAGGCAGGCCGCCAGGACGAACGCCGCCAGCCCGTAGCCGACCGGCTCGACGGCGTCGCCGCGTGGCCCGGCCGCCAGCCGCGCCCGCGCCAGCCAGATTGCCCCGGCCCCCAGCGCGGCCGCCAGGGTCGTGGCGTCGCGCAGCACGGCCGCCGTCAGGGCGTTGTCGACATCGCCCAGCGCGATGAGCAACCACACGCCGCCGAGGCCGGCGGCGACGAAGCGCTGCAGGCCGTCCGGGTAGAGCCCCAGCAGCAACGACTCCAGCAGCGCCAGGGCCGTCCCGATCAGCATCCAGTTGCCGTCCGTCCAGTCGCCGAGGCCGATGAGGACCAGGAGCCGCGCCACCAGGCTCAGCACCAGGGCGATCTGGGCGCCGAACTCGGCCCCCGCGCCGCGCGCCGCGTCGTCGCGCGGCAGCCAGCGCGCCAGGCCGATCGCCACCGCGGCGGCGACGGCGCCCCACGGCGCGTAGGCGTCCTCGTCGATGAGCCCGGTCGTCGCCACATAGCCCAGCACCGTCAGCGCCGCCAGCCAGGCCACGCCGCCGACGAGCAGCCGCACGTACCACGGGCTGCGCTCGGCGTGCGTCTCGAGCGCCGCGCGCGCGGCCTCGGCCGGCGCGCCGGCGGCGGCCAGCACCGCGTCCAAGGGCGGCGGTCGCTCGATCACGGTTCGCCCTCGGCGTCGGCGTCGGCCGCCATCGCCAGCTGCGACCGGCGCAGCCAGACGGCGGCCAGGGCGGCCTCGACGACGAGCACGAGCGCCATGACCAGCCAGCGGCCGCCGAGGTCGTCGGCCTCGACGAGCCAGCGGAAGACGGCCGCCGAGACGACGACGATGCCGCCGAGCGCGGCCAGCGCCAGCAGGAAGAGGTCGGGCCAGCGCCGGCGGCAGAGCACGACGATCGCGCCCGTCACGCCGAGCCAGGCGACGAACACGGCCAGGCCGGGCGCGCCGAACCGCAGCGAGGGCTCGGGGTCGAAGCGCAGGACGTCGAAGACGACGAAGCCGGCCGCGCCCACCGCCAGCGCCGCCATGGCCGCCAGCGCCACGATCCGCGGCAGCCAGCGCCCGGCGCGCAGCCCGGCCGCGGCGGCGCCGAACGTCCACGACAGCCAGGCGCCGCCGTTGAGCGCGCCCAGCGACAACAGCATCGACGCGAACCGCCGGCCCGACCAGGCGTCGTCGGCCTCGATCCGGGCGCTCCACCACAACACGAGCGCCAGGTTGGCCAGCGCCAGCTCGAACAGCCACAGCGGCGCGAACCGCGTCGCCAGCAGCCACGGCAAGCCCAGCGCTGCGGTCAGGGCGAACAGCTGCCACGGATCGGCGCCCTGCTGGTACGCCTGGCCGATCATCGCCAACAGCACGCCCGCCAGTGCCGTCGCCGCGGTGGCCGCCAGCTGCCCGCCCAGGCGGTCGAGGCCGATCGCCAGGGCCGCCCCGCCCGCCGCCACGAGCAGCACCTCGACGAGCCCCACCCGGCTGAGCCGGCCCAGGCTGGCCCAGTTGTAGGCGAAGAAGGCGACGATGCCCGACAACGTCAGGACGGTGCCGACGGCGAGCATGAGCCGGTCGAGGAAGCGCCGCCAGGCGGCCGCCGGCGGCGTCGCCAGCGCCACGGCGAGCGCAGCCGCCAGGCCGTCGCCGTCGAGGACGCCGGCCGCGCGCAGGCGGCGCAATCGGTCGGGCGTGGCGCGGCGGTCGAGGGCGGTCGACATCGGATCAGAGGGTAGCGCGGTCGACGGCGTGGGGCTAGCCGTCGAGCGCCAGAGCCGCCAGGCGGCCGGCGGCTGCGACCGCGGTCGCCCCGATCAACGCGCCGGCGTCGCCGCCGCGGTCGGCGCGGCTGGGCTGGCCGACGCCTCGGCGCTGGGCCCCGGCGCCACGGTCGGCGCCGGCGCCGAGGGGTCGGGCGTCGGGGCCGCCGGGTCGACCGTGGCGCTCGGCGTCGCGGTGGGCTCGGGCGGCGGCTCGCGGCGGACGTCGGGCAGGTAGATTCGCGGCCGCGCGGGCGTCGGCGTCGGCTCGTCGGTGGCGGTGGGCGTGGCCGAGGCGGTCGGCGTGTTCGTCGGCGGCGGGGTGGCGGTGGCGTCGGGCGTCGGGGTGGCGGTGCCGGCCGTCCAATCGGGCATGTAGCCGAACTCGAAGTTGTTCGGGTCGTTGGGCGCGTCGGCGCCGCCGGCCGCGCCGCGCAGGCGGGTGAAGGTGCGGTCGGCCAGGCCGAGCCGGTAGAGGCCGGCCTGTTGCGCGGCGCCTTGCGCCCGGCCGGCGGCGCCCAGCGGCGCCGCCGGCCACGGGGCGCCGTCGATCGCCGCCGCCGGCGGTCGGAGGCCGCCGCGGAAGATGTTGGCGAACAGGATCTCGGCGCCGTCGGGCGACCACGTCAGCGTGTCGCTGGCGCCGTCGCCGTAGCGCTCGACCTCGCCGCTGGCCAGGTCGAGCACCGCCAGCGTCCCGAACGAAAACGGCTGCCGGCTGGCGATGAACGCCAGGCGGCGGCCGTCGGGGCTGAAGCGCGGCTGGCGCTCGTGGCTGCCCGCGAGGTCGACCACGATCTCGCGACCGGTGCCGTCGGGACGGATGCGCCAGAGCTTCCAGCGCTCGGTCGTGTTGGCGCGGTTGCTGCGGGCGGCGAACACGATCGTCGCGCCGTCCGGCGACCAGTCGGCCTCGCGCTCGTCGATGTCCGGGGTCCGGGTCAGCGCCCGGACCACGCCCTTGGCGGTGCCGTCGTCGCACCAGATCTTGAGGTCGAGGCGCTTCTGGTCGTCGTCGGACGTCCCTTGGCCGCCGTCGAAGACCAGGCAGCGGCCGTCGGGCGACCAGGCTGGGTTGCCGCTCGTCCCGTCGCGCTCGACGATCGTCCGCACCGCGCCGCCCTCGGCGCCGATCAGGTGGATGGACGCCAGCCCGCTGGGGTAGCTCACGAACGCGACGTGGCGCGCGTCCGGCGACCAGCGCGGCTGGTCTTCGCCGGCCGCCGAGTCGTTGATGTCGGAGAGGCGGCGCTCGTCGGCGCCGTCGGGATCGCTGGTGAACATGTCGAACGCGTCGGCCAGCTGGCGGGTGTAGACGATCCGCCCCGGCGCGGGCAGGCTGAAGGCGACGTCTTGGGCGTCGACCGTCGTCGCCGTCGCCCCGCCGGCGATCGCCAAGCCCACCGCCACCACGCCGATCCGTCCGCCGCGCGCCCGCCGCCGGGCGCGGCACCGCCGCGCTTCGCCCGCCACCGCATCCCCCTTCATGCCCCAGACCGCGCCGCGATCCGCCCGACCACGACGCCCAGGCCCCGATTATAGTGGGGCGCCGATCGGTCCGTCCCGCAGACGGCTAACCGCCACGCCACACTTCGTTTGCATTCGGCCAAGCCCTCGCTCATCTGGCGCCGCCAGACTGGGGCCATTCGACGCGCCGGCTGGCCCGCGGCCGACCGGCCCCTACAGAAAGGCATCCCCCATGAACCGGAAGCTCACCCTGACCGTCGCCGCGGCTGCGCTCGCCCTCGTCGGCAGCGCGGCGGTGGCCCGCACCGCCCTCGCCCACGGACCCGGCGGCTTCGGCGGACCCGGCGGCCTCGGCGGCCACGGGTTCGGCGGCCACGGCGCCGGCGACGAGCGCGGCACGCTGCTGGCCGAGGCGCTGGGCATCAGCGTCGACGAGCTCAAGGCGGCGCAGCTCAAGGCCCTCCAGAAGGGCCTCGAGGCCGCCGTCGCCGACGAGCGCCTCACCCAGGCGCAGGCCGACCTCATGCTGGCCGGCGCCAAGCTCAAGGGCGCGATCGACCGCGAGGCGATCTTGGCCGAGGCGCTGGGCATGACGGCGGACGAGCTCGCCACCGCCCGCGCGGCGGGCACGACGATGCGCGAACTGCTCGCGCAGGCGGATCTCGACGCCGCCGCTCTGCGCGACAAGGTCAGCGCCGCGACCGACGCCGCCATCGCCAAGGCCGTGGCCGACGGCGTGATCACCCAGGCCGAGGCCGACGCCCTCACGGCCGCCAAGGACGGGCGCGGCATGGGCTTCGGCCGCCACGGCGGGATGCGCGGCGGGATGCGCGGCGGCCGCGGCCACGGCCTGCCCGGCGGCCCCGGCGCCCCGGACGTCACCGCGCCGGCGGCGCCGCTGTCGAGCAACGACGTCTAGCCGATCGCGGCGCGCGGCTTCCCCCCGCCGCGCACGCCGAGGGTGATCCGGACGGGGCGGGCCGACCGCGGCTCGCCCCGTCCGGCTGTCTACGACCGTTGCGCGCTAGCGGTGTTGGTTGCGCAGCGCCGGCAGCTGGATGACGGCGGCCAGGAAGCCTTCCCGCAGGACGGTGGCGCCGCCGAGGGCCAACCGCAGCGTGAACGGGCCGCCGACGTCGTCGCCGGCGCGGGCGCGCAGAACGACGTCGGTCGAGCCGGCGCCGCCGGCGGCGATCGGCACCGCCACGGCCGTCGAGCCGTCGTCGAGGACGGCCGCGCCTTCGAGCGACCCGGTCAGCGTGCCGCCGGGGGGCTGGTTGCCGTAGTGCACCCGCACCACCGTCCGGCCGCGGGCGGCGACGTAGAACGGGCGACGCGGGTCGGCGGCGAGGCTCAGCCAGGGGCCGGACGGCGTCGCCGTCGGCGCCGGGGTCGGCGTCCGCGTGGCGGTGCGGGTGGCCGTCGGGGTCGGCGTCGGCGAGGCCAGGCGCGACGGGTCGGTGAAGCGGACGATCGATCCGTTGACGCCGACGCCGAAAACGACGCCGGGGCGGGCGATGCCGACGCCGAGCAGGGCGTCGCGCGGCAGGTCCTCGCCCAAGCGCCGCCACGACGCGCCGCCGTCGGTGGTGTGGAGGAACACGCCCTCGTCGCCGACCGCCCAGCCCTCGCGGGCATCGGCGAACACGAGGTCGTTGATCGACTTCGGCGGCTTGCCCTGGCTGCGCCAGCTCGCACCGCCGTCGGTCGTCGCCCGGATCTCGCTGGCGGCGACCCAGCCGTGCTGGAGATCGGCGAACCAGACCGCGACCATCTTGGCCTGGTTGCCGAAACCGATGTTGGCCCAGGTCTCGCCGCCGTCGGTCGTCTTGGCCAGGATGCCGTCGTGGCCGGTGGCGAAGCCGGTGTTCGCGTCGAGGAACTGCAGATCCGTCAGGCCGTCCTTGAGGTCGACGCCCACCTGGCGCCAGCTGTCGCCGCCGTCCGTCGTCTTGAGGATCCAGCGCTCGCCGGCCACGGCGATCCAGCCTAGGCGCGCATCGTGGAACTCGACGCGCAGCAGGCGCTTGCCGGCGCCGGCGCCCGGATCGAGGCCCTGCCAGCTGTCGCCGCCGTCGGCGGTGCGGTAGACCTGGCCGTTGACGCCGACGATCCAGCCGTGGCGCGCGTCGACGAAGCTCTGGGCGTTGAAGACCTTGGTGTTCGGCGGCGTGATGTCGTGCCACGTCGCGCCGCCGTCGCGGGTGCGCAGCACCACGACGAACTGGTTCTGGCCGCCGTTGCCGCCGGTGGCGAAGCCGTGCAGCGGATCGACGAACTCGACCTCGCGCAAGGTGTAGCTCGTCGGCCCGGCGATCCGCTCGACGATGACCGCCGGCGCCTGGGCCTGCACGCGCTCGGCCGGCGGCGCGCCGGCGCGGTGCAGCGCCCCGCCGAGCGCGGCGACGGCGACGGCGACGATCACGGCGGGCGCCCGCCGTGGCCCGTAGGCGACGATGGTCTCGAACATGGCGGCCCCTCCTGGCAACCCGCGGTCAGGCGCGAGAACCTCCGCGGCGCGCGACGATTGTACGGCAGTCGCGACGCCCGTTCGCGGCGCCGCGTAACGCTGGTGCAACGGTGGCCCGATACGCTGTGCACCGCTCCTGGCGATCGGACGTTCGCAGCCGGCCGGACATCGTGCTCCCACTGCCGCCCCCGCCGACCTCGCATCGTCGTCGCACCGACAACCCATCGTTTTCACCCCGGTCGCACCGCCCATCGCCGCCGCCCGCCATCGCCGCAACCATCGCCCGCCGTCGCCCGTCCGCATCGCCGCCGCGACCGCCGGCCGGCTGCGTCGCCATCGCCTCGTCGACGTCGCCCCCGACGCCAGGAGCATCGCCCGTAGGGCCGACCCCCGGCCCACGGCGCAGGGCACGCGAAGGCCTCCGGACCGCTGGGTCCGGAGGCCTTCGTGCCTGCCCTCATGCTGTGGGCGGTGCGCTCAGCGCCCGGCGTGGGCCACCCAGGCCTCCTCGGCCTGCAGGGCCTTGACCTGGCCGGGCGCGATCTTGCGGAACACCGCCTCGGGCGCACGGGCCGCGCCGTCCACGGTCAGGAGCCGCGCCACGGGCAGCCCGAAGTGGGCCGCGTTGGCCTCGAGCATCGGCGCGACCACGGCCCAGTCGGCGCCGGTGAACGGCACGAACGCGCCGCCGTTGAGCTGGTCCTCGGTCACGCGCTGGCGCGGATCGCGGACATAGATCGCCCCGCCCGAAGCCAGGCTGAAGAGGTTGCCGCCGGCGTAGGGCGTCTCGAGCTCGACCCAGCCGCCGCGACCGTCGGACCGCAGGCCCAGGAGGACGACGAAGCCGCCGTCGCGCAGCGGGTCGCCGGCCATGAACGACTCGGCCAGGTAGTCGAGGCAGGTGCCGTTGATGACGACGCGCGGCCGCCCGACGGCGTTGATGAGCGGGCGCCCGGCGGCGTCGCCGCGCACGAACGCCTGGCCGCCCTTGGCGCCGTACATGAACGCCTGCCCCACGTCGCCGTGGACGACGAGCGTGCCGCGCTTCATGATCTGCGCCAGCTGGTCCTGCGCCGAGCCGTGGACGACGACCGTGGCGCCGTCGATGCCCGACGCCAGGTAGTCGCCGCTGGCGCCGAAGACGTCGATGGTCACGCCGTCGCTCTCGGGGCCGAGGCCGGCGCCGATGAAGCGGTGCCCGCGGCAGCCGACGACGACGAACCGCCGCCAGCCCTCGGCCGCGCGCTCCACCAGCACCCGCGCCAGCGAGCGCGGCCCCTCGACGTCGAGCCCTGCGGCGTCGACGATGAGCGTCGTTTCGGCCGCCGCCGGCGCCGCGTCGCCTGGCCCGCCCCAGACGCGGTAGCCGGCGCACGGCGCCGCGCGCACGGCCTCGACGACCGCGACGAGCACGTCGTCGAGCCGGGCGTAGAGCTGGCTGACGCGCAGCGCGCCGGGGTCGTACGGGCCGTCGTAGAGGGCCGCCAGCTGGGCGAACCCGGCCGCGCGCGCGGCCGGGTCGGCGGGGCGCGCGGCGGCGATCAGCGCGTCGAGCCGCGCCGCCGCCTCGTTCCAGCTCCAGCCCGCCACCTGCGCTCGCAGGTCGCGCGTGGCCGCCGCGCCCTGGTCGAGGCCGGGGGCGGCGCCGGTCGCGGCCCCTTGCGCGTGGCCGTTGGCGAGGCCGTTGGCGAAGCCGTTCGCATGGCCGTTCGGGTGGTCGCCGGCGCGTCCGAGGCCACCGTCGCGCCCGACCACGGCGCCGAGCGACGGCGGCCGCGCCGGCGCGCCGGCGGGCGTCGGCCGGACCTCGCCGGCGTCGACGCCGACGTCGGCCAGCGTCACCGGGTGCCCGAACTTGTCGCTGCAGCGCAGCGCCTTGGCGCCGGCGGCGTCGCGGGTCACCTCGAACACGAACGCGCCGCCGTCGCTGTGGCTGCCGCCGCGCGCCGCCCAGTAGCGGTCGGCGCGGCCCCAGAAGCGGTCGTCGGCGGCCGCGAGCTCGCCGAGGACGGCGTCGATCACCTGCTTCTCCGAGGCGGCGAAGGCGATCTGGTGGTCGGGCCCCGCCTGGAGGGCGAAGACCTGCGGCCGGAGCATGCTGGTGTCGGTGATGCCGATGAGTCGCCAGGCGTCGCGCAGGCTCTCGGCGATGATGAAGAACCACGGGCCATCGGGCGAGCCGTGGATGTGGGTGGCCTGGATGGCGGCGTAGGCGGCCTGCTTGTCGGGCGGCAGCTGGGTGAAGTCGCGCTCCGTCGTCGGCGCCAGCGATTCGATGACGTACTCCAGCGGGTAGCCGTAGGTGCGCCGATGGAGGTCGTACACCTGGGCGGCGACCTCGGTGTCCGTCTGGAACAGGGGGCGGAGACCGCGCTGGGCCAGGTAGTCGCACATCGCCTGGTAGTTGGCGAAGTCGCCGTTGTGGACCAGCGCCTCGTTGAGGCCGACGAACGGGTGGGCGCCGCCGGGGTGCCAGACGCGGCCCTTCGTCGGGTAGCGGTGGTGGCCGATCCAGACGTGGGCGGTGAAGTCGTCGAGCCGGTAGTAGCGGATGACGTCCTCGGCGTAGCCGACCATCTTGAGGACGAGCAGGTCCTTGCCCTGGCTGAGCACGAACGCCCGCGTGCCCTGCGGCCCGGCGTAGTAGGCGACGTTGAAGCGGTGGTTCGTCTGGTGGACGTACTCGTCTTCGACGCGCTTGGCGTGCGGGCCGAGGCCGGGCTGCGGCGTGAACTGGGCCCAGAACGCCGCCAGGTGGTCGGCCCGCGGCCGGACGAAGTAGACGACGACCTCGGGCGGCCGGACCTCGAGGCCGGGCAGGGCTCGCCAGTCGTCGAGCTGCGGCACCGGCCAGGCGTGGTCGACGCAGTACGCCTCGTGGAGCCAGGTCCGCTCGACCTCGTCGCGCACGGCCGGGTCGACGTAGGCCACCGCCAGCAGGTAGTCCTCGGCCAAGACCTCGGGCGCGACGCCCATCGCCGCCGGGTCGAGCCCCACGGCGGCGATGCCGCCGCCCTTGCCGTTGCCGCGGTTGCGCATCTGCGCCAGCGGCGTCACCAGGTGGCGCCCCGGCACCGGCACCGTCGACGCCAGGCCCACGACGCCGCAGCCGCCCTCGGCCGCGCCGTCGCGGTCGGGCGCCGCCTGCGGCCGGGCGCGCCGCAGCGCGGTGACGTCGGCCACGAACGCATCGTCGTGCATCGCCATCACGCCACCTCCCGGCGGCCGACGTAGCGCAGGACGTCGCGCCGCCCGCGCAGCTCGCGGATCGAGGACATGCCCAGCTGGTGCAGCAGGTCGCGCAGCTGCCACTGCAGGCTCTCGTAGAGCTTGAGCAGCCGCGCCGCGCCCCAGTCGGGCGCGACCCAAGCCTGGAGCTCGGGGTCGGTGGTGGTGAGGCCGAACGTGCAGCCGCGGCCGCGCTCGCAGTTCGAGCACCGCGTACAGCCCAGCGCCACCAGCTCGGCGGTGCCGATCACGCAGCCGTCGGCCCCCAGCGCGATCGCCTTGGCGATGTCGTGGGCGGTGCGGATGCCGCCCGAGGCGATCAGGGTCACCTGGTCGCGGATGCCCTCGGCCTCGAGGTGGCGGTGGACCTTGGGCACGGCGAACTCGATCGGCATCGCGATGTTCTTCTTCGCGATCTCGGGCGCCGCCCCGGTGCCGCCGTAGCTGCCGTCGAGGTGGATGATGTGCGCCCCGGCGTAGTACGAGCCGACGGCCACCATGTCGACGTCGGCCGGCGTACTGACCTTGACCGAGATGAGCGCGGTGGGGTTGACGGTCCGGATCCAGTCGATGTGCTTCTTGTGGTCCTCGACCGAATAGACCGAGTGGAACGGGAACGGGCTGAAGAGCGAAACCCACGGCACGCTCTCGCGGATGCTGGCCACGGCCGTCGTCGACTTGTCGCCCAGGAGGTGGCCGCCGAGACCCGGCTTGGCGCCCTGGGCGTACTTGAACTCGACGACCGGCGCCTGCTGGATCGTCTCTTCGCGCACCCCGAAGAGCCCGGTGGCCACCTGGGTGATCACGTGGTCCTGGAACGGCACCAGGCCGGGCGGGTAGCCGCCCTCGCCGGTGCACGTCAGCGTGCCCCAGGCTTGGGCCGCCCGCGCCCGCGAGACCATGACGTTCTCGCTGACCGAGCCGAAGCTCATCCCGCCGCCGTACCATGGCGCCCGCAGCACGATCTGGCGGCCGTCGTCGCGCCGGTTGAGCGGCAGCGAGGTGTCGATCGCCGCCAGGACGTCGTCGGGCGCGCTGCCGCGGGCGTGGCCGACGGCCGGCGACGGGCCGGCGCCGCCGGCCGGCTCGCCGCCATCGACGCCGAACGCCAGGACGTCGAAGCCGCCGCCGCTGGCGCCGACGCGGTGCTCGAGGTGGGCCGGCGGGCGGCCGTGCTCGGCCTGGTACCAACCGGCCATGATGAGCTGATCGGTCCAGCGGGCGTCGCCCAACGCCGGCGGCGCCTCGGCGAGGCCGTGGCTGCGGGCGTGGAAGCCGTCGTGGAGGTAGTGGGTGACCTTGCCGACGAGGGTCGGCGTGGCGGCCGTGGGTTCAGCCGGGGAAGCCATCGATCCCTCCAAACGCTTCGCGCTCGAGCTCGGGCTGGAACATCGCGCGGCCGAGCTCGCCGCGCAGGCGCCGGACCTCGCGCAGGCCCATCGCACCCATGATCTCGAGCAGCTGGTCGCGCCAGGCGCCGCAGAGGTTGACGATCCGCTGCGCGCCCCAGGCGGCGTCGAGCCGCGCCGGGACGTCGTAGCGGGCGTCGGCCGCCGTGGCGCCGCCGAGCAGCCGCGCCTGCAGCGCCGCGGCCAGCGGCGTGTCGAGGGCCACCGCGTCGGCCCCGCACAGGATCGCCTTGGGCAGGTGCTCGGCCATCACGACGCCGCCCGAGACGACGAGCGTCACCTCGTCGCGCAGGCCGCGCGCCACCAGGGCACGGTGCAGCTCGATGACGATGTCGCGCACGAACGCCGGCTGGCCGGCGGCGTCGGCGCCGCGGCCGTGGTGGTCGGCCACCAGGTGGAAGGTGCGCAGGCCGCGCGCCAGGGCCGCATCGAGCGCGGCCGGCCAGCCCGGCGCCAGCGCCAGCCGCAGCGCGACGACCGCCGACGGCGCCTGCGCCGCCACGGCCGCGGCCAGCGCCGCATCGTCGACCTCGACCAGGCGCGGCGCGAACGGCAGCGCCGCCAGGGCCGCCGCATCGTCGCGACCGGCGGCCAGGCGCGGCGCGATGTGGTCGCCGGCCAGGCCCGCCGCGACGACCGTGGGCAGCGGCAGCACCGCCAGCGTCTCGAGCGACCGGGCGGCGTCGGCCCAGGCCGCCACGACGCGGCCGTCGGCCAGCAGCGCGTCGGGCGGCGTGTCGAGCAGCACCGGCAACGGCAGCGTCGTGATCTGCGGCGCGGCGCCGACGACGGCGCCGGCGGCGTCGAAGCGCAGGTGCATCGGCTTGGCGCCGAGGTCGACGGCCGTCGAGATCATCTCGCGGCCGTGGATGCCGTCGCGCGTCGGCCGGACGATCTCGCTCATGTCGGTCCAGATCGCGTCCCAGCCCTGGCCGCCGAACTTGCCGCGGTAGCCCTGGCCCTTGACCGGCACCGCGCCGGTGGCGGCCTCGGTCAGGACGGTCTCGACCATCGCCGGCTTGAAGAAGGCGTCGCCCCAGGCCGCCCAGGCCGGGTTGCGCTCGATGCGCACGACGTCGGGGTGCTGGATCGTGCAGCGCAGGCAGCCGACGCAGAGGTGGGGCCGCGGCGCAAAGCCGCCGACCGGGCCGCTGAACACGCCGTAGACGCACGGCCGGCTCAGGACGGTCTCCCAATGCCCCCAGTACTGGATGGCCTCGGTCAGCAGCAGCTTGGCCAGGCCGGTCCGCCGCACTTCGACCCGGAACCGCGACGGCAGGTCGGCCAGGTCGGGCGTCGGGCGGGTGGCGATGTGGTAGCGCCGGAACGAGCGCGCCGGGCCGGGCGGCGGCGCGGGCGGGCGGTCGACGTCGGCCGCCGACAACGACTCGAGCAGCACCGGGCTGGGCGCCAACGACAACGCCGACCGCGGCAGGTCCGGGTCGGCGCTTGCGATGGGCGGGGCGGCGGGCCGAGGCGGGGCCACGGTCATGGGCGACACCTCCAAGCACGGGCGGGACGTGGGGACGGGAGCGGACGTTCCGGCAGGCTCGGTCCGAGGCGCGGCCGATTGTAGGCGGGTGGGGGTGAGTATAGCCAGTTTTCCGTGAAGAAAGCTTAAAGAGTGGCGGCCGGGCGATGGCAGATATGGGGTCGTGACGGGTGCGGCACCCCTAGATCTGGTGTCCGCGCCGGCGAGCGCGGCGTCTGGTCGCGCCGGCGCCGGCGGTCCGCCGCGGCCCGCCCGGCCGTGCTACCATGGTCGACCGCGCCGCGCCCGAGACAAGCGCCCTCGCCGGAGGACCTCGATGACGATCCGCCGCCTGGCCATCGCCGCCGCCGTGCTCCTCGCCGCCGCCGTCGGCACGCTGTTCTTCCTCGACGCGACGCTGTTCGCGCCCAGCGAGGTCGGCACCGGCGCCCCGGCCGCCGCCACGCTGGCCCGGGCAGCCGACGTCCCCGCCGACGCGCCGGCCGTCGACCCCGCCGCGGGCCCGACGGACGCGGCGACGGCGCCGCCGGCGGCGAGCGGGGGCGGGGCGGCCGCGCCAGCCGGCGACGGACCGCGGCTCTACCGCATCGACCCGGCCCGCTCCGAGGCGCGCTACGAGGTCGGCGAGACGTTCTTTGACGGCAACCGCTTCGTCGTCGCCGTCGGCCGGACCCGGGCCGTGGCGGGCGACATCCGGATCGACCCGGCCGACCCCGCCGGCAGCGAGGTCGGCGAGATCGTCGTCGACGTCAGCCAGCTCACCAGCGACCGGCCGCGCCGCGACAACTTCATCCGGCGCAACGCCCTCCAGAGCAGCCAGTACCCCGAGGCGCGCTTCGTCACCCGCGCCATCGAGGGCTTTCCGGCCGACCCGGCGCTCGACACGCCGCTGTCGTTCCGGCTGGCGGGCGACCTGACGGTCAAGGACGTGACGCTGCCGGCCACGTGGGACGTGACGACGACCCTCGGCGCCGACGCCCTCACCGGCTCGGCCTCGACCTCGGTCACGATGTCGAGCTACGGCATCGGCCCGATCGAGATCCCGATGCTGGCCACCGAGGATGCGGTGCGCCTGGTCCTCGACTTCGTGGCCGCGCCGGTGACCGAGTAGCGGCCGCCGGGTCCGACGGTCGTCGCGGCCGCCCCCGGGCGATCGTCGCCCCCCGGCTAGGTCACGATCAACCGATAGCCGACGCCCGCCTCGGTGACGAGCGCCCGCGGCTGGGCCGGGTCGGCCTCGAGCTTGCGGCGCAGCTGGGCGACGTACAGCCGCACGTAGTGCGCCTCGTCGACGAACGCCTCGCCCCAGACCTCGCGCAGCAGCTGGCGATGGGTGACGACCTTGCCGGCGTGCTGGGCCAGCACCGCCAGCACCGACCACTCGGTGGGGGTCACGTGGACCTCGCGCCCGGCGCGCCGGACGCGGCGCGCGGCGAGGTCGATCGCCAGCTCGCCGCTGTGGACGACCGGCTCGCCGGCGTCGCTGGCGGCGCGGGCCGCCCAGCGCAGCGCGACGCGCAGCCGGGCGCGCAGCTCGTCGGCGCCGAACGGCTTGGTGAGGTAGTCGTCGGCGCCGAGGTCCAGCGCCGCCACCTTGTCGGCCTCGCGGCCGCGGGCGCTGAGGATGACGATCGGCGTCGACGTCCAGGCGCGCAGCCGGCGCACGACGTCGAGGCCGTCGAGGTCGGGCAGGCCGAGGTCGAGGACGATCACCGCCGGCAGCAGCCGCGCCGCCGCCTCGAGCGCCGCGGCGCCGCTGTCGGCCTCGGCCACGGCGTAGCCGTCGACCTGGAGCAGGGCGCGCAGGAAGCGTCGGATCGGCGCCTCGTCGTCGACGACGAGGACGAGCGGGCCGGCGGCGGCGGTCATCGCGGACCGCCCGGTGGGGCGGGCGGCGACTCGGGCGCGGCGGGCCGCGGCGCGGGCGCAGCGGGCGCGGCGGGCGGCACGTCGAGCGCGGGCGGCGGCGCCACCGCGTCGGCGCGCGGCAGCGCCAGCCGGAACACCGCGCCGCCGCCCGGGCGGTCCGCCGCCGTCACGTCGCCGCCGTGCGCCCGGGCGATGGCCCGGCAGATCGCCAGGCCCAGGCCGCTGCCCAGGCCGCCGCCGCCGCGCCCGTCGCCGCGGGCGAAGGACTCGAACAGGCGCTCGGGATCGCCGGGCGGCAGCCCGGGTCCCCGGTCGGCGACCTCGACGCTGAGCCCGCCGCCGTCGACGGCCGCCCGCACCTCGATCGGCGTGCCGGGCGGGGTGTGGCGGGCCGCGTTCTCGAGCAGGTGGATCAGCGCCTGCTCGACGAGCACCGGGTCGATCCGCGCCGGCGGCAGATCGTCCGGGAGCGACACGGTCAGCGGCCGGTCGCCGCGCGCCCGTTCGGTCCGGCGCAGCGCGCCGCCGATCGGCTCCTCGATCGGCGTCGGGCTCGGTCGCAGGCCCACGGCGCCGGACTCGAGCCGCGTCAGGTCCAGCAGGTTGCCGACGAGCCGGCCGAGCCGATCCGCCTCGTCGGCGATGTCGGCCGCCAGGTCGCGCCGGGTGGCGGCATCGAGGGCCGCGTCGCCGGCCAGCAACGCCTCGGCGCTGCCGCGGATCGCGGTGAGCGGCGTGCGCAGGTCGTGCGAGACGCTGGCCAGCAGGCCGGCCCGCAGCGACTCGGTCTCGGCGCGGACCCGCGCCTGCTCGGCCTCGTCGGCCAGGTGGGCGCGCTCGACGGCCAGCGCGGCCTGGTTGGCGAACGTCTCGAGGAGGTGCCGCGGCTCCGGCGCCAGCGGCGTCTGCCCCGCCGGCGGCCGCCACGACAGCACGCCGGCGACGCCGCGCGCGCCGCGCAGCGGCACGTGGACGCTCGGCGCGCCCGGCAGCGTGTCGCTGTCGCGGCCGGCCGGCCGGCCATGGTCGAACGCCCACTGCGCCACGGCGCGGTCGTCCTCGGCCAGCCCCGTGGCCGGGGGCGACGCCGCGCGCGGCGCCAGGGCGCCCGTCGCGTCGGGCACGGCGAGCACGACGTCGCCGCCGAACACGGCCTGGACGTGGCGGGCGGTGGCCGCCAGCAGCTGCGACAGGCCGCGCGTCTTGGCCAGCTCGCGGCTGAGCTCGAACAGCGCGGCGGCGCGCCGCTCGCGGGCCTGCGCCGCCGCGGCCTGCTGCCGTAGGCGCGCCGTGAGGGTGCTGATCAGCACGGCCACGCCGAGCATCACGACGAACGTGAACAGGTACTGGACGTCCGACACGGCGAACGTCAGGTAGGGCAGCACATAGAAGAAGTCGAACGCCGCCACCGCCAGCACCGAGGCCACGATCGCCGGTCCGCGCCCGAGCCGGGCAGCCACCAGGACGACGCCGGCCAGGTAGGCCATCACCAGGTTGGACTCGCGCGTGCCGGGCGGCACGAGCTGCGCCACGCCGGTGACCGCCGCCACGACGAGCGCCGCCTGGGCATACGCCGCGCCGCGCGACGACGGGGCGGGCAGCGGCCGCCGCTCGCCCCCGTCGGCGCGCTCGCCCGAGATCACGGCCACGTCGATGTCGCCGCTGCCGCGCACGACGTCGGCGACGAGCGAGCCGTAGAGGACGTCGCGCCAGCGCGGATGGGCGGGCTTGCCCAGGACGATCTTCGTCGCGTTGTGGGCGCGGGCGTACGCCAGCAGCGTCGCCGCCACGTCGTGGCCGGCCAGCGTGACCGCCTCGCCGCCGAGCTGCTCGGCCAGCCGCAGCGCCTCGACGATCTCGGCCCGCGCCGCCGCCGGCAGGCCGGCCACGGCCGGCGTCTCGACGTGCACCGCCGCCCACGGCGCCCGCAGGCTGTCGGCGGTGCGCTTGGCGCCGCGGACCAGCTTGGGCGCCAGCGGGCCCGGCCCGACGGCGACGAGGATCCGGTCGCCGGCGGCCCAGGTGGCGTCGATGCGGTGCTCGCTGCGGTAGGCCCGCATCTGGGCATCGACGCGCTCGGCCAGCGTCCGCAGCGCCAGCTCGCGCAGCGCGATGAGGTTGCCCTTGCGGAAGAAGCCGCGCAGCGCCTGGTCGGCCTGCTGCGGGACGTAGACCTTGCCGGCCCGCAGCCGCGCCAACAGCTCGTCGGGCGGCAGGTCGACGAGCTCGACGTCGGCGGCCGTCTCGAGCACGCCGTCGGGCACGGTCTCGCGCACCGTGACGCCGGTCACCGCGGCGACGATGTCGTTGACGCTCTCGAGGTGCTGGACGTTGACGGTGGTGTAGACGTCGATCCCGGCCTCGAGCAGCTCTTCGACGTCGTGCCAGCGCTTGGGGTGCCGCGAGCCGGGCGCGTTCGTGTGGGCCAGTTCGTCGAGGACCACGAGCGCCGGGCGACGGGCCAGCGCGGCGTCGAGGTCGAACTCGCGCAGCGTCCGGCCGCGGTAGTCGACCGCGCGCGGCGGCAGCGCCTCGAGCCCGGCCAGCTTGGCCTCGGTCTCGGCGCGGCCGTGGGTGTCGACCCAGCCGACGACGACGTCGACGCCCTCGGCGGCGCGGTCGTGGGCGGCCTCGAGCATGGCGTACGTCTTGCCGACGCCGGCGGCGGCGCCCAGGAACACCTTGAGCCGGCCGCGCGCGGCGCGCCGCTCGTCGGCCTGGACGCGGGCGAGCAGGGCGTCCGGGTCGGGCCGCGGGGGCGCGTTCATCGCCCGGCCTCGGCGCGCGCCGGCCCGCGTCCGCCCGCCCGTCGCGCCGCCGTCGTCACGGCACGTCCGTCGCGTTCCAGCGCCCCGGCAGCACGGCCGGCGCCGGCGCGCTCGGCGCGAGGGCGTCGGCGGCGGCCCGCGCGACCGCCGCGGCGTCGTCCAGGGCAAGGTTCACGGCCAGGACGTTGACCCGCCGCTCGCCGAACACGCCCAGCCATGGTCCCTCGGTGTGCCGGGCCACCAGCGCCGCCACCGTCGCCGGGTCGAGGCCGCGCGCCCGGGCCACGCGGCCCGCCTGCCACGCCGCGGCGGCCGGGCTGATGTGGGGGTCGAGACCGCTGCCCGAGGCCGTGACGAGGTCGACCGGAATCGGCACGGCGTCGTACTGCGCCAGGTCGTGCATCCGCAGCGCGTCGATGCGGAGGGCGACGGCGTCGACCAGCGCCGGGTTCGACGGCCCGAGGTTGCTGCCGCCCGAGGCGGCGGCGTTGTAGGGCGCGCCGGCGGTGGCGCTGCCGCGGCCCCAGAAGTAGCGCGGGTCGTCGAACGCCTGGCCCACAAGGCGCGAGCCGACGATCCGGCCGCCGGGGTCGCGGATCAGGCTGCCCTTGGCCTGGGCCGGGAAGAACGTCTGCGCCAGGGCGGTGACGGCCAGCGGGTAGGCCAGGCCGGTCACCGCGGTGAGCGCGGCGGTGATCCGAACGGCGACCCAGAGTTCGCGGATCATGGGGCTGCCTCCTAGACCAGGCCGAGCGCGACAAGGACGAGGTCGACGAGCTTGATGCCGACGAAGGGGACGATGAACCCGCCGGCGCCGTACAGCAGCAGGTTGCGGCGGAGGAGATCGGCCGCCGTGGCCGGCCGCCACCGCACGCCGCGCAGCGCCAGCGGGATTAGGGCGACGATGATGAGCGCGTTGAAGATCACGGCGCTGAGGATGGCCGACGCCGGCGTGGCCAGGTGCATGACGTTGAGCGCGCCGAGTTGCGGGTAGACGCCGCTGAACGCGGCCGGGACGATCGCGAAGTACTTGGCGATGTCGTTGGCGATGCTGAACGTCGTCAGCGCGCCGCGCGTCATCAGCAGCTGCTTGCCGATCGCCACGATCTCGATGAGCTTGGTGGGGTTGCTGTCGAGGTCGACCATGTTGCCGGCCTCCTTGGCGGCCTGGGTGCCGCTGTTCATCGCCACCGCCACGTCGGCTTGGGCCAGCGCCGGCGCGTCGTTCGTGCCGTCGCCGGTCATCGCCACCAGCCGTCCGCCCTGCTGGTGCGACCGGATCAGGACCAGCTTGGCCTCGGGCGTCGCCTCGGCCAGGAAGTCGTCGACGCCCGCCTCGGCCGCGATCGCGGCGGCGGTGAGCGGGTTGTCGCCGGTGATCATCACCGTCCGGATGCCCATGCGGCGCAGCTCGGCGAAGCGCTCGCGCATGCCGCCCTTGACGATGTCCTTGAGCCGCACGACCCCCAGCGCTCCCGAGGCGTCGGCCACGACGAGCGGCGTGGCGCCGTCCTTGGCGACGGCGTCGACGATGGCCGCGACGTCGCGGCGGCCGGCGGCGCCCTGCTCGGCCAGCCAGGCGGCGACGGCGTCGGCGGCGCCCTTGCGGATCGCGCGCCCGTCGAGGTCGACCCCGCTCATCCGCGTCTGCGCCGTGAACGGCACGAACCGCGCCCCCAGCGCGCCGACGTCGTGCTCGCGCAGGCCGAAGCGCTCCTTGGCCAGCACGACGATGCTGCGGCCCTCGGGCGTCTCGTCGGCCAAGCTGGCCAGCTGGGCCGCCTCGGCCAGCGCGGCGACATCGACGCCGGGCGCCGGGACGAAGTCCGTGGCCTGGCGGTTGCCCAGCGTGATCGTGCCGGTCTTGTCGAGCAGCAGCACATCGACGTCGCCGGCGGCCT
>CAZYVI010000011.1:0-165881 GCA_964651245.1 uncultured Anaerolineales bacterium | reverse complement strand
GCTCGTGCGCGCACCGCCGAGGATCGCGCCTCCATCACCGCGGTGAGCCAAGCCCGTCAACGCCTTTGACATCGTGCAACGTCCAAGACACACTTGGATCATTGACTTTGGTGCAGACACTTCCCTCGTCGCTGCGTCTCAGTACCAGGCCCCGTTCGAGCATCTTCGGCAGCATGCTAAGCCGTTTCGCGACAAGGTTCGCAGAGCTTCGTACCGCGAGCGGTGGTGGCTCTTGGGCGAACCATGCAAGGGCATGCAGGCTGCCATCGCCAATCTCGACCGATTCCTAGTCACACCAAGAACCGCGAAGCACAGGATATTCGTGTGGATGACACACCCGAGTATGCCATCTCAGAGTCTTGTCATATTCGCGCGGGACGACGATTGCTTCCTCGGGTTGTTACAGTCTAGAGTGCATGAATGTTGGACACTGTCCCGATGCAGCTTCATCGGAAAGGGTAACGATCCGGTGTATGGCGTGAGCAATGTCTTCTCGTCTTTCCCCTTCCCCTGGCCCCCCGGCCACGAGCCGCCCCCCACCGACCCTCGCGTCGCGGCCATCGCCACCGCCGCCCGCGAGCTCGTCGAACAGCGAGACCGCTGGCTGAACCCCGAGGGCGCGACGGAGGCGGAGCTGAAGAAGCGGACGCTCACGAACCTGTACAACGCCCGCCCCACGTGGCTGGACCTGGCACACCGGCGGCTGGACGATGCGGTGCTGGAGGCGTACGGGTGGCCGCGGGACATTGGGGACGAGGAGCTGCTGGAGCGGCTGTTGGCGTTGAACCTGGCGCGGGCGGAGCGGCAGGGGGGGTGAGGTCGGGCCGTGGGCGATCGGCGGGCGGGGGCGGCCGTCACGCCGCCGACTGTTGCCGCGGGCATGGCTGGATGAGAACGTCCGCCGGCACCCCAAGGCCTTCACTCAGTCGGCGGATCATGGCCAGCGTCAGGGGCCGGCGGCGGCCGAGGATCTCCGATACACGGGCTCGGCTGCCGAGCATCGGCTCCAGGTCACGCCAGGTGAGACCACGGGACTCGAGGTGGTCGAGGATGGCTTCGATCGGGTCCGGCGGCGCGATCGGGTGATGGCGTGCTTCGTACGCTCGACGAGCGTCGTGAGCACGTCGAGGCGGTCGCCGTGGGGTGTGTTGGCGCGAGCGTTGAAGAGTCGCTCGATCTCGGCGAGCGCCGCGTCATCGTCAGCGTCGTTGTGGATCGGGTGGACGTCCACTTCTGGGTCCCTCTGAGCAGACAGTGTCCCACTTGTCGCAAAGTTGTCCCACCCCCCCTAGCGCCAGCGCCCATCTTAAGGTACATTAAGCCCCGGCTCCCGCCCGGCCCCCACACAGCCGTCGCCTGGACCACCTCGCGCCGCCCGCCGGACCCGCCGGCCCCCCTGTCGAGCCGCGCCCGCCTCGTTCGCCGGCCCCGCCGGCCGTAACCGCCGCGCGGCCAGCGCCGCGCCCGCCGGCGCCGATCGAACCTTGACAGCCCGCGCCCAGCCTGTGCGCCCGCTTGCCCGCCCGCCGCGCCCCTGCGGCGCCGTCGCCGCCCGCATCGCACCGCCCCCGCTGTCTCGCTGCCCCGAGGCATCGTCGTGGCGTCTGCCCTACCGTCCGCTCGCCACCGTCGCCCGTCACTTGTACGACCCCAACCGCGCAAGGAGGCCCGATGACGAAGCACGGCAGCCCCCGCCCGAGCTTCGGCGATCCGCCGACCGATGCCGCCGCGTCCGCCCCGACGCCGAGCGCCGCCTCGCCCACCCCCACCACCCCGCCCGCCGCCGCCCGCCTCGCCCTGGGCCGCGAGTTCGCCGTCGTCGACGCCGACGACGGCTTCGGCGCCCTCGTCGGGCTGCCGGTCGACGAGCTTTGCGGTCGCTCGCTGTTCGACTTCATCTTCCCGTCCGAACGACAAGCCATCTTCGACCGCCTCAACTACGCCGTCATGCGCCGCCACGACCGCATCGGCTGTCTCGCCCTGCGGCGGCCCGACGACCGCACCGTCCATATCGAGGTGGAGGTCTGCTACGACCCCGCCGGCGGCGAGGGCCTCTGGCTCCACTGCAGCCGGATGACCGGCGGCCTGATCGCCGCCTTCGGCCCGGCCGTGGCCGCCGCGCCCGCCGCACCGCCCGCCCCGGCGACCGCCTCCAGCGACGACCCCGTCCAGCGCGCGGTCGACGACGGGCGCCTCGCCGCCCCGGGCGCGCCGATCGGCCCGGCGCCTGTCCCCGCGCCGGCCGCCTCGCCCGCCGCCGCCCCCGTCCCCGCCCCTGCCGCCGCCCCTGCCGCTGCGCCCGCCCGCCACCCGCTCGCCGCCCCGGCCGCGCCGCTCGGGCCCGACGGCCTCGACGACGCCGCGCGGCAGGTGCTGGACCTCGAGAACCGCCGCGGCGGCGCTATGCTCGTCGTCGTCGCCGGCGGGCGGGTCGTCGCCGGCACGTCGGCGGCCGCGGCGCGCGTCGGCTGGCCGGCCGAGCTGCTGCCGGGGCGGACGATCGACGAGCTGTTCGCCCTCGTGCCGTCGGCGCGGGCGCGGCTGCACCAGGCCATCGCCGCTGCGCGGCGCGACGTCGTGCCCGCCAGCATCGTCGACGGCATGGCGCTGGCCAACCTGGAGTGGCTGCCCGCCACGGGACCCGGCTACGGCTTCCTCGCCGTCCATCTGAGCCAGCCCACCGTGGGCAGCGACGAGCACGTCCAGGCCCTGCAGCAGATCGTCCGGCTCATCTGGCACGACGCCGGTGACGCCGTCACCTCGCTCGTCGTCGGCAGCACCACCCTGGCCCAGCTCCTCGGCGCCGACGCCCGGCGGCCCGGCGCCGCCCGCATCGCCGACGCCCTGGCCGGGCACGCCCGGATGATCCACCAGGCCATCGCCGAGCTGCGCCGCGTCGAGCACGGCACCCCCGTCCGGTTCGAGCCGGTCGACCTCGGCGCCGTGATCGAGGGCTACCTCGACGCCGTCCGCGGCGCGGCCGCCGACGACGGGGTGCGCATCACGTGGCAGCTGACCCCCGGCCTCCACGTCCACTCCACCGAGCTGCGGATGCGCAGCGTCGTGCGCAACCTGGTCACGAACGCCCGGCAGATCCTGGCCGAACGGCCCGGCGGCGGCACGATCGAGATCACCACCGAGCCCGCCGACGGCGACGACCGCCCCGGCGTCCAGCTGGTGGTGCGCGACGACGGCCCCGGCATGGCCGACGCCCTCGCCCGCGTCATCTTCGAGCCCGGCCTGAGCGACCGCGCCGGCGGCACCGGCATCGGCCTCAACCTGGTGCGCCAGTTCATCGTCGAGAGCGGCGGCTGCATCCAGCCCTTGTCGCGGCGCGGCGCCGGCACCGCCTTCGTCATCTGGCTGCCGACCGTCGCGCCCGACCCCGACGCGCCGGCTGGCGCCGGCTGGCGCCAGCCCGATCTCGATCCGCCCCCCACCCGCCCCGAGGTGAGCCTGTGATCGACCCCGCCGCCCCGGCCCGCCCCGCCGCCGCCACGCTGCTCGTCGTCGACGACAACTTCTTGATCCGCGAGCGCATCGCCGGCGCCCTCGCCCCGGCCGGCTACCGCGTCCTCCAGGCCGAGGACGTGCCCGGCGCCGAGCGCATCATCGAGCGCGAGCGGATCGACATGGCGTTCCTCGACCTCACCCTCAAGAACGAGGACCCGCACGCGCCGCTCACCGACCGCGGCGGCTGGCGCGTCTTCACCCGGCTGCGCCACCTGGCGCCCGAGGTGTCGGTCGTCATCGTCACCAGCGACACCGCCGCCGGCACCGCCGTCCCGCTGATGCAGCAGGGCATCCTGGACTACGTCGAGAAGGACAGCCTCACCGCCCGCGGCGCCGACGCCGAACTGCAGCGCCTGGCGGAGGTCGGCATCGCCCGCACCCGCGTCGGCCGCGCCGCACCGGCCGCGTCCGACGCGCCGGCCCAGGCGGACGGCGAGCGCTGGATCGCCGGCGACACCGCCGCCATGCGCGAGGTCGAGCGCCGCATCGCAGCCTTCGCCCCGTTCGACATCGACGTCCTGATCCTGGGCCACAACGGCACCGGCAAGGACATGCTGGCCGCCGAGATCCACCGCCGCTCGCCCCGCGCCGGGCGCGAGATGGTGCCGGTCAACTGCGCCGCGATCAGCGAGCAGCTCCTCGAGAGCCTGCTGTTCGGGCACGAGAAGGGCGCGTTCACGGGCGCCGTCGAGCGGCACGTCGGCCTGTTCGAGACCGCCAACGGCAGCACGATCTTCCTCGACGAGATCGCCGAGATGTCGGCGCACCTCCAGACCAAGCTGCTGCGCGTCCTGCAGCACCGCCGCATCCTGCGCGTCGGCGGCACCCACGAGATCGCCGTCGACGTCCGCGTCATCGCCGCCACGAACCAGAACCTGGCCCAGGCCCTGGCCAGCGGCCGGCTGCGCGAGGACCTCTACTACCGCATCGCCACCACCGAGATCGTCCTGCCCAGCCTCTCGGAGCGGCCCGGCGACATCGTCCGGCTGGCCCAGCACTTCCTCGAGCTCGAGCGCGGCCGCTTCAACCCGGCCGCGCGCGGCTTCAGCCCGGCCGCGCTGCGCGCCCTGGGCGCCTACGAGTGGCCCGGCAATGTCCGGCAGCTGCGCAGCGAGGTGATCAGCGCCCTCGTCCTGTCGCACGGCGAGGCCGAGGTCGACGTCGCCCACCTCTCGCCCAAGGTCACGCTCGGCCAGCTGCCGGGCGCCGCGCCGTCGCCCAGCGTCACGGCGCAGCTGGCGGCCGGCCTGCCGCCGGTCCTGCCGCCCGACGGCCTCTCGCTCATCGCGCTGAGCGAAGCCTGGGAGCGGCGGATGATCGAGCAGGCCCTGGCCCGCCACGGCGGCAGCATCGCCGCCACCGCCCGCACGCTGCAGATCAGCCGCGATCAAGTGACCCATCGCTGCACGAAGTACGGCCTCGACCCGCGCGCCTTCAGCGGCTAGGGTGCGCCCGCTACCCATCCTCCAGCGCCCCACGACGCCCGGCCGCGGAATTTTCCGCGCCGCGGCGGGAAAGAGACGCGGCCGCCGGGCGTTACGGCGGCCGCGTCGCTGCGTCTACCTCTGTGGCACGGCGGCCGCCAGCCCTGGCACGGCCCTTGCGTAGACCGCCCTCGGCGCTGCCCACGACCGCCGGGGCGCCTTCCCGATTCGCCCCCCCGCGCGCACAATCACGGAGGCTCCCGTGTCCGCCGAGCTCCTCGCCAACGTCCGGACCGCGATGGCCCTCTCGATCTTCGGCCTCGGCCTGCTGGCGATCGTCGCCGGCGTCTGGACGATCCTGGCCCGCGAGTACCAGGAGACGATGCGCGGCATCGCCGCCCAGTCGAACCGGCTCCACGCCCGCAGCCTGGCCGAGGTCGGCGTCGTGCCGATCCTCGATGCCTCGGCCAGGCTGGTCGAGTCGACGACGCAGCTCATCAAGACGGCCATGGGCGTCGGGGCCTTCCTCTGCCTGATCGGGCTGGCGATGTGCCTCGTCGCGTTCTGGATGTTCTACCTCTAGCCGCGTGGCGCGCCGCCGCGCCGCGGTCGATGCACCCGGGAACCCCCAACCACGGAGCACGCGATGTCCGCCGAGCTGCCCCCCACCTCGCCCCTGTCCGGCGCCAGCGGCCCGCCGCCCGCCCCGACCGGCCCGACGCTGGCCGAGCGTGTCGCCGCCGACGGCGCCCTCGCCGCGCTGGTGGCGCGCTGGGTGCCGCTGACGGCCGACACGGCCGACGGCCCGATGGACATCGTGACCGCCATCGCCGGCGCGGGCGCGCTCGCCGTCCTCGGGCAGCCCGGCAGCGGCAAGACGGCGGCGTTGCAGACGGCATGGCATCGGCTGGCCCGCGCCGGCCAGGCCGGCCGCCCGGTCGCGCCGCTCTACATCGACCTGGCCCATGCCCGGGACGGCGAGAGCCTGACCGACCTGATCGCCCGCGCCCTCGATGCCCTCGGCGTGGCCGCCGACGGCCGCGCCCCGACCCATCTCCTGCTCGACAACCTCGACCGGATGCGGCATCGCTACCTGCTCGACGACCTCCGGCTGCTGCTGGACGCCGGCGGCCGGGTCGGCCCGACGGCGGTCATGGCCTGCCGCAGCGACGACTGGGCCGAGATCGAGCCGCTGCTGCCGCCGATCGCCGCGGCGCGGCTGCGGCCGATCGAGCCGTCGGCCGTCCGCGACGCGCTGGTGCGCTTCCTGCCCGCCGCCACCGCCGAGGCGGCGGCCGCCTGGCTCGACGCCAGCGCCGAGCTGGCCGAGGCCGTCCGCCAGCCGCGCGCCCTGGCCGCGTTCCTCGACGTCGCCGCCGGCGTGGCGCCGGCCGAGTGGCGCGCCGCCCGCGTCGGCGAGGCGCTGCTGGCGCGCGTCCTGTCGGGCGTGCCGTCCCACGACCGCACCCTCTACCGCGACGCCCTGGCCGACGTGGCGCTGAGCGCCCTCGGCCGCGCCTTCGTCCCCCAGGTCGACACGATGGCGATGCGCCTCGGCGCGACGCGCTACGACATGCTGCGCACCGGCGCCGTCGTGCCGCGCGGCGCCGACCTCGAGTTCGCCGAGCCGCTGCTGGCCCGCCACTGCGCTGCGCTGGCGCTGCTGAACCGTTTTGGCCACGCCCCCGAGGCCCTGGCCGGCCAGCTCACCGCCCTCGACGACCCGGCCGTCGGTCCCCTCCTGGTCCACGCCCACGAGCTGGCCCCCGACCCCGACCGCTTCCTGGCCGCCCTGCGCCTCATCCCCGGCGCGGCGCCGATCATCGCCGCCTGCCTCGGCCTCGAGGCGCCGGCGCCGGCCGCCACCACCGTCGGCGCGCCGGCCGCTGCCGCCGCCAACGCCGTCGGCGCCGCCCCCGCCCCCGCGGTCGTGGCTCCAGCGGACGACGACGCGTCGAGCGCGCCCGTCGCCACCGCCGACGTCGCCGCCGCCATCGCCGCCGGCGACGACGGGGTGGCGCCGACCGATGCGGCCGCGGCGCCGACCGACGCCCGTGTCGGGCCCGACGCCCCCGCCGCCCCCGACGCTCCGGACGCTCCGGACGCCGTCGACGCCGCCGCGGCCGCCGCGTCGCTGCGGCAGGCGTGGCAGCTGACGCGCCGGCCGGAGATCGCCTACGCCCTGGCCGAGGTCGAGGCCGACCGCGGCGCGCTGGCCGAGGCGGCCCAGGCCCTGGGCTGGGCCGTCGCCGCCCGACCCGACGCGGCGGCCTGGCGCGACGCGCTGGGCCAGGTCGAGGCCGAGCGCGGCCGCTGGATCGAGGCCGGCGAGGCCTTCGCCGCCGCCGCCCGGCTGACGCCCGACGATCCCGGCCTGGCGCGCCGGCTGGCCCGCGCCCGCCTGGCGCTGGGCGACGCGGCCGGCGCGGCGGTCCTCCTGGAGCGCCGCCTGGCCGCCGACCCCGCCGACGCGGCCGCCCACGCCCTGCTGGCGCGCACCCACGAGGCCCGCGGCGCCACCGAGGCCGCCCTGGCCGCCCTGGCCGCGGCGCTCCGCCTCGACGACGCCTGGCCCGACGACCTGCTGCTGTGGGTGCGGCTCACGTGCGACCTCGAGCAGGCCCGCCCCGGCTCCGCCGACCTGGCCGGCGCCCACGATGCCCTCGACCGCGCCGCCGGCCGCGCCCCGGCCGCCACGATCGAGCTCACCCGCGCCCGGATCGACCGCTTGGCCGCCGCCCGCACCCCGCGCCGGCCGGCCGAGCCGGCGTCGCCCGCCCCGCCGCCGGCCGCCTCGCCGGCCGCCGCGCCGCCGGCCGCGTCGCAGCCGACCGCCTCCGACGTGGCCCGCATCGCCGCCCTCTACGCCGCCGGCGGTGCCGCCTTCGCGCCGGCGAGCGACATCGCGCCGGCGAGCGACATCGCGCCGGCGACCGACATCGCGCCGGCGACCGACATCGCGCCGGCGACCGACATCGCGCCGGCGAGCGACATCGCGCCGGCGAGCGACATCGCGCCGGCGAGCGACATCGCGCCGGCGAGCGATATCGCGCCGGCCAGCGACAGCGCGTTGGCGAGCGACATCGCGTCCACCACCGATCTTGCCCCCGCCCTCGACCCCTCACCTGCCACAGACGTCGCGCCCGACGGCGGCGCCGCCACGCCGTACGCGCCGGCCGGCCACGCCGCGCTCGATCCGCTGCGGCCGCCGATGCCGCCGGCGCCCGACGACGTGTCGGCGGTGACCCGGACGGCGGCGCTGCTGTCGGTGGCCGGGCTGTACGAGGAGAGCGGCCATCCCGCGGCGGCGTACGTCGTCGTCCAGCGGGCGCAGGACGACCTGCCGCCGTCGGCGTCGCTGTCGCGGCGGGCGGGGGCGCTGGCGCTGTCGCTGGGCGACGCCGCCACGGCGGTCGAGCAGCTCGGGCGGGCCGTCGCGCTCGACGCCGAGGACGTCGACGCCCTGCGCGCGCTGGCG
Source organism: uncultured Anaerolineales bacterium (assembly GCA_964651245.1). GTDB lineage: Bacteria > Chloroflexota > Anaerolineae > Epilineales > Epilineaceae > Avedoeria. Next base: position 157,466 of record CAZYVI010000011.1, on the reverse strand, counting down.
GATGCCCACCGCGCCCTCGGCGAGCCGGCCGCGGCGCTGGCCGCGCTCCAGGCGGCCGCGCTGCGCAGCCCGGGCGATGCCGACCTCTGGCTGGCCGCCGCCGAGGCCGCCACCGAGGCCGGCCAAGCGGACGCTGCCCGCCACGCCGTCGAGCGCGCCGCGACCGCTGCGCCCGACCGCCCCGACGTCCATGTCGCCGCCGCCGCCGCCGCCCTGGCCGCCGGCGACGTCGCGGCCGCCCGCAGCGCCTACGAGCGCGCCGCTGCCTTCGACCCGACCGACCCCCGCTCCGTCCTGCCGCTCGTCGATCTCTGCCTCGACGACGCGCCGGACCGCGCCCTGGCCCTGCTGGCGCGCCTGCCGGCCCAGGCCGACGTCGTCGCTCGCCGCGCCGAACTGCACGAGCGCCGCGGCGACTGGTCCGCCGCCGCCGACGCCTGGGCCGAGGCCCGCGCCCTGCCGTCCATGGCCGGCGACAGCGCGCTGGCCGTCCGCGAGGCCGCGGCGCTGGTCCATGCCGGCCGCGCCGCCGACGCCGCGTCGCGGCTCGAGGCCGCCGCCCCGGCGCCCGGACCGCGCCCGCCAGCCGTCGAGGCGATCCTGGGCGCGGCCTATGCCGCCGTCGGGCGCGACCGCGACGCGCTGGTGAGTTGGAGCGCGGCGGCCGCCGGCGGCGCCCTCGACGCCGCCGAGCTGGTGCGCTACAGCCGGCTGGCCGGCCGCCTCGGCGCCCTCGACGAGGCCGTCCGCGCCGCCGAGGCCGCCGTGCTGCGCGACGGCCAGCGGGCCGACGCCGCCGCGGCGCAGGCCGACGCGCTGGCCGCCGCCGGCCGGCTCGAGGCCGCCGCCCATGCCGCGCGGGCCGCCGTCGAGCTGGCGCCCGACGACCCCGACGCCCACCTCCGGCTGGCCGCCCTGGCGCGCGCCCTCGGCCGCGCCGACGCCGAGCTGGCCGGGCTCGAGGCCGCCGTCGCGCGGCTGCCGGAGGCCGCCGCGCTGCACCATGCCCTCGGCCAGGCCCGCGCCGCCCGCCACGACGCCGCCGGCGCCCGCGCCGCCTTCGCCCGCGCCGCGGCCCTGGCGCCGGCCGTGCCGGCCTACCAGCGCGATCTGGCGGCCAGCCTGGCCGCCGACGACCCCAGCGGCGCCCTCGACGCCCTCGAGCGCGTCGTCGCCGCCGCACCCGACGACGCCGACGCCTTCCAAGCCAAGGCCGCGCTCGAGCTCGCCGCCGGCGACCGGGCCGCCGCCTGCGCCTCGCTCGAGCGCGCCACGGCGCTGGCGCCCGAACGCGCCGACCTCTGGCTCGCGCTCGCCCAGGCCCGCCTGGCCGCCGGCGACCCGACCGCCGCCGACGCCGCCCTCGACCGCGCCCAGGCCGCCGGACCGGCCGGCGCCACGCTGCACGCCGCCCGCGGCGCAGTGCACGAGGCCGCCGGCCGGCTGCCGGCCGCCCTCGACCACTACGAGATCGCCGCCCGCCTGGCCCCCACGGCGGCGCACTGGTCGGCCGTCGGCCGGCTGCGGCTGGCGCGCGCCGATGTGGCGGGCGCCCTGACGGCGCTGGTCGAGGCCGTCCGCCTCGACGACGCCGACCCGGCCACCCACCGCGCCCTGGCCGAGGCCCTCGAGCGCGTCGGCCAGCCGGCCGAAGCCGCCGAGCACTGGGCCGTCGTCCGCCGGCTGGCGCCCGACGAGCCGGCGGCCGTCGTCGGCCTCGGCCGGGCGCGGCTGGCGGCGGGCGACCCGCATGGCGCCGCCGCCGCGCTCCACCAGGCGCCGCCGGCGCTGGCCGACGACCCGGCCGTCGACGCGCTGCTGGCCGAGGCGCTGGCCGCGATCGGCCGTGTCGACGAGGCCGCCGCCCATGCCGAGCGGGCCACGGCCCAGGCGCCGTCGTCGGCCGCCGCCTGGCGGGCCGCCGCGGCGGTCGCCCGCGTCGCCGGCGACCTGCCGCGCGCCCGGCACGCCCAGGCCGAGGCCGCGCGCCTGGCGCCGAGCGCCGCCGCCTTCGTCGCCCTGGCCGAGCTCGACGAGGCCCTGGACGACGCGCCGGCCGCGCTGGCCAGTTGGCGACGCGTCCTCGAGCGCGATCCCGAGCATACCGCCGCCGCCCTGCACTACGGCCGGCACGTCGCCGCCGACGGTTGGCGGCTCTGGCTGGCCGTGCCGGCGCCGGCGCCGGCGCTGGATGCCGACCTGGCCGCCTACGCCGAGGGCGTGCTGCAGCGGGCCGCCGCCCGGCTCGAAGGGGCCGACGCCGCGGCGGCGCTGCGCGCTCTGGCTGTCGTGCGCGGCCGGGCCGGCCACGTGGGCGGCGCCGTCGAGGCCGCCGCCGCGGCGGTGGCCGTCGCGCCGGCGGCGGCCAGCCTGCTCGTCCGCGCCTGGGCCACGCTGGCCGCCGGCGACGCCGCGGCCGCTCAGGCCGATCTCCGCCTGGCCGCCGCCCGCGGCGCCGACGACGCGTCGTACTACGCCCTGGTCGCCCGCGCCGCGACGGACGCGGGCGACGCACCCGCGGCCATGGCGGCGCTGCTGGCGGCGATCGAACGGGCGTCGGACACGGGCGAGCTGGCGTGCGCGCTGGCCGAGCTGCAGCTGGCCACGGGCGACCGCTCCGCCGCCGCCGCCGCGCTGCGCCTGGCCGCGGCGCAGCCGCTGGACGCCGCCACCGAGCGCCGCCTGGCCGGCCTGGCCCTCGAGGCCGGTGCGCCCGAGACGGCCTGCGCCGTCCTCGAGGCCCGCGCCGAGGGCCAGCCGCACGACCCGCGGCTGCTGGCGCTGCTGGCCGAGGCCCGCCGCCGGATCGGCGACGTCACCGGCGCGCTCGAGGCGCTCGAGGCCGCGCTGCGCTACGGCCCGGAGCAGGCCGCGATCCAGGCCCAGCTCGGCGACCTGCAGGCCGAGCTGGGCGACCTCGAGGCCGCCCGCGACCGCTACGGCAAGGCCGTGGCCCTCGAGCCCTACACGCCCGCCTGGCGCCTGGCCGACGCCGCGGCGCTGCTGGCCCTCGGCCGCCGCGACGCCGCGCGCGCCGCCCTCACCGACGCGCTGACGTTCGCGCCGTCGTCGGTCGAGGTCCGGCTGCGGCTGGCCGCGCTGCGGCTCGACGACGGCGACGCCGACGGCGCCCACGAGGCGCTCGCCCCGGCCTGCGCCGCGGCGCCCGACGACGCCCGGGTCCAACTCCAGCTCGGCCACGTGGCCCGCGCCCGCGGCGACGACGACGGCGCCCTGGCCGCGTTCGATCGGGCCGCCCGGCTCGACCCGGCCGACCCGCGCGCCTACGTGGCGCTGGGCGACCTCCACCTCGCCCGCGACGAGGTCGACGACGCGATCCAGGCCTTCGAGCAGGCGGTCGCCGTCGCCCCGCGCTCGGCGGCGGTCTACCTCCGGCTGGCCGACGCCTGCCGTCGGGCGGCGATGGTCGAGCGGGCGCTGTTCATCCACGAGCAGGCCGTCGACCTGGCGCCCGACGACCCGGCGCCGCGCCTGGCCTACGGCGCGCTGCTCGACGAGCTGGGCCACCTGGCCCGCGCCGTCGACGTCCTGTGCCCGACGCTGGGCCTGATCGTCGAGGGCGACCCGCGGCTGCCCGAGACGCTGACGCGCATCGCCCACCTCTACGCCCGGCTCGACCAGCACGACCGCGCCCGACCGTACCTGGAGCAGGCGCACGCCCTGCAGCCCAGCGAGCGGTCGACGAAGCGGCTGCGGGCCAACCAGATCGTCCAGCTCTTCGCCCGCGGCCGCGCCCGCCAGCCGAACCCGACGCCGCGCGACCTATCCCCCTAGGAGCTCCAAACGATGATCGCCATGGTGAAGGGCTGCGCTGCGTCGGTGCGACGGGCGGCGGCCGGGCGGCGGGCGGCGGGCGGCGGCGTCGCGCCGGCGCCGGCGGTGCTGATCGTCACCAGCCGCCACCGGCTCTGGCAGCGCTACGGGCCCGACGGCATCTACGCCATCGAGCACGCCGTGGGCGGGCTGGCGGCGGCGATGGACCGCCGCGGCCTGGCCGGGACGCTGCTCTACGTCGACGGCAGCCCGCTGCTCACGGCGCTGGGCGTCCTGCCGGCGGCGCCGGGCGAGCCCGACGGCGTCGCCCGCGTCGTGCGCGACGTGGCGCGCCGGATGGCGTTCACCGAGGAGACGGCGCGCTTCGTCCTGGTGCTCGGCGACGACGGGATCGTGCCGTTCCACCGCCTCCCCAACCCGACCGACGACGACGATGCCGAGGTGCTCTCCGACCACGCCTACGGCCTCGACGGTCCGGCGGCGGCCGACGACCCGGCGGCGTTCGGCCCGCAGCGCGCCGTCGGGCGGCTGCCGGACGCTTCGCTCGCCGGTCTGCTGGGCGCCCTGGCCGCCGCCACCGCCGCCCACGACCGCCTGGCCGCCGGCCAGCCGCTGCTGCTCGCCGACGGCGCCTTCGGCTACTCGGCCAGCGTCTGGAAGCGGGCAGCGCGCGGCGCGTTCAGCGCCGTCGGCGAGCCGCAGCAGCTCCGGCTGTCGCCGCCGCTGTCGTTCAAGGACCTGCCGCCGACCGGCGCCGACGCGCCGCGCTTCCGCTACTACAACCTCCACGGCCTGGCCGACGGACCCGACTGGTACGGGCAGGTCGATCCGACCTTCCCGGCCGGCTACGACGCCTTCCCGGTGGCGCTGCGCCCCCACGACATCGCCCCGGCGCCCGGCGCCGTGGTCTTCGCCGAGGCCTGCCACGGCGCCCCGGCCCGCATCGACGCCGCCGGCGGCGCGATGGCGCGGGCCTACCTGGCCGGCGGCTGCCTGGCCTATGTCGGCGCCACCGGCGTGGCCTACGGCGGCCTCGACGGCGGCCTGGTGGCGGCCGACCTGCTGGCCCACCGGTTCTGGCAGGCGCTGCGCGGCGGCGTCCCGGCGGGCGAGGCGCTGGCGGCGGCCAAGGCGGCCTTGATCGCCGAGGGGCTGGCCCGCCAGCGCTTCCTCGACGCCGAGGACGTCAAGGCCATCCACAACTTCGTGCTCTACGGCGACCCGAGCCTCGTCCACGCCCCAGGCCCCGAGGCCCGGGTCATGGCCGGCGCCGGCGCCGCTGCGGAGATGTTCGGACCGGCAGCGACGGTGGGGTCGCTGCCGGTCCGGCCACCGCGCTTCGAACCGGCCGTGCTCGCCCACGCCGCCGCCGCGCCCGAGGCGCCGGCCGACGCCCGCCGATCCGTCGACGACGCCGCAGGTGGCGCCGACGGCCCGAGCGCGCGCGTCGCCGTCGACCGGCTGCGGCGCGACGAGGGGCGGCCGAGCTGGCGCACCGCCGGCGGCCGCTGTCCCGACGGCTCGCTGGCGTGCGCCCTGTCGCCGTCCGTCCTGGTGGACACGGTTCGACGGCGTGTCGCCCGCCGGCTGCCGGCGTTCGCGGCCGGCGACGTCGAGGTCGACGTCCACCCCGTCTGCGCCCCGCCGGTCATGGCCCATGGCGGCCGCCGCGACCGCGCCGCCGCCCCCGAGAGCGCGCGCGGCATGGTCGTCACGCTGGCCCGCAGCCTGCCGACCGCCGACGGCCCGGCGTGCCGGACCGTCCTCCAGGTCACCGTCGACGCCGCGGGCGAGATCCGCCGGCTGGCGGTGTCGCGCTGACGCCGCGCCCGATGGCTGTTCTGCCCGCCGCGCCCGCCGCCCGCGCCGGCGCGCCGCTGCGGCCCGGCCCGCGGCTGGCCGTCGTCGGCGTCGGCGGCGCCGGGCTGGCCACGCTGGCCTGGCTGGCCGATGCCGGCGGCGTCGACGCCGACCTCGTGGCGGTCGATCGCTGCCCGATGGCGCTCGGCGCCGCCGGGCTGCCGGCCGCGGCGCGCCCGATCTGCCTGAGTGTGGCCGCGCCGCCGTCCGCCCTGGCCGACCGCCGCGCGGCCGCGGCCGCCGACGCCGCCGCGGCCGCGGGCGACGCGCTCCTCCGGGCGCTCGACGGCGCCGATGTCGTGTTCGTCGTCGCCGGGCTGTCGGGCGCGACGGGCGGCGGCGCCGCGCCGGCCGTCGCCGCGGCCGCCCGCCGGGCGGGGGCGCTCGTCGTCGGCTTCGGCCTGGCGCCGTTTCCGTTCGAGCCGCCGGCCCACCACGACCGCGCCGCCGCGGCCGTCGCGGCGCTGGCGGCGGCGTGCGACGCCACGGTGACCGTCGACGGCGACCTGGCCCTGGGGGCCGTCGGCGCCGAGCTGCCGCTGGAGTGGGCGGCGGCCGCCGGCCGCGAGGTCGTCCGGCGCGCCGCCGTGGCGCTGACGGCATTTGCCGACCGCGGCGGCTGCCTGGCGATCGGCCGCTCCGACCTGCGCGCGCTGTTCGACGGCGGCGGCCCGGCCTGCTTTGTCGTCGGCGGCAGCGATGGCCCGGCGGAGGGCACGGCCGGCCCGGCCGACGCTGCCGTGGCCGACGCGCTGTGCTGTCCGCTGGCCGACCCCGGCGCGCTGCGGGCGGCCGGCCGCGTCCTGGTCCAGGTGACCGGCGGACCCGACCTCACCCCCGCCGACGTCGACGCCGCCGTCGCCCGGCTGCGCGCCGCGCTGCGGCCGGGCTGCGACGTGCGGACGGGCGTCGTGACGGATGTGTTGCTACCCGGCACGGCGCGGGCGACGTTGATCGGCGCGGCGCTGGCGCCGGCGGCCGACGCTGCGGACGACGCGCCGCCGTCGGTGGTGCCGTTCGCCCGGCCGGCGGCGGCGCCGACGGCGCGGCCGGTGCGCGCGGTAGGCTGACGGTCGTCGGGGCGCGTCGCCCCGGCCGGCGCTGTCGCGGGCGGGCCCTTCGATCAGGCGGCGGTCGGCACCGGCACCCGCAAGCAGAGCTGGAGCCGCTGGTCGTTCGGCTGGCGGCGGCTGAACCAGGCCTCGCAGCCCGGGAAGCCGGCGCTGGCCAGCGACTGGCTGACGCGCAGCGCGGCGGGCTGCGCCGCCAGCGCCGCGGCGTCGAGGGCGGCCCGCTGCCGGATCGCGGTCCGGCCACCGTCGAGGAGGTCGACCTCGACGAGCACGGTGTCGCGCGGCGCGCCGCCGGCGCCGGGCACCACCTCGTGCCGCAGTTGGACCGACAGGTGCGAGCCCCAGCTGGCGGTCGTGGCCACGCCGGCAACCATCGCCAGCGCCACCTGCTCCAGGAGGCGGACGTCCAGGGTGAGGCCGGGCGGGACGCTGCCGCGGATGCCGCGGAAGCGAATGCCGCGCAGCGCGAACAGATCGCGCAAGCTGAGCTCGGTCGTCGCGCCCAATTGGCCGACGTCGAGCGCGCCGATGTCGGCCACGTGGCGCCGCAGCGCCAGGCTGCGCCGGGCGGCCAGCGCGCCCAGGACGGCGCGCAGGCCGGCGACGTGGCCGTCGAGGACGGTGAGGTGGCGCAGCAGGTCGGGCGCCGGCATCCGGACCTCGGCCTCGAGCGTCTCCCCTTGGATGCGCAGGTCGACGAGCGGGTCGCGCAGCGCCTCGAGCAGGTCGACGAGGTCGGCCTCGCCCCGCGCCGCGGCGTCGGCGGTCGTGGCGACGACGAGCGTCGCCCCCAGCCTACGGCGGTGGTGTTCGCCGGGCCACTCGATCGGCTCGACGCGCACCACGGTGTCGAGCGCGGCCAGGGCGACGCGGGTGCCGCGCAGCGCGCTGGCCGGATCGCGCAGCGCGGTGACCAGGGTCCGGGCGCCGGGCCCGGGCAGGTCGACGCGGTGCCCCGGCAACAGCGCCGCCCCGACGAGGAGCCGCCGCGACGCCGTGTTGGCCAGCACGACCCGCCCTTCGGTGTCGGCGACGACGATCCCCCACGGCAGGGGCTCGAACAGCCGCTGGAACGTCTCGAGGCGGGCCAGGTAGGACGCCGCGGGCGACGGCGTGAGCCCGGCGGTCCCGGCCGCGACCGTGGCCGGCGGGCCGTCGAGGCGCCGCTCGACGCCGTCGAGCCGTGCCGCCAGCTGCGCCACCTCGACGTGCAGCGCGGCCAGCGCCGACTGGAGCTGGGCGACGTCCTCGGCCGCCACGGCCGGCGCCGGCGCCGGCACGACCGCGGGGGCCGCGATCTCGGCCAGGCGGCCGGCCAAGCCCGACGCGGCGGCGGCCAGCAGGGCGGGGTCGTCGCGCCGCCACGGTCCGAAGCCGCTGCCAGCCAACAGCACGAGGCGCGCCGGCCGGCCGCCGGCGGCGGCCAGCGCCGGGCCGTCGTACGGCAGCCCGAGGTGCTGGTAGAGGTCGTCGATGTCGCGCGCCTCGGTCCGGCCGCCGAACGCGGCCGCGCCCGACAGCAGGGTGCGTCGGAGGGCCGGCAGCTGCTCGAGCGGCCGCCGATAGAGCTCGTGCAGCGCGCCGGACGGCGTCAGGGCCCAGAACTGCACCTGGTCACCCTCGATCAGCCCGGCGAACACCACCGCGGCATCGAGCTGGGTCAGCACGCCGTGCAGCCCGTCGGCCAGCGCGCCGGCCAGGGCCAGGCGCGCCCGCGCCGAGTCGGCCGGCCGCGGCCGGTCGCCCCGCCGCGGCCGCAGCGCCGGCCCGATGCGCCGGCCCACGTCGGCCAGCGCGGCGAGGGCGCGGCGCAGCCCGCCCGCCGCGGCCGCCACGCGCGCGGCGCCGGCGGCGCCGACACCGGCCGCCAGCCCGGCCAGGCCGTCCGCCAGGCCGGCCGCCCGCTCGACGAAGCTTCGGGCGTGGCGGTCCACCGGCGCGGTGGAGCCGACGGGCGACGCGGCAGACGCGGTGCGCCGCCAGGCCGATGCGACCTCGAGCAGCGCCCGCAGGCGCGGCGTGCCGAGCCAGGCCGCGGCGCGGAGCGCGGTCCGCATCCCGGCGGCGCGGGCAGCGGGGGGCAGCGTGGCGGCGGCGGCCACGGCGCCGGCGGCGACGAGCCCGGCCCGCCACCACAGCGCCGGACCGGCGGCCGGCCAGAGCGATTGGCAGGCGCTGCCGAAGGCCAGCACACCCAGCACCGGCACGACGCCGGGCGACCGCGGACCGGGCGGCCGGGCGGCGGCGCCGGCCAGCACGAGCGCGACGGCGGCCAGCGCGACGTCGACCAGCACGGCGCGGTCGAGGACGGCCGCGCCGCCGGCGCCGGGCGGCGCAGCACCCAGCCAGAGCGCCGCGGCCGTCACCGCGGCCACGCCGCCCGCCAGCGGCGCCGCGGCGCGGCGGTCCCACGGCCGGGCGGCGGCCCAGGCGGCGGCCATGGCCAGGCCGGCGCCAAGCCGATCGACCGGCGCCCGCCAGCCGAGCGCCGTGGCCGTGCCGCCGCCCCAGGCGCGCGCGGCGACGACGTCGGCGACGACCCAGCCGACGGCGGCGAGGGCGAGCGCGGCGGGAAGGGTCGCGGGGGCGAGGGTGGCGAGGAGGCCGGGCGGGGCCGTCGTCGGCCGTGTCGCCACCGTGCGCGACCGCGATCGCGCCCGCCAGTTCGCCCACCTGCCCGGCGCCAGCGCCGCGGCGGCCCAGAGCAAGGCCAGCCCGAGCGCGGGGCCCAGGCCGTCGAGCCATCCCGCCACCGATTGGGGCATGGGGAGCATGGCGTCTGATCCGTCGACGGCGTCGCGAGTCCGGCGGGCAGTATACCCGAAGTAGCGTGGCGCGCCGGCGGCGTTGTCGGCGCGACCTCGGGGTGGCCGGCGAGACGACAGAGCCCGCGTGCACCAGACCTGCACCCGGTCGCGCCGGTCGCGGGCGGCGCTCAGCGCGCCAGCTCGCCCTCCTTGAGCCGGGTGTAGACCACCAGCCGCTGGTTGTAGTTCGCCTGGCCGGAGTTCCACGCGCCGTCGCAGGTGATGAGGTTCAGCATCCGGCGGGCGGTGGTGCCGAAGACCTTCTGGACCGGGGCGCGGTCGAACGCGTAGCGCTCCTTGGCCTCGACGACGAAGATGAAGCGCGTGCCGTTGTCGTACGTCACCTCGACCTCGTCGCCGGGCACCAGCATCCGCAGCTTGTAGAACACGGCCGGCCCGTAGGGGTCGTCGAGGTGGCCGCTGATCACGCTCGTCTTGCCGGCCTGGCCGGGCAGGGCGCTCTCGGTGAACCAGGCGACGTTGCGCGACACCTTGGGCACGTCGACCTTGCCCTCGCTGTCGCGGCCGACGCGCTCGACGACGGCGTCGATGCCGACGGCCGGCACGCGCAAGCGCACGGGCAGGCCGGCGGCCTGGAACTGGTCCGGCGTCGGCGTCTGGTAGGCTGCCGCCGGCGTGGCCGAGGGCGGCGGCGTCAGCGTCGCCGTCGACTCCGGCAGCGGCGTGTAGGTGGGCTCGAGCTCGGCCCGGGCCCACTTCGTCGTCGTCTCGGGCAGGACGTCGGCGCCGGCGGTGTCGCAGCCGGCGGCGGCGAGCGGGCCGGCCAGGGCGCCGAGCACGAGCGCGAGGCGCAGCGGACGGGTCATGGCGCGACCTCCACGGATCCGGGGCGGGCGGTCATGCGGGCAGGACGATGCGCTTGAAGCCCTCGGCCAGCGCCAGCCCGTGCGGCGCGCCGACGCCCGCGGCGCGCTCGCGGATGCGCTGCGCCAGGCCGTCGGGGTCGGCGAACTGGGTGCGGTGGGCGTGCAGCGCGGCGATCTTGCGGTCGAACGTGGCCGAGATGTCGACGATGTGGTCGGGCTGCGGGTTCAGCGTCAGCCAGACCTCGCGCACCTTGTGGACTTCGAGGCCCTCGGCCAGGAGGTGCGGCGCGTTGAGGAAGTCGCGCGCCGTCGGGAAGATCGCCTCGAGCGTGGCCTGGCCGACGGCGCGGTGGTCGGGGTGGTTCACGTAGCTGTCGGTGTAGTACGTCGACGGGTCGTGGGTGATGACGACGTCGGGCTGGTGGCGGCGGATCTCGCGCGTCACGGCGTGCCGCAAGGCCAGGTCGGGCACGACCTCGCCGTCGGGCAGGCCCAGGAACACGACGTCGGCCACGCCGAGTGTCCGCGCCGCCGCCCGCTGCTCCTCGACGCGCAGCGCCGCCAGCGCCGGCCCGGTGAGCGACCGGTCGCCGGTGCCCTTCGAGCCGTCGGTGACGATCACGTAGGTGACGACGGCGCCGGCGTCGGTCAGCGTCGCGATCGTGCCGCCGGCCGGGAACTCGGGGTCGTCGGGGTGGGCGACGACGACGAGGGCGCGCTCGATCGGCGGCGGTGGGGTGTCGGGCATGGCGGGTCGTTCCTGGTCGGGGCCGGCGCGGCCAGGGATGCGGCCGCGCCTGATCCGCCTGATTCTACGGCCCGACCGCCCCACGGCCAACGGCCGCCGGCCCGGGCGCCGGCGTATCGCACCGGCCTGCGCGACGTCGTATACTGCGGCACGGCCCCGCGCCCGTGTCGTGCCGTTGCGTGCCGCCGGCCGCGCACGGCCCTGCCGCGGCCCCTCCCCCCGGGGCCGACCCGCGGCCGGTCGGCCGCCCGTAGGATGACGACCCATGCGCCCAGCCCTTCGGACCGCCCGCTCCGCCGTCGTCGCCTCGCTGGCCGTCGTCGGCCTGGGGGTGGTCACCACGGCCGGGCAGCGCGCCACGCCGGCCGCGGCGCAGGGCGCCGCCGTGCCGCTGCCCACCGGCGCCTGGACGACGTTCGCGCACGGCAACGACATCCTGTCGCTGGCCTTCGACGGCGGGGTGCTTTGGGCGGGGTCGCGCGCCGGCGGCTTGGTGCGCTGGCAGGGCAGCGACGGGGTGCAGTTCCTGCGGCCGCAGGACCCGCTGGGGGGCAACACCGTGCGCGACATCGCCGTCGGCGGGGACGGCCGCATCTGGCTGGCCACCGACAACGGGCTGACGGTCCTGTTCGACAACGAGACCGCCGCCAAGACCGACGACCTCTGGCACACCTACTCCGTCGCCAACACCGCCGGCGGCCTGCCGTCCGACGACGTCCGCGCCGTCGCCGTCGACGGCGCCACGGTCTGGGTCGGCACGGCCCAGACCTGGGACCGCGTGGCCGGCACCCATACCGGCGGCGGCCTGGCGCGCGTCGACACCAAGGGCACGCTCGACGCGGCCGACGACGCCTGGGCCCACGTCTACACCTTCGACAACACCTACATCAAGTCGCCGACCGGCGACGACAAGGTCGGGCTGGTCTCGGACAACATCGAGGACCTCGTCGTCACGCCGTCGGGCAACGTCTGGGTCGCCACGTCGCCGCATTGGCGGCTCGAGCAGGAGCGGATCGGCGACCAGGCGCCGGTGCAGCGCTGGACGCGGATGCACGGCGGGTTGAGCTACCTGGTCACGGCCGGCACCTGGGACACCGCCGACGACGCCTGGACGTCGAACAGCTGCGAGGCCAAGGAGGTGACGGTCACCTGCACCGTCCAGTCGCTGGGCATCGACCCGCAGGGCTACGTCTGGGCCGGCATCGGCGGGCGCGGCGTGCTCTGGTTCCGCGGCGACCAGGCGACGATCCCCGACGAGCTCAGTCGGCGCTTCTCGGCCCAGGGCGAGACCGGCTACCCGCTGCGCTTCGTCGACGACCTGGCGTTCGGCCCGGCCGACGACCCGGCGCTGGTGAACACGGTCTGGATGGCCACCCGCGACGGCGGGCTGGTGGTCCTCAACCACAAGTTCACGTTGGCCAACCGCAACGACGACGTCTGGAATCTGGGCCGCGACGAGCCGTTCACCTCGGCCGACGGCCTGGCCCGCGACCGCGTCCAGGCCGTCGCGCTCGGCGGCGGGCGGGCGTGGGTCGGCACCGGGCCGTACAGCGGCGCTGCCGGCGGCATCAGCCCGCTCGACACCGTGAACCTGACGTTCGGCCCGCCGCTCGTCACGCCGCGCTCGCCGTCGACGAACTTTATCACCAGCCTGGCGCTGGGTGCGCCGGGCTCGCGCTGGGCGGGCCACGTCTGGATCGGCACCGGCAGCCGCGCCCAGCGTCGCTTCGGGGCGGGCGTGGTCGACCTCGACACCCGGGGCACCCTGGCCACCGACGACGACGTCTGGACGCCGCACACCACCGTCGGCACCGACGCCGACAAGGCGCCGCCGTGGGGCGGCCTGGCCGGAGACAACGTGTTCGCGGTGGCGGCCGACGGCGACCGCGTCTGGTTCGGCAGCGTCGAGTCCACCTGGGACGGCAAGAACCGCAAGTACCAAGACGGCGGCCTGGCGGTCTACGACGGCACGAGCTGGACGGCGCGCACCCCGTTCAACACGGGCACCCCGGCCGGCCTGCGCGACGCCAGCGTGAGCGCCCTGGCGGCCGGCTGCAACGGCGATGTCTGGGTGGCCACCGGCAACCCGTGGGACGCCTACGGCGAGGGCGTCGACGTCCTGACGCCGGGCAACTCGGTCCATGTCCTGGCCCAGGACCGCTGGACGGCCCACAACTACATCAGCAAGGCGGTCGATGGCCTGCCGTCGAAGAACGTCACCGACCTCGACGTGAACTGCGTGGCCCAGAAGGTGGGCGTCGCGGCGGCCCACCACGTCCGGGCGCCGGATGGCCAGTCGCCCGGCGGGTCGCTGGTGGGCGGCGGCGTGGCGCTCTACGACCTGGCGACGAGCACCTGGAAGCGCTACGACACCCGCCACGGCTACGTCAGCTTCAGCGACGGCGAGCTGCTGGCCGAGGCGGCGTCGGTGGCCGTCGACGCGCGGGGCGTCCTGCACGCCGGCGGCTACGGCACCACGGAGACGAGCACGGCGCAGCTGGTCAACGAAAAGCCGTTTTGGCCGGCCGTCCTCAACACGCTCGCCGATCCCACCTGGACGAACCACGTCTTCGACCACGCCGGCACCGTCAGCGCGGTGGCCATCGATGCCGACGGCCGCCGCTGGGTCGGCACGTCGCGCGGCGGCATGGCGCGCGAGAGCGCGGGGCCGGAGAACTGGCGCGAGGGCGCCGACACCGGCGGCCTCTACGTCCACGACGGCGCCGAGTGGCACCGCCTGGACGCCACGACGACCGGCCTGCCGGCCAACGACATCAGCGCGATCGCGATCGGCGACGACGGCGAGGTCTGGATCGCGACCGAGGGCTGGGGTCTGGCGCGATTTGCGCCCGGCGCCCCGACCCCGCCGCCCACCGCGACGATCGCCGGTGGTCCGCCGACGGCCACCCGGACGGCGACGACCGAGGCCACGCCGACGACGCTGGCGTCGGCCACCGCCACCGGCGCCAGCCCGACGCCGCCGCGCGCGACGCCGACCGCCACGCGCACCCGCCCGTCCAACGGCGCCGACCCGGCGACGATCTACCTGCCGCGCACGGTGAAACAGCGCCGCTAGCGGGCCGGCCTAGAGTCCCGAACAAGACCGGCGCGACGACGTGCCTCGGCCCTATAGAGATCCGAGGCCGTGTGGTCTTGTTAGGCCCTCTAGGGCCGTTCGGCCGGGATCTCGATCGCGACGCGCCGGCGCGTCGCGCCGGCTGTCGCAAAGTTGTCCCATCCAGCGACCGGCGGCGCCACCCGATCGCGGTACGCTGTCGACACCCGAACCGGGGCCGATCGCCGCACCGCCGCAGCATCGCGCGCCGCACCCATCCGTCCCTCCTACCGACGGTGATCGGTCCCGGTTCGGACCCCCGCTCGCCCGGCCCCGCCCACGCGGCGCGGCCGGGCGGCGACGAGGAGGTCGACCGTGGTCCGCCCCGCCCGCCCATTCGCCGTCCACCCGGACCTGCCAGCGCCCGCCGTCGGCGGCGTGCACCTGGTGGGCTGGGGCGCGGCGGTGCCCCAGCGGGTGCTGACGAACGACGACGTCTGCCGGATCGTCGACACGACAGACGATTGGATCCGCGCCCGCACCGGCATCGCCCGGCGCCACATCGCCGACGCCGACGACCGCACCGAGGTCCTGGCGGCCCGCGCGGCCGACGCGGCGCTGGCGCGCGCGGGCCTGGCGGCGGGCGACCTCGACCTCATCATCGGGGCCAGCAACACGTTCTCGTCGCTGGTCCCCAACACCGCCTGCGCCGTCCAGCGCGCCCTGGGCGCCGACGGCGCCGCGGCGTTCGACGTCCACAGCGCCTGCACCGGCTTCGTCCATGGCCTGTCGCTGGCCGGTACGCTGTTGTCCGCCGGGCACTACCGCACCGCGCTCGTCGTCGGGGCCGAGATCATGACCCGCGTCGTCGACTGGGGCGATCGGGCGACGTGCGTCCTGTTCGGCGACGGCGCCGGGGCGGTGGTGCTGGCGAGGCGGCCCGGCGCCGGCGGGCTGCTGGCGTTCACCCTGGGCAGCGACGGCCGGCAGGGCGACTTGATCCAACTGCCGATCGGCGTCTCGCCGCAGCCGGCCCACGCCGTCCCGGCCTCGCCGGCGCCCATCGTCGCGATGCAGGGCCCGGCCGTGTTCCGCTTCGCCAGCCGCGTCGTCGTCGACGTGACGCACGCCCTCGCCGCGGCGGCCGGCCTGCCGCTGGACGCCATCGACCTCGTCATCCCGCATCAGGCCAACGAGCGGATCCTCGACCACGCCGCGCTGCACCTCGGGCTCCCGAGGGATCGCCTCTACAACTGCGTCGCCGACTTCGGCAACACCTCCAGCGCCAGCGTGCCGCTGGCCCTGGACCACGCCATCCGCGCCGGCCGGGTGCGGCCGGGCGACCGGCTGGCGCTGGTGGGCTTCGGCGGCGGGGTGAGCTGGGGGGGGTGCCTGGTGGAGTGGACGGCGGAGACGGGGGTGCGGAGGGCGGCATGAGTCCCCAGCGAACGCCGGCCACGGCGTACCTCATGGACGGGCCGCGCGAAGGGCGGCGGCTCGAGGCCAAGACGCGCGCCGCGGCCTCGCGCGCGAGGGAAACCGATAACGACATACGCCGTCTCGTGACGTGTGCGCGACTGCACATGCGCAACATCGCCTGCGAGGACAGACGCTACGCCTACGTGGCGACTCCGTGATCGGCCAGGCCTTCGTCCGGCCGCACTTGGTGACGCGATTCCGGGCTCATGGAGATAGTCAACGACCACGCGGTCCGGCATGAGGCATTCTCGCGGCCGACCGACGAGGCCGATGAGCAGTCAGTATCCAGCGTGTCCGATCACGGCGCGGTGGTGGTCAAGTTCTCGCGCGTGCTCGTTCGAGTCGCGCCTTGCGCATCCGAGGGGGGATTCATGGCAGAGGCATGTCTGCAGTGGACTGAGGAGACGTCGGAAGTCTGCGTCGAGTCTGCGGATGAGGGGTACCGGGAGTGTACCCGGAAACGAGACGAAGGGTACCGCACATGCGATGACTGGGGCATCTTCTCCTTTGTCTGTGTCGCGTGGACGTGGGTCTCCAACATCGTCTGCGTTGCCTGGACCTGGGTCTCGAAGTGGGTGTGCGTCGCATGGAAAGAGGTGGTCCAGGTCGTGTGCGTTCTGTGGATCTACCTCATCACCCTCCCGGAGCGAATATGGGACGCCATCGTCTTGGCCCTGACGGCTATCGTCGAGGCTGTGCTCCCCATCTTCAATCCGCTTGCGGCCCAGGAGTTCGACGAATGTGAAGCCCGGTTCTTCGCGCGCATCTGCTCCGCAGCATACACGACGCCCGGTGTGCCGCCACGTCCCGGGCAAGTCGCGGTGGCGGACATCGTCGACGATGAGCTGCGGGCGTGCGGTTACGAGGACCTCGAGACCATCACGTTCTACGAGGCAGCCGACATCAACTATGACACCCAGGTCTACGTCTTCTTCGATCCGGCCTACGGTGGTGATGGCCGCCTCATCGTCGCATTCAGGGGCACTGAGTTCGATCGGAAGCCTGTGGAAGATCTAATCCTCACTGACTTGAACGCCCCGATGACCCCGATCGACGTCTGGCACGGTGCTCCGTCGGTCCACACCGGCTTCTTGCTTGCCCACAAAGCGGTCGAGACCCGCGTCATGCTCATGCTGGCCCAGCAGCTCGAGCGCAGAGGAGCTATCCCGGTGCACTTCACCGGCCACAGCCTCGGTGGCGGGATCGCGACAGTCGCCGCCTTTGCCGCCAGGCTCGTATGGCTCAGGGACGACGCGAGCGACTACGCGCTGCGTACCTTCGGCTCACCGCGAGTCGGCAACCGCGAGTTTGTGCGCGTATTGCGCCACAAGGTCCCGGACATCGTCCGGTTCGTCAGCGCCCAGGCCATCGGAGCTGAGACGCGCGATCCGGTGACCCAAGTGCCCTTCAAAGGCTGGGGCTATTGCCACGTCTTTCCGCGGGTCGTGCTCTTCGATGACGGCAGCTTCGTGCTCACCAAGTACATGGACTTGGCCGAGATGAATCCGATCCAGCCGGGTGAACTGGAGGTGGCAGTGGCCAATCTGGCGACGGCGCTCCAGTATCATGACATTGCGGTCTCAGATACCAGCTACGAGACGAAGCTGGACAACTTGTGCACCTGCACGGGATACCGAGGCGCTTCGGTGGGGGAAGGGGAGGCGTCGTGAAGATTGCATCCGTTGCCGACCTGGAACGGCTCGGCGGGCCGGCATTCACTCCACGGCGACCGTCAGTGGAGCTCGCCATCCCGGGCGTACCGGCGTCTGAGCTCGAAGGGCTGGCCCGCCGGCTGCGCGCAAGCGTGTCCTCGTGCGGTTGCACCGAGAGCGCGATGGCGCTCCTGTGTGGGGTGGGAATCGTCACAGCAGCGCACCTTGCTGTAAGCGGAGTTCGCCCTCCGTCGCTCTACGGCGCGGCTGCGGGAACCTCGTTCGTCATCGCGGCGGCGGCCATGGGCAAGTTCATTGGCCTCCTCTCCGCTCGCCTGCGTCACCGGAGGCTCGTTGCAGAGATTCGCAACGTCATCGTCGGTGCAGCCGCGCAGCGATCTCAGGCAGGTTGGCTAGACGGCGTCCAGGTGGGGCCGTACTCCAGCGGCGGCACCTCCGCGTGGGCGCCAGGGGACGCTGAGTTGTTCTTCGGCTTGCGACACAGCAGCGGCCCCTACGATCTCCGCGGCGCCATCGACGCGCACATCGAAGTGGACCTCACGTGCGGCGGTGCCATCAGCCGTGGCCGCCCCGCATCGGCTGGCGACGCGGGCGTTCGGTCTGGCTGACGGCGACGTTGACCAAGGCATCGGCGGCGCCTTGCTCGCGCTCAGCCCCGCCGGCCCGATGATCAGCGCCGTCCGACCACGGGCTGCCGGATCATCGAGCCCGCCGCCGGTCGCGGCGCGCGACGGACGTCGACGGCCGGCGCTTGACCGCGCCACGGTGCGACGGCTTACTTCGCCGGTCGTGTCCCAACCCGGCGCGCGCCCGTCGTGCCGCGCCCCCCGGCTCCGGTCCCTGCCATGGCGTCCCCCCCCACCATCCTCGTCGTCGACGATGAGCCCAGCATCCGCACCGTGGCCCGCGCCTACCTCGAGCAGGCCGGCTACCGCGTCGTCTGCGCGGACAGCGGGCCGGCGGCGCTGGCGGCGGCCGAGGCCGAGGCGCCCGACCTGGTGGTCCTCGACCTCAACCTGCCGGGGATGGACGGGATGGAGGTGGCGGCGCGGCTGCGCGAGCGGTCCGATGTCTACCTCGTCATGCTTTCGGCGCGGACCGAGGAGGCCGACCGCGTGGCGGGCCTGCGGATGGGCGCCGACGACTACCTGACGAAGCCGTTCAGCCCGCGCGAGCTGGTGGCCCGCGTCGAGGCCGTGCTGCGGCGGCGGCGCGGCGAGCCGGCGGCGGCCGGCGGCGGCCGGCTGCTGCGATTCGCCCACGTCGTCATCGACCCCGATGGGCGCGACGTCACCGCCGGCGGCCGGTCGCTCGACCTGACGCCGACCGAGTTCGAGGTCCTCGTCGCCCTCGCCCGGCACCCCAACCAGACGCTCAGCCGCGAGCAGCTCATCGACCGCGTCTGGGGGGCCGACTTCTACGGCACCGACCGCGTCGTCGACGTCTACGTCGGGCAGGTGCGGCGGAAGATCGAGGCCGCCGCCGGCGTCAACGTCATCGCCACGGTCCGCGGCGTCGGCTACCGCTTCACCGACGCCCGCGCCGGATGAACGGCGCGCCGCGATCGACCCTCCAGGCACCGTCCCGCGCACGATGTCGCCGGGCGTCGACTCCGACGGCGCCACGGGCGCGCCGACGCGCGGTCGCCGCACGATGACCCGCCTCCGCCAGCTGCGCTGGCAGCTCGTCGCCGCCCAGCTCCTCGTCGTCGTCGTCGGCGTGACGGTGCTGGCGGCGACGGCCGCCGCCACCGGCGCCCACCTCGTGGCCGCCGACCTGCGGCCGCTGGCCGCCGCCGCCCTGGCCGCCAGCGCCGTCGGGCTGACGACGAGCGTGCTGCTGCTGCGCCAGATCCTGCGCCCGCTCGACGACATCGCCCGCAGCACCGGGCGAATCGCCGCCGGCCGCTACGACGAGCGCGTGCCGGTGCCGGCCAGCGACGAGCTGGCGGCGGTGGCCACGAGCTTCAACGAGATGGCCGCCGCCCTCGAGGCCGTCGAGGCCCGGCGCGTCGAGCTCATCGGCAACGTGGCCCACGAGCTGCGGACGCCGCTGGCCGGGCTCGAGGGCTACCTGGAGGGGCTCCTCGACGGTGTGTTCACGGCCGACCCGGCCACGCTGCACGAGCTCCAGCACGAGGTCCGCCGCCTGCACCGGCTCGTCGACGACCTCCAGACGCTGTCCAACGTCGAGGCCGGCCAGATCCGGCTGACGCCGACCGACGTCGATCTCGTGGCCCTCGCCCGGCGCGTGGCGGCCCAGGTGGCCGCCCAGACCCCGGCCGGCAGCGCCGCGATCGACGTCGCCGCCGATGCGCCGACCCTCGTCGTCCACGCCGACGCCGACCGCGTCGCCCAGATCATCCTCAACCTCGTCGGCAACGCCGTCCGCTACACGCCCGACGGCGGCCGGATCACGATCCGGCTCGACCGCGACGCCCGCAACGCCCGCGTCGCCGTCGTCGACAGCGGCATCGGCCTCGCCGCCGCCGACCTGCCGAAGGTGTTCGAGCGCTTCTACCGCGTCGACCGCTCCCGCTCGCGCGCCAGCGGCGGCAGCGGCATCGGCCTGACGGTGTCGCGCCACCTGGCCTGGGCCATGGGCGGCGACATCACCGCCGCCAGCGACGGCCCCGGCCGCGGCAGCACGTTCACGCTGACGCTGCCGCTGGGGCGGCCGTAGCGGCGCGGGTGCGGCGCGGCGGCGGCACGCGGCGGTTCGGCGTCGATGTTGCGCCGTCGGGTGCGAGGGCACGGCATGCCGTGCCCCTACGCGACGTTCAGGTGAGGCCTGTCCGCTCATGTCGGCCCCCGTCGTTCCAAGGAATACTCCGCCGACCCACGGCACCGGACCACCGCCCGTGTAGGGGCACGGCATGCCGTGCCCTGTCCTGCGTCCGTCAACCCATGTCGTCGGCACATCGCGGTCACCCGCCAGCGCGCCGCGCTCGCCCTTACACGACCCTTACCGATCCCTTGTTCACCCCTTACGGCCCGTCCCTAACCTGAGGCGCATCCACCGAACAGGCCGCGCGGCCGCTGCCGCGCCGCTCCGAGCGCCACAGAGGGAAGCCCGATGACCGACCTGACCTTCGCGCCCGCCGCCACCGCGCCCGCACCCGCCGCGCCGGCGGCGACGGCGTCGGCCGCGGCTCCGATCACCGCCGCCGAGCTCTACGACCGCCTGCTCCGCGACGACCGCTTCGTCGTCCTCGACGTCCGCAACCCGGCCGAGTTCGCGCGGATGCGCGTCGAGGGGCGGCGCCACCTCGAGGTGATGAACGTGCCGTACTACGCCTTCGTCGAGGACGAGGACGAGGCGGCCGCCCAGGTCCCGACCGACCGGCCGGTCGTCGTCGTCTGCGCCAAGGAGGGTTCGTCGGAGTACGTCGCCGAGCTGCTGGCCGCGCGGGGCTTCGACGTTCGCTATCTGGCCGGCGGCTTTCCGGCCTGGGGCAACCACTACGACGTGCGCGACATCGCCCACGGCGACTGGGGCCGCGTCGTCCAGGTGGCCCGCCCGGCGCGCGGCGACCTGAGCTTCGTCGTGATCAGCGACGGCCAGGCGGCGGTCATCGACCCGCTGCGCCACGTCGACGTCTACCACGACATCCTCGCCGCGGCCGACGCCTCGCTGCGCGTCGTCCTGGACACCCACGTCCACGCCGACCACATCAGCGGCGGCCCGGCCCTGGCGGCCGCGACCGGTGCGCCGTACCACGTCCACGCCTACGACGCCATCCACCCCATCGACATGCTGCCGGCCACGATTCCATACGCCTCGCTCGACGACGGCCAGACCTTCGATGTCGGCGCGACGACGATCACCGCCCGCTGGTTCCCGGGCCACACGCTGGGCCAGTTCAACTTCCGCCTCGACGCCCCCGACGGCTCGAGCGCGCTGTTCACCGGCGACGGCATCTTCCTGCGCTCGTTCGGCCGCCCCGACCTCGGCGGCCAGGGCGAGGCCTGGACGCCGCTCCTCTACCGCAGCCTGACCGAGCGCCTGCCGGCGATGGTCGACCCGACGACCCGCATCCTGCCGGCGCACTTCAGCGCCCTCGACGAGGCCGGCCCCGACGGCGCCTTCAGCGCCCCCTTCGCCACCGTCGCCGCCACGAACGACGCCCTGCGCCCGCGCGACGAGGCCGAGTTCACCGCCTACGTCCTGGGCCACCTGCCGGTCTTCCCGCCCGAGTACGTCGTGATCAAGCGCGTCAACATCGGCCTCGTCCCCGCCGGCGAGGAACTGGCGAACGAACTGGAGCTGGGCAAGAACATCTGCGCCTTGGGCTCGTAGGGGCACCCCTCGTGGGTGCCCTCGCCCGACGCCACGTCCACCCACCGCCTGACCACCGTGTGCCGGTCGCACCCACGTTTCGGCCTGGGCGGGCGTGGTGTGGCCAAGGAAGGGCACCCACTAGGGGTGCCCCTACGTGGAACGACACCCGCGACCTCCGATCGTAACGTTCGACACCCACCCCCAATCGCAAGGAGCACGAACCATGTCCACCCGTTTCGACGCCACCCTCGACGTCAAGGGCGCCAAGTGCCCGATGCCGCTCGTCAAGAGCCGCAAGGCCATCGGCGACCTGCCCGTCGGCCAGGTCCTCAAGGTGATCGCGACCGACCGCGGTTCGATCGCCGACTTCCAGGGCTGGGCCACGACGGCCAAGAACATTCGCCTCGTCGCCCAGGAGACCGAGACCGAGGGCGGCCAGGACCTCTACGTCCACTACCTGGAGCGCACCGCATGACCGCCCTCGACGTCGTGACGACCTCCGCCCCGCCGCCCGCCACCGCCGACCGCCTGGCTGCGCTCGAAGCCCGCCTGGCGGCGCTCGAGGCCCATCCGGCCCACGACCTCGAGGACCGCGTGGCGATGGTCGTCTTCTCGGGCGACCTCGACAAGGCGATCGCCGCCTTCATCATCGCCACCGGCGCGGCCGCGATGGGGATGCAGGTGAGCATGTTCTTCACCTTCTGGGGCCTCAGCGCGGTCAAGAAGCAGAAGGTGTTCGCCGGCAAGAACGTCCTCGAGCAGGGTTTCACCGCCATGCTGCCCGGCGGGCTGGGCCAGACCGGCCTGTCGCAGATGAACTACTTCGGCGCCGGCGCCAAGATCATCCGGCGGCTCATGAAGGAGCACGACGTCGCGTCGCCCGAGGAGCTGTTCGGCCTGGCCCAGGAGCTGGGGGTCCGGATGGTGGTCTGCGACATGTCGCGCGAGCTGTTGGGCGTGGCCGACGCCGAGCTCATCGACGGCCTCGAGACCGGCGGCGTGGCGACGTTCCTGGGCGACGCGGCGCGCGCCAAGGTCACGCTGTTCATCTGATCCGTCCGGCGGCGGGCGCCACGGCCCGCCGCCGGATCGACGCCCCCGGCGTGCGACGCACGACCGGCGACCCATCGGAGGCTACGATGCTCCAGAGCTTGTTCCAACCGCGCCCGGCCGCCCCGGCGGTCGCCACGATCACGCCGGCCGCGCTGCAGCGGCGGCTCGACGCCGGCGAGCCGGTCCACGTCCTCGACGTCCGCTCGTCGGCCGAGTTCGCCCACGACGGCCGGATCGCCCAGGCCCGGCTGCTGCCGCTGCCGCTGCTGGCCCAGCGCCTGGCGGAGGTGCCGCGCGACGCCGAGGTCGTGCTGGTCTGTCGCTCGGGCCAGCGCAGCGGCCTGGCGGCCGAAATGCTGGTCCGCCACGGCTTCGACCGCGCCCTCAACCTCGTCGGCGGCATGCAGGCCTGGGCCCGCGCCGGCCTGCCCACGGTGCGCGGCTGATGGCCGCCGCCGCGCCGGTCGCCGCCGCGCCCTGCACCGCCCTCGCCGACCACGCCGCCGTCGCCCCGCCGGGCAGCTACGATGTGACCGCGACGGTCCGCCTGGCCAGCCAGCCGACGCCCGACGACTGGGCGCGCTGGGCGGCCGAGGGCTTCGACACCGTCCTCAACCTCCGCCGCGACGCCGACCGCGCCGCCGCCCAGGCCGCCGCGGCTGAGGCGGCCGGGCTGCGCTACCTCCACCGGCCATGGCCGGCCTACGACCTGACGCGCGCGCACGTTGACGACTTCGCGGCGATCGTCGCGGCGCCCGACACCGGCCGGCTGGTGTTCCATTGCCGCACCGCCAGCCGGGTCGGGCTGATCTGGCTGCTCTACCGCCAGCTCCACCACGGCTGGAGCCGGGAACAGGCCATCGCCGAGCTGCGCGCCGCGGGCTACGACGACGAGGCGATTCTGACGTTCGACTTCTGCGCCGACGACTACTTCGAGCGCGGCGCATGACGGCCATGGCCCGCCGCGGCCGGCCGACCGCGGCGTGGTCGGCCTGGCGGCCGATCTGGCTGAGCGGCTACCGGCGCGCCGACCTGCCCCACGACATCGTGGCCGGCCTTGTCACCGCCGTGCTCCTCGTCCCCCAGAGCATGGCCTACGCCCAGCTGGCCGGCCTGCCGCCCCAGGTCGGGCTCTACGCGTCGGTCGTGCCGCTGGCGGTCTACGCCGCGGTGGGCACGTCGCGCCAGCTCTCGGTCGGGCCGGTGGCGATCACGTCGCTCATGGTCTTCAGCGCCGTGAGCGCGCTGGCCGCGCCCGGCAGCCCGCGCTACGTCGAGCTGGCGCTCGTGCTGGCGATCGTCGTCGGCGCGGTCAAGCTGCTGTTGGGCGTGCTGCGGCTCGGCGCGCTGCTCCACTTCATCGCCCACCCGGTCCTGGCGGCGTTCACGAGCGCCTCGGCGCTGCTCATCGCCGCCGGGCAGCTCAAGCACCTCCTGGGCGTGCCGCTGGCCGGCGCCCGCCTCGACGAACTCGTGGCCCAGGCCGTAGCCCGCCTGGGCGACGCCAACCCGGCCACGCTGGCCATCGGCCTGACGACGATCGGGCTGCTCGTCGCCTTCCGGCGCGGCCTGCGCCCGGCCCTGGCGCGGACACGGCTGCGGCCGCTGGTGGTGACGCTGCTGGTCAGCGCGGCGCCGCTGGCGGCGGTGGTCCTGGGCACGCTCGTCACGTACGTCCTGCGCCTCGACCGCACGGCCGGGGTGGCCGTCGTCGGCGCGATCCCGCTCGGGCTCGCGCCGCCGCGCCTGCCGGCGGTCGCGTGGCGCGCCGACGTCGCGGCGCTGCTGCCGGCGGCGCTGGCGATCGTGCTCGTCAGCGTCGTCGAGTCGATCGCGGTGGCCAAGGCGCTGGCCAGCAAGCGCCGCCAGGCGGTCGATCCCGACCGCGAGCTCGTGGCGCTGGGCGCGGCGAACGTGGCGGCGGGCCTGTTCGGCGGCTACCCGGTGACGGGCGGCTTCGCGCGCTCGGTGGTCAACGATCAGGCGGGCGCCGTGAGCGGCGCGGCGTCGCTGGTGACGGCCGGCGCGATCGCGGTGATCCTGCTGTTCTTCACGCCGCTGTTCGCCTTCCTGCCGCAGGCGGTGCTGGCGGCCACCGTCCTCGTCGCCGTCGCCGGCCTGGTCGACCTGCGCGAGCCGGCCCGCATCTGGCGCGCCAACCGCGGCGACGCCGTGGTCTGGGCGATGGCGTTCACGGCGGTTCTGGCGCTGGGGATCGAGCGCGGCATCTTCGCCGGCGTCGGCGCGTCGCTGGCGCTGCTGCTGTGGCGCACCAGCCGGCCGCACATCGCCGTCGTCGGCCGGCTGGGCCAGGGCGAGGTCTACCGCAACGTCCTGCGCCACCCCGTCGCCACCTGGCCGCACGTGGTGGCCGTCCGCGTCGACGAGAGCCTGTTCTTCGCCAATGCCCACGTCCTGGAGCAGACGCTGCTGCGGATCG
Organism: uncultured Anaerolineales bacterium; assembly: GCA_964651245.1. Classification (GTDB taxonomy): domain Bacteria; phylum Chloroflexota; class Anaerolineae; order Epilineales; family Epilineaceae; genus Avedoeria. The sequence goes on along the minus strand of CAZYVI010000011.1, from coordinate 132,375 downwards.
TGGCCGAGAGCCCGCGGGTGCGCCATGTGGTCCTCATCGGCTCGGCCGTCAACGCCATCGACTCCAGCGCGCTGCACACGCTGCGCGCCCTGGTGGCCGAGCTGCGCGACGGCGGGGTCGAGCTCCATCTGGCCGAGATCAAGGGCCCGGTCATGGACGGCCTGGCGCGCACCGACTTCCTCGACGTCCTTGGCCGCGACCACGTCCACCTCACGACGGACGCGGCGATGCGGGCGCTGGGCTGCGACGACGCGGGGGCGGGGGACCGCGGCCCCGCCCCCGGCGTGGCGCATCGATGACCCCTGGCGGCCGTCGCGGGACGGCCGCATGGCGCTAGGCTGATCGCGACCACGCCGGGGGTCGTCCACCCGACCCGACAGGAGTCGCCCGATGCCCAGCCCCGCCGCGACCGCGACCGCCACGACCGCCACGACCGCCCCGACGACCGAACCGACCGCGACCACGCCGACGACGGCGACCTCCGCCCCGACGACGGGCGCGAAGGCGACCACGCCGACGACGGCGCCGCCCGCGTCCCCCGCCGCGGCGCTGCGCCCCGACGACCTCGCGGGCTACCTGAACCGCACCCGCATGCTCGTGGGCGACGACGTCCTGGCGCGGCTGGCGACGAAGACCGTGGCCATCGCCGGCTGCGGCGGGATGGGCGGCGCGGTGGCGATCACGCTGGCCCGGATGGGCGTCGGCGGCTTCCAGCTGGCCGACCCGGCCGGCTTCGACGCGCCCGACATCAACCGCCAGTGGGCCGCCAGCCACGCCACGCTGGGCCGCAACAAGGCGGAGACCTACGCCGAGACGCTGCGCTCGATCCAGCCCGACGTCCGGCTGGCGACCTACGTCGAGGGCGTGACCGAGGCCAACCTGGCGGACTTCCTCGACGGCGCCGACGTCGTCGTCGACTGCCTCGACGTGAGCGTGCCGCCGATGCTGCGCGTGGCGCTCTACCAGCGCGCCCGGGCGCTGGGCCTCCACTGCCTCTCGGCGCCGATGCTCGGCTTCGGGGCGATCCTGGTCGACGCCGCGCCGGACGGGATGCCCATGGAGGCGCTCTACGGCCGCGTCTTCGCCGAGGCGGTGGCCACGTCGCGCCTGCCCGCGAGCCTGCGCGACCTCGTCGTGCCGGAGCACATCGACGCCATCGAGCGCCACCTGCGCGACCTCAAGGCGCCGTCGGTGGCGATCTCGCCGATGCTCTCCGGCGCGCTGCTGAGCACCGAGATCTTCCTGCTGCTGGCCGGCGACGACACCCCCGGCTGGCGCCCGCCCCACGTCCTGCCCGACGTCATGGTCGTCGACCCGATCCGCGGCACCTACCGCGTGCTGCCGCTGCCCGAGCTGGTGGCCGGGCCGCCGGCGGGCGGCGGTGGCGGGCCAGCGCCGTCGCGGGCGTCCACGCCGGGTGCGGCGGCCGCGGAGGCGGCGGCGACGTCCGGGCCGTCGGGTCAGGGCGTCGCGACGACGCCAGCCGCGTCGACGTCGGATGTCCCGGCCACGCCGGATGGGCGCCGCACGGCGCTGGCGGCGGCGGGCTGGAACACCGTCCGGCTGCCGCACGCGGCGGTGGCCGTCGACCTGCTGAGTGACAGCTGGCGCGAGCGGGCGCCGGTGACGGCGCCCCCGGCCGCGGCCGCGCCGCCGCCGGCGACGCCACGACCGGCCGACGGCAGCGACCTCGAGGCAGCGATCGCCGCCGCCTACGGCCTGCCGCACGTCGTCGCCGTCCACCGCGGCCGGTTCGCCGAGGCGCTGCTGGCCCAAGCGGCCCTGCGGCCCGGCGGGATCGTCGCGACGAACGCGCTGTTCCCGACCACGCGCCACCACATCGCCCACGCCGGCGGGCGCATCGTCGAGCTCGGCCGGAGCGAGTCGGACGACCTCTACGACCCGTTCCCGTTCAAGGGCGAGCTCGACCTCGACCGGCTGGCGGCAGCGCTGGCGGGCGACGGCGTCGGCGACGGCGAGGCGGCGGACGGCGGGGCGGCGCCGGTCCAGGCGATCTGGCTCGAGCTCGGCGCCAACGCCGTCGGCGGCCAGCCGGTGCGGCTCGGCCAGCTGCGCGCCGTGCGCATCCTGGCCGACGCCCACGGCGTGCCGCTGTTCGTCGACGCCACGCGCGCCTACGCCAACGCGGCGCTGCTGCGCGAGCGCGAGCCCGGCCAGGCGGGCCGGCCGCTGCGCGACATCGTCCACGACCTCTGCGCTTGCGCCACGGCCTGCACCGCCAGCGTGAGCAAGGACTTCGTGACCCCGACCGGCGGCTTCGTGGCCACGGCCGACCGGGCGCTGTTCGTCGGGCTCCGCGACCTGGCGCTGCTGGCGTACGGCGACGGCCTGGGCGCGGCCGATCGGGCCGCGGCCGGCGCGGCGGTGGCGGCGGGCGCAAGCGACGACGCGCCCTTCGCGGCCCGGCTCGAGAGCGTTCGGCGGCTCCACGCGGCGCTGGCGGCGCGGTCCATCCCGGTCGTCGGCCCGCCCGGCGGTCACGCCGTCTTCGTCGACGCCGCGGCCTTCCTGCCGCACCTCGGCCCTGACGACCACCGCGCGGCGGCGCTGTCCATCGCGGTCTACCTGGCCGGCGGCGTGCGCATCGGCGCCCAGCTGCCGACGCCGCGCCAAGCGGCGGCCGGCGTCGACCTCGTCCGCCTGGCCGTGCCGGTCGGCGGCCTGACCGACGCCGACCTCGCCACCGTGGCCGAGACCTTCCGCCGCGTTCACCTCGACCGCGCCCGCCTGGGCCCCTGGACGCGCGCCGGCGACGACGGCGGGCTCGTGGGGGCGCTGTGGGGGGCGTACGAGGCGGTGGGGGTGGGGGAGGAGCGGGCGTGTGCGTGACGGTATGGCCTAGCCTTCTTGTCTATCACTCCGAGGGGTGGAATCACTTGGAGACATACGCGGACACGGGGACGATGGCGGGCGCTGTGCGCCGCGGTTGAACTGCACGACGGCCACTTGACTGCGCCCACATCCCATCTGCATGCCGTCCACGAACACCCGCGTCGCGTCCATCGCCGCCTCGAACTTGTTGCACTCGTCCGCCGTCGGCTCCCGCATCCTGCTGGACGCGTCGATCATGACGACGGTGTCCGTGAAGAGGTGATGCGGAGGGAACGCCTGCGGCTGCTCAGCGAGGGTGATGGGGAGGTAGATCGCTCGATGCTGGGCAGTGGGGTGTTGCGCGGTGTTCGTGGCGGATGGCGTGACCGATGGTTGTGCAGTTGCGGTCATGGTGGGTGAAGGCATGGGCGGAAGTGGTCTTACAGCCAAGAGGCCTCCACTCCAGTCTGCCAAATACACCGTACCGCCCACGACCAAGACGTCCCTGGCACTGCCCGGCGTGTCCAGCGCACCCAACTCGCGCGGCGCCGCGGGACTGGACACATCGATCACCCGCAGTCCCCCGCTCGAGTCCGCCACGTACGCCGTTGTGCCCACGACGAAGACGTCTCTGGCCCTGCTCGCCGTGTCCAGTGCGCCAATCTCTCGCGCCGTGGCAGGATTGGACATGTCGATCACCCGCAGGCCCCCGCTCCCATTCGCCACATACGCCGTGCTGCCCACGACGAAGACGCCAAATGCATGACCCACCTCCGTGCGCAGTGAGCCAATCTGGCGCGGCGCGGCGGGAGTGGACACATCGATCACCCGCAGGCCCCGGTCCCCTTCCGCCACATACGCCGTGTCGCCCGCGAGGAATACGCCGTTTGCAGAACCCGGCGTGTCCAGTGCGCCGATCTCGCGCGGCGCGGCGGGAGTGGACACATCGATCACCCGCAGGCCCCTGATCCCATCCGCCACATACGCCGTGCTCCCCACGACGAAGACGCTGCCTGCATAGCCCGGCGTGTCCAGTGCGCCGAGATCGCGCGGCGCGGCAGGATTGGACACGTCGGTCACCCGCAGGCCCCGGTCCCCATCCGCGACATACGCCGTCGTGCCCACGACGAAGACGCCGGCGGCAGCACCTGGCGAATCCAGCGCGCCCAGATTGAGCGGTGCGGCGGGACTGGACACGTCGATCACTCGCAGGCCCTGGTCCTGTTTTGCCACGTACGCCGTGTCGCCCGCGAGGAATACGCCGTTTGCAGAACCCGGCGTGTCCAGTGCGCCGATCTCGCGCGGCGCGGCGGGACTGGACACGTCGATCACCCGCAGGCCCCGGTCCCCATCCGCCACATACGCCGTGTCGCCCGCGAGGAATACGCCGCTTGCAGAACCCGGCGTGTCCAGTGCGCCGATCTCTTGCGGCGCGGCAGGATTGGACACGTCGATCACCCGCAGGCTGCCGTCCATGTGCGTCACACTTCGGGCCACATACGCGGTGCTGCCCACGACGAAGACGTCCGTCACATTGCTCGACATGTCCAGTGCGCCAATCTCGCGCGGCGCAGCGGGACTGGACACGTCGATCATCCGCAGGCCCTGGTCCCAATCCGCCATATAGGCCGTGCTGCCCGCGACGAAGACGCCGTTTGCAGCACCCGGCGTGTCCAGTGCGCCAACTTCGCGCGGCGCGGCGGGACTGGACACGTCGATCACCCGCAGGCCGCGGTCCCCATCCGCCACGTACGCCGTGCTGCCTACGACGAAAACGCCCAATGCCTTACCCGGCGTGTCCAGTGCGCCGATCTCGCGCGGCGCGGCGGGACTGGACACGTCGATCACCCGCAGACCCCGGTTCGCGTCCGCCACATACGCCGTGCTGCCCACGACGAACACGCTCCATGCTTCATCCGTGATTTCCAGTGCGCCGATCTCGCGCGGCGCAGCGGGACTGGACACGTCGATCACCCGCAGACCCCGGTCCGCGTCCGCCACATACGCCGTGCTGCCTACGACGAATACGTCGAAGGCGGAACCCGGCGTGTCCAGTGCGCCAACCTCGCGCGGCGCGGTGGGACTGGACACATCGATCACCCGCAGTCCCCGATCCCCATCCGCCACATACGCCGTGCTCTCCACGACGAATACGCCGGCTGTATTGCCCGGCGTATCCAGCGCGCCAACCTCGCGCGGTGCGCCGGGATTGGACACGACGATCACCCGCAGGCCCCTGCTCCCATCCGCCACATACGCCGTGCTGCCCAGGACGTGGACGGCGTCTGCAGAACCCGGCGTGTACAGCGAGCCCAGCTCGCGCGGTGCGACAGGAGAAGACACGTCGATCACCCGCAGGCTTCCGTGCCCGTCCGCCACATACGCCGTGCTGCCCAGGACGTGGACGGCGTCTGCAGAACCCGGCGTATCCAGCGAGCCCAGCTCGAGCGGCGTGGCAGGTGAAGACACGTCGATCACCCGCAGGCCGCCCTCCCCGTCGGCCACATACGCCGTGTTGCCCACAAGGCTGACGCCCTCTGCAGAGCCGGGCGTGTCCAGGGCGCCCAGCTCGAGCGGCGCGGCCGGACTGGACACGTCGATCACTCGTAGGCCCCCGTCCCCGTCCGCAACATAGGCCGTGCGGTCCCGCACGTAGACGTCCGACGCAATGCCCGCTGTGTCCAGCGCGCCAAGCTCGCGCGGCGTGGCAGGATCGGACACGTCGATCACCCGCAAGCCCCCGCCCCCGTCGGCCACATACGCCGTGCTGTTCAGGACGTAGACGCCCCACGCAAAGCCCGGTGTGTCCAGAGCCCCGACATCACGTGGATCCGCAGGTTCCAAGACGTCGACCACGTGCAGTCCGCGGTTGCCTTGGGCCATGTACACGTGCCCACCGTCAGCGGCAAGCCCGAGGACCATGTCCGTCAGGTTACCGCCCTCCCCCATTCGTCGGGGTCTTGTTGGGTCGGTGATGTCTGCCACGACCAGGTGCTGCCCGACCACGGCGTACAAGCGCTGTGCCTGTTCGTCGACTGCAACGGACTGTGTTCCCCAACCACCGCTCTGGCCGACGATCTCCAAGTGAAGTGCCGGCCGTTGGATCGCCCCACTCCCGCGCACGCCAGCCGACACCCCCGCCATCACGATGAGCGCTCCCACCGGCACAAGCGTGCGCAGGCAGCGGGGAGCACGGCAGAGCAGGAACCGCCATGTTCGGCCGAGCATGATCGGAGTCCTCCGGAGTTTCAAGACAGACCCGCTGTGCATCGGACTGAGCCCCGGGTGCTCCGCGCACGTCCAATGCCGCCTCATGGCACGGCGGCGCGCGAGCATTCACCTAGGGAAACAACACCGCCACCGGCAACCACACCTGATACCAACCCGCAATACGGGTAGGTGTGGACTCGCTCGCCGGCGTCGCGCTGGGTGGCGGCAGATCCGGCGTGGCCGTGCCCGTCGCACTCGGCATCTCGGTCGCCGTCGCCCCCACCGTCGCCGTCGGCGCCGGGAACGTCGGCGGCGGCCCCGGCACGGGCGTCTCGCTCGGCGGCGTGGGCAGCGGCAGCGGCGTCAGCGGCGGGGGCGGGTACGTCGCGCTCGGCGTGGCGGTCGGCGGCCACGGCGGCGTGCCGGTGCCGGGGCCGGGCGACGGCGTCGGACCTGCCGGCGTCCCGGTCGCCCCCGGCCCCGGCGTCGGCGGTTCGAAGCTCGTCACCCCCGCCCAGTCGGGCTCGGCGCCGGTGGTCAGCGGGCCGTAGACGGTGCCGCCGCCGTCCTCGACGTAGTAGAGGCGGACGTCGCGGGTCGGCTGGGTGGCGATCTCGGCGGTGAAGATGATCCAGCCGCCGCCGGGCGACCACGACGGGCGCAGCAGCGACCACTCGGGGTGGTGGGCGACGGTGCCGGCCTGGCCGGTGTCGAGGTCGAGCAGCCAGATCGCGTACGGCCGCGCCGTCGGCGACGCGGCGTGCGAGGCGAAGGCGATCCGGCGGCCGTCGGGCGACCAGGCGGGCTGGATGTCGTCCCAGCCGGGGTGGGCGAAGAGGCGGCGGACGGTGGACGTGGTCAGGTCGAGCGCCCAGAGCTCGCCGTCGGCGCCGGCCGGGCCGACCGAGCGGCGCACGAACGCCAGCGTCCGGCCGTCGGGCGACCACGACGGGTTGCCGATCACGTGGCTCGACCCGGTGGCTTGGAGGACGATCCGCGCGCCGCTGCCGTCCGGCCGCACGACGCCGATCGCGCTGGCCGCCAGCAGTGTCCCGCCCGCGCCGGAGGCATACGTGACGGCCGTGAACGCGATCCACTGGCCATCGGGTCGCCAGCGCGGCTCGAAGTGGGACGGGCCGGCCGTCACCGGGCGGACGGCGCCGGACTGGGCATCGACGATCTCGATGCGCCACTGCGCCGTCGCCCCGCTGCCGCCGGTGGCGGCGTAGGCCACCGCCCGCCGGTCGGGCGACCAGTGCGGCTGCGCCTCGGAGCGCGCCGCCGTCGTCGTCAGCGCCCGGCGGCCGGTGCCGTCGGCGGCGATGACAAACAGGTCGGTCCGCCCGCCGCCGCCCACGTCCTGGAAGACGATCGCCCCCCCCGCCGCCGGCCCCACCGGCGGCCCGACCGGCCCCGGCGCCGGCCACGTCGCGCCTGCGGTCGGTGACGGCGACGCGACCGGCCCGGTCCCCGTGGGCGTCGGCGACGGCCCCGGCGTCGGCGACCCGTCCGGCGTCGCGCTGGCCGTCGCGGTCGGCGCCGTCGGCCCCGGCACCACGATGACGCGGCCGGTCATGCCCGCGTGGTAGACGCAGTGGTAGCCGAATGAGCCGGCCGACAGGAACCGCACCCGCAGCGCCGTGCCGGGCTGGAGCGTCCAATTGAAATAGCCCTGGTCGCTCGTGACCGAGTGCAGCCGCTGGCCCCGGTTCGCCCAGCGCACGGTCGAGCCCACCGTCACCGTCACCACGGCCGGCTCGAACGCATCGTCGACCACCGCCACCTCGACCACCGGACCCGCCGTCGGCGTGGCGGGCGGCGCGGGCTGGGCGACGACGTCCGCCGCCACGGCCGCCGCCGGCGACGCCTCCACGCCGCCCGCCGCGAGCCACGGCAGCGCGAAGGCCGATAGCGCCAGCAGGAGCAGCGGGACCAGCGACGCCAGCGCGGACGGGCGCCGTGGCATCGTGCGCGACGGGCCGGCCGTTCGTCTGGCGGTCGTCGATGTCGTCGATGTCGTCGATGTCGTCGATGTCGTGGACGTCGTCGCGGTCGTCGCGGTCGTTCCGCCCGCGTGCGGCGCTGTCATGCCCCGCCGCCCATCTCGCCGAGCACCGCCGCGCGCTCGGCAGGGGACAGCGCCTCCATCTGGGCGATCGCCGGACCGCCGTAGGCCGCGTCGCGCTGCGAGACGAGGTCGGCCAGGTCGAGCCCGGCCCGCTGCAGCAGCGCCCACGACCCGCCGCCGGCGCGATAGAACGCGCTCAGGACGAGCTGGTTCGTCAGCCCGGCAACGGGCGTCGCCGGCGCTGCGGGGGCGACGGCACCGGCCGCCGTAGGCCCGGTAGCGACGGTCGCGCTCAGGTCGAGGCCGTGCGCCGCCGCGCCGCCCGCCGCCGCGCCGACGGTTGACCCGCCGCCCCGCGACGCGTCCGCCGCCACGGCGATCCCGGGCACGTCGACCGTGTAGTCCCCCGGCGGCAGCCCGCGCCCGCCGTGGCGGGCGGCGACCGCTTCGAGCGCTGCCGGCAGCGCGTCGGCCGGCACCCCGGCGGCGGCCAGCAGCTCGGCGAGCGTGGGGACATGGAAGCGGATCGTCGTCGCCGGCGTCGGCGCGGGCGCCGCGTCGACGCCGGCGATGGCCGCGCCCGGCTCGGCGGCGCCGGCGCGGCCGTCGCTTTCCGACGCGGCCTGCGCGGCGGCGGTGTCCGCCCCAGCCTCGGTCTCGACGCCGTCGCCGTGCGCGCCGCCCGCCGCAGCGCCGCCCGCGTCGACCGGGGCGCCGACGGCGGCCTGGCCCTCGGCCGCGCCCTGCCCGCCGATCGCCGCCCCGCGCTCCGGCGCATCCAGCAGCACGACCGGCGGCGGGCTGATCTGGCGCGCGTACTGGCCAAAGTCGTGGAAGGCCTTCCAGGCCAGGCGCGCCGACGCGCGGTCGAGGTCGGCGGCGGCCACCAGGCCGGTGGCGGCGCCGTCGTCGACGAGCGAGGTCCAGAAGACGGCCTGGACGCATGGATCGGCCGTCAGCGTGTCGTAGGCGGTGAAGAGGTTGCGCGCCTGGGCGGCGTCGCCGGCCTGCTCGGCGTCCCAGCTCAGGCCGGTCACCCAGAGGCCCCGCACGTCGGGCGCGTGCCGGCCCAAGGCCGCCGCCGCCGCGCGCCACAGCCGGCCGGTGCGCTCGGCCACGGCCGCCGCCACCTCGGCCTCGTCGGCGCCGCCGGCCGGCAGCAGCCGCAGCTGCAGCCCGAGCCCGTCGAACGGCGGCGTCCCGACCGCCCAGCGGCCCGCCTCGACGGCCGCGCGCAGGTAGTCCACCGCGTCGTCGTCGGCCGTGCTGGCCAGCCCGCCGGCCACCACCGTCGCCCGCGGCGCCGCCGCCCGCACCGCCGCGCCCGTTGCCGCCAACAGCGTCGCCCAGCGGGCCGGGCCCAGCGGCCCGCGGCGCCCGGCGGCCGCGTTCGGCGCCGGGACGATCTCCCAGGCCGCCACCGCGTCGCCCAGCGCCGCCGCCAGCCGGCCGGCGTGCTCGATAAGCTCGTCGGCCACGGCGGCCGCCAGCGTCGCGTCGTCGGCCGCCAGCGCGTCGGGCGCCACCGTCAGCGCGCCGTCGACGACCCCCAGCACGCGCAGCCGCCGCGCCGCGGCCGCGTCGACGGCCGCGCGCGCCGCCGCCACGAACGCGTCGTCGACCGCCCGGCCGGCGTCGAGGGCGAAGCGCAGCCGCACCCAGCGGGCGCCGAGCTCGGCGGCGGCCGCCAGGCGCGCGTCCAGCGGGGCGGAACCGTCGGCCGGGCCGAGGTCGAGGCCGACGCGGTTCAGGACCATGGAGCACCTCGCGGGGTCACGGCGCGATCGCGCGCAGCAGGACGATGCCCAGCGCCAGCTCGACGACCACCGCCCCGGCCAGCAGCAGCCGCGCCGCCACCGCCAGGCCCCGCTCGTGCGCCGCGGCGGCGACGGCCAGGTTGGCCACGAGCGCCAGCAGCCCGACCGTCGGCAGGCGCCAGGCGCCGCTCTTGGGGCCGCCTGGTCCCGGGACCGCGGCGGCGGCCGCCGCGTCGTGGACGAAGCGCAGGCTGACGGTGGCCGGCAGCTCCGGATAGTGCCAGGCCAGCCAGCCGAACGCGAACGCCAGCAGCGCCCCCGCCAGGCCCAGCAGCTGCAGCGCCAGCGGGTCGCGCCACACCGACAGCCGCGCCCACGGCGCCGGGAACGTCCGTTCCTCCAGCGCCTGGCGCGGGCCGAGCCGCCGGCGCTGGACGAAGTCGTCGGCGAAGGCGGTCGCGTCGGCGGGCGAGATCGCGTAGGCCAGCCCGGTCGTCATGATGAGCACCTGGCGATCGGGCGGCACCGTGGCGTAGACCAGCGTCGGCCGCGGCTCGCCGGCGTCGTCGAGGACGCGGGTGTGGCCGACCTCGAAGCCCAGCCGGCGCGGCCCGGTCAGCGGCTCGAGGTAGGGCCGGCCCTTGACCACGTGGGTGATCGCCGCCATCGGGATGACCTGGCGGGTGGCCGCCCAGCGGATGACGAGGGCGTCGCGGCTGAGGGCGTAGCGCAGGTTGAACTGGCCGTACGTCCAGTACGCCAGCTGCAGCGCCACCGCCGCCAGCGCTACCGCCGCCGCGCCCCAGCCCACCGTGCGCGGCCCGATGCCATGCGCCGACGCCTGCCACAGCGCCCCGCCGCAGGCCGCCGCCGCAGCCAACGCCAGCGCCAGGCCCACAAAGCGGGCCTGCGTCGCGATCGGGCGGAACGTCATCGGCGGCCGGCCCGGCGCGCTAGAACCGCCGCCAGGCGAGCGTGGCGGGGAAGAGGCGCGGCAGGAAGTCGTCGGTCAGCAGGGCCGCCGTCGCCGCGGCGTCGCCGCGCACCGGCGCCGCCAGGCGCAGGCTGACGACGCCGCGCTCGGGGTCGCGGCCGGGGTGGTCCCAGAGGTAGAGATAGAGGAACACCAGCGACCCGTCCACCGCCGCGCGGCGGGCGGTGCCGTAGTTCACCGGCAGCGGCCGCGGGCCGCCGGGCAGCGCCACCGTCCGCGGCCCGAACGACTCGATCGCCCAGCCGCCCAGCGGGTAGCAGCTGTCGGGGGTGTGCTCGAAGAGGTGGTAGCTGCGCTCGCCGCGGCTGCCGAACGCCGTCAGCCAGACCAGCGCCCCGTCGCCGCGGCGGTAGGTGCGGGCGATCGAGACGTCGGGATCGCGCAGCCAGACGTCGACGGCCGGGTCCTCGGCGCGGTCCTCGCCCTGCCACGGCCCGAGCTGCCGCGGCAGCGCCGCCGGCAGCGCGCCCAGCGACCAGTCGATCGGCGAGCGCAACGCCACCTCGGCCGTCGTCCGGCCGTACCAGCCGGCGGTGTCGGCGAACACCACGTGGCCGCCCGCCGGGGCCGGCGGCGGCGCCGGGGCGCGGTCGCCGGCCCGGCGCCACAGGAGCGCGGCGGCGAACAGGGCCGCCGCCACCCCCAGCAGCCGCCGCTGTCGCCGCCGCGCCGTGGCGCTAGCGGACGACATCGCAGCCCAGCGCCCGGCCCAGGCCGAGCAGGCCGAGCGCCGCGGCGGCGAACAGCAGCGGGCTCGACGGCCCGTGGTAGAAGGCCAGGCCCGGCGCCGTGCCGAAGGCGTCGGCCACCACCAGCAGGCCGCCGAGGCGCAGTGTGTTGGCGGCCATCGCCAGCGGCACCGCCAGCGCCACCAGCATCGCCCGACGCGGCAGCGGCCCGTGCAGCGTGCCGGCCAGCCCGACCGCCAGCGTCACCAGCGCCACGAGCGAGCGCAGCCCGCTGCACGGCGCCCCGACCCGGTAGCTGCCGTCGCCGACGATGAGCTGCGGCCCCTGGTGGACGACGTCGACGCCCAGCGCGCCGACGAGCGCCGCGGCCTGCCCGGCGACGCCGGCGGCCAGCTGCGGCGCGATGTGGGCCACCCACGGCAGCGGAACCGCCAGCGCCAGCAGCGCCAGCGGCAGCGCCAGCGCCCGCGGCCAGGCGCGGCCGCCGGCCAGCCACGCCAGCCCGCCGAGCACCGCCACGAACGCCAGCGCCGAGATCCACCACTGGGCGTGGCGCGCGGCGGCCAGGTGGACGGCGACGCCCAGCGCGAGCGGCGCCAGGCCCGCCGCGTCGGGCGCGGCCGCCGGCATCCGGCGGCGGGCCCGCCACGCCAGCACCGCCGCCGCCAGGGCCACGATCGGGCCGTGCGAGTAGTAGTCGTGGACGCGCCACGTCGTGGCCACCCAGCCCAGCGCCGGCGCGAACAGCGCGCCCGCGGCGGCCAGCGCGGCTACGGCGAGCAGGCCGCGGCCCCGGATGGCGTCGTGCGCCGCCCGGGCGATCGCGACGCGGGCGCGGGCGCGGGCGGCGCCGGCGCGGCGCCGCCACGCCCGAGGGCGCGCGGTCGGCGTGTCGTCCGGCGGGTCGCTCGGCGCGCTCCGGTCGCGGCGCAACGGGTCCGCCTGGGCCTAGGCCGGCGTCGGCACGCCCACGGGGGCGTAGACCGGCGTGCACCAGTGGCGGTACTCCGGCACGCGCCCGCGCACGACGTCGAAGTAGACGTCGCGCAGCGCCGAGGCCACCGGCCCCATCCGCCCGCTGCCCACCGGCCGGCGGTCGACCTCGACGACGGCGGCGATCTGGACGCCGGTGCCGGTGAAGAAGACCTCGTCGGCGCCGTAGAGCTCGCTGCGGTCGATCGACCGCTCCTGGACCGGCAGCCCGAGGCGCTCGGCGCAGAGCTGGATCACGGTGGAGCGCGTGATGCCCTCGAGGATGTTGTCGAAGACCGGCGGCGTGATCACGGCGCCGTCGCGGACGATGAAGATGTTCTCGGCGCTGCCCTCGGAGACGTGGCCGTTCTGGTTGAGGACGATCGCCTCGTCGTAGCCGTTCATCAGGGCCTCGCTCTTGGCGAAGGCGCTGTTGACGTAGGTGCCGGTGATCTTGCCGCGGGCCGGCATGCTGTTGTCGTCGACGCGCCGCCACGACGACACCATGACCCGGGCGCCCTCCTCGTTGTCGACGTACTGCCCGAACGGCGTGGCGAAGATCGAGATCTCGTCCTTGAGGCCGTGTAGCCGGACGCCGATCATCTCGTCGGCCTTGTAGGCCAGCGGGCGGATGTAGGCGTCCTCGCGGTAGCCCTCGCGCTGCAGCAGCTCGATCGTGATCCGGCTGAGGTCGGCGGCGGTGTAGGGCAGGTCGATGAACAGCAGGCCGCAGCTCTTCAGCATCCGCTCGTAGTGCTCGTGCAGGCGAAAGACCAGCATCTGCTGTTCTTCGGCGTTCCAGTAGCCGCGGATGCCCTCGAAGCAGCCCGTGCCGTAGTTGAGGGCATGCGTCCGGACGCTGACCTTGGCGTCCTCGATCGCGACGATCTGGCCCTTGAAGAACGCGAACTGACCCTTCATGCCTACCCTCCAAGCGGTCGCAGGGCGCGGGGGGCCGCCGCGGGGGGCGGCGGGGACCGATTATACCGTCGGGGTGGGGGCGGGCCAATCGGGTTTTCGGCCTCTGTCGGCGCGCCCGCGGCGCCTCAACCGGCCGCGCCGCGCTCGTCGTCGGCGCAGCGCGGGCAGCCGGCGGCGGGCGACGCCAGGCGCAGGTCGTGCCGCGGGCAGCTGGCCTCGAGCCGGAGCCGGCGCCACAGCCCGAAGCGCTTCTCGATCGTCAGCTCGAGCCGAAGATCGCGGCCGGCGTTGGCGCGCAGCACGGCCGGCACGGCGCAGCGCGCGCAGTCGGCCGGGCGCCACGGCAGCGAGCGGCGGTTGGCCTTCACCAGCCGGCACTCCTGGGTGGCGCGGCCGCGGTTGAAGTCCTCGTAGTAGTGGCGGCACTCGCTGCCGGCGGGGGTGCGCATGGCGCGGCTCCTTGGGGGCGGTCATTGTACGCGGGCGGTCGCCTGGCATCGGCGGTCCGCCGCCGTGCTACGATGCCGCGATGGAGTCCGTCCCACCGCCCGCCGACGCCGGCGCGCCGCCGCCCGGCCCGCCGCGCGCGCCGGCCGCCACCCCCAACCCGCCGACGATCGTCGTCGACGCCGACGGCTGCCCGGTCAAGGACGAGGTCTACCGCGTGGCGCGGCGGTTCGGAGCGCACGTGATCCTCGTCGGCAACACCTGGATCGGCGGCCCGCCGCAGCCCTGGCTCGAGCGCGTCGTCGTCGGCCGCGGCCTCGACGCCGCCGACGATTGGATCGCCGATCGCGCCGCGCCCGACACGATCGTCGTCACCGCCGACATCCCGCTCGCGGCGCGCTGCGTCGCCGCCGGCGCCCGCGTCGTCAGCCCGCGCGGCCGCGTCTTCACCGACGCCAACGTCGGCGACGCCCTGGCGACGCGCGACCTGCTCCAGGGCCTGCGCGAAGGCGGCCTGACGACCGGCGGCCCGGCGCCCTTCGCGCCGCGCGACCGCTCGCTGTTCCTGCAGCGGCTCGACGAGCTGGTGCGGGCGGCGGGGCGGGGGCTGGGCGGGGGGTGATGGTGCCGGGGGCGGGACGGAACCTCCGCCGCCCCGGCGTTGTCGAACTCGAGGCGACGCGCCGCGCGGCCCGCTCCGGTGGGTCGCGGCGCTCGGGGCTCACCGTCATCCGGGCATCGAACGATCGCCGCCATCGAGAGGAGCGACGCCGTGCGCCACATCGTTCGGGCGCGTTGGACGACCCTCACCGCCGCCCTCGTGCTGACCGTCGGCGTCGTTGCCGCGGACCAGCGCGATGCCGTGGGCGCGCCCAGCGGGCAGCCGGCCGGCGGTGTGCCCGTCCACTACCAGCGCCACGTCGGGCGCGACGCGCCGGTCGGCGGGGAATTGGGCGGGATCGTGTCGCTCGCCATCGGGCCGGACGACACCGTGTACGCCGTCGACGCTGCTGCCGTCCGCGTGCTCCGCATCGACGCCGAGGGGCGGCTGATCGGTGCGTGGGGCAGTGTTGGGCACGGTCCGGGGGAGTTTGGGCGTGCCTGCATGGAGAACCCTAATGGTGGAGTCATGGGGTGGAACTTGCGTTGGAACGGACCCTGGTGTGCGGACGGGCGAGCAGACGTTGGTCCATCGGACGTGACCATGTCGGTCGACGGGACAGTGCTGGTGACCGACCCGGCGAACGGACGACTCCAGCAGTTCAGCCCATGGGGCACGTTTCTCAGGGCAATCTGCGTCGAGGGGGCCGATCTGCGTCAGCCTGCAGGCTGTCGGCGCCCTGAAACGACCCCGCTATGGGAGATCGCGGTGACCGCAACTGGCGAGATCATCGTCGCCATGGCCGAACAGAGCAGGTTGCGCATCCTTGCGCCAGACGGAGCGCTGCGCGACGAATGGAACGTGGAGGCCAGCGATGTCGTGGTGGATCACTCCGGTCGGATTTGGGTCGGCGAGCCCGCCGTGCGACAGATCCGCGCTCTGGACCGGCTCACGGGACCGGCGGTCACGGTCGGCGGCCCGTTTGAGGTTGACCTGTGTGGCGAGAACACGGGATCACCCTTTGGCTTTCCGTGGGACTACAAATGCAACCCGCTGGCCCTCTCTGTCGGACCGGGGGATGTCCTCTTCGCAGGCTTGTACGATTCCTATGGCCGGCGCCCGGTCGTCGAGCGGATCGAACCAGCGGGCGACCGTCGTCGCTTCTTGAACCATGCCCAAATCCAGAGCCACCCCTACGCAATGGCGGTCGGCGCCGATGGTTCCCTCTTTGTGGCTCAGACGCAGCCATCACCGCGTGGGCTGAAGTCCTTCGTGGCAAGGTTCGATGCCGATGGTACGCCGATCGGCCGATGGGACGTCTTGGGCGGTGATCCCCATGCGCTCACGACACCTGCAGATGCGATGTGGCGACCCGACGGAACGTATTTGGTGCTGGACGCTTCCTCTGGGACGGTTCAACATCGCGGGCCGGCAGGTCAGCTGCTAACCCGCTGGGGCGGACTGGGGAGTGGTCTCGGGCGCTTTTCGTCGCCGCAGCGTATGGCATGGGATCGGGTCGGCCACGTGATCATCACCGACGGAGGTAACCGGCGAATCCAGCGCCTGACGGCCGATGGCCGCCCTGTGGATGCCATTGGAGGGCCTGCGGAGGCGGACGGAGGGCTGAACCATCCTGTCGATGCCTTGGCCATCGGGTCGACCGTCGTTGTCGTGGCGGACGTTTTGCCACTCGATGGGTCGGCCCGAATCGTGCGATTTGACCGCGCCGGCAGATGGCTGGATGCGTGGGCGGTGCCGGCAGCCCCAGGATTGACGCCGCCGTCGGTTGAAGATCTCACCCTTGCGGCAGATGGGCGGATCGCAATGCTCGACGCCCGAAATCGGCAGGTGGTGTGGCTGACTGCGGACGGAACGTCGGTCGAGAGCCGGACAGCTCTTGTGACACCGACGGCGCCAGGGGCAGCACTGCGGTCTCTCGCGTTCGCGAGCGATGGCTCGTTGCTGGTCGGCACCGACGCGGGTGGAGTCCTGCGATTCGTGGATCACGCGCCTGCGGCCACTCTGATCGAAGCGGGCTGTGGTGAGCACGCGGTTGTGGAGGCGGCGGGCATCGACGTGGCGTCCGATGGGCACATCCTCGTAGGGGATGTTGGGGGCAGGCGGGTACTGACCTTTGATGCATCCGGTGAGCCGTTGGGAGCGGTCGGCTACGCCGTGCCGGCGTCGGGGACTGACGCCGCCTTCGACCGCCCCTCGGCCGTGGCTGCGGCCGGCGGCTCGGTCGTCGTCGCCGACACCGGACATGACCGGCTGCTGTGGCTCGATCCTCGAGGCGGGGCTTCGGCGAGCGTGTCGGCGCCGGGCTGCGGCGAGCGGTCGCTCGGCTCGCCGCTGGCGGTGGCGGCGGCGCCGGGCGGGGTGGTCGTTGCGGTAGCCGATGGGCGCGTGCGGTTCGTCGGCGCCGACGGGGGTCTGGGACGGGTGTGGGGCGGCGGCGCGCTCGGGTCGCTGGGCGGCGTCGCCGTCGTGCCGGCGGCGGTGCCGGGCGAGGCGCCGGACGTGGTGGCGGCCGACACGGCTTCGGGCGGGATCGTGCGGTGGGCCTGGGACGGGACGGCGAAGGGCGGCTGGACCGACGGCCCGGCCGGCGTCCCGCTGTCGTCGCCGCATCAGATCGCCGTCGCGCCCGACCGCACGCTGTGGGTCGCCGACAGCGGCAACCACCGCCTGGCCCACTTCACCTTCGACGGCGCGCCCCTGGGCCAGATCGGTGGCGTGGCCGGCGCCGGGCCCGGTCGGCTCGACGCGCCCGAGGGCGTCGCGGTGCTGCCCGACGGCACGGTCGTCGCCGCCGACACCGGCAACCGCCGCCTGCAGGCGTTCGCCGCCGACGGCGCCTGGCTCGGCGCCTGGCGCGGCGACGGACCGCCCGGCACCGCGCTGCGCCGGCCGGCCGGGCTGAGCGTCGCCGCCGACGGCACGCTCTGGGTCGCCGATCGCGAGGCCGACCGCGCCGTCGCCTTCGGCCCGACGGCAGGCACCGACTGGCACCTGCAGCTCTACCGCGATGCCGGGCTCGTCGACGGTCCGGTGACCGCGCTGCGCCTGCCGGGCGGCCCGCTCGACGTCGACTGGACGGACATCGCGGTCGCCGCGGGCTTGCCAGCGGCCGGCGCTTCGGCGCGACTCGAGCGGCGGGCGGGGCCGGCGCCGGCCGCGGTGGGTGCGGGCGATCCCGGCGCAGGGGCGCTGCGGCGGTTGTCGGTGGCGGTGCGCGGCGGGCTGACGCTCGTCGCGCCGCATGGGGCGCCGCCGGTCGTCCTGGCCGGCGACCCGGCGTCGACCGTCGTCCGCCGCCGCCTCGACCCGCACGCCGACTGGCTGCGCCTCGACGTCGCGGCCGCCGGCGCGCGGCCGATGGTTCGCCTCGTCGAGGTGCTCGACCGGGCCGCCTGGCTGCCGTACGCCGGGCGGCCGGCGGCCGGCCTGCGCTAGGGCGCGCGGCTGCGGGTATCGGGTCGGTGCGACGGCGACGGCTAGGGCTCGAGGCGCCGGATGCCGGGCACGCGGTCGAGGTCGCGGTCGAAGGACGTGACCGTCGCGCCCCGGGCCTCGGCGTGGGCGGCGAGGAGGGCATCGGCGATGTCGAGTCGCGGTTGTGACGCGAAGAGGTCGAGCGCACGCAACACGATGCTTCGCTGGGGCAGGTGGAAGCCGCGCAGGATCAGCAGCGGCCGCAACAACGCCAGGATCTGCGCCCGTGGCAGGCCATAGAGCTTGGCTGATGCCAGCACGTACACGACCTCGGCGATGACCGCTTCACAGGTCGTCACCGCTTCGTCGCCCTGCTCGACGCGCTGGAAGAGCGCCCGGCACCGCTCGGCGGACTCGGGCGCGTCGCCCGTGAGGAAGCGGAGCAAGACGTTGGCGTCGATGAACGTCATGCCGGGCGATCGCGCGCGGTCTCCGCCGCCGCCTCCTCCCAAGCGACCTGCCCGTGGTGCTCGAAGTCCTCGGGCCGCGTCAGCGGCGGCACCGAGGCGTAGAGGTCGTCGACGGTGCGGGCTTCCGCCCGCAACCATGTTCGGCCGTCCGCGTCGACTTCGAAGGTGACCCGGCTGCCCACCTTCAGCCCCAGCCGCCGGCGGATCCGGGCCGGGATCGTCACCTGGCCGCGGCCGGTGACGGTGGCGAATTCGGTCGTCATGGCGCACTCCTTGCATGATCGCACTTGCACGTAGGATAGCCGACCAACGTGTATTCGCCGTAGTGACGTGCATCGTCGACACCCGTCCGGCGCCGCCGATGCGGCCGGGGGCCATGCGAGCGGCTACACTCCGCCCCATGAACGCTCCCCGCTCGCCGGCCGACGGTCCGCGCCCCCTCGCCGCCGCCTCCCCCGCCTTCCCCGCGCCGATCACCGCCCTCGCCCCGATGCAGGCCGTCACCGACGCCGCTTTCCTGCGCCTCGTCGCCGGCTACGGCGCGCCGGACTTCTTCGTCACCGAGTTCGTCCGCGTCCGCGAGGGCGTGGCGCCGGATGCCGACGTGATCCACACGATCTGCGCCCACGGCACCGGCCGGCCGGTCTACGCCCAGCTCATCGGCGAGCACGTGCCGTCGATGGTGCGCATGGCGCGGGCGCTGCTGGCGTACCCGGTCGCCGGCATCGACCTCAACCTCGGCTGTCCGGCGCCGAAGCTCTACAAGAAGAGCGTGGGCGGCGGGCTGCTGCGCGAGCCGGCCCACGTCGACGCGCTGCTGGGGGCGCTGCGCGACGCGGTGCCGGGGCGGTTCACGGTGAAGATGCGCATCGGCTTCGATTCGCCGGCGCCGTTTGAGACGATCCTCGGCCTCGTCGACAAGCACGCCGTCGACCTGCTGACCGTCCACGGCCGGACCGTGGCCGACATGTACCGCCCCGGCGTGCGCTACGACCTCATCGCCCAGGCCGTGCGCACCGTCCGCTGCCCGGTGCTCGCCAACGGCGACGTGACGTCGCCCGCCAAGGCCGCCGCCGTGCTGGCCATGACCGGCGCGGCCGGCGTCATGATCGGCCGCCACGCCATCCGCAACCCGTGGATCTTCGCCCAGACCCGCGACCACCTCGCCGGCCGCGCCGTCGTGCCCGCGACCCGCGCCGACCTGCGCGCCTACATCGACCGCCTCTACGCCGCCACCGCCGCGCCCGACCTTGCCCCGGCCCACCACGTGGCCCGCGTCAAGAAGCACCTCAGCTTCGTCGGCCAGAGCGTCGACCGCGACGGCGCGTTCCTCTACGCCATGCGGCGCACCCGCACCGAGGCCGAGCTGTTCGCCGTCTGCGATGCCTTCCTGCTCGACGACCCGGCCGCGCCGCTGCCGCTCGAGCCGTACCCGGGCGTCCACGCCCGGCCCAACACCGAGGCTTCGCGGCCGCCGAGCGGGCGCGCCGCGGCGGCGTGACGGGGCGACGCGCCGCCGACGGCCTACCCGACGGCCTACCCCTCGCCCTCTTCGAGCGCCAGCCACTGCGCGGTGGCGTCGTCGATCGCGGCGTTCACCTCGGCCAGGGCGTCGCTCAGCGCCGCCAGCCGGACGTGGTCGGCGCCGGCGGCGCCGATGTCGGCCGCCAGCGCCGCCTGGCGGGCCTCGAGCTCGGCGATGCGGCCCTCCAGCGCCTCGATCGTGCGCGCCGTCTTCCAGCTGCGCTTGCGCGGCGGCGGCGCCGGGGCCGCGGGCGCTGCCGTCGTCGGAGCGGCGCCGCGGGCGTCGGACTCGTCGGACGCGCCGCGGCCGGGCGGGGGCGGCGCCGGCACGGCGGGCGACCGGCGGGCGCGCTGCTCGGCGCGGATGCGCAGGAAGGTGTCGAACGGGGTCGGGTAGCCCGTGTGGAGCCGGCCGTCCTCGAGCACCGCCAGCTGGTCGACGGTGCGGTCGAGGAAGTAGCGGTCGTGGCTCACGACGACGACGGTGCCGGTGAAGGCGTCGAGGAAC
The DNA here is from genome assembly GCA_964651245.1 of uncultured Anaerolineales bacterium. Lineage (GTDB taxonomy): Bacteria > Chloroflexota > Anaerolineae > Epilineales > Epilineaceae > Avedoeria. Next base: position 111,947 of record CAZYVI010000011.1, on the reverse strand, counting down.
GACTCGAGGACCTGGAGGGTCTCGATGTCGAGGTCGTTCGTCGGCTCGTCGAGCAGCAGGACGTTGGGTTGGTGGAGGAGGGTGCGCAGGAGGTAGAGCCGCCGCCGCTCGCCGCCGGACAGGCTGCCGATCCGGGCGTGCTGCTGCGGGCCGGGGAACAGCAGCCACTCGAGCATCCGCGCCGACGTCGCCTGTGAGCCGTCGGCCATCCGGATGAGCGGCGCCTCCTGGTCGACATAATCGATGAGCTTGAGGTCGTCGCGGAGCGCCGCGCTGCGCTGGTCGAAGTAGCCGACGGCGACGGTCTCGCCCCAGGCCACCGTCCCGGCGTCGGCGGCCAGGCGGCCGGCGAGGACGTCGAGCAGCGTGCTCTTGCCGGCCCCGTTCGGCCCGACGATCCCGAGACGATCGCCGGGCCCGAGGTCGAGGTCGACCCCCGCCAGGACGGTGCGGCCGTCGAAGGCCTTCACCAGCCCGCGGGCCGACAGCACCTGCTTGCCGAGCCGGCGGCCGGCCAGCGCCAGGGCCACGCGGTCCTCGCCGAGGTCGTGCCGGATCTGCTGCAGCGCGTCGATGCGCTGGATGCGCGCCTTCTGCTTCGTGCTGCGCGCCTTGGCCCCCCGCTGCAGCCACGCGAGCTCGCGGCGCAGCTGCGCCCGGTGCGCCTCTTCGCGCTGGGCCAGGCGCGCATGGCGCTCGGTGCGCTGCTCGAGGTAGGCGCGGTAGTTGCCGGCGTAGCCCACGAGCTGGCGCCGGTCGAGCTCGACGATCCGGTTGGCCACCCGGTCGAGGAAGTAGCGGTCGTGGGTGACCATGAGCAGCGCCCCGGGGCGCCGCACGAGGTGCTGCTCGAGCCAGGCCACCGTCTCGGCGTCGATGTGGTTCGTCGGCTCGTCGAGCACGAGCAGGTCGGCGGGGTCGATGAGGGCGCGCGCCAGCGCGACGCGCTTGTGCCCCCCGCCGCTCAGCGCGCTGACGCGGGCGTCGACGTCGGCGACGCCGAGGCGGGTCAGCAGCGCCTTGGCCTCGGCTTCGGCTGCCCAGCCGCCGGTCCGATCGAGCTCGGCGGCCAGCCGCGCGAGCGCGTCGCCGGCGGCCGCGTCGTCGGGGGCCTCGGCCAGCCGGCGGCTCGCGGCGTCGTAGGCGCGCCGCAGCGTCTGGCGCGGGGCGTCGCCGCCGACGACGGCCTCGAGCGCCGTCGCCGCCGCGTCGAGGACGGGCTCCTGGGGCAGGTAGGCGACGCGCACCCCGCCCCAGGTCGTCACCGTCCCGCTGTCCGGCGGCTCGAGGCCGGCGACGATCCGCAGCAGCGTCGTCTTGCCGCTGCCGTTGACGCCGATGAGGCCGATCCGGTCGCCGGCGTTGAGCCGCAGCTCGACGTCGTCGAGCAGCACGCGCTCGCTGAACCGCTTGCCGACGTGCTCCAGGGTGACGAGGTTCATGCGCCCTCGGCCAGCGCCACCAGCAGCCGGTTGAGCGCCTCGCGCGCCGCCGGCAGCGTCTGCATCGCGGCGCGGTTGTCGACGAACGCCGCCGCCGAGGGCGCATCGAGCAGGGCGCGGAACGGGTCGGCGCTGCACGGCCGGCCGGCGGCGAGCGCCTGCGGCCAGTGCTCCGCCAGCGGCCCGGCGACGGCGTCGTAGGCGGCGGCGATCGAGGCGCGCAGGGCGGCCCAGGCGGCCTCGTCGGCCCGATCGGCCCGCCCGGCGCGGTAGACGTCGATCACCAGCGCCTCGAGGCGGTCCCAGGCGGCGACGAACGGCGCCAGCGCGGCGGCGTCGCCGGGGCGCCGCTCGGCCAGCCGCGCCAGCAGCTCGGCCGTGATCGGGTTCGCTGCCACGTCCGGCGCCGGTCGTCCCCATCGGCCCGTCCTCATCGGCCCGCCCTCATCCGCCCGCCCTCACCCGCCCGGCCCGTCGAAGCACGACACCGCGACCTCGGCGCGGTCGACGGCGAGCGCGGCGGCATGGCCCGGCCCGACCGCCAGCCGGCACAGCGTCCAGTCGCCGGTGGCGACGCGGTCGGCGCCGGGCCCGAGCGCCAGCGCGCCGTCCGCCTCGACGACGACCGCGAACCGGCGGAAGCCGGCCGACAGGCCGGCGCCGACGGCCTTGGTGAACGCCTCCTTGGCCGTCCAGAGCGCGTAGAACGCCTCGGCGCGGGCCGCTTCGCCCAGCGAGGCCAGGTACGCCTTCTCGGCCGGGTCGAAGTAGCGCGCGGCGATGGCCGCCAGCGCCGGCCGCGGCCGCACGGCCTCGACGTCGACGCCGACGCGGCCGGCGGCGGCCACCGCCACCAGCGCCAGCCCGTCGCAGTGGCTGAGGTTGAAGTCCAGATCGCCGCTGGCCGTGTCGTCGCCCCCCGCCCCGGCATCGAGGCCGGCCCGCGCGTTGGCGCCGCCCGCCGCCCGACCCGCCAGCCGCGGCTTGCCGGCCTCATCGACGGCGAACCTCAGCGCGCCGGGCGAGCAGCTGGTGTAGGCCGCCAGCACCTGCCGCAGCCGCGCCCGCGCAACGGCCCAGCGCCCGCCGTCGCCGGCCCGCTGCAGCTGCGCGGCGCGGGCGCGCTCGTCGGGCGAGAGGAGTGCGGCGAGCGCATCCACCGCCGCGGGCGTGGAATCGAGCGCCAGCCGCCAGACGTGGACGTGGCCGGCGGACAGGACCGGGCGCGGGGGCGGGGGGAACCACACGGGGGCATCGGGGGTCATGATGGGATGATACCGGAGCGCCGGCACGCGTCGCCCGGTCTGACGATGTGCATCGCCAGCCGACCGCGCGGAGTCCACGATGTCACCGCCTCAACCCCACATCGCCCGGGGCGCCGCCCTCGCCTGCGTCGCCGCGCTCGGCGCCATGACGCTGCACGCCGCGCGGACGCCCGTCGGCGCGGCCCACCACAGCGCCGCGGCCCGGCCGACTGTGGTCGGGGCGTATTGGCCCGTGGTCGTGGTCACCGGCGTCGTGCGCGGCGCGCCGCGCGGAACGGCGGTGCCGCTCGCCAACGCCCAGATCGCTGTCCACAGCGGCGCCGGGACGTGCGGCTTGCGGGCCGTCAGCGGACGAGGCGGCGGCTTCGCCCAGCGCTGTCGCAACGTGAGCCGCGCCGGCGCGATCGAGCTGCACCTGGGCGCCGAGGGGCACATCGCCCGGACCGTCACCGGACGGGCGCGCCCGCCCGAGGCGGGCGATCCGAGCGTTGGCGTGTTCGAAGTCGATGTGGCGCTGACGCCCTGGCGGCCGACGCCGGGCCCCAGCCCCATCGCCGTCGACGGCCGATCGAACGTCGAGCTGGCGGCGACGGTCGTCGACGGCAGCCGACCCGGCGCGCCGCCCGTGTCCGATGTGCGCGTGGTGGCGGCCTACGACGACGCCGAGTGGGCCTACAGCTGCCTCTCGCCCGTCGTGACCGACGCGGCCGGCCGCTTTGCGATGCTCTGCCCCCAGGCCAACCACCTCGTGCCCATCCGGTTGCGCTTCCGGGCCGAAGGGTTCGCGCCGGCCGAGGGCACCTGGTTCATGGGCTTCCCGAGCCGTGGCGGTCCGACGCGCGTCGTCCTCCAGCCGGCCGCCACGCCGCCGCCTGGAGCGCCCGCCACGCCGACGGACGTCGCCGATCGCCTGCCGCGCCTCGACGTGTCGGGCATCGTGCGCGGTGCCGACGGCACCGCGATGGCGCCGGTTGCCCGGGCGGACGTCGTGGTGGCCGGGCGGCCGGGCCACTGCGCGGCGGCCACGACCGCGGCCGACGGCTCCTTCGCGCTGCGCTGCACCGACCTCGACTGGAACGGCGCTCTCGACGTCGACGTGACGCCGCCCGACGGGCGCCACCGTCCGTGGTCGGCCACGGTCGACCTCGGGCAGCCCGGGGCGTGGGGTGACGCCCTCCACCTCGACGTCGTCCTGGCGGTCGCAGCGGCGACACCGACGCCGACCGCCACGTCGGCGGAGACAGCGACGGCCACCGCGACCGCGGCTATCGCGACCGCGACCGCCTCGTCGCTCCGGACCGCGACCTCGACCCCGCGGCCGCGTGCGCTGATCCCGTTCGCGCGACGCTAGCCCTGTGCCGGCCCGCGGGCGCGGCCGGGGCGGCGCCGGGCGCTCACGGACCGACCCGCCGCCCGGACCGCAGACCGTCGCGCGTGGCCGGCGGCGCGTCGTAGTCCCGCAGCCGCAGCAGCAGGAAGTCGTCGTCGGGGCCGAAGCCGGCCCGCTCGTAGAAGGGCCGCGCCCGCTCGGCCGGCGAGACGATGATCTCCTCGAAGTCCTCGTCGCGGGCCCAGGCGATGACGTGGGCCAGCAGCGCCGCGCCGATGCCGCGCCCGCGGATGGCCGGGACGGTGTAGCAGTCCGTCACGTAGCCCCACTGGTCGGACGCGCGGCACGGCCGCGGCACCGGCGTGATCTTGTGGACCGACATCGTGCTGACGATCACGCCGTCGATCTCCGCCACCCAGCGCGTCCAGGTGCCGTCGGCCACGCCGGTGATGAAGTGGGCCAGGAAGCGCCGCTCGAACGCCTCGAACGTCTCGATGGGCGTCTCGCCTCCCTCGGCCCGGAAGTCCCAGCGGAGCCGGGCGAGGGCGAGGGCGTCGGCGGGCGCGGCCTTGCGGAAGGTCGGGTGCATGCGCTACGTCAGGCTGCGGCCCAACCGGACCCGGAGCACATCGCCCACGTCGACCACGACATCCGGGGCGCACAGCGGTGCGATGTCGTCGCCGTCGGCGAGGACGGTCGACTCGCGGTAGCGACCGCGGCGCGGATCGCGGTAGACCTCGAGGCGTCGCGCGACGAGGTCGACCAGCCACACTTCCGGCACGCCGTGGCGGGCAAACAGCGGGATCTTGCGCCGGCGGTCGTGGTCGCGCGAAGACATCGCCACCTCGATGGCCAGCAGGACGTCGATCGCGATCGGTAGGGCGCGGCCGTAGCGGTCGGGCTCGGGGCGGAGGAGGGCGAGGTCCGGCTGGACGACGGAGTCGTCGCCGAGCCGCACCGCGTCGTCGACCCAGACGAGCGCCCGATCGCCGATGCGTGGCAGCAGCGCGTACAGCAGCGTCGTCTTCGACGAGGCATGCAACGACCCCGGCGGCGGCACGGTGTAGACCTCGCCGGAGATCAGCTCGGTACGGGCGTCCGGCGGCAGGACACCGGCATCGACCATCGCCAGGTACTGGTCGGCGGAGAACCGCCAGCGACGGCGGCGGTCGAGATGTCGTGACGTGTCGACGGTCTGGACGGCCATGGCCACGGTCCTGTTCGAACGGCGAAGGGCGGGCGTCGGACAAGCATAGCAGCCACGGTACGGCCGCATCGACGACGCCGCCAGGGGGTGCGCGACGCATCGTCGACACGTGGCCGACAGCCTACCCGCCGCGGCGAACGGTCGCGGCTACGGCCCGAACGTCAGAAACGCCCGACCTCCCGTGGCCCCACGCCGCGCCCCGATCGCGCCGACACCCGCCAGCGGCGGGGCCGGGGACGCCGACCCCGCCTCGTCGGCGCCGAGGCCGAGGTAGGTCGCGGCGTCGGCGGCGCCGCTCTCCGCGATGTCGTTCACCAGCACCACCAGCGGCTGGTCGCTATGCACGACGCCCGAGCCGTAGACGCCGGGCGGCAGCGCGGCGAACGTGCTCGACGGGAAGAGCGTGCGGCTGCCGCGCGCGGGCACGGTGACGCGGCACGCCGCGCCGCAGCTGGCGGCCGGGTGGCCGTCGTGGTCGGCGAACGCCAGATCGGCCTGGGCGTCGGTCTCGCCGGGGTTGGTGAGCTGGATGCCGGTGGTCAGGCGCAGCGCCGTGTGGCCGCGCCGGACCAGCGGCAGCACGGTGCGGCGGGCGGCGTCGGCCAGCGGTACGGCGGTGTAGGCGGCGCCCTGGACGGTGAGGTCCTTCGAGTCGAGGACGACCGCCGCCAGCGGCACCGTGCTGGTGATCCGCGCCGACGCCACGCAGCCATCCGGCAGGACCGGCGACGTCCCCTGGTAGATCGTCGCCCCGTCGCCGGCGTGGATCGTGATCGGCGCCTCGTCGAACGACTGGCCGGCGCAGCCGCCGGCGCTGCCGTCGTAGCGCACGGCCACCGTCGCCGGCGCGGCACCCGGGTTGACGACGGCGATGCCGCTGTCGAATGTCCCGATCGACGTCCGCTGCCGCTTGCGCACCAGCGGCGCCACGAGCTCGGTCGCCAGCCGGCTGCTCGGCACGCCCTCGAAGGCGTAGGCGGCCTGCGGGCTCGTCGTGACGTCGATGAACGACTGCACCGCCACCGCGGCCGCGCTCGTGACGCGCATCCAGCCCACGAAGCCGTTGGGCGCCGCTTGCTGCAGCAGCGCGAAGTCGGCGTCGCGGGCGAAGTCGATCGTGACCGCGGCGCCGGGCGCCACCGTGAAGTCGGCGTCGGCCGACGCCGCCACGCCGCCGATGCCGCGCACCGCGACCTGCACCGTCTGGGCGGCGGTGACGTCGGCGTTCTGGATCGAGACGAGCGACGTCTGGCCGTAGTAGCCGGCCAGGACGAGCGGCACGATCACCTCGGCGCCGATCTCGACGCTGGAATAGATCCCGGCGGCGCGCGTCGTCTCCCAGTCGGTGCGGGCCAGCGCGGCGATCGGCCGGTCGGCCGAGACGACCATGCTGTAGGCGCCGTTGGCCAGGCCGGGCACCAGCGGCAGGTAGACGTTGGCGGCGGTGCCGGGCGGGATGACGCGCGTGATCTCGATCGGCGGCCCGCTGCGGCCGTAGAACTGGATCACGGCGATGGCGGTCTGGGCGAAGTCGAGGTTCTGGACCTGGAGCCCGGTCGCGCCGGCGCCCTGGATGGCGGCGACGTGCGCGGCGCGGGCCGGCGCCGGGCCCGGCGCGGCGGCGAGGGCGCAGGGCAGGGCCAGCAGCATCGCCACGACGGCGAGGGCGCGGCGGGGGAGGGACGGGCGACGGCGTGACGGGCGGCGGCGCGGGATCAGGGGGTTCATCGGCGCATCCTCATGTGGTATCGTCGGCGGCATCCGGCTGCGGTCGGGCGGTTGCTCGACGGCGGCGCCTTGGCGCGGCGCCCGCAGCTGGTGGCTACGACACCGGTCGCCGCCCGACGGCGACATCGACCCGCCGGTGCCGGCCCCGCCGCCGCCGGCCCACGCCCACCGGGAGCGCGCACGCGATGAAGCTCATCGTCCGCATCGCCGCCACGGCCGTCGCCATCTGGGTGGCGGACCGCTACATCCAGGGCATCGACGTCGCCACGGCGGGGCAGTCGCCGTGGGTCGTCTACGCCATCCTGGCCGTGATCCTGGGCCTCGTCAACGCGTTCATCAAGCCGATCGTGACGCTGTTCACGCTGCCGATCACGTTCTTGACGGTGGGGCTGTTCCTGCTGGTCATCAACGCCCTGATGCTCAAGCTCGCCGCCTGGCTGGCCCGGCTGGCCGGCTACGGTTTCAACGTCGAGGGCTTCGTGCCGGCGCTGCTGGGCAGCGTGGTCATCAGCATCGTCGGCGGCGTGCTCTACGGGCTACTGCGGGGCGACGACGAGCGGCGGCGGTAGCGCGGGCGGGGCGTCGGCGGCGCGAAAGCCGCGCGCGCCCCGCGCCAGTGTCGCCGCCCAGACGCGCCCGTCGCGGCCGAGGGCGAGGTCGGTGACGCCCTCGAGCGCCAGCTGTGGAGGTGCGATGCGCCAGGTGCCGTCGGCCATGCGGGCGTGCAGCGGCTGCCAGCGCGAACCGACCCACAGCGTGCCGCCGCCGTCGACGGCCAGCGCGCCGGCCTCGGCGGTGGCGCCCAGATGCCAGCGGGGCTGCTCGGCGGAGGTGAGCCAGGTTCCGTCGGCGGCCCGCCGCGCCAGGCCGCGGCTGCCCAGGACCCAGAGCGCGCCGTCCGTCGTCTCGGCCAGGTCGTAGACGGCGGCGTCGCGCACCACGGCGTCGGGCGCCTCGATGCGCGACCAGCCGGCGGCCGGGTCGAACCGCGCCAGGTTGCGCGCCCCGTAGGCCTGGCCGCGATAGGTGATCGCCGGGTCGAACCCGACCCAGACCGACCCGTCGGCGCGCGGCAGGACGACCGTCGGCGTGAGGGCCGGCAGGCCGTCGTCGAAGCCGTAGTGCGCCCAGGCGCCGTCCGGCCCGCGGCGGCTGACCCCGATGCGCGCCGGGCGCTCGGTCGGGGAGCGGACGGTGCCGGTCGCGCACCACACCGCGCCGTCGGCGGCGACGGCGACGTCGTGGACGACGGCGTCGGCCAGCCCGTCGGCCGGGCCAAAGGTCGTCCAGGCGCCGTCGGGCGTCCGCCGGGCCAAGCCGCCGGAGGTGGCGAACCACACCGCCCCGTCGGCCGCGACGGCGATGGCGTGGACGTGGCGATCCGGCAGGCTCCCGGGGGCCGCCGCCAGGTGGGTCAGCCGTCCGTCGGGTGCCAAGTGGTCAGCGCCGTCGCGCGTGCCGAACCAGATCCCGTCGGCGGCGACGGCCACGGCGGTGACGTGGTTGTCGGGAAGCCCGGCGGCGCGGTGGAGCGTCGCTGCGCCGGGCCCGCGGACGGCGGCCAGGCCGCCCCGGCCGCCGAGCCACGCCGCGCCGTCGGGGCCGATCGCCAGCGCCCGGATTTCCGCCAGCGCCACCAACGGCGCCGGTCCGCCGTCGACGCCGTCGAACACCCAGCGGGCGCTCGACCGGTCGTGGTGGAACAACCCGGCCTCGACGGCGATGGACGGCGCGCCGCGGCGGTCGAGGGCCAGGCCGACGAGCCGGCCGAGCCGGCCGGCCGATGCGGCGACGGTGTCGAGGTCGCCCAGCGGCGCTGCCTGCCAGCGGTCGGCGCCGGACGGCAGTACGTCGACGGCGATCGGCGGGCCGATGGCGTCGGCCAGCCACGCCGTGCCGTCGGGCGTCAGCGCAAGGTCGGCCGGCGACGCGATCCGGAGGCCGTCGCGGTGGGGCGCATGCCGCGTCCGCGCGCCGTCCGGCCCGCGGCGATGCAGCACCGCCGTCGGGTCGCTGGGCGTGACGAACCAGACGTCGCCGCCGGCCGCGGGCGCGATGCGGTCGACGCTGCCGACGAAGCCGTGGAGCGTCGACCACCGGCCGTCGGCGCCCCGCCGCGTGACGGCGGTGTCGCGACCGAGCCAGACGCCACCGGCGGCGTCGACGGCCACCGAGCGCAGCGGTGAACGCGGCGCGAGGCCGCCGTCGTACGGCGTCGGCAGCGGAGGCGGGACGATGAGCGTCCAGGCGCCGTCGGCCGATCGGTGGGCCGCCCGCGCGTCGTCGATCGCCCAGACCTCGCCCGACGGACCGACGGCGATGTCGTCGGCGGCGACGACGTCGCTGGCGATCGCGGCGACCACGGTCGGCGAGACGCCGCCGGCGGCCCAGCGGACGATCCCGCCGCCGGTCGCAGTCCAGATGTCGCCGCTGCCCGGATCGACGGCCAGGGCGCGCACGTCGTTGGGGTCGGTGACGACCGCCACGTCGACGGCGGCCAGCGGCGACGCCGCCTCGGGCGTCGCCGTGGCCGGCGCCGGCGTCGGCGCGACCGCGGCCGAGGCGAGGAGCACGGGGAGGTAGATCGCGGCGAGGAACGGCGACATGGGGCGCTCCGTGCGGGGGGATGGGACGGCGACGCGGGGTGGTCGATCCGTCGCACACCGAACGATTGCGACCCCCGGGCGGCGTCGAATCGTTCCACGGGCGGCCGGCGTAGGCACCGGCGCAGGCGCTTGTCGGGACCGTCGTTCGGCCTATGATGTCCGCCCATGACGACGGCCACGACCCTCCACGACGCGCTCGAGGCGCTGCGCGCGCTCGGCACCGAGAAGATGCGGGCGTACAACGCCAAGAACGGCGCCGGCGACGACCAGTTCGGCGTCAGCCTCGGCGAGATCCGGGGGCTGGCGAAGCGGATCCGGACCGACCACGCCCTGGCCCTGGCGCTGTGGGACACCGGCAACGTCGACGCCCAGTTCCTGTCGACGCTGCTGGTCCAGCCCAAGCAGCTGTCCGCCGAGGCGATGGACCGGATGGTGCGTTCGATCTCGTTCGTGCGCGTGGCGGATTGGCTCGGCGCCTATGTCATCGACAAGCACCCCGACAAGGAAGCGCTGCGCCGGGCCTGGATGACCTCGGACGACCGCTGGGCGGCGCGGGCCGGTTGGGGCCTCACGGCGGCGCGGGCGGCGAAGGACCCCGACGGGCTCGACCTGCCGGCCCTTCTCGATCGCATCGAGGCCGAGATGCTCGGCGCCGATCCGGTCGTGCAGTGGACGATGAACACCACGCTCGGCGAGATCGGCATCCACCACCCGGCGCTGCGCGACCGGGCCGTCGCGATCGGCGAGCGGCTGGGCGTGTATCGCGACTGGCCGGTGTCCAAGGGCTGCATCCCGCCCTTCGTCCCGATCTGGGTCGAGGCCATGGTGCGCCGGCAAGGCTGAGCGAGCGCGCCGGATCGCGGCGTGTGCAGCGGTGCGGGCCGCGCCCGCGACGTCGGGAGCGTGCCCTCCACGCCCGTCGGGTGCCCACGGGGATTTCCATGCGCGACGCAGCCTACTGGGACCAGCGCTACGCCGGCGACGGCTACGTCTTCGGCACCGAGCCCAACGCCTTCCTGGCGCAGCAGGCCGACCTCATCGCCGGCCCGGTGCTGTCGCTGTCGGAGGGCGAGGGCCGCAACGCCGTCTTCCTGGCGGCGCGCGGCCTCGACGTGCTCGGCGTCGACCTCTCGGCCGTGGCGCTGGCCAAGGCGGCGCGGCTGGCGCGCGAGCGCGGCGTGGCCATCGCCACCGAGCGCGCCGACCTGGCGACGTACGAGCCGGCTGCAAACCACTACGGGGCGGTGGTGTCGATCTTCGCCCACCTGCCCAGCGCCATCCGCGCCCCGCTCTATGCGCGGGTCGAGCGGGCGCTCCAACCCGGCGGCCTGGTGCTGCTGGAGGCCTACGCCGAGCGGCAGCTGACGCGCGACACGGGCGGCCCCAAGGACGCCGACCTGCTCATGACGGTCGACAAGGTCCGCCGCGAGTTCCCGAACCTGGCCCCCGTCCTGCTGCGCGAGGTCGAACGGGACGTCACCGAGGGCGAGGCGCACGCCGGGATGGCGTTCGTGGTGCAGTTCGTGGGGCGGCGGGAGGGATAGTGGGGAGGCGCGCGCCTGGAGGAGGCTCGGCTTGGGTCATGGCGAGCCGTCGATCGCCCGGGGACTCAGCAGCCATACCCGACCACTTCGACGGCCGGCGCTTCCGCAACCCCACGCTTCGCCATCCGTTCGCGCCCGGCTTCCGCGACGTCCTGCGCATGCTGCGGGAGCGGCGCGCCGCGTGGCCGGCGGCCGTCGCGAACGTGGGCGTGCCCCGCCTCCACGAACCGCGCGGGCCGGACGACATCGGCCTGACGTTCGTGGGCCACGCCACGTTCGTGATCCAGCTGCCGCGGCTGACGATCCTCACCGACCCGATGTGGTCGGAGCGGGCCAGCCCGGTGCGCTGGTGGGGACCCAAGCGTGTCCGGCCGCCCGGGGTCCCGCTCGCCGATCTACCCGACATCGACGTGATCGTCCTCAGCCACAACCACTACGACCACCTCGACATCGCGACGCTGCAGGCGCTGCAACGGCGCTTCTCGCCCACGGTGCTCGTCCCGCGGGGCGTCCGGCCCCTCGTCGCGTCGATCGGCTTCGACGACGTGCGCGAGCTCGACTGGTGGGACGCTGCGCAGGTCGGATCCGACGTGCACGTCACGTTCACGCCGGCCCAGCATGCGTCCGGACGCAGCCCCTTCGACCGGAACCGCAGTCTGTGGGGTGGCTACTACATTCGGCAGCACGGCCGCAGCGTCTACTTCGGCGGCGACGGCGGCTACTCGACCCACTTCGCCGACATCGGACGACGCCTCGGCGCGCCCGACATCGCGATGCTCGGCATCGGCTCCTACGAACCGCGCTGGTTCATGCAGCCGGTGCACATGAACCCCGCCGAGGCCGTCGCGGCGCACAAAGACCTCGGGGCGGACGTGAGCATCGGCATGCACTTCGGCACGTTCCAGCTGTCGGCGGAGGCGTTGGACCAGCCCCGGTGGGATCTGGCGGAGGCCATCGCGAACGAGGGTGGTCCGAGCGACGACTTCGTCGTGCTGCACGAAGGGGAGACGCGGATCTTCCCGTCGCGACGATCGGATGGAGCCGCTCCGGGCGCCCGATGAGCGGATCACCCTCAGGGAGGGTCGGCGGACCGATGCACGTTCTGCGGATCGACCATGTCCAGCTGGCGATGCCGACGGGCCAAGAGGACCGGGCCCGCGCCTTCTACACCGGGCTGCTGGGCATCCCCGAGGTGCCGAAGCCCGCGGCGCTCCAGGCGCGCGGCGGCGTGTGGTTCGAGGCCGGCGAGGCGAAGATCCATCTCGGGGTCGACCCCGCGTTCCATCCGGCCCGCAAGGCCCACCCGGCGCTCGTGGTGCGCGACCTGCGCGCCCTGGTGGACCGCCTCCGCGACGCCGGCGCCGAGGTGACGGAGGATGACCGGCTGCCGGGCTTCCAGCGCGTCTACGTGGCCGATCCGTTCGGAAACCGCCTCGAGCTGATGGAGCCGACCGCGTGACGCGGCGAGCGGAGCGGCGGATCGGCGTGCGGGCTGGCCGATCGATGTGGTGCATGCGAGTCGCCTGACGGCCGTCTCGACGGGCCAGGAAAGGCAAGAGTCTGTCGGATCATTCGACCCGGCGTTCGATCGCCCGGCGATGAATCGCCGGGCTACAGTAACGACGCTGGCTAAAGCCAGCTACCAGTCCGTAGCCTGCTTCAGCAGGCGTCGTTGGTGTAGCCCGGCCGTTCACGGCCGGGTGTTCGGCGGCCACCTCGTCGAGCTTCTCAGAAAGGCGCTAAGACATGACCGACCAAGAAGCGCTCATCAGCGATTCGGGCCTATGATGCGCCGTAGGCCACCGGGCCGCGTCGAGCCGGGCGGCAGGCAGGCGACCGGTGGCCGCTGCGGCGCGACCGGGCCGTGCCGACATCGACGAGGTGTCGCAGCCCCCTGTCAAGGAGCTTCTCATGCCCAAGGTCACTGGAATCGGCGGCATCTTCTTCAAGTCCAAGGGCGATCCCACGGCGCTCGCCGCGTGGTACCGCGAGCACCTCGGGTTGGCGCTGGAGGAGTGGGGCGGCGCCATCCTCAAGTGGCCGGACGACCCGGTCGTGGACGGCGGCATGACGGTGTGGCACGTGGCGGAGCACGACACCGAGTGGTTCAGCCCGAGCGATGCCTCGTTCATGGTGAACTACCGCGTCGACGACCTCGACGGGCTGCTCGCGCAGCTGCGCGCGGCCGGGGTCGAGGTCGTCGGCGGGCCGGACGTGGACGACAACGGGGCGTTTGCCTGGATCCTCGACCCCGACGGCAACAAGGTCGAGCTCTGGGAGCCGAAGCTCGCGAGCGCCGAGAACCCGGGCGCCTAACGAACACCGCCCGGATAAGGCCCCGGCGCCCGCCCACGACGACCCCACCGCGGCCGTGCCCAACGACACGGCCCCGAGGCGATCGCTCGCCCCGGGGCCGTGTGCGTTCTTCCGTTGTCCCGGGCCTCAAGCAGGCCCGGTGGCGTCGGCGCGGCGGGTCAGCCGGCCGACCGCGGTGGGACTACCAGCCGCCGCGACCGCCGCCGCCGGAGCGGAAGCCGCCGCCGCCGCCACCACCGTTGCCCTGGCGGCGCTCGCCGGCCTCGTTGACGGTGATCGTGCGGCCGCCCATCTGCGAGTTGTTCAGGGCGCGCATGGCCGCGTCGGCCTCGGCGGCGTCGTTGAACTCGACGAAGCCGAAGCCGCGGCTGCGGCCCGTCTCGCGGTCGGTGATCACCACTGCGTCGGCGATGTCGCCGTGCGGGGCGAAGGTGCTGCGGAGCTCATCCGAGGTCACGGACCACGGGAGACCACCAACAAAGAGCTTCTTGGACATGGGTTTTGAGCCTCCTGGCTACAGTTTGGACGGCGCGACCGCGGTGGTCCACCGTCCGGGTGGATCGGGGATGCGAAGCGTCAGAGGTTCCCTTCACCACACACAGGAGACCCGAGTTTCGGCACTCAAGAGGGGCGAACCCGCCGCCGCACCGCGACCGAAGCACGCGGGGCCTGCGACCCTTGCCGTATCGAACTCTGCGCACCAGTGCCGGGGCGGTAGGGCGAACTCCGTTGATGCATACGTTCGACACGACGTCGAACCCGCACCCTCAATGGGCAGCAGTATACCAGAGATCGGAGCAAAACGCGCAAACGCGCATCAGAAACGTAACAGAGAGCGGCGCGGGCTGCCGACCGATCGGGCGATCGGCGGGCAGCCCGCGCCGCATGTGCATCGTCAGGACGGGCGCGGCGAGTCCCGAGCGCATCCCACGCGACCACGCGGCCGCTGGGCAGCGGGTGGGACGAGGTCGATCCGCGGCCCGAACTGGTTCGAGACGCCTACGCCTAGTAGTCCATCTCCGGCGGCCCGTCGACGTGCGGCTTCTCCTTCTCGGGCGCGTCGGCCACGAGCGCCTCGGTCGTCAGGATCATCGACGCGATCGACGCGGCGTTCTCGACGGCGGCGCGGGTCACCTTGGCCGGGTCGATGATGCCCTTGTCCAACAGGTCGATGTACTCGCCCGACAGGACGTTGTAGCCCAAGGTGTGGGTGTTCTTGTCGCTGCTGCGGCGCAGGATCTCCTCGACGATCACCGCGCCGTCACCGCCGGCGTTGCGCACCAGCTGCTTGACCGGCTCGGCCAGCGCGTGCTCGACGATCCGCACCCCCGTCGCCTCGTCGGAGCCGGTCGGGACGTCGATCGAGCCCAGCATCTTGCGGGCGTGCAGCAGCGTCACGCCGCCGCCGGGCACGATGCCCTCCTCGACCGCCGCCCGCGTGGCCGACAGCGCGTCCTCGACGCGGTGCTTCTTCTCCTTGAGCTCGACCTCGGTCGCGGCGCCGACGCGGATGATCGCGACGCCGCCGGCCAGCTTGGCCAGGCGCTCCTGGAGCTTCTCCTTGTCGTAGTCGCTCGTCGTGGTGTCGATCTGGGCGCGGATCTGGTCGATGCGGCCCTTGATCGCCGCCGCGTCGCCGCGGCCCTCGATGATCGTCGTGTCGTCCTTGGTGGCCTGGACCTTGCCGGCGCGGCCGAGGTCGCGGATCGTCGCGCTCTCGAGCTTCTTGCCGATGTCGTCCGAGATCACCGTCGCGCCGGTGAGGGCGGCGATGTCCTGGAGCATCGCCTTGCGGCGGTCGCCGAAGCCCGGCGCCTTGACCGCCAGGCAGTTGAAGATGCCGCGCAGCTTGTTGAGCACCAGCGTCGCCAGCGCCTCGCCGTCGACGTCCTCGGCGATCACGACGAGGTCGCGCTTGCCGGTCTGGACGAGCTGCTCCATGACCGGCACCAGGTCCTGGGCGGCCGAGATCTTCTTGTCGGTCACAAGGATGTAGGGCTCGTCGATGACGGCCTCCATCGTCTCGGCGTTCGACATGAAGTAGGCGCTGATGTAGCCGCGGTCGAACTCCATGCCCTCGACGTACTCGGTCTCGAACTCGAGCGACTTCGACTCCTCGACCGTGATCACGCCGTCCTTGCCCACCTTGTCCATCACATCGGCGATCAGGTTGCCGATGTGGTCGTCGTGGGCGCTGATCGAGGCGATGTGGGCGATGTCGTCGCGGCCCTCGACCGGGCGGCTGATCTTCTTGATCTCGGCTACGATCGCCGCCGTGGCCAGGTCGATGCCGCGCTTGATCTGCATCGGGTTGGCGCCGGCGGCCACGTTGCGCAGGCCCTCGGTCACCATCGCCTGCGCCAGCACCGTCGCCGTCGTCGTGCCGTCGCCGGCGACGTCGTTCGTGCGCATCGCGGCTTCCTTGAACAGCTGGGCGCCCATGTTGGCCCAGGGGTCGGTCAGCTCGATCTCCTTGGCCACCGTCACGCCGTCGTGGGTGACGGTCGGCGAGCCGAACTTGCGCGCCAGCGCCACGTTGCGGCCCTTGGGCCCCAGCGTCGTCTTCACGGCGTTGGCGACGATGTCGACGCCTTCCTTCAGGCCGCGGCGGGCGGCCTCGTTGAACACCAGCATCTTGGCCATGGACTCGGATCTCCTTGGATTCGGGCGATCGGGGGATGGGGCGGGTCGAGCGATGCGCCGCCGGCGGGCCGCCGGTCGACGGGCTAGCTGGCGACGCGGGCCAGGATGTCCTTCTCGCTGAGCACGAGGTACTTCTTGTCGTCGATCTTGAACTGCGTGCCCGAGTACTGGGCGTAGAGCACGACGTCGCCGACCTTGACGTCCATCGCGATGCGCTTCTCGCCCTCGTCGTCGAGCCGGCCCGGGCCGATGGCCAGGACGGTGCCGCGCTGCGGGCGCTCCTTGGCCGACTCCGGCAGGACGATGCCGCTGGCGGTCATCTCCTCCTGCTCGATCGGCTCGACGATGACGCGGTCGCCCAGCGGCTGCAGGTTCATGCCCATTGCGTGCCATGCCTCCTTGGTCAGGGGTGTCTTGGGTTGCGGACAGGTGTGCCCCGGCCCGGCGGTCGCCGGCCGGCCGAACGCCGCCGCCCATGCGGCCGAGCCGGCGACGTCCGTTGGGTGCATGGATCGACCGCGTTAGCAGTCGCGCCCCGGGTCTGCTAACCGCGTGGGCGCGCAGAGTATAGTGTCGCCCGCCCCCCCGACAAGCCCGCGGGGATTAGACCTTCGTTAGACGTCCCCCCCCCGTTGCCCCGTAGGGGCACCCCCCCGCGGGTGCCCTCCCCGGAAACCCCACCTGCGCGCTCCATCGACATTGGATCGATGGGTACACGCGGATCGGTATCGATGGCAGGACGAGGGCACCCGCGGCAGGCGCCCGCCAGGGCCGGGGGTGGGTCGGTGGTTGGTGGGGGGGCACCCGCGGGGGGGTACCCGCCAGGGCCGGGGGTGGGTCGGTGGTTGGTGGGGGGCACCCGCGGGGGGGTGCCCCTACGGGGACGGCTCGAACGAACACAACTTCATGCCCTCGTGGGCCGGTTGGGACGTGGGGTCGATGGCCAGGGCTTGCTCGAACCAGGTCCGGGCGTCGGCGCAGCGGTCCTGGAAGGCCAGCGAGAAGCCCAGCATGTAGTAGAAGTCGGACTGTTGGGCGCCGAGGTCGATGGCGCGCTGGAGGTGGTGGGCCGCCTCTTCCCAGTGCTTGGCGGCGTAGGCCGTCCAGCCGAGGTGGCCGTGGCCGGGCGCGTAGGCGTCATCGGCGCGGACGGCGCGCTCGAAGCGCGACGTGGCGGCGTCGTAGTCGCCGGCGTCGTAGTCCAACAGGCCGAGGTTGTCCCAGCCGATGGGATCGTCGGGGTCGATCGCGGTGGCGGCGGTGAACGCGTCGCGCGCGCCGGCCGCGTTGCCGCTGAAGCGCTGGACGCGGCCGATGTCGATCTGGAACAGCGTGTTGCGCGGCTCGAGCTCGGCCGCGCGCTCGTAGTGCGCCAGCGCCTGCGCCAGCGCCCCGCGCGACTCCCAGGCCAAGCCCAGGGCGCGCGCCGCGTAGGCGTCGTCCGGTCCGCGCTCGACGGCCTTTTCGGCCTCGGCCAGTGCAGGGTCCCAACGGCCGGCGCCCGCGTAGGCCTCGGCCAGGGCGGCGCGGGCGGCCGGGTTGTCGGGGTCGAGGTCGACGGCCTTGAGCGCGGCGTCGATGGCCGCCTCGGGCTCGCCCGACCAGTCCAAGGCGATGGCCTGCGCCGCTTGGGCGTCGCTGGCGTCGGGCGCCGCCGCCACGGCCGTGGCGGCGGCGGCGGCGGCATCGGCGTAGCGGCGGCGGGCGGCCAGCCGGCGGACGCGCGCCAACGCTACGTCGGCCCGCGCCGGGTCGAGCGCCTGGGCCGTGGCCCACGCGGCAAGGGCCTCGCCCTGGCGCCCGGCCCGCCGCGCCGCCTCGGCCGTGGCGAGCGCTGCCGGCAGCGGCGGCGTGGCGGTCGGGCCGGGCGTCGGCGATGGCAGGTAGCGGGCGATCTGGCGCTGGACGATCGCCGGCCGCTCCCGCAGGTAGAGCACGCCGCCGAGCGCCAGCAGCGCGGCGACGAGCGGCCAGCGCCGCGGGCGGCGGCGGTAGAGGTCGCGCGGGGCGTCGGGGGCGAAGAACACGGCCCGGGTCGTCCGGCGTCGTCGGGGTCAGGTGCGGGCGGCGCGTGGACTAGTCGTCGCCGTCGTCGCCGTCGTCGTCGTCGTCATCCTCGCCGTCGTCGCTGTCGCCGGCCTCGTCGTCGTCGCCGGCCTCGGCGGCCGCCGGGTCCGGCGAGGCGTAGGCGCTGGCGGCGCCGTGCTCGTAGACGAGGAGGCCGCCGCTGTGCCCGGCCCGGTAGCCGGCCGCGAACAGCACCACGGCGGCGACCGGCGCGGCCAAGCGCGCGGTGCGGCCGGCCGTGCCGCCGGCGAGCCCGACGAGGACCACGGCGGCCGTCGCCAGGGCCAGGTTGCGGAACCACTCGCCGGCCTCTTCGTGGTCGTGCACCGGCCGGTCGCCGACGACCTCCTCGACGCGCTCCCCGGTCTCCTCGCCCGTGTAGGTCGCGGCGATGGACGACACGGCCAGCAGGACCGCGAACGCCGCCGCGATGCCCCAGGCCGTGCGGACGGCCATGCCGCGCCGGATGGCCACCAGCGCGCCGACGAGGACGAACGGCAGCAGCGTCATGAGCGCGATCGGGAAGTGGACGATCTGAGGGTGCAGCGGTTCGAACAACATCGTGGCTCCGCCCTCCTTGGGCGGGAGGCGGGCGCTCCGACGCGGCCCGCCCGGATGGGACGGCGCCAAGCGTACAGCGAATGCCCGGCCGGCGCCCAGCTTTCGCCAGGCGCCCCGACCCGTAGACAGGGCGCCCACCCGACGATATAATGGCGCGCGCTTGTGTCAACGCCACGGCGGCGTCGGCATCGGACAGGGGGGAAGCGTGGCGCCGGGCCGCGCGGCGATCGAACGGCGCCCGCGCCGCCGTCGCCGTCGCGGGGTGCGCCACGGCGCAGCGTGTCGCTGCCACGGCCGCGCCGCGCGCGGCCGCTGGTCGTCTCCCTCGCGGTCCGCCGACGATGCCACCGCGGCGCCGCGACCGATCGAGCGATCATGCCCCTTCTGCGACCGCCGAAACCGCCGGACCGTGGCCACGATGCGGGCGCGGTTGCCCGCCCCCCGGCGCTGCGCGCCCTGCATGCGCTGGCCTGGCTGGCGCCGGCCAGCGCGCTGTTGGCGATCGGCGCGGCCGCGGTCGGGGCGGAGGGGCTGCCGCCGCCGGTCCATCTGCGCACGTTGGGCAAGCCGCCGCCGCTGGGCCAGTTCAACGACCCGCACGGCATCGCCGCCAGCCGCGGCGAGGACGGCCGCTTCTACGTCGTCGACGGCGCCAACGCCCGCATCCAGGTCTTCAGCCCCAGCGCCCTGCCGCTGGGCGAGTTGGGCACGCGCGGCGACGCCGCCGGCCGCGGCGAGCTCTGGCAGCCAGCTGACGTCGCCGTGAGCCCCGACGGGCGCTTCGTCTACGTCGTCGACCGCGGCACGCGCAAGGTGGTGCGCTTCACGCCCGACCTCTGCTTGCCGCCCGAGAGCCGGCCATCGTGCGTCAGCGGCAGCTGGGGCGGCCGCGGCCGCGGCCACACGCTGTTCGAGTCGCCCGTCGGCCTGGCCACCGACGCCCAGGGGCGGGTCTACGTGGTCGACCAGGCCACCGACGAGGTCAAGGTCTTCGACGCCGACGGCGCCCACGTCACGACGTTCGGCGGCTCGGGCGACGGCAACGGCCAGCTGCTGCGGCCGACCGACGTCGACGTGGCCCCGGACGGCACGGTCTGGGTGGCCGATCGCGACAACGACCGCGTCGTGGCGTTCACGCCCGGCGGCGACTACAAGAGCGTCTTCCGCGGCGTGCAGCAGTCCATGTTCCGCCCCGACGGCATCGCGGTCGGGCCGGACGGCCGAATGCTCGTCGTCGACCGCGCCTCGTCCGACGGCCTGTCGCGCGTGACGTGGTACCAGGACGGCCGGCAGCTCTGGCAGCTGCCGCTGCAGGGCGGCCCGAACGTCGACCGCGGCGCCCCGATCGCGGGCGGCGTGGCGTTCCTGGCCGACGGCCGCGGCGTCGTGGCCAACCCCCGCTCGCTGGAGTACAGCCTCTATCTGGCCAACGGCGAAGGCCAGCTCATGCCGTTCGCGCTGCGCGGCCAAGAGCGGATGCAGTTCGACCTGCCGGTGGACGTCGCGCTCGACCCGCAGTTCTACGTGGTGGCCGACAAGGGCAACGGCCGCGTCCTGATCATGGACCCGGCCCGCGGCGAGTCCGACGTCATGCTCGGCGGCCTCTACCAGCAGTCGATCGACGTCCTCGAGCCGACGGCGGTGGCCGTCTGGCGGACCGGGCCCGGCTGGGGCGACGCGCGCATCTACATCGCCGACCCGTCGCGCCACTCGGTGTTCGTCGTCCGGCCCGACGGCCAGATCCTCGATCGTTGGGGCTCGGGCGAACCGCGGCGCGACCCCGAGGGGTTCGCCGATCCCTACGACGTGGCGGTCGGGCCGACGGGCGAGGTGTTCGTGGCCGATCGAGGCAACGGGCGCATCGTTCGGCGCAGCCCCGATGGCCGTTTACTCGGCCTCGTCGGTGAACCCGGCGACCTGCCTGGCCAGCTCCGCTACCCGGTGGCGGTCACGGTGGGGCCCGACGGGCTGGTCTACACGCTGGAATACGGCAAGTCGCGCGTCCAGGCGTTCACGCCCGACGGCGCGCGCGCCGGCGTCTGGCCGGGCGCGACGAGCCCGCTCGACGCCGAGATCGGCCTGCCGTGGAGCCCGGTGGCGCTGGCGGCCGACGACCGCTTCGTCTACGTCCTCGAGAACGACCAGCGCGAGCACGTCCGGGTCCAGGCGATCCGGCCGCGCACCGGCGCGATCGTCATCGGCGACCTGGCGGCCGTGTTCGGCACGACGCCCGGCCCCAACGCCGGCGAGCTCTGGAACCCGCTGGGGATCGCCGCCGGCAGCGACCAGATCTTGATCGCCGACGCCGGCAACAACCGCCTCCAGCTCTTCGGCTGGGGCGAGGATCCCACCGGCCCCCCCACCGCCACGCCCGCCGACACGGCGCCGGCGGCATCGCCCACGACACCGGCCGCGACGTCCACGCCCGAGCCGCCGACCGCCACGCCCGACGCACCCCCCGCCACCGACACGCCGGCCCCGACGGCCACCGATGCCCCGACGGCCACCGCGACCGCGCCCGACCCGACCGACCCCCCGTCCGCCACCGCGCCGCCACCGACCGCCACGCCGACCGCGACCTCCGGCAGCCCGTCGGCCAGCCCCCCCCGGCCCAGCGAGGCGGCCACCCGCACGCCGACGGCGACGGCCACACGCGGCCCAACGCGGTTCACGGTATACCTACCGCGCGCATTCCGAACCCCCCCCCGCCGGTGCGCCGGTGCCCCCGTGGTTGCCCCCCGCCGGGCACACCCCCCCGCCGGCCGCCCCGCCGCCCGCCGGGCCGCCGCGCGCCGCCCGCCGCCCCGCCGCCCGCCGGGCCGCCGCGCCGAACCCTGCGGTTGCGCTCCGCTGGGCGCATGCCACCGCCGACGATCACCGGCGGCGGCTGGGGGTGGGTGGGGTGGGGGGTTGGGGGTAGGGGGGCAGGCGCGGGGGCCTGCCCCTACGGGGGGGCTAACAATCCGGGGATTGGGACGATCGTGATCTGGCCGGCGGCGATGTCGACGTTGGCGATCACGTCGCCGATCATCGGCACGAGGATCGGGCGCTCGCCTTGGACGACGAGGATGTCGCTGGCGCCGGCGTTCATGAGGTCGGCGACGCGGCCGACCGGCTGGCCATCGGTGGTGACGACGGCCAGGCCGATCAGCTCGTGCGGGTAGTAGCTGTCGGCTTCGAGCGGCAGGACGTGGTCGGTCGGGACGTAGACGGATTGGCCGGACAGCGCGGCGGCCGCGTCGCGGTCGTCGACGCCGTCGAAGCGCACCAGCAGCCGCTGGTCGTGCGTCCGCATCGACGCCACGCGCGCCGCCGTCGGGCGCTGGCCGGCCGCCAACTCGGGCGGCCCGAGCCAGACCGACGCGCCGGGGGCGAAGCGGACCGCGGGGTGGTCGGTCAGGACGTCGAGCTGGACCTCGCCGTGCAGGCCGTGCGGCCGCCGGATCAGGCCGACGGCGATGTAGTCCGGGCGCTCAGCAGCCATCGCGCCGGCGCACCCGGGTCAATCGACGATCTCGAGCCGCCAGCGCTCGCCGTCGGCCGCCGCCGTCAGCAGGGCGCGCACGGCGGTCGCGACGCGGCCGTCGCGCCCGATCACGCGGCCCATGTCCTCGGGATCGACCTTGAGCCGGACGTAGTGCGTCCGGCCCTTGGCGAACGACGACACCTCGACCGCCTCAGGCTTCTCGGCCAGCGCGGTGGCGATCGTCCGGACGAGCTCGGTCATGTCGGCGCCCATCTCAGCCGGCCTGACCGAGGCGCTCCCGGATCTCCTCGACCGCCTTGGCGCCGATGCCCGGCAGGGCCAGCAGCTTGTCGTCGCCCTCGGCCAGCAGGGCCGTGAGCGCCGCCATCGAGGTCACGCCGCCGTCGACGAGCGCCTTCTCGACGCGCGCCGAGAGACCCAGGCCGGTCAGCTCGGTGGCCTCGGCCGCCGGCGCCTCGTCTTCGCCCGTGACCGCATCGGCGATCGCCTCGACGACGTCGGCCGCCTTCTCGGCCGCCGTCGCGGCCAGGTCGCCGGCCTTGTCCAGGGCGCTGGCGGCCACGTCACCGGCCTTGTCGAGCGCCGTCTCGGCCGCGTCGGACACGACGTCGGCCACCTTCTTGGCGGTCTCGATCGTGCGCTCGACGACCGGCTCGGCCGCCTCGCGGACGGTCTCCGCCGCGTCGCCGGCGGCCTCGACGGCGCGCTCGGCCAGGTCGCCGGCCTTGTCGCGCGCCGCAGCGGCCAGGTCGCCCGCCTTGTCGGCGGCGGCCGCGGCCAGGTCGCCGGCCTTGTCGAGGCCGGCCTCGGCCGCCTCGACGGCCGCCGCGGCGGCGCCCTTGGCGCGATCGGCCAGCGACGGCTCGGCCGGGACGTCGGCTACGGCGGCGGCCTTGGTGGCCCGACCCGCCTTGGTCGGGGCGGCGGGCGCCGCGGCGGCCGCGCCGGCGCGCGGGGCGGCGACGCTGTCGATGCTCTCGCCGCCGTGGACGCGCTTGAGCTTGTCGGCCAGGCCGAGCTTGGCGAAGAAGCGCTCGACCGGCCCGGTCGGCTGGGCGCCGACGCTGAGCCAGTGCAGGGCGCGGTCCTCGTGGATCACGACCGTCGGCGGGTCGGTGCGGGGATCGTAGTGCCCGATCGACTCGATGAACCGGCCGTCGCGCGGCGAGCGCTGGTCGGCCACGACGACGCGGTAGGTGGGCTTCTTCTTGGCGCCGACGCGGCGCAGGCGGATGCGAACCATGTGCGTGCTCCTCTCCTAGGTCCCGAGTAGGCCGGGCGGCAGCTTCATGCGGCCGCTCGACAGCTGCTTCATCATCGTCTGCATCGACTTGAAGTTGCGCAGGAGATCGTTGACCTCCTGGACGCTGGTGCCGCTGCCGGCGGCGATCCGCCGCCGGCGGCTGCCGTTGAGGACGTCGGGCTTGCGGCGCTCCCGCGGCGTCATCGACAGGATGATCGCCTCGACGCGCTTGAGGGCGCCGTCGTCGACGTCGGCCGGTAGCTGCTTCATCGCCCGGCCAAGGCCGGGGATGAGGCCCATGATCTCGCGCAGCGGGCCCATGCGCTTGAGCTGCTGCATCTGGGTCAGGAAGTCCTGGAGGTCGAGCTGGCCCTTCTGGAGCTTGCGCCCCATCCGCTCGGCCTCGGCGGCGTCGACCGTCTCGGCGGCCCGCTCGAGCAGCGACGCTAGGTCGCCGCGGCCCAGGATGCGCCCCGCCAGGCGCTCGGGCGCGAACGGCTCGAGGGCCACCGCCTTCTCGCCCACGCCCAGGAACTTGATCGGCACGCCCGTCACGGCGCGCACCGAGAGCGCCGCGCCGCCGCGCGCGTCGCCGTCGACCTTGGTCAGCACGAGGCCCGTCAACGCCAGCCGCTCGTGGAAGGCCGTGGCGACGTTGACCGCCTCCTGACCGGTCATGGCGTCGACGACGAGCAACGTCTCCGACGGTCGGACGCGGGCCTGGATCTCGGCCAGCTCGTCCATGAGCGCCGTGTCGATCTGCAGCCGCCCGCTCGTGTCGACGATCACGACGTCGTGGGCGCCCCGGACCGCCGCGGCGAGCGCGCGCTGGGCGATGTCCGGCGGCGCGGGCTCGCTGCCCTCGCTGTAGACGGCGATGTCGAGCTGCTTGCCCAGCGCCTCGAGCTGCGCGATCGCCGCCGGGCGGCGGGTGTCGCACGCCACCAGCAGCGG
The DNA here is from genome assembly GCA_964651245.1 of uncultured Anaerolineales bacterium. Taxonomy (GTDB): domain Bacteria; phylum Chloroflexota; class Anaerolineae; order Epilineales; family Epilineaceae; genus Avedoeria. Next base: position 87,554 of record CAZYVI010000011.1, on the reverse strand, counting down.
CCGCTTGCCCCGCTTGCGCAGCGCCAGCGCCAGCTTGGCGGCGGTGGTCGTCTTGCCGGCGCCCTGGAGGCCGGCCATCACGATGACCGGCGGGTCGCCACGGCCGATGTCGAGCGGTGCGGCCGCGCCGAGCGTGGCCACCAGCTCGTCGTAGACGATCGTGACCACCTGCTGCGCCGGCGTGAGCGAGCGCATGACCTCGGCCCCGACCGCCCGCGCCTTGACCCGCGCCACGAGGTCCTTGACGACGCCGAAGTGGACGTCGGCGTCGAGCAGCGCGAGGCGCAACTCGCGCATCGCGCGGTCAACGTCGGCCTCGGTGAGCACGCCCTTGCGGGCGAGGTCGCCGAAGAGCGCTTCGAGCTTGTCCTGCAGGGCTTGGAACATGGCCACACAACGCAATGCGCCGACGTCCGGGCAGGCCAAGGCTTGCCGGCCGGTCGGCGTGGACGGGTTCGAGCGCGGGATGATAGCCGTCGACAGGGGTGACGTCAATGCGGTTCGGGCCACCCGGGTCGGGCGCAGGCGAGCGTGCGCTCGGCGCCCGGCCCGCCGCGGTCGAGGGTCGGTGGTATCGTCCCGCCCATGACGCACGCCCTGCCGCTGTCGGACGCCACGCCCGCGACGCTGGCCGTCGACGCATCGCGGCTGCCGGTCGACGCGCCGCTCGTCGTGGCGGTCAGCGGCGGACCGGACTCGGTGGCGCTCCTGGCGGCGCTGCGCGACCTGGCGCCCGGGCGCGGGCTGCGGCTCCACGTGGCCCACCTCGACCACGGCCTGCGGCCCGAGTCGGTCGAAGACGCGGCGTGGGTGGGGCGGCTGGCGGGGGCGTGGGGGCTGCCGGCCACGCTGGCCGCGGCCGACGTCGGAGCGGTGGCGGCGGCCACCGGGCGGGGGATCGAGGCGGCGGCGCGCGCGGTGCGCTACGCGTTCCTGGCCGGCGTCGCCCGCGGCGTCGGGGCGCCGGCGGTGGCCACGGCCCACACGGCCGACGACCAGGCCGAGACGGTGCTGATGAACGTGGTGCGCGGCACCGGGCTCGATGGCCTGGCCGGGATGGCCGCCGACGCCGCCTGGCCGCTGGCGCCCGACGCGGTGCGCGCCACGGCCGCGGCCGCCCGCGTCGACGCCGGGCCCGACGGGGCGCCGCTGCCGCGGCTGCTCCGGCCGCTGCTGGCGATCGACCGGGCGGCGGTGACGGCGTTCCTGGCCGGGCGCGGCCTGGCCGCGCGCGACGACCCCTCGAACGCCGACCGCGCCTTCCTGCGCAACCGCATCCGCCACGACGTCGTGCCGGCGCTCGAGGCCGTCAACCCCCGGCTGCGCGCCGCGCTCGTCCGGCTCGCCGCCACGGCGGCCGACGATCGCGCCTTTGTGGCGGCCGCGCTCGACGCCGCCTGGCCGGGGCTGCTGGCGCCGATGGCCGCGCCGTCGGCCGACCGCCTCGCCCTCGACCGCGCCGCGCTCGCTGGGCTCCACCCGGCGCTCGCCGGTCGCGCCGTCCGCCGCGCCGTCGCGGCGCTCGGCGGCGACGTGCGCGACCTCGGCCACGGCCACGTCGAGGCGGTGCTGCGCGCGGCGGCGCGGCCGGGTGACACGGACGATGCGGCCGACGCGGCGCGGGCGCATCGCGGCGTCCCGGCGCCGGCGGTCCACGACCTCCCCGGCGGCATCCGCATCACGATCGACGCCGTCGCCGTGACGTTCGTCCGCCGCGTCCCCGCGCTGCCCGCCGCGCGCCTCGGCGCCGCGCCCGTGCCGCTGGCCGTGCCGGGCACGACGCGGCTGCCGGGCGGCTGGACGTTGACGGCGGAGGTCGTCGCCGACGCGGGCGCCGTGCGCGCCGGCGGGCCATGGCGCTTCGTCGTCGACGCCGCCGTCCTGACCACCCCGCTGGCGGCGCGCGGCCGCCAACCCGGCGACCGCCTCCCGCTGCCCGGCGCCGCCACCGGCCACAAGCGCCTCCAAGACCTCTTCGTCGACGCCAAGGTCCCCGCCGCCGAGCGCGACGGTTGGCCGATCATCGTCGCCGGAGCGACGATCGTCTGGGTGCCCGGCCTGCGGGCCGATGCCCGCTACGCCGCCGGGGCGGGGGCGGGGCGGCGGGTGCGGCTGGAGGTGACGCCGCCCGGGCGGCTGGGTGGCGGCGGCGAGCTGCCGTAGCCTGTGACGCGGCGACGGCGCGCGATTTGGAGGCGATGATGGCGGACCGGCGCATTCTCCTCACCGGAGCGACAGGCTACGTCGGAGGCCGGCTGCTCCCGCTGTTGGCGGGCGACGGCTGGCGCGTCCGGTGCCTGACGCGGCAGCCGGAACGGCTGGCGTCGCGCGTCCCGGCCGGTGTCGAGGTCGTCGCCGGCGATGTCCTCGACGCGGCGTCGCTGGCCCCGGCCATGCAGGGCGTCGAAGCCGCGTTCTATCTCGTGCACTCGATGGGGGCGACGGGCGACTTCGAAGCTCAGGATCGCCTGGCGGCGGATCAGTTCGCGGCGGCTGCGTCCGCTGCCGGCGTGCGGCGGATCATCTACCTCGGTGGCTTGGGGGAGGACGATCCGGAGTTGTCGGCGCACCTGCGCAGCCGCCACGAGGTGGGCGAGCGATTGCGCGCCCACGGCGTGCCGGTGATCGAGCTGCGGGCGTCCATCATCATCGGCTCGGGCAGCCTGTCGTTCGAGATGATCCGGGCGCTGGTGGAGCGGCTGCCGGTGATGGTGATGCCGCGGTGGGTGCAGGTCACGGCCCAACCGATCGCCATCCGCGACGTGCTGGACTACCTGCGTGCGGCGCTGACGGTCGAGAGCGACGGACGCAGCCTCACCCTCGAGATCGGCGGCCCGGACCAGGTCTCCTACGGCGAGCTGATGCAGGAGTACGCCCGGCAGCGCGGGCTGCGGCGGCTGATGATCCCGGTGCCGCTGCTGACGCCACGGCTCTCGAGCCTGTGGCTGGGGCTGGTCACGCCGCTGTACGCACGGGTCGGGCGCAAGTTGATCGACAGCCTGCGCCACCCCACGGTGGTACGGGACGACTCTGCGCTGCGCCTCCTTCCCATCCGGCCGATCGGGGTGCGGGAGGCCATTGCGAGCGCGCTTCGCAACGAGGACTTCCGCATCGCGCCGACCCGCTGGTCGGATGCGCTGTCCGCCGCCGGCGAGCCCCGGCCATGGGGCGGGGTGCGATTCGGCAATCGGCTGGTCGACGCGCGCGCGGCGCCGGTGGCTGCCTCGCCTGCGGCGGTGTTTGCCGCCGTGGAGCGCATCGGGGGCGCGACGGGCTGGTACTACGCCGACTGGCTGTGGACCCTGCGCGGCTGGCTGGACCTGGTCTTGGGCGGCGTCGGCATGCGCCGCGGGCGTCACGACCCGCTGCGGCTGCGGGTCGGCGACAGCCTCGACTGTTGGCGGGTCGAGCGCATCGACCCCGGCCAGCGGCTGCGCCTGGCCGCCGAGATGCGATTGCCGGGGAGGGCGTGGCTCGAGTTCGAGGTCCGGCCGATCGAGGGCGGCGCTGAACTGCGTCAGACCGCTACGTTCGATCCCCTCGGGCTGTGGGGGTTGGCCTATTGGTACGGTGTCTGGCCGTTGCACCAGCTCGTCTTCGCCGGGATGTTGCGCGGCATCGCGCGCGCCGCCGAGTCGAACGCGATGCCCAAGACGTGACCCGGGCGGGGGTGTGGTCCGCCGCCGTCCCCGATGCTACGACACCGCCCGCCCCCAGCCGCGCCGCCGCTGCCGCCGCAGCGCCGGCAGGCCCTCGGCCAGGCTCCAGCCGGCCACATAGCTGTAACCCGCCGCGAACGGCGCCATGAACGCGACGACGCCCCAGGCGCGGTGGTCGACGGCCAGCGCGAGGCCGAACCAGGCGTAGGCGGCCAGGAGCGCTTCGGCCAGCGACTGTCCGTCGAGCGGGAGGAGATAGGGGCTCGGGCCGGGGTCGGCCGTCGCGACGCCGTCGGCGCCGCCCGGTCCCTCGCCCGCCTTCGGCGTGCGCTCGAACGCCCCCGGGGCACCGGACAGCGCCTCGAGGACGGCCAGGGCGCCGTTGAGCGTCATGCCGGCGGCCACGATCGACAGGGCGGGGTACCACAGCAGGCGGCGCCACCAGCCAGGCTCGCCGCGCGGCGAGCCGGCGGCGCGGGCCTGGTGGTGGAGGCTGAGCTGGCCGAGCGCCACCAGGACCGGCATCGTCAGGGCCAGGGCTGAGAACGCGAACAGCAGCGGGTGGAAGCGGGGCCGGGCCACCGCCAGGAGCGGCGCCCCGAGGAACAGCGCCACCAACGTGGGTTGGACGAAGTACGTCGAGAGGCTGGCGAGGGCGTGGAGGCGCTTGGCCCGCGGCCACGGGGCGCGCGCGATCGGGCCGCGCAGCTGGCGCCAGCACTGCACCGTGCCCTTGGCCCAGCGGTGCTGCTGGCGCTTGAACGCCAGGACCGTGGCCGGCAACTCGGCCGGCGCCGCGAGGTGGGGCAGCAGGACGATCCGCCAGCCCGCCAGCTGGGCCCGATAGCTGAGGTCGACGTCCTCGCACAGCGTCGCGCCCGACCAGCCGCCGGCGGCGTCGATGGCCGCGCGGTTCCAGACGCCGGCGGAGCCGTTGAAGTGGAGCGCCAGTCCGGCGCGGCTTCGGGCCGCCTGCTCGATCGCGAAGTAGCCGTCGAGGCTGAGGCCCTGGACGCGGGTCAGCAGGCTCTGGTCGCGGTTGAGGTGCCCCCAGCGCGTCTGGACCGCCGCCACGCCGTCGCCCAGATGGGCCATCACGTTCGCCAGCCAGTCGGCCGGCGGGCGGAAGTCGGCGTCGAACACCGCCAGGGCCTCGCCGCGGGCCAGCGGCAGCGCCTCGGCCAGCGCGCCGCCCTTGTAGCCCTGGCGCGACGCGCGCCGCACGACCTGCACGGCCACCCCGTGCGCCTGCCAGCGCCGCGCCGCCTCGTCGAGGATCGAGCGCGTCTCATCCGTCGAGTCGTCGACGACCTGGACCTCGAAGCGGTCGCGCGGCCAGGCCAGGCCGCAGGCGGCGTCGACCAGCCGCGCCGCTACCTGGCGCTCGTTGTACACCGGCAGCTGGACCGTCACGAACGGCACCGGTCCGGCGAACGCCGGGTCGCCCGACGCCTGGCCCGCCGCCAGCGTCGCCGGCGCGTCCGGTCGCAGCCAGGCGGCGTAGGAGCGCACGGCCGTCGGCGCCCGGCGTCGCGTACGCGCCCAGAGCGCCACGTGCAGCGCGGCGCGCAGCGAGAACACGCCGACCACCGCGAAGCCGGCCGTATAGAGCACGGTCAGCAGCGGCGCCAGCAACGATTCGGTCAGCGGCGCGAGGTCGAACATGGCGTGGGGTCCGGCGGCGTGGCCCGGGTGGGCGGCGGAACCGCGATCGGGCGCGATTATGGCCCATCCGGCCCCGATCGTGCCGCGCCTGCCGCGACGTCGGCGTGGCCGCGCGGCAGCCGCTCCTTGAACCGCTGCCCGAACGTCCGCCGCACCAACTCCACCTTGCGCCCGCAGCCGACGCAACGCAGTCCGACCTCGGCCCCGATCCGCACCACCCGCCAGCGGTCGTCGCCGCACGGATGGCCTTTCCGCAGCCGCACGACGTCGCCGACGGAAATGTCGTCGGCGACGTCGTGCCGGCGGGCGGGCGCGGCGCCGCCGGGTCGGTCGCCCGACCCGGGGGAGGCAGACGCCGGCGCGCCCGAAGGGGGGAGCGACAACAGGACTACTGGACCTCGATCTTGGTCGGCGCCTCGCCGGCCGCCTCGGGCGGCAGCGGCACGGACACCTCGAGCACGCCGTTGTCGAATCGGGCGCGCACATCCTCGGGCTTTACGGCCACCGGCAGCGGCACCCGGCGGTAGAAGCTGCCGAAGGTGCGCTCCGAGCGCACCCAGCCACCCTCTTCGGCCTTGTGCTCCTCCTCGCGCTTGCCCGACACGACGAGGTCGCCGTTGTCGAGCGACACCGAGATGTCGGCCTTGTTCATGCCGGGCAGGTCGGCCTTCACCCAGAGCCGCCCGTCCTTGCGGTAGACGTCGGTGGCCATCGACCACGCCGACCCGCCGCCGAGGCGCGACGCCAGCGGCGCGAACGACGGCATCCGACGCCGCCCGGACCCGCCCGGCCAGTAGCGGCTCCAGAGCTCCTCCATCTCCGACTGCAGCTCCGACAGCATGTCCCAGCCGCTTCGACGCACCGCGAGCGGACCCGCGTCGCCGGGGCTGCCGGCGGCCGCGCCGCCCTCGCCTGCCTTGACTTCGATCGATTCGGCCATCCGTGCACCACTCCTTTCGCGTCCGCGGTCGATCCGATGAACGGCGACACGCCCGACGAACCCGCCACGCCAGCCGCCAGCGGCCCGCCGCGCGCATCGCGCGCCCGCCGTTCAAGCCTAGTGCGCGGCGCCCCGACGCGCTACTGCCGGTCGGCCAGGGGCGGCTGGCCACCCGGCCAGCCGGCGCGCACCGTCAGCTGGAGCGACCGCCGCCCGCCGGCCCGCGGCGCGGCCGCAGCAGGTCGGCCATCAGGGCGATGAAGGCCAGCGCCGCCGCCGCCTCCAGCGCCCCGCCGGCCAGCAGCACCGCCTGGCCGGCCGGCCAGCGCTGCCAGACCGCCCACCAGCCGACGGCCGCCAGCGCCACCCCGGCCGGCGCCGCCACCGACAGCGCCGCGGCCAGCCGCGGCCAGCGCACCGGACGCGCCGCGAAGCGCGGCACGATGTGCAGCCCGACGCCGTAGATCAACAGGCTGACGAAGCCCCAGACGTTGAGCTCGGCGTGCAGCGGACGCAGCGCCGCTCCCAGCGGGCGGTGCAGCGCGAACGTCACGCCCAGCGCCAGGCCGCCGGCCAGTGCGGCAAAGGCCGACCGCACCAGCCGCAGCGACGCGCCGCTCACCGCCGGACCTCGATGGCCGACGGCGCGATGGGCGCCGTCGGGCCGGCCTGCCGGGCGCGGGCCAGCGTCGGCCAGAGGACGGCGATGAACAGGATCATCGCCGTCGCCAGCAGCGCCGCGCCCAGCGCGAACAGCCGCGGCCAGCCCAGCCCGAGCGCCGGCACCGCCAGCGCCACCGCCGCCGCGTGCAGCACCAGCTGGGCGCGCACGGCGGCCACGGCGGTCACCGGCTGGCCGCTGGCGCGCGGCAAGACGTGGTAGCCGACGCCGACGATCATGCCCAGGATCCAGCCCAGCGTCGCCAGGTGCGCGGACGCCAACCGCCACGTCGGCGCCAGCCAGCCGGCCTCGGTCGCCGCCAGCAGGGCCAGCGACAGCGGCAGCGCCGCGCCGGCGGCGCTCGTGGCGCGCGACGCCAGGCGGTCGACCTGTCGCTGGCCGGGGTGCGGCGCCGGCGGCGGACCACCGGGGCGCCGGCGGCCGCCGGCGACCAGCGCCACGACGTTCGCCACGAACAGCGCGCCGGCCAGCGCCTGCGCGGCGCTGGCCCAGGCCGCCCGGGCCGGCCAGGCGAGGTCGACGGCGGCCGCGGCGGCGGTGGTGGCGGCGAACAGGGCCGCGGCGGCCGTCGTGGTGGCCGGCCGCGGGAAGTCGCGCGCCAGGAACACCGGCATGGCGTGGTGGCTGACGGCCAAGATGAAGCCGGTGATCCAGCCGAACAGCGCCAGCCGCACCAGCGCCGGCCACCACGCCTGTTGGCCGGCCATCACGCCCAGATGGAGCGCACTGGCGGCGGCCAGCGCGGCCAGGGCCGCGGCGGCGTAGAGCCGGGTGGCGGCGCTCATGTCCGGATCAGGGCGTCGATCAAGGCCGCCACCAGGGCGTCGAGGTCGAGGTCGTGGCGCTCGGCCGCCTCGCGCAGCGTCAGGGCGCCGCCGCAGCACAGGTCGAGGCCGCGGCTGGCCAGGACGGGCCTGAGCGCGGGGTAGGCCGTCACGAGGTCGTCGATCGTCGTCGCAGGGTCGATGGCCGGCAGGGCCGGGGCGGCGGGCGGGGTAAGGGTCGCCATCGTGGGTCTCTCCAGGCGAGCGCGCAGGGCGCGGGCGTGCGGTGCGGGGTCCACGATACCGGCCCGCCGGCCGGCCGTCCGTGCGCCAGCGCAAACATCGCCGCGCCCGCCGCGCCGACCGCCCGGCGTCCTCGCCGCGGCGTGGTATGCTTCCGCCTCGCCGCCGCCCGCCCGGAGGGCCGCCGTGCCCGCACCCCCCGACCCCGACCGCGCCCTCGACGCGCTCCTGGCCGAGCGGCCCGCCCCGCTGGGCGACCTGCTGGCGCCCGAGTTCGTCGTGCCCCGCTACGACGGCCTGGGGGTCGCCAACGTGCCGGCCACCGTCGGCGCGCTGTTGGGCGCGGCCGTCGGCGAGCTGCCGGCGCTGCCCGAGCCGCTGTGGCACCCGCTGAGCGTCGGCGGCGTCGACCGCGTCGTGCTGCTCGTCGTCGACGCGCTCGGCTTCCGACGCCTGCAGCGCGCCCTGGCCGGCGACGCCGAGGGCGCCGCCTGGTTGGGTGAGCGCGGCGCCGTGCTGGCGCCGCTCACGGCCGTCTTCCCGAGCACCACCGCGGCCACGATCCCGACGCTCTGGACGGGCCGGTCGCCGGTCGCCCACGGTATCGTCGGCTACCAGCTCTGGCTGCGCGAGGTCGGGCTGGTGGCCAACATGCTGCGGCTGCGCGGCGCCCACAAGCCGGCGGCCGTCGTCGACCTGGTGCGCAGCGGGGCGCTCCAGCCGCGCAAGATGATCCCGGGCCGCGGCGTCGTCGAGCAGTTGGCGCGCCAGAACCTGCGCTGCCTCCATCTCTTGGGCGTCGGGATCAAGGACAGCGGCCTGTCGACGATGCTGTTTCGGACGCCCGAGACGGTGCGCGGCTACGCCAGCCTCGGCGACAGCCTGGCGCTGCTGCGGGAGGCGATGGAGAGCCTGGCGCAGCAGCGCGGCCTGATCGCCGCCTACTGGGACGGCTTCGACCTGCTCCAGCACGAGCGCGGGCCCGACGCGGACTCGTTCGACGACGAGTGGGCGCTGCTCTTCGGCGCGCTGCGGCGGCGCGTGTTCGACCGCCTGACGGCCGCGGCCCGGCTGCGCACCGTCGTCGTCCTGGTGGCGGACCACGGCCAAACGGCCACGCCGCCCGCGTCGGGCGTGAGCCTGACGGATCACCCGGCCCTGGCCGCGATGTTGACCCTACCGCTGAGCGGCGAGGCCCGTGCCCGCTACCTCCACGTCCGCCACGGCGCCCTGGACGACGCCCGCGGCTACGCCCGCGAGCGGCTGGGCCACGCGTTCCAGGTTCTCGACACCGACGAAGCCCTCGCCGCCGGCCTCTGGGGCCCCGAGCCGCCCCACCCCGAGGCCCGCCACCGCCTCGGCGACCTCGTCCTCATCGCCCGCGCCGGCCACACGCTGATGCCCGAGCCCGAGACGAACCGCCCCATCGGCCGCCACGGCAGCCTGACGGCGGACGAGGCCGTCGTGCCGTGGTTGGGTTGGCGTTGCCCGTAGGGGCACGGCCCCACCCGTGCCCCTCCCCCCCAACCCGTCCTCCTCCCACGGCCCCACCCGTGCCCCTCCCCCCAACCCGTCCTCCCCCCCGTCCCCACCCGTGCCCCCCCCCGCACGCAAACGGGGGATGGCCTCTCGGCCACCCCCCGCGTCGGTCCCGATCGCCGTCCGCGACCCGCTACGGCAGATCGCCGATCACCTGGAAGCTGTCGATGATCGTGTCCAGCGCCTTGAGATCGCGGTCGCCGACGACCTGGACCAAGACGAACAGGTCGTAGCTCTTGTCCTCGGGCTGGGCGGCGACGGTGACGATGACGGCGTCGTCGTCGCCGCAGTCCTCGAAGGTCTCGTAGACGCCGGTGTAGTACGGGTCGCTGTAGGTCTCGCGGCCCTTCGAGGTGCAGGCGTCGACGCCCATGTCGGGCTGGAGCGCGTCGAGCAGCGCCTCGGGGTCGTAGCGCTCGGCCAGGCTGCGCGAGGCGCCGAAGAAGACGCCGGGTTCGCTGTAGCCGTTGATGAACGCGTCGCGGTCGGCGGCGGCGGTGATCGAGGCGCCGATCGTCTCGTCCTGGTAGACCCACGCCGAGCCGTCGACGTCGTCCCAGTCGGTCGGGATGTTCATCGCGATCGCCTCGGAATCGTCCTTGACGGTGTCGTAGCCGTCGTAGTCCGAGGTGTCGTCGTTGCCGGTGGCGGCCTCGATCTCCGGCTCGAGGGCCTGGGCGAACGAGAACGTCTCCTCGAGGCGGTTGCCGTTGAGCTGGCCCTCGTAGACCTTCTCGTCGGCGAAGCGCAGGACCTCGACGCGCAGCTTGTCGCTGGCGTCGTGGCCGCGCAGGACCTCGCAGTAGTCCTTCATCGTCCCGTCGGTGCCCAGGACGAGGCCCTCGAGGCGGGTGACGATGTCGCCGCCGCGGATCCCGGCCTCGTCGGCCGGCGAGCCCGACTTCACCGACGCCACCCAGATGCCGGCGATCCGCTCACCGTCGGTCACCGCCTGGCCGTTGATGCCGATGGCGTCGACGTCGTCGCCTTCGCGCAGCCGCTCGATGACGTCGAGCGCCTCGTCCTCGGCGATGGCGAAGTGCTGCTCGGTCTCGTCGTTCGTGGCGTAGTTCACGCCGACGACGCGCCCGTCCTCGTCGACGAGCGGGCCGCCGGAGCTGCCGGGGTTGATCTGCGCGTCGTGCTCGATGACGTGCGGCACCGACGCCCAGCTCGTCTCGCCGTCGGCGCGGGCCTTGGAGATGATGCCGCGCTTGAGCGTGTACTCCGGGTCGCCCAGCGGATAGCCGGCGGCGTAGACGTCGAGGCCCACCTTGGGCGTGCCGTCGCGCCACTCCAGGTAGGGATAGTCGTCGCCCTCGATGTCGATGACCGCGAGGTCGGAGCACTCCGAGACGCCCAGGACCCGCGCGCTGCGCTTCTCGTCGTCGCCGCCGACGTAGACCTCGATGATCGCCGCGCCGGTCACCACGTGGTTGTTCGTGACGGCGATGCCGTCGGGGTCGATGATGAAGCCCGACCCGGAGCCGGCCGCGTTCAGCTGCTCGCCGACCTCGGGATCGACGAAGCTGCCCTTGGAGACGATGCGGATCGTGGCGGCCTTGACGTCGTCGAGGTTGTCGACCACGTCGCCCGCGAGCGCCGCCGTGTCGCCGTCGTCGTCGCTCGCCGCGTCGTCGTCCTCGTCGTCGTCGCGCGACGCGGCGTCCTCGCCGTCGTCGGTGACCTCGAACTCGAGCGTCTTCTCGAGCTCGTCGTTGAGGTAGATCTTCACCTCGTAGTCGCCGACCGGCCAGTCCTGGTCGTTCGTCAGCTTGAACGTGATCTCGCCGCTGCCGAACTCGCGATCGACGGTGTCGATCTCGGTGTCCTCGTCCTGGCCCTCGGCGTCGACGGCGATCCACTCGGCCTTGACCTCGGTGTCGTCGGGCGCGTTGGAGAGCTCGCCGATGACGTAGAACACGTCGTCGGGAGCGAAGACCGTCGTCTCCTCGTCGCCGTCCTTGTCCTTGGACAGCCGGAGGTCGTCGAGGCGGGCGGTGCTGAAGCTGCCGCAGGCCGCTGTGGCGAGCAGCAGCGCGATGGCGCTGATCCGCGGCAGCGCCGCGCGGGCGATCGTCGACGTCGACATCGTGCGAACTTCCTCCTGCGCCGTAGGGGCGGCAACGGGCAGCGGGCGCCTGGCGCTCGCTCGTCGGGGCGACCGCGACCGCCCGGCGGGCGGCGCGGCTGGGTTGGGGCTGTGGGGTCGGGCAATGGTGCCACCGGTCGGCGCGCAATGGCAATCGGGCCGCGGCGGCGCTAGCCGTCGGCGTAGTCGATCTCGAGGTCGCGCGCCCGGCGCATCGCCAGCGTCAGCATCGCCGCCGCCAGGGCCGCCAGTCCCAGGATGGCCAGCGGCGCCGCGACCGGCGTGGCCACGATGGCGATCGGGCCGAGCGCCAGCGGGACGGGACAGAGCGAGGTCAAGTAGTAGATCACGCTGAACGGCTTGAGCGGCGCCGGCAGGAAGATGTGGATCGACTCGATGCCGAACAGCACCAGCGTCGGGATGATGGGGTTGACGCGCGAGACGCCGATGGCGAGGAAGAGCGCGCCGTAGCCCACGCACGCCAGCGCGGTGATCCCGAGGTACTGCAGCGTGTTCGGCAGCCACGGCGCCCCCGCCATGGCCGGCAGCGCGCCGGACGGGGCGAAGGCCAACATCGGCAGCCGCGAGGCCAGCGTCGCGAAGCCGAACAGCGCGCCGGCGCCGACCAGCCCGCCGGCGAACTTGCCGGCCACCAGCACCTCGCGCCGCAGCGGCGCCAGGAGGTAGTAGTGCAGCGCGCGGTCGTTCACCTCGCCGCGGATCAGGCCCAGGAAGATCGTGGCGCAGCCGAAGAAGACGCAGAGCCGCAGGATCAGGGTCTGGTAGACCATGGCGTAGACCTGCTCTTCCTGGAGCAGCGTCGGCAGCTCGCGGTCGAAGCCGGTGCCGCCCAGGAGCAGCAGCGCCGCCATCCGCGCCACCAGCAGCGCCGCCGGCGCCGCCGCCAGGCCCCAGCCGATCAGGGCGCGCCGGCTCAGCAGCACCTTGCGTAGCTCGAGCCGGACGATGCCGCCGACCTGGCGCCCCCACAGCGCCGGCCCGCCGGCGCCGGCCGGCGGGTGCGACGCGGCCACCGCGTGTGCCTCGCTCATGTCATCTCCCCGCTGCTGCCGATGAGGTAGTGGTAGACCGCCTCGACGTCGTCGTCCGCGGGCGTCACAGAGTCGATGACGACGTCGCCGGCGAGGGCGATGTGCCCCAGGGCGGTGAAGAAGCCGTCGGCGTCGCGGGTGCGCACCAAGAGCCCGCGGCCGTCGTCGTGCAGCCGCGCCTCGAGGACGTGGTCGTGCGCGAACACCGCCCGCGCCAGCTGGCTCGGCTTGTCGCACACGATCCGGATGCCGATCGGGTGCTCGGCGTCCATGGCGTCGCGGACGGCCGGGATGCCGCCCTCGGCCAGGACGTAGCCGTGGTTGATGACGACGACGGCGTCGGACAGCGTGTCGACCTCGTGCAGGATGTGGCTCGAGACGATCACGAAGTGGCCCTCGGCCGCCAGCGCCTGGAACAGGGCCGCCATCTCCGCCCGCGCCATCGGGTCGAGGCCGTTCATCGGCTCGTCGAGGACCAGGACCCGCGGGCCGTGGCTGATCGCCAGCGCCAGCTTGATCCGCTGGCGCATCCCCTTGGAGTAGCCGGCCACCTTGCGCCGGGCGGCGTCGACGAGGTCGACGCGCTCGATGGCGCCCCAGGCGCGGGCCTCGGCTTCGGCGGCCGGCGCGCCGCCGACGCGCAGGAAGCCGTAGACGAAGTCGTAGCCGGTCATGCCGGCCGGGAAGCTGTCGACCTGCGAACAGTAGCCCACCCGGCGGCCGATCGCCTCGGCGTCCTCGACCGGCGCGCCGAGGACGGTGATCGTGCCGCGCGACGGGCGCAGCAGGCCGCAGACCAGGTTCATCAGCGTCGTCTTGCCCGAGCCGTTGGGACCGACCAGGCTGGTGATGCCCGGGCGGATCACCAGGTTGACGCGGTTGACGCCCAGGATCTCGCCGTAGAACTTCGAGACGTCGCGGAAGACGATCGTGTCGTCGGCGGCGCGGCCGTCGGGGGCGCTCATCGGACCACCTCGTAGGCGCGCACCCGGTGGTACAGGATGGCCAGGCAGCCGGCGCACAGCAGGCCGAACGTCAGCCACGCCGACCACGTCGGCACGTCGGGCCGCAGGTTCAGCGGGCCGAAGAACGGGTCGTCGCCGAACAGGCCGGCCAGGATCGTCATCTGGACCTGGGTCGGCGAGATCAGGCTGCCCCACTCGGTTTGGAACAGGGCGTTGATCACCTCCGCGACCCCGCGCAGGATGAACAGCGCGCCGAGCATCGCGCCGCGCGCCATCCAGCGCCGCCGCAGCACGGCCGAGAGCGCCAGTGCCACCAGGCTGTAGAGAACGATCGCCACCCACGAGCCCACCACGATGCCCAGCGCCAGCCGGCCGTGCGACAGCAGCCACGCCAGCGGCTCGAACGACGCCTGGAACAGCAGCACGACGAGCCCGACGACCCAGGTCACGATCGACAGCGGCCCGAGCAGGACCAGCAGTTTGCCGCCGATGTAGGCCGTGGGGCTCAGCGGCCGGCTCAGGTAGAGCGGCAGGCCGTTGTTCGCCAGGTCGCGCCCCAGCAGCGGCGGCCCGGCCCACAGCGCCAGGAAGAACGCGATCCACGACTGGGCGTAGGCGAAGGCGATGTAGGCGCCGTTTTCGATCTTGAAGTCGTCGATCGCCGCCTGGCCGACGATGGCCAGCACCTGGGCGTTCTGGCGGGCGTAGATCACCGCCAGGAACAGGACCGGGAAGAAGAAGCCGGCCACGAACACCATGAGGGTGACGCGCGACCGGAACAGCTCGCGGTAGCCATAGCGCGGGATGACCCAGAACGGACCGCTGCCGCGCGTCCGCTCGCCGTCGTACGGCTGGAAGGCGCGGCTAGCCAGCGCCGACATCGGCCACCTCCGCCACTTCGTCGTGCCGCGGGTCGGCCGCGTCGGGCGCGAACGCCGTCGGCAGGCCCATGGCGTGCAGGAAGAGATCCTCGAGCGAATGCCGCCGGTACGTGAGGCGGCGCACTTGAGCGCCGGCGTCGCTCGCGGCGGCGTAGACGTCGCGCATGCCCCACGCGGCCGGCAGAACGACCTTGAGGCGCCACCGCCCGTGCACCGCCACCTCGCAGCCGGCCGCCTGCAGCGCTTCCGCCAGGCCGCTGCGTTCGCCGCGGACCTCGACGTCGAGGAAGCGCTGGTCGGACCGGCGCTGCGCCGCCAGGTCGGCCTGCAGCGCCACCACGCCGTCTTTGAGCACCAGCACCTCGTCGCAGACCTGCTCGACGTCGGGCAGCAGGTGGCTCGACAGCACGACCGTGACCCCGCTGTCGCGGATGTCGGCGATCAGCTTGAGCATCCGTGACCGTCCGGCTGGGTCGAGCCCGTTCGTCGGCTCGTCGAGGAACAGGACCTGCGGCCCGTGGGCGATCGCCTGGGCCAGCTTGACGCGCTGCTTCATGCCCAAGCTGTAGGTCCGGACCTCGCGGTAGCGCGCCTCGCCCAGGCCGACGGCGATGAGCGCCTCGTGGGCTCGCTCGAGGGCCGCCTTGGGCGGCAGGCCCGACAGCTCGGCGAACAGCCGCACCTGGCGGATCGCCGAGACGTCGCCCAGAAAGCTGTCGCGCTCGGGCATGTAGCCCACCGCGGCCCGGATCGCCCGGAGGCCGCGCCGGTCGCGGACGTCGTGGCCCAGGACGCGGGCGGTGCCCTCCGACGGCGGGTGGAAGCCGAGCAGCGTGTGGACCAGCGTCGTCTTGCCGGCGCCGTTCGGGCCCAGCAAGCCGACGGCGCGGCCCTCGAGCCGCACCGTCAGGTCGCGAAGGATCGGGCGCCCGCCGAGGCGGACGCCCAATCCCTCCAGCGCGATGACCGCTGTCACGCCGATCCGCCGGCGTCGACGTCGACGTCGATCGGCAGGCCGGGCCAGTGGCCCGGACCGGCTCCGTCCGGCCCGGCCGGCCCGTCGCCGGCGGCGCCGCCGAAGAGCCGCAGCAGCAGCCCGAGGCCGAGCGGGCCCATGTCGCTCGACGCCGCGAACCGCAGCCGGTCGGCGTCGGCCCAGGCGTAGACGAGCGACGGCGCCAGCTCGCCGGCCAGGTCGGAGAGCGCCGCGGCGGCGTCGGCGTCGCCGGCGGCCGCGCCGTCCGGGCCGGCCGCGCCCGCCGCGCCGGCCAGGGCCTGGCTGAGGCGCGCGACGTCCTGCCACAGCAGGGCCGAGAAGTCGGTCTCGGCGCCGGCCGGCAGCGCGGCGCGGAACGCCGGCGCCTCGGCCAGGTGGACGCCGCTGTCGCGAACCTTGAGCGCCTGGAGGAGCAGCGGCGTGTCGCCCGCCGCCACCAGGTAGCCGTCGGTGAACAGGTAGTGGATCGCCGGGCGGTCGCTGGTGTCGCCGCCCTCGAACGTCAGCGTCCAGATCGTCCGGCCGCCGCTGTCGGCCTGGCCGAGCGCCAAGCGCGCCCCGCCGGCCGACGTGTCGTCGGCGAAGCGCGCGTTGAGCCCCTCGACCGCCGCCGTCATGGCCGCCTGGACCACGGCCGCGTCGTCGACCTCGACGATCATCTTCCACGCCGGCTTGGGCAGCAGCGGCCCGTCGACGGCGAAGGCGACCTCGCCGCCAAGCCCGGCGGCGAGCTTCGTCATCACCTCGGCCGCGAAGGCGGCGTCGGCGTCCGCCGGCGCGCCGGCGCCGTCCTCGGCTGCGCGCATGCGCTCGGCCAGGCCGAGGAACTCGGCCACGATCCGCTCCGGCGCGGCGATGACGGCCGCGCCCGCCACGTAGGCGTCGGGCGAGACGAAGTCGAGCGCGCCCATCGGGCCGGGGGCCGCCAGCCAGGCGGCCGCGCCGGTGCGCGGGCCGTCGAACGTGGCCTCGGCCTCGAACTGCGACCGGCCGTCGCGCTCGACCTGGGTCAGGACGAGGTAGCGGGCGCCGTCCATGCCGGTGAAGTCGATCGCGGCCGCGGCCTCGTCGCCCTCGCCGTCGGCCGCCGCCGCTTCGCCGGCGGTGTCGACGATCCGCTCGAGGTCGACCGCGACCAGGGCGTCGAGGCCGCGGGCGTAGGCGCCGTCGATGGCCGCTTGGAACCCGGCCCCCACCGGCCCGTCGGCAGCCACGACGCCCTCCAGGCTGGCCGCGGCCGGCGAGGCCGCGACGACGCCGTCGCCGATCCAGACGTGGAGGCGATCGTTGCCGCCGCTCGGCGCGGCGGGAGCGTCCGGCGCGCCGGACGCGGCCGCGTCACCTGCCGCAGCGCCGTCCGGGGCGGCGGCCGTGTCGACCGCCGTCTCGGCCGCCGCGGCGGCGGCCAGCGCGGCGCGGTCGGTCACGATGGCCAGGGTGGGCGCGTCGGCGGCGTCGTCGGCGTCGAGCTGGGCCGTCAGGTCGGCGAAACGGGCCTCGAGGGCGGTCCGGAAGGCGGTCGGGTCGGCCACCGTGGCCAGGACGACCGGCGCGGCCGGCTCGCCGTCGGCGCCGAAGGCGACGCTCAGCACGACCTCGTCGCCGACCTCGTCGCCGACCGCCGCCACGGCCTCGACGAGGGCGTCGAGGCGGGCCTTGGCGGCCGGGTCGGCCATGTGCGCCGCCCACCACTCGGCCAGGGCCGGGTAGGCCGCGACGCGCGACTCGAACAGCGCGTACTGCTCGGCCAGCGTCGGGCCGAGGTTGGGCAGCGCCACGACGACCGCGGTGTCGGCCGGCAGCCGCCCGACGAGGGCCGAGGCCGTCCGCGGCGCGGGGCGGTCGACGGCCGCGTCGAGCTCGTCGCCGATCTGCGCCAGCTCGGCCAGGAGCTGCCGGTAGCGCGCCGGGTCGCGGCTCCAGCTGAAGTCGGCGTTCACCGGGACGGCGCCGACGGCGGCGTTCGAGACGTACTGCTGGCCGCCCGTCAGCCGGCGCGCGCCCGCCGCACCGCGCACCTCGACCGCGCCCTCGACGACCGAGACGCGCGTGCCCTTGGTGCCGTGGCGGACGCTGAAGATCGTGCCCTGGACGCGGATGTCGAGGTCGTCGGTGTCGACGACGAGGCGGCCGCGGCCTTGGTCCGACGCCTCGACGATCACGTTGCCGCGGTCGAGGCGCACCGCCAGTCCGTTCCAGCGCGAGCCGAGCCGGATCTGGGTGCGGTCGTCGAGCTCGAGGCGCGAGCCGTCCGCCAGCGTGACGACGGCGCCGCCGTCGGCCGCCCGCAGCGCCTGGCGCGGCCGGATGCCGTCGCCGACCGCCAGCGGCCGGGTGCCATCGGCGTCGGCCAGCGTGACGAGCGCGCCGTCGACGTCGGCCACGTGGGCCAGGACGCGGTTCGGCTGGAGGGTGTCGCGGGCGAAGACGAACGCGCCGACGCTGGCCGCCAGCGCCAGCGTCGCGGCCGCGGCGCCGAGGCGGCCGCGCGTCAGCCGGCCGGGGCGCGCCGGAGCGGCCGCGCCGCCGCCGACGGCCGTCAGCTCGAGCCGCCGGCGGCCGGTGCGCGCGGCCTCGACCTCGGACCGGAAGGCCGGGTTCTCGCGCATGTGGTCGGCCACCAGGACGCGCTGGGCGTGCGGGAGGTCGCCGGCCAGGAAGGCCGGGATCAGCGCGCGGTAGTCGGTCTCGCCGGCCGCGCCGAGCGCGCCGCCGGCGCCCTGGAGGCGGGCCCACGTGCGCGCCACGGCGGCGTCGACCTCGGCCTCGGCCGGATCGTCGGCCGCGACGGCGGCGGTGGCGTCGTCGAGCCAGGCGTCGAGCCGGGCGTCGGCGGGGTCGACCGGGCCGGTGGCGCCGGTCCGGATCGCGTCGGGATCGTGGGACGGGTTCATGGCGTTACGCTCCTTGTCCATCGGGGTGCCAGGGCGCCAGCGCCAGCCGCAGGCGCGCTCGGGCGCGGTGCAGCGTGACGCCGACGGTGTTCTCGGTCGTGTCGAGCAGATCGGCGATCTGGCGGTTGCTGTAGCCCTCGAAGTAGCGCAGGGCGAAGACCTGGCCGGCGCGGCCCGGCAGCTCGGCGACGGCCGCGCGCAGCGCGTCCCGCAGCGCGCCGTCGGCCGGCGCCGCGGCCGCTTCGGCCGCCTGGCGTTCGGCGGGCGGCGCGTCGCCGTCGGCGGCGCCGTCCAACGGGACGGCGGCGCGCCGGCGACGTTGGCGCAACAGGTCGAGGGCGGCGTTGACAGCCGAGCGGTGAAGGTAGGCGGCCGGGTTGTCGAGCTCGGCCGCGTCGGCGCCGCGCATCAGGCGCAGAAAGACGGTCTGCAGCACGTCCTCGGCATCCTGAACACTGCCGGTGATGCGGTGGGCGGCGCGGAACACGTCGCGGGCATGCGCGGCGTAGAGCGCGCCGGCGTCGACCGGCCGCGACCGCGTCACGGCCGCCACCCCGCCGACCGGCGCCGGGATGCGCCGGGTGAGCATGGGCACGTCAGCCTCCTGGGTCGGGCGCCGCGGGCCGTTCGTCGCGGCACCACCCCGCTGGGTGGGCGCGCTGTGCGGCCGAAGGCGCCGATGGTTCCGGTGCGCGGCGCGTCCGCGCACACAAGGGGCATGACGCCAGGGGCGCGGCGATCCTTAGCAGCGCCCGGGGCTGCGACGCCCCGGGGCGCCGGCGCGCCGTCGTTCAACGGTCGCCGTCGGCGGTCCAGCGGGCCGGTTCGCCCCAGCGGCCACGCCACGCCGTCTCGGTCGCCGGACGCCGGACGCGCGGCGCGCGCTCGCGCAGCTGCAGGTCGTCGTCGAGGGCGGCGAGGTCGCCATAGCGGCCGATGGCCAGCGCCGTCACGATGTCGACGCCCGCGGGAGCGGCGCAGGCGTCGCGCGCCCGGTCGGCATCGAAGCCGGCCATCTGGTGCACGAACAGCCCCTCGGCCATCGCCTGGACGCTGAGGTGGGCCACCGCTTGGCCGACGTCGTACCAGGCGTGCGCGTTGTCGCGCGGCGGCCGGTCGGGCCGCTCGATCGTGCGCTTGGCGCAGGCGAAGGCCAGGACCGGCGCCCGGAACGCCCAGCGCCGGTTGCCCTCGTTCAGGCAGGCCACGAACCGCGCGTGCGCCTCGGGCTCGCCGTCGATCGTGGCCACCACGAACCGCCACGGCTGGGCGTTGCCCGACGACGGCGCCCAGCGGGCGGCCTCGACGAGCGCACGCAGGGTCGCCGCCGGCACCGGCGCCGGGTCGAACGCCCGCGGGCTCCAGCGGGCGCGCAGGAGCGGCTGGAGCGCCGCGGCGCTGTCGGCGGGCTTGTCCACGGGCGGGGGCTCCACGGGCGGGTGGGGGCGGCGCGGCGATCGCCGCGCGGCGGTGCGGTCGCCACCAGCGCGCGCACCTGACCGCTATTGTAGTGTCCCGCCGCACCCGTCCGCCGCCGGCCCGCCCCCTGCCGCGGCCGCGCGCGGCGCGCGGCGGCGCTGCCCGTCACCGCGTGTAGAGCCAGCGCTCCTGGCGCGCATCGAGCTCGGCGACGCGGCGAAAACCGCGCGCCTCGAGCGCGGCGGGAAAGCCGCCGAACGGGCCGCGCGACAGCCTGCCCTCCCACAGGAGCACGGCCGCCGGCGCGAACCGGTCGATGTCGGCCAGCACGTCGTCGACGGTGAGCTCGCCGGCGTCAATCCGCTTCTTGCCGGGGTCGCACAGGTCGGGCGGGACGAGCAGGCCGGCGCGGAAGGCGATCATCGGGCTGTCGGTGATCACGTAGTCGCCCGGCCGCGCCGCCTCGCCCAGCCGCGCGATCGCCGCCCCCGCCGCGGCGTCCCAAGCGCGCGTCGAGTCGACGAGCCGGACAGCCTGCACCGGCGCCGACAGCAGCGCCGCGGCCACCGCCGTCCAGGCGAAGGCGCGCCACCCGCCGTCGCCCGCCCGCGCGCGGTCCGCGGCGGACGACGTTGCCGCGTCGCCCACGCCGGCGCGCGCCGCCCCCCGGAGCGCGCCGGCCACCCGCCACGCGCCGTCGCCGGCCGCCGCGGCCAGCGGGAAGACGAGCAGCAGGTAGTGGTGCGACCAGATCGGGCTGTGCAGGAGCACGGCCGCCAGGCTCGCGGCCAACCAGACCGCCACGATGCGCCAGAGGCGGGCGCGGGGCGCATCGGAGTCGTCGCCGACGCCGGTGATGGGCGCGCGGTCACCGGCCGCGACCGCGCCGGCGCCCGTCGCCCCGGCCGCCAGCCCGGCCGCCAGCGCGAACACGCCCAGCGCCGCGATCGCCAGCTGGCCTTCGACGAGGCTCTCGAGCAGCTTGGCCACGTTGCCGGCCAGGTCGAAGCCGAGCTCGGCGCGGGCCGTGGCCAGGCTGCCCACGGCCTGCGACGAGACGGCGCCCAGGCCGTAGCGCGCCGCGACCCACGCCAGCGGCAGCGCCGCGAGGGCGCCCCACAGCGCGGCGTCGATCGCCAGCCGCCGCCACGGCCAGCGCCGGGTGGGGCGCCGGCCGCCACCGGCCGCCGCGTGGCCGTCGAGGAGCACGAGGGCCAGCGGCGCCAGCCACGGCAGGGCGATGAGCTTGATCGCCAGGCCCAGGCCGAACGCCAGGCCGGACGCCGCCAGCGCTGCCAGCGCCCGGCCGCGGCGGCCGGCGCGGGTCGCGGCCTGGTGCCCCAGGGCCAGCGCCACGGCCGCCATCGCCAGGGCGAGCGCCGGCAGCGACGCCATGACCGCCCTGGACAGGCCGAAGAACAGCGGCGTCGCCGCCAGCAGCGCGGCCGCGGCGAACGCCGCCCGCCAGCCGCCCAGGGCGCGGGCGACGGCCGCGGTGGCGGCCAGGCCCAGCGACGCGCACGCCAGCGGCACCCAGCGCGCGGCCGCGACGCTCTCGCCGGCGGCATCAAAGGCGAGGCGCACCAGCAGCACCAGCAGCGGCGGGTGGTTGAACCAGATGTCGCGGTAGAGTGCGAAGCCGTGGCCCATCATCCGGGCCCGCATCAGGTACATCCCCTCGTCGACGCCCCAGGCGTAGAAGCCGAGCCAGCGCGTCGAGAGGGCGAAGTAGGCCACGGCGAGGGTGGCCAGCGCCAGCCAGCCCGCCGCGTCGCGCCGCGCGCCGCTCACGGCGCCCGCCGCCGCCACAGCGCCCAGCCGGCCGGGGCGCCGGCGACGGGATCGTAGTTCCAGCGGACCCAGTCGACGAAGGCCGGGAACGACGGCTGGAGGCGGTCGCCGTCCCAGAGCAGCACCGCCGCCGCGGGCGCCTCGCCGGCGACGCGGATCAGGTCGGCGTCCGTCAGGGCGCCGGTGGCGATGCGCTTCGACGAGATGACGGCCAACTCCGGCGGTACGGGGCGATCGGCGCGAAAGGCGACGAACGCGTGGTCGGTGACGACCCAGTCGCCGGGGGCGGTGTGGTCGCGCAGGAAGGCGACGGCCTCGTCCAGCGTGCGCCAGCTCTCGGAGTGGCTCGGCAGCTTGCCGCTCTCCTTGAGCGGCACCGCGCGCCACCGGGCCGCGTCGGCCCGGGCCGCCGCCGGCAGCCCGGCCAGCGTGGCGGCGACGACGAGCGCGGCCGCGGCGCCTGCCGGCCCGACGATCGCCCGCGGCCCCTGCCCGCGGCGGCGCCAGGCCGCGGCGAGCGTCGCCGCCGCCCAGGCGAGGCCGACACCGTAGAGCGGCGCCAGCACGACGAGCAGCGCCAGGAAGTGGTGCTTGGGCCAGAGCGGGTTCTGCAGCGCCAACGCCGCCAGCGTGACGACGAGCCAGGCGCTGACGACGCCGCCGACCGCCGGCCGCCGCCGCAGCGCCACGACGAGGCCGGCGGCGGCCGGGCCGACGAGAAAGGCGTGGTCGGCCACCGCCCAGCCGGGCCGGCCGAGGTCGCGCGCGACGAGCCAGTCGATCAGCTTGCCGGCGTTCCAGCCCAGGTCGAGCGGCGCCGCCGCCCGCGCCGCGGCCACGCTGCCGACCACCTGGCGGAGCAGCGCGCCGGCGTCGAACCACGCCAGCATGAGCGCCAGCGGGGCGAGCGCCCCGGCGACGAAGGCGGCGGCGTCGCCGATGCGCGCGCGGCCGGCAGGGCCGGCAACCCCGGCGCCCGCGTCGAGGTGCGCGAAACGAGCACGGCGCCGGCCGAGCCAGATCGCCAGCCCGATCGGCGCCACCAGGTAGGCGCCGATCGGCTTGACCGTGGCGCTGAGGCCCAGCAGCAAGCCGGCCAGCGCCAGATCGCGCCGCCGGCCGCCGTCGGCGAAGGCCAGCGCGGCCGCCATGGCCGCCGTCGCCAGCGCCAGCGCCGGCAGACCGATCATGGCCGCGCGCGCCGCCCAGAAGGCGTTCGGCGCCAGGAGCAGCGCCGCCGCGGCTGCCCCCATCGCCGCCCGGCCCCCGCCGAGGCGGCGCGCCACGGCGGCGGCGGCGGCGGCCGCGCCGAGCGCGAACGCCAGCGTCACCGCCCGCGCCGCGGCCACCGACGGGCCGGCGACGGCGAACGCGCCGGCCAGCAGCGCCGTGTAGCCGGGCGGTTGGTCGGACCAGATCCGGGTGTAGAGCGGGTAGCCGAGCCCCAGCAGCCGGCCCTTCATCAGGTTGAGGCCCTCGTCGGTGTCCCAGTAGGCGCCGCCGAGGTGGGTCAGGCTGAACGCCAGGTAGGCCACGACGGCCGCCGCGGCGGCCAGGCGCCACCGGGCGGCGGCGCGGCCGGGCGACGGCAGGCCGGCGAGGCGGGCGGCAGCGCGGCGCGGGGTCGGCATCGACATCGCCGCCGATGATACCGCGCCGCCGCCGACGCCGTGGCCGACACCCTTTGACCGCGCCGCGCGAGCCGATACCATTGGCGCCTGCGCGCAGCCAGAATCGCCGCGCCACGGAGGCCTCATGACCCGCCGACTGTCGTCCTCGACCGCCCGCAGCGCCGCGCTGGCCTTCGTCATCGCGCTGGCCGCCGCCGCACCCGCCGCCGCCGCGCCGACCGCCGGCCCGGGCATCCGCAAGGCCGCGCCGCCGTCGGCGCCGGCCGGCCCCGACCTCGCCAAGCTCCGCCCGTCCGTCACCGCCAGCGCCGTCTGGCGCGGGACCGCCGCCGGCGGCGCCGCAGCCACGCTGCCGGCCTACGTCATCCTCGACGGTCCGACCGCGCTCGACCTCTACCGCGGCGCCGGCTTCGCCGTCGGCGACACCGCGCCGGCCGCCGTGGCCGCCCGCGACCGCGCCTTCGCCGTGCTCGAGGCGCGCCTCGCGCCGGCGCGCGCCGCCGTCCGCGCCAGCGGCGCGGCCATCGACGGCGAGATGGACGCGGTGACGAGCGGCTTCGTCGTGCGCGCCACGCGGTCGCAGCTGGCCGCGCTGAGCCGGCTGGCCGGCCTGGCCTACATCGAGGCCTCCCCCACCTACTACCCGCTGCTCGACAAGGCGGTGCCGACGATCGGCGCCGACCGCGTCCAGAGCACGCTCGGCATCACCGGCAAGGGCGTCCAGGTGGCGATCATCGACACCGGCATCGACTACACCCACCGCTCGCTGGGCGGCAAGGGCAGCGCCAACGACTACCGCAACAACGACCCGTCGTACATCGAAGCCGGGACCTTCCCCAACGCCAAGGTCATCGGCGGCTGGGACTTCGTCGGCAACTACGGCGGCGGCGTGCCGGCGCCCGACGCCGACCCGCTCGACCAGAACCTGCACGGCAGCCACGTCGGCGGGATCGTGGCCGGCATGCGGGGCAACCCCCGCGTTCCGGCCGGCGTCGCGCCCGACGCGCTGCTCATCGCCCTCAAGGTCTTCGGTCCGTCGGGCGGGACGAACGTCATCGTGCCGGCCATCGAGTGGTGCGTCGAGGCCAACCTCGGCCGGCGGCCGTCGGGCATCCCGCAGCGCTGCGACGCGATCAACATGAGCCTCGGCGCAAACTGGGCCTACGAGGTGGCCACCGAGGAGAGCGTCGTGCGGCGGGCGGCCGAGGCGGGCGTGGCGGTGATCTCGGCCTCGGGCAACGCCGGCGACATCGCCTTCATCACCAGCGCCCCGGCCGCCACGGGTTTCGGCATCTCGGTGGCCAGCACGTTCGCCGGCGGCACGCGGGTCGACAAGATCGTCGCCGACGTCGGCGGCCGCGGCGAGGACATCGAGGCCCTGGAGGCCGATCCCACGTTCGCGCCGCAGATGGCCGAGGTCGGCAGCCTGACGGCCGGGTTGGCGTTCCTGGGCCGGGCCTGCACCGGCGACGCCAGCGCCGCCGACGTGAACGGCAAGATCGCCTTGATCGCCTACGGCGGCTGCACCACGAACGAGGTCATCGGCCGCGCCAAGACCGAGGGGGCCGTCGGGGCCGTCCTGTACAACAACACCGACGACCTGTTCAGCCCGAACTCCGACACCGGCAAGTTCGGCGACCGCGTCGAGATCCCGGCGTTCGGCATCGCGCTGTCCGACGGCACCCGGCTGCGCGACGCGCTGGCGGCGGGCACGGCCGTCCAGGTCACGTTCGCCGAGAGCTACAAGAACAGCGTCCAGAAGGACACCCTGGCCGACACCGTCTCCGACTTCTCGAGCCGCGGCCCGAGCCGCAACGGCGCCTTCAAGCCCGAGATCGCCGCGCCCGGCTCGAACATCACCGCGCCGCGCATTGGCACCGGCGACGGCCCGCTGACGATCTCGGGCACGTCGATGGCGACGCCGATGGTCGCCGGCGTCGCCGCGCTCGTCATCGAGCGGCTGCGCAAGGACGGCCTGGCGCCCCCCGACCGCCCGCTCGACCCGGCGCTCAGCCCGGTCGGCCTCGGCGCGCTCGACGTCCTGGCGATGCTGATGAACTACACCGAGACCGTCTACCAGGGCGACAACCGTCTCAAGAACCCGGTCGCGCTGGCCCGCGGCGGCAGCGGGCGCGTCAGCGCGCTGCGCGCGGTGCGCGGCAACACGATCCTGCGCGCCGGCACGATCGCCTCGGTGAACTACGGCCGCAAGCAGTTCGCGGCCACGCGCGAGCTCGACCCGATGGCGATCAAGATCATCAACCTCAGCGAGTCGCCGAAGCGCTACCGGCTCTCGACGCCCTATCTCTTCACGAACGACGACACCGGCGCCCTGGCCTTCAGCTACGTCTCGAGCGAGGTCGACCGCAACATGATCACCGTCCCGGGCCGCTCGTCGCGGGTCGTGACGCTCAAGACGACGGTCGATCCCAGCAAGCTCAAGGCGTACGGCGCCTACGGCGGCAACAACGTGATGAGCCGCGGGCTGACCGAGGCCGAGCACGACACCCACGTCACCGCCACCGAGATCGACGCCGCCGGCGCCGTCGTGCCGGACGGCGACAGCGCGCGCGTGCCGGTCTACCTGGTGCCGCGCCCCGTCAGCGACATGCGGACGACGGATCCCGACAAGATCGTCGTCGACCGGACGACGGGCATCGGGCCGCTCAACCTCGTCAACGCCTCGCCGGTGCCGGGCAAGGCCGAGATCTTCGCCCACTGGGCCGCCGACGAGCGCGACAACACCGGCCCGGGCATGAACCTCGAGAACGTGGGCATCCGGATCGTGCGCGACCCGCAGAACGCCCGCATCGTCGAGTTCGCCGTCCAGACGGCGCGGCGGCGCGACATCCCGCTCGAGACGTCGTTCCGGCTGCTGCTCGACACGAACCGCGACGGCCGGATGGACCGGATGCTGTTCAACGACGACCAGGCCTGGTTCCTGTCGCAGCTCGGCGTCCAGGTCCAGGGCATCCGCGTTGACGGCTCGCAGCGCATGCTCATGATGGACGTCGTCTCGCACGCCCCGCTCGGCTTCCGCTTCCCGCTGCGCAACTTCGACGGCAAGCCGCTGGCGGCGTTCGCCGAGGTGACGCTCGACTCGCGCCTGATCATCCTGCGCGCCTACGCCGCCGACCTGGGCTTCGCCGACGCCGCGCCGGTCGCCTTCGACGCCGTCCTGTGGCACCACGCCAACTTCGAGGACGCCCGCGGCTCGACGGCCTACGACCCGTTCGACGCGATCCCCAACAACGGCTTCGTCGAGGGGCGCGACGGCTCGGCGGCGGTCGGCGAGGGGCGGTTGGCGTTCGACGAGCGCGACCTGGGCTTCACCGTCGACCGCTGGTCGGTCGAGGTCGGCCGCAGCAGCGAGGGCTTCGCGGCGGTCACCCGCAAGGCCGGCGGCAAGCTCAACAAGGTGATGGTGATCTACACCCACAACCTGCCCGGCCCCGACGACATCCAGATCCTGCCGCTCGAGGAGGGCTCGGTGGCGCCGCCGCCGACGCTCACCGCCAGCGCCACGCCGCGCACCGAGGCCACGCCGACGACCCCGGCCTTGTTCACCCCGGTGCCGACGCGCGCGCCGACGCAGCCGACCGGTGACGGCGGCCGGATCTTCCTGCCGGCGGCGCTGGCCCGCGACGCCTTCGGCGGCGCGCCGTAGCCCGCGCGAGCGCCCCGCCGCGGCGGCCGCGCGCCGTCGCGATCGACGCCCGGCTGGCGGCGTACCGCGGCGGCGGCATCGCCGAGCACACCCGGCGGCTGATCGCCGGGCTGGCGGCGCTGCCGGACGACGAGCGCGGCGGCTGGCAGGTGACCGTCCTGGCGCACCGCAAGGCAGCCGTCGACGCGCCGCCGGTCGCCGCGGCGTCGGACGACCCGTCCGACGCCGTGATCGCCGCCGCGGCGCCGGGCACGCTCGGCGACCGGGTCGAGGACCGCTTCGCGCGGCGGCGCCTGCGCACGCCGCCGCACCACCGCCTCGAGGGCTGGACGCTGGCGGCCGATGCCGCGCTGTCCGGCTGCCGGCCGACCGGCGTGCTCCACAGCCCCGACGTGGTGGTGCCGCACCTCTGGCTCGGGCCGATGGTGGCCACGGTCCACGACGTGGCGTTCCTGCAGCACCCCGAGCGGCTGACGCCCGACAGCCTGCGCTATTACCTCCAGGTCCGACGCACCGTCCGCCGCGCCCGGAGGATCATCGCCGTCTCGGACCACACCGCGCGCGAGTTGGCGGCGCGGACGGCGGTCGACCCGGCGCGGATCCGCGTCGTGCCCAACGCCGTCGAGGCGCGCTTTGCGCCGGCCGAGGCGCCGGCGGAGGCCGCCGCCGACGCGGCGGCGCGGGCGCGGCTCGGCGTCCAGCCGCCCTACGTCCTGTTCGTCAGCACGATCGAGCCGCGCAAGAACCTCGCGCCGCTGCTCGACGCCTTCGCCGCGCTCGCCGCCCGCCGCGCCGACGTCGCGCTGGTCCTGGCCGGCGCGGACGGCTGGTCGAGCGAGTCCGTCTACGACCACGCCCGGTCGCTGGGCCTGGGCGAGCGGCTGCGCTTCCTGGGCTGGGTGGCCGACGCCGACCTGGTGAGCCTCTACCGCGGCGCCGCCTGCCTGGCCCACCCGGCCGTCGACGAGGGCTTCGGCCTGACGCCGATCGAGGCGATGGCCTGCGGCACGCCGGCCGTCGTCAGCGCCGCCGGCAGCCTGCCCGAGGTGGCGGGCGACGCCGCGCTCCACGTCGCGCCCGACGACGCCGGCGCCTGGGCCGCGGCGCTGTCGGCCGTCCTCGACGATCCGGTGCTGGCGCGCTGCATGGCCGGCAGCGGCCGCGCTCGGGCCGCCGCGTTCAGCCTCGAGCGGATGGCCCGCGCCACGCTGGCCGTCTACCGCGAGGCCGCCGGCGACGGACCCGGCTGACGGCGGGCGGCGTGCGCCTGCTCGTGCTGTGCCCGCAGCTGCCGTGGCCGCCCCACCAGGGCACCGCGATCCGCAACTGGGGCATCGTGGCCGAGTTGGCGCGCCGCCACCGCATCACCGTGGCCGCCTTCGACCGTGGCGACGACCCCGGCGCGGCCGCGGCGCTGGCGGCGCGGGGCATCGCCGTCGTCGCCGTGCCGGCGCCGCCGCCGCGGCCGGTGCTGCGCCGGCTGCTCGACCTGCCCCTCACCCCCGACCCCGACCTCGCCCGCCGGCTCGACAGCCCGGCGCTGGGCGAGGCGCTGGCGGCCCACCTGGCCGCGGCGCGCGACGACCCCTACGACGTCGTCCAGGTCGAGGGGCTCGAGATGGCCCGCCATGGCCTGCGGGCCGCCGCGCTGGCCCCGCTGGCGCTCGACGGCCGGCGGCCGCGGCTGGTCTACGACGCCCACAACGCCGAGTGGGTGCTCCAGGACCGCGCCTGGCGGGCCGACCTCCGCCGGCTGGCCGGCTGGCCCGGCGCCGCCTACTCGCGACTGCAGACGGCCAAGCTGCGGCGCTTCGAGGCCCGGCTGCTCGCCGCCGCCGACGCCACCGTGGCCGTCAGCGCCGCCGACGCCGCGGCGCTGCAGCCGCTGGCGCCCGCTGCCCGGCTCGCCGTCGTCCCCAACGGCGTCGACGTCGATGCCTACGCGCCGGCCGGCGCCGGCGCGGCCGAGGACGACGACCTCTGCGTCTTCACCGGCAAGATGGACTTTCGGCCCAACGTCGACGCCGTCGCCTGGTTCGTGGCCGAGGTCTGGCCGCGCGTGCGCGCGGCGCGGCCGGCGGCCCGGCTGCGGATCGTCGGCCGCGACCCGGCGCCGCGGGTGCGCGTGCTGGCGGCGGCGCCGGGCGTCGAGATCACCGGCGCCGTGCCCGACGTCCGGCCGCACCTGGCGGCGGCCGGCGTCGTCGTCGTGCCGCTGCGGGTGGGCGGCGGCACACGGCTCAAGGTGCTCGAGGCGATGGCGATGGGCAAGGCGATCGCCGCCACCCCGCTGGCCGTTGAGGGGCTCGACCTGGCCGACGGGCGCGAGGTCGTGCTGGCCGAGACACCGGCGGCGCTGGCCGACGCGATCGCCGCGCTGGCGGCCGATCCGGCCCGGCGCGTCGCCCTCGGCGCGGCGGCGCGCGCCCGCGTCGAGGCCGACTACCGCTGGGCGGCGCTCGTGCCGCGCATCGAAGCGCTCTACGGCCCGTGACGCCCATCGCCGCGCCGCGGCGCGTCGTCGTCGTCCGGCCGGACCACCTCGGCGACGTCGTGCTGAGCGGGCCGACCGTGGCGCGGCTGCGCCGCGGCTGGCCGGCGGCCGAGATCGCGCTGCTCGTCGGGCCGTGGGGCGCCGAGGCCGCCCGCCGGCTGCCGGGCGCCGACCGGGTGGCCGAGCTCGACTTCCCGTACTTCGACCGCGCCGCGCGCCCCGGCTGGCGGCAGCCGCGCCGGGCGGCCGCGGCCCGCCTGGCGCCGTGGCGCCGCCTCGCCGCGGCCGCCCGCGCCCTGCGCGCCGCGCGCTACGACGTGGCCGTCATCGCCCGCGACGACGACCGCTGGGGCGCGCTGCTGGCCCGCGCGGCCGGGATCCCGGTGGTGGCCGGCCATGCCACGCCGCGCACCCGCGCCGTCCTGACCCACCGGCTGCCGGCGGCGGCGCGGCCGGCGCACGTCGCGGCCGCCGGGGTGGCGCTGGCCGCGGCGCTGGCCGGGGACGGCGATGCGGGCCGCGGGGGCGGCGGGCGACGCGGCGGCCGCACGCCGGGCGATCGGGCCGCGCGGCCGACGCCCGCCGCCGACCCGCTGGCGCTGCGCCTCACCGACGCCGACCGCGCCGCGGCGGCGGCGCTGCTGGCGCCGCTCGCCGGCGCCTCGGCGCCGATCGCGCTGCACGCCGGGGCCGGCTCGCCGATCAAGCGCTGGCCAGCCGCGCGCTGGGCTGCGGCCTTGCGGGCGGTGACGGCCGAGGGCGAGGCCGTCGTGCTGACCGGCGGGCCGGGCGAGGCGGGGCTGGCGGCCGAGGCCGCGGCCGAGCTGGCGGCGGCGGGTCGGGCCGCGCTCGACCTGTCCGCGCGCACCGACCTCGGCGCGCTGGCGGCGGTCTACTCCCGGTGCCGGCTCGTCGTCGGCCCCGACAGCGGGCCGCTGCACCTGGCGGTGGCGGTGGGGACGCCGACGCTGCACCTGTTCGGCCCGGCCGACGCGGCGCGGTTTGGCCCGTGGGGGCCGCCCGAGCGGCACGCCGTCGTCGCCAGCGGCCTGGTGTGCGCGCCGTGCGGCCGGCTCGACTGGCCCGACCCGCTCGACCACCCGTGCGTGCGCGCGATCGAGGCGGGGCGGGTGGCGGCGGCGCTGGCGCGGCTGGTGCGCGCGGGATCCTGACCCCGGCCGCCGACCCGCGCCGCGCCCGCGACGCACTGCGGCGAGCCCCGGCCGCGCGCTCGGCGCCGGCGGGGCGCTTGGGACGCCCCTCCGCGGCCTCTATAATCGGCCCCGACGACGGGCCGACCGTCCGAGGGAGGGGAAGCGCAGCGCCGTGCTCCAGAAGCTCGACCTGGCCGCCATCGCCGAGTCCATCGCCGCCCCGTACCGGCCGGTGCCGCTCGTGTCGCTCGGCGCCGTCGAGGCGTCGCTGGTGGTCTGCGGCGGGCCCAAGAAATGGCAGCGCAGCGCCCAGCGCGACGAGCTGCTCATCGTCCTCGAGGGGCACGTCACGGTCCAGGGCAACACCCGCCGCGTCGTAGCCAACGAAGGCGACGTGGCGTCGATCCCCAGCGGTGTCGGCCTGGCCTGGTGGTCGGGGATGCGCTCGATCGCCGTGCTGTGCCAGGAGCGCGACCGCCCGTTCAACGCCAACGGCTACCACGGCCCACCGACCGGCGACCGCGAGCTGGCCAGCCGGACCGAGTTCGCGGCCCGGGTGCGGGCCAACCCGCCGTTCGCCTGGCTGCGCCTCGGCCGGGTCGGCGGCTTCGTGGCCCAGGCGGCCCGGGTGCACGGCGCCAGCCAGCCGTTCACGGCGCCGCCCGGCTCGCTCCTCGTCCTGGTGTTCCGCGGCATCCTCGACGTCAGCGCCGATGACGGCGACCGCGAAACGGTCGTCGGCAGCCAGCTCCTCGTGGTGCCGGCCGGCCGGCGGGTGACGCTGTCGTCGGAGCGCGGCGCGACCGTCCTGGTCGTGGCCCGCCAGGGCGCGCCGCTGCCCAGGGCCGCCGTCCGCGCCGACGCCCCGCCGGCCGACGGCCCAGCGGGCGAGGCGGCCGACGGCGGCGACGACCCCGACCCAACGGCGCCCGACGATTCGCGTGCAGGCGGCTGACGGCGCGCCGGCGACGCGGCGGGTCGGGTGCGCGCGCCCGTCCCGTCCGGCGTGCGCCGCGGCCTTGGCGCTGCTGGCCGCGCTGGCCGTCGCCACCCGGCCGGCGCCGGTCCGCGCCGCGGCGCCGGCGCGCGCGTTCGTCGGCGCCGAGCTCGGCGCCGCGATCGCCGCCGCGCCGACGGCCTGGCAGCCCGTCTTCGCCGTCGTCGCCGTCCCCGACGGCGCGCCGCAGCGCGGCCGGCCGACCGCGCGCTGGCTGGCCGACGAGCGGTCCGCCTTCGCCGCCGCCGCGGCGCCGCTGCGGGCCGCGCTCGACGCGGCCGCGGCCCGCGGCGAGGCCCGGCGCGTGACGCCGCTGTGGTCGGCCGACGCCGTCTACGCCGAGGTCCGCGGCGCGGCGGTGCCGTCGCTGGCGGCGGTGCCGGGCGTCCGGGCCCTCACCGCCCCCGGCCGCGTCGCCCTCGACCCCGCCGTGGCCGATGCGGGCGCGCCCGCGGCCGCGGCGCCGCCGGCCGCCGCCGCGATCGGCGCCGCCGACGGCGACCCGACCGGCGCCGACGACCTGGCGGCGGTGCGCGACGGCGGCGTCCTGGAGTGGAACATCGCCCGTATCCGCGCCGACGCCGTGTGGCAGCGGCTCGGCATCGACGGCGCGGGCGTCACGGTGGCGGTCGTCGACTCGGGCGTCGACTACCACCACCCGCTGTTGACGACGCGCTACCGCGGCTACCTGCCGGCCGGCGCCGCGCCGGCCAACGCCCTGAACTGGTGGTGCCGCATCGTCGACGTGTTGTGCAGTACGCGCGGCCTGTTCCCGGTGGACGGGCTGGGCCACGGCACCCACGTGGCCGGCATCATCGTGGCCGGCGACGGCTACGGCGTGGCGCCCGGCGCGCGCTGGATCGCCGTCCGCGCCTGCGCCGCCACGGCCTGCGACGCATTGCCGGTGCTGCAGGGCCTGGAGTGGCTGCTCGAGCTGGGCGACGACCGGCCCGACGTCCTCAACGCCAGCCTGACGACGCGCGCCGAGGACGCGCTGCTGTTCGAGTCGGTGGTGGCGCGCCTGGTGGCGGCCGGTGTCGTCGTCGTGGCCTCGACCGGCAACGGCGACGGCGTGATCGGCGCGCCGGCGATGTTCCGCGACGTGATCGGCGTCGGGGCGACGACGGCGGCCGACGCGCGCTGGTCGGGCAGCCGCTTCCAGCGGACGTCGTTCGGCTGGTGGAAGCCCGACGTCGTGGCGCCGGGGGCCGGCGTGACGTCGACGGTGCCCGGCGGCGGCTTCAGCCGGCTGACCGGCACCAGCATGGCCGCGCCGCACGTCGCCGGCGTCGCGGCGCTGTTGCGCCAGGCCCGGCCGGGCCTGGCGCCGGCGGCCGTCCGCGACGTCTTGACCCGCACCGCCGTGCCGGTCGGCGCGCAGCCGCCGGCCCCCGCCACCGGCTGGGGCCGCGTCGACGCCTATGCCGCTGTCCTGGCGGTGAGCGACGCCGGGCGGCTGGCCGGCCGCGTCGTGCGCGAGGTGGACGGCGTGGCGATCCCGTACGCCTCGGTGCGGGTGGCCGAGCTCGACGGCGACCCGGTGACGCGCGCCGCGGTCGACCCCGACGGCGCCTTCGCTATCGACCTCCAGCCCGGCCGCTACGCCGTCTACGTCGAGGCGTTCGGCTTCGCCATGGTGTCCTTTCGGCCGGTCGACATCGGACCCGACGCCACCGTCGACCTCGGCGACGTCGGCCTGGCGCTCGAGCTGCCGCGCGGCCAGTTCGTCGGCCGCGTCACCGACGCCGTGTCGGGCGCCCCGATCAGCGGCACCCTCGAGCTGGTCGGCGTCCCGTTTGGCGTGCCGATCGACGAGCTCGGCTTCTTCGCCGTTCAGCTGCCGGCCCGCAGCTACGTGGTCCGGCTGGCCCACTTCGGCCACCGCGTCCTCGTCGACGACGCCGTCAAGGTCGTCGGCGGGGCGGTCGTCGAGCGGGACTACGCCCTGCAGCCGGCGCCGCGCATCCTGCTCGTCGACGGCGACGCCTGGGCCTATACGAACGCGCTGGCCTACCACCGCGCGTCGCTCGATCGGCTGGGCTACCTCTACCACGTCCACGAGGTGACGCACGAGGCGGCCGGCGCCGGCGCGCCCGGCGGCCCGCCCGACCCGACGCGGCTGGCGGGCTACGACGTCGTGATCTGGTCGAGCCCGGCCTCGGGGCCGGCGTTCGTGCGCGGCGCGACGGCGCTGTCGGCCTACCTCGACGGCGGCGGGCGGCTGCTGCTCACCGGCCAGGACGCGGCCTGCGTCGACGGCGGGATCGACAACGTCCGCGCGCCGTGCGCCAACATCAGCCGGCCGCACCCCTACCTCAAGGACAAGCTCCACGTCCGCGCCATCGCCGACGCCTCGCCGAGCCGGACGGTGGGCGGCGGCGGCGTGGGCGCGCTGGCCGGCATCACCGTCACCCTCAACGGCGGCGACAGCCTCGACAACCAGGTCGCCCCCGACGTCCTGGGCATCCTCGACGCGCTGACGACCGAGCCGGTGCTGCGCTACGGCGACGGCGGCGTGGCCGGCGCGCTGGTCCACCGCTGCTCGCCATGGCGGGCGCTGGTGCTGGGCTTCGGCTTCGAGGGTGTCCAGGGGGCCGCCAGCCGCGACGCCCTGATGGCGCGCGCCCTCGACGTCCTCGTGGCGCCGCCGCCGGCCGACGGGCTCTACCTGGCCGTGGACGGCGGCGAGCGCGTGTCGCCGCCGGGGCAGAGCGCCCGCTACACGATCGAGCTGGCCAACGTCGGATTGAACACGCGCGTCTTCGACCTGGCCATCGCGGGCGCCGCGCCGGGCGCGCCGGCCTGGCCGGCCGAGATCCGCACCGCCGGCCTCGACGCGCCGCTGGCCGAGACGCTGCCGCTGCCGTCGTGCCGTCAGACGGCGTTCGCCGTCCAGATCACCGTCCCGCCCGCGACGGAGCGCGGTGGACGAGGCGGCGCCGTGCTGCGGGTCAGCGCCCGCGGCGCGACGGCCGAGGCCCGGCTGCCGCTCACCGCCCGCGCCCCGGCGCCGGTGCTGCTCGTCGACGGCGACTTCGACCACCACTCCGAAGGGCGCTACCAGGACGCGCTCGACGTCCTGGGCGTGCCCTACGACCGCTGGGAGCTCGGCTTCCTCAAGCCGCGCCCAACCCTGCCCACCAGCGCCACGCTGGCCGCCTACCCGGCCGTGATCCTGTTCGCCGGCCGCGACTTCCGGCCCAAGGGCAACCTGCCGCCCGAGGGGCAGGCGCTGTTCGCCGACTATCTCGAGGGCGGCGGGCGGCTGATGTTCGCCAGCGAGGACTACCTCTACGCCCGCGGCAGCGACCCCTACCGCGGCACCGACTACTTCCACCAGCGCTACCTGGGCGTCCAGGGCTGGGTCGACAACGGCGGCGGGGCGTACCAGGGGCCGTTCGCCGGCCAGCCGCGCAGCATCCTGGCGGGCGTCGGCCCGTGCCAGCTCCAGTACCTGGACGCGCGCTACGACTACAGCGACGCGCTGCGCCCCGCCGCCGGCGCGGTGGCCGCCATCCGCAGTGCGACGGCCGAGACGATCGGCACCCAGGTGGCCAACCGCGGCTTCAAGACGCTGTTCCTGGCGTTCGACTTCGGCCAGCTGGTGTCGGGCGCCTGCCCGGCCCAGGTGATCGGCGCGGCGCTCGACTGGTTCCACCCCCTCTACCCCAGCGCGCTGCGCGTCCTCGACGCCGACGGGCGCCCGTCGGCCCGCCGGACGTTCGGCGGCGGCGACGTGGTGCCGTTCGAGCTGGCGCTGCAGAACGAGGGTCCGCGCGCCCTCGACGGCGTCACCGCCCGCTGGGCGTTCCCACCCGGCTTGGCGGTGGTCACCGGCACGCTCCCGTTCGGCTGGCGGGCTGAGGACGGCGGCCGGACGCTGGCCTGGACGGGCCGCGTCGCCCCGGAGCAGGCGGTGCGAGCGACGGTGTCGGCCCGCCTGGCTGCCGGCCTGGCGCCCGGCGCGTCGCTGCCGACGACGGTCACGCTGCGGGCCGAGGGCCTGACGCTGACGCGGCGGCTGGCGCTGCGCGCCAACGCGGCCGACCTCTCGGGCTCCGCCAAGAGCGTCGAGGATCCCGAGCGGGCCTATGGCTACGACGACACCGTTGGCTTCTACGTCAACCTGACGAACAGCGGCACCCGCGACGCGGCGCGCTTCACCGTGACCGACACGCTGCCCAGCGGCCTGCGCCTCGTCGAGGGCAGCTGGCGCGCCACCGGCGGCGCCGTGGCCGGCGACGTTTCCTCCGGCCGCCTCGTCTGGCAGGGGGCGCTGGCCGTCGACGAGGTCGTGACGCTGCGCTACCGCGCCCGCGTCCTGAGCCGCGTCGGCGGCCCGCTGCGCAACCGCGCCGTCGTCGTCGCCGACGACGGCCGCCGCGAGCTCCACGCCACCGTATGGGCGCGGCCGTACGCGCTGTTCCCGGTGGTGCTGCGGCAGCGCGATCTGGATCCGTAGCGGCGCGGTATAATCGCCCGTCACGCCGCGGGTGCGTTTGGGCGGCGGGCAGGGGAAGCAGCGATGAGCCGGCACGCGTTCACCGAGGCGCTCAAGGCGCTCGAAGCGGATATTCAGGTCATGGGCGACCTCGTCGGCCGCGCGACGGTCGACGGCGTCGGAGCGCTGGTGCTGCGCGATCCGGCGCTGGCCGAGGCGGTCTTGGGGCGCGAGGGCGAGGTGAACCGGCTCTGGGTCGGCATCGAGCAGCAGGTCCAGGCGCTCATGGCGCTCCAGGCGCCGGTGGCCGGCGACCTGCGCGAGGTGCTGGCCGTGCTGGCGATCGCCACCGACCTCGAGCGCAGCGGCGACCACGCCAAGAGCATCGCCCGCGGCGCGGGCGAGCGCGACGGCACGGCGCCGCCCGGGGCGCTGGTGACGCTGGAGCGAATGGCCGAGGCCGCCCGGCGGCTGCTGGCCGACGTCCTGGCCGCGTTCGCCCACCGCGACGCGTCCGCCGCCGCCGCCGCCGCCGCGCACGACGCCGAGATCGACACCCTGTACGCCACC
The DNA here is from genome assembly GCA_964651245.1 of uncultured Anaerolineales bacterium. Taxonomy (GTDB): domain Bacteria; phylum Chloroflexota; class Anaerolineae; order Epilineales; family Epilineaceae; genus Avedoeria. Next base: position 51,017 of record CAZYVI010000011.1, on the reverse strand, counting down.
GCCCAGCGCGAGCTGCTGGCGCACATGGCCCGGCATGCCGAGGGCATCGCCGAGGCGCAGCGGATCCTGAACGCCGCGCTGCGGCTCGAGCGGATCGGCGACCACGCCACGAACATCGGCGAGCGGGTCGTCTTCTTGGCCACCGGCGAGCACGTCGAGCTCAACAGCTAGGGCGATGCCGGTGATGGACCCCGCCTCGGAGACCGCGCTCGATCGGCTGAACCAGCTGGCCCTGGCCAGCGAGAAGGCGGCCGACGAGATCACCGCCCTGCGCGCGGCGCTGCTCGCCCTGCGCGGCCAGCTCGAGACCGTCGCGACCCAGGTGGCCGGTCTGCGCGACATCCAGAGCGCGAACGCCGAGCAGATGGCGCGCATCGAGCACCGCCTGGCCGGCGCCGAGCGGCTGGCCGACCTCGACACCCGCCTGACCGCCGCCCAGGCGGCCGGCGAGCGCACCGCCGACCGCGTCGAGGCGCTGGCGGCCGACCTGGCGCGCGTCGCCCGCATCGAGGACGGCGTCGAGCAGCTCCGACGCGACGCGGCCGCCCAGATGCGGGCGATCGAGGAGCGCGCCCACGCCGAGCGGGCCGAGCTCGACCGTCGCGACGCCGCGCACCGGACCGAGGTCGCGGCGGCGTTCGAGCAGCTGCGCGCCGGGACGCTGGCCGTCGACGCCGCCACCGATCGGTTCGCGGCCCAGGACCGCGCCCGCCAGGAGCTGCACGACGCCGTCGGCCGGCTGACGGCGCGCACCGAGGCCCTGGCTGGGGAACGCACGGCGCTCGAGGACGTCACCCGCCGCAGCGAGGCGGCCGTCGCGGCACGGATCGCGGCGCTCGCCCAGCGCATCGAGGATCAGCACGAGGTGATCGGCCAGTGGCAGGCGCGCATCGAGCAGCAGGAGCGGACGGTCCACGAGGCGCGCACGATCGCCGCCGCCGCGGATCGCACCGCCGAGGCCGTTCGCGACGGCGAGCGGGCGGCGGCCGAGGCGGCGCGGGTGTTCGAGGCGCGCGTCGAGTCGGCGCTGGACACCTTTCGCCAGGAGGCCAGCGACGAGTGGCAGCAGCACCTGGCGCTGCACGACGCCGAGCGCGTCCAGGCCGAGCGCGACCGGCTGCAGCGGGCGGCGGAGCGGCAGGCGGCGCTCGACGCCGCCTTGGGCGCGGTCGAAGCCCGGCTCGACGCGCTGCAGCGCGGGCTCGACGACGGGCTGGCGGCGCGGGCCGAGGAGACGCTGGCGCTGCACCAGCAGCTGGCCGAGGCGTTCGCCAGCGTGCGCGACGCCTTCGTCGCCGGCACCCGGGTGTTCGAGGCGCCGTTGCCGGCCGACGCCCAGCCGGCCATGCTGGCCGAGCGCCGGTCTGCCCTGCGCCGCGCCATGCGCGCCCGGCGCGAAGGGGGCGGCGACGAGCGCTGAGGCCGCCGCCGGCGCCGGCGACGCGCGGGTGGTGGTCATCGGCACCGCCGGCCACGTCGACCACGGCAAGAGCACGCTGGTCAAGGCGCTGACCGGCACCGACCCGGACCGGCTGGCCGAGGAGCGGGCCCGCGGCATGACGATCGACCTCGGCTTCGCCCACTGCCCGCTGCCGGGCGGGGCGGTGGCCAGCTTCGTCGACGTGCCGGGCCACGAGGACTTCATCCGCAACGCCCTGGCGGGCGCCGGCGGCGTCGACATGGCGCTGCTGGTCGTGGCCGCCGACGAGGGGCCGATGCCGCAGACGCGCGAGCACCTGGCCATCCTCGATCTGCTCGGCGTCCGGCACGGCGTCGTGGCCGTCACCAAGGCCGACAGCGTCGACGCCGCCTGGCTCGACCTCGTCGTCGACGAAGTGGCCGCGCTCGTGGCGCCGACGACGCTCTCCGGCGCGCCGGTCGTGCCGGTGAGCGCGCTGCGCGGCGCCGGCCTCGACGCGCTGCGCGCGGCGCTGGCGGCCCAGGTCGCCGCGGTGCCCGAGGCGCCCGACCGCGGCCGGGCGCGGCTGTCGGTCGATCGCGTCTTCACGCTGGCCGGCTTCGGCACCGTCGTCACCGGTACGCTGCGCGACGGGCGGTTGGCGGTCGGCGACACCGTGGCCGTCGGCGCCGGCGGGCGGACGACGCGCGTGCGCGGGCTGCAGTCGCACGGCCGGAGCGTCGACGTGGCGTGGCCCGGCACCCGCACCGCGGTGAACCTCGTCGGCCTCGAGGTCGCCGACATCGCCCGCGGCGACGACGTGGCCGCGGTGGGCGCCTACGAGCCGACCCGGCTCGTCGACGCCCAGGTGACGCTGCTGCCGGACGCGCCGGGGCCGCTCAAGCACGACCGCGCGCTGCAGTTCTTCCACGGCGCGGCCGAGGTGCCGGCCCATGCCCGGCTGATCGGCGTCGAGGCCATCGCGCCCGGCGGGCACGGCGCGGTGCAGTTCTGGCTGGCGCGGCCGATGGTGCTGGCCGCCGGCGACCGCTTCGTGCTGCGCCTGGCGTCGCCAGGCCGGACCGTCGGCGGCGGCGAGGTGCTCGACCCGCACCCGCAGCGGCGCTGGCGCCGCTTCCGCGCCCCGGCCCTGAACCACTTCGCGGCGCTGGCGTCGGGCGATCCGGGTGCCCGCGTCGCGCAGCTCCTGGCCGAGCGCGAGCCCTGCCGCGCCGACGCGCTGGCGCCGGCCGACCTTGGCCTGACCGCCGCCGAGCGCGACGCGGCGCTGGCCGCCCTGGCCGCGGCGGGCCGGGCGCTGCGGCTGGGCGGCCGCGACATCTGGATCACCGCCGACGGCTGGGTGGCGCTGGCCGAGCGCGCGCGCGCAGCGCTGGCGGCCCACCACGACGCCCAGCCGCTGCAGCTCGGCCTGCCGCCGGAGGCCCTGCGCGACCGGCTGCGCCTGAACCCCGACGCCTTCACGGCGGTGCTGGAGGCCGCCGCCGCCGCCGGCTGGCTGGTGCGCGATGGCGCGTTCGTCCGGCTGGCGACCCACCGCGTGGCGTTCGGGGCACGCGATCAGGCGGCCGTCGACGCCCTGCTCGGCCGATTCGCCGATGCGCCGTACGCGCCGCCGAGCTACAAGGACGCGGTCGACGCCGTGGGCGAGCGGGTCGTGGCGGCGCTCGTGGCCCAGGGCCGGCTCGTCAACGTCGGCGCCGATGTCCTGTTCGAGGCCGGCGCGTTCGAGCGGATGGTGGCGTTCGTCCGCGACCACCTGGCCCAGCAGCCCACCCTCACCGTGGCCGACGTGCGCGACCGTTTCACGACGAGCCGCAAGTACGCGCTGGCGTTCCTGGAGCACCTCGACCGCATCCGCGTCACGCGGCGCGTCGGCGACGCCCGGGTGCTCGTCGGCGCGGCCGGGGCCGCCGCCGGGGGCGGGCGGGCGCCGTGAGCGGGCTCGTCGTCGTCATCGTCAACTACAACACCCGCGATCTGCTGGCGGCGTGCCTGCGCTCGCTGTTCGACGGCGGCCTCGAGGGCGTGGCCGCGCCGCGCGTCATCGTCGTCGACAACGCCTCGACGGACGGCAGCGCGGCGCACGTCCGCCAGGCGTTCCCGGCGGTCGAGGTGATCGAGAGCGGCGGCAACGTCGGCTACGCCGCGGCGAACAACCGCGCGCTGGTGGCGGCCGGCTTCGGCCCGGGGCGCGGCGTCGCGCCGCTGCCACACGTCCTGCTCCTCAACCCCGACACGATCGTGCCGCGCGGCGCGGTCGCCGCCCTGCTGGCCTGCCTCGAGGCCGAACCCGACCTCGGCGTCGTCGGTCCCAAGCTGCTGCTGGCCGATGGCACGCTCGATCGGGCCTGCCGGCGCGGCTTCCCAACGCCGGCCGTGTCGTTCTACCGCTTCAGCGGGCTGGCGCGCGCGTTCCCGCACAGCCCGCGCTTCGGCCGCTACAACATGACGTTTCTCGACGACGACGCGCCCGCCGACGTCGACAGCGTCGTCGGCGCCTGCATGCTGGTGCGCGGCGCCGCGGTGGCCCAGGTCGGGCTGCTCGACGAGCGCTTCTGGATGTACGGCGAGGACCTGGACTGGGCGCTGCGCATCCGGCGGGCCGGCTGGCGCGTCGGCTACCGGCCGCAGGTGATCGTCCACCACGTCAAGCGCGCCGCCAGCCGCCACAGCCCGCGCGCACGGCGCGAGTTCACGCGGGCGATGTGGCTGTTCTACCGCAAGCACTACGACGGCACCGCGCGGTGGTGGGTGCGCGGCGCGGTGCGCGCCGGGCTGGCGCTGCGCGGCGGGCCGGCGCTGGCCCGCGAGATCTGGGCCGCGCGCGGCGCGCCGCGGCCGGCCGGCGGTGGCGAGTGACGCGGCGCGCGACGGTCGGCGGCGCGGGGGGCGGTCGATGAGCCGCGCCCGCGGGGCGCTCGAGCGCCTGAGCTGCGTGGCGATCGACCTGGCGGCGTTCGGCGTCGGGCTGCGGCTGGCGTACGACCTCGCTATCCGGACACCGTGGGGGCAGTCGACCGGCCTGGTGGCGCCGCCGTTCGCTTCGCTGGGCGTCTACGTGGTCCTCCAGCTCGTCATCCTCAACGTCGTCTTCTTCCTGCAAAAGCTCTACCACCAGCCCCACGGCGTCTCGCGCGTCGACCTGTTCGGGCGGCTGCTGCGGGCGGTGACGATCGGCATGATCGCCACGTTCGCCGCGCTGAACTTCCTGTTCCCGGCCCTGGCGTTCCCCCGCTGGCTGCTGAACGTCCTGCTCGTCTACAACGGCCTGACGACGCTGGTCGCGGTGACCGCGGGCCGGCTGCTGCACCGCTTCCTGTGGGGCTCGCTGCGTCGCAACGGCATCGGGGCGGTCCGGCTGCTCATCGTCGGCGCCGGGCCGGCCGGACAGGACCTGGTGGCGCGCGTCCACCGCCGGCCCGGCCTGGGCTACCACGTGGTGGGCTTCGTCGACGACACGCCGGGCCGGACGCGGGCGCGCGGCGTGCCGATCCTGGGCAGCACCGATCGCCTGGCGGAGATCGTCGCGGCGGAGCGGATCGACGAAGTGCTCATCGCCATGCCCGAGGCCAGCCGCGCGGCGCTGACCGAGCTGATCGACCGGTGCGACCGCGACGGCATCTCGATCAAGATCCTGCCCGACGTCTTCCACATGCTGGCCAACGAGGTCCAGATCAGCGACCTCGACGGCCTGCCGCTGCTGGCGGTGCGCGACGTGGCCCTACGCGGCTGGCGCCGGACGCTGAAGCGGGCGATGGACATCGCCATCAGCGGCGCGGCGCTCGTGCTGCTCTCGCCGCTCATCCTGGCCCTGGCCATCCTCGTCAAGCTCGAGAGCCGCGGCCCGGCGTTCTTCGTCCAGGAGCGCATGGGCCTCGACATGCGCCCGTTCCCGATCCTCAAGATCCGCTCGATGCGCCCCGACGCCGAGGCCGCCACCGGCGCCGTCTGGGCTCGCCGGGGCGACCCGCGCGTCACGCGCCTGGGCCGCTTCATCCGCCGGACGAACCTCGACGAGCTGCCGCAGCTCATCAACGTGCTCCTGGGCCACATGAGCATCGTCGGTCCGCGCCCCGAGCGGCCCGAATTCGTGGCCGACTTCCGCCGCCGCATCCCCCGCTACGCCGAGCGCCACCGCGAGCGGGGCGGCATGACCGGCTGGGCCCAGGTCAACGGCCTGCGCGGCGACACCTCGATCGAGGAACGAACGAAGTACGATCTCTACTACATTGAGAACTGGAGCATTCTGCTCGATCTCAAGATCATGCTACGTACGGCGCTGATGGGCTTCAAGGACCCCAACGCCTACTAGCGGTCCGGGGCATGCGATCGAGCGACGAACGCGGCGGGGCGGAGACGGTCGGACATCCACCCCGCCGCGTTCGTCGCCCCCGGTGGATCAGTGCCGATCGACGACCTTGAAGACCACCGTCTTGGCGTCGGACCGCAGGAACTTCACCTGCACCCGGGCCGCCGACGCCGCCAGCTTGATGCGCCCCTTCAAGGACTGCTTGCCGACGCCTTCGCCCTCGGTCGTGCCCATCCCGCCCTCTCCGACGGCCAGGCTGCGCAGGAATTGGACATACTCCGGACGGGCGGCAAGCTCGTCGGACGAGAGCTTCCTGATCATCACGTGCTCCTGATGGCTGTGGTACATCGAACGAACGGTCGGTCGATGGTAGCACGGCCGCCGCGGATCACACCACCGGTCGGACATTGCCCCCACCGGCTATGCGATGCCTACATTGTGGCGAATCATTGCACCGAGTCTATGAAGACCGATTGTTGCGATGGATGTTGGCCCGCTCGTCGGTAGATCGCTATAGTTCGCGCGTTCACGACTTGTCCGCAAGACCAACTGGAGGGAACCGATGCTGATCAAGTTGACGCGCGAGCAATTGGCGGCGCGCCCGGACTACGTCATGATGCTGCAAGGCCTGGCCATCGGCGAAGGTGGCATGGCGACGACGGCTGAGGAAGGCGCGAGCAAGATCACGCTGAAGAACCGCCTCTCGGCGGCGGCGCAGGCGGCCGGCGTCACGATCAAGTATCTGCGCTCCGACGCCGGCACCGTCGTCTTCAAGGTGACGGCCCGCGAGAGCGCGCCGGCCGCCGCGCCCAAGCGCCGCGGCCGCAAGCCCAAGTCGGCGGCCTGATCGGCCGCACCCCACCCCGCCCCACGCGCGGACGGCGCGGCATTCGCCGTCGTCACGTCGGGTCGAGCCGGACGATCGGTTCGCCTTCACCCTCCCGACGGATGCCCGCCGCCGCCGCCGCGTCGAGCCAGCCGGCGTCGCCCAGGAACGCCCACACCGACGGCCAGCCCGGCGCCTCGCCCCGATCCTCGACATAGGCCAGGTACGGCACCAGCACCGAGCGCGCCGTCTCGAGCTCGATCGCCAGCAGCGCGCTCGTGACGCCGCCGGCTTCCAGGAAGCCGCTCTCGCGGTAGACCCGGCGCAGCGCGCCGCGGTCGTAGTCGACCGAGCGGTGCTCGGCCCGCCAGCCCGAGCCATCGCGCCCGGCCGGCCCATCGTCGCTCAGCACGACGTACTGCGCCCGCACGTCGCCGTTGAACGGCAGCCCGACCGAGCCGGAGTTCACCACCAGCCGAGGGCCCAGCGCGCGCACGAGCGGCCGGTGGGTGTGGGCGCAGACGAGCACCGGCTCTTCCACCCCGGCCAGGATCCGCGCCAGGGTCGCGTCGTCCGTCCACGGCCCGATGCCCTCGCGGTTCGACGCCGGCGTGCCGTGGACGATCCGCACCGCCGCCGCCGTCGCCGCCACCCGCTGCAGCGGCAGGGCGGCGATGAACGCGGCGTCGTCGTCGCCGAGCTCCTGGGCCATCCAGCGGGCGCCGGCCCAGGCGGGATCGCCGCCCCAGCCGGACGGGACGCGGCCGGCGCGGATGTCGAGCAGGTAGTCCTCGTGGTTTCCCCGCACGCCCGCCCAGCCCAGGCCGGCGACGCGGCGCACGACGGCGCTGCCCTGCGGCCCCCGCCCCACGAGGTCGCCGGCCACGACGACCTCGTCGACGGCCTGCCGCGCCACGTCGGCGACGACGGCCTCGAGCGCCGGCAGGTTGCCGTGGATGTCGGCCAGGACGGCGATGCGCGTCATGGCCCGAGGGTAGCACGGCCGGCGCGGGTCGGGTTGCGTATCGCGCTCGAGGCGCTATCGTAGCGGGCAGCGGCGGCCGGGGCGCCCGGGCGCGCGGCCGCTTCGGCGCGGCGGGCGTGGGGCGGCGGGCACCAGGGGGCGCGACATGGGCACTCGGCGGTCGGGCTGGCGGCGGGGCGGCGCGCGCGACGGCCTCGGGCTGGCGCTCGGGCTGGCGCTGGGCGGCGGGGTGTTCGCCGCGCTCGGCGCGGCGGCGCAGACGCAGTCGGCCTGGACGCTCCAGGTACTGACGCCGGCCGAGGGCACCCAGGGGGCGCGCTACCCGGCCATGAGCGGGGACGGCCGGGCGATCGGCTTCCGGCACGACGGCGAGATCGACAGCGACAGCAGCGTCGTCCGCAACCGTCTCGGCCGGCCGCAGATCTTCCGCTGGACGCCAGAGCGCTGGCGCGAGCAGCTCACCGACTCGACCGGCGCGCCCTCCACCGACGTCCTGCAGGCCGACCCGACGGTCGACCAGTTGGGCGAGCGGCTGGCGTTCCTGTCCGAGGTCGACCTGGCCGGCGGCAACGCCGACCTGTCGCTCGAGGTGTTCACCTGGGACGCCGTGACCGGCCTGGCCCAGATCAGCGCCGCCACGGCCGCCAACGCCGGCTCGCCGTCGCTCTCGCGCGACGGGCGGCGCGTGGCGTTCTGGCACAGCGCCGACCTGGCCGGCGCGAACCCGTCCGGCGCCGACCAGCTCTTCCTGGCCACCGTCGGCCAGCCGATCCGCCAGATCACGACGTTCGACGGCAGCGTCGAGCACGGGCCGGCAACCCTCGCGGCCGGCGGCAACGTCGTGGTGTTCAGCGCCACGGCCGACCTGGTGGGGCGCAACGCCGACCGCAGCACCGAGGTGTTCCTCTGGCGCGGGCCCTACACGCGCCCCGGCGACCCGGTGGCGTTCACCCAGGTCACCGACCACCATGCCCCGATGGCCGGCCGGACGCTGCTGGCCTACAGCGTGAGCGGTGACGGCACGCGGGTCGCGTTCAGCGCCACCGGCCACGCCGTCGAGAGCCTGCCGGCCAGCCGCGCGGCCGAGGTGTACCTCTGGCGCGCGGGCGGGCCGGTGCAGCGGATCACGACCGGCACCAGCGCCACCGCCGCCAGCCACCTGCCGCGGCTGTCGGACGACGGCCGCAGCATCGCCTTCCTGTCGCAGTCCGACTTCGTGCCGCCCGACGCCGACAACCCCGGCAACGCCGACGGCTCGACCGAGCTCTTCCTGTGGGTCGACGGCCCGGCGCCGCGCTTCAGCCAGGTCACCCACAGCACCCGCCGCCCCAACGTCATCAGCGCCGACGCCGAGTTGGCGCCGGGCATCGACGCGATCGGCGAGGCGGCGGCGTTCATCGCCGAGCGCGACGACGACCTCTACCCGCTGGCGCTCTCCAGCCGGCGCGGCTTCCTGGTCCGCGCCAGCCTCGGCGACGCCTACCCGGCGCCCACCACCCCTACCGCCGAGCCGTCGGCCACGGCGACGGCCGGACCGCCGACCGCCACGCCGACCGCCAGCCGCACGCCGGCCCCGACCGCCACGCGCCCGCCGACCGCCACACCGACGCCCTCGGCCACGGCGACGGCCACGCCGCGCCCCGGCCCGCAGCCGTCCGGCGTCTGCCCGCAGATGGTCGCCCGCATCCCGGCCGCCGTCCAGGCCGCCGCCCTGGCCAACCCCGAGCTGTTCGACGGCTGGCTCAAGCGCGCCAACCCCAACCGCCCGCCCGCGCCGACGAACCCGCTGCGCCTCTGGCTGAGCCTCCGCAGCGCCGGCAAGCCCTACGGGCCGTTCAACGGGGCGGTGTGGAAGGCGGGGTGTCCGTAAGACCTCCGGATTGACCGCGGCGGGCGGGTCACGGACCGCCCGGGTCGACGGCCACCCCCACCTCGCCCTCGACCTCGCCCACCCCCAGCCGCACCGCGCCCATCCCGATGCCCAGGATGAGCCACAGCAGCGCGAAGGCGTGCGGGTAGGTGAAGAAGTAGTGGTCGAAGACGCCGCCGACCGCAGCGGCGACGACGGCGGCCAGGCAGCCCAGGACGACGGCGCGCAGGCCGTCGGGCGGCATGGCGCGCCAGGCGAGCCACCACCGGCCGGCGGCGGCCGTCACGAACGCCAGCAGAGCGCCGAGGCCCACGAGGCCCATCGTCTCGGCCACGATGAGGTAGAGGCTCGAGACGCCGCGGTAGAGGTCGATGTCGCGCACCCCGCCGAAGCCGACGCCCAGCAGCGGGTAGCGGGCGATGAGCCGGAGCGCGTCCTTGTACTCGCCGAGCCGCATCTGGGTCGAGCGGTCCTGGGCCAGGAAGCCGTCGATGAGGTTGCCGACGTAGGCGCTGGTCCACGGCATGAACCGCGCCGCGGCCAGCAGCGCGACGCCGGCGACGACGGTCGCCGCCAGCAGCCGCCGGTCGCGCGCCAGGCCGACGACGGCCAGGCCGGCCGCCATGGCCAACATCGAGCCGCGCGACACCGTGGCCAGGACGCCCAGGCCCATGAGCGCCACGCACGCCGCCGCCACGCCGCGCGGCAGGATCGGCCGGCGGCTGACGATCTGCGGCGCGGCCAGGGCGCCCAGCACCGCCAGCAGCCCGCCGAAGCTGTTGGGGTCGATCGCGGTGCCTGTCGCGCGCTGCAGCCGGGCCGGGTCGTCGTTGATGTAGCGGATCACGCCGGGGCCGCTGGGGTAGTCGACGACGCGCAGCAGCCCCAGCAGACGCGCCTCGAGGGCATCGGGCAGCACGTAGAGCGCCAGGCCCAGCGCCGCCGCGGCCGCCCCCAGCGCCACCAGCAGCGCGAACAGCCGCCGCAGGCTGGCTCGGTCGACGACGAGGTTGGCGACGATGAAGAACAGCCCGGCGCCGAGCACGAGCTCGCCGAAGGTGCGGATCTGGTTCTTCGTCGGCGTGCCGTGCGCCAGCCCGGCGGCGAACGCCAGCAGCATCAGGCCGATGAAGGCCATCGCCCCGATCCCCAGCGGGGGGATGCGGATGCTGGTGGCCTCGCGCGTGGCCAGCCGCACCACCCAGATCAGGTAGAGCACGCCCAGCGTCAGGTCGAGGAACGTCGGGTTGAAGCCGACGCCCAGCGGGATGGCGGCGAACGGCAGCAGCGTCACCACCCCCACCACCGCGGCGAAGGCCAGCTCCACCGACCGCAGCACGAACGGCGTCGCCACGGCCGCCGCCAGCACCGCCACCGCCAGGCGGGCGTCGACGAAGACCGCCAGCGCCGTCAGCGCCACCGTCGCCGCCCCGCCCGCCGCCAGCGCCGCGGCGCGCTCGCCGGCCGGATCGGTCGGCCGCCAGCGGCGGGGCCACGGGGGGAAGCGCATGGGCGATAGGATGGGGCGGCGGCGGGCGGCGGGCAAGCGGGGACGCGGCGGCGGCGGGCGCTTATACTCTGGCCCAGGCCGGCCGACGGCCGGCCCATCGCCGACCGCGGGCCGCCACCGCGTCGACGCCTGGCCGAACCACGGAGGGTTCCATGACGATTCGCGTCCCGCGCGCCGCGCTCGCTGCCTGGGCCGCCGTCGCGGTGCTCTCGTTGGCCGGCTGTTCCAACGGCGACCCGGCCGCGCCGCCGACGGACGCGGCGGCCGGCGCGGGCGCTGCCGCCGCCACGGCCCCCGCGGCGCGCGGCGACGCCGCCGCGCGCGACGCGGTACCGACGCCGATCACGGTGATCGGCGGCCCGCCGGCCGAGCGCCGGGTGCCGGTCGTGCTGGCCGAGTACCCGCACGACCCGACGGCCTTCACGCAAGGGCTGCTCCTCGACGACGGGACGCTCCTCGAGAGCACGGGCCTCGAGGGCGCCTCGACGGTGCGCGAGGTCGACCTGGCCACCGGCAACGTCCGCCGCGTGCGCGACCTCAGCGCCGACCTCTTCGGCGAGGGCTTGGCGCAGGTCGGCGACACGCTGATCCAGCTGACGTGGCAGGAGGGGCGGGCGATCGTCTACGACCGCGCCTCGCTCGCGCCGACGGCCGAGCACCGCTACGAGGGCGAGGGCTGGGGCCTGTGCTTCGACGGCCAGCGGCTGGTGATGTCCGACGGCAGCGACCGCCTGACGTTCCGCGACCCGGCGACGTTCGCCCCGCTGTCCTCGGTGACGGTCGTGCTCGACGGCCAGCCGCGCAACATGCTCAACGAGCTCGAGTGCGTCGACGGCACGGTGTACGCGAACGTCTGGCAGAGCAACGAGATCGTGGCGATCGACCCCGCCACCGGCCGGGTGACGGCGGCCATCGACGCCGCCGGGCTCTGGGAGCGGCTGGCCGACCGCGAACCGGCGCGGCCGATCGACGTCCTCAACGGCATCGCCTACGACCCGGCCGACGGGACGTTCCTGGTCACCGGCAAGTGGTGGCCGAAGCTGTTCCGGGTGCGCTTCGACCCGGCGCCGCCCGCCACCCCGCCGCCGTCGTGACCGCCCGGCGCGCCGCCTCGGCCGCGGCGCTGGCGGCGACCGTCGCGCTGGCGCTGGCCGGCCGCCTCGCCGCGCCGGGCGCCGCGGCGCCGCGCCGCAGCGCGGCGCCCGCCCAGGCCACCGCGGCGCCGATGACGATCGAGGTCCTGGCGACGCACCCCCACGACCGGCGCGCCTACACCCAGGGGCTGGTCTGGGACGCCGGCACGCTCTACGAGAGCACCGGCCTCTACGGCGCGTCGTCGCTGCGGCGCGTCGAGCTGGCGACCGGAGCGGTGCTGCAGCAGCGCGACCTCGGCGGCGACCAGTTCGGCGAGGGTCTGGCCCGCCTCGGCGATCGGCTGGTCCAGCTCACGTGGCGCAGCGGCAAGGCGCTGCTGTGGGACGCCGCGACGTTCGCGCCGATGGGCGAGCACGCCTACGCCGGCGAGGGCTGGGGGCTGTGCACCCGCGGCCAGACGCTGATCATGAGCGACGGCTCCGACACGCTCGTCGTGCGCGATGCCGCCACGTTCGAGATCGTCGACCGCATCCCGGTGCAGCTCAACGGCGAGCCGCTGCCGTCCCTCAACGAGCTCGAGTGCGTCGGCGACACCGTCTACGCCAACGTCTGGCCCGAGCCGCGCATCGTCCGCATCGACCTCGCCACCGGCGACGTCGTCGAGCACATCGACGGGACCGCGCTCGACACGGCCATCCGGGCCGAGCATCAGTTCTTCGACCGCTACGAGTGCCTCAACGGCATCGCCCACATGCCCGAGGTCGACCGGTTCCTCGTCACCGGCAAGCACTGGCCGGCGCTCTACGAGGTCCGCTTCCGCCCCGCCGCCCCGACGCCGAGCGCCGCCTCGCCGACGCCGAGCGCCACGCCGCCGACGCCGGCGACGACCCCATCGCCCCCCACGGCCACCGCACCGCCGACGCCCGTCGACGCCACGCCGACGGACGCCGCGCCGCCGACGCCGGGCCGGGCGTACCTGCCCTGGGCCCAGCGCCGGCGGCCGTGACGGCGGGCCGCCGCTAGAGCGTCGCGGCGCGGTCGCGCACCTTGGCCGCGACGTCGGCGGCGAAGGCGGCCACCGGCGTCGCGTCGCCGCGGCTGCCGTCGCGGCGGCGGACGGCGACGGTGCCGTCGGCCATCTCGGCGTCGCCGACGACGAGCATGTAGGGCACCTTCTTGAGCTGGGCGTCGCGGATCTTGGCGTTCATGCGGTCGGCGCCCAGGTCGGCGCTGGCCCGCAGGCCGGCGGCGCGCAGCTCGGCGGCGGCGCGCTCAGCATAGCCGTTGTGGGCCTCGGTGATCGGGATGACGCGGGCTTGCTCGGGCGCCAGCCAGACCGGGAACGCGCCGGCGTAGTGCTCGATCAAGAAGCCGACGAGGCGCTCGTGCGTGCTCAGCGGGGCGCGGTGGATGCACAGCGGGCGCTCGGCGCCGCCGCCGGCCGTCGTGAACGTGAGGTCGAAGCGCTCGGGCTGGGCGAAGTCGACCTGGTTCGTGGCCAGCGTGAACTCGCGGCCCGTGACGCTCCAGATCTGGACGTCGATCTTGGGACCGTAGAACGCCGCCTCGTCGGGGACCTCGACGTACGGGATGCCGCCGTGGTCCATCGCCCGCCGGACCATCGCCTCGGTGTGCGCCCAGAGCGCGGCGTTGTCGACGTACTTCTTGCCCAGGCCCCGCTTGTGGTGGGTGCTGAAGCGCATGACGTAGCGCTCGATGCCGAACAGCTTGAAGTACGTCAGGTACATCGCGATGACGTCGAGGAACTCGGCCTCGAACTGCTCGGCCGAGCAGTAGATGTGGGCATCGTTCATCTGCAGGCTGCGCACCCGCATCAGGCCCATGAGCTCGCCGCTCTTCTCGTAGCGGTAGCACGTGCCGTACTCGGCCAGGCGCAACGGCAGATCGCGGTAGCTGCGCGGCCGGCTGGCGAAGATCTTGTGGTGCATCGGGCAGTTCATCGGCTTGACGTAGTAGCGGACGCCGTCGAGCTCCATCGGCGGGTACATGGCCTCGGCGTAGTACGGCAAGTGGCCGCTGCGGAGGAAGAGGTCCTCCTTCGAGAGGTTCGGCGTCCGGACGCGGTGGTAGCCGTGCGCCGCCTCGACCTCCTTGGCCAGGCGCTCGATCTCCTCGATAAGGATGCCGCCGTTGGGCAGCCACAGCGGCAGGCCCGGGCCGACCTCGTCGTCGAAGGCGAAGATGTCGAGGTCGCGGCCCAGGACGCGGTGGTCGCGCTTCTGGGCTTCCTCGAGCATGGCCAGGTGGGCCGCCAGGTCCTTCTTGTTCGTCCAGGCCGTGCCGTAGATGCGCTGCAGCATCGGGTTGTGCTCGTCGCCGCGCCAGTACGCGCCGGCCACCGACAGCAGCTTGAACGCGTCGGCCGGCAGCTGGCCCGTGTGCTCGACGTGCGGGCCCTTGCAGAGGTCCTCGAAGGCGTCCTGGCGGTACGTCGAGATCACCACGGGCGATGACGCGCGCGCCCGAGCGCCAGGCCCGCCGCTGTCCTCGCCGTCGAGATCACCGCCGACATCGCCCTCGTCGCGCTCGACGCCGTACTCGTCGACGTCGCCCTTGGCCAGCCCCTCGATGAGCTCGAGCTTGTAGGGCTGGTCGGCGAACAGCGCCCGGGCCTCGTCGGCCGAGACCTCGCGGTACTGGAAGGGGTGCTTGCCGGCGATGATCTGCCGCATCCGCTTCTCGATCGCCGCCAGGTCGTCGGGCGTGAACGTCCGCGGCCGGCCGTTGTCGCCCATGCCGAGGTCGAAGTCGTAGTAGAAGCCGTTCTCGATCGGCGGCCCGATCGCGAAGCGGACGTCGGGGTAGAGGTCGCGCACCGCCTGGGCCATGACGTGGGCCAGGGAGTGGCGGAGGCGGTAGAGGCGGTCGGCGACCGCCGGGTCGGGCGCGTGCCCGTTCGGTGCGGCGGGCGCCGCGGCGGACGAGTCGGACTGGGGCATGATCGAACCTCCCGCGTGATCGGGCCGGCGCAGCGCCGACCAACGAAAAGCCCCCTCGCTCTTCAGGGCGAGGGGGCTTCGCGGTTCCACCTGAGTTCGCCGGCGCCGACGATTCGCCTCCGCGCCGGGGACCCCCGTCACGAACAGGCGAAGCGGTCGACGTCGACCTCTTGCTGGCGGGTAACGGCGCCACCCGGACGGGCCTACTACGCCGGCCCGGTCGCGACGTCGGTCGGGACCATTCGGCGGTTCGGGCGTCGGCTCGGAGGGGGTGTTCGACCCGTCGGACAGCGGGGGGCGCTTGCAGCCGATGACGCCCGTTCTCTGGCGCGCGCGGCGGGCCTACTCGTCCTCGTCGAAGCCGTTGACGATGCGGTTGTGGTACGGCGCGGCGACGGGGTCGCCGTCCGTGTCCCGTCGGCCCGGGTCACGCGGGCCGAGTGGGCGGTACAAGACTCGAACTTGTGACCTCCACGATGTCAACGTGGCGCTCTAGCCAACTGAGCTAACCGCCCGAAGGGAGCGGCGATGATAGCGGGGCGGTGCGCGGGCGGCAAGTCGCGCGTTGTCGCTGGGGGCGCGCGAGCTACCGTCGGAGGCGTGGGAGTTGCCCGGCTGGCCGAGTCGGCCGGAAGCGGCGATCCAGGCGATGGTACGCGCCCACGACGGCGCTCGCGCCTATGCCAGTGGCACGAGGCGCGACGCCCGCAGCCGGCGGTCGCGGGTTACGAGCGGGACGTTGTGGACGATGCTCGTCGCGGCGATGAGCTCGTCGGCGGGGTCGCCGTGGATGTCGAGGCGCGTCGACTGCCGGCACACGGCCAGGTCGAGCGGCCAGATCGTCAACGTGGAAAGGGCGCGCACAACGTCTGGCGCGTCGAGGTCGAGCTCCAGTCGCCCCAGTTGCACCAGCTTCGCCAGCTCCCAGAGCACGATCGCCGAGATGCTCCATTCGTCGCGTTCGAGCAGGCTCTGCTCGGCGGCGCTGAGATCGCCGGCCAGCGCGAACACCAGCATGTGCGTGTCAAGGTTCAGCACCGGCATCCCAGGTCGTGTCGGTGCCGAAGATGTCGCCCAGCACACGGATCCGGCCCTTCAAGCTGCCGATCCGATCGGCGGAAGCGCGCTCGAAGGGGACGACCCGTGCCACCGGCCGACCGTGCTTCGTGATGACGATGCCATCCTTCTCGAGGTGCTCGATCAGCGACAGGCACTGGGCCTTGAACTTGGCGATCGCGATGGACTTCATGGGCCCAGGATAGGACAGGTCACACTTTGTGGCCAATACGGCGACGGGCGACGACCGCGGTCCAAGCCCCCGCCATCAGGTCTCGCCCTCGCCGCCGGCGTCGACACCCGATGGACAGGCCGGCGCGACGGCGCATACTGGGCGCCGAGCGCCGAGCGCCGAGCGCCGGGCGCCGCGACGATGCCCTGCGGCAGGCCCGACGCCCGCCGCGCCCGCCGTCCCACCGCCAGGAGCGATGCCGTGACCGAGTCCGCCCAGCCCGCCACCGGCCTCACCCGGCAGCTCGGCCTGCGCGCGGCCGTTGCGATCATCGTCGGTGAGGTGATCGGCGTCGGGATCTTCCTGACGCCGGCCGAGATGGCCCAGGCCCTCGGTGCGCCGCTGTGGCTGCTCGTGGTCTGGCTGGTGATGGGCACGGCCGCGCTGTGCGGGGCGCTGTGCTTCGGCGAGCTGGCGGCGCGCTGGCCGGCCGCCGGCGGCATCTACGTCTACCTGCGCGAGACGTATGGGCTGCGCTGGGCGTTCCTCTACGGCTGGATGGCGCTGTTGGTCATGGACCCCGGCATCACCGCCTCGCTGGCCGTCGGGTTCGCGACCTACGTCGGCTACGCCGTGCCGCTCTCGGCTGCCGGCGCCAAGGCCGTGGCGATGGCGGCGATCGTCGGGCTGGCCGCGCTGAACGTCGTCGGCGTGCGCCAGAGCGCGGCGTTCGTCCGGGCGCTGACGGTGCTCAAGGTCGGCTTCCTGGTCGTCATCGCCCTGCTGGCCTTCGGCACGGGCCGCGGCGACTGGGGCCACTTCGTGCCGTTCGCGGCGCGCCCGGCCGAGGCGGGGCCGTGGTTCGGCGCGTTGGCCGGCGGGTTCGTCGGGGCGTTCTTCGCCTTCGGCGGCTGGTGGGATCTCAGCAAGCTGGGCGGCGAGGTGCGCGACCCGGCGCGGACGATGCCGCGGGCGCTCATCTGGGGCGTCGGGATCGTCACGGCGGCCTACATCGTCACCAGCGCCGCGTTCCTCTACCTCGTGCCGCGCTCGGGCGCGGCCTCGCCCGAGGCGTTCGTCGCCCAGGCCGGCGAGGCCCTGTTCGGACCGGCGGGCGGGCGGCTGTTCGCCGCGATCGTCGTCGTCTCGGTGCTCGGCAGCCTGGCCGGGCTGCTGCTGGCCGCGCCGCGCGTCGCCTACGCCATGGCCGCCGACGGCGTCGTGCCGCGGGCCGTCGGGGCGCTGCACCCGCGCTTCGGCACGCCGGCGCGGGCGATCGCCCTCCAGGCCGCGCTGGCATGCGGGCTCGTGGCCGTCGGCACGTTCGACCAGATCCTGGGCTACTTCATCTTCAGCGTCGTCGCCTTCCTCGGCCTGACGGTGGCGGGCGTCCTCGTGCTGCGGCGCCGCGCCGGGCCGCCCCCGGCGTTCGCCGCACCGCTCTACCCGGTGCCGCCGGTCGTGTTCTTGGTCCTCGTGGCGGTCATGCTCGTCCTCCTGGCCGGCAACGCGCCGCGGCAAGCGCTGGCGGGCGCCGGCGTCGTCGCGCTGGGGGTGCCGGTGTACGAGGTCCTTCGGCGGCGCGCCTAGCCCTCCGCCGCGCCGATTGCGCGGCCGCGCCGGTGGGCGTATCGTGCCGGCGGCCGGCCGCAGCGCACGCGGGCGTCCGGCGGCGG
This sequence comes from uncultured Anaerolineales bacterium, assembly GCA_964651245.1. Lineage (GTDB taxonomy): Bacteria > Chloroflexota > Anaerolineae > Epilineales > Epilineaceae > Avedoeria. Next base: position 33,135 of record CAZYVI010000011.1, on the reverse strand, counting down.
AGGTGGGTGGATGCACGGCAGCACGTCGAACGGTCCGACCGGCGCACCGCCAGCGGGCGCGGCCTTCGGTCGCGCGGACGCGGCCAAGGCGGCTGCCGCCGTCGACGCCTTCTTCGCCGGCCACGACGACGCCCGCGCCCGGTTCGACGCCGTGTGGGCTGTCGCGGTCGGTGTCGCGGGCGAGCCGGTCGCGCTGCGGATCGGCCGGAGCGAGATCGCGCTGTGCCGCGCTGCCCGCCCGTTCGCCCGCCTGTGGCGGCCGGCGCAGTACCTCGGCCGCGGCGCGCCGCTCGTGCTGACGCTGGGCTTCCGCCACCGCGACCCGTCGCCGCGCTGGAAGTCGGTCGTCGAGCCGGCGCCGGGGCGATTCACGCATCACCTCGAACTGCGCGACCCCTCGGACATCGACGACGAGGTGCGCCGCTGGCTGGCGGCCGCGTGGGCCGACGCGGCCTAGGTGCCGGCCGCCGCGCCCTCGCCGCCGTCGCGCTGGCTGTCGCCGTCGCGCTGGCCGTCGCCGTCGCGCCGGCCGCGACGGCGCGACCACCGGACGCCGCGCCGCCGCGGGCGGCCGCCGCGGCGCCCGGCGCGCGCGACGCGGCCGACGCCCTCCAGCCTGGCGTCGTCGACGTCCGCCAGACGCCGATCGCCGACACGACGATCGACCGATTCCGCCCCGGCGCGGCGCTCGGCGAGGCGCCGGCGCTGTCGCTCGGCCGCGACGTCGCGCCGGACGGTACGACGCGGACGGTCCTGCTGCGCTTCGGCCTGCCGGAGCTGGCGGCCGGTAGCCTCGTCGTCACGGCGACGCTGACGCTGCGGCGCACCGGCGGCGACGGCGCCGCCAGCGTCGCCGCCGTGCTGGCCTCGCTCAGCGAGCCGTTCGACGAGCGGACGGCGAACTGGGCCAACCGGCCCGACATCGCCCGCCAAGGCGCCGCGGCCTACGTCGCATCGACGCCCGGCCCGCTGGCGTTCGACGTGGCGTGGGCGGTCGAGGAGGCGCTGCGCGCCCAGCGGCACCTCGGGCTGCAGCTCGAGGTGCCGGCCGGCGGCTGCGAGGCCGGGCGCAGCCGGACGTTCGCCAGCCGCGAGGATCCCGCGGGCGCGCCCGAGCTCCGGCTGGCCTACGTCGGGCCCGGCACGCCCCACCCCTTCCCGTCGCCGACCGCCACCCGCACGCCGACGCGCACGCCGTCGCCGACCGGCCCGCGGCCGCCGACGGCCACGCCCTCGCCGACGAGCCAGCGGCCCCAGCCGGCGCCGCTGGCGGTCGTCGAGCCCGCGCCCGGCGCCGTCCTGCTGCCGCCGGCTGGGCCGGATGCCTGGGTCGTGCGCTGGCGGCAGCACGCGCCGACACTGTGCCACTACGCGATCGCGCTGGCCGGCGCGGATGGCGACGTGTTCGTGACGGGCCTGGCCAGCACGCGCGCGACGTGCTTCGCGTTCGACCTCGCGCTGCCCGCCGCGCCGCCGCGCCTGGCCGACGGCGCCTACCGCTGGCGGATCGACGCCCAGTGTCCGCCCTTCGACCCGCAGCGCGCCGAGAGTCCGTCGTTCGTGCTGCGCGCGCCGCCCGAGGGGACGGCGGCGCCCGGGGCGACGTCCACCCCCGAAGCGCCCCCCACGCCGCGCCGGACGTCGCCGCCGCCCGGCGCGACGGTGCCCGCCGGGCCTTGGCCGTACGCGATCTGGTTGCCCATCGCTTGGCGCCACGGCGCCGCGTATACTCCGCCGCCGGCGGACCGAGTGCGGTCCGGCGGGGAGCAGCGGGCCGATGGCCCGAACCGTGCGAGCAGAGGAGACGCGACATGCGAACGTGGCTGACGATCATGGCCCTCGGCGCCGTCGGGCTGACGGCGGCGGCCTGCGGCGGCGCCGAGAGCGGCGGCGACGCCGCCACCAGCGTCCAGTTCGACAACCTCAAGGACGGCGACTCGGTGGCGAGCCCGGTCAACGTCTGCCTCTCGGCCTCGGGGCTCACGATCGAGCCCAAGGGCGCGGTCAAGGCGGGCTCGGGGCACCACCACCTGCTCGTCGATCTCACCGACGACGAGCTCAAGGCGTTCGAGGCGCCCGGCGTCGTCATCCCGACCGACGACCGCCACATCCACATGGGCGACGGCGCGGCCTGCAAGGACATCGAGCTGGCGGCCGGCGAGCACACCCTGACGGCCGTCGTCGCCGACGGTGCGCACATGACGCTGTCGCCGCCGGTCATGACGAGCGTCAAGGTGACGGTGACGCAGTAGCGTCGGACGGACGCGATCGATCCGACCCGCCGGCGCGGGCCCGCGGGCCCGCGCCGGCGCGCGGAACCGCCGTTCGAAGCATCGCGAATGCGTCGCGGCCGAGCAGCCGTTCGCCGCCCGGCCCTACAATGGGGCCATGACCCGACCGGACCTCAAGCCGCTCCTCGACACCCTCCCCAACAAGCCGGGCGTCTACCAGTACTTCGACGCCGACGGCGAGCTGCTCTACGTCGGCAAGGCGGTCAACCTCCGCAGCCGGGTGCGGTCGTACTTCCAGGCCAGCGCCGCCCACCACGGCAAGACGCTGCGGCTCGTGGCCAAGATCGCCCACATCGAGTGGACGATCACCGGGTCCGATCTCGAGGCCCTGCTCCTCGAGATGAACCTCATCAAGCGCCACCGCCCGCACTACAACATCTTGCTCAAGGACGACAAGCGCTACCCCTACCTCAAGGTGACGCTGAAGGACCCCTTCCCAACGCTGCAGGTGACGCGCCGCATCCTCGACGACGGCGCCCGCTACTTCGGGCCGTACGTCTCCGCCCAGTCGATGCGCGAGACCGTCGCCAACCTGCGCAAGGTCTTCCCCTATCTCGACTGCGATCGCGAGATCACCGGCCGCGACGCGCGGGCCTGCCTCTACCTCGACATCGGCCTCTGCCTCGGCCCGTGCGTCGGGGCGGTGACGCGCGACGCCTATGGCGACATGATCGCCCGCCTGTGCCGCTTCCTCGACGGCCACACCGACGAGATCGTCGACGACCTGAGCGCGCGCATGAAGGCCCACGCCGCGGCGCTCGAGTTCGAGCAGGCGGCGCGGCTGCGCGACCGGATCGCGGCCATCGAGCAGCTCATCGAGCGCCAGCGGGTCATCGCGCCGACGCTGGCCGATCAGGACGTCATCGCCGTCGCCCGCGAGGACGGCGCCGCGATCGCCCAGGTCTTCTTCGTCCGCAACGGCAAGCTGATGGGCAGCGAGCACTTCCCGCTCGAGGGCGCGGGCGACGAGCCCGACGCGGCCGTCCTGGCCCAGTTCATCCAGCAGTTCTACGACAGCGGCCCGCGCGTACCGGGCGAGATCGTCGTGCCCGACCACATCGTCGAGTCCGAGATCATCGAGCGCTGGCTGGGCGAAAAGCGCGGCACCAAGGTCAAGGTCCACGTCCCGCGCCGCGGCCACAAGCGCGACCTGGTGGACGTCGCCGTCGAGAACGCCCACGAGACGCTGCGCGCGCTGCGGGTCGCCCACGCCCTCGAGAGCAAGAGCGACGTCGCCCGCCGCGCCATCGCCGAGCTCCAGGACGCCCTCGGCCTGCCGCGCCCGCCGCGCCGGATCGAGTGCTTCGACGTCTCGAACCTGCAGGGCACCCACACCGTGGGCTCGATGATCGTCTTCGAGGACGCCGCGCCCTACCGCGCCGACTACCGCCACTTCCGGATGAAGGAGTCCGGCGGCGGCGACGACTTCGCGGCGATGGCCGAGATGCTCACCCGCCGCTTCCGCCGCCTGGCCGCCGCCCGCGCCGCGCGCGCCGAAGCCGTCGCCGCGCCGGCGACCGACGACGCCGACACCGTCGCCCGCGCCGACGCCGCCCGCGGCGCGTTCGAGCGCGAGCCCGACCTCGTGCTCGTCGACGGCGGCAAGGGGCAGCTGGGCGTCGCGGCCAAGGTGCTGCAGTCGCTCGGCCTCGACGATCTGCCGCTGGCGTCGCTGGCCAAGCGCCACGAGGAGCTGTTCCGCCCGGGCCACAAGGGCTCGGTCTACCTCCCGCGCGAGAGCCAGGCGCTGTTCCTGGTCCAGCGCGCCCGCGACGAGGCCCACCGATTCGCGCTCACCTACAACCGCAAGCTCCGCCAGGACAGCGGCCTCCGCAGCAGCCTCGACGAGATCCCCGGCATCGGCCCGAAGCGCCGGCGCGCCCTGCTGGCCCACTTCGGCTCGCTCGACCGCATCCGCCTGGCCACGATCGACGACATCGCCGCCGTGCCCGGAATGTCGCGCCGCGCCGCCGAACAGGTGAAATCGTACCTGTAGGGGCAGACCCCCGCGTCTGCCCCATCGTCCGTCCGGGGCAGACCCCCGCGTCTGCCCCCCCCCGTCCGGGGCGGACCCCCGCGTTTGCCCCACGTCCGGGGCAGACACGGGGGTCTGCCCCTACAATGGACCCCCACGCCCCACCCACCAGGCGCCGCCCGTGCCGCACCCGCCGAACGACGAACCGCCCGCCAACCCGCTCGACGCCACGGGCCCGCTGCCGTTGTCGGTCGGCGGCCCGTCGCCGGCGCCCGGGTCGCCCACGCCCGCCCCCGAACCCGCGACCGCTTCGCCGCTGCGCGACGACGGCCTGACCGACAGCGACGTCGCGCTGCACCTGCTGGGCGCCGAGGTGTTCCAGCTGCTCGAGCCGCCGGCGCTGCTGCAGCTCGCGCCGCTGTTCCGCGCGACGCGCGTCCGGGCCGGCGAGGTCATCGCGCGCCAGGGGACGGTCGACACGACGCTGTGGGTGCTCATCGAGGGCACGCTGCGGCTCGAGCGGGTGGGTGAAGAAGGCCGGGTCGAGGTTCAAGGTCACCGCGCGTATGGCGCGGTCGTCGGCGTGCGCGGCGTCTTCACCGACGCGCCGCGTCCGAACCGCGTCGTGGCCGAGACCGACGGCTGGCTGCTGGCCGCCGGGCGCGACGACGTCCTGCGGCTGCTGCGGGCGGCGCCCGAGATCGACGATCTGCTCGTCCTACCCGACGAGGCGCGCCTCCAGATGACCGCGCGGCGCGACGAGGACGCGGGCGAGGGCGAGTACGAGGTCCGCATCTACCGCCGGCACATCTTGGCCTTGGTGACCGGCCTGCTGCCGCCGGTCGGGCTGCTGATCGTCGCCCTCGTCGTCGGCGTCGGGCTGTCGACGGCCGCGGCCGCGCCGGGCGCGGTCGGCGGGTGGGCGCTCGTCGGCCTGGCGTTGCCGGGCGCCTGGGCGTGGTGGGCCTGGCTGAACTGGAGCGAGGACCGGCTGATCGTCACGAACCAGCGCATCGTCCTGCTCGAGACGCGCCCGTTCATCGCCGCCGACCGGCGCGAGGCGCTCATGGCGCGGGTCCAGGATGTCCAGGCCCGCTCGCCGTCGCTGCTGGCGCGGCTGCTGGACTACGGCACCGTGACCGTCAACACCGCCTCGAGCAGCGGCAAGATCGTCTGGCGGATGGCGGCCCATCCCGACGCGCTGCGGGCCGACATCTTCGCCCAGATGAGCCGCGCCCGCGCCCGGGCGCAGGCCGAGCGGCGCGCGTTCATCGAGGGCCAGCTCCGCCGGGCGATCGGCGACGGCCGGCTGGGCATGGATGCGGCCGCTCCGGCCGCTGCCGCCGAGCCGACGGGCGCGCCGACGGTCCGCGCCTCGGCGACCGCGCCGGCCGCCGCCCCCGCGCCCTCGTGGCTGCACCGGATCGTCGGCGTGTTCCTCTACTTCGTGCCGCTGACCGAGGTCCGCGACGGCGGACGCGTCATCTGGCGGCGCCACTGGTGGCTGCTGCTGCGCGCCACGGCCCTGCCCCTGGCGCTGGCCGGCGGCGCGACGTGGCTGGCGCTGTCGGGCGCGGCGGCGGGCTACGCCGGGGCCGGCCGGGCGCTGCTGGCGGTGTGCGCCGCGGCGTACGCCTGGCTGTGGTGGCGTTACGAGGACTGGCGCAACGACCAGTACATCCTCACCGACAACCACGTCATCGACATCGAGTCGCTGCCGCTGGGCCTGTTCAAGGACCAGCGGCAGGCGTCGTTGGACGCCGTCCAGGACGTCCGCTTCAGCATCCCCAACCCCATCGCGATGATCCTGCGCTTCGGCACGGTGACGATCCAGACGGCGGCCGACACCGGCAACTTCAGCTTCGACGGCGTCAGCCATCCCGAGCGCGTTCAGGGCCTGATCTTCGAGCGGATCAACGCCCGCCGGGCGCGGCTCGAGGCCGAGGCGGAGCAGAAGCGCGCCGACGAGATGGTGCAGTGGCTGTCCGCCTACGATGCGCTGCGGCGCGGCGGCGAGCCGCCGGCGGGCTGACGGTCCCCCCCGGCGACAATCTCAGCGTGTCCGTGCGCCACGTCGTGCGTCCAACACGTTGGCTCCACGACCGCCGACCCCCTCGCGACCCCGGCGGCGCGGACCCGCGACCCTCTCCCGGGCGGTTACGTTCTCCTTAAGAAGGGGCTTGCAATCGCCCTCGCCGTGCGTTACAATGGCCGTTAATCGAATTGTAACCAGCCGTTCGGCCGCGCCCTGATCGGGCGCGTGCGCCTGAGCGCCGACCCAGCGTCCCGGTCGTCCGCCGTGCCGGGGTGGGCGGTCGCGTGTCTGTGTGAGGTCCCGCCCCGATCCGTCCCCCCCAGGGCCAGACGGGCCTTCTTCGAACCGGAGGAGCCACAGCATGAGTCAGTCCCGCCCGCAGTCCACCCGTCTGACCCTCGACCGCACGCCGCGTGACCACCGGCCCACGTGGGCCCTCTGGCGCGCCGTCGTCGCGGTGACGCTGGCCATGGCCGGCGGCCTGGGCTTCGGCGCCGGCCTCGCCGGCGCTGCGCCGGCGGGCGCCCCGGCCGCCTCGCCCGCGGCGGCGGTGCTGGCCGACATCACCGAGCGCCTCGACACGCTGCGCTTGTACGGCTACACCGTGGTCTGCAACAGCTGCATCGTCGGCGAGGCCAACCGGCCGGCGACGGCGGGCTCGAACACCGTCATCGACCCGAACACGCAGCGGGTTCCCGAGGATCCGCCGTACACCGACCCGACCGGGCCGTTCAGCCCGTTGTCGCCGGAGGCGCCCGAGTTCGACTACGTGACCTGGGACCCGGCCTGGATCTCGGAGCGGCTCAACGAGCCGGCCTTCCGCGCCCAGTGGAACTGCCTCCGCGCCACGGACGAGGTCTCGCGCGACGCCAACATCCGCGCCTCGGGCGTCAACGGCTCGCAGAAGGTGTGGCTGCGGCATTGGTACGAGCCGACCCACCTCGACAAGGACCTCAACGCCGACGACTGCCTGACCGACAGCAACAACAACGGCACCCCCGACGCGCCGGTCAACCCCGCCCCGTCCAACCAGGACGAGTGGTACCCGGCGATCATGACCGAGCTCACCTACCAGCTCCTCGACAACGAGCTGCCGGTGGCCCATCCCGACCCCGACCGCCTCGACGATAGCGCGCCGCGCCCGATCTGCGGCCGCGCCGGCGAGACGCGCTTCGTCTTCCCGATCGGCACGTCGCTGGCCGCAACGGATCCGGCCGGGCCGCTCGTCGGCGACGGCCTGACCAGCCTCGACGTCGACTTCGACGGCACGAACGACATGGTCAACGTCGGCAGCGAGATCACGACCGCGGCCGACACCGGCATCACGATCGACTTCGACGGCGACGGCGTCCTCGACAACATCAACACGGACGGCGTGCCGCTGTCGTGCGACGAGATGGTCGTGCTGTCGACGGACTCGATCACGATCCACGACGGCAGCACGGTCCAGTTCCTCGACCACTTCGTCCGGGTGCGCAACGTCTCGGCCCAGGCCGCCGTGCTCGAGGTCTGGTACAACGGCGACCTCCGGCCGCGGCTCGTCCAGGCGCGCTCGGTCGGCATCGACGGCCTGGCCCTGGCGGCCGACGTCGGCCCGCTGCAGGTCGTTCAGCCCGGCGCCAACCTGCTGGGGCAGCTGCCGATCGGTCCGTTCTACGTATATGTCCAGGGCACCGACGCCCTCGACGGCACCGTCACGCTCGTCCTCGGCCGCGCGCTCGGCGCCCCGTGCGCCAGCATGGAGAGCACGCCGAACGTCGCCAACCGCTCGGTCGGCGGCCCGTGGTTCCTGAAGCGCTTCTACGTCGACGGCCACGAGTACAACGTCGTGGCGATCATGACCTGCGCCGCCAACGCGATGCAGTACATCACGCTGCGCTCGCCGCTGCCCAAGGTCGACGTCACGATCGAGCAGCACTCGGTGCGCCTCGAGGGCTACGGCGTCCAAGAGCCGCTCGTCCTGCCGCCGCCGTTCAACCACGAGCACACGATCCTCGAGGACGTCGTCGACTTCGAGGGCTTCGACCTCTGCCCGATCCTGCCGGGCGACGACGAGGTCCAGCGCCCCGAGATCCTCTACATGGGCGGCCCGATGGGCCCGATCCCGCCGGTCCTGGCGCAGAGCGATCCGCTGGTCTACACCGGCCGGCACCCCGAGCGCCCGGTGGGCCCCTACGACAACTACTTCGCCAGCCACTGGTTCTACACCGAGGAGGAGGGCTACGAGCCCTTCATCGGCCAGATCCGCGAGAAGTACGGCGCGCTCAACACCGGCGGCAGCGCGGCGCCGCCGCCGGGCGTGCCGGACAGCTTCTTCTTCAACGAGCAGGTCTTCACCCAGCCTTGGCGCTACACCGAGTTCGTGATGCCCGACCAGGCGGGCGCGCCGCTGGCCGGCGGCGTCCCGGCCTGCGACCCCGACAACTACCTGGTGACGACCGGCTTCACGAACGACACCGCCCGCTGGCGCCTCTGGCGCATGCCCGACGGCTCGGTGCCCGACGAGCAGCCGCCGACGCCGCCGGACCTCGTGGTCGACGAGACGCTCTTCGACCCGGCCACCGGCGCCTACGGCTCGCCGCGCCGCGTGACGTTCGTCCACGACCCCGACGACAACAAGGGCAAGCTGACGGCCGACAACGACGGCCTCCGGCTCTACGGCGGCTTCCCGGTCTGCGACGACCTGACCTGCAACGGCATCGTCAGCCGCCCGCCGATCCTGTTCGGCGCGGGCGACACCGCGGTGGCCACCGACGCGACGTCGGGCTTGGCCGCCTACCCGGTCGAGGTGCTGCCGTACACCGATCCCTTCGCGCCGGTGAACCCGCAGCACCCGCACGCGCCGCGGACCGACTCGCTGACGTTCAACCCGGCCTACATGGACGAGTTCCGCAACTTCAACGAGCCGCTGCGCGAGCTCTACCAGCAGATCTCGAACGGCGCCCAGAACGCCCGCGAGAAGGTCTACCACCGGACGTGGTACCAGCCCGACTGGGTCGAGAAGCTGCGCTTCACCGACGACTGCCAGCGCGACCTGCAGTTCCCGGCCATCGTCCAGGAGTACACCTACCTGATGATGGACACGACCGACAACCCGGTCGGCGTGCCGGCCGGGTCGAGCCGGATCGCCTTCCCGGTTGGGTCGCGGGCGGCCGATCTGCCGGCGCCGAACCCCAACGGCACGCTGCCGGCGGGCGGCCAGTTCGGCTACGGCCTGACGACGTTCGACGCCAACTTCGACGGCTTCAACGACGCCTCGAACATCCACTCCGAGCAGACGCTCAACCAGTACCTCGACCAGCAGTGGCAGTCGAACCGGCCGACGCTGCCCGGCGTGCCGGTCACGCCGCTGGCCGGCCCGATGCTCGACTTCGACGGCGACCAGGTCAACGACGCGCTCGACGCCGACTGCCAGGCGCTCAACGGCAACGAGATGGCGGTCTTCGCCGTCCAGAGCCTGACGCTCGACCTCGATCCGAACACGCCCGAGGGCCACAACGCCCAGTTCCTGGACTACCTGATCACGCTGAACAACGTCACCCCGAACACCCGGGCCCAGTTCCGGCTGTTCTTCACCGGCGGCAACCCGAACAACGCCCGGCCCGAGGCCGTCGGCGGCATCCGCACCCTCGACATCGGCGACGCCGTGCTCGTCGACCGCTTCCAGGACCGGGTGACGATCGTGCGCCCCGGCGAGGCCAACACCGCGCCCGACGGCGCCTGGTTCGCCTTCGTCGAGGACGTCGCGCCGTCCGGCGACCGCGTGACGCTGACGGTCGGCCGCGCGCTGGGCGCCAGCCACTCGGCCATCGACGACGGCAACGGCAGCCACGACCTGCTGCCCGGCGACCCGTGGTACCTCAAGCGGTTCCACGTCGACGGCCACAGCTACAACGTCGTGGCGATCATGACCCAGAACAGCGGCGCCGCCGGCCTCTGCAACGACACCTTCGCCTTCATCACGATCCGGACGCCGGTGCCGAAGGGCAACTTCATCAACCCGCAGGACTCGCTGTTCTACCAGGGCTACTTCCTGAACGGGCTGCCGCCGCAGATGTCGGTGCTTCCGCCGTTCAACATGCAGCACACCCTGGCCATGGACATCGACCGGCTGGCGCCCGAGGACTTCGCGTTCGAGAACGGCTACGTGAGCTGCGTCGGCGAGCTCGCGCCGTCCGATCCGCTCGTCGAGACGATCCTCGAGGAGACCGACGAGACGCGCCTCCACACCGAGTTGCGTGAGACCTACGCGCCGGCCGACGCCGCCAACGCCCGCGTGGGCTGGAACACCCACCAGCTCATGGTGACGCCGTCGAACTACACCACGATCTCGGTGCCGGAGGGCCAGAAGTACCTGCTGACGCTGGCCTGGACGTCGCCGGTGAGCAAGCTGGCGTTCTACGGCTGCACCCGCGACGAGCCCGGCCCGTTCTTCCCGGGCCCCGGCGCCAACGAGTTCAACCCGCCGCCGCTGGACCACAACATGATCAGCGCCGCTGGCGACACCTGGGCGCCGCCGCTGGGGATCCTCCCGCCGGTGAACAACCCCAACCCGCCGCAGGTCCACCTGTTCGACGACGAGGACAACGCCACCGTCGGCTACTTCGACGGCGCCTGCCCGCTGGGCGGCCCGACGCGGGTCAAGGTCTTCTACGACCCGGCCGACACCGACGACATCTACATCAACACCCGCGACGTGACGGTGCCGGTCGACCAGGCCGACCTCGAGATCACGAAGCAGGCCTCGACGCTGACGCCGGTGGCCGGCGGGGCGCTCGTCTACACGATCTCGGTGAAGAACAACGGCCCCGACCCGGTGACCGACGTCACCGTGCGCGACATCCTGCCGGCCGGCGTGGTCTACGTCTCCGACAGCGACGGTTGCGTCGAGGGCCCGGTCGGGACGCTCACCTGCACGTTCGGCAGCATCGCCGTCGGCCAGACGCGGTCGTTCACGGTGAACGTCGAGCTCGACATGATGCTGGCCGTCGGGACGGTGCTGACGAACACGGCCACGGTGTTCTCGACGAGCACGCTCGACACGAACCTGGCCAACAACACCGCCACCGCCGTCGTCACCACGACGCGCGCCGCCGACCTGGCGATCGCCAAGAGCGCGTCGATCGTGACGCCGCGGCCGGGCGACCAGGTGGTGTACCAGATCCTGGTGACGAACAACGGCCCGTCCGACGCGACGAACGTCCAGGTCGTCGACACGCTGCCGGCCAGCCTGCTCTACGTGAGCAGCAACGGCGCCTGCGTCCAGGCCCCCGTCGGCACGGTGACGTGCACGATCGGCGCCCTGGCGGCCGGCGCGACCGCCGGCGTGGCGATCACCGTCCAGGTGGCGCCCGGCGCCCAGACCGGCGCGATCCTGACGAACACCGCCACCGTCCAGTCGTCGACGCTCGACCCGACGTCGGGCAACAACCAGGCCCAGGCGGCGGTGATCGTGGCGGCGGCGGCCGATCTGCGGCTGACGAAGACGGCCTCGGCCGGTCCGTACGTGGCCGGCGGCGAGGTGACGTTCACGCTGGTGGCCGCCAACTTCGGCCCCAGCGCCGTCAACAACGCCCAGGTGACCGACGTCCTGCCGGTGGGGATGACCTACGTCTCCGACGACGCCGGCTGCGTCCAGGCGCCGCCCGGCACGCTGACCTGTAGCCTGGGCCCGCTGGCGTCGGGCCAGACCCGCACGATCCACATCGTGGCCCGGATCAACGCCGACGTCGCGCCCGGCGCGAGCCTCAACAACACGGCGGTCGTCGCCGCCGCCGGCGTCTCGGACCCGGTGCCGGCGAACAACACGTCGTCGGCCACGGTGGTGGCCGTCGCCAGCGCCGACCTGCGGCTCACGAAGTCGGCGCCGCCGACCGTCGTGGCGGGTGGCGCGCTGGCCTACAACCTGACGGTGTTCAACGCCGGTCCGTCCAACGCCGTCAACGTGGTCGTCGTCGACACGCTGCCGGCCGGCGTGACCTACGTCTCCGACAACGCCGGCTGCGTCCAGGCGCCGGTCGGCACGCTGACGTGCGCCCTGGGCGACATCGCGGCCGGTGCGTCGCGCTCGATCACGATCAACGTCACCGTCGGCGGGCTGGCGGCCGGGACGCAGCTGGTCAACCTGGCCACCGTCGACAGCGACACGCCCGATCCCGACGGCGCCAACAGCAGCGCCAGCACGACGACGACGGTCGGCGGCGCGTCGTCGGCCGACCTGTCGCTGGCCAAGACCGGCCCGGCGTCGGTCCAGGCCGGCAACACGATCGCCTACAACCTGACCGTCAGCAACGCCGGCCCCGACACGGCCAACGGCGTGACGGTGAACGACACGCTGCCGGCCGGCACGACCTTCGTCGGCAGCGCGCCGGCGGTCTGCAGCCTGAACCCGCCGGCGTCGCAGAACCTGAGCTGCTCGCTGGGCAACATCGCCGCCGGCGGCAGCGCGGGCGTCGTGGTAACGATCCAGACCGGCGCCGGGCAGGCCGGCACGACGCTGACGAACACCGCCTCGGTCACGTCGTCGACGCTGGATCCGGCCGCGGGCAACAACAACGCCTCGGCCCAGACCGTCGTCAACCCCGCCAGCGGCTCGACCGCCGACCTGGCGCTGACGAAGGCGGCGCCGGCGCAAATCCTGGCCGGCCAGCAGATGGTCTACCAGCTGACGGTCACGAACAACGGCCCCAGCCAGGCGAACAACGTGCTGGTGAGCGACGTCCTGCCGCTGGGGGTCTCGTTCGTCTCGACGACCGGGCCCAACGGCTGCACGTCGGGCGGTGGCGGGACGCGGCTCTGCGCGCTGGGCAACCTGCCGTCGGGCCAGTCGATCCAGTTCAACATCGTCGTCGACGTCGACGGCGCGGTGCCCGCCGGGGCGCAGCTCACGAACACCGCGGTCGTCTCGTCCGGCACCGTCGACCCGACGCCGGGCAACAACGGCGCCAACGCCACCACGACGGTCACCGGCACCGGCCAGGGCGCCGACCTGCAGATCACGAAGACGTCGCCGTCGCCGACGGTGACGCCGGGCATGATGCACACGTTCAACCTGCTCGTCGAGAACCTCGGCCCGGCGAACGCGCCGTCGGTGATCGTCATCGACCAGCTCCCGGCCGGGTTCAGCTACCTCTCCGACACGGCGGGTCCGGGCGGGACGTCCGGCTGCGTCCAGGGGCCGCCCCAGACGCTCACCTGCAACCTGGGCGCCCTGAACAACGGGCAGTCGCGGCTGTTCACGATGACCGTCCAGGTCGGCGCCGGCGTGCCCAACGGCGCGCAGCTGACGAACGTGGCCAGCGTGGCCCACGGCAAGGCGCCGCTGGCCGCGTCGATGGCCGTCGACGCGCCCGAGCGCGTCCTGACCGACGACCCGAACCCGGGCAACAACGAGGACGACGTCACGGTCGCGGCCGTCCGCAGCGCCGACATCAGCGTCGACAAGGACGCCAGCAACGTCCAGCCGGCGCCCGGCGCGCAGGTCTCGTTCACCGTCGGGGTCAAGAACAGCGGGCCGTCCGACGCCGCCACGGTGACGCTCACCGACGTGCTGCCCAACGGCATGACGTACGTCTCCGACAGCCAGAACTGCGGTGCTGCGGCGCTCGCCGCCGGCTGCAACCTCGGGCCGCTGGCCGCGGGCCAGACGCGCGAGGTGACGATCGTGGCCCAGGTGGCCGCCAACGCCCAGCCCGGCACGATCCTGACGAACAACGCCAGCGCCACGTCGTCGGAGCCCGACCCCGACGCCACCGACAACGCCGACAGCGCGTTCGTCATCGTGACCCAGGCCGCCAACGCGGCCGACCTGGCCATCGACAAGACGGCGTCCGACCCGACGCCGCTGGCCGGCGAGGCGATCACGTTCGACCTGGCGGTCACGAACAACGGCCCGGCCACGGCGCAGGCCGTGGTGGTGCAGGACACGCTGCCGGCGCAGGTGACGCCGGGCGCGCTGCCGGCCGCCTGCGCGCTGGCCGCCGGGACGGTGACCTGCAACCTGGGCAACATCGCCAACGGCACCACCGTGGTCGTCCAGATCCCGGTCACGGTCGGCGCCGGGCTGGCGGCCGGGACGCAGTTCAACAACACCGCCACCGTGACCAGCAACACGCCCGACCCGCAGGGCTCGAACAACAGCGACACGATCACGCTGATCGTCGAGTCGCCGAGCCCGAACGTCGACCTGGCGGTCACGAAGACGGCGTCCGACAACAACCCGATCGCCGGCACGACGCTGCAGTACACGCTGGCGATCCGCAACCACGGCCCCGGCACCGCCAACGGCGTCGTCGTCACCGACAACCTGCCGGCCGGCGTCAGCCTGGTCGACAACGACGGCGGCTGCACGGCGGTGGCCCAGGTGCTGACCTGCAACCTCGGCACCGTCGCCGACGACACGACGGTGACGATCCACGTCAACGTCGCGATCCCGGCCACGGCGACGCAGGGGCAGCAGTTCGTGAACACCGCCTCGGTGGCCACGACGTCGCCCGAGACCGACCCGACCGACAACCAGGCCAACCACACCGCCACGGCGCGCCGCGTGGCCGACCTGCGGATCGACAAGACCGCCAACCCCGCCACGGCGCAGGCCGGCGGGCAGGTGGTGTTCGGCTTCCAGATCGACAACCTGGGACCGTCGAACGCCGGGCCGGTGACGGTGACCGACACGCTGCCGCCAGGCCTGACCCACGTCAGCAACACCGCCGGCTGCAGCGTGAGCGGCCAGACGCTGACCTGCACCTTCCCGACGGTGACGGCGGGCGGCTTCGTCAGCTTCCAGGTGACGGCGGCGGTGGCCGCCAACGCCTCGGGCACGGTGACGAACACGGCCACCGTCAGCTCGCCGGCGGCCGACCCGGCGCCGGGCAACAACAGCGACTCGGTGAACGTCACGATCACCGCACCGCAGAACGCCGACGTCCGGATCAGCAAGAACGTCAACGGCACCACCCCGGCCCAGCAGGGCGGCTTGGTGACGTACGACTTCGTCGTCGTCAACGACGGACCGGGCCAGGCCCTGAACGTCGTCGTCAGCGACGCGCTGCCGGCGCAGGTGACGCACCACAGCAACACCGCCGGCTGCCAGGTCAGCGGCCAGAACGTGACCTGCAACCTGGGCACGGTCAACGGCGGCCAGACCCGGACGTTCCAGATCGTGGTCCGCATCGGGGCGGCCGTCGCGCCCGGGACGCAGGTGTCGAACACGGCGTCGGTGACGTCGACGACGCCGGATCCGAACGCGGCCAACAACGGCGCCCAGGCGACGTTCATCGTCCTGGCCGCGCCGTCGCCGCCGCTGAACGCCGCCTGCAACGTCTTGCCCGGTGGGGCGCAGATCCGCGTCACCTGGGTCGACAACTCGACGTTCGAGACCGAGTTCGCCATCGAGGTCAGCTTCAACGGCTCGACCTACATCCCGCTGGCGACGGTCCCGAGCACGACCCAGGTCGGCACCGGCACGCTGTACGCCTACGAGTCGCCGGAGCTGCTGGCGAGCACCTCGTACACGTTCCGCGTGGCCGCGCGCGACGCCGTGACCGGCCAGGTCTCGGCGGCCAGCGTGCCGACCGACGGCTGCACGACGGCGTCGCAGCCGGTCGAGAAGACGAGCTGCATCCGCGGCTACATGAACCTGCAGGGCCGCAGCGACCACACCGGCGCCGTCGTCTACGTCGACGGCGTGCCGGCCGGGCTCTCCGGTCCCAACGGCTACTTCAGCATCTGCGGCGTGCCGAAGGGCGAGCATCGCCTGAGCGCCGATGCGGCGTGCTACCTGGGCGCCGACCAGATGTTCCGGGTGTCCGGCGGCGGCCCGCTCGACCTGCCGTTCACGGCGCTGCCGGGCGGCGACACCGACAACAACGCCGCCATCAACCTCTTCGATCTCGTCCGGGTCGGCGCCAACTACCGCACGTCGCCGCCGTCCGACATCCGGGCCGACTGCAACGGCGACCGCGAGGTGAACCTGTTCGACCTCGTCCTGGTCGGCACGAACTACGGCCGCAACGGCTCGGTGCCGTTCGGTTACGCGGGCGAGGCCGAGGCGGCCGCGCGGTTGTTCGGCGCCGTGGCGCCGTCGACGGCGCGGAAGGTGGACGGCGCGCTGGCGGGCATCCTGCCGCCGGCCGCCGAGCGGGCGCTGGGCCTGCCGGAGGGCGCGCCCGCGGCGCCGCCGGCCGGACCGATCGACGTCGCGCTGGGCGTCCGCGCCATCGACAGCGACACGATCGCGGTCGACGTCACGGCCGAGGGCGTCTGGAACCTCTATGGCGCCGAGGTCAAGATGAAGTTCGACCCGCAGCGCGTCAAGGTCGTCGACGCCCTCGAGGTGGCCGGCGTCCAGGTCAAGCCGGGCGAGGCGTGGTCGCGCGAGGGCCAGCCGTTCATCGCCGTCAACAAGGTCGACCCGTCGGGCTCGATCGGCTTCACCGCCACGCGCGTCGCGCCGGCGCGGGGCATGTACGGCGACATCGTCTTGTTCACCGTCACCTTCGACGTCCTCAAGGACGGCGCCGACGGCGCCTGGTCGATCGACAGCGCGCTCTTGGTGGACGGCGACAACCACGCCATCGAGACGACGATCGACGGCAAGTCGATCCAAGCGGTCATCGACCGCAACACGTTCGTCGGCCGGGCGCTGCTGCCGGCCCTCTACCGCGGGCTCAGCCTGCGGTAGCCGCGGGTGTGGAACGACGGTGCGGTGCGGCCGGTGACCCTCGCGGTCGCCGGCCGCGCCGCACCGCTTCGCTGAACGAGGCCGGCGGCGCGCCGCTGGCGACCGCCAACCCGAGCGTGCGTGCCGGACCCCCACCCGCGCCGCGCCGCACCGTTTGGGGACGACGCCGACGATGGCCGACCGCGAACCGCCGACCCGCACCGCACCGCCGCGCGTCCGCGCCGGCCTCGCCGGGCTGACCCTCGCCCTGACCCTGGCGCTGGCGTGGACCGCCCCGCGCCTGGCCACCGGGTGGGGCTCGCCGCCGGCGCCGAGCACCGGCGCCCTGCCGGGCGTCGACGGCCGCCGCGACCCGGCCGCGCCGGACGGCGCGCGCGGCGCCCGCCAGTTCGTGGCCTGGCCTACCACCTGGACGGCGCTCGCGGCCGACGGCGACGAGCCGGGCTGCGATGACCACCGCAACGTCGTCCAGTCATCGTTCGCGTTCGACGCGACCTACCTCTACCTCCGGCTCGAGAGCGTCGACCCGGCCGGCTGGCCGTCCGCGGGCTCGCAGGGCGAGGCGCGCTACAAGTGGTTCCTCGACACCGTCGGCAACGACGCCGCGGTCTCCGGCGGCAACATCAACGACGCCGAGTGGCTGCTGAACCTCGAGGACCTCTGCACGCCGCCGGACTGCACCCTCGGCCGCGACCAGCTCGGCGAGCTCACGCTCATGGACGACCTGGCGAACGCGGGCTTCACCGCCCGCTGGGGCGCCAACAACCCGCCCGACTACACCGACAACGGCATCGGCAGCGCCGACTGGCAGCGGGCGCTCGGCGCTGGCACGGCCGGCGCCGGCGGGCCGCAGGACAGCACCTCGAACAGCGCCATCGGCTACCGGATCAGCGGCGACTTCGTCGACCTGTACGTGTCGCGCGCCGCCATCGGCAACCCGAGCTCGCTCAACGTGCTGTGGTCGACCGACCACCACGACCCCAACCTCGACGCCGCGCCGAACTGCGACCGGCCGGACGCCGGCTCGTTCGTCGTGATCGTCGTCGCCACGCCGACGCCGACGGCGACCGCCACGTCGACCGCGACCCCGACGCCGACCGATACAGCGACCGCGACCGCCACCGCCACGCCGACCGCCACGCCGCCGACGAACCCGGCAATCGGGGTCGCCAAGGCGGTGTCGATGGTCTTCAACCACGGCGACGGCACCCACACCGTGGGCTACACGCTGCGGGTCGAGAACCTGGGCGACGTGGCGCTGTCGGCGGTCCAGGTGACCGACGACCTGGCGGCGACGTTCGCCGGCGCGACGGCGTTCGCGGTGACGGCGCTCAGCAGCGCCGACTTCACGGTCAACCCGAGCTACGATGGCGACACCGACGTCGACCTCCTCGCCGGCACCGACGCGCTGGCCGTGGGCGCGAGCGGCACGATCCAGCTGACGGTCACGGTGACGCCCGGCGCCAACCTCGGTCCGTACGACAACGTGGCGCTGGCCAGCGGCGCCAGCCCCGGCAACCCGACCGTCGCCGATCCGTCCGACGACGGCGCCGACCCCGATCCCGACGGCGACGGCAACGCCGACGAGCCCGGCGAGAACGACCCGACGCCGGTCGCGTTTGCCGAGCGGCCGTCCATCGGCGTCGCCAAGGTCGTGACCGGCCTGGTCAACCACATGAACGGCATGTCGACGGTGACATACGACCTCGTCGTCGAGAACCTCGGCGACATCGTGCTGACGGGCCTCCAGGTGTTCGACGACCTGGCGGCGACGTTCGTCGGCGTGACATCGATCACCGTCGACAGCGTGACCAGCGCCGACTTCACCGTCCACCCGGGCTACGACGGCGACACCGACACGGCGCTCCTGGCCGGCACGGATACCCTGGGCCTGCTCGGCAGCGGCACGATCACGCTCGTCGTGACGGTGACGCCCGGGGCGGCGCTCGGACCCCACCTCAACAGCGCGCTGGCGGTGGGCACCAGCCCCGCCGGCGCCGTCGTCGACGATCCGTCCGACGACGGCATCGACGCCGACCCCGACGGCGACGGCAACGCCGACGAGCCCGGCGAGAACGACCCGACGCCGGTCCAGTTCGACCCGCCGACCCCGACCCCGACCCCGACCGACACCGCAACGCCGACCGCCACGTCGACGCCAACCGCCACGTCGACCGCGACCGCGACGTCCACCCCCACCGCCACGTCGACCGCGACGGCCACCGCGACCGACACGGCCACACCGACGCCGACCCCGACCCACACCGCGACGCCGACGCCGACCCGGACGTCGACCGCCACCGCCACGCGCACCGCGACACCCACCGCGACCGCGACGGCGACAGCGACGACGACGCCGACCCGCACCGCCACCCCGACGCCGACGACGACGTTCACCCCGACGGCCACCCGCACCGCGACGCCGACCCCGGCGCCGGCCGGCATCACCGGCGTCGTATGGCACGACATGGACGGCGACGGCGTCGTCGACCCGGGCGAGCCCGGCCTCCCCGGCGTGACGGTGACGCTGTCCAACGGCGCGGTCCGGGTCACCGACGCCAGCGGCGGCTACGCCTTCCTGCTGCTGGCCCCCGGCGGCTACACCGTCACCGAGACCGACCTGCCCGGCTACGCCTCGACGACGCCCAACGTCGTCGCCGTGGCGCTGGGGCCGGGCGCGGCCGCCGTGGTGCGCTTCGGCGATCGGCCGGGCGTCGCGGCCGGGGGTGCGGTGCGGGGCATGGTCTGGGAGGACATCGACCGCGACACGGTGCGGGACCCCGGCGAGATCGGCATGCCCGGCGTCATCGTCCGGCTGTCCAACGGGGCGACGGCGGTCACCGACGCCAGCGGCCACTACCTGTTCACGGATGTCCCGCCGGGCGCGCTCGTCGTGACCGAATCCGATCCCGGCGGCTACGTCTCCACCACGCCCAACGCCGTGGCGATCACCGTCGTCGGCGGCGCCGCCCTCGTGGTCGAGTTCGGCGACGTGGCGCTGGCGGGGACGTCGCGTGTCAAGCTCTTCTACGACCCGGCCGATCCCAACGACGTCTACGTCAACCGCCGCGGCGCCGCCGACCTGCCCACGATCCGGCTGCACGGCCTGCCGGTCGTTTGCAACGCCGTGGTGAGCGGCGAGGGCAACCGCCGCGCCTCGGCCGGCTCGAACAGCCTCGTCGACCCGCTGACGGGCCGGGTGCCGGAGGACGCGCCCTACACCGACCCCGAGGGCCCGTTCAACCCGCTGTCGGGCGAGGCGCCGGAGCACGACTTCGTGACCTGGAACCCGGCCTGGATCTCGGAGCGGCTCGACGACCCGGCGCTCCAGGCCGCCTGGGGCTGCGCCACAGGCGCCGACGAGGTCAGCGCCGGCACGAACATCCGCGTCGGGGGCGTCAACGGCTCCGAGAAGGTCTGGCTGCGGCACTGGTACGAGCCGACGCGCCTCGACAAGGACCTCAACGCCGACGACTGCCTCACGAACACCGGCAACCCCGACGCCGGCCGCCCCGACGCGCCCGTCAACCCGACCCCCAGCGCCCGCGACGAGTGGTACCCGGCCGTCATGACCGAGCTGACCTACCTGCTGCTCGACAACGACCTGCCGCAGCGCGACCCCGCCCCGGACCGCCTCGACGACTCGGCGCCGCGCCCGGCGTGCGCCGCGGCCGGCGGCTCGCGCATCGTCTTCCCGGTCGGCGTCGGCGCGGCCGAGACCTCGACGGCGGGCCCGGCGGTCGGCTACGGCCTGACCAGCCTTGACGCCGACTTCGACGGCGCGTTCGACATGGTCAACGTCGCCAGCGAGACGACGCTGGCGGCCGACCTCGGCGTCGACCTCGACTTCGACGGCGACGGCGCGCTGGATCGCCTCGACGGCGACGGTGACGCCCTGTCGTGCGACGAGCTCGTCGTGCTGCACAGCGACGCGGCCGTCATCGCCCCGGGCGCGAAGCTGCAGTTCCTAGACCACTTCGTCACCGTCCAGAGCGTGTCGAGCGGCTCGGCGACGCTGCGCGTCTTCTACAGCGGCGACCTCGTGCCGCGCCTGGTGGCGACGGTGGCGGTCGGCGTCGGCGGCGCGGCGCTGGCCGGCGAGGTCGGGCCGGTGCAGATCGTGCCGCCGGGCGGCGGCAACCTCGGCCAGGTGCCGGTGGGGCCGTGGTTCGTGGCCGTCAGCGGCATCGACATGGTGGCCCGAACGGCCACGCTCACCGTCGGCCGGGCGCTGGGCGCGCCGTGCGCCAGCATGGAGCGCGCGCCCAATGTCGCCAACCGCACGCCGGGCGGGCCGTGGTTCCTCAAGCGCTTCTACGTGGACGGCCATGAGTACAACGTCGTCGCGGTCATGGCGTGCGGCACCGACAGCCTGCAGTACATCACGCTGCGCGCGCCGCTGCCCAAGGTGCCGGTGACGATCGAGCAGCACTCCGTCCGGCTGCAGGCGTACGGTCCGAACCGGTCGCTGGCGCTGCCGCCGCCGTTCAACCACGAGCACACGATCCTCGAGGACGTCGCGGCGCCGGCGTCGCTGGGCGAGTGCCCGACGCCGACGGCCGACGACCCGGTCGCGCGACCGACGATCCACTACATGGGCGCGCCGATCGGCCCGGTGCCGCCGGTGCTCGGCGCCGCCGACGGCGCGGCCTACGCCGGGCGCGACCCGGCCCGTCCGGTCGGTCCCTACAGCCTCCGCGCCGGCGCCGGCTACCGCGCCAGCCACTGGTTCTACCTGCAGGAGGACGCCAACCCCGCCTTCGTCGGCCAGCTGGCCGAGAAGTACGGCGCGCGCCGCTACGACGATCCGGCCTGCGCCGTCGACCCGTCGGTGCCCGACGCGTTCTTCTACAACGAGCGCATCTTCACCCAGCCGTGGCACTTCACGGAGTTTGCGCTGCCCGACCTCACCGCGCCCGGCGGCAGCCCGGCGGCGTGCGACCCCGACCGCTACGACGTGACCAGCGGCTTCATCCACCCGACCGCGCGCTGGCGGACCTGGACGATGCCGGACGGCCCGGTGCCCGACGAGATCCCGCCGCCGCCGCCCGACCTCTCGGCCGACGCCACCGGCTTCGACGCCGCCACCGGGACGTACGGCCTGCCGCGCCGCGCCGCCTTCGCCTTCGACCCCGACGTGCGCGACAAGCTGTTCGTCGATGACGAGGGCGTCCGGCTCTATGGCGGCCTGCCGGTGTGCGTCGACGACCTGGCGTGCGACGGCGCCGCGTCGCGCGCGGCCCGGCTGGGCGGGGCGGGCGACGTGACGGTGACGACCGACGTCGCCGGCTACCCGGTCGAGGTGCCGCCCTACACCGACCCGTTCGCCGTCTTCAACCCCCAAGCGCCCGATGCGCCGCGCCTCGACTCGCTGACGTTCAACCCCGCCTACCTCGACGAGTACCGCAACTTCGGCGAGCCGTTGGTCGACCTGTACCGCGGCATCTCCAACGACGGCCAGAACGCCCGTCAGAAGGTCCACCAGCGGGCGTGGTACCAGCCGGACTACATCACGAAGATCCGCCAGGCGAACGATTGCGACACCGACCTCGCGTTCCAGGCCGTCGTCCAGGAGTTCACCTACCTGATGATGGACACGACCGATCATCCGGTCGCGGTGCCGGCCGGTTCGAGCCGCATCGCGCTGCCGATGGGGACACGGGCGGGCGAGCTGCCCAAACCCAACCCCGGCGGCTCGCTGCCGCCCGGCGGCGCGTTCGGCCACGGCCTGACGACGTTCGACGCCGACTTCGACGGCCGGGCCGATCCGCTCACGATCGAGAGCGAGCGGACGCTCAACGAGTTCTTCGACTTCGTGTGGCAGGCCAACCGCCCGCAGGGCCTCGGCGCGCCCTTGCCGCTGGCGGGCCCGGTCGTCGAGTTCGACGGCGATGGCGGGCTCGACGACCTCGACGCGGACTGCGTCAGCCTGAACGGCAACGAGCTGGCGGTGTTCGCCGCCCAGAGCCTCACCCTGGATCGAAACGGAGCCACCCCCGACGTCTCCGACAGCGCCATGGCGTTCGACCACCTGGCGACGCTCGAGAACGTGACGCCCGGCCTCAGCGCCCAGTTCCGCTTCTGGTTCAGCGGCGGCACGATCGGCAGCGCCCGGCCCGAGCCGGTGCGCGGCGTCCAGACCGTGCCGATCGGGTCGGTCGTGATCGTCGACCGCTTCCAGGACCGGGTGCGGGTCGTGCCGCCGGGCGCGTCCAACCTGGGCAGCGTCGACGGCGCCTGGTTCCTGTTCCTCGAGGACGTGGCGCCCGACGGCGAGTCGGTCACGGTGACCGTCGGGCGGGCGCTGGGCGCGTCGCACTCGGCGATCGACGATGGGGCGGGGCAGCACGACCTGTTCCCGGGCGACCCGTGGTACCTCAAGCGGTTCTACGCCGACGGCCACGAGTACAACGTCGTGGCGCTGATGACCCGGCCACTGCCGGGCAGCGACCCGGCCGACCCTGCGAGCTGCAACGAGGGCTTCGCGTTCCTCACGCTGCGCACGCCGGTGCCGAAGGGCAACTTCTTCAACCCGCAGGACAGTCTGTTCCAGCAGGGCTACTTCCTGGGCGGCCAACCGGCCGAAATCTCGGTGCTGCCACCCTTCAACTACGACCACACGATCGCCATCGACGTCGAGCGGCTGCCGGCAGCCGACTTCCAGGACGTCGACACGTTCGGGCCATGCGTCGGCGCGCTGGCGGCGGCGCCGCCGCAGGTCGTGCGGATCCGCGCCGAAGCCGACGAGCCGCGCTTCGCGACGGAGTTGCGCGAGACCCTCAACGACCGGACGTCGGCCGGTGCGGACGGGCGCGCGCGGGACGGCTGGGAGACGCACCAGACCCGGGTGACGCCCGGGCGCTTCACGGAGCTGGCGCTGCCGGTCGGCGAGACCTATCTGCTGACGCTCAACTGGCGCTCGCGCTTCAACCAGCTGCTGTTCTACGGCTGCACGCGCGCCGATCCGGGGCCGTTCGACGAGGACGACCCGCCCGAGCTGACCTGGGCGGAGATCGAGGCCGCGGCCCGCTGCTGGCGCGACGGCCTCATCCCACCGCCGGTCGACTGGCCGCCGCCGTACATCGGCGTGCCGCAGCTGGGCGATCCGGGAGCGCTGCCGCTGGGGGCCGCACCCGCGTCGCCGCTTGCCGACAGGCCCCGGAGCGCCGCACGGCCGTGACGCGGGGCGCGCGGCGTCGCGACGCGCTGCCCAACCTTAAAATAACATGAGCGTGCCCGTTACCTCGGGGGTCGGTGCCGCGTTGTAGTACGCGCAAGCCGAGCATTGCACGGCCTTGTCGCCTACCCATTCTGCAGTGCCGACCCCATCCGGCCCGCAACCCAACTCGAGCCGCAGCCCCGAGCACCGCAGCGCCCATGCGCCGCGGTGTGGTTGGTGTTCTCTGCGGCTCGGCAAGCGAGGAAGATCGATGCGTCCCGGGCACAGAGGCATGGCGTCCCCGTTCGTCCACGCCGCGTCGGCGCGCCTGCGCGGGCTGGCCAGCCCGGCGGCAGCCGCCATGGGCCGTGCGGCCCGGCGGCTCACGCCGCGCCGCCGCGCCGCGCTCGCCGTGCTGCTGGCGGCCGCGGCACTCGGCCGCCAGGGGGACCCGTCCGCGCCCGTCTCTGCGCACAATCTGCAAACGCGGATGGTCTACGCCTTCCTCGACCCGGCCACGCAGACGCTGTTGGACAACCGCATCCTGGGCGGCTGGGTGCCCGGCACGCCGATCCTGCAGGTCAACGACGAGGTCGGCCTGATCATCAAGGTCGTGCCGCGCGATGGAACCACGACCGGCGTGGGCGGCCATGTCGACTTCTACCTCCCCAACGGCGTCCAGGTCACCGGCGCCGACTACCTGCTGCCCAACGGCGCGGGCGGATACGACCCGGTGCCGATGAAGGGCCAGTCGCCCATCGCCATCGGCGCCGGCCCGATCGGCGCCAAGACGACGACGGAGCTGATCGGCCTCGGACCGGTCGGCCCCAACGTCTTGGGCGTGACCGACAACCCGGTCGTGCCGGCCACGGGCCTTCATCGCGGCACGATCGCCGGCGTCTACGGCGACACCGGCATCTTCTATTCCACGGACCCCGACACGGCCTACGGCAGCTGGCAGGCGTTCACCGGCGACCCGGTGAGCGGCTGCGGCTCCAAGGTCTTCTACCCGGCGATCGCGGGCAAGACGATCACGAACAACAGCGGCGACGTCGTCGTGCCGTGCAACAAGTGGGACGCCGGCCAGCTGCTGGCGTGGGGCGCCAAGGCGACGACGTTCGCCGGCGCCGGCAGCGTGCCGATCGTCGACTACGGCGACGGGCGCGGCAACGCGCCGTGGGGCTTCGGCAGCGGTGTGGCGGGGCCGCAGAGCGGCTACGGTTGGCGGTTCGACTGGAACGCCTGGCAGGCCAGCGCCAAGTCGGCCGCCGACATGCGCGCCGCCATGAGCAACGCCGACGTCGGCCCCTGGAACCGCATCCGCTACGCCGGCAGCCGCATCGCGCTCGATCAGCCCGGGCTGCTGAGCTCGACGATCGGCTTCGCCAGCACCGACGGCAGCACCGTCGGCACGGTGATGCCGCTGCCGTCCACGGTGTCGCAGAACGATGCGACGAGCCCCAAGGCGATCCGCTTCGCGGTCGGCCAGCTGACGGCGTTCCGGCCCGAGTACGCGCGGGTCCGCTTCAAGATCGAGGACACCTCCGCGATCCTCGACGCCAGCGGCTGCCCGCTGTTCCACGCCGACACGTTCGGCGGCGACGCCGGCGGCACCGACACCGGCAAGGACCACCTCTGGCGCTACTACGAGCCGACCGAGGTGACCTGGAACGGCTGCGCCGGCATCGGCAAGCCGACCGACCGGGTGGCGGTCAAGGTGGGTGACACGTTCCAGTACAAGGTGAAGTTCTACAACCTGGGCACGCTGACGCTGACGAACGTCGTCGTGAGCGACCTGCTGCCCAGCGGCGTCCAGTTCCTGAGCGCGGTGCCGGCGCAGAACAGCGGGCCGAACCCGCTGGTCTGGAACGTCGGCACGCTGCAGCCCGGCCAGAAGTTCGAGGCGCTGGTCACGGTCAAGGCGAACAGCACGGGCTGCCTCGACAACACCGTGACCGTCACCTCGACCCAGCTGGGGCCGCAGCAGTCCACCGAGACGATCTGCGTCGGCGCGATCCCGATCCTCAACAACACGAAGTCGGCCAGCCCGACCAGCATCGCCCCGGGCGGGTCGGTCCAGTACACGCTGCTCGTCAAGAACATCGGCACCGGCCCGACCGGCAGCCCGGTGACGATCCAGGAGTACCTGCCGACCGGCTTCAGCTACACCGGGTTGGTCAGCGTCGTCGTCAACGGCGCCAACGTGACGGGCTCCACGACGGTCAACAGCGCCAACCCCAACCAGCCCCTGTTCACCGTGCCCGCGGCCGTCAACGCCGGCAACCAGCTGGTGCTGGTGTTCAACGCCGTCAGCGCGGCCAACCTGCCGCCCGGCGCGTACTGCAACGTCTTCACCACCACCCAAAACGGCGTGCCGATCACGACGGGCTCCGACGCCTGCGTCCAGATCGGCGGCGCCAAGATCGGCGACACCGTCTGGCGCGACTGGGACGGCGACGGCGTCCAGGACGCCGGCGAGGAGGGCCTGGCCGGCGTCACGCTGAACCTCTACGGCGGCAGCTGCCCGCCGGCCGGACCGGTCCTGCAGACCACGAACACGGACGCGAGCGGCACCTACGGCTTCGCCGGCCTGACCGCCGGCGACTACTGCGTCGACGTGGCCGCCGGCGCCCCGGCCGGTTACACGCTGACGACCGCCCCGGAGCCGCGTTCGGTCAACCTGTCCACCGACGAGATCGACAACACCGTCGACTTCGGCTACCAGCCGGCCGGCGCCGGCTCCATCGGCGACCTCGTGTTCGAGGACCTCGGCAACGACGGGTCGTACAACCCGGGCGCGGGCGACGTCGGCATCGGCAGCATCACCGTCAACCTCTACGAGGACACCGACGGCGACGGCCTCATCGACCCCGGCACCGACGTGCTCATCGCCACGACCGTCACCGACGGCAGCGGCCTCTACAGCTTCGTCGGCCTGGCCGAGGGCCTCGACTACATCGTCGACGTCGACCAGGCCGACCCCGACCTGACCGCGTACTTCGCGCCCGACGCCTTCAGCGCCTCGACGGCCGACCCCCATGCGGTCGCCAACCTGGCGGGCAACTACACCGCGGCCGACTTCGGCTTCTGGCGCGAGGTGCCGGGCTCGATCGGCGACCTGCTGTGGCGCGACGACGACGGCGACGGCGTCAAGGACGCCGCCGAGGCCGGCATCCCCGGCATCACCGTCGACCTCTACCAGGACACGGACGGCGACGGCATCGTCGACCCCGGCGAGCCGCTCCTGGCGACGACGGTCACCGGCCCCGACGGCACCTACCTCTTCGGCAGCCTCGGCGCCGGCGACTACATCGTCGACATCGACCGCACCGACGCCGACGTGCCGGCGGGCTACGCCGCGGTGCGCGATCAGATCGCGGTCGACCTGTCGGCCGGCGAGAACGACCTCACGGCCGACTTCCCGTTCGTCCGGTCGCTGGCCAAGTCGGTCGACCTGGCCTTCGCCAGCCCCGGCAACACGCTGAACTACACGATCACGCCGCGCTACCCCGGCAACGAGCTCCTCAGCAGCGCCGTGATCTTGGACACGATCCCGTCCGGGACGACCGGCGTCAACAACCCGCCCACCAGCCCGAACGCCGGCGGCGAGTTCGTCGACGAAGACGACGACACCGTGTTCACGACCGGCGGCGTCGACTCGGTTCTGTGGGACCTGGGCGGCAACGCCATCGGCACCGACGGCTTCAAGGGCGGCACGCCGCCGGCCGCCTGCCAGACCACGACCGCGATCGTGGCGGCCACCGACAGCTGGATCGAGCAGGCGGACGCCGACCAGAACCACGGCACCGACACCGCGATCGACACGTCGTCGGACGCCGCCGCGCGCGAAGTGGGCCTGCTGCGGTTCGCCATCGACGCCTCGACGCTGCCGGCCGGGGCCACGTTCAACGGCGCGACGCTCAACCTGACGCCCAGCGGCGGCGCGGGCGCGAACCGCCAGGTCGAGATCCACGACCTGCTGACCGCGTTCACCGAGGGCACCGGCAACGACGACCCGTGCGCCTCGTCGGGCAACGGCGCCGCGTGGCAGGGGCCGAACTGCACCGACGACTGGCTGAGCGCGGGCGGCAACTTCGGCACGAGCGACTTCAGCGCCACGAACCTGGGCACGCTGAACCCCACCAGCAACGGCACGACGCTGTCGATCACCGGGGCGGCGCTCGATGCCGTCGTCACCGGTTGGCTGAGCGGCGGCGCCAACCGCGGCCTGGCGATGTGGCCGGTCGGGACGGCGACGAACACCGTCAGCTGGTACACCCGCACCGACGGTACGGCCAGCCGGCGGCCGCAGATCGTGCTCAGCTATACCCCCAACGGCTGCGCCGGCACCACCGTCCTGCGCGACAGCGGCGTCGTCGACGCCGACATCGACGAGGCCAACCCGAACACGAACACCGGCGGCAACAACCGCCTGCGGCTCCAGCCCAGCCCGGCCAACCAGGAGCGGCACGCGGTCGTCCGCTTCGACCTCTCCTCCGTCCCGGCCGGGGCGACGATCGCCCAGGCGACGTTGCGCATGGAGGTGCGGCGCCGCAAGAACAACCACGTCGACGAGATCCACCGCATGGTCACCGCCTGGACCGAGGGCAGCGCGACCTGGAACGACCCGGACGGTGGGGGCGGCATCGACTGGGCCAGCGGCGGCGGCGTGTTCGGCAGCAGCGACTACAACGGCACCGTTGAGGGAACGATTACGCCGTCGACCACCGGCGGCAAGACGGCGGTCATCACCAGCATGGTCAGCCAGTGGTATTCCGGCGCCCAGCCCAACAATGGTTTGGTCCTCCTGGCCACCGGCACCGACGGTGGCGAGGTCGAGTATTACTCGAGCGAAGACGGTACCGCCACCCGGCGGCCGACGCTGACGGTCAACTGGAGCATCCCGCCGGCCAATCCCACCGGCACGAACGTCATGACCGCCGGCCCGACGCTGGTCCAGAGCGGCGATACGGTGAACGTGGCGATGACGCTCACGGATTCATCGGGCGTGGCGGTGACGTCGGTGGCGCCGGGCGCGCTCACGGTGAGCGGCACTGGCGGCGCGTCGGCGGTGTGCGGCGCCGCGTCGCCGGCGTCGCAGACCGTGCCGGCCAACGGCTCGGCCGTCTTCACCTGGAGCTGCACCGTCAGCGGCGTCGCGGGCACGGTCGGCGGCGTCACGTTCGGCGCCAGCGCGACGAACGGGTCGACGACGTGGTCGGCGGCGATGTCGAACAGCGTCATCGTGGCCCCGCAGCTCACGTTCCAGGTAACGGTCAACAACCCCCGCACCGTCGACGTCGTCACGAACCAGGCCGAGTTCTACGACGGTCCGACGCTGCTGACCACCAGCAACCCGGCCGAGACGGCCCTCACCGGCAGCATCGGTGACCGGGTCTGGGCCGACGTCGACAGCGACGGCGTCCAGGACGCCGGCGAGGCCGGCATCGCCGGCGTGGTCGTCTGGATCGACCTCGACAACGACGGCGTGCTCGACCCCGGCGAGCCGTCCGACACGACGGACGGCAGCGGCAACTACCGCATCTACGGCCTCACCCTCAGCACGTCCTACACCGTGCGCACCGACGCCTCGACCTACCCGGCCGGCTACTACCCGACGACGGCCACGAGCCTGTCGCGCACGCTGGGCGCCACGCTGGCGACGGCCCAGATCAACGACGCCGACTTCGGCCTGAACTCCGACGGCAGCTCGATCGGCGACACCGTCTGGCTCGACGCCGACGAGGACGGCGTGAAGGACGGCGACGAGGACGGGCTGCCCGGCATCACCGTCTACCTCTACCGCGACCTCGACAACGACGGCGTCGTCGACCCCACCGACATCCTCGTTGCGTCGACGGCGACGGACGCCGACGGCCTCTACCTCTTCGACGACGTCTACGCCGGCGACTTCCTCGTCGTCGTCGACCCGGGCAGCCTGGTGACGACGCCCTCGGGCGGCATGGCGACGCTGGCGGCGGCGATGGACCTCGTCAGCGGCGCCAGCCCGCACGATGTCACGCTGGCGGCCAACACCGACTACCTGGCGGCCGACTTCGGCTACAACTGGTCCGGCTCGATCGGCGACCGCGCCTGGTACGACCTCGACGGCGATACCGTCCAGGACGGCGGCGAGGGCGGCGCGCCGAACACGACGATCTCGCTGTACGACGACGCGAACGGCAACGGCGCGGTCGACCCCGGCGAGATGATCGTCGCCGTGACGATCACCGACGCCAACGGCGCCTACCTCTTCGACAACCTCCCGCCCGGCAACTACGTGGTGCGTGCCGAGGAGCAGCAGGTGCCGGCGCCGCCGTCGAGCCCGAACGCGGGCGAGATCGGCCGCATGGTCGCCACGACCGGCAGCAACATCGCGGTGATGCTGAGCGCCGGCCAGGACCTCACGACGGTCGACTTCGGCTTCATCGAGGCCGGCGAGATCGAGGGCCACGTCTTCCACGACGTGAACCACGGCGGGACGCTCGACGGCGGCGACATCCGGCTGCCGAACGTCACCGTCTGGATCGACCTCGACAACGACGGCACGCTGGATCCGGGCGAGCCGTCGACGGTCACCGATGGCGACGGCGAGTACGCATTCATCCTTTCGCCCGGCGACTACGTCATCCGCTACGACACCGCCGACCCCGACATCCCGGCCGACTTGGTCGACGCCACCACGCCGACGTTCTACGTCACGGCGCTGGCGGCCGGCCAGGAGCTGTTCGGCTTCGACTTCGGTCTCGACAACGTCGGCTCGGTCGGCGACACCGTGTTCGCCGACGTCGACGGCGACGGCGTCCAGGATCCGGGCGAGCCCGGGCTGGCCGGCGTCACCGTCCAGCTCTACGACGCCACCGGCACGATCCTCCTCGAGAGCCAGAGCACCGGTGCGACGGGCGACTACCTGTTCCTTGGCCTCGCCGACGCCACCTATGTCGTGCGCGTCGTCGCGGCGACGGTGCTGGCCGGCTACGTCCAGCGCGCAGACCCCGACGAGGCCGGCACGTGCGTGGTGTGCGACGGCGAAGGCATCGCCCTCGTCGCCGGCGGCGGGGCCGACCTGACCCTGGACTTCGGCTACCAGGCGCCCGGCATCGTGCGCACGATCAGCGGCCGGGTCTACGAGGACCTGAACGGCAACGGCAACGACGACGGCGAGCCCGGTTTCGCCGGCGTCGGCGTGACGGTCCAGTGCAGCTCCGGCACGTACGGCACCGTGACCACCGCCGGCGGCGCCTGGTCGGTGGCCGGCATCCCCGACGGCGCCACCTGCACCGTCCTCGACGCCGACGAGGCGGACCTCCCGGCGCCGACCTACGCGCCGACCGAGACGCCGGCGACGCCGATCGTCGTCAACGCCGACCTGACGGGCCTCGACTTCGGCTACCAGGCGCAGCCGGCCACGGTGTCCGGCACCGTGGTCTACGGCGCCGACGGCGACGGCTTGGCCGAGCCGCCGGGCGAGGTGCCGCTGTCCGGCGTGATGGTCGCGCTGACCTGCGCCGGCCCCGACGGCTACCTGGGCACGCTGGACGACGTCACGCAGACCACGTCGACCGACGCCAACGGCGACTACACGTTCACCGGCGTGGCGCCGGGGGCATGCCAAGTCGTCAAGACGAACCCGCCCGGCTTCGCCAGCCTGGCCGACCGCGACGGCGGCAACCCGGACATCATCTCGCTGACGGTGGACTTCGGCGACGCCCTCGTCGACCAGGACTTCGA
The DNA here is from genome assembly GCA_964651245.1 of uncultured Anaerolineales bacterium. Taxonomy (GTDB): domain Bacteria; phylum Chloroflexota; class Anaerolineae; order Epilineales; family Epilineaceae; genus Avedoeria. Next base: position 1,263 of record CAZYVI010000011.1, on the reverse strand, counting down.
GCTCGACGCCCTCGAAAGCCCGGCGATCGGCGTGGCCAAGCGCGTGACGATGGTCTTCAACCAGGGCGACGGCAGCCACACCGTCACCTACGAGCTGGTCGTCGAGAACCTGGGCGATGTGGCGCTGTCCAACGTGCAGGTGGTCGACGACCTGGCCGCCACGTTCGCCGGCGCCACGTCGTTCACCCTCAACAGCGTCGCCAGCGCCGACTTCACCGTCAACGCCGGCTACGACGGCGACACCGACACCGACCTCCTGGCCGGCACCGACAGCCTGGCGGTGGGCGCCGACGGCGTGATCACCGTCACCGTGACCGTCCAGCCGGGGGCCAACCTGGGCCCGTACGACAACCAGGCGCTGGCCAGCGGCACGAGCCCGCTGGCAGTGGCGGTCGACGACCTGTCGGACGACGGCGTCGACCCCGACCCGGACGGCGACAACAACGCCGACGAGCCGGGCGAGAACGACCCGACGCCGGTGACGTTCGTCGAGAACCCGTCCATCGGCCTCGCCAAGCGGGTCACCGCGACCGTCAACAACGGCGATGGCAGCTACACGGTGAGCTACGAGCTCGTCGTCGAGAACCTGGGCGACGTGGTGCTGTCCAATGTCCAGGTGACCGACAACCTGTCGGCCGCGTTCGCCGGGGCGACGTCGTTCGCCGTCGTGAGCGTGACGAGCGGCAGCCTCACCGTGAACGCCGGCTACGACGGCAACGCCGTGACGAACCTGCTCGCCGGCACCGACAGCTTGCCGCTGCTGGGCACCGGCACGATCACGCTCGTCGTGACGGTGACGCCGGGGGCCAACCTGGGGCCGTACGACAACCTGGCCGCGGCCAGCGGCACGAGCCCGGCCGGCACGCTGGTCACCGACGTCTCCGACGACGGCGTGAACCCCGACCCGGACGGCGACAACAACGCCAACGAGCCCGGCGAGAACGACCCGACCCCGGTGACGTTCACCGAGGCGCCGGCGATCGGCGTCGCCAAGGCGGTCAGCAGCGTCGTGAACCACGGCAACGGCACCTACACCGTCAGCTACAGCCTGGTGGTCGAGAACCTGGGCGACGTGCCGCTGTCGGCGGTCCAGGTGACGGACGACCTGGCGGCGACGTTCGCCGGCGCCACGTCGTTCGGCGTCGTGAGCGTGAGCAGCGGCGACTTCAGCGTCAACGCCGGCTACGACGGCTCGGCCGACACGAACCTGCTCGACGGCACCGACGCGCTGGCGGTCGGCGGCAGCGGCAGCATCGCCCTCGT
>CAZYVI010000010.1:0-178702 GCA_964651245.1 uncultured Anaerolineales bacterium | reverse complement strand
TTCACGTGGGGCTTGTTGCGCACGAACGTTGCCTTGCCCATCGCTCTTCCCTCCTACAGCACACGATGTCAACGGATGAGTGGGCGGAGAAGGATTCGAACCTCCGAAGGCGTTGCCAGCTGATTTACAGTCAGCCCCCTTTGGCCACTTGGGTATCCGCCCGGATCGACAAGCCGGCCGTGACCCGCAGGTCGCGACCGGCCCGGTGCGAGCCGTGGTCTTCGATTGTCTCGCGTCGTCGCTCGCGCAGAGCCGACGGTCGGACTTGAACCGACAACCTACGCATTACAAGTGCGTTGCTCTACCGATTGAGCTACGCCGGCGCACAGGCAGCAGCCGCCCGACGGCCGGAAGGTCGCGAAGGGCGAGTATAGAACGAGCGCCCCGGCGGGGTCAAACACCGGACCCTCGCCCCGCGCCGCCGCGCTGGCGGACCGCCTCGTACAGCAGCACCGAGCCGGCGACGGCCGCGTTGAGCGACGCCACCTGGCCGCGCATCGGCAGCCGGACCCGGAGGTCGCAGCGACGCTCGACCGCGGCGCGCATCCCGCGGCCCTCGCTGCCGACGACGATCGCCAACGGCCCGGTGAGGTCGGCCTCGGACCAGTCGACGTCGCCGTCCATGGCCAGGCCGACGACGCGCAGGCCGGACGCCTTGAGGTCGTCCAGCGCCGTCGGCACGTCGGCGCGGGCCACCGCCAGGTGCGCCACCGCGCCGCCGGACGCCTTGCGGACGGCTGCGGTGACGCCCACGGCGAAGTGGTCGGCCAGCACCAGGCCGTGCGCGCCGGCCGCCTCGGCGGTGCGGATCAGCGCGCCCAGGTTGTGGACGTCCTGGACCTGGTCGAGGACGAGGACGAACGGCGGCTCGCCGCGCCGGATCGCCACCGCCACGATCGCGGCGACGTCGACGTACGCCGCGCCCGGCGCGCGGGCCACGACGCCCTGGTGGACGGTGCCGCCGGCCAGCCGGTCGACGGCCGGCCGCGGCAGGTGCCGCACCGCGATAGCGCGCGACCGGGCCAGCGCCGCGATCCGGCCGACGATGTCGCCGCGCGCGCCCTCGGCCACGATCACCTCGTCGAGCGCCTCGCCGGCCCGCAGCGCCTCGAGCACGGCGTGGCGGCCGTAGAGGATCTCGTCGCCGCCCGTCGACGCCGCCTCGGCGCCGCCCCGGCGGGCCCGGTCGCGCCCTCCGCTCACCCCAGCCGCCACGTCGACCCGCCGGGGCCGTCCTCGATCGTCACGCCGCGCTCGGCCAGCGCATCGCGCAGCCGGTCGGCCAGGGCCCAGTCGCGCGCGGCGCGGGCCTCGTCGCGCAGCGCGACGAGGACGTCGACGAACGGCTTCGCCTCGCCGGCGCCGCCCTTCGACGCCGCGGCGAAGCCGCGCGGGAGGTCGTAGCCGAGGATGCCGGCGAGCTCGACGAGCGCGCGCTGCGCCGCCGCCAGCGCGTCGGCGTGCACGCCCGCCTCGCGGGCGCGGTTGATCTCGGTGACGAGGTCGAAGAGCGCCGCGACGGCGCCCGGGGTCCCGAAGTCGTCGTCCATGGCGGTCGTGAAGGCGGCGCGCGTCCCGTCGACGGCCGCGGCCAGCGCCTGGGCGGCGGGCGACGGCGCGGCCGGCGCGGCGCCGTCGGGCCCGCGCGCCGGCCGGAGCGCGCCGCGCAGCCGGGCCAGGCCCTTCTCGGCCGCCTCGATCGCGTCGTCGGTGAGCGTCGTCGGGTTGCGGTAGTGGCCCATCTGGACGAACAGCCGCAGCGCCTCGGGCTCGTGGGCCGATAGGAAGTCGCGGATCGAGACGATGTTGCCCAGGCTCTTGGACATCTTCTCGTCGCCGACCTGCACCAGGCCGTTGTGGACCCAGAAGCGGCTGAACGCCGTGGCGCAGCAGGCCTCGCTCTGGGCGATCTCGTTCTCGTGGTGCGGGAACTTGAGGTCCTCGCCGCCGCCGTGGAGGTCGATCGCGTCACCGAGGTGGGCGCGGGCCATGGCCGAGCACTCGATGTGCCAGCCGGGCCGGCCCGGCCCCCAGGGCGATGCCCAGGCCGGCTCGCCGGGCTTGGCGGCCTTCCAGAGCGCGAAGTCGTGCGGGGTGTGCTTGCCGGGCACCTCGGCCTCGGCCGGGCGCGCCTCGTCCAGGTTGCGGCGGCTCAGCCGGCCGTAGCCCGGGAAGCGGCCGACGTCGAAGTAGACGTCGCCATTGGCGGCGGCGTAGGCGTGCCCGCCGGCGACGAGCTGCTCGATCATCGCCACGATCGAGGGCATCTCGGACGAGACCCGCGGGTAGATGTGGGCCGGCAGCAGACCGAGGCGGTCGATCTCGATCGTGAACTCGCGCGCGTAGCGGTCGGCGATCTCGTAGGCCGAGACGCCCTCGGCGTGGGCGCGGGCGATGATCTTGTCGTCGACGTCGGTGAAGTTCTGGACGTGGCGGACGGTGTAGCCCAGGTGCTCGAGGTAGCGCCGGATCGTGTCGAACACCAGGTAGCTCATCGCGTGGCCGACGTGCGCGCTGGCGTAGACGGTGACGCCGCAGACGTACATCTTCACCACGCCGGGCTCGAGCGTCTCGAACGGCTCCTTGCGGCCGGAGAGCGTGTTGAAGACCTGCAGGGCCATGGCGTCGACCTCGTGGGCACCGCGGCGGGACGAAGGCCCAATCATACGCGACGGCCGCGACGTTGAGGCTATCATGCCGCTCCCCGCCCGCCCTGCCGCGACCCGACCGAGGTGCCCGAGCATGCGCCTGCGCCCCCTGCACCGCGCCGTCGCCGCCGCCGTCGTGGCGGCCGTCGCCGGCGGCGCGCCGGCGGCGGCGCAGACCCGGCCCGGCAACGCCGAGGCGATGCTGCGGCAGCTCGGCATCGCCACCTGGTCGCCGGCGCTGACGCAGCAGACGGTCTACGCCGACGAAGAGGTGGTCAGCCTGGCCGACGACGGCCGGGCGCTGTGGCTGTCGCTCATGGCGCGACCGCGCGTCGTGCGCTTCGAGGACGGCGCTTGGCACGGCGCCGGCGAGATCGACACCCAGGGCGTCTACTTCGCCTACGCCGTGGCCGTGGCCGGCGCCGACGTCTGGGCCGTCGGCCACGAGGGCGGCATGGCCCGGCGCCGCGACCAGGCCTGGCAGTCGATCGGGCCGGTGACGCCGGCCGACCTCTACGCCGTCGCCGCCCGCGGCCCGGACGACGTCTGGGCCGTCGGCTTCGACTACACCCGCAACGCCGGCGTCGTCGTCCGCTGGGACGGCCGGGCGGCGGCGGTCGTCGACGGGCCGCCGCTCGACGGCGCGCTGCTCTTCAGCGCCGCCCACGATCCGTCCGGCGCGCTCTGGATCGGCGGCTGCACCGCCGTGGCCGACGCCGCGCCGCTGCTGTGGCGGCAGGCCGACGGGACGTGGCTGCCGCAGGCGATGCCCGTCGCGCGCGGCTGCGTGACCGACCTCGCGTTCGCCGCCGACGGGCGGGCGCTGGCCGCCGCGGGCAGCGACCTGGTGGCGTTCGACGGTGCGCGCTGGACGGCGTTCGGCCTCCCGCCGCCGGCCGCCGATCCGACGGCCGACCCGCCGCGTCCCGAGGGGCTGCAGTGGATGCGCGTCGCGCTGGCCGTCCGCGACAGCCGCGAGGGCCCGGTCACGAGCGGCGCCGCGATCGCCGGCCGGCCGACGTTCCGCGGCTTCACCGCCGGCGCGGCGCTGTGGCGCTACGACGGCGCCGCCTGGCGCGCGGCCGCCGTCGACGACCGGGGCTGGGACGCCGCCTTCCGCCAGGCGGACGTCGAGCCGCCCCGCGACTGGCTCGACGTCGTCGCCCGCCGCGACGGCGCCGTCGTCGCCGCCGCCCGCCTGCCGGCCAGCCTCGGCCAGCCGATGCCGACCGAGGGCCTGATCGGCCTGTTCGCGCTCGAGGACGACGCATTCCGGCTCGTCCACCCGCTGGCCGGCTACGGCGCCGGCCCGTCGGGCGGCGGCCTCGGTCCGTTGGCCCTGGGCGGCGACGTCGCCGCGACGCCGGCGCGCAACGGGACGCCGGGCCAGGTCTGGCTGGCGACGGCGCTGGCGGGCCGGCCGATCCGGCGCACGGCCGGCGACTGGGCGACCGACGCCGACTTCCGGTTCGCGGCGGACGGCGCGCGCTGGTTCATCGACGCCGCCGGTCCCGACAGCGCGGCCGCCTGGCGCGTCGAGCCGCGGCCCGGCACGACCGAGCTCATCGCGTGGCGCGGCGCCGGCTGGCAGCCGATCGAGCTGCCCGGCGGCGGCGGGCCGCGCCAGGTGCGCGACGTCGGCGGCGGCCGGCTCTGGGCGCGCCGCGACGCCGACCTCCTGGTTCACGACGGCCGCGCCTGGTCCCGGCTGCCCGAGGCGCCGCCGCTGTCGACCACCGGCCCGGTCTGCGCCGGCGCCGACGTCCGCTTCGCCCTCGCCGGCGGCTGCGAGGGGCTGACGGCGCCGTTCGACGCCGTCGCCGTTCCGGGCGGCGGCGAGGTGGGCTGGGTCGCCGGCGCCGACGGCGCGCTCCATCCGTGGGCGGGCGGCCGGTTCGCGCCCGGCGCCCAAACGGTGCGCGGCGCGGTGCTCGACCTCCAGCTGGTGGGGCCGCGCGCCGGCTGGGCGATCGGGCGCGACGAGTCGTCGGCGCGGCCGGCGGGCACGCCGCGCGGCGTCGTGTTGCGGCTGACGGGCACGACCTGGGCCGAGGTCTCGACCCGCGACCTGGCCATCCCGCGCGGCGACGGCTCCGACCAGCAGGCGCGCATCGTCGACGTCGAGTGGCGCATGCTGGCCGCCGTCGACGCCAACGAGGCCGTGCTGTACGGCGTGGCGACGTTCGACCTGCCGGTCACGCCGCAGGAGCTGCCGGTGCTGGTCCAGCTGCGCGGCAACCGCGCCGTGCTGCTGATGGGGTGCCCGCTCAACGCCCTGGCCGCGGCGCGGGCCGACGGGGTCACCCTGCCCGCCCGCGGCGCCGACGCCACCGACATCTGGCTGCTCGATCAGGGGGCGCAGCGCACCGCCTGCACCCGCAGCCTCAACTTCCGGCTGCCGATCCGGCGCGAGCCCGAGCCGCCGGTGACCGGGTTGCAGCAGATCCTGGGCCAGCTGCGCTGGGCGCTGCCGGCGGCGCCGCTGCACCTGCCGATCGTGGGGCGGTCGGCCATACGGCGCTGAGCCGGCGCGGCGTCGACTATGACCGACGTCATGCACGGCGGCGGGCCAAGCTCGATATACTGCGCCGTGCCATGGAGCTGAGCCCGCCCATCCCGGCGCTGACCGCCCCCGGCCGTGAGGCCGCGCGGGCGGCGTGCGTGCATTGCGGCAACGCCGTGCCCGCCAGCCGCCGCGACGGGTACTGCTGCGCCGGCTGCCTGGCGGTGCACCGGCTGCTCACCGAGGCGGGCCTCGACGGCTACTACGCCCTGCGACCGACCCGCATCCGCCCGCTGCTGGACTACTTCGAGCGGCGCGCGTCGCTGGCGTGGCTGGACGACGACCCCGGCGCGGCCGCTGGCCGGCTGGATCTGGCGGTCGAGGGGATCCAATGCGCGGCCTGCGTCTGGGCCATCGAGCGGCTGGGACGCCGCGACGGGCTGGCGCGGCTGGGCATCAACTCGGCGCTCGGCCAGCTCAGCCTCCGCTTCGACCCCGACCGCTTCGACGTCCGCGCCTACCTTGAGACGCTGGCCGACTTCGGCTACCGCGTGCGCCCGGCCGACGCCTCGGCCGACGCCCGCGACCCGAGCCGGGGGCTGCTGCTGCGACTCGGCGTCTGCGCCGCGGTCACCCTCAACACGATGTCGTTCTCGCTGCCGTTCTACCTGGGCCTGAGCGACGCCGGCAGCCCGCTCCAGAGCTGGCTGCGCGGCCTGAGCCTGGTCCTGACGAGCTTGGCGGTGGCGTACGGCGGCAGCTACTTCTTCGGCCGCGCCTGGCAGGCGCTGCGGCACGGCATCGCCCACTTCGACATCCCGGTGGCGCTGGGGGTGGCGGCGGCGTACGGCGGCTCGCTGTGGGCCTTCGCCGCGGGCCAGCCGGACGCGCTCTACCTCGACTCGGTCAACGTCTTCCTCACGTTCATGCTGCTGGGCCGGTTCCTCCAGGAGCGGACGCTGCTGGCCAACCGCCGCCGGCTGCTGCAGTCCGACGCCTTCCGGCACGCCACGGTGACGGTGCTCGACACGCCGCCGCGCGAGGTCGCCTGGGCGGCGGTGCCCGCCGGGGCGCGGCTGCTGCTGCAGCCCGGCGGCCTCAGCCCGGTCGCCGCCCGCCTCGACGGCCCGGCCCGGCTCGAGTTCGACCTGGCGTCGCTGACCGGCGAGCGCCAGCCGATGGCCGTCGCCGCCGGCGAGACGGTGCGCGCCGGGGCGCGGCTCATCAGCGGCCAGCCGGCCCGACTGACGGCCCTGGCCGACTTCGACGCCTCGGCGCTGGCGCGGCTGCTGCCGCAGGAGCGCGGCCACGAGGACCTGCCGGTGCTGTGGCGCTGGAGCGTCCAGGTGTACGTGGTGGCCGTGCTGGCGGCGGCCCTGGCCGGCCTGGCGTGGTGGTGGCCGCGCGACGCCGCGCGCGCGCTGCAGGTCTTCATCTCGGTGCTCGTCGTCACCTGCCCGTGCGGGCTGGGCATCGCGGTCCCGTTGGCGCGCACCCTGGCCGACCAGCGGCTGGCGCGCGCCGGCGTGACGCTGCGGCAGCCCGGCGTGCTCGACCGGCTGCGCGCGGTCCGGCAGGTCTGGCTCGACAAGACCGGCACGCTGACGCTGGCCGACCTCGAGCTGGCCGACGACGGCGCGCTCGACGGCCTCGACGACGCGGCCCGGCGGGCGCTCATGGGCGCCGCCGCCGCCAGCCGCCACCCCGTCAGCCGCGCCCTCTACCGCGAGCTGGCGGCGCGCGGCACGCCCTACCCCGAGGACGGCGCCGCCGTCGAGCAGCCGGGCGAGGGCGTCGCCTTCACCGATGCCGCCGGCGCCTGGTTCCTGGGCCGCAGCATGGCGCCCGACGGCCGGGCCCGCGCCGAGCTGCGCCGCGACGGCCGCCCCGTGGCGGCGTTCGCGCTCCACGAGCGGGTCCTCATGGACGCCCCGGCAGCGGTCGAGCGGCTCGGGGCGCAGGGGCTGGCCGTCGGGCTGCTGAGCGGCGACGCGCGCGGGCGGGTCGAGGCCATGGCGCGGCAGCTGGGCCTGGCGCCCGGCGCGGCGCGGGCGGAGTGCAGCCCGCAGGCGAAGGCCGCGGCGGTGGCCGAGCGCCCCAGCCTGATGCTGGGCGACGGACTGAACGATGCCCTGGCGCTGCAGGGCGCGGTGGTCAGCGGCAGCCCGGCCTGGGAGCGCAGCGCCCTGGCCGACCAGAGCGACCTCACGTTCGCCTCGGGCTCGCTCGCCTGGCTGCCCGAGCTGTTCGCCACGGCGCGCGGGCTGCACCGGGCGCTGTGGGGCAACCTGATCTTCGCCTGGAGCTACAACCTCGTGCTCGTCGCGTTCGCGCTGGCCGGCGTCTTCTCGCCGCTGGTGTGCGCGGTCACGATGCCCGCCAGCTCGCTGATCGTCAGCGCCGCGACGGCGCGGGCGCTGGCGCGATGAACGTGCTGATCCTGCTGATCTTCCTCAGCGTCGTGTTGGCCGCGCTGGCGGTCGCCCTGTTCGTGTACAGCGTCCGCAACGAGGACATGGACCATCACCTGCAGCTCTCGCTCAAGCCCCTGGAGGACGAAGAGTGATCCAAGAACGGGTCGTGACGTACGACGATGGCTCGGTGCGCCGGTTCCTCTGGGCGTCGGTGCTGTGGGGCTCCGTCGGCATGCTGGTCGGCGTCATCATCGCCTCGCAGTTGGCGTGGTGGCAGGTCAACGGCCCCGGCACGCTGCCGTGGCTCCAGTTCGGCCGGCTGCGCCCGCTGCACACGAACGCGGTGATCTTCGCCTTCGTCGGCAACATGATCTTCGCCGGTGTCTACTACAGCACGCAGCGCCTGCTGCGGACGCGGATGGCGTCGGACTTCCTGTCCAAGGTTCACTTCTGGGGCTGGCAGTTGATCATCGTCGGCGCGGCGCTGACGCTGCCGCTGGGCTTCACCCAGGGCAAGGAGTACGCCGAGCTCGAGTGGATCCTCGACATCGCCATCGCCCTGGTCTGGGTGGCGTTCGCGGTGAACTTCTTCTGGACGCTGGTGATCCGGCACGAGAAGCACCTGTATGTCGCCCTGTGGTTCTATATCGCCAGCATCCTGACGGTGGCGGTGCTCCACATCGTGAACAGCCTGGCGCTGCCGTCGGGCGTGCTGCACTCCTACAGCGTGTTCGGCGGCGTCCAGGACGCGCTGGTGCAGTGGTGGTACGGCCACAACGCGGTGGCGTTCTTCTTGACGACGCCGGTCCTGGGCATCATGTACTACTTCATGCCCAAGGCGATCGGGCGGCCGGTCTACAGCTACCGGCTGTCGATCATCCACTTCTGGTCGCTCGTCTTCCTCTACATCTGGGCCGGGCCGCACCACTTGCTCAACAGCGCGCTGCCGGAGTGGGCCCAGAACCTGGGCACGATCTTCTCGGTGATGCTCTGGGCGCCGAGCTGGGGCGGCATGATCAACGGCCTGCTCACGCTCCGCGGCGCCTGGGACAAACTGCGCACGGATCCGGTGGTGAAGTTCTTCGCGGCGGCGGTGACGTTCTACGGCATGGCCACGTTCGAAGGGCCGATGATGTCGATCCGGTCGGTGAACGCGCTGGCCCACAACACCGACTGGGTGATCAGCCACGTCCACGGCGGCGCGCTGGGCTGGAACGGCTTCATGGCCGCCGGCATGTTCTACTGGCTGGTGCCGCGCCTCTACGGCGCCAAGCTGCGCAGCGTGCGGCTGGCCAACCTGCACTTCTGGCTCGGCATGGTCGGCATCGTGCTCTACATGGCCTCGATGTACACCAGCGGCATCACCCAGGGCCTGATGTGGCGGGCGCTGACGCCCGAGGGCACGCTGCTCTACCCGAACTTCCTCGAGAGCATCAGCGCCAGCCGAACGATGTACATGGTGCGCATGGTCGGCGGGGTGCTCTACCTCTCGACGTTCCTGCTCATGGCCTGGAACCTCGTCGCCACGGCGCGCGACGGCGCCGCCCAGACGGCCAGCGTCACCGTGGGCGTCGAGACGAAGCCGGCGGCCGGCGAGCCGGGCACCGCGCGGCTGCTGCTGTCGCCGGTCATGGGCCTGATCGTCGTCGGCTTCGCGCTGGCGCTGCTGCTGGGCGTCCAGAGCACGCCGATCGGCGTCGCTGGGCTCGTGGCATTGGCGGTGTTCGCCGCGGCCGTGTGGTGGCTGCGCCAGCGCGGCGTCGGCATGGTCGACGGCCGGTCGTGGCACGAGGTCATCGAGGGCAAGGCGGTGCTGTTCACCGTGCTGGTCCTCGTGGCGGTGCTCATCGGCGGGCTGGTCCAGATCCTGCCGCTGGTCTTCGCCCCCGGCGCCGTGGCGATGGCCCGGACCGCCACCCCCTACACGCCGCTCGAGCTCGCCGGCCGCGACATCTTCCGGCGCGAGGGCTGCTACGTCTGCCACACCCAGATGGTCCGGCCGCTGGCGGCCGAGACGCTGCGCTACGGCCCGCCGAGCGAGGCCTGGGAGTCCATGTACGACCACCCGTTCCAGTGGGGCAGCAAGCGCACCGGCCCCGACCTGGCCCGGCTGGCCGGCAAGTACCCCGACCTCTGGCACTACAAGCACATGATCGACCCGCGCTCGACGTCGCAGGGGTCGATCATGCCCAGCTACGCCTTCCTGGCCGACACCCGCCTCGACACCGCGCGCATCCCGCGCACGATGGCCACGATGCGCCGCCTCGGCGTGCCCTACGGCGCGTCCGACATCGAGGGCGCCGTCGCCGCGGCCGAGGCGCAGGCGGCGACGATCGCCGCCGGCCTCGAGGCCGAGGGCCAGGCGGCGGCCGACGACACCGAGCTCATCGCCTTGATCGCCTACCTCCAGAAGCTGGGCGCCGACCACCGCGCGGCCGACGCGGCCAGCGCGGCGCAGCCGTGAGGCGGCCGATGAAGGACTACCTCCAGCACGGCCTGCCCGCCGACCCCGGTCTCGTCGTGTTCCTGCTCGCGTTCGTGCTCGCCTGGTGCGCGATGGCGGTCTGGCAATGGCGCCCGGCCGGGCGCGCCCGGCAGGCCCACCTCTCGCAGCTGCCGCTCGCCGATGACGAAACCCGGAGCGAACGATGAAGAACGAGCGCCGCGACGTCGTGCGCGACCACGCCTTCGACGGGATCCAGGAGTTCGACAACCAGCTGCCGCTGTGGTGGCTGGGCACCTTCGCCGTGACGATCGTGCTGGCGCTGTACTGGTGGACGGCGCGCTACACGTTCGGCACCGAGCCGAGCGTGGCCGAGCGGCACGCCCAGGAGTGGGCGGCGCTCATGGCCCTCCAGGACGAGAAGCTCGGCAAGGCGCCCACGGCCGAGGAGCTGGCGGCGGCCGTCGCCGACCCGGCGGCGGTGGCCGACGGCAAGCGCGTGTTCTCGACGACGTGCTTCGCCTGTCACGGCGCGCTGGGCGAGGGCGGCATCGGGCCCAACCTGACCGACGCGTACTGGATCAACGGCGGCGCGCCAGAGCAGATCGGCCACACCGTCTACGCCGGCGTGCCGGCCAAGGGGATGCCGACCTGGCGCGGCGTGCTCAAGCCCGAGGAGATCCGTAACGCCAGCGCCTACGTCTTGACCCTCAAGGGCAGCAACCCGCCCAGCCCCAAGCCGCCGCAGGGCACGCGCGAGCCGTAGCCCCGTCGATCCGGGCCGCGCGGTCGGCCCATGGGCCCGGGGCGACCCGCGAGCCGCGCCGGCCCGGATCAGGATCCGAAGGAACGCCATGGAGCCCCAGCCGATCACCCTGCACGCGCGGCGCGGCTCGATCCGCGCCGACGGCCGCCGCGAGAAGGTGCGCGTGGCCGACGTCCACGGCCGCTTCACGACGCGCCGCCGCTGGGCGTTCGCGGTCCTGATCGTGCTCTACGCCGTGGCGCCGCTGGTGCGGATCGGCGGTCAGCCGCTCATCTTTCTCGACATCGTCCAGCGCCGGTTCTACCTGTTCGGCCAGACGTTCAACGCCCAGGACGCCTACCTCCTCTTCTTTCTGCTGGCCAGCGGCATCCTGGGCATCTTCGTCGTGACCGCGATCTACGGCCGGGTATGGTGCGGCTGGGCCTGCCCGCAGACGGTGTTCCTCGAGGGCGTGTTCCGGCCGATCGAGCGCCTGCTGGAGGGCTCGAAGTTCGAGCAGCTGCGGCTGGCGCGGCTGCCGCTGCGGGGCCGCAAGCTGGCGATCGTGGCCGCCAAGCACGCCCTGTACCTGGTGGCGGCGCTGCTGGTCAGCCACATCTTCATCAGCTACTTCGTCAGCCTCGAGCAGCTCCGCCACTGGGTGTTCGAGTCGCCGCGCGAGCACTGGACGGCGTTTGTCTGGATGGCGGCGATCACCGCCGCGCTCTACGGCAACTTCGCCTGGTTCCGCGAGCAGACCTGCCTGATCCTGTGCCCCTACGGCCGGCTCCAATCGGCCCTGACCGACGACGACACGCTGGTCATCGGCTACGACGCCGGGCGCGGCGAGCCGCGCGGCAGCGTGAACACGCCGGGCGCCGGCGACTGCGTCGACTGCCTGCGTTGCGTCGAGGTCTGCCCGACGGCGATCGACATCCGCGAGGGGCTGCAGCTCGAGTGCATCGGCTGCGCCAACTGCATCGACGCCTGCGACGACGTCATGACCCGTGTCGGCCGGCCGATCGGCCTGATCCGCTACGACTCGCTGTCCGGCCTCGCCGGCCGGCCGAAGCGGATCGCCCGGCCGCGGGTGGCGCTCTACGCCGTGATCCTGGTGGCGCTGCTGGGCGCCACGGCGCTCGCCGCGGCGCGGCGGCGGCCGTTCGAGGCCACGCTGATCCGGCAGGTCGGCGCGCCATACGTCGTCGACGCCGGGCACTACCGCAACCAGTACGTCGTGCACGTCGTGAACAAGACGCCGCAGCGCACGACGTTCGACCTTACCGTCGTGCTGCCCGACGCCGCCGCCACGGCCGTCGTGCCGATCCCCTCGGTGACGCTCGACAGCCTCGGCGACCAGCGGGTGCCGGTCACGGTCAGCGTGCCGATGGCGGCCTACCAGGGCGCGTTCGACGTGACCGTCGAAACCCGCGACACGGCCACCGGCGCCGTGGTGGCCTCCGACCTGGCCTTCATCGGGCCGTGATCCACGTCGGCGCCGGACCGGCCGCCGGCGGCGGGGCGCTGGCGTTCTTCGTCCTCGGCCTGGCCGGCGGCCTGCACTGCATCGGCATGTGCGCGCCGCTCGTCGTGCTGCTCGGCCGGACGGACCGGACGCCGCGGGCCAGCCTCGGCCTCTACCACGCCGCCCGCCTGACGGCCTACGCCGCCGTCGGCGCCGTCGTGGCCGCTGTCGGCGCACCGCTGCGGCCGGTGCTGAGCTGGCCGGTCGTCGCCGTGCTCGGCGCGCTGCCGTTGCTGCTCTACGCGCTCCGGCCGGTCGACGTCGGGCCGGGCGCGCTGGCGCGCCTGCACGCGGCCGGCGCGCGGCGGCTGCGCGGCCTGCCGCCGCCGGCGCGGGCGCTGGGCCTCGGGCTGCTGACGCCGGCCCTGCCGTGCGGCGTGCTCTACGCCGCCGCCGCCGGCGCCGTGGCCGCGCCGTCGAGCGCCGTGGGCGCGCTGTGGCTGGTGGCGTTCGCGGCCGGGACGCTGCCGCTGCTGGCCGTCGGCCAGGCCGGCTTCACCTGGGCGGCGCGCGCCGGCCGCGGCGCCTACGCCGTGCCGGCGCGCCGGGCCGCGGCGCTCGTCGCGGCGCTCACCCTGCTCGGCGTCGCGCTGTCCCAGCCCCGTTGAGCGGCAGCGCCAGCGGCTCCGCGGCGCCGCCCTCGGCGGCCATGACGCGCTCGAGCGCGGCGCGGTCGAGCACGCGCACCTGACCGCGGCCGCTCGACAGCCAGCCGGCCTTGGTCCACGCCGAGAGCTTGCGGATGCAGCTTTCGACGGTGGTGTTCACCATCTGGGCCAGCTCTTGGCGCGTGAACGGGATGGGCTGGCCGCGGAACATGCCGTCGAGCCGCAGCAGCGTGTGGGCCAGGCGCTTGTCGAGCCGCTCGATGTTCAGGGCGCAGCCGCAGTGCGCATCGCAGAACTGCGGCGCCATCTCGATCAGCAGCCGCTTGGCGAAGTCGGGCAGGGCCGCGAAGAGCGCCAGGAACCGGTCGGCCGGGATTCGGACGAGCTCGACGTCGGTGGCGGCGCGCGCCGAGCACGGGAACGGGCGGCCGATGATCGCCGCCGCGACGCAGCCGGTCTGGCCGGGGCCGTAGAACGCCACCAGGCTCTCGGCGCCGCTGGGGGTGACCTTGGTGAGGTGGACGCGGCCGCGCCGGATCCACCACAGCGTGTCGACGTCGTCGCCCTCGCCGTGCAGCGCCGCTCCGCGCGGCAGGCGCTCGACGATGCCGAACGCCAGCAGCGCGCGCAGGTCGTCGTCGCGCAGCGCGAAGGCGTGCTCGTCGGCGGTCGGGATGGCGGTCGGGATCACGGGCCAGCTCGCTGGACGAAGCGCGGCGCGCCGGCCGCAGGGTCCGGGCGAGGATAGGGGAAACGCCGGGGCGGGTCCAGAACCGGCGGGGCCGCGCCGGTCCGCCGGGCGCCCGGGCGGGGCCGCCGTCGACATCGCGCCGGCGCGTTCGCCCACCCCCGCCGACCGGTCCGTCAGCGCCGCCGCACGAACCGCAGACCGAACGGCAGGAAGATCGCGGCCGGCGGCGACGCGAGCGCCGTGGGCGTCGCCGTCGCCGTCGGCGTCGCGGTCGGCGTTCCGGTCGGCGTTCCGGTCGGCGCCGCCGTCGACGTCGCCGAGGCGGCGGCGGTCGCCGACGCGGCCGGCGTCGCCTCGGCCGAGGGCGGCGCGGTCGCGGCGGCGGTCGGGCTGCCGACGGCGGTCGGCGTCGACGAGGGCGTCGGGGCGGGCGACGGGGTCGCCGGCGGCGCGGGCGTCGTGGGCGACGGCGGGGCGGCGGAGGCCGTGCGGGTCGCGGTCGCGCCGGCCGCCGGGCCGTAGGCCAGGATGACGCCCTTGGCGCCGACGGCGAAGCCGGCGTCGGCGTGGCGCATGTACACGGCGTGCAGGTTCTCGTCGGGGTCGTCGACGACGTCGACCGGCAGCCAGCGGTCGCCGGCGAGGCGGGCGACGATCGACCGGCTGTCGGACTTGGTGGCCACCAGCCAGCCGACGCCGCGGCTCACCAGGTCGATGCCGCGGATCTCGATCGAGGTGATCGGCTGGCCGCCCAGCGGCTGGACCGGGTAGGCCTTGTTGTCGAACCAACAGGCCGTCTCGGGGTCGGGGTCGTGGCAGTTGCCGTCGTAGTGGTTCATCCGGCCGCGCTCGCCGCCGTCCCAACCATAGAGCGGGTCGGTCATGTCCAGGGCGTAGAGGTGGTCGGGACCGGACAGGCCGCGCCGCGACCAGTCGGCGGCGCCGCCGTCGACCCGGTTGTACCAGGCCTCGGCGCCGTGCTCGCCCACCGCCCAGGCTTCGTTGGGCCCGAAGATGTGGACGTCGCGCAGGTCGACGGCGTTGTTGTTGGGGGCGGCCGTCACCTGCCACTTGCCGCCGTCCGGCCCGTCGACGAAGCCGAGGATGATGCCCTTGAGGTTGTCGAACGCGGCGTCGTTGCCCACCGCCCAGCCGTGCCAGGCGCCGCTGGCCGCGTCGAAGACCATGTCGATGGCGTTGATCGGCGGCGCCAGCCGATTGATCTTCATCTCCAGGTTCGTCAAGACGCGCCAGCGCTGGCCGTTCCAGTGCGCCATGAGCCCGCAGCCCTCGTCGTGGTCGACGTCGTCGCGGTTCGCCGGCGGGTGGGCGACGCAATCGCGCTCGAGGCCGGCGCCGCCGGTGTAGCGGGCGGCGACCCAGATGTCGTCCGGGGCGCGGACGAACACGTCGCGCAGGTCGACGACGTGGGTGCCGTCGCACTCGGCCTCGAAGCTGCGGTCGCGCGTCCAGGCGTCGCGATCGGCGTCGTACGTCGCCACGGCGCAGCGGTCGCCAACGGCCATGGCGAAGAAGCCGCCGGCGTGCTCGACGCCGTGCACCGCGTTGAGGCCCTGCGGCGTCGCCACGGCCGGGAACAGCGGGTTGCGCCGCGGGGCGTGCACGGCCCGCCAGACGCCGCTGGGCGACCACGTGGGCAGGGTCGGCGTGGCGGTGGCCGTCGGCGCCTGGGCGGCGGCGGGCGGGGCGTCGGCCGGGCCGGCGAGCGCCGCGGCGAGCCCGAGCGCCGTCAGCCCGAGCACTGCCGCGGGGCCGCGCCAAGCGGGTCCGCGCCGGTCGCGGTCGCGGCGCGGCGGGAGGGGGGACAGCGGTCGATCGGTCCAGGGCACGGGCGTCCTCGTCGGGCTCCAGGCGGTCCGCACGGCGATCTCGACGTCGCACCGCCCAGCGGCGGCGACCATCGCCGTTGCCGCCGCCCGGCCGGCGCGCGGCATCGCGGTGTTTGACGTGGGGTGGGGGGGGCGTCGTTACGACGAGGCGAGCGCCGCGCCGCGGCGCGGCGGCCGGACCGCAACCGCTGGCTATGCTAGCACGTCGTAGCCCTCGGATCTGCGCGGCGTCCGGACGGCGCCGGCGGAGGGATCGACTTGCCGAACCGCAGCCGTTGCGGGAGAATGGGCGCGCGCGGCGCATCCCCACCCGCAGCGTCCTCGCTTCGACGCCGGCGCATGGCCGCATGCGCCCAACCGATGCGCGCCGCCTCGCCGGCGTGCCCCATCGCGAGCAGACGCACCGCATGAAGGCCCTCTGGCGCCGCGACCGGCAGGCGCTCGTCCTCACCGCTTTCGTCTGGCTGGCCGCAGCCGCCGTCCTGCTCGGCCAGCTGGCGGCCGCCGGCGTCGTGCCACCGACCGCGCAGGGCCCGACGGCCACGCCGCTGCCGACGATCGCCCTCTCGGCCACGGTCCCGCCGATCCCGACCGGCCAGTTCACGCCGCCGCCGACGAACACGCCCAAGCTGGGCACCGAGACCGCCACGCCGACAGCGGCGCCCAGCGACACCGCGACCGCCACGCCGTCGCCCAGTGCGACCGCCACGGGCACGCCGCCCACGCCGACTCCGACGCCGACCGGGACGCTGCCGACGCCGACCGCGACGTCGTCGCCCAGCGCGACGGCGACGCGCGGGCCGTCGGCGACCGCGACGCGCACGCCGCGGCCCGGCGAGACGCCGACGCGCACGCCGATCCCATCGCCCACGCCCACCCTCGGGCCGACGCCGTGCTTCGACAACTGGCAGCTGGCGATCTGGGCGTTCCCCGACACCGTGGGCAAGGGGCCGATCACGTTCCCGTGCCCGGGCTGCGACGGCTTCTTCCGCGACAACGACCGCTACCAGGCCGCGGCCTGCCCGATCGCGCCGCTGCGGGTGATCATCACCACCCCCGGCCAGTCGCAACCGATCGTCGACCGCTTCATCGACCGCTTCGACATCAGCCGCGACGGCAGCTTGGCGGGACAGGACATCCGGGTCGTGCTGTCGTTGTGCCATCCGCCGCCGTATCGCGTCGTCATGTTCACCGAGGAGCCGCCGTGCTACCGGCTCTGCCCGAACTCGCCGGCGGTCGTGCTCGTCGACCAGGACGACTACGACCGCGGCAGCGCCGGCGGCCGCAAGGGCAAGGGCCGCTACAGCCAGGTGAAGTACTTCTACGCCAGCTGCCGGCGCGACCCGACCCCGCCGCCGCCGCCGCCGGGCGGCTGCGCCATCCACCCGGCGCCGAACCGCTCCCACGCCGGCGGCGTCGTCAGCGACGGGCGCAACGGCGACTTCGAGCAGTACGACCCTGTCGCGCGCGTCGTGCCGTTCTGGACCGACCTCCAGAACGCGCGGCGGGTGCTGGGCAACCTGGGCGTCACCGCCAACGGCACGCTCGGACAGCTGATGTTCGACGTCCAGGGGCCGGTGGGGGCGATGGGCCACGGCGAGGCGGCCAACGAGATCACCTTCCCGGCCAATCCGCCGGCCAACGCCGCGCTCAAGGCCGACGTCTACTGGCGGGTCGTGCGCGGCAACGCGGCGGCCGCCTCGTTCCGGCTGACGGCCGACTTCAGCGACGTAGCCGGCCAGCTCGTCGCCAGCTCCGACGCCACCGACGGCCCGGCGTTCGTCGCCGCCGGCGCCTGGCAGTCGCGCAGCGTCGTCATCGCGCCGGGCAACCGCGTCGGCAAGCACAAGCTGCGCCTCAAGGTCGACGCCACGGTCGGCGTCGAGGTCTACATCGACAACATCGAGCTCGACTTCTGCCCGCAAGCCCAGCCGCCGCCGACGGTCACGCCCTCGGCCACGCCGCGCCCGTCCGACACCCCGACGCCGCCGCCCTCGGCCACGCCGCGGCCCTCGGACACGCCGGAGCCGTCGGCGACGCCGTCGGCCACCCGGCCGCCGACGGCCACGCCCCTGCCGTCGAGCACGCCGGTGCCGTCCGACACGCCGGTGCCGACGGCCACGCCGCGGCCCAGCAACACCCCCGTGCCGTCCGACACGCCGGTGCCGACGGCCACGCCGCGGCCCAGCAACACGCCGGTGCCGTCCGACACCCCGGTGCCGACGGCCACGCCGCGGCCCAGCAACACCCCGGTGCCGACCAGCACCCCGCGGCCCAGCAACACGCCCGTGCCGTCCGACACGCCCGTGCCGACGGCCACGCCGCGGCCCAGCAACACCCCCGTGCCGACGAGCACCCCGCGGCCCAGCGACACGCCGCCGCCGACCGCCACGCGGATCCCGTCGAGCACGCCGCGGCCGACCGACACCCCGCCGCCGACCGCCACGCCGCGGCCCAGCGACACGCCCGTCCCGACCGCCACGCCGCGGCCCAGCGACACGCCCGTGCCCAGCGCCACGCCGCGGCCGTCGCAGACGACCGCGCCATCGGCGACGCCGCGGCCGAGCGCGACGCCGACCCCGACCGCCACGGCGCGGCCGTCGCAGACGCCGCGCCCGACGGCGACGGCGACGCCGACGCCCGCGCCGACGCGGACCCGCAAGCCCACCGAGACCCCGCCGCCGACGCGGACCCCCGGCCCAACGCGCACCCCCGGCGGCCCCGGCCCGACGGACGAGCCCCGCGTGCCGACAGGCCCGGGCTGCCCGGACGGCCCCACGGCCTGTCTGCGGTTGCTGAAGTTCTTCGACATCGACGGCGACGGCCAGCGCGACCGGGTCGTCGGCGCCGCCGAGCGGCAGGCGGCGGCCCAGCTCCTGGCCGGGGCGGCGCAGCTCGGCGACGGCGAGCCGCCGCTCGAGGGGATCGTCTTCGAGATCATCGAGTGGCGGCCGGTTCCCGAGGCGCCGCGCCACCATCGCCGCACCACCGACGCCGACGGCGCGCTGTCGATCTGCTTCGACGGCCCGACCCGCGTCAGCGTTCGCGAGGTCGGCGGCGCCGGCGGCTGGTCGCTCACCACCGCCCTGCCCGACCCGATCGACCTCCCGTGCGCGACGACGACGCTGACGGTCGGCAACGCGCGGCTGGCGCTGCCCAAGACCGGCCACGCCGCGGCGGGCGCGCGCGGCGGGCGGCACGGATCGGCCGGGCTGGGCGGGCCGGGCTGGGTCATCCGGGACTGATCGGGCCGGTCGCGGCCGGGTCGGACGATCCGGGCGGCCCGGCGGGCAGGCGGAGAGCGGCGGAAGGGCGCGATCCGGGCGCCCCGCGACCGTTCCGCCGGCTTCGGCGCCGCGCGCCGGCCGCGCCGCGGCCACGACGCCCCGCCGGGCGGCGCCCCCCGGCGCTCATCGGGCACCCATGTTGCCGGCCTATCCTCCTGTCCTCCGTCGGGCGCCGCCGCCATGGCGCCCCTCCGGGAGTCGCCGATGCCACCCCGCCACTTGCGCGCGCGACGGGCCGCCTTCCTGGTCCTGGCCCTGGTCGGCGCCGCCGGCCTGATCGGCCGATGGGCCGCCCGCCCGCCCGGCGCGTCGACCGACCGTCGCGCGGGCGACGCTGGGGCGGGCGCGTCGGTCGGGGCCGTCGCCGCGCCGACGCAGCCGCCGCCCTGGGCCGGCGCGGCCGTGGCGGTGGTGGTCCGCGACGGCGACGGCGCCGCGGTGGCGCTGCTGGCGGACGACGCCGGCGGCGCGGGCGGAGCCCAGGCGCGGCGGCTCGTCGGCGGCTTCGAGGCCATCGGCCGCATCGCGTTCGACCCCGGCGGCGGCCGGCTGGCGTTCGCCGCCCGCCGCGACGGGCGCTGGGACCTCTTCGTCGCCGACCGCGACGGCCGCTCGACCGCGCGCCTCACCGACGATCCCGCCTACGACGCCGACCCGGCCTGGTCGCCCGACGGCCGCGCCGTGGCCTACAGCGCCGTCCGCGACGGGCGGCTGGCGCTGTTCCGGGTCGACGTGCCGGCCGATGGCGGCCCGCCGGCAACCCCGGTGCGGCTGACGGACGGCGACGGCCCGGCCCTCGAGCCCAGCTGGTCGCCCGACGGCGCCGCCATTGCCTTCGCCGCCTGGCACGACGGCGCCTACCGCATCGAGGCCGTCGCACCCGACGGCGGCGGCCGCCGCGTCGTGGCGCCGGCGGCCGGCGTCGATCCGAGGGCGGCGGGCAGCGTGGCCGCGGCCGGCGCAGCGACCGACGGCGACGCGCGCCCCGCCGACGATCTGCGGGCGCCGGCCTGGGCGCCGGACGGCGCGTCGATCGCCTACCTGTCCGGCCGCCACGGCGACACCCGCCTCGACGTGCAACCGCTGGGCGCCGACGGCGCGCCGGCCGGGCCGCCGACGACGCTGGCGCCCGACGCATCGGCGTTCGCCTGGGTGGGCGCGGACGCCGTCGCCCACCTCGCCGCCGGCCGCGGCAGCCGCACCGTCGCCTTCCGCAGCCGGACGCCGTTCGGCCGCGCCGCGCTGGCCGAGCTGCCGGGCGACCCGCTCCTGGTCGGGGCGGGCGCGGCCGGCCTGGCCGTGGCGGCCGCCGCGCCCGGCGACGCGCGGTTGGCGCCGCTGGCGCTGGCGCCGCTGGGCCGCGCCGGCGCGGCCGATGGCGACGCGGCCGACCCGGACGCCCGGCCGGGCCTCGTCGACGTCGACGTACGGACCAGCGGCCCCAAGATCCATGCCGGCCTGGCCGACGACTTCGCCGCACTGCGCGCCGAGGTCGCGGCGGCCACGGGCGCCGATTTCCTCGGCACGCTGTCCGATCTCTGGCGCCCGGTCGGCTTCCACAGCTCGGCCTCGGCCTACTTCAGCTGGCACAAGACGGGCCGCGCGTTCGACACCCGGATGGAGTTCCGCGGCCCCGGCGGCCGGCGCGACATGGTCCTCGTCCGCGAGGACAACGGCGGCGGCGGGCCGCAGTGGCGGATGTGGCTGCGCGCGGCCGCCCAGGACGGCTCGGTCGGCGTCCCGCTCACGACGCCCGGCTGGACGTTCTCGGCCGGCGGCGGCGACGACCGCTTCGCGCGCGACGGCGGCCAGCGCGCCGCGACGGTCCCGAGCGGCTACTGGGTCGACTTCACCGCCCTGGCGGCGCGCCACGGTTGGCGCCGCATCAACGCCAACGCCCGCCCCGGCTTCGACTGGCGCCGCGACTGGGCCGCCATCGAGTACTGGCACTACGAGCGCCGCGACGGCCTGCGCTGGTTCGAGGCCGCCCGCCAGGTCTACGGCGACGACGAGCTGGCCGCCGCGTTCGACCCCGCGCGCCTTCGGGCGCTGGCGATCCCGCTCAGCCGGCTGTCGCGCCAAGGATTCCCGGCCGGCTGGCACGCCGACGGCTGAGGGGCGCGAACCCACCCGTTGCGACGGCGACCGCGGGCCGGTCGCGATCGCGGGCCGCGGGTGCTCGGTGGCCCGCGGCGTCGACCGCCGATCGGTCAGCCGGCGGTCACCACCTCGGCGTCGTCGCGGAAGGCCGGCGCCACCTCGTCGAGCCCGTCGACGACGCGGCCGCCATCGAGCACGACGCGGTGGTCGAAGAGGCGGGGATCGACGCGGACGTGGCTGATGAGAAAGATCTGATCGAACGCCTCGGCCACCTCGCCGGTGGTCAGGAGCTGGACGAGCGCCCCGGCCCGCGCCTCGTCGAACGCGCCCAGCGGCTCGTCGAGGAACAGGAAGCCCGGCGCCGTGCCGCGCTCGTCGGGCAGCGTGGCCATCGCGAACGCCAGCCGCAGCGCCAGCGACAACTGGTCCTTGGTGCCGCCGCTGAAGAGGTTCTTCTTCTGCCAGGCCCCGGCGCGCTCGTCCCAGACCTGGATGCGGTAGTCGTCGGTCAGCCGGGCGTCGAAGTAGCGGCCGTCGGTCAGCGCCGGCAGCAGCCGCCGCATGTGGTCCATCGTGGCCGGCAGCACCTGGGCGACGACGTTGCGGGCCGCCGTCTCGACGATCCGGAAGCCGTGGTGGCGTGTCGCCAGCGCCAGCGCGGCCGAGCCCAGCGCCTCGCGGCAGGCGGCCGCGTCGAGCGCCTCGCCCCGCAGGCCCAGGGCCGTGGCCAGCCGCGCCTGCTCGTGCCGCGCCACGTCGATGTCGCGCACCAGGCGGTCGCGCCGCTCGACGAGCACCGCGCGCTCGGCCGCCTCGCTGCTACCTAGCCTCGGCAGCAGCGCCGCCAGCGCCGCGGCCACCGTCCCGTCGCCGCCGTCGCCGCCGGCGCCGGCTTCCAGCGCGGCCCCGGCCGCCCGAAGCGCGTCGTCCGCCGCATCGAGCGCGGCCAGCCGTGCCGCCAGCGCCGCGGCCGTCACCCGCCAGCGGGCGCGCGCGTCGTCGTGGCGCGCCGCGACGGCGGCGGCGGCCTCGGCCGCGCTGCGGTGCGCCTCGCGCACGGCGTCGCCGCCGGCCGCGGCGTAGGCGCCGGCGACGGCCGCCGCCAGCGTCGCCCAGACCTCGCCGTCGTGGTCGCGCGACCACGACGGCGACGCCACGGACTGGCCCGCGATGGCCTCGACGACGGCGCCGTGGGCCGCCGCGGCCTCGTCCCAGCGCGCCGCGGCCTCGGCCGCCCAGCGGTCGCGGGCCGCGCCCAGCGCCGGCAGTCGATCGGCCTGCTCCTTGAGGGCCGCCCAGCGCCCGCGCATCGCCGCCAGCGCCTCGGCGATCGCCTCGCGCTCGGCGACGACATCGAGGCGGGCGGCGCGCGCCGCCAGGTGGGCCGCCGCCCGGGCGCCGAACGCCGCCAGGCGCTCGGCCCGCGCCGCCTTGGCGGCCCGCTCCTGGGCCAGCGCCTGGGCGTCGACCGGCCCGCCCGCCTCGCGCAGCTCGGCCTCGCGTCGCGCCAGCGACTCGATGCGCGCCGCGGCGCGCGCCCGGGCCTCGCGGGCCGCCTCGAGCGCCTCGGCCACGTCGGCGCGCGACCGGTCGCCGAGGCGCGCGCCGAGCTCGGCGACGGCCGAGGCGGCGCGCACCGCCTCGGTGGGCACGACGCTGTTGAGCAAGCGCAGCCGCGCCTCGGCCGCGGCGCGTCGTTCGGCCAGCATCGCCCGCCGTTGTTCGGCCACCGACGCCTCGCCCTCGAGCCGGGCGATGGCGCGGTCGACCTCGGCGCGGCGGGCGCGCTCGGCCGCGTAACGGCGGGCGGCCAGCGCGAGGCAGGCGAGCGCCCCCAGCGCCAGCGCGGCGCGCGTCCCGAGCGCGGCGGCGAGCTGCAGCCACAGCGGCGGCGGCGCCCAGACGTCGCCGACCAGCCGGGCGCCGAGAACACCGTCCGCCCCGAGCGCGCGGTTCAGCCCGAACGCGGCCAGCGCCAGCGCCACGCCCAGGGCCGCCGGCACACCGACGCGGGTGCGGGCGCGGCCGGCGCGCGCCGCCAGCTCGGCGCGCGCCGCGGCGATCGCGGCGCGGGGGGCCGCGGCCGGGTCGGCGGCGCCGGCCGCCTCGAGCCAGGCGGCGAGGGCGTCGCGCACGTCGAACGCGCGGACGTCGTGGGCGGCGGCCTCGGCGTCGGCGGTGGCGTCGCGCTCGGCGGCACGGGCCTCGACCAGGCTGCGGCGGGTGTCGTTCAGGGCGTCGCGCGCCTCGGCCAGCCGCCCCAGCTGGGCGTCCGCCGCCTCGACCCAGCGCGCCGTCGTGGCCCGCTCCTCGCCCAGGCGGTCGAGCGCCTCGCGCCGCCGCCCCAGGGTGGTGAGGCGGGCGCCGAGGGCGGCGACGCCCGGCAGCGCCGCCTGGGCGGCGGTGGCGACGGCCGCCGCCTCGTCGGCGGCGCGGCGCTCGGCCTCGGCCGCGACGGCGCGGTCGCGGGCGGTGGTCAGGTCGCGCAGCCGGGCGGCGGCGCGCTGCAGCGCCTCGGCCGCGGCGGCGCGCTCGGCCAGCGCGGCGGCCTCGGCGGCGGCGGCGGCGCGCTCCTGGGCCAGGGCGTCGACGGCGCGGCGTTCGGCCAGCGCGGCGGCGACGGCGGCGGCGGCCTCGGCGCGCGCCACGGCGGCGGCGGCGGCGGCGTGCTGGGCCTCGAGGGCCGGCAGCTGGGCTTGGACGTCGGCCAGGGCCAGCCGATCGCGCAGGCGCTGGAGGTCGGCTTGGTCGGCGCGGGTGACCTTGAGCTCGTCGGCCAGCGCCACCAGCCGGTCGAGGTTGAGGAGCTTCATCAGGCTGTGCTCGCGCTCCCGCAGCCCCAGGCCCTCGAGCTTCTCGAGCTTCTTCTGCTCGACGAAGCAGCTGTTGAGCAGCGCCTCGCCGTCGAGGCCGAGCTCGGCCTCGATCCGGGCGTTGACCCCCACGCCCTGGAGCGTCTCGTCGCTGCCGTCGGCGTTCGTGATCGTCAGCGTGTAGCGGTTGCGGGCGGACGTGGCGCGGATCTGGCGCGCGACGGTCATCGCCCGGCCGCCGGGCAGCTCGACCTCGAGCTCGAGCCAGGCCTGGTCGCGGCCGTACTGGACGCACTCGTCGAGCGTCTTGCCGTCGAGCGGCTTGCCGAACAGGGCCACGAAGACCGCCTCGAACAGCGTGCTCTTGCCGGCCTCGTTGCGCCCTTGGACCAGGATGCGGCCGCGGCGCGGGAACCGCAGCTCGACGTCGACGAGCTGGCGGAACTCGCGGGCGACGAGGCGGCGGAGGCGGATCATGGCGCATCCTCGGGACGGCGCGCCGGCCGGCGCCGATGGCGGCGACCGGACCGCGGCGCGCGCGGCGGTGGGGAGGGCCGGATGATAGCCGCTGGCCGGGCGGCGGGGGGCAATGGCACACTGGCGGCCGTGCCCCGCCCCGCCCCGCCCGCCCGCCGCCCGCCGCCGCTGGCCGCCGTCCTCGGCCTGACGCTGGCGCTCGGGCTGGCGTGGTGGTGGCGCGTCCCGCCGTGGGAGGCGCCCGACGGCATCTGGCACTGGCACTTCGCGTCGCACCTGGCCGACGGCGGCGGGCTGCCGGTGTCGGTCGAGCAGGCGCGCGATGCGCCGTGGCGGCAGGAAGGCAGCCAACCGCCCCTCTACTACGCCCTCGTCGCGCTGGCCGTCCGCGGCTTCGACCGCGGTGACGCCGACCGCGCCGTGCGCGACAACCCGCACGCCGCCGTCGGCGTCGCCGCATCCGGCGGCAATGCGAACCGCGTCCTCCACCCGCCCGGCGAGCGCTTCCCGTGGCGTGGCACGGCCCGCGCCGCCCGCGTCGCCGGCCTCGTCAGCCTGGCGCTGGCGCTGGCCGCCGTCGCCGCCACGCACGCCGCCGCCCGCCGGCTGCTGCCCGACCGGCCGGCGGTGGCCGCCGCGGCGGCGGCGACGGTCGGCCTCTCGCCGGCCACGCTGTTCTTCGGCAGCCAGGTCAGCAACGACATCGCCGCCCTGGCCGCCGGCGCCGTCGTCCTCTGGGCCGCCGCCCGCGTCGTCGACGGCGGCCCGACCGTCGGGCGCGCGGCCGGGCTTGGCACGGCGTGCGGCCTGGCCGTGCTGGCCAAGCTCAACGGGCTCTTCCTGCTGCCCGTGGCCGCGGCGGCCCTCGTCGGCGCGCCCCGCGGCGGGGGCGGCGCGGCGCGCCTGGCGCGACCGGCCGGCGCGTTCGCGCTGGCGCTGGCCGCGGTGGCCGGCTGGTGGCCGGCGCGCAACCTGTGGCGCTTCGGCGACCCGACCGGGCTGCCGCTGATGTGGGCGGCGATGCCGCGCCGGCCGAGCCCGCCGGGCCTGGCCGAGTTGCTGGGCCAGCTCGGCGGCGTCTGGAAGAGCGCCTGGGCGGTGTTCGGGTGGTACAACCTGCCGGCGCCCGACGCCGTCTTCGTCGCCCTCGGCGCCGCGCAGGCGCTGGGCGCGGCCGGCGCGGCGGCGGCGGCCGTGCGGCGCGGCCGGCGGACGCGGCAGGCGGTGGGGCTGGGCGCGCTGGCGGTGGCGTCGCTGGCGCTGGGCGTCGTGCTCTGGGCGCGGGTGCAGTTCCCGCAGGGGCGACTCCTGTTCCCGGCCCTGCCGGCCCTGGCCGTGGTGCTGGCCGTGGGCTGGGACGAGGTGGCGCGCTGGCTCGCCGGGCGCGCCGCCGACGCCTCGGCGTGGGCGCGCCGGCGCGCGGGCGGCGGGCGCCGCGACGGCGCCGGTGCCGCCGGCGCGCCGCATGGCCAGGCCGGCGACGCCGCGCGCTGGCCCTGGCTCGTCGTCGGCCTCTGGGCCGCCCTGTCGGCCTGGCTGCTGGCCGCCGTCGCGGCGCCCGCCTACCGGCCGCCGGCGACGGTGGCGGTCGGCGATGACGTCCGGGCCACGTTCGAAGGCGGCATCACCCTGCACCGCGCCGCCGTCGCGCCAGCCGGCGACCCGGCCACGCCGGTGCGCCCCGGCGAGCGCCTGACGGTCGACCTGGTCTGGTCGACGACGGCGCCGATCTCCCGCGACCTGTCAGTGTTCGTGCACCTCGTCGACGGCGACGGCCTCGTCGTCGCCCAGCACGACAGCATGCCGGCCGGCGGCCGCTGGCCGACGTCGGACTGGCCCCTGGACGCCGGCATCCCCGACCGCCACGCCTTCGACCTGCCGCCGTCCACCGCCGCTCCGTGCGACTGCCGCGTGATCGTCGGGCTGTACGACGCCCGCGACGGCCGCCGCGTCGCGCCCCTCGGCGGCGGCGCGGCGGTTGCCGGCGCCGTCGACGACGCCGCGGCCGTCGTCGATCGGGCGGTCACCGTCGGCCGCGTCGTCGTCGCGGCGGCCGTCGGGCGCGACGGCGTCCCGTCGCCGATGCGGGTGCGCTTCGGCGACCGGATCGAGCTGGTGGGCTACGCGCTGCCGACGCGCGCGGTCCGGCCCGGCGCCACGGTGCCGTTGACGTTGTACTGGCGCGCCACCCGGGCCGTGGGACGCGACCTCAAGGTCTCGGTCCAGCTCCGGCGCGGTGCGGCCGAGACCTGGGGCCAGCGCGACGAGGCGCCCGCCGACGGCGCCCGGCCGACGTCGGCCTGGCGGCCCGGCGAGGTCGTCGTCGACGCCCAGCCGGTGGCCGTCTCCGCCGATGCCCCGCCGGACGCCTACACGCTGTTCGTCAAGGTCTACGATCCCGAGCGCGGCGGCCTGAGCGTCGACGTCTTCGGCCACGAGCTGGCGCTGGCGCCGGTGCGGGTGCGCTGATCGTCGCCGGAGGCCCGCCGAAATCTCGCCCGCCGCGCAACCCCGGCCGCATACTCCGCCCCGGCGCCGGCCACACCGCGCGCGCCGGCGCGCGGACCCGCCCGCGCCAGGGGGTGCGCATGTCGATCGCCAGCCGACCGTTCGCCACGCTGCGTGAACTGTACCGCGAGGAGTTCGGTCGCTACCGGCTGCCGGACCTCACCCGCGACGCGCTGGCCGGCCTGACGGTGGCGGCGGTGGCGCTGCCGCTGGCGCTGGCGTTCGGCGTCGCGTCGGGCGCCACGCCGGCCGCCGGGCTGGTGACGGCGATCCTGGCTGGCCTGATCATCGGCGCGCTGTCCGGGGCGCCCTACCAGATCTCGGGCCCGACCGGCGCCATGAGCGCGATCCTGGTGGGCCTGGCGACGCGCTACGGCCTCGAGGGCGTCTGGGCAGCCGGAGCGCTGGCCGGGCTGGTGCTGCTGGCCGTCGGGCTGCTGCGGCTGGGGCGGTTCGTGGCGTTCATCCCGTCGCCGGTCATCACCGGCTTCACCAGCGGCATCGCCCTGATCATCGCCATCGGACAGGTCGACGCCTGGTTCGGCACCGCCACGCCGCCGGCCGAGACCGCGCTGCTCAAGCTCGTCGCCCTGGTCCGCCAGCCGCCGACGCCGCACGTCCTGCCGCTGGCGCTCGGCGGGCTCGTCATGGCCGTCATGGTCCTGTGGCCGCGGCGCTGGCAGCGGGTGCCGGCCTCGCTCGTCGGCCTCGTAGCCGCCACGGCGGTGGCGTCGTGGCTCGGCTGGCCGGTGGATCGCATCGGCGACATCCCGCGCCGGCTTCTCCTCGACGACCGACTCACCCTGGCTGCGCTGCCGCTGGACGCCTGGCGCGGCCTCGTGGCGCCGGCGCTGTCCATCGCGGCGCTGGGCGCGATCGAGAGCCTGCTGTGCGGGGCCGTCGGCAGCCAGATGACCGGCATCCGGCTGCGCGCCAACCAGGAGCTGATCGCCCAGGGCCTCGGCAACCTGGTGATCCCGTTCTTCGGCGGCGTGCCGGCCACGGCGGCGATCGCGCGCTCGAGCGTCGGCATCAAGAGCGGCGGCAAGACGCGGGTCGTGAGCCTGGTCCACAGCGCGGCGCTCCTGGCGACGGTGCTCGTCGGCGCGCCGCTCATGGCCGCCGTGCCGCTGTGCGCCTTGGCCGGCGTCCTCATCGTCACCGCCTGGCGGATGAACGAGTGGGAGGCCATCGGCTTCATGTGGCGCCACCGGCTGACGTCGGCCCAGCTGAAGTTCGCCGTGACGATGCTGGCCACGATCGCGCTCGACCTCACCCAGGCGATCCTGCTGGGCGTGGCGCTGTCGGCGGTGGTGTTCATCGGCCGCATCGCCGCGTTGCGCGTCGAGGTCGTCGCCGTCGACCCGGCGCGGCTGCGCGACCCGCTGCCGCTTGCCTGGCCCGACCCCTACGCCGGGATCCGGGTGGCCTACCTCTCCGGGCCGCTCTTCTTCGCCGCCGTCGGCACGTTCAACGAAGCGTTCGCCCGTCTCGACGACGTCCGCGTCCTGATCCTGTCGATGCGCGGCGTCCCGCTCGTCGACACCTCGGGCCTGCTGGCGATGGCGCACCTCCACGAGCGCCTGGCCGCGCGCGGCGCGCGGCTCCTGCTGGCCGCCGTCCAGCCCGACGTCCAGGCCCAGCTCGAGCGCGGCGGCATCGTGGCCGCGCTCGGCCGCGACGCGATGCACTGGGGCGCCGACGAGGCGATCCACGCGGCCGCGGTGGGGTCCGCCGGCGCGGCGCCGCGCCCCTGAGGCCGCGGGCGGCCCGCCGGGTTCGCGTCGCGCTCGGCCGACCCGGCGTCGTCCGCTGCGGCAAACCGCCGGTATCGGACCGCCGCCGGCGTGCGTCGCAATCGAGCGTACGGATGCAGTAGCCAACCGGCACCGTTTCTGATACAAATAGAAATCATACAGCCGCCGGGACGGTCGTTCCGCACCGTTGCTCCCTCCCCCGGGGCCCTGCGAAGCGTGGAGGTGCTCGGATGAATCGCCGTGGTTGGGGACGCCGTGCGCTCGTGGCGGGTGTGTGGGTGGTGCTGGGCCTCGTCGCTGCCCGGCCGGCGGCCATCGTCGCCGGCGGCACGGTGTGCCCGACCGGCGGCCAAGGGCCGGGCGACCCGCACCCCGGGCCGGCGGTGCCGTTCATCGGCGGCACGGTCACGTCGGACGCCGGCACGCCGATCGCCGGCGCCGCGGTCCTGCTGGCGCGCTGTGTGGCCGGCGTGCCGCTGCCGGCCGGCGCCGCGCTCACGGCGGGCGACGGCCGCTACGCCTTCGCCGGCCTCGCCGCCGATGCCGACTACGTGGTCTACGCCCCGCTCGAGGGCGTGCTCGCCGGCCGCAAGCCTGCCGCCACGACGCTCAACCCGAGCCACGTCATCGACGGCGGCCACGGCGACGACCAGGTCGACCTGGTGTTCGAGTAGCCGGATCGCCGCTCGCCCACCGGGCCGGCGATCGCCGGCCCGGCGAATGGCCGATCGCGCGGGCTCGAAGCGCCGGGCCCGCGTGTCGGTTGGGCCGTGACCCCGGCCGCTAGCCGGCGACCGCGGGCGCCGTCGCCGGGGCGCGGGCCGCGAACTCGGCCGCCAGGCGCCGGACGCTCTCGTCGTCCTGCGCGGCGCGCAGCAGGCCGCTGGCGCGCAGGTAGGTCGCCTGCGCCTTGGCCTCGTCGCCGCGCTCGCGGTAGACGAGCGCCAGGCCGGCCAGCGACTGGCCGACGTCCCAGAAGCTGCGGCTCCGCTCGGCCACCGCGAGGCTCTCGTCGTAGTGCGCTTCGGCGCCGTCAGCGTCGCCGTCCGCCAGGGCGATCTGGCCGAGCAGCCGCAGCGCGTGCGCAGTGCCGTCGCCATCGCCCGCCGACGTGTAGAGCGACAAGGCGAGCGCCGCCGCGTGGCGGGCGTCGTCCGGGGCGCCGAGCAGGATGTCGACGGCCGCCTCGAGCGCGTAGGTGCGCGCCAGCTCGACGACGTCGGGCCGCTCGGCCAGCAGCGCCTGGCGCTGGGCGATGAGCGCGCGCGCCCGCGCCGGGTCGCGGCGGCGGATCTCGTTCTGGGCCGCGTTGTAGAGCGCCGTCGCGGCCAGCCGCGGCTCATCGAGGCGCTGGGCCATCGCCAGGCACTGGTCGTAGATCTCGGCCGCCCGGTCGAGCTCGTGGAGGCCCTGCAGCGCGATGGCGAGGTTGCCCAGCGTCCGCAGCAGCCCGACGCCGGGCTCCTTGAGCGCCCGCCAGCGGGCCAGCGCCTGCTCGAGCCGGCGCCGGGCGGTCTCGCGGTCGCCGTCGAAGTAGGCCATCGTGCCGGCGCTGTGCAGCGCCCGGGCGTGCAGCTGCGGCGGGACGGCGCGGACCTCGGCCAGCAGGCGGTCGAGCAGGCGACGCCCCTCGGGCAGGCGGCGGCGGAGGCGGTAGTAGTCCGACAGCGCGGCGCAGATCGGCAGCGCCTCGAGGGCGCGGCCGCGGCGGATGGCGTGCTCGACCGCGTCGGCGAGGGCGGCGGCGCGGTCATCGAACTGCGCCAGCCAGGCGTCGCGGTCCGGTCCGTGCACCGCGGCCTCGGCCTCGTCCGCCCAGGCCGCCCACGCGCCGAGCGTCCAGCCCGCCTCGTCGCCGTCGTGCGGCGGCGCCTCGGCCGGCCCGTCGACGAGGCCGGGGAACGCCGGCGCGGGACCGCCGTCGGAGGCCAGGCCGATCGGACCACCCGGCGCCCAGGCGCCGGCGAGGCCCGGCAGCTGGCCGGCGATCGCCGCCGCGGGCGCCGGCAGGGCCACCGTCATCATCTGGCGCGCCCCGTCGGCCAGCTCGGCCAGCCGCTGCTGCGGCACCGTCAGCCACGGCTGGCGGTGCGACGGCAGCAGGCCCTGGCCGTAGAGCTCGAGCGCCGCCTCGAGGTGTCGCAGCCGCCCGTCGACGGTCTGCGCGGCGCCGGCGGCGGCCAAGGCGTGCAGGAAGTCGCGCGTGTCGAGGCCCAGGTCGGGCCGGAGGCGGAGCGCGTGGCGGGTCTCCTCGAACGGCGTCTCGAGGCCGTGCCCGGCGGTGATCTTCTTGAGCAAGAACAGGTTGTAGGAGAGGTGCTTGCGGGCCGTCGAGACGTCCGTCGCCGGCCAGAGATCGGCCGCGATCGACTTGCGCAGGTGCCAGGTGTCGGGGGCCACCGCCATGTACATCAGCAGCAGCTCCGGGCGGTTGGCGTGGAAGCGCTGCACTTCATGGCCATCGCGCTCGAGGGCGAACGTGCCGAGCAGTCGGATGCGGAACGGCTGTGTCGTCGCCACGTCGGCCCCTTCCTCTGTCGCCGGCGCGCTCGTCGGCGTGCCGCAGGGCTCCGGCGGGCGCGCCGCGCGCGGCCGCGCCGCTTGGTTCCCGCGGGAAAGCTGGCGTGATTATATCGTAAATGCGCTTGAGGCGCGTCGCGCCCCCGGCGGGGCCGTCAGCGGACGGCCGCCGCGCTAGCGGTCCGCGAGCCGCGCGATGGCGTCGCGCACGACGTCGGCGGCGTTCCAGATCACGAAGTGGTCCTTGTCGTCGAGGGCCACGACCGCCTCGAGCGTCGCCGGCGGCAGCCGGCGCCGCAGGTAGTCGACGTTGGCGAAGGGCACCAGGCGGTCGTCGCGGCTGTGGACGACGATCACCGGCACGGCGAGCTCGCCCAGCCGGGCGCCGAGCGCGTCGAGCTCCTCCTTCAGCGTCCGGATCTCGTCGTTGCTGTGGCGCCAGGCCGCCGGCAGGAGCAGCCGCAGCGCGGCCAGGTCGGCGGCGCGGTTGAACCACGCCCAGCGTTCCAGCGCCGGATCGAGCGAGCCCGCGGCGATGACGAGGCCGGCCACCCGGTCGGGTTGCGCGAGCGCGGCCGCGGCGACGATCGGCCCGCCCAGCGAATGGCCGACGAGGACGGCCTTGGGGCCTGGCGCAGCCAGGAACGGCGCCATCGCCCGCGCCTGGTCCGCCAGCGACGGCAGCGCCGCGCCGGGCGTGGTCTGGCCGAAGCCCGGGCGGTCGTAGCTGATGGACTGCATGCCGCCGACGGGGTCGCGGACGTACGCGGACCAGTTGTTCGCGTCGCCCGGCGAGCCGTGGACGTAGACGACGCGGCCGCGCGCGGGGTCGCCGCGCTCGAAGTAGCTCAGCCGCAGCCCATCCGGGCCGTCGAGCCAGCGCCGCGGCACGCCGACGGCGTCGAGGTGCTCGATACCGACCGAAGCCTCGAACATGGCCTCCGACTGGTGGGCCAGCAGGGCGAAGCCGCCGACCGCCGCGCCGGCGAGCGCGGCGGCGACGGCGAGCCGTCGTCGGCGGCGATTCGGGCGGCGGGCCATGCAGCGCTCCTCGGTGGGCGGCGCCACGGCGGCGCATCGTGGCGCCGATGATACGCCGTCGGCGGGCGGCGGGGCGCTATACTTCGCCACCGCATCGCCCCAGCCCCGAGAGCGCCCGTGCCCCCGCAGCCGCGGGAAGGAGGAGGCCCGTGACGACCGAAGACCACGGTCGCGCCCACGCCGACCACCCGATCGCCCGCACGCTGCGCGAACGGATCCTGGTCCTCGAGGGCCCCAAGGGGACGATGATCCAGGCCCTGGGCTTTGACGAGGCCGACTACCGCGGCGACCGGCTGGCCGACCACCCCCGGCCGCTCAAGGGCAACAACGACGTCGTCAACCTGACCCAGCCCGAGGCGGTGCGGCGGATCCACGACGCGTTCGCCGCCGCCGGGTCCGACATCCTGGCCACGAACACGTTCAACGCCAACGCCCTGTCGCAGGCCGAGTACGGCACCGAGGGGCTGGTCCACGCCATGAACGTGGCCGCCGCCCGCCTGGCCCGCGCCGCCGCCGACGCGGCGACCGCCGCCGACCCGGCCAAGCCGCGCTGGGTCGCCGGTGCGCTCGGCCCGACGAACCGCTCGCTGTCGCTGTCGCCCGACGTCGACGACCCCGGCTTCCGCGCCGTGACGTTCGCCGCCGTCGCCGCCGCGTATGCCGAGCAGGCGCGCGCGCTCATCGAGGGCGGCGTCGACGTGCTGCTCGTCGAGACCTGCTTCGACACGCTGAACGCCAAGGCCGCCATCTACGGCATCCTGGGGGAGCTCGACCGGCTGCCGGCCGCGCGGCGGGTGCCGCTGTGGCTGTCGGTGACGATCGTCGACCAGTCGGGCCGCAACCTCAGCGGGCAGACCGAGGTGGCGTTCTGGCACAGCGTGCGGCACGCCCGGCCGCTGGCCGTCGGCATCAACTGCGCCCTGGGCGCCGCCGACATGCGCCCGGCCGTCGAGGCGCTCGCGGGCGCCGCCGACTGCTTCACGAGCTGTTACCCCAACGCCGGACTGCCGAACGCGTTCGGGCTCTACGACGACACGCCCGAGATCATGGCCGCGGTGCTCGGCGACTACGCCGCCGAGGGCTGGCTGAACATCGTGGGCGGCTGCTGCGGCAGCACGCCGGACCACATCCGCGCCATCGCCGCGGCCGTGCGGGACGCCCGGCCGCGGGTGGTGCCGGCGCCGCGCCCGGGGCTCAAGCTGTCGGGCCTCGAGCCCTACACCGTCGACGCCGTATCGGGCTTCGCCGTGGTGGGCGAGCGCACGAACATCACCGGCTCGCCCCGCTTCGCCCAGATCATGCGCGCCGGCGACTTCGAGGGCGGCCTCGAGGTGGCCCGGCAGCAGGTCCGCAACGGCGCCAACCTGCTCGACATCAACATGGACGAGGGGCTCATCGACAGCGTCGCCTACATGCGCCGCTTCCTGAACCTGCTCGCCGCCGAGCCCGACATCGCCCGGGTGCCGTTCATCCTCGACAGCTCGCGCTGGGAGGTCCTCGAGGCCGGCCTGGGCTGCGTCCAGGGGCGCGGGATCGTGAACTCGATCAGCCTCAAGGACGGCGAGGCCGAGTTCAAGCGCCGCGCCGAGGTCGTCCGCCGCCTCGGCGCGGCGGTGATCGTCATGGCCTTCGACGAGGACGGCCAGGCCGACACGCTGGCGCGCAAGGTGGCGATCTGCCAGCGCGCCTACCGCATCCTGGTCGACGACTGCGGCTGGGACGGCGACGACATCGTCTTCGACCCCAACGTCCTGACCGTCGGCACCGGCCTCGAGGCCCACGCCCGCTACGGCGTCGACTACGTCGAGGCCGTCCGGCAGATCAAGGCGACGCTGCCGGGCGCGCGGACGATCGGCGGCATCAGCAACGTCTCGTTCAGCTTCCGCGGCAACCAGGCCGTGCGCGAGGCGATGAACGCCTGCTTCCTCTACCACGCCATCCAGGCCGGGCTCGACATGGGCATCGTCAACGCCGGGATGCTGCAGGTCGTCGACGACATCGACCCGACGCTGCGCACCCTCGTCGAGGACGTCCTGCTCGACCGGCGGCCCGACGCCACCGACCGCCTCGTGGCGTTCGGCGAGACGGTGAAGGACGCCGCGTCCGGCGGCTCGGGCGGGCGCAAGGCGGCCGAGTGGCGGAGCCTGCCGGTCGGCGAGCGGCTGGCGCACGCCCTGGTCCACGGCATCGTCGACCACATCGACAGCGACGTCGAGGAGGCGCGCCAGGCGCTCGGGCGGCCGATCGCCGTCATCGAGGGGCCGCTGATGGACGGCATGAACGTCGTCGGCGACCTGTTCGGCGCCGGCAAGATGTTCCTGCCGCAGGTCGTGAAGAGCGCCCGGGTCATGAAGAAGGCGGTGGCCTACCTGACGCCGTTCCTCGAGGCCGAGCAGGCCGCCGGCGGTGCGCCCGCCAGCGCCGGTCGGATCGTGATGGCCACCGTCAAGGGCGACGTCCACGACATCGGCAAGAACATCGTCGCCGTCGTGCTGCGCTGCAACGGCTTCGAGGTGATCGACCTCGGCGTGATGGTGCCCAGCGAGCGGATCCTGGCCGCGGCACGCGAGGCGCGCGCCGACGCCATCGGCCTCTCGGGCCTCATCACGCCGTCCCTCGACGAGATGGTCCACGTGGCGCGCGAGATGACGCGCGAGGGGTTCGAGCTGCCGCTGCTCATCGGCGGGGCGACGACGAGCCGGCTGCACACCGCGGTCAAGATCGAGCCCGCCTACGCCGGCGGCCCCACCGTGCACGTGATCGACGCCTCGCGCGCCGTGGGCGTGGCCGCGCGCCTGCTCGACGCCGAAGCCCGGCCCGGCTTCGCCGCCGCGCAGCGCGCCGACCACGCCGCGCTGCGCGAGCGCCACGCCCGCGCCACCGCCGCGGCGTCGCTCGTGCCGCTGGCCGAAGCGCGCGCGCACCGCCTGGCCACCGACTGGGCGGCGGTCGACGTGCCGGCGCCGTCGTTCACCGGCGTGCGCATCGTGCGCGACCACCCGCTGGCCGACCTGGCCGAGCTCATCGACTGGACGCCGTTCTTCAGCGTCTGGGAGCTGCGCGGCGCCTACCCGCGCATCCTCGACGACCCGCGGCAGGGCGCGGCCGCCCGCAAGCTGTTCGCCGACGCCCAGGCGCACCTCCAGCGCATCCTCGACGCCGGCGAGCTGCGGGCCCACGGCGTCTACGGCTTCTTCCCGGCCGCCCAGGTCGACGACGACGACATCGCGCTCTACGACGGCCCCGAGCGCCGCGTCGAGCTGGCGCGGCTGCACACGCTGCGCCAGCAGGAGGCGAAGCGCGCCGCGTCCGACGGTGCAGCGGCGGACGGCGCGGCGAACGGGTCGACGAGCGGCGCGTCCGCCCACCTGGCGCTGGCCGACTTCGTCGCCCCCGCCGGCGCCGGCCGGCGCGACCATGTCGGCGCGTTCGCCGTGACCACCGGCGACGGCCTCGAGGCGCTGGTGCGGCGCTTCGATGCCGACCACGACGACTACGGCGGGATCATGGCCAAGGCGCTCGCCGACCGCCTGGCCGAGGCCTTCGCCGAGCGGCTGCACCAGATCGCGCGCCGCGACTGGGGCTACGGCGCGGCCGAGGACCTCTCGGTCGACGACCTGATCCGCGAGCGCTACCGCGGTATCCGCCCGGCGCCGGGCTACCCGGCCCAGCCCGACCACACCGAGAAGCGGACGATCTGGCGGCTGCTCGACGTGACCGCCGCCACCGGCATCACCCTCACCGACAGCCTGGCGATGTGGCCCGCCGCCTCGGTCTGCGGCCTCTACTTCGCCCACCCCGCCAGCCGCTACTTCAGCGTCGGCCGCCTCGGCCGCGACCAGGTGGCCGACTACGCCCGGCGCAAGGGTATGGCGGTGGCGGAGGTCGAACGGTGGCTGGGGGCGAACCTGGGATATGACGGCGACGTGTAGCCGCCGGCGGCGCGGCGACCGCTAGCGCATCACGCCGGCGGCCACGGCGGCCAGCGCGGCGGCGACGACCAGTGTCGTCACGACGACGACCGCCCAGCGCTGGCTCAGGGCGCGGTGCGCGGCCTGGTAGCCGGCGCTGACGACGCCGCCCGCCACGACGAGTGCCAGCAGATCCCACGGCTGCTCGTGGCGGGCGAAGCTGCGGTAGGCCACGCTGGCCAGCAGGCCGTAGCTGAGCACAAGGTAGGCCCAACGGTTCCCGGCCCGCTCGACGGCGATCGTGCGCTCGTCGCGGTCGATCTCGGTCGGTGTGGACGGTGTGGACGGAGCCATGAGCGTCACTCCCTGGGCGGCTCGGCCGGCGACGCCGGCTCGAGACGGAACAGCGCATCGACCGGCACGCCGAGCTGCTCGGCCAGCACGAACGCCAGCAGGGCCGAGGGCACGTACTGGCCGGTCTCGATCGAGCTGACGGTCTGGCGGGTCACGCCCGCCCGACGGGCGAGCTCATCCTGCGACCAGCCGTGCTCGGCGCGGGCGACGCGAAGGCGATTCGTGAGGCGGCGAGCGGCCATCGGCGTGCCTCCTGTACTGGGCGAAGTGTAAGCCATACTTGTCACCATGTCAAGCCTGCCATGCACATCCGGTGTCCTTCCGGCCCATCGCATCGGCGTCGGGGATTGCGTTCCCGGGCCGCCTGGCTACCATCGTGCCGCCGGCGCCCGAGCGCCGACGATGCCGCCCGACCTGTCCCGGAGCGCACCCGATGGCCGCCGCCCCGCCCGCTGCCCAGCCCGCTGCCCCGCCCGATGCCCCCGCCGCCCCGCCCGCGCCGGACGACGTGACGGCGCCGTCCGCCGGGACGGCGGCGCCGTCGGACGCGTCGAACGACGCCGCGCCGGCGGCCGACGACCAGGCGGCCGACGCTGGCGGCGCGACGCCCACGGCCGCCGGCCACCGCCCGCACCACGGCCCGGTTTGGCCGCTGGCGCTGGCGGCGCTGGGCATCGTCTTCGGCGATATCGGCACCAGCCCGCTCTACGCGCTGCGGGAGTGCTTCAACCCGGCCCACGGCGTGGCGGCCACAGCGGCCAACGTGCTCGGCGTGCTGTCGCTCATCGTCTGGTCGCTCGTCATTGTCATCTCGATCAAGTACGTCGGCTTCATCCTGCGGGCCGACAACCAGGGCGAGGGCGGCATCCTGGCCCTCATCGCCCTGATCAGCCCGCGCCACGACAAGGCCCACCGCTGGCGGGGGCGGCTCATCCTGCTGGGGCTGTTCGGCGCGGCGCTGCTCTACGGCGACGGCGTCATCACCCCGGCCATCAGCGTGCTGTCGGCGGTCGAGGGGCTGGCGGTCCTGGCGCCGTCCGTCGACCACAACCTGCTGCTGGCGTTGACCGTCGGCATCCTGATCGGCCTGTTCGCGTTCCAGCACCGCGGCACGGCCAGCGTCGGGGCGGTGTTCGGACCGATCATGCTGCTCTGGTTCGCCGTCCTGGCCCTGCTCGGCGTCGCCGCCATCGCCGACGCGCCGGCCGTCCTGGCGGCCGTCAACCCGCTGCACGGCGCGCGGTTCTTCGCCGCCAACGGCTTCCACGGCTTCGTGATCCTGGGCTCGGTCTTCCTGGTGGTGACCGGCGGCGAAGCGCTGTACGCCGACATGGGGCACTTCGGGGCGCGTCCGATCCGGCTGGCCTGGTTCGCGCTGGTGCTGCCGTGCCTGCTGCTGAACTACTTCGGCCAGGGCGCGCTGCTGCTCGTCGATCCGGCGGCGGCGGCGGCGCACCCGTTCTACCAGCTGGCGCCCGGCTGGGCGCTGGCGCCGCTGGTGATGCTGGCAACCTGCGCCACGGTGATCGCGTCGCAGGCCCTCATCTCCGGCGCCTACTCGCTGACGATGCAGGCCATCCAGCTGGGCTACAGCCCGCGGCTCGACATCCGCCACACCTCGGCCGAGGCGCGCGGGCAGATCTACATCGGCGCCATCAACTGGGCGCTACTGGCCATGTGCATCGCCGTCGTCCTCGGCTTCCGGACGTCGAGCAACCTGGCCGCCGCCTACGGCATCGCCGTCACGAGCACGATGGCGATCACGACGGCCCTGTTCTACGCCGTGCTGCGCGAGCGCTGGGGCTGGTCTCAGGGCCGGGCGCTGGCGCTGTGCGCGGTGTTCCTGGTCATCGACCTGGCCTTCTTCGGCGCCAACCTCCTCAAGCTGTTCCACGGCGGCTGGTTCCCGCTGGTGGTGGCCGGCGGCGTGTTCGCGATCCTGACGACCTGGCACACCGGCCGCAAGCTGCTGGCGATCCGGCTGGCCGCCAGCACCCAGCCGCTGCGGACGTTCCTTGCCGAGGCCGACGCCAAGGCCGTCGCCCGGGTACCGGGCACCGCGGTGTTCCTCTACTCCAACGCCCGCGGCACGCCGCCGGCGCTCATCCAGAACCTGCGGCACAACCAGGTCCTGCATCGCCAGATCGTCGTCGTCCATGTGGACACCGCCGACGTGCCCTACCTGCCGGTCGGCGCGCGCACCGCCGTCGAGCGCCTGCGCGACGACGTCTGGCGGGTCACGATCCGGTCGGGCTTCATGGAGCAGCCCGACGTGCCGCGCGGCCTGGCGGCGGTCGAAGCGCCCGGCTGGTCGCTCGACCCACGGTCGGTGACGTACTTCCTGAGCCGCGAGCGCATCATCGCCACCCGCCGCCCGGGCATGGCGGTCTGGCGCGAGCACCTCTTCGCCTGGCTGTCGCGCAACGCCCAGAGCGCGACGTACTACTACGGCCTGCCGCCGGCGCAGGTCGTCGAGCTCGGGACCCAGCTGCCGATCTAAGGCGGAGGGTCGGAGGGATGCCCATGGAC
The DNA here is from genome assembly GCA_964651245.1 of uncultured Anaerolineales bacterium. Lineage (GTDB taxonomy): Bacteria > Chloroflexota > Anaerolineae > Epilineales > Epilineaceae > Avedoeria. Next base: position 139,978 of record CAZYVI010000010.1, on the reverse strand, counting down.
CGCGACGCCGCCGACATCCGTTACGCGCTCGAGCCCGACCTGACGCCAGCTGAGTTCGTCGATCTCCTCGTCCGCTCGACCCTCGCCTCGCGCCGCCCGATCCACGCCCCCGCGATCATCGCCGGCATGCTGTCCAAGGCCGACCTCATCGTCACGGCCCGAACCGCCGATCGCCTGCTCGTCGGCGTCGCCCGCAGCCTCACCGACTTCGTCTACTGCACCTACCTCTCCGACCTCGGCGTCGACGTCGCTTTCCAGGGCCGCGGTATCGGCCGCACCCTCATCGCCCGCACCCGCGCCGCCGTCCCGCCGACGGCGAACCTCATCCTGCTGGCCGCGCCCGGGGCGCGGACGTACTACCCGCACATCGGCATGGAAGCCCACCCCTCGTGCTGGATCTTCCCCCGCCAGCTGCCGCCGGCGCAGGGCGCATGACCGTCACGCGGCCAGCGCCCTCGACCCAACGCGCAGCGAGGGCCGCCGCTGGCGCGATCATCGCCGCCTTCGCCGCGCTGGCCCTCGCCTACAACGCCGTCGTGCCGCCGTTCGAGGGCGCCGACGAGAGCTCGCACTACTTCTTCGCCAAGCACCTCTATTGCACCGGCACGCTGCCGGTGCAGCAGGCGCGCGCCGAGGACCGGGGGCTGTGGGAGCAAGAGGGCAGCCAGCCGCCGCTGTACTACGCCCTGGTGAGCCCGCTCGTCCGGCTCGACGGCAACGGCTTCGATCCCGCCGGCGAGACCTTCCGCGGGCACTGCGAACCCGGCTGGGACGCGCTGACGTACAACCACCAGAACTCGATGGGGCGACCCGAGGTGCGCGGCAACGAGAACCGGTTCGTCGCCAGCGCGTCCCGCCGCGACGACCGCTACCTCGCCGCCGTCCGCGCGATGCGCCTCGCCTCGACCCTCCTCGCCCTCGCCACCCTCGTCGCCCTATGGTCGATCTTCGCCCGCGTCCTCGCCCCCCGCCGCTGGCTCGCCGTCGCCGCCCTGGCGCTCGTCGGCCTCAACCCGCAGTTCATCCACCTCTCGTCGACGGTGTCCAACGACAACGCGATGAACGCCGTCGCCGCGGTGTCGCTGGCGCTGCTGCTGCGGGTCGTGGGCGCGCGCGACGACGACGTCGGCGGCGGTGGCGATGGCGATGGCGGTGGCGATGGCCCGAGCATCGGCGCCGCGAGCGGGCGCGCCCGCGCCCGCCGCCGCGACGCCGCCGCCCTCGCCGTCTCCGTCGGCCTGGCCCCGTTGGCCAAGCTCTCCGGGCTGGCGCTGGCCGCGTTCGTCGTCGGGGCGCTCCTGTGGGCAGCGTGGCGGCGGCGCGGTGCGGGCGCCGCCGCCGATGCTCGCCGCCTCGTCGCCACCGCGGCCGCCGTCGTCGCCGCCTGCGTCGTGCTGGCCGGCTGGTGGTACCTGCGCAACCTGCGGCTCTACGGCTCGCTCACCGGCCTGAACCTCATGCTGCCGCCCGAGCTGCAGCGCGACGTCAGCGCCGCGCGGTTCGTGCGCGGCCTGCCGGCCGAGCTCTACGGCCTCTGGCTCTCGAGCTGGGGCGTCTTCGGCTGGTTCACGATCCTGCTGCCGCGCTGGGTCTACGCGCTCGTCGACGCCGCCGCCCTTGCCGCGCTGGCCGGCGGCGTGCGGGCGTGGGGGCGGCGCGCATGGCGGCGGCCGTCGTGGCCGAGGCCCGACATCGCGCTGCTCGTCGTGTGGTGGCTCGTCGCCTTCGCCGCCCTGCTGCGCTGGATGCTCATCGCCAAGGGCGCCCACGGCCGGCTGCTCTTCCCGGCCGTCGCCGCCCCGGCCGTCCTCCTCGTCCTGGGCTGGCGCGCGCTGCTGCCGCCGCGGCGGCTTGGCGATGGCGCGCTCGCGGCCATCGTCGCGGTCGCGATGGCCGGCCTGTCCGCAGGCGCGCTCCTCGGCGCGATCCGGCCGGCCTACGCCCGGCCGCGGTTCATCGTCGAGCGCACGCTGCCACCGGACGCCGTGCCGGTCGGGGTCGCGTTCGACGGCACCCACGCCCGGGTCGAGCTCGCGGCGATCCGGGCGCCGGCCCGCGTCGTCGAGGGGCGCAACGTCGACGTCACCCTCTACTGGCGCATCCTCGACCACCCGACGTCCGAATTCGACGGCCCGCTGCGCGACGGCTACGTCGCGCTGCGCTGGGACCAGGCGGTGGCCGCGGCCGACGACCCGACGGCGCTGCGCACCGTCGCCAGCCCGCCCGACCTGAGCTACCCCGGCCGCGGCAACGCCCCGTTCGCCACGCTCGACCGCAGTGCGGGCCTGCTCGTCGAAGACGTCCGGACGATCCGGGCGCCGGCCCTGGCGACCCGGCCCGACTGGGACGGCTACCGCCCGTCGACGCTCGCCCGGCTGGTCGTCGACATCTACGACATGAACGCCCAGGAAAGCTGGCCGTCCGCGCCGGCCGCACCGGGCGGGCCGGACAGCGCGGCGGTCGACGTCGCGATCGACGCGGCGGCGCCGCAGCCACGCCGCGACGAGGCGCGCATGGCCGCGGCCGGGCCGCCGTCGGCCCGCTTCGGCGACGCCATCGCGCTCGACGTGCGGGCGTTCGACGCCGCGGGCGTGCCGCAGCGGCCGGCGCTGCCGCTGGCGCTCGACATGAACGCCCCGGCGGCGAGCGGCACGCTCGACCTCGTCTGGCGGGCGCTCCAGGCGCCGGGCGAGGACCTGCAGCTGTTCGTGCACGTGACGCGCGACGGCGAGGCCGAGCCGCTCGCGCTCGACGGCCCGCCCTCGCGCGACCACCGCTACCCGACGTCGCGCTGGCGGCCGGGCGACCGCATCCCGTCGCGCGTGGCCTGGGCGTGGCCGTCGCCGGTCCGGCCGGGCGACCGGCTGACGGTGCGCCTCGGCCTCTACCGCCCGACCGACGGCACCCCGCGCCTGCCGGCCGTGGACGCCGCGGGTGCGCGCTGGAGCGACGACGCGGTGACGGTCGGCACGGTGACGGTGCGATGAGCGCGCCGGCGACACCGCCGCCGACCTCGGCGCCGACTCCGAAACGGTGGCCGGCCGGCGACGTCGCCGCCCTCGCCGCCCTCACCGCCGCCTGCGCCGCCTTCTTCGCCCCCGTCCTGTTCGGCGGCTACTGGCTGCCGCGCGGCGGCGGCGACCTGGCGTCGTTCCTCTACCCGATGTACCGCTTCGCCGCCGAACGGTTGGCCGCCGGCGAGCTGCCGCTGTGGAACCCGCACCTCTACGCCGGCGCGCCGCTGCTGGCCGACAACCAGTCGGGCCTGCTCTACCCGCCCTTGCGGCTGCTCTACGCGCTCGCGCCCGCCTTCGACTACCGCCACCTGCAGTGGGTCGTCATCGGCCACGCCTGGCTGGCCGGGGCGGCGATGTACGCCTGCCTGCGGCTGTGGCGCCGCGGCGGCGACGGCGGCGGCTTCGCGCCCGCCCCGGCGCTGCTGGGCGCGCTGGCCTGGATGTTCAACGACGTCTTCGTCACCCACCTCGGCAACCTCAACTTCAACGCCGCCGCCAGCTGGCTGCCGCTGGCGCTGCTCGGCCTCTGCCGCGCCGACACCGTCGGCGGCGGATCGGACCGCCGCCTCGCACCCCGCGCGCCCGCGCTCGTCCGGCGCGGCGCCTGGGTGGCGCTGGCGGCGGTGGCGCTGGCGATGGGCGCCCTGGCGGGCCACGCCCAGGCCACGTGGCTCGGCGCGGCGGCCGTCGGCTGGGTCGCCGCCGGGCGGGCCGCGCTCGGCCGCCGCGCCGGGCCGCTCGTTCACGTCGCCGTCGCCGGCGCGCTGGCGTTCGCGCTGGCGGCGCCGGCGCTGCTGCCGACGGTCGCGCTGCGGCCCCACACCGTGCGCGCCGCCTACGACGACGCCACGGCGGTGCAGTACAGCCTGCCGCCGCGGGCGCTCGTCGGCCTTGTGGCGCCGTGGTGGTACGGGCGGGGGGCGGCGGACTTCCGCGGCGACTGGGACCGGGTCGAGGTCGGCTATGTCGGCCTCGCGCCGCTGGGCCTGGCCTTGTTCGCCGTCGCGGCCGCGTGGCCCAGCCGGCGGCGGCGACGTGCCGGCGGCGACCTCACGGTGGGCCGCGGCCGCCGGGGCGACTACGCGTTCGGCTCGACCGACGGCGCCGACGTCGCCGTCTTCGCCTCGCTGGCCGCCGTGTCGCTGCTGATCGCGCTCGGGCCGGCGACGCCGGTCCACAGCTGGCTCATCGCCCCGCTCGACCTGCCGTTCCGGGCGCCGGCGCGCTACCTCCTGGTGACCGACCTGGCGCTGGCGTGGCTGGCGGCGGCGGGGGCGCAGGCCGTGGCGGCGTCGGCCGCGGCCCGCTGGAGCGGGCGTGCGGCGACCGCCGCCGCGACATCGTCACCGCCATCGCCATCGTCACCGCCATCGACGTCGACATCGACGTCGCCATCGCCATCAACGTCGAGATCGACATCGATGGCGACCATGACCGCAGCCGCGACGGCGATGCCGGCCACGGCGGGTCCGACGACCGCCGTGCGCGCTCCCCGCCCATGGGCGATTCCGCTGGCACGCGCCGCCGCCCCGCTGCTGGCGCTGGCCACCGCGGTCGACCTCGTCGCCCTCGGCGCCGGCGTCGAGGTCGACGGCGCCGACCCGGCCGCCGGGTTCCGGCCGTCGCCGGCGGTGCGGTGGCTGGCCGAGCGCGGCGCGTCGTTCGCCCCCGGCGCGCCCGACCTGCCGGCGCGCATCGACGTGGCGGCCGGCGCCTGGCCGCCGGCGGCGCCGCAGCTCTGGGGGCTCTACGGCCTCGGCGGCGTCTACAACCCGTCGCGGCTGGGCACCTACAGCTTCAGCATGGACGGGCTGGAGCACCGCGGCTCGCCGCTCTACAACCGCTTCGGCGTCGGCTGGTGCGTCACCGACAAGGGCGCCGCCCCCAGCGACCGCGGCCGCTGGACCCTCGCCTACGACGCCGACCCGGCCGTCGACGTCTGGCGCAACGACGGCGCCCTGCCGCGGCTCCGGCTCGTCGCCGACGCCGCCGTACGGGCCGACGACGCCGCGGTGTTCGACGCGCTGCGCGACCCGGCCGCCCCCGCGGCCGTGGTGCACTTCGCCGCCGCCGACCTCGCGCGCGAACCGGCGGCCGCCGACGCCGTGCGCGCCGTCGACCCGGCGCCGGACAGCGCCGGCCCAGCCGTTCAGGGCGCCGCGTCGGTCGCCGCCTACGAGCCCGACCACATCGTCGTCGACGTCGACCTCGGCGCGCCGGCGTTCGTGCTGCTGTCCGACACCTGGCACCCCGACTGGCGCGCGACCGTCGACGACGCGCCGGCCCCGGTGCTGCGCGCCGACTTCACGTTCCGCGCCGTGCCGGCGCCGGCCGGGCGGCACCGCATCGTCCTGCGCTACGAGCCCGCCGGCTGGCGGCTGGGCCGGGCGCTGGCGGCTGCCGCGGCGCTGGCGATCGCGGCGTGGTGGGCGGTGGGCGGGTGGCTGGCCGTAGGCGGCGGGGCGGCGCGCCCGTCCCCGGCGCGGCCGGAGCGCGCGGCGCGCGGCTGATCGTCAGGCCGAGGGCGGCGACACCGGCGGCACGGGCATCGGCTGCTGCGCGCCGCCCGCCTGCGGCGTCGGCGCCGCCCACGGCGCGGCGTCGATCGGCGGCAGCTCGCCCCCGTTCGGGACGTGGCGTCGCCGCTCGAGCGCGGCCCGGTCGTCGGCCGCCGCGTCGTCCGCGTCGGGCTCGAACGGCGGCCGGGGCTTGGCCGCGGGCCGCCGCGGGCGCCGATCGCGCGACTCCGCGGCAGCGGGCGCGGCAACGGCCACGCTGGCGTCCTCGGCGGCGCCGGGCGCCGTGCGGAGCGTGCCGGCCGCAGCGGGCCGATCGGCACGGGCCAGCGTCGAAGGCGGCGCGGGCGGCGGCCGGTCGGGTCGCGCCGCGGCACGGATCGCGCGCGACGCGACGGGCCGGGCGCCGTCGTCGGGCGCGGCGGGGGCGGAGGCGGCGGCCGGCCGGCGCGGCGCGGGCGCGGCGAGCTGCGCCGCGCGCGCCGCCGGCGCGTCGTGGAAGGCGCGCTGCACGGGGCCGGCCAGCGTCTGGAGGTTGACCAGCCCGAGCGCCGCGACGAGCCCGGCGGATGCCGCCGCGCCGATCGCGCCCGCCCAGCGCCGGCGCGGCCCGACGGCCACACCGGCGCGCCGCGCGGCATGGCGGGCGGCGTCGACCGCCCCATCGAGCCCGGCGGTCCAGCCGGCCGCCCACAGCACCGACAGCGCCGGCAGCGCCGGGAACAGCAGCCGGCCTTGCGGCGCCGACAACCCCAGGTTGTGGGCCACGAAGGCGACCCAGGTCAGGCCGACCACGAGCCCCAGCGCGCCGGCGGCCCGCCGGTCGATGACGCGGCGCCCCATGGCGACGGGCAGGCCAAGCGCGCCGACGGCCGCTACGAGGCGGAACAGGGCGTAGTCCTCGGCGCGCAGCGGCACCGTCATCGACCCCAGCCGACCCCAGTAGGACTCGAAGACCATCCGCCAGAACCCGCCGTCGCCGATCAACGCGAACGGCGTGCGCTGCACCGCCAGCGCGGCGTGCGCCTGCTGCATCGCGGCGCGGGCGAGCGGATCACCGTAGTGCCAGGTGTTCAGGATCAGCCACGGGCTGGCCACGGCCCCTGCCGTCAGCGCGAATCGGACGGCGGCGCGCCGGCGCGCCGCGGCCGGCCCCGGCCCCCACACCAGCAGGACGGCGGCGGCGGCGGCCACCGGGGCCATCGTGAGCTTGGTCCAGATGCCGAGGCCGGCGGCGATGCCCATTCCCACCGCCTGCCGCGCGGTGCCCCCGCTGCCCCCGACTCCGCCGCCGGCTCCCGGCGCCGCCGCGCCCGCCATGACGTGCCGCGCCAGCAGCCAGACGACCACGGCGCACCACAGCGTTGCCAGGCTGTCGTTCGTGATCACGGCGTGGTGGTGGGCGTACATCGGCGTGAGCGCCGGGAGCGCGGCGGCCGACCATGCCACCAACCGTCGCCCGCGCGAGACCGCCAGGGCCGTCGCGTACACGCAGCCGAGCGTCAGCGCGCCGAAGAGCATCGACAGGGCGCGCAGGCGGCGCGCCGGGCGGGCGTCGGCCGGCGCATAGCTGCGCGGATCGAACGCGTCGGCCGAGCTGGGGTCGTCGAACCGGAAGCCGTCGTTGAGCCGGAGCGTGGACGGCACGATCCGGCCGCCGCCGGCCGCGCCGTGGACCGCTGCGGCGACGGCGTAGTAGAGCGGCGGCTGGACGGCCTCCCAGAGCGTGCCGATGCGCGGCGGGCTGCCGTGGATGCTGACGTGCTGGACCACCAGCGCGTGCCCGTGCTCGTCGGCGCCCTCGAGGATCGGCACCCGCCAGGCGTAGGCGGCGGCCGTCGCCAGGTAGAGCGCCACGATCGCCGCCAGCGGCGCGTGCGGCGCCCAGCGGCGCCACGGGGTCGTGGGCATGGCAGGGGCTCCTCGTTGGTGGGGACGGTGTCGGTCGAGCCGGTCGATGATACCACCCCCGTCGCCGCCCTTGCGACCCGCCCCCCGCCGGCCTACACTGGCCCGCGCTTCTCCGTTCGCCCCGAGGAGGACCCGATGCCCCGCGCCATCGTCTACGCCCCCGACAGCCAGCGCGTGCGCGCCGCCGACGCCGGCGGCGAGGCCGACACGCTGCCGAGCAAGCTGACGAAGTACGTCCCGGCCGAGGTGCTGGCGTTCTACGTGCCGACGTACGCCAACCTGCCGGACAGCGCCGCCGCCTGGCGCTGGGCGGTCTTCGGCATCGGCCTCGTCGGCACCGTCCTCTACCTGCTGGCGACGCGGCTGCGCGAGCAGCAGACCCGCGGGCCGTGGTACTTCTACGCGTTGGCGGGCGTGGCCTACGTCGGCTGGGCCGTCAGCGTCACCTCGGCCGGCGGCGACCTGTTCGGCCTCGACGAAGGGGTGACGCCGGCCATCCTGGCCACGACGGTGCTGCTCGTCCCGATCGTCGACGAGCTCGTCACGCGGTTCTGGCCGGCGGCATGACCGCCCGCGCGCCGGCCGCCGACGCCGGCCCGACCGGCGACCTCCTGGCCGACATCCTCGACCGCGTCGACGCCTGGCTGCGGTTCGCCGAGGCCAAGAACCTGGCCGTCTCCGCCCTGACGGGCACGGCGAACGCGGCGATGATCAGCCTGCTGCGCGGCGCCGACAACATGCCGGCGCCGGCGGTGGCCGCGTTCGGCGCCGCCGAGCTGGCGTTCCTGGCGGCGCTGGCCACCGCGGTGTGGTCGTTCCGGCCGCACGGCCCGCCGCGGCTGCGGCCGTCGCGCCCCCGCCGCGGCGAGCCGCACGACAACCTGTTCTACAGCGGCCACCTGGCGGCCTACACGCCCGACGAGCTCGCCGCCGAGGTCGCCGCCCGCTACGGCGGCGCCACGGGCTACGCGCCGGCCGACCACCCGCTGCACGTCGCGCTGGCCGGCCAGATCGTCGCCAACGCCGTGATCACGAACGCCAAGCTGCGTGCCTTCAACCAGGCGTCGCTGTTCGTCCTGCTCGGCCTGGGACTGCTGGCGGTCGGGCTGGCGGCGGAGCTCGTCCGCTGACCGCCCGGCCCGGCGACGCCGCCCCCGCCTGGCCCACCGGCACCGTCGCCTTCCTGTTCACCGACATCCAGGGCAGCACGGCCCGCTGGGAGCGCGACGCCGCGGCCATGCGCGCCGCCCTGGCCCGGCACGACGCGATCGTCGAGCGCGCGATCGCCGCGCACGGCGGCGTCTGGTTCAAGCGCGTCGGCGACGCCGTCCAGGCCGCGTTCCACACCGCCCCCGACGCCCTCGCCGCGGCCGTCGACGCCCAGCGCGCCCTGGCGACGGCGGACTGGGGGCCCGACGGGCCGCTGGCGGTGCGGATGGCGGTCCACGCCGGCGAGGCCGCACCGCATCGCGGCGACTACGTGGCGCCGTGCCTCAACCGTCTGGCGCGGCTCATGGCGGCCGGCTACGGCGGCCAGATCCTGCTCAGCCAGGCGGTGGCGCTGCTGGTGCGCGACCACCTGCCCTCGGGCGTGGCGCTGCAGTCGCTCGGCGCGCACCGGCTGCGCGACCTGCTGGCGCCGGAGGAGGTCCACCAAGCGGTCGTGGATGACCTGCCGGCGGCGTTCCCGGCGCTGAAGACGCTCGACGCCCACCCCCACAACCTGCCGCAGGCGCTGACGCCGCTCATCGACCGCGCCGCCGAGGTCGCCGAGGTCCACGCCCTCCTCGACCGCCCCGACGCCCGGCTTGTGACGCTGACCGGACCGGGCGGCATCGGCAAGTCGCGGCTGGCGCTGCAGCTGGCCGCCGAGGCCCTCGACGACTTCCCCGACGGCGCCTTCTTCGTGCCGCTGGCCGCGATCGACGATCCAGCCCTCGTCCTGCCGGCCCTGGCGGCCGCGCTCGGCGTCGCCGAGGGCGGCAGCACGCCGCTGGCCGAGGTGCTCACGGCGCGCCTGGCCGAGCGCCGCACGCTGCTGGTGCTCGACAACCTCGAGCAGATCGTGGCGGTCGGCCCCGACCTCGCCGCGTTGCTCGAAGCCTGCCCGTCGCTGCGGCTGATCGTCACCAGCCGCGCCCCGCTGCGGGTGCGCGGCGAGCACGAGGTGGCCCTCGGCCCGCTGGCGCTGCCGGCAGCGGACGACGACCTCGACGACCTCGACCGCCTGCCCGACGCCGCCGCCGGCAGCGCCCGCGGGCTCGACGCCGATGCCGTGGCCGCCGTCGCCGCCAGCCCGGCCGTGATGCTGTTCGTCGATCGCGCCCGCGCCACCGACGCCGACTTCGCGCTCACCGCCGACAACGCGGCGGCCGTCGAGGCGATCTGTCGCCGTCTCGACGGCGTGCCGCTGGCGATCGAGCTGGCCGCGGCCCGGGTGCGCATGCTGCCGCCGGCCGCGCTGCTGGCGCGCCTCGAAGGCCGGCTGGCCGAGCTCGGCGGGGCGCGGCGCGACCTGCCGGCGCGGCAGCAGACGTTGGCCGCCACCCTCGACTGGAGCCACGCCCTGCTCGGGCCCGACGAGCGCCGGCTGTTCCGCCGCCTGGCCGTCTTCCGCGGCGGCTGGACGATCGAGCTGGCCGAGTCCATCTGCGCCGCCCCGGTCGACCCCGAGACCAGTCCGCTCGACGTCTTCACGTCGCTGACGGCGCTCGTCGACATGAGCCTGGTCCAGCCGGCGCCCGCGGGCGATTCCGCCCGGTTCACGCTGTTCCAGGTCGTCATCGAGTACGCCGCCGACCTGCTCGCCGCGGCCGGCGAGGCCGAGGCGGTGGCCGACCGGCACGCCGCGGCGCTGGCGGCGATGGCCGATGCCGGCCGGCAGCACGTCGTCGGTGGCGAGCAGGCGCTCTGGCTCGAGCGTCTGGCAGCCGAGCACGCCAACCTGCGCGCCGCCCTCGACCACCTCATCGCCCGCGGACAGGCCGACGCCGCGGTGGCGATGGCCGCCGACCTCTGGCGCTACTGGTACCTGCGGGGCCACCTCCAGGAAGGCCAAGCCTACCTGCGCCGGGCCCTGTCCAACCCGGCCGCCGGCCGCGCCTCCAACGCCCGCGCGCGGGCGATGAACGGCCTCGGCGTCCTGACGTGGCTGCGCGGCGACTTCGCCGCCGCCCGCGCCGCCCTCGGCGAGGCCCGGGCGCTGGCCGAGGCCTGCGGCGACGACGCGCTGGCGCTGCGGATCGTCCACAACCTCGGCCTCGTGGCGGTCGACGAAGGCGACCTCGACGCCGCGGCCGATGCGGCGCGCCTCAACCTGGTCGTCGCCCGGCGCCTGGGCGACCGCTACGCCGAGGCCGGCGTGCTGCACGGTCTGGGCATCGTCACCGCCGAGCGCGGCGACATGGCCGAAGCGCGGGACCACTTCGCCGCCGCCCTGGCCATCCAGCGCGAACTCGACGACCGCGAGGGCATGGCGGCGACGCTGATCAACCTGGCGGGGATCGACGCCGACGCCCGCGACCTGGCGGCCGCCGAGGCCTGGCTCGACGAGGCGCGGCCGCTGGCCGAAGCCGTCGAGGACATCTGGACGCTGGCCACGATCCACCACACCCGCGGCGACATCCGGCTGGCCCAAGGCGACCTGGCCGCCGCCCGCGCCGAGCTCGGCGCCGCGGCGCGGCTGCGCCTCGACGCCGGCGACCCGCGCGGGTTGTCGCGCGTCCTGCCGCCGCTGGGCCGGCTGGCGCTGGCGGAGGGCAACCCGATCGCGGCGGCGCGGCTGTTCGGCGCCGCAGCCGGTCTGCGGCATCGGATCGGCGCCCACCTGACGCCGCGCGAGGTGCCCAAGTGCGATGCCGACACAGCGTCCGTCGTCGCCGCCCTCGGCGCCGACGCCGCCGCGGCCGCCGTGGCCGAGGGCGAGGCGTTGTCGGCCGACGACGCGGTCGCGCTGGCCACGGCGCCGCCTACCTGAGGGCGGGCGGGGCGCCGCGGGGCCGTTGCGCCCGGTGGCGCGCCCGGTGGCGTGGTGGCATCATCGCGGCGCGCGGCCAAGCCCGCCCCTTCGTGGGCCGCCGAGACGCGGAGGTGGGGGTGGTCAAACGCGCGCGGCGCACGCTCGAGACGATCGGGTGGCGGGAGTGGGTGGCCCTGCCCGATCTCGGCATCGCGGCCGTCAAGGCCAAGGTCGACACCGGCGCGCGGTCGTCGGCGCTGCACGCCTGGGACGTGAAGCGGTTCGCGCGCGACGGCGAGCGCTGGGTGCGGTTCCAGGTCCATCCGGTGCAGGGCGACGACGACACGATCGTGGCCTGCGCCGCGCCGCTGGCGGGCATGAAGTGGGTGCGCTCGTCCAGCGGCAAGCTCACGTTCCGGCCGGTGATCTCGACGACGCTCGTGGTGGGCGACCACCGCTACCCGATCGACCTGACGCTGGTGCGGCGCGACGTTATGGGCTTCCGGTTGCTCCTCGGCCGCCAGGCGCTGCGCCGCCGCTTCCTGGTCCACAGCGGCCGCTCGTTCCTCCAGACCGCGCGCGAGCCGATGTCCGGCGACGACCGCGCGCCCACCCCCGCCCCGGAGAACCCCGCGTGAAGATCGGCATCCTGTCGCGCCGCGCCTCGCTCTACTCCACCTCCCGCCTGCGCGAGGCCGCCGAGGCGCGCGGCCACGAGGTCCAGGTGGTGGACTATCTGCGCTGCTACATGAACATCACGTCGCAGAAGCCGTCCGTCATCCTCGGCGGCAAGACGCTCGACTTCGACGCGATCATCCCGCGCATCGGCGCCAGCTACACGTTCTACGGTACGGCGGTGGTGCGCCAGTTCGAGATGATGGGCGTCTTCGCCGCCAACGAGTCGCAGGCGATCTCGCGCTCGCGCGACAAGCTGCGCAGCCTGCAGCTGCTGAGCCGCGAGGGGGTCGGCCTGCCCGTCACCGGCTTCGCCCACGCCACGAAGGACATCCAGGGCCTGATCGACAGCGTCGGCTCGCCGCCGTTCGTCGTCAAGCTGCTCGAGGGCACCCAGGGGATGGGCGTCGTCCTGGCCGAGACGCGCAACGCGGCCGAGTCGGTCATCGCCGCCTTCCGACAGCTCGACGCCAACATCCTGCTCCAGGAGTTCATCGCCGAAGCCGGCGGCGCCGACATCCGCGCCTTCGTCGTCGGCGGCCGGGTGGTGGCGGCGATGCGCCGGCAGGCGGCCGAGGGCGAGTTCCGCAGCAACCTCCACCGCGGCGGCTCGGCCAGCGCCATCCGCCTGCGCCCGGTGGAGCGGACGACGGCGGTGCGCGCCTGCAAGACGCTGGGCCTGAACGTGGCCGGCGTCGACCTGTTGCGCAGCAACCACGGGCCGCTCGTCATCGAGGTCAACTCGTCGCCCGGCCTCGAGGGGATCGAGGCCGCCAGCGGCGTCGACGTCGCCAGCGCCATCATCGAGTTCCTCGAGAAGCGCGCCCGCCGCGGCCGGACGCGCGACCGGGTGGGGGGTTAGCGGGGCGTTGTCGTTCGTCACGACATCCGCGTAGGGGCACCCCTTGTGGGTGCCCTTCGCACGTTGCACGACCATCGTCGGTCGCATGGTATTCGCCTGGTGGGCGAAGGGTGGTCGCATGGTGGGCGAAGGGCACCCACAAGGGGTGCCCCATAGGCGACAAGGTAGCGGCCACGGCGTGGTCCGGTTCCCGCCCCGCCCCGCCCGGCCGTGAACGGCCGGGCTACAGGAACGACGCCGGCTGAAGCCGGCTACGGGCGGACCTTCAGCGGTCTCGCCTAGGTCAGAGAAGCCGGGGCCGCTTGGACGGTTCAGCGGCGGTGAGGAGTGAGGAACCAAACGGCACGTCGCGATACGTGTTGCTGCCTGTTGCCGGCTTCAGCCGGCGTCGTTGTTGTAGCCCGGCGATTCATCGCCGGGTGATCGGACGGCAGCGCGATCATCTACGTGCGGCCGCTACCTTGTCGCCTATAGGCACCCACAAGGGGTGCCCCTACATTCACCTCGCGGGCGACCCTCGGCGACCCGGGTCGATCGCATGTGGCGGCGCGGTCGCGCGTCCTACCCGGTGCGCCCCCGCACCCACAACGCCAGCTGGGTCCGGTTGGCCAGCCCCAGCTTGGCCAGCGCGCTGCCGACGTGCTTTTCGACGGTCTTCGGCACGATCGCGAGCTCGTCGGCGATCTGGCGGTAGGTGCGCCCGGCGGCGATGCGCTCGGCGACCTCCCACTCGCGCTCGCTGAGCATGGCGCGCATGTCGGCGCGGCGCCCACCGTCCTCGGGCGTGGCGTCGTCGTTCGCCCACCCGGCCGGCGGCGTCGGGGCCGCCTCGGCCAGCCGGCGACAGGCCGCCAGGGCCTCGGCCACAGCGGCTTCGATGTCCAGCGCCGCCCCGTCCGCCTCGATGGACGCCGCCGCCGGGCCGAGCGCCGTCCGCAGCGCGGTGCGGTTGGCGTCGGCGACCGCGGCGTCTTCGGCCCCGAAGACGTCGGCCAGCGGCGCGACGGCCTCGGCCGCGGCCACGAGGCGCAGGGCCGTCGCCAGCGCCGCCGCGTCGCGCGATCGGCGCGCGTCGGGCCGCCGGCGGCGCGCCGCGAGCGGCCCGGCCGCGTCGTCGATCGGCACCGTCGCCGGCCAGCCGACGAGGTTCGCCACCGCCCAGACCAGGTGGGCGGTCGCGACGGCGTCGTCGACGCGCCGGACCAGCGCCGCGGCCAGAACGGCCGCCGCCCGATCGACCCGCCCGAGGCCGTGCTCGACCGCCGAGAGCGCAAGGCTGGCGTGCCCAACGGCGTGGTCGCGGAAGCCGTGCCGCTCGGCCAGCGCCAGCGCGGCCTCGAGGGCGGTGACGGCCGCGTCGGCGTGCCCGCGCCAGGCCGCCAACGTCCCGAGCGCGCTGCGGCCGAAAACTTCGCCGCGGACATCGCCAGCGGCCACGGCCAGCGCCAGGCTCTCGGTCAAGGCGGCCTCGGCCGCCGGCAGGTCGCCGTCGAGCATCGCCAGCGCGCCCAGGTTGTAGAGGCTGATCGCCGGCTCGCGCGCGGCGCCGGCCTGCCGGCCCAGGATCAGCGCCTCGGCGTAGCACGCGCGCGCGTCGTCGAGCCGGCCGACGTTGCGCGCTAGCGTGCCCAGGCTGTGCAGCGTCCGGGCCGCCTCGAGGTCGTCGCCGATCACCCGGGCCAGCGCCATCGCCGCGTCGAGCGCCTCGGAGGCGGCGGCGACGTCGTGGCGCAGGTAGGCGAAGCGGCCGGTGGCGCGGTGCGCGGCCAGCCGCTCGCGCGGCGCGGCGCCGGGGCTGGCGTCGAGGACGGCGGCGGCGCGGGCGCACCAGCGCTGGCCTTCGGCCGGCCGGCCGCGCACCAGCCAGAACCGCTCCAAGGCGATGGCCAGCCGCGCGCCGTCCTGCGCCACAGCGGCGTCGACGCCACCGCCCAGCGACCACGCCAGGACGGCGCCGAGGTTGTCGTGCTCGGCCACGATCCGCTCGACCCCGGTGCGCGGCTCGGCCGACTCGAGCGCCGCCGCCGCGTCGCGCGCCTCGTCGAGGCACCACCGCAGCAGGGCGCGGCGCACGGCGTCGTGCTCGCCCGCTGCGCGCAACGCCTCGACGGCGTAGGCGCGCAGCATCGCCAGCAGCTCGAAGCGGGGACGACCGGGTCCC
The DNA here is from genome assembly GCA_964651245.1 of uncultured Anaerolineales bacterium. Classification (GTDB taxonomy): domain Bacteria; phylum Chloroflexota; class Anaerolineae; order Epilineales; family Epilineaceae; genus Avedoeria. The sequence goes on along the minus strand of CAZYVI010000010.1, from coordinate 124,878 downwards.
GGCTGCGGCCGCACCAGGCTCTTGGCCGCCAGCGACGCCAGCCCCGCCTCGACCGCCGCCCCGTCGCCGGACCGCCCGCCGTTGGCCGCCGGGCCGGGCTCGACCACCGCCCCGCCATCCGGCAGCGCCGCGCGCACCGCCGCCGCCGCCGCGACGCCGACGGCGCCGGCGAACGCGCCGAGGCTGCGGAACAGGGCCTGCTCGTCGGGCTCGAGCAGCCGGTAGCTCCAGTCGATGGCGCCGCGCAGCGTCTGCTGGCGGGCCGGCCGGTCGCGCGGCCCGACGCCCAGGACGTCGAGGCTCTCGGCCAGGCGGTCGGCCAGCGCGGCCGGGTCGAGCAGCCGCAGCCGGCCGGCCGCCAGCTCGATGGCCAGCGGCAGCCCGTCGAGCCGGCGGCAGATGTCGACGATAGCCGGCGCGTTGGCGGCGGTCAGCGCGAAGTCGGGCCGCACGGCGCGGGCGCGCTCGACGAGCAAGGCGATGGCCGGGCTGCGGGCGAGCGCCGGCAGGACGTCGGCGACGCCGCGCCCGGCCGGCAGCTGGTCGAGGCGGGGCACGTCGAACGGCGCCAGCGGCAGCTCGTGCTCGCCGTAGAGACCGAGGGGCTCGCGGCTCGTCGCCACGACCTTGAGGCCCGGGCAGGCCGCGAGGAGGTCGGCGACGACCGGCGCGGCGGACGTGACGTGCTCGAAGTTGTCGACGACGAGCAGGAGCGACGCGTCGCCGATGGCCGCGGCGACGGCGGCCGCGCCGTCGGCCTCGGCCAGGCCGACGGCGGCGCCGAGGGCGTCGGGCACGCGGGCGGGGTCGGCGAGGGCGGCCAGGGGCGCCAGCGCGACGCCGTCGGGGAACTGATCGCGCACGTCGGCGGCGACGGCGAGGGCGAGGCGCGTCTTGCCGGCGCCGCCGGGCCCGGTGATCGTCACCAGCCCGACGTCGGGCCGCGCCAGCCGCTCGGCCACGGCGCGGCGCGCCTCGTCGCGGCCGATGAGGGCGGTGCGCTCGACGGGCAGCGGGGGGAGCGGCGGGCGCGGTCGCGGTGCCATCGGCCCAGGATACCGCATCGCGCGGGCGTCGATGCGGATGGGTGGTCCGCGGCGGCGGTCGCCGCCCCGACGCCCGGCGCCGCGGCGGCGATGGTTGTGGTAGGCTGAGGGCCGAACCTCGATCGACAGGGGTGAGGAGGCTTGAGTTGACGAACGTGCCGCCGGACGCCGATCGAACACCGCTCGCCCTCCAGGACCGCTACGCCCCCGCCAGCATCTGCTTCGGCTGCGGTCCGGCGAATGCCCGGGGGCTGCGCATCAAGAGCCGCGTCGAGGGCGACGCCGTCGTCGCCGACTGGCAGGGCGAGCCGTACCACGAGGCGTTCGAGGGCATGCTCAACGGCGGCATCATCGGGTCGCTGCTCGACTGCCACTGCAACTGGACGGCGGCCCACCATCTCATGGTCCGGTCCGGGGCGAGCGAGCCGCCGTGCACCGTGACGGCCGAGTACCACATCAAGCTGCTGCGCCCGACGCCGTCCGGCGGCCCGGTCCACCTCGTCGCCCGCGTCACCGACGCCAGCGACCGCCGCGCCAACGTCCACGGCGAGCTGTTCGACGCCGCGGGCGAGCTGTGCGCGACGTGCGACGGGGTGTTCGTGGCGGTGCGCGAAGGCCACCCGGCGTGGCACCGCTGGTAGCGGCCGGCCGCGCCCCGCTCCCGCTACCCCTGGCCGTCCATCCGCTCGCCGCGCAGCGCCTCGTACGCCCGCCCGTAGCGGCGGCCCTGCTCCCGCTGCCGGAGGCGCTCGCGGCGGCGGTGTCGGGCGCCGGGGCGGATGCCGAGGAAGGCGAGGGCGACGGCGGTCAGGAACAGGTGGACGTCGAGCGCGGGGCCGCGCTTGCGGATGTAGAGGCGGTCGTAGCGCAGCTTCTCGCGCGGCGTGCTGTAGTAGTCGCCGTAGACCTGGGCCAGGCCGGCGAGCCCGGGCGGCACGGCGTGGCGCTCGGCGTAGCCGGGCACCTGGACCAGGTGGCGGGCGACGAAGACGGTCCGCTCGGGGCGCGGCCCGACGAGGCTCATCTGTCCGAGCGCGATGTTGATCATCTGCGGCAGCTCGTCGATGTGCGTCCGGCGCAACAGCCCGCCGAGGCGCGTCACGCGGGCGTCGGTCGGCGCGGCGGGGACCGGGCCGGTGGCGGCCTCGGCGTTCTTGACCATCGTCCGGAGCTTGAGCTGGCGGAAGCTCTTGCCGCCCTGCCGCACGGCCACCTTGGCCACGAGCAGCGGGCCGGGATCCTGCCACCACAGCGCCATCGTCAGCGGGATCGAGATCGGCAGGCTGACGAACAGGATGAGGAGCGCGATCGCGGCGTCGAAGAGGCGCTTGGCGCGGTCCCACGCCGTCCGCGCCGGCGGCACGCCCGCGTGGGCCGCCGCCACCGCGCGCACGACGTCGGGCGGCGGCGGGGCGATGACCTCGACGAGGCCGTAGGTCCGCCAGGTGGCGGCCAGCGCCCCGGCGTAGCTGCCCAGCGCCCCGGCGATGAGGTAGGTGATCCCCTTGTCGATGCCGATCTCGGGGTCGTTCGGAAAGCGCGACTGGTAGGCGGCGACGATCGCCGCGAGCGTCAGCCCGCCGAGCAGCGCCAGGCGCAGCCGGTTCTCGCGCCGCAGCCGCGGCCGCGGCCGTCCCGGCAGCCAGCCGAACGCCCAGTCGACGCCGACGACGAACACCAGGAAGATCAGGCACACCAGGCCGTACTGCAGCCAGATGTTTTCGATGTCGTAGCCGTACAGGCGCGCCAGCCGCTTCATGTAGCGGAAGACGAGCCCGAACACGACCACCGTCAGCGCGGCGTACGCCAGGAGCGCCAGCGCGAACCGGCCGCGCTGCTGGCGTCGGCCGCCGGGTGCGAGGGCGCGGCGGCCGGCGGGGGGCGGGACAGGCGCAGTGGGCGACATGGCCGGCGATGATACCTGAACGGCGGACGGCCGCGGGCGCGGGCGGCGCGATCGACGTCCTCGGGACGCGCGTCGACGACGTGACGATGGACGAGGCCGTCGACCGCGTCGCCGCGCTCATCGCCGACGGGCGCGCGTCGGGGCGCAGCCACGTCGTCGCGACCCCCAACCCCGAGATGGTCGTCCAAGCCCGTCACGACCCCGCCCTGGCCGCCGCGCTCGCCTCCGCCGCGCTGGCGACGCCGGACGGCGTCGGGATCCGCTGGGCGGCGCGGCGGCTCGGGACGCCGATCCGGGCCGTCGTCCCGGGCAGCGCGCTGACGGTGCGCCTAGCGGGCGCCGCGGCGACGGCCGGCTGGCGGGTGTTCCTGCTCGGCGCGGCCGACGGCGTGGCCGATCGCGCCGCAGCCCGGCTGGCCGCCGACCACCCCGGGCTGACGATCGCCGGCACGTTCGCCGGCAGCCCGCGCGCCTCGGACGCGGCGGCCGTCCGCGCCGCGCTGGCCGCCGCGGCGCCCGTCGACGTCGTGCTCGTGGCGTATGGCACGCCGGCGCAGGAGATCTGGCTGCACGATGCGCTGCCTGGGCTCGGCATCCCGGTCGGCATCGGGGTCGGCGGGACGTTCGACTTCATCGCCGGCGTCAGCCCGTGGCCGCCCTTGATCGTCCGCCGCCTCGGGCTGATCTGGCTGTGGCGCCTCTTGAACGAACCGTGGCGCTGGCGGCGGCAGCTGCGGCTGGTGCGGTTCGTCGGCCTGACGCTGGCGACCGCCGCGCGGCGAAGTGCGCGGCGGTCGCTAGGCGGCCGCCGCTGACGACGATTCGGCCGGCTCTGTCGTCACCCACACCGCCATGAGCCCTGCCGCCGCCAGCGCCAGCCCCGCCCCGGCCACGAACGGCGCCCGCGGCCCGAACCCGTCCCACGTGCCCGCGCCTTGCCACAGCACCCCGGCCAGCACGCTGGCCGGCAGGGCCGTGAGGCCGACGGCGGCATGGTACGCCCCGTACGCCGCGCCGCGCCGCGCCGCGGGCACGAGGTCGGCGACGATCGCCTTGGCGACGCCTTCGGTCAGGGCGTAGTACAGGCCGTAGGCTGCGAACAGTCCCCACAGCCAGCCGGCGTCGTCGACGAACGCGAACCCGAGGTAGACGAGCGCGTAGATCGACCAGCCGGCGACGACGAGCCGCCGCCGCGGCACCCGGTCCGACAGGCCGCCGGCCCAGGTCGAGCAGGCAGCGTATACCAGGTTGAACACGGCCAGGAGCGCCAGGACCTCGACGAGCGACGCGCCGAGGCTGCGCGCCCGGAGCACGAGGAAGGCGTCGCTGGCGTTGGCCAGCGTGAAGAGGACGGTGACGACGACGAAGCGGGCGAACGGGCTCGGCGCCCGCCACGACCAGGGCGCCGCCCGCTCGCCGCGCGCCCCGCCGACGGCCGAGTCGCCCGGCGGCGGCCGGACTGACTCGCGCACGCCGCCGACGACGACGACCGCCGCCAGGACCGCGGGCACGATCGCCCAACCGACGATCGTCCGGAACGTCGCCGCATCGAGCGGCAGCGCCCCGAGGTCGCGCCGCCAGACGATCGCCAGGGCCAGCAGCAGCCCGACGAACGCACCGGCGCTGTCGGCGGCGCGGTGGAGGCCGAACGCGCGGCCGCGCGCCGCGGGCGGGGTCGCGTCGGCCAGCAGCGCGTCGCGCGGCGCCGTGCGGATGCCCTTGCCGAGCCGGTCGAGAAGGCGCGCGGCGAGGACGACCGGCCACGACGCGGCGGCGAGCAGGACGGGCACGGCGGCGGCGGCGACGCCGTAGCCGGCGGCCGTCAGCCCCTTGCGGCGGCCCAACCGGTCCGACAGGCGGCCGCTGGCCAGCTTGGTGAGGCTGGCCAGCGGCCGCCCCCTCGACCTGCCCGACGACGGCCGTCCGGGCGCCGAGCGTCTCGGCCAGGAAGATCGGCACGAGATGGGTGAGCATCTCGCTGGCCACGTCGCGCAGGAAGCTCGCCGCCGACAGGGCGAGAACGGTGGCGGGCAGCGGCGGGCGCTGGGGCAGGCGATGGCCCACGTCGTCCTCGGGGAAGCGGTTGCGCGCAGCGGCGGCGGGGAGGATACTCGCCGCGCACGGGCCGTCAACGGGCGGTCCGACGATGCGCAAGGAGGAACGCACGACGTGGCTGGGATCAACGGCAAGAAGGTGCTCATCGGAGGCGTTGCCGCCGGGATCGTGATGGTGGCCCTCGACATGCTCATCACCGGCACGCTGCTGGCGGACCGCTGGAACGCGGCGATGGAGCGGCTTGGGCTGCCGCCGTTCACCGAGGGCGGACTCGGGGACCTGGCCGTGTTCGCCGGCACCTACGTGCTGATGGGCATCGCCCTGGCGTTCACCTACGCCGCGATGCGGCCGCGCTTCGGCGCGGGGATGCGCACCGCCCTCATCGCCGGCGCCCTGTTGTGGGTCGCCGGCGTCCCGATCATGGCCGGCATGGCCAGCATGGACGTCTTCGAGTGGTCGCTCATCGGCGTGTCGATGGTGCCGAGCATCATTGTGACGCTGGTCGGCGCGTACGTGGCCGGCTGGCTCTACCGCGAGGGCTGACGGCGGAGCGAGGCGTTCGTCGTCCGGCGGGCGGCGCGGGTGCGATGCGCCCGCGCCGCCCGTCCCGCGCTCACGCCAGATGCCGCTCGTACCACAGCCCGAACATCAAGAGCCCCCAGAGCTCGCGGCTGAGGTTGTGGCGGCCGTCGAGGTGGGCCCGGACGAGCGCATCGACCGCATCGGGATCGAAGATGCCCTGGCGCCGCACCCGCGCCGGCGACAGGACATCGGTGAGCAGCGGCCGGAGCTCGCCCTTGAGCCAGCCCGGGATCGGGACGTGGAAGCCGGCCTTGGGCCGACGGACGATGTCGGCCGGCAGCAGGTCGGCGGCGACGCGGCGCAGGAGCGGCTTGAGGCCGAGGCCGCGGTGGATCGGGCGGACCTTGTAGACGTCGGGCACGCGCGCCAGCAACTCGACGAGCGGGTGGTCGAGCAGCGGCACCCGAACCTCGAGGCCGTGGGCCATGCTCGTGCGGTCGACCTTGGTGAGCATGTCGTCGACGAGGCTGATCGAGGCATCGACGGCCATGAGGCGGTTGATCGGGTCGGCATGGGGGTAGGCGTCGTGGGCGGCCCGGAGTAGGTCGAGGGTGGGGCGGACGGCGGGGGAGGGCACGGCATGCCGTGCCCCTACACGGGCGTGGGATCCGGGGTCCAGGCCCTCGTGGGATGGGTGGTCGGTGTCGTGGGCGCCGAGGCGTGCAGTGTCGTGGGCGGCGTAGAGGGTCGCCTTGGCGTCCTCGGCGAAGATCTCCCGCCACGCCAGGTGCGCCGCCAGCGGGTCGAGCGCGATGCCGCGCGCGAAGCGCTGCAGCCGCAGGTCGAGCGCCATCTTGCGATCGGAGGCCGGCACGGCGCGGGCGAGCGACGGCAGGAGACGCCGCGTGAGGAGCGACGGCAGCCGCCGCCCGATCGCCGCCAGGCGGTCGGCCTGGTAGATGACGTAGCCGCCGAAGACCTCGTCGCCCCCGTCGCCCGACAGCACGACCTTGGTGTGCCCGGCCGCCTCGCGCGCCACGATCCACGAGCCGATGGCCGAGGAGTCGGCGAACGGCTCGTCGAACGCCGTGACGAGGTCGTGCACGAGCGCCTCGGCGGCCGGGCGCACGATCGTCGCGTGGTGGACCGTGCCGCAGTGGGCCGCAACGCGCTCGGCGTACGGCAGCTCGTCGTACGACGCGTCGTCGAAGCCGACGGCGAACGTCTCGACGCGGCCGCTCAGCCGCTGCATCAGCGCGACGACGACGCTCGAGTCGATCCCGCCCGACAGGAACGCGCCGACAGGGACGTCGCTGACCAGGTGGGCGGCCACGGCGTCCTCGAGCGCGGCGCGCACCACGCGCACCCAGCCGTCCTCGCTGCGCGGCAGCGCGGTGGGCAGCGCGGCGCGGTCGGCGGCGCCCGCCGGCGCGCCGCGCTGCGCCGGCCACGACCACCACTGCCGCACGCCCAGCGCCCGGCCGCGCGGCGCGCCGGCGTCCCAGACGAGCTGCGCGCCGGGCGGCAGCTTGCGGATGCCGTCGAACATCGTCGCCGGCCCGGGCACGTAGTCGAGGCTGAGGTAGTCGTGCAGCGCCTGCGGGTCGAGGCGCTTGGCGTAGCCGGCGGCCAGGATCGCCTTGATCTCGCTGGCGAACCAGAGGCCGTCGTCGCTCTCGGCGTAGTGCAGCGGCTTGATCCCGAGCCGATCGCGCGAGAGCACCAATCGGCCGCGGCGGGCGTCCCAGATCGCAGCCGCGAACATGCCGCGCAGCCGCCGCGCGAAGTCGAGGCCGTCCGCCTCGTAGAGGTGCGGCAGGACCTCGGTGTCGCCGTGGTTGCCGAAGGCGTGGCCGGCGGCGGCCAGCTCGGCCCGCAGCGCGGCGTAGTTGTAGAGCTCGCCGTTCTGGCAGGCGACGATCGAGCCGTCCTCGTTGGCCACCGGCTGCCGGCCGCCCGCGACGTCGATGATCGACAGCCGCGTCGCGCCCAGCGCCGCCGTGCCGTCCGTCCAGCTGTGGGCATCGTCCGGCCCGCGGTGGGCCAGCGCCGCGCCCATCGCCGCCACGCGCGCCGGATCGATGGCCGCGCCGGGTCGGACGACGACGCCGTAGATGCCGCACATGGCGGCGATTATAGGGACGGTCGCGGCGCGCGGCGGCGGCGGCGCGGCCGTCCCCGGCGACAGGGTCGGCGAACGCGCCGGCACGGGGGCCGACCGGGCCGATGTGGTCGCCCTCGCGCCCCTGTGGCACCATCGCGCCATGCCCCGCCCCCTCCCGGCGCCGCGCGGCCGGCCGGTCGCCGCGCCGGACGCCACCGCTGTGATCGACCCGGCGGCCGCGCCGCTGCGCCTTGGCGCCGAGCCGGCCACCGGCGTCGTGCTGGCCGGCGGTCGCAGCCGGCGGATGGGCATCGACAAGGCCTTCCTCGCGCTCGCCGGCCGGCCGCTGCTGGCGTGGGTGCTCGAGGCGTTGGCGGCGGTGACGACCCACCGCGTCGTCGTCGCGCACGACGACGACGCGCGCTTCCTCGCGTTCGGGGTGCCCGTCGTCGTCGACCGGCTGCCGGCCCGCGGACCCCTCACCGGGCTGCACGCCGGCCTGACGGCGGCGCCGACCGACCTCTGCCTGGTGGTGGCCTGCGACCTGCCGCTCGTCCAGCCGGCGCTGCTGGCGCTGCTGGCGGACGCCGTCGGCCCCGCCCTGGCGGCCGTGCCGGACGCCGGGCCGCAGGCGCTGCCCGCGGCCGGCCCGTCGCCCGACCCCGGGGCAGGCGGTCTCCAGCCGCTGCTGGCCGCCTACCGCCGCGGCTGCGTCCCGGCGATCGAGCGGCTGCTGGCCGGCGGACCGGCGCCAGCCCAACTGTTGGCCAGCGCCGTCCCGTCGGTGGTCGTACCGCCGGAACGCTGGCGGCCGGCCGACCCGGATGGCCGGTCGTTTCTCAACGTCAACACCCTCAGCGATCTGGCCGCGGCCGCACAGCGGTTGAACCGGCCGCGCGGCTAAGAGTCCCTCACAAAGCCGGCGCGACGACGTGCCTCGGCCCCGTGGAGATCCGAGGCCGTGTGGTTTTGTTAGGCCCTCTAAGGCGGTTGCCCTGCGCGGCGCGCGCCGCGCGGCGCTACCGTCGCGCCGAACCGGTCGTACACCTCGTCTCGACGCCGCGCCGAGGCGCCCGGCGTCGGCGCGTCTTGCGGTCGCCGGCGTGCCCTGCGGCGCGCTGCGCTCCTGGAGCCATCGATGTCGACCCCGTCCCTCGTTCTCTGGCTGCAGCTGGAACCCCTGGCCGCCGTGGCCGGCGTGGCCGCGGGTCTGGCCACGTTCATCGCCGCCCGCTGGCGTCCGAGCCCGGGCGAGCGCGAGTTCGGGACCGTCGGCTGGCAGCTGCTGGCGATGGCGGCGGCCGCGCCGGCCTTCTTCCTCGGCGCCGAGCTGGGGCTCTGGCTGGGCCTGATGGGTTTCCGGGCGCCGCTGGCCCTCACCGGGCTGGCGCGCGGCCTGGGTTGGCTGGCGTTGGCGCTGGCCCCGATCCCGATCGTGGCCGCCTGGGTGATGCGCCGCCGGCCGCGCCGCTGGCAGCGAGGCGCGGCGACGGCACTGCTCGTGGCCGGCGCCGCCCTGGCCATCGCCGGGCCGCGGCTGCGCGGCGCCGCCTGGCGGGCGCGGGCCGCCGCCGCGGTCGCATCGCCGGCGGCGCTCGACAATGCCCTGACGCTCGAGGCGCACCGCTACGCCTCGCCGGCCGAGCGCGAGGCGCTGCTCGACGCCGCCGTCCCGGACGGCGCCGCCGCGCGCGCCGTGGCCGACCGCGCCCGCGACCGCGGCGCGCCGGTGCTCTCGGCCGGCAGCCGCGCGTCGCTGGCGCGGCGGCTGCTCACCGCCCTGGCGGCGGACGGCGCCGCCGCCGGCGACGGCGTGGCGGCGACGGTCTGGTGGCTGACCGGCGACCCGGCCGCGACGTTCACCGCCCACGCCCTGGCGACGCCCGCGCTACGGCCGCGCCTCGGCGCCGCGGCGACGGCGCCGGCGGCGCTGGTCGAGCCGCGGCTGCCCTCGGCCTTCCAGGTCATCGCCGCCGACGGCCTGGCGCACGGCGACGCGGCCACGCGCGCCGCCTTCGCCGAGGCGACGTTCCTCGCCGCGGCGCCGGTGCTCCTCGAGCCCGAGCTGATCGCCGCCCTCGCCGAGCGCCTCGGCGACCCCGATCCGGTCCGGCGCCTGGCCTGGGACACGTTGCTGCGGAACGCCTCGACCGCGTCGCTGCGGCCGCTGCTGCCGACGTACACCGACCCGGCCGCGCCGCAGTGGCTCTGGCTCCGGTCGCTCTGCCCGACCCGGACGCCCGACCTCGCCGCGCTCCAGTCCGACGCCGACCCCCGGGTGGCCGATGGGGCGACGCGGCTGTTCGCCTATGTCCGGCTGAACTGCAAGGCGGAGTACCGCGTGCGCTAGGCGCCCCGCGGCGACGACGTTCGACGGGGCGGCCGCGCCCGCGACGCGCCCGTGGCGGCTACCAGCCCGCGCTCGCCTCGGTGAGCCGCGCCAGGGCCGCCGCGTCGAGCGCCAGCTGCGCGCCCGGCAGGATCTCGCGCAGCTGCGCCGCGGTGTTGGCGCCGACGATCGGCGCCGTGACGTTCGGCTGGGCGAGGAGCCAGGCCAGCGCCACCTGGGCGCAGGTCGCGCCGTGGTCGGCGGCCGCGGCGTCGAGCGCGTCGAGAACGGCCAGGCCGCGGTCGTTCACGTAGCGCTCGCGGATGCGCGCCGCGCGGGGACCGTCGGGCGCACCGCCGGGCGACGACGGCCGGTACTTGCCGGTCAGGAAGCCGCCGCCCAGCGGGCTGTAGGGGATCACGCCGACGCCGAACCGGGCGCAGGCCGGCGCCAACTCGGCCTCGAACTCGGCGCGGCGCACGAGGCTGTAGTTGGGCTGGACGCTGTCGTAGCGGGCCACCCCCGCCCCGTCGCTGCGCCACAGCGCCTCGACGAGGTGCCAGGCCGGCAGGTTGGAGGCGCCGATGTAGCGGACCTTGCCGGCGCGCACCAGGTCGTCCAGCGCCCGCAGCGTCTCGTCGATCGGGGTCTGGGGGTCCCAGGAGTGGGTTTGGTAGAGGTCGATGTGGTCGACGCCCAGCCGCCGCAAGCTGTCGTCGCAGGCGCGCAGGATGTGCAGCCGCGACAGCCCCTCGCCGTTGGGCCCGTCCCACATCCGCCCCTTGACCTTGGTCGCCAACACGACCCGGTCGCGCACGCCGCGGTCGGCCAGCCAGCGGCCGACGATCCGCTCGCTCACGCCGCCGGGGTTGCCGTCGGCCCAGCGGCTGTAGATGTCGGCGGTGTCGATCAGGTTGCCGCCGGCCTCGAGGTAGGCGTCGAGGACGGCAAAGCTGGCTGCCTCGTCGGCCGTCCAGCCGAACTGCATCGTCCCCAGCGCCAGCGCCGACACCTCGAGGCCGGTACGGCCGAGGCGGCGCGTCGGCAGCGGCGCCGCGCTCACGGCGCGCGCCCCGCGGTCGGCAGCGGCGTCGCGTCGCCCGACGGCGGCGCGGTGGCCGTCCGCGTACCGCTGCCGGGCCAGGTGGCGCCGCCGTCCTGGGAGCGGTAGACGTTGTACTGGCCGGGCGTGATGGCCGTGATCACCTGGCCGTCGTTCGGCGCCACGGCGATCGTCACCAGCGTCTTGAACGGGCCGAGCGGCAGCCAGCTCGCGCCGCCGTCGCCGCTGCGGAAGAGCCCCTCGCCGGTGGCGGCGAACAGCAGCCCGGCGTCGCCGCGCACGATGGCGCGCCAGTCGCCACGGGCGCCGGTCGCCGGCAGCGGCGCCCACGACGCGCCGCCGTCGTCGCTGCGCAGCAGGCCGCCGTCGGCGCGGTCGGTCGTGACCAGCACCGTCGGGTCGGCGGCGACGACCCAGAGGCCGTAGGCCAAGGACGGCAGCGCGCCGCCGGCGGCGGTCCAGCGGGCGCCGCCGTCCGTCGACGACGCGACGCCGGCGCCGCGCACCAGGGCGTAGAGCCGCTGGCCGTCGCTCGGGTCGACGGCCAGGCCGCGGATGTCGGCGCCGAGCGTCGTCGACACGGGCTGCCACGTGGTGCCGCCGTCGGCGCTGCGCTTGAACGCGCCCGGGCCGGCGGCGAACAGCGTCCCGTCGCCCAGCTGGGCCGCGACGACGAGCGAGGTGCCCTCGTCCGCCTTCGAGGTGCGCAGCTGCGACCAGGTCATGCCGCCGTCGGTCGAGTGCATCATGCCGCGCACGAACGTCAGGTAGAGGCGGTCCGGGTCGTCGCGGTCGACGACCAAGGCATGGGCCGGCGCCGGCAGCCCCGGGTCGGCCGTCGGCGTCGGCCGCGGCGTGACGGGCACGAGCGCCATCGTCGGGCGCGCGCCAGCCCCGTCGGTCGCCACGGCGCCCGCTTGGAGCGTGGCGCTGGCGGTCAGCGTGGCGCTGGCGGCGCGGGTGGCGGCGACGGCGTCGGGCTCGGCGGCCGGGCCGCCGCTGCGGCCGCAACCGGCCAAGCCGAGCGGCACGAGCGCCATCGCCAGGCCGGCCGCGGCGGCGGCGGCGGCGCGGCGCGCGCCTGGGTCGTTCATCGTCGTCGCCTCCTGCGGGGCACCCCACGGCCGGGCGCCGGACGCCGATTGTAGGTTGGCCGCGCCGGGCGAGGCCAGCCCGTCCGCGACGGGCGGTCGCGACGGCTGCGACGGCGCGTCGACGGTGGGATCGGTTGACGCGTCGACCCGCGCCGGCTCAGATGGGCGGCCACGGCAGGTGGCGGACGTTCGGGTCGGGCGCCGGCAGCTGGCCGGCGCGCAGGAGCGCGCGGATGCGATGCAGCGTCGCCCCGACTTCGTCGGCGGCCAGCAGCGCCGCCATCGCGCGCCGCAGCGGGCCCTGCCGGTCGGCCAGCGCCGCGGCGACACGGGCGAGGTCGGCGGCGATCGGGGGCGGCAGCGGCGTGCCGGCGGTGTCCCAGATCACGGTCCGCAGCTTCGGCTCGACGTGGAACGTGAGGCCGTGGTCGATCGCCCAGAGCCGGCCGGTCGGGTCGGACAGGACATGGCCGCTCTTGCGGTCGGCGTTGTTGGCCACGACGTCGAACGCCGCCAGCCGGCAGACGACGAGCGGGTCGGGCGCGTCGAGGGCCAGGTAGTGCGTCATGGGGTCGTGCGGGATGAACAGCTGGAGCATGCCCGGTCCGGCCGGCCCGCGCCGGAGCACCGTCGGCGGCACGAGCCCCCAGCCCAGGGCCTCCGACAGGGCGTGCGCAGCCACCTCGCGCCGGGCCAGCGTGGCGGGCGGGAAGTCCCACAGCGGCTGCTCGCCGCGGCGCGGCTTGTAGACCGCGTGCAGCGCAACGGCGCCGTCGCCGCCGGCCAGCGTCACCAGGAACGTGTCGTTGGAGCCGTGCAGGAACTGGCCCTCGACCTCGATCGCGTCCGACGCCAGGCGCGCCAGGGCCGCCTCGGGCGCCAGCCAGACGACGCGGTCCGGCGCGAGCCGCCGGGTCGGATCGTCGGCCGCCGGGTGGGCCGGGACGCGGTCGTCGGGCATCGGCGGGCCGGCGCGGCGGGCCGTGGGCGCCCGGTCAGGCGTCCGGCACGTCCGGCGGCGGGGCCGGCTTGCCGTTCTTGCGCGGGCAGAAGTGACCGTCGCCGTCGAGCGGCTCGCCGCACAGCGGGCAGGTCGGCCGGCCTTGGCGCGCCACCTCGACCGCCTGCTGGGCCAGGGCGGCCATCTGGGCGTAGCTGGCCGTGAAGCGCGCCCGCTGACCCTCGACGTCGTCGTCGTCGTTCTCCTCGGCGATGAGCACGACCCGCTCGCGCGACTCGTCGACGCCGATGCCCATCTGGCCGACGCGGAACGCCGGCTCGATCGGCAACAGCAGCCCGAGGTTACCGGCCGCCGGCGCCACGGCGTCGGTCGGCAGGACGCCGGCCTCGTGCAGCCGCGCGAAGAGCTGCTCGATGCCCGCCGCCAGCGCCAGCGCCTGCTCCTTCTCGATGAGCAGCGACACCGTGCGGCCCTGCTCGGCTGCCTGGAGGTAGAACGTGCGCGCGCCCGGCTCGCCGACGGCGCCGACGGTGATGAACGACACAGGGTCGAGGTCGAAGGCGAACGGCTGCGCCATCGTGCTAGCCCTCCTGCGAACCGGGTTCGGCCGCCGGCTCGGGCTCGGGCGGCTTCGGCGGCGGCGGCACCTTCCCGACGTCGTTGACCAGGACGACCGACGCGCCGTCGGCGTCGAGGTGGAGGATCGAGAGGCTGGCCGTGCCGATCGTGATGCGCTGGAACAGGTCGAAGTGGAGCCCGGCGTGGTGGGCGAGGATGGCCTTGATGATGTCGGCGTGCGACACCACCGCCACCGTCGACCACGGGTGCGCGGCGCGCACCGCCTCGATCGCCGCCAGCGCCCGGGCCTGGGCGTCGAGCAGGCGCTCGCCGTCCGGGAAGCGCATGGCGCTGGGCGTGGCGCGCACCGTGCGCCACAGCTTCTCGCGCCGCAGCTCGGCCAGCGGGCGACCGGTCCAGGCCCCGAAGTCGACCTCGCCGACGCCGTCGAGCACGGTCACGTCGAGGCCGCGCGGCTGGGCCAGGTAGCCGGCCGTCTCGCGCGTGCGCTCCAACGGGCTGGCGTAGACGGCCTCGATCGGCGTATCGGCCAGGCGGGCGGCCAGGGCGGCAGCCTCGGCGCGGCCGGCGGCGTTCAGCGGGATGCCCGGCGTCCGGCCGGCGAGGCGTTCGCCGACCCAATCCGTCATGCCATGGCGGACGAGCAAGAGCTGGGTCATGGTCGTGGCAGGTGTAGGCCGGCGCAGCGCCTGAGTATAGCAGGTGTGTTTGACTCCCCCCCCCGCGGCGCTACACTTGCGCCACCCGTACGGACGGACCGCGACCGACGCCCAGCAGCCCGTCCGTCCGCCGCCCCCCTGTCTGGATCTGCGCCCCGATGCCGATGTCGTTCGACCAAGCGCTCGCGGCCTTGCGGGCCGTCGCGAAGGAACAGGGCTACCTCACCTCGAGCGACCTGGCGCAGGCGCTGCCCCCCGCCGACCGGCACGGCGCGACGCTGGCGGCGCTACGGGCGGCGGCGCAGGACGCGGGGCTCGAGGTGCGCGCCGCGGACGGGGACGACGGCGCGATGGTCGTCGGCGCGGACGACGCCGACGACGCCGACGGCGACCCGATCGCCGCCCTGGCCGACGAGCCCGACGACGTCGACCCGCTGGCGGTGCTGGCGGACGACGAGCCGCCGCCCGAGATCCTGGCCGAGCTCGAGGACCTCGACCTCGAGGCGCTGGCGGCCGAGCTCGACCCGTTCCTGTCGGGGCGCGGCATCCGCGTCTCGCCCCTCGACCTGTCGTTCAGCGACGGCGACGACGCCGTCAGCCTCTACCTGCGCGAGATCGGCTCGATCCCGCTGCTGACGGCCGACGACGAGAAGAGCCTGGCCCAAGCCTACGAGGCCGGCCGCGCCGCCGAGGCGGCCCTGAATGAGCTCAAGGCGACGGGCGGCACCGACCCGGTCCTCGTCGCCGCCTACCGCAAGGGCCTCGACGCGCGCGAGCGGCTCATCCAGGCCAACAGCCGCCTCGTCGTCCACATCGCCAAGAAGTACAACAACAACGACGTGCCGCTGCTGGACCTCATCCAGGAGGGCAACGTCGGCCTGATCCGGGCCGTCGAGAAGTTCGACTGGCGGCGGGGCTTCAAGTTCAGCACCTACGCCACGTGGTGGATCCGCCAGGCGATCACCCGCGCCCTGGCCGACCAGGCGCGCACGATCCGGGTGCCGGTCCACATGAGCGAGCAGATCGCCAAGTACATGGCGATCTTCCGCCGCCTCGAGCAGGAGCAGGGCCGCGCGCCGTCGCTGGCCGAGGTGGCCCAGGAGATGGGCGTCACCGTCAAGCGCGTCGAGCACATCCGCGAGATCGCCCAGCGCCCGTTGTCGCTCGAGAAGAAGGTCGGCGACGAGGCCGACAGCGAGCTCGGCGAGTTCCTGGCCGACGACGACTCGCCCGACCCGACCGAGCAAGCCGGCCGCGAGATGCTGCGCGAGGAGATCGAGCTCATCCTCGACGACCTCCTGCCGCGCGAGGCCGAGGTCCTGATGCTCCGCTACGGCCTGCTGGACGGCAAGCAGCACACCCTCGAGGAGGTCGGCGAGCGCTTCGGCGTCACCCGCGAGCGCATCCGCCAGATCGAAACGAAGGCGATCCGGCGGCTGCGGCATCCGACGCGGTCGAAGAAGCTGCGGGATTTCTTGCGGTAGGCCGGGATCGCGACGGCTGTCTACGCAACCGCCCATTGCGCCGGCGTCGACAGGCCGTGGTCCGCAGGAGCAGGATCAGGCCGCGCGTCCGAGGCTTTCGCGGATGATCCTCGGGTGGCGGACCGCAATGCGAAGCAGCGCGATGGCGGGACCCTCCGGATGACGGCGGCCCTGCTCCCAGTTCCGCAGCGTCGACACGCTGATACCGATCGCGCGGGCGAACTCGGTCTGGGACAGGCCGACGAAGCGTCGAACGGCCGCCACGTCTTCGCCGGACCGGATGTCGCCGGCCATCAAACGGCGGCGCAGGCTTGCCGGGATGGCGCGCGCCAGCTGGGTATCCGTCAGCTCCTGGATCTCATCGCTCATGATCGGTGCTCCAGATGTTCGGTGAAGCGTTGCGCTTCACGCGGCGTGGCCCAGCGCGCACTGATGACACGTATCTCCTGCTCGTCGCGCTCGGTCCACACCACGAGCACCAAGCCGCGGCGGATCGGCCCGATCGCCAGAAACCGGTCCTCGTCGTCGGAGTGGGCGTCGTCGAAGATCTCGAGGTAGTCGACCCCAGAAGTGAACAACTCCTGAGCCTCCTCGAACGAAACGCCATGCTTCGTGCGATTGGCGACGCTCTTGGCGGGATCCCAGGAGACCTTCACGAGCAGAAGTATACGCCATCGGCGCACTGCGTCAATGGCGCACGCGCCGTGTCGGGGCAGCGCGGAACCCACTGCGCGGGGCGGCTGTACAACACGGCTACCCGAGCTCTTCGGCCAGCCCGATCAGAATGCCTTCAGGCCCCCGGACGTAGCAGAGGCGATACCTGTCCTCGTACTGGGCCACCTCGCCGACGAGCTCGGCGCCGTGTTGGCCGAGGCGGGCGAGGGTGTCATCGAGGTCCGCCACGGTGAACATGACGCGCAGGTAGCCCAGCGCGTTCACGGGCGCGCCGCGGTGATCGGCGACCACGGGCGGCGCGAGGAAGCGGGACAGCTCGAGCCGGCTGTGGCCATCCGGCGTGCGCATCATGGCGATCTCGACGCGCATGTCGCGCAGTCCCGTGACGCCCGATGCCCAGTCGCCCTCGATGTGGGCGCGGCCCTCGAGATCTAGGCCAAGCTCGGTGAAGAACGCGATGGCGGCATCGAGGTCCTCGACGACGATGCCGACGTTGTCCATGCGGTGGACGGTCATGCTGCCCCCCGGCGATCACCGCCACGAACCAGACGAGCACGAACGGGCTGGCCCACGCCCCCATGCACAGCGCGACGGCCACCGGGCTGCCGACGCTGATCGCGACGCCCAGCCACCACGTTTACCCGTACGCGTAAAACCCCCGCCCGCTCTTCCGCCCCAGCCACCCCGCCGCCACCATCTGCCGCAGGCGCGGCGGGGCGGCGTAGCGGGGGTCCTTGGTCTCGTCGTACATCGCGTCGGCGATGAAGAGCATCGTGTCGAGGCCGACGAAGTCCATGAGGGTGAAGGGGCCCATCGGGTGGCTCATGCCGAGCTTCATGGCGGTGTCGAAGTCCTCGATCGAGGCCACCCCGTCGTCGAGAGCGCGGATCGCGTCCAGGCCGTACGGGATGAACAGGCGGTTGACGATGAAGCCGGGCGCGTCCTTGAGGCAGACCACCAGCGTCTTGCCCAGCCGCTCGCCCAGCGCCCGGGCGCGCTCATAGGTCGCGTCGCTGGTCTGAAGGCCGCGCACCAGCTCGAGCAGCGGCATCACCGGCACCGGGTTGAAGAAGTGGGTGCCGATGACGCGGTCGGCGCGGCCGGTGGCGGCGGCGATCTTGGTGATGCTGATCGACGACGTGTTGCTCGACAGCACGGTGTCGGGGCCGACGATGCCGTCGAGCTCGGCGAACAACGCCTGCTTGACGGCCAGGTCCTCGACCGCCGCCTCGATGACCCAGTCGCAGTCGGCCAGGTCGGCCAGCTCGGTCGTCCCGCGCACCCGGTCGAGGGCGGTCGCGTGGTCGTCGGCGCTGAGCTTGCCGCGCTCGAGGCCCTTGTCCAGCGATGTCCGCAGCCGCCCCAGCCCGGCGTGCAGCGCCGGCTGCGACACCTCGCGCACGACGACGCTGAGGCCGCTGCGGGCGCAGACCTCGACGATGCCCGACCCCATCAGGCCGCAGCCGATGACGCCCACGGTTTGGATCTCCATGCGCATGCCCCCCTGTGATCGATCGGTCGTGCTCGAGCGCTCGCGACGGCCGGTGCGCGCCGTGGCCGGCACCGCCATCTCGTCGCTCCCGCATCGCCCCGACGTCGACGCGGTCGCCGACGCCGTGTTGCCGCCTGCGTCGTCCCGCTACGGCACCGGGTACCCCCCCGCCATCTCGCCCACCGCCCCGCGGATCCGCGCCAGCGCCGCGTCGTCCTCCGGCCCGTCGAGGGCGTCGTCGATCCAGCCTGCGATCGTGCGCATGTCGTCCTCGCCCATCCCGCGCGTCGTCACGGCCGGCGTGCCGAGGCGCAGGCCGCTGGTGACGAACGGCGACTCGGGGTCGAACGGGATCGTGTTCTTGTTCGTCGTGATGCCGGCGCGGTCGAGGCGCGCCTCGGCCGCCTTGCCCGTCAGGCCCTTCGGCCGCAGGTCGACCAAGACGATGTGGTTGTCGGTGCCGCCCGAGACGATCCGGAAGCCGTGGCCGGCCAGCGCGTCGGCCAGGGCGCGGGCGTTGGCGATGACGGCGGCCTGATAGGCGGCGAACGCCGGCTGGGCCGCCTCGAGCAGCGCCACGGCCTTGCCGGCGATGACGTGCTCGAGCGGGCCGCCCTGGAGGTGCGGGAAGACGATCTTGTCGACGGCCTTGGCGTGCTCGGCCGTGCAGAGGATGAGCCCGCCGCGCGGCCCGCGCAGCGTCTTGTGGGTCGTCGTCGTCACGATGTCGGCATGCGGCACCGGATCGGGGTGCAGCCGCGCCGCCACCAGCCCGGCGATGTGGGCCATGTCGACGACGAAGTACGCCCCGACCTCGCGCGCCACCTCCGCCATCGCCGCGAAGTCGATCGCCCGCGGGTAGGCCGTGGCGCCGCCGACGACGAGCGCCGGGCGGTGCTCGCGGGCGAGCGCGGCGAAGGCGTCGATGTCGATCCGCTCGGTCGCCGGGTCGACGCCGTAGGCCACGACGCGGTAGTCGGTGCCGCTGAAGTTGACCGGGCTGCCGTGCGTCAGGTGGCCGCCCTGGTCGAGCCGCATCGCCATGATGAGGTCGCCGGGCCGGATGAGGGCGCGGTAGGCCGCCATGTTGGCCGGCGATCCGGCGTGCGGCTGAACGTTGGCGTGCGCGGCGCCGAACAGCGCCTTGGCCCGCTCGCGGGCGAGGTCCTCGACCTGGTCGACGATCTCGCAGCCGCCGTAATAGCGCTTTCCCGGCAGCCCCTCGGCGTACTTGTTCGTCAGGACCGAGCCGACGGCCTCGCGCACGGCGCGGCTGGTGAAGTTCTCGCTGGCGATGAGCTCGATGCCGGTCCGCTGGCGCTCGCCCTCGGCCGCCACCAGGGCCGCGATCGCCGGGTCGACCTCGGCCAGCGGGCGCTGCAGCGCCGCGCCGACCGCCTCCGCCGCGTCGGCGAACGGCGGGGGCGCGTCCGTCGGAGGGTGCATGGCGTTCCTCGCTGTGCGAAACGGTCCGCCGCGCGGCGGTGGCTCGCGCGGCCGCCGCGATGCGGCGCGTCGAGCCCGCCGCCGGCCCCGTGCCGCGCGGCGGCTCAGTATACACTTGGCGCCATGACCGCCTCCCCGCCCGACCCGCCCGCCGCGGTCGACCTCGACGTCGTCCGCGACCTGGCCGCGGCGCACGGCATCGCCGTCGACGAGGCGCAGCTGGCGCGGTTCGCCCGGCTGGGGGCGGCACTGCTGGGCGCGAACCAGCGCATGAACCTGACCCGGATCACCGCGCCGGCCGACATCGCCGTCCAGCACATCGTCGACAGCCTCATCGGCCTGCGGGCGATGGCCGACCTCGACCCCGACCGGCCGCTGACCGTCGTCGACGTCGGCACCGGCGCCGGCTTCCCGGGGCTGCCGCTGGCGGTGATGCGGCCGCGCTGGCGCTTCACGCTCATCGAGGCCACCGGCAAGGTCGTCGCCTACCTCGAGCAGGCCGTCGCGGCGCTGGAGCTGGGCAACGTCACGGCCCTGCACTGCCGCGTCGAGGACGCCGGCCGCGACCGCGCCCTGCGCGAGCGCTTCGACCTGGCCGTCGCCCGCGCCCTGGCGCCGCTGCCGGTGCTGCTGGAGTACACCCTGCCGCTCGTGGCCGTCGGCGGCCGGGTGGTGGCGTACAAGGGCGCCGACGCCGACGCCGAGGTGGCGGCCAGCGTCGCCGCGCTGTCGGTGCTCGGCGGCCGGTCGCGGCCGCGGCTGGCCTACCAGCTGCCCGGTCTCGACCGCCCCCGCCACCTCGTCGTCGTCGACAAGCGCCGCCCGACGCCGCGCGCCTACCCGCGCAAGGCCGGGACGCCGTCGCGCGACCCGTTGTAGCGGGCCGGCGCGACGCCTTCGGGCGCGCGCGGGCGAGATCGACGGATCGCCTATCGTCACGGGCCGGCGCGGTGTTGCGTTGCATCGTCGCAACGCGAGGACTCCGTCGGCCTGGTTTGGCGGCCGGCCGGCGGCTGGTCTTCGCGCGCGGATCCTCCCCATCCGCGCCTCGAGCTCCCCCCGTGACCTTCCCGGCGGCCGGGCGTGTCCGTCCGCGCCCAACCGAAGAGGATCCCTCGATGCAGCACCCGTCGCGCGCGCTGGCCCTGCTGGCCGCCGCGCTCGTGTCGTCCTGCGCGGGCAGCCGGTCGGCGGCGCCGCCCCCGGCCCCGCCGCCGGCCGCGGCGGCCGACAGCCCGGCCATCGCCCCCGGCCCGGGCGGCCACGGGCACGGCGCCGCGCCGGCCGCCCAGGCGCCGTCCGGCGTCGGTCAACCGCCCGGCACCGTCGCCATGGCCGCCCGTCTCCAGCGGCTCGTGGCCGACCTGACGCTGGAGACCGCGACCTACGAGAGCTCGATCCGGCTGGCGGCGCTCGAGCGCATGCCGGTGCCCGCCGACGCGCAAGGCCGCTTCAACCACGGCTTCCGCATCGCCATGGACCAGCTGGGGGCCGGGCGATTCCCCGAGGCCATCGCCACGTTCGAAGCCCTGCGCTCCGAGCTGCGCTCGTTCTCGAACCTGTCCGACTCCGAAGCGCTGCGGACGTTGACGTCGATGATCGGCACCACCTGGCTGCGCTACGGCGAGGTCACGAACTGCAACGCGAACCACAACGCCGACTCGTGCGTGCTGCCTATCCAAGGGGACGGCGTGCACCAGGACACCCAGGGCGTCGACCGCGCGATCCCGGAGTTCGAGGTCCTGCTGCGGGTCGACCCCAACGACCTGACCAGCCGCTGGCTGCTCAACGTCGCCCACATGGCCCGCGGCACCTGGCCCGACGGTGTGGCCGAGGCGCAGCGGTTGGACCCGTCGCTGTTCGCCTCGGACGCCGACATCGGCCGCTTCACCGACATCGCGCCGGCGCTCGGCGTCGACGCACCGGGCCTGGCCGGCGGCGTCGCGATCGACGACTTCACGGGCGACGGCCTGCTGGACATCCTCAACTCGTCGTGGGGGGTGTCGGACCCGCTCCACTTCTGGGTCGGCCAGGGCGACGGCACGTTCGTCGACCACACCGCCGCCGCCGGCCTCACCGGCCTGACCGGCGGCCTGCACGTCCACCAGGTCGACGCCGACGGCGACGGCTGGCTCGACGCGATGGTCTACCGCGGGGCGTGGCGCATGGGCGGCTCGACGTTCCCCAGCTCGCTCCTGCGCAACCGCGGCGACGGGACGTTCGAGGACGTGACCGAGGCCGCCGGCCTGCTCGCCGACCACCCGACGCAGGCCGGCACCTGGGCCGACTTCGACGGCGACGGCGACCTCGACCTGTTCGTCGGCAACGAGAACGCCGACGGCGGGACGGGCCACCCCAACCAGCTCATGCGCAACAACGGCGACGGGACCTTCACCGACATCGCCGCGGCCGCGGGCGTCGACCTGCCGGGCTACATCAAGGGCGCGGCGTGGGGCGACTACGACAACGACGGCCGCCCCGACCTGTACCTAAGCCGGATGGGCCAGGACAACGTGCTGTGGCGCAACGAGGGCCCGGACGACGCCGGCGCCTGGCGCTTCCGCGACGTCACCGCCGCCGCCGGCGTGGCGGGCCCCCGCAACAGCTTCTCGACGTGGTGGTGGGACTTCGACAACGACGGCTGGCTCGACCTGCTGGTGGCCCCGTTCGGCCAGCAGGGCAGCGACGTCCGCCCCGCCCACGACACCCTGGCCGACCTGCTCGGCCTGCCGACGACGGCGTCGCGCCTGGCGCTGTACCGCAACCGCGGCGACGGCACGTTCGAGGACGTGGCGCCGGCGGCGGGCGTCGGCCGCGTGTTCTACGCCATGGGCACGAACTTCGGCGACTTCGACAACGACGGCTGGGAGGACTTCCTGCTCGGCACCGGCAACCCCGACTACCGCGCCCTGGTCCCCAACCGCGCCTTCCGCGGCACCGCCGACGGCCGGTTCGAGGACATCACCACCAGCGGCGGCTTCGGCAACCTCCAGAAGGGGCACGGCGTGGCGTTCGCCGACCTCGACCACGACGGCGACCAGGACGTCTACGCCGACCTGGGCGGCGCCTGGGAGGGCGATTGGTACCCGAACGTGCTCTACGAGAACCCCGGCCACGGCCACCGCTGGGCGACGCTGCGGCTGAGCGGCCCGGGCGCCAACCCGTTCGCCGTCGGCGCGCGGGTGGCGGTCGAGCTGGCGACGCCGGCGGGTCCGCGGACGCTCCACCGCCTCGTCGGCACCGGCAGCAGCTTCGGCGGCAACAGCCTTCAGGTCGAGCTTGGCCTCGGCGACGCCACGGCCGTCACCGGCGTGGCCGTGACCTGGCCCGGCCAGACGACGCCCGAGCGGTTCAGCGGCGTCGGGCTCGACGGCATCTGGCGGCTGGCGCACGGCACGGGCGCCGCCGCGCCCGTCGCGCAGGCGCCGTTGCGGCTGGGCGGCGGGGCGCGCTAGCGGCGGGCGGCGGCCAATCGGATCGGCGCGGCGCGCGCGAACCCGCCGCGCGCGCCGCACCTCACCCGGACCCGACGAGGCCGCGCAGGAACGCGCTGCGCGGCGCCGCGAGCACCGCGGCGGCCGGTCCGGCCTCGGTGACGGCGCCGGCCTCGACCACGACGAGCGTGTCGGCCACCGCGCGCACGTCGCGCGGGTCGTGCGTCACCCACAACGCGACGCCGTCGAAGCGCGTCACGATCGACTGCAGCAGCTCGACGATCCGCGCCCGCGCCGGGCCGTCGAGGGCCACCAGCGGTTCGTCGAGGAGCAGCAGCCGCGGCCGCGTCACGAGCGCCCGCGCCAGCGCCACGCGCTGCGCCTCGCCGCCCGACAGCGCCGCCGGCCGCGCGGCGGCCTTGTGGCCGACGCCGACGTCGTCGAGCGCCGCCTGGGCCCGGGCGCACGCCTCGGCCGCGGCCACGCCGCGGGCGCGCAGCGGGAACGCGGTGTTGTCGAGCGCGTCCAAGTGCGGGAACAGCAGCCGGTCCTGGAACACGACGCCGATCGGGCGCCGGCGCGGCGGCACGTGGGCCCGGCGCCAGCCGGCGCCGGCGCGGTCCAGATCGACGCCGTCGAGCGTGACGTGGCCGTCGTCGGGCCGCACCAGCCCGGCGATGGCCGCCAGCAGCGTGCTCTTGCCGGCCCCGTTGGGCCCGACGACGGCGCAGACCTCGCCCGCCGCGCAGGCCAGCCGCGCCTCGAGCGCGAACGCGCCGCGCCGCGCCCGCAGCGCCAGGTCCAGGCCCACCGCCGGGCTCAGCCGGCGTGCACCAGGCGGCCGTGCAGCAGCGCCAGGGTCGCCGCGGCCACCGCCACCAAGCCCAGCGAGAGCACGATCGCCGCGTCGGCGTCGTGGTGGAGCAGCTCGTAGATGGCCAGCGGCAGCGTCTGGGTCCGGCCCGCCCGGTTGCCGGCGAAGGTGATCGTGGCGCCGAACTCGCCCAGGGCACGCGCCCAGCCCAGCGCCAGCCCGGCCGCCAACTGCGCCCCCAGCAGCGGCAGCGTCACGCGCCGCAGCGTGAAGCCGGGCGACGCGCCCAGCACCGCCGCCGCCGCCTCCAGCCGCGGGTCGAGCGCGCGGAAGCCGGCCTCGACGGCCAGCGTGACGAGCGGCAGCGCGACGAACGCGGCGGCGACGACGGCGCCGAGCGTCGTGAACGGCAGCCGGATGCCGGCCGCGTCGAGCCAGGCGCCCACCAGGCCGCGGCGCCCGAGCGCCGCCAGCAGCGCCACGCCGCCCACCACCGGCGGCAGCACGAGCGGCAGCAGCACGAACGGCCGCACCACGGCCACCGGCCGGCGCGCGCCGCGGGCCAACCACCAGCCCAGCGGGAAGCCGAGGGCGAAGGCGGCGGCGGTGGCGGCCGTCGAGACGACCAGCGACAGCCGCAGCGCCGTTACCGTGGCCGGCGCCGTCACGACCGCCAGCGCCCGGTCCCACGGCGTTCGCGCGGCCAGCCCGGCCAGCGGCAGCACCAGGAAGGCCGTCGCCACGGCGGCGGCGGCGCGGACGAGGGCGGGTGGCGGCGGGGCGGGCATGGCCGCAGTATAGCCGGCAGGGGACGGGCGGCCGGAGGTATCATCCTCCGCGCCGGGCGCGGCGCCGTCGCGCCGGAGGGGAGGGCGCGTGGCCGGCCGGATCATCGAGGGCGACAACCTGGCCGTGCTGGCGACGCTGCCGAGCGCGTCGGTCGACCTCGTCTACATCGACCCGCCGTTCAACACCGGCCGGCGGCAGACGCGCACCCAGCTGCGCACCGTCCGCGACGACGGCGGCGGCGACCGGACGGGCTTCCAGGGACGGCGCTACCGCAGCGAGGCCGTCGGCCGCAGCGGCTATGACGACCGCTTCGTCGACTTTCCGGGCTTCATCGCCCCGCGCCTGGCCGAGGGCCGGCGGGTGCTCAAGCCGACCGGCAGCTTCTTCCTGCACATGGACTACCGCGAGGTCCACTACGCCAAGGTCCTGATGGACGCCCTGTTCGGGCGCGACGCGTTCCAGAACGAGATCATCTGGGCCTACGACTACGGCGCCCGCTCGAAGCGTCGCTGGCCGGCCAAGCACGACAACATCCTGTGGTACAGCGTCGACCCCGAGGCCTACACCTTCCACTACGACGCCATCGACCGCATCCCCTACCTGGCGCCCGGCATCGTCGGACCCGAGAAGGCGGCGCGCGGCAAGACGCCGACCGACGTCTGGTGGCAGACGATCGTCAGCACGAACGGGCGCGAGAAGACGGGCTACGCCACCCAGAAGCCGCTGGCGATCGTCGAGCGGATCGTCAAGGTCCACACGAACCCCGGCGACGTCTGCCTCGACTTCTTCGCCGGCAGCGGGACGCTGGGCGAGGCCGCCGCCAAGCACGGGCGCGACTTCATCCTCGTCGACGACAACCCGGCGGCGATCGAGGTCATGGCGCGCCGTTTGGCACCATACGGCGCGGTCGTCGAGCGGGCCTGAGCCGGTCTCGAACCGCGGCGTCCGATTGGCCGTATCCTCCGTCGACGAGGCCGCGTCATCACTGCCGAGTCCAGCGGTCGCAACGCAATCGTGACCTCGCGACGGCCGCGGACATTTGGATTTCGGGAGCGGTTGGCTCGTTCGATGGGCCGGGTTTGGATTGGGACGTGCGGTTGGGCGTTTGGACGGTCCGGTTGGACCCGCTCGGATTGGGATCGCCTGGTGGATCAGGATCGGCATTGGGAGACAGGACGATGTTCTACGACCACGACACCGTGTGGCAGGACCCCATCGCCACCGTGCGCCACGAGGCGGCGTCGACCACCGTCGACCTTGACTTCATGGCCCTCGCCGCCCGTCAGCGGAGCCTCGAGGCCGAGCGGCGGCGGGCCGAGACGGCCGGCGCGATCGTCGTCGACAGCGAGCGCCTCTTCGGCGCGCCCGCGTCGGGTTCGCCCTACCTCGTCCTCGTCCGGAGCCCGTTCGAGCTGAGCTGAGCCCGCTCCGGCGGCCCGCCGAACGCGACGGTCCGCCGCGCCATCAGGCGACTACGGCACGCGGTTCGGGTCGACGACGTACGGCCACCAGTGGTTGGCCACCCCGTCGGTCTCACCCGCCACGTGCGGCAGGTGCGACAGCCACCAAACGTGGTGGGCGCGCATGTCGCCGCCGCCCCACTCCCGATGATCGACGATCCGCGGCCGCGCCGGGGGGTCGGCGACGCGCTTCGCGCCGCTGCCGACCTCGGCGCGGCCGTCGTCGTCACGGAAGTCGGCGCCGGCCGCGGCGTAGCGCGGGAACGCCAGCCAATCGTCACAGTAGCTCGGCACCGGGCGGGGGTTGCCCCAGTCGTAGTCGCGGGCGCTGTTGGGCGCGAAGTGGACGTTGCCACACTCGGCCCGGCCGGGATGGGTGAGGTCGGTGCGGATGAAGCGGTGCCAGAGGTTGCGCTCGCCGGTGTGGCGGCGCCAGACGCGGTCCATCATCGACTCGACGCGGTGGCCCAGGTTCTCCAGCATGCAGCCGACGTCGCGCTCGTAGTTGAAGCCCATGAGCACGAAGCGACCGCTGCAGGCGCCGGTGCCGGCCACCGGTGGCGAGTTGCACCAGAAGGCGTCGCGCCCGACCATCGTCGACTCCCAGTCGCCGGCGTACGGGAACGTCAGGAACCAGACCTCGTCGATCTCGTCGCGCTCCCAGCGCCGGACGAGGTCGAACGCCTTGAGCTGGGCCGGGTAGTCGATCGCGTCGGGCTGGTGCATGTCGCGGCGGCGCCAGCGGGCCAGGTAGTCGTCGGGCGTGTAGCGGAAGCCGTCGCGCTTGGGCGGGAACCACGGCGCGTCGCGCCGCTCCACGACCTCGTAGCGCACCAGGCCGTGGCTGGCGGCGGCGACGTCGTCGATGTACTGGGCGACGAGCGCGTCGGGGTCGTGCCAGCCCATCTGGGCCACCAGCCGGCGGCCGCTGCGGGCGTCGACGATGGGGTCGTGGACCACCACCAGCACCCGCGGCCGCAGCACCTCGATGCGCCCCGCCTGCCGCGCCGCCTCGTCGGCGAGCGTGCGCGCCAGCCGCTTGGCGAAGCCGTGCGCCCAGCCGCCGTCGCGGTTGGCGGCGATGCGCACCATCGCCCCGTCCGGCGTCTCGATGACCTCGAGCGCCCCGGCGCGGTCCGGCCAGCGCAGCTGCCACGCCGGCGGCGCCTTGCCCCGCCCACCCGGCCGGCCGGTGGCGCGGATGCGCAGGCCGCGCACCGTGCAGGCGTCGAGCAGCGTGTCGGGGGCGATCGGGACCGGGATCTCGCGCACGCGGGCCTCGGCGAGCGGTCGCCGGCCTGGGCCGGCGGCGCCGACGGTCGACGCGAGAGCGATTCTACGCCCGGCGGGCGAGAACCGCTCAGCCCATCCGCCGCGCCAGCCGCACCGCCAGGCCCGCCAGCACCGCCGCGAGGAGGGCGAACGCCAGCGCGCCCAGCTGCGCCTCGTGGGCCGGCAGGGCGATGCTGGCCACGAGCGCCGCGGCGCAACCGTTGACGGCCACCCAGCTGGGCCACGTCCCGCCGAGCGCGGCCACGTCGCCGGTCGCGTCGGGCGCACCTGAGCCGCCGTCCGCCCGGTCGGCCGCCGGCGGGAGCAGCGCGATGACGACCTGCAGCAGCCAGCCGTAGGCCAGGATCGACGGCCCGACCGACTCGACCCGCGCCACCGGCAGGCCGCCGCTGCCGAGCACCACGAACGGCAGCGCGCCGGCCGGGACGAGGATCCAGAGATAGCCCGTGAGCAGATGGGCCGCGCCGGGCCCGAACGGCCGGGCGAGCGGGCGCAGGACCGCCGCGGCCAGCCACAGCGTCCCGACGGCATAGACGACGATGCCGCCGACCATGAGGCCGTTGGCGTCGCCCAGCCATGGCGCCGCCAGCAGCGCCGCGGCGCCGGCGGCGATCAGCGCCCACGGCCCGGCGGTCCCGCGCCCCCCGCCCGCCGGCGCGGCCTGGGCGGCGAGATCGACCGCCAGCCCGGCCACGAACAGCGACGCAAAGCCCCAGACCACGGCGTGGACGTGGGTCTCCTTGGGCACGGCGATGCCGAGCCACGGCCCCCAGCCGATCCACAGCCCGGTACCCACCAGCGCTCCGACGGCCAGGAAGGCCAGCGCCGTCAGGGCGTACGCCTGGCCGTCGGCCCGCCAGCGGTGCGCCGCGCCGGCCGCGGCCGGGCGCCCGAGGCGCGCCACGTCCTGCGCCAGCCACAGCGCTGCGGCCAGCACCAGCAGGCCGCCCACGGCGATCATCGGCGGGCGGACGAGCGGGATGCCGACGAGCAGCGCCACGAGGCCGGCGTGGAGGAGGAGCCAGCGGCCGTGGTCGTCGGGCGGCCGAGGGCGGCCGGCCCGGCGCGCGGCCATCGCGGGCAGCAGCCCGAACGCGGCCTCGGTCACGAGCCCGAGCGTCACGGCATGCACCCGCAGCCAGCGCAGGCCGGTGAGGAACGGCGTAACCCCCAGCGCCGCCAGCGCGGCGTCGAGGGCCGCCAGCGCGCCGAGGGCCGCGAAGAGCGCGAGCATGAGTCGATAGGGGCGGGGCATCGTCGGGCGCCTCCAGTGCCGCAACCGCCAGAGTACACCCGATCCCGCCGTCCCAGGTTGCGCTGGCGCAACGTCGCCGCGGCCGGCGGCGGCCACGCTGTACGCGCGCGGTGGCCGCGGCGGTGGGCATGAGCCCGTCCCCGGTGGTCGTCGTGCGACCGGCGCGCCCTGACCGAACCCGGGAGATCCGCCCATGGCCCGACCCGCCCGCACCGCCCGCTGCAACGGACGGGACCGAACGGCCGCCGTCGCGAGCGTCGCCGCGGCGCGCTGGGCCGTCGCCGCGGCCGTGGCCGTCGCGGCCGTCGCCGCGCGCCAGCGGGCCGCGCCCGCCGCGGCCGCGCCGCCGCGGCAGGCGGCCGGCGGGTGCGACATCGTCGGGACGGTCGAGCGCTGGGGCGGCGGCGACCACGGCGGCGTCGTCGTCCAGGCCGGGACCGACGGTCCGTCGGCCACGACGGACGCCGCCGGGCGCTTCGCGCTGATCGGCGTGGCGGCGGGGATGGTGCGGCTGACGGCCGTCCGGCCGCGGCACCTCAGCGCCGCGGCCGACGACGTCCCGTGCCGCGCCGGCGGGCGCACGACGATGGCCGCCGTCGCGCTGCCGGCCGGCGACGCCGACGGCAACGACCGCGTCGACCTGTTCGACCTGGTGCGCGTGGCGGCCCACTACCGCCAGTGCGCCGCCGACCCCGACTTCGAGCCGCTGGCCGACCTCGACGACAGCGGCTGCATCGACCTCTTCGACCTCGTCCGCGTCACCGGCGCCTACGGCCTCGACGGGCCGCGGCCGTGGGCGGTGGCAGCGGTCGATGACGGCACGCCGGAGCCCGACCCCGAGGCGGTCAGCTTCCAGGGCGCGGTGCTGCCGATCTTCAGCCGCGACTGCCGGACCTGCCACGGCTATGTGGCCGGGCTCAACCTCGAGAGCTACGCCTCGTTGATGGCCGGCGGAAACAGCGGGCCGTCCATCGTGCCGGGCGACCCGCAGGCCAGCCTGCTGTACCGCAAGGTGTCGCGCCAGCTGGCGCCGTACATGCCCCCCGGCGGCGTGCGCCTGTCCGACGATGACATCGCCACGATCCGGCGCTGGATCGAAGCCGGCGCGCCGGACAACTGATCCGACCGAGGGAGATGGAATGACCGACCCGCAGCCCGCCGCCCCGCCCGCCGCCGTCCCGCCGGCCGAAGCCCGCCCCGAGCCGTGGCCGCCGCGCACCATGGGCCAGCAGTTCGGCCGCCGCTCGTGGGCCGAGCCCTGGAAGATCAAGGTCGTCGAGCCGCTGCCGGTGACGACCCGCGCCGCGCGCGAGCGCGCCCTGGCCGAGGCCGGCTACAACACGTTCTTGCTGCGGTCGGACGACGTGACGATCGACCTGCTCACAGACAGCGGCACGAACGCGATGAGCGATCGGCAGTGGGCCGGGATGATGCTGGGCGACGAGGCGTATGCCGGCAGCCGCAACTTCTACCGGCTCGAAGAGACGATCCAGCGGTTCTACGGCTACCGCCACGTGGTCCCTACCCACCAGGGCCGCGGCGCCGAGCACCTGATCAGCCGCGCCGCGATCCGGCCCGGCCAGGTGGTCCCGGGCAACATGTACTTCACCACCACCCGGCTGCACCAGGAGCTGGCCGGCGGCCGCTTCGTCGACGTCATCGGCGACGCGGCGCACGACCCGCGCGACCCGCACCCGTTCAAGGGCGACATCGACCTCGCCAAGCTCGAGGCGGTCATCGCGCGCGAGGGCGCGGCCGACATCGCCTACGTCAGCCTGGCGGGCACGGTGAACATGGCCGGCGGGCAGCCGGTGAGCCTGGCCGGCGTGACGGCGCTGCGGGCGCTGTGCGACCGGCACGGCCTCAAGCTCTACCTCGACGCCACCCGGATCGTCGAGAACGCGTTCTTCATCCAGGAGCGCGAGCCCGGCATGGCCGACCGGCCGATCGCGGCCATCGTCCGCGCGCTGTGCGACCTCACCGACGGCGCCTGGATGAGCGCCAAGAAGGACAGCCTGGTGAACATCGGCGGCTGGGTGGCGGTGAACGACGACGGGCTGGGCGAGGCGTTGCGCAACCTCGTCGTCGTCTATGAAGGGCTCCACACCTACGGCGGCCTGGCCGGGCGCGACATGGAGGCGATGGCGATCGGCATCGAGGAGTCGATGCAGGACGACTACATCCGGTCGCGGATCGGCCAGGTGCGCTACCTGGGCGAGCTGCTGGCCGACTGGGACATCCCGATCGTCCGCCCGATCGGCGGCCATGCCGTGTTCCTCGACGCCCGCGCGTTCTACGCGCACCTGGCCCAGGACCAGTTTCCGGCCCAGCTGCTGGCGGCCGAGCTCTACCGCGACGGCGGGATCCGGGCGATGGAGCGCGGCATCGTCAGCGCCGGCCGCGACCCCGTGACCGGCGACCACAACCGCCCGGCGCTCGAGTTGACCCGGCTGACGGTCCCGCGCCGCGTCTACACCCAGGCCCACATGGACGTGGTGGCCGAGTCCGTCAAGGCCGTCCACGACCAGCGCGACGCGGCGCGCGGCCTGCGGATGACCTACGAGCCGACGTACCTGAGGTTCTTCCAGGCCCGGTTCGAGCCGCGCTAGGCAGTCGGCGTCGCCACCGCGCCCGCCAGCGCCGCGCGCGCCACCACGCGCTGCTCGCCGCTGGCCAGGTCCTTGAGGGTCACCGTCCCGGCGGCCAGCTCGTCGCCGCCGAGGATGGCGGCGTAGCGCGCGCCGGCGGCCGAGGCGTCGCCGAGCTGCTTGCGCATCCCCTTGGAGCCGGGCGACATCGCCGCCGCGACGCCGGCGCGCCGCAGCGCCACCGCGGCGGCGACGCAGGCGTCCTTGGTGGCGGCGTCGAAGTAGACGAACCACACCGCCGGCGCGCCGAGCGGCGGCGGCGGGATCTCGAACTGCTTCAGAACGGCCACACAGCGCTCGATGCCGCTGCCGAAGCCGACGCCGGGCGTCGGCGGGCCGCCGAGGAGCTCGACGAGGCCGTCGTAGCGGCCGCCGCCGCACAGCGCGCTCTGGGCGCCGATGCCCGCCACATGGATCTCGAACACCGTCCGGGCGTAGTAGTCGAGGCCGCGCACGAGCGTCGGGTTGAGGTCGTAGGCCAGGCCGGCCAGGTCGAGGTAGCGGCGCAGGTCGTCGAAGTGGGCCTGGCTCTCGGCGTCGAGGTGGTCCGACAGGCGCGGCGCGTCGGCGATGACGGGCTGCGTCGGCGGCTCCTTGCTGTCGAGCACGCGCAGCGGGTTCTTCGCCAGCCGCTCGCGATCGACCTCGGGCAGCTCGGCGTAGCGGCGGCCGAGGTAGGGCACCAGGACGTCGGTCACGTACGCCCGCCGGGCGGGCGGGCTGCCGATCGAGTTCAGCTGGAAGCGCAGCCCGGTCAGGCCAAGGGCCGAGAAGTAGTCCCACAGCAGCGCCATCACCTCGAAGTCGACGACGGCGTCGGCCTCGCCGATGATCTCGACGTTGAACTGGCTGTGCTGCCGGAATCGGTTGGCCTGCGGCCGCTCGTAGCGGAACACGGGCCCGAAGGTCACCAGGCGCACCGGCTGCGGCCACGAGCCCATGCCGTTTTGCAGGTAGGCCCGCGCGATGCCCGCCGTGAACTCCGGCCGCAGCGTGATCGAATCGCTCTCGGGCCGCGGCCGGAAGGTGAACATCTCCTTCTCGACGATGTCCGTCCCAGTGCCGACGCCGCGGGCGAAGAGCTCGGTGTGCTCGTAAAGCGGCACGTCGATCGGCTGGCAGCCGTAGCGCGCCGCCGTCGCCTGGGCCGTGGCCACGATCCAGCGCCAATAGGCCTGGTCGTCGGGCAGGATGTCCTGGGTGCCGGTCGGGCGCTGGAAGGCGGTCATGGGCGGCGATTATAGATGCTATCCTTGCCGTCCCCACCGCCGGCCCCGCAGGAGACGACGATGCGCCCGCCCTGGATCGCCGCCCGCCGCGCCGCCATCGCGGCCGCCTTGGCCGTCGCCCTCCTCGCGCCGTCCGCCCCGCCGGCCCTAGCCCGGCCGCTGGCGCAGGCGACCGACGGGCTCCGCGCCGTCGTCACGCTCGGCCGCCACACCGTCGCCGGCCAGGCCGGCGCGGGCGCCGAGGTGGCCGTCGAGGTCGCGGCGCCGGGCGGCGGGCTCAAGGGCGCCGCGGCCGGGCGGGCGCTGCCCCTGCTGGGGCTCTGGAGCCTCGACGCCGTCGACGCCGACGGCCAGCCGGCCCCGGTGGCGGCCGGCGATCGCGTCGCGGTGCGCTCGGGCGCGGCGCAGATCGCCGACACGGTGCCGGCGCTGGCCGTCAGCGGCGATGCCGCGGCCGACCGCGTGACCGGCACGGCGCCGGCCGGCGCGGCGGTCACCGTCACCGTCCAGGGCGGCCTCGGCTTCGACGCCGTGGCCCAGGGCGCGGTGGCCGACGCCGGCGGGCGGTTCGCCGTCGACTTCGCCGGCCGCTACGACGTCGAGGCCGGCACGACGCTGCGGCTCGATCTGCCGCGCGGGCCGTTCACGTTCCGCGCCGAGCGGCCGCTGACGGCGCAGCTGGCGATCCGGCTCTACGACGCCACCGTCGGCGGCGTCGCACCGGTCGGGGCGCGCGTCGCCGTCGAGCTGCGCCGGCGCGACGCCGTCGTCGGGCGGGGCGAGGCGACGGCCGGCTTCCTGGGCCTGTGGTCGGCAACCGTCGCCGACGACGCGGGCGCCGCGGTGGCGGTCCGGCCGGGCGACCGGCTGCGGCTGGCCACGGCCGGCGAGGCGACCGTCGACTACGACGTGCCGCCGCTCGATGTGGCCCCCGACGCGGCCGCCGACGTGGTGCGCGGCCGCGCGCCGGCCGGCATCGCCGTGCGGGTGACGGTCGGCGGCGGCGGCAATGCGCCCGCCGGCAGCGCGACGGCCGGCGCCGACGGCCGCTGGGAGGTCGCGTTCGCCGGCCAGGCCGACCTCGTGGCCGGCACGACCGGACAGTTGGCGATCACCGAGCCGCGCGACGGCCTCGACGTCACGGTGACGCGCGCCTGGGCGGTGACGCGCCTGGCGGTGCGGATCGGCCAGCCGGCGGTGACCGGCGTGGCGACGCCCGGCGAGGGTGTCCGGCTGACGCTCAAGGACGCCCGCGGCGGCTTCAAGGCCAGCGCGGCGGTCGAGGTCGACGCCGGCGGCTTCTTCGGCGGCGGCGCCGAGCTGGCGGCGACGCTGGCGGGCATCCAGGGCGACGCCGTCGACGTCCGCCCGACCGACGTCCTCGAGTTCCGCCAGGGCGCCGAGCGGATCGACCTCCCGATCCCGGTCCTCACCGCCGACGTCGACGTCAGCGCCGACACCGTCGCCGGCCAGGCGCCGGCCGGCGCGTCGCTGCGCGTCACGGCGGCGCTGCTGTTCTTCACCGCCGCGCGCGACGTCACCGCCGACGCCGCCGGGCGCTACAGCGCCGACTTCGCCGGCGCGTTCGACCTCGTCGGCGGCGTCGGCGTCGAGGTCACGCAGACGGTGCCGGCCGGCCACACGATCACGCTGGCCACCGCCGCGTCGTCGATCCGGGTCTGGCCCGAGGCCGGCCGCGTCGACGGCAGCGCGGCCGGCGGGGCCGAGGTGACGGCGACGTTGCTCGGCCCCAGCGGCGGGGCCAAGGGCGCTGGGACCGACACGGCGAGCTTCCTGGGCCAGTTCGAAGCCGATCTGACGGACGCCGCCGGCCGCCGCGTCTTCCCGCAGCCGGGCGACCGCGTCCGCATCGCCTTCAACGGCGCCAGCAAGGAGATGACGGTGCCGGCGCTGGGCATCGAATGGGACACGGTGCGCGAGCGGGTCTACGGCGAGGCCACGGCCGGTGGCACCGTCACCGTCCGCGCGCGGCCGCCGGCGGGGCAGGGCAACGGCGTCGTCCAGCGGGCGCAACCGATCGAGGCCGTCGGGACCTATGCCGCCGAGTTCGCACCGGACCTCGACCTGCGGGCGGCCAGCCGGCTCGAGCTCACCTACAGCTACCCCAACGGCGACCGGTCGCGCATCGACCGCGTCCTGCCCTATCTGGACGTCCAGGTCGGCGGCAACGCCGTGGCGGGCTACGCCCTGCCGCGCAGCGCCGTCGTGGCGTCGCTGCGCGACGGCGCCACCGTCCTGGGCACCGGCGCCGCGACCGCCGGCGACGACCAGGCGTTCGACGCCCGGCTCGAGGCGGCCGGCCGCCCGGTCGTGATCGCCGCCGGCCGCACGGTCGAGGCCGAGTTCGAGGCCCGCCGCGTCACCCTGACCGCCGACGACCTGGCGATCCGCATCGCGCGCGGCCCCGAAGCGACGACGATCGAGGGCCGCGGCCCGGTCTCGACGGCGCTGGCGGTGCGCGTCGTCGGCGGCAACGGCCAGGCGCGCAACGTCGCCGCCACGACCGACGCCGGCGGCGCCTGGCGCTTGGCGCTGCCCGGCGGCATCGACGGCCTGGGCGGGACGAGCGCCACCGTGGCCTTCCTCGA
Source organism: uncultured Anaerolineales bacterium (assembly GCA_964651245.1). Lineage (GTDB taxonomy): Bacteria > Chloroflexota > Anaerolineae > Epilineales > Epilineaceae > Avedoeria. The sequence goes on along the minus strand of CAZYVI010000010.1, from coordinate 89,932 downwards.
CGGCGAGGGCCACCGCCAATGGGCGCTGGCCCGGATCGCGCGCCTCACCGCCTACGTCGGCCAGGGCCGCGTCGCGCTCGAGACGATGCCGCTGGCCGCGGCGCGGCTGACGCTGGCCGCGGCCGGTGGCGCGGCCGTCGGCGAGGCGACGGCGTCGACCGACACGGCCGGGCGGGCCGAGGCGGCGCTGGGCGCCGCCGGCGCCGCCCCGGCGGCCGGGCAGGTCGTCGGCGCGGTGATCGGCGCCGAGACCGCGACGATGACGGTGGCCGACCTCCGGCTGGCGCTCGACGTCGGGCGGAGCGCCGTGACGGGCCGCGTCCCGGTCGGCGCCGGCGCCGCCGGCCGCCTCGCCCAGCTGCGGCTCTGGCCGCGCGACGGCGGCGGGGCGGTCAACGTCGCCGTCCGCACCGACCCCGACGGCGCGTTCACGCTGCTCACGACCGACCCACCCGGCTTCGGCACCCCGGGCGCCTCGCTGGCCCGCTACGGCCGGGTCGAGCTCGTGCACACCGACCCGGCGGGCCACCGCACCGTGGCCGAGGCGACGGTGCGGATCGCGGTCTTCGTGCCGTACCTGGTGCGCGGGGCGCGGCGGTAGGTCGCTGCCAGAGCGAGGCGACGGTGTTGCCCAGGGGGCGGCGGGCGGAGTTGGCGTGGACGACGTCGCCCTACCCCATGAACGCCGCGATCGACGCCGCCAGGCGGTCGACGTCGACGCGCTCGAGCGGGTGGGGCGTGGCGGGGACGACCTCGAGCTGGCCCTCGGGCAGGGCGCGGTAGGCGGCCGCCGTCTCGTCGAGCGTCACCGTCGCGTCGCGGTCGCCCACGCACAGCCGGACCGGGCAGGCGATGTGCGGCCAGTCGTCGGGGCCGAGCGGCGGGGCGGCGCCGAGGTCGTGGAGCATCGCGCGGGTGGCGTCGAGCAGCGCCGTCCAGCCCGGCTCGCCGTGCCGCGCGGCCAGCTCGGCGGCGAAGCCGGGCGCGCGCTCGCGCAGCCGGGCCGCGTCGAGGAAGCCGCCCTCGCGGGCCGCGACCTCGGGCGTCCAGGCCAGCTTGGTGCCGAGCGTCATCAGCCGCGCGATCGTGCCCGGGTGGCGCCGGGCGCACAGCAGCGCCGCGTAGCCGCCCATGCTGTAGCCGAACACCCGCGCCGGGGCCAGGCCGCGCGCGCCGACGTGGTCGCGCACCGCGTCGGCGAGGGCGGCCATCGCCATCGGCCGCACCGGCGGCGCGAGCGGGCCGTGGCCCTCGAAGTCGAGGCGGTGGACGTCGAACGCGCTGGCCAGGCGCTCGGCCAGCGGCGCGAGCTGGTCGGCGGCGCCGAGGGCGCCGTGGAGCAGGAGCAGGGCGGGGCGCATGCTAGCGCGCCGCCCACGGCAGCCGGACGCGCCAGCGGGCGGCGGGCGACGCGGTCGCGGGCGGCGTGGCCGTCGCCGCCGCCGTGGCGGTGGCCGTCGCGACTTCGTCGGCCGGCGGGCAGTCCAGCGGCGCGGCGCTGATGATGAAGTTGTCGAAGGTACGCTCCTGCGCCTGGACCGAGCCGTCGTTCCAGTAGTTCTCGACGAAGACGGCGTTCAGCGCGTGGCCGCGGTAGCCGCGCACGAAATCGAGGCCGTCGCGCCGCGCTTCGGGCCGGCCGTCGATGGCGAACGCCTGGACGCCGTTGGCCTGGCCGGGATCGTTGAGCCGGACGTGGTGGACCACACAGAACCAGCGGCCGGCCTGGGCCGTGTCGAAGATCGGCGTCGGGCCCGGCCGGTAGCCCAGCCACTCGAAGCGCTCGAAGTCGTTGTAGGTGGTGCACCGCACCCGGTCGTCCGGCCCGACGCAGCGCACCGGGTCGATGAGGAGGTGGTTGCGGCCGTCGCCCCAGAGGTGGGCGACCATCGCCTGGCGCCAGTCCGTGGGGTGGACGAACACGGTGGCGCGCATCAGCTTGGCCGGGTCGCCGCGCCAGCCCGGCGCGTGGCGGACGTCGAGCCGGACCCAGATCTCGTGGAAGTCGTCGTCGGGGCGGATGCGGCTGCGGCTCATGTAGCCGTTCGGGTTGCGCCCGAAGGCGACCTTCAGCCCCCCGGCGCCGACCTCGCCCGCCTGCCACAGCGTCCGCATGCCGTACGACCCGTCGCGCCCGGCCCCGCGGCGGCGCACGAACTCGCCGTCGTCGTCGTCGATCTCGAAGTAGCGCCCCGGGCCGACGGTCGGGTCGGCGGCCTCGAAGTCGTCGCAGAAGATCCACTCGGGGTGCGCGGCGGCGTCGGCGCAGACGGCGGCGGCAGACGTCGACGATGCGCCGACGGACGGGCGCAAGGAAGCGAGCGCCATCGCGGCTGCGATGCCCGCCCAGCCGACCGCCATTCGCCCGGCGGGGCCGCCGTTCACACGCCGCACCTCAGCTCAGCCACCGCCCGACGATGTACGTCGCGAACACCGCCGCGTCGACGTAGTTCGTGCCCATGACGCGGGCGTAGTTGCGCTCCCAGTCGCGGCCGTCGAAGGTGCGGCCCCACCAGCCGATGTGGACGAGGTGCCCCAGCCAGAACGCGCCGACGAGGGCGGCGTCGACGACGCCGTGGAGGCGGTGGACGACGGCGAGGATCGCGGCGCCGGCGACGGCCAGCAGCAGCAGGCTGAACGCGAACGAGCCGCGGACGCCGAGCGCGCGCGACAGCGTGCGGTCGCCGGCCTTGGCGTCGTCGTCGAGCTGGTAGAGCTGGGTGAGGGGGTACATGCCGAGCGTCAGCGCGGCCGCGGCCAGCGCGCCGAGCGCGGCGGCGCCGCCGCGAACCGCGGCCGCGTCGCCGCCGGCGGCCACGAAGCCGGCGACGAACGTCAGCGCGCCCTGGCCCACCGCCACGACGGCGGCGCTGCCCAAGGGGCTGCCCTTGAGCCGGATCGCCGGGTGGCTGTAGGCGACGCTGAGCGCCATGAAGATCACGTAGATGACGAGAAACGCGACCGGCAGGCGCATCGCGGCGGCGACCGCCAGGCCGACGAGCTGGATGCCCCACGCCAGGCGCAGCAGCGACGGGTCGACGGCCGGCGGCTTCTTGAGGCCGCCGATCGGGCCGGTCGACCGGTCGTAGAACGTGTTGAGGGCGTTGACGCCGCCGTAGAGGCAGAGGTTGTAGAGGACGAACGCCGCCCAGAACCGCACGCCCGGGAACGTCGCCGCGTCGTGGACGAACGCCCCCCACAGGAACAGGGGCGCCAGGACGGCGATGAACCGGATGCGCAGCTGGATCAGGAAGCGGCCGAAGGCGGTGCCGAAGAGCGAGGTGGCGGGCATGGGGCGGGCGCTCCACTCGGGGGACGGGTCGGGAGCCGCGCGGCGGCGACGGCCGCATGGTACCGCGCCTGGGGTTGCCGGTCGACCCGCAGCGGCGCCGGTGCGTCGCGACCGCGCCTCACCTCACCCCATCGCCGCCGCCACCGCCGCCACCACCGCCTCGTCCTCGCCGTCGAGCACCGTCCGCGGGTCGAGCAGCACCCGCCCGTCGTCGACGCGGGCCACGACGGGCGTCGGCGCGGCGCGCAGCGCGGCGGCGACGGCATCGGGACGGGGCGTGGCGATCGCCAGGGCGAACGTCGGCAGGACCTCGCCGGGCAGGCTGCCGCCGCCGATCGTGCTCTCGGCGGGCACGACGGCCAGCCGCGCGGCCGCCTCGGTGCCGACGCGGGCGGCCAGCGCCCGGCGCCAGCCCTCGGCGCGCGCGGCCAGCGACTCGGGCGCGGCGGCGATCATCCGCCAGACCGGCACCTCGTCGAGGGCGCGGCCGGTCAGGTAGTGGCGCAGCGTCACCGCCAGGCCGGCCAGCGTCGCCTTGTCGGGCCGCAGCGCCCGGCACAGCGGGTGGGCGCGCAGCCGGGCGATCGTCTCGGCGCGGCCGGCGATGAGGCCGGCCTGCGGGCCGCCCAGCAGCTTGTCGCCGCTGAACGTCACCGCGTCGGCGCCGGCCGCCACGCTGGCCTGGACCGTCGGCTCGGGCGCCAGGCCGAACGGTGCCACGTCGAGAAAGCTGCCGCTGCCGAGGTCGTCGACGACCGGCAGGCCGCGCGCCCGCCCCAGCGTCACCAGGTCGTCGAGGCCGACCGCGGCCGTGAAGCCGGTGATCCGGAAGTTGCTGGCGTGGACGCGCAGGATCAGGGCCGTCGTGTCGTCGATCGCCCGCTCGTAGTCCGCCAGCCGGGTGCGGTTCGTCGTCCCGACCTCCACCAACCGCGCCCCGCCGGCCGCCATGACGTCCGGGATCCGGTAGCCGCCGCCGATCTCGACGAGCTGCCCGCGCGACACGATCGCCGCCCGGCCGCCCGCCAGCGCCGCCACGACCAGCAGCGTGGCCCCGGCGTTGTTGTTGACCACCAGCGCCGCCTCGGCCCCCGACAACCGCGCCACGAGCGGCGCCACGACGTCGTGCCGGCTGCCGCGGCGGCCGCTGGCCAGGTCGTATTCCAGGTCGCCGTAGCCGGCCGCCGCCGCCGCCATCGCCGCCGCCGCCGCCGCGCTGACCGGCGCCCGGCCCAGGTTCGTATGGAGCACGACGCCGGTGGCGTTCACGACCCGCCGCGGCCGGTCGGCGAGCAGCTCGCTCAGCCGGCCGGCGACCGCCGCGACCAGGCCGTCCCCGGCGGGCGGCGGCCCGCCGCCGGGCGACGCGTCGCGGGCGGCGGCGACGACGTCGCGCGCCACGGCCGTCACCAGCGCCTCGCCCGCCGCGGCCGCGAGGTCGGCCTCGGCGGCGGCCACCGCGGCCGCCAGCGCGTGGACGGCCGGCAGGGCGCGGCGCGGGTCGGCGCCGTCCGTCATCGGGCGCCCCGCGGCGCGCCCGACCCATCCGCCGCCGCCTCGGCCGTGGCGGTGGGGGCGATGACGACGACCGGGCGGGCGATGACGATCAGTCGGTGCGAGTTGCCCCACGGCGGGTAGCACGTCACCAGCGTCAGCCGCTCGTCGTCCGTCGGCTCGATCCAGCGGTGGTTCGCGGCGCGCGTCTCCGCCGAGGCGCCCTCCTCGCGCACGATGAACCGCCGCTCGACGGCGTAGCGCACCTCGGCCGAGCCGGCGCGCAGCGCGATCTGGTCGCCCACCGCCAGCTCGTGCAGCCGCCGGAAGATCGCGCCGGCGATGTTGTTGTGGCCGCTGATCACGGTGTTGCCAATCTGCCCCGGCCGCGCCGAGGTCTCGTGCCAACCGGCGGCGTCGTCGGCCGTGTCCCAGACGCTGCGCAGCGTCGCGTTGTCGACCTCCTGGACCGTCCAGCCGATCGGCACGACCGGCCGGTCGACGTCGATCGACCGGATGACGATGTGGTCCGGCGGCCCCATCGGCGTCGGCGCGGCCGTCGCCTCGCCGGCGCGGGCGGCGGGCGATGCGGCGTCGCCGGCAGCGGGCGCGCCCGCCGCGCCGATCCCGCCCGCCGCGGCGCGGCCGACGCGCTTCGCCGGCGGCCGGGTCGCCGTGCCGGTCGGTTGCGGCGCGACGTCGTCGGCGGCGCCGAAGCGCACCACGCGCCGCAGCGCGACGTCGAGGCCGCCGGCCGCCACGCGCTTGCGGCCGGGCTCGTCCGGCGCGGCGGGCGACGCCGCGGGCGCGCCGGCGGCCGGCGGCGCGGCGGCGATCGTGTCCTCGAGCGGCGGCGGCGCCTGGATCTGGGCCTCGGCCGCCAGCCGGCCGCGCCGCGCGCCGTCGACCCAGACGCCCACGAGCACCAGCAGCGTGCCCAGCCCCAGCAGCAGCACGCCGACGCCGCGCGCCAGCCGCGCCGCGGCGCGCCGGGCCGCGCGCCGGAGCGGTCCGGCGGCGGCGGGGCGCGGGGTCGCAGCGTCGGGGACGCCATGCGGGGTGCTGGGCATGGGGCCAGTATACGCCGTCGGGGAGGTCGACGGCGCCGCGAGGACGGCGACCCCGTCGCAGCCCGGCGGAGGCGGTCAGGCCGACGTCGGGCGCAGGCGCGGACGGCGCCCCTTGACCCCGCCCTGTCCATCGCCCACCATCCCGCCATGTGGCCCGCCCGCTCGCTGTCCCACGTGCCGTCGCCGGGTGAGAGCGCCCTGGCGCTGTGGCGGTTCGAGCCGGCGGTGGCGATCGGTCTGGCCGCGGCGGCGCTGGGCTACGCCTGGGCGTGGCGGGCGGCCGTGGCGCGCGGGCGGCCGGCGACGCCGGGCTGGCGGGCGGCGGCGTTCTACGGCGGGCTGGCGGCGGTGGCGGTGGCGCTGGCCGGACCGCTCGACGCCTTCAACGACGAGAGCTTCCTGGTCCACATGCTCCAGCACCTGGTGCTCATGCAGCTCGTGCCGCCGCTGCTGGTGCTCGGCCGACCGGTGCAGCTGGCGCTGCAGGCCCTGCCGCCGCGCGGCGTGGCCGGCGCCCTCCAGGCCACGGTCGGGCGGCGGTGGCTGCGGCGCGCCCTCGACGGCCTGGCCCACCCGCTCACCGTCACGGTGCTGTGGAACGTCAGCCTGGCGCTATGGCACCTGCCGCGCGCCTACGAGCGGGCGCTCGCGACGCCATGGGTGCACGAACTCGAGCACGCCGCCTTTTTCGGCACGTCGCTGCTGTTCTGGTGGATCGTCGTCGACCCGGTGCCGGCGCACCACAAGGCGTCGCCGCACGCCACCTTTGCCATGGCGTTCGTCAACTGCATGGGCGGCGGGCTGGTGGCGACGGCGCTGCTGTTCAGCCCCCGCGTCCTCTACCCGACGTACGCGGCCGTCGCGGGCGCCGATCGACCCTGGGGCGTCGACGCGCTGACCGACCAGCGGCTCGGCGGCGCCGTGATGTGGCTGACCGGCGCGCTCTACTTCGTCACGATGCTGCGCGCGCTGTGGCCCAGCCGCCGCACCGCGCCCGGCGCGCGGCCGGGCGCGGTGGCGGCGGGCGTCAGCGAATCCCCCACTGCACCTGGCTGAGCTCGTGCCACGAGACGGCGTAGAGGATCACGAACAGCGCCAGCCACGTGGCCGCCAGGGCCATCGTCCCCGGCGCCTCGAAGCCGCGGCCGTGGGGCGCCGGCGCCGGGGCCGGCGGCTCGAACGCCCCGGCGTCCACGTGGCCGATGTTCGGCACGTCGTTGCGGCGGCCCAGGAAGACGGTGCCGGCAGCCACGACGACGTACATCGCCCCGCCGACGATCGCGATCATCGCCCCCACCGCCAGCATCCCCAGCACGAAGTGGACGCGCGGGCTGGCGAACGTGTCGGCCGCGAACGGGTAGGCCGCCAGGCCGATGTCCCAGCTTCGGCGCGGCACGCCCCAGTGCCCGGCCAGCCCCATCCCGATGCCGAAGACCAGCATGCCGGCGGTGAAGATGTACGGCTGGAGCTTGGCCCAGCCGGGGAGGAAGAGGTCGCGGCGGGTGATGAGCGGCACCAGGACGTAGCTGACCGCCATGAACGCCAGCGTCGTGCCGGCCACCACGGTCATATGGAAGTGGGCCGGCACGATGAGCGTGTTGTGGGCGATGAGGTTGAGCTGGATGCCGCCCATGATCACGCCGCTGATCCCACCCAGCACGCCGAACATGACGAACGACAGCGCGAAGCCGCTGAAGCCCGGCGAGCCCCACGGCGCGCGGCGCAGCCAGGCGAACAGGCTGCCGCTGTGGCCCTTCTCGCGCTGGGCCACCTCGACCGAGGCCGGGATCGTAAAGGCGTGGATCATGCTGCCCATGACGGCGGCGTAGAGGAAGTAGCTGGTGTTGATGCCGCGCGCCCAGTGGCTCAGGCCCGGATCGACCAGGATGTGGTGCATCGAGCCCATCTGGATGAACAGGACGTAGAGCAGGAACGCCAGCCGGCTGAGCCCCTCGTTGATCGGCCGCGCGCCGACCATGAGGCTGGCCAGGCCGTACCAGATCGCCACCATGGCCGCCAGGTTCACCTGCTGCGCGCCGTGGCCGAAGCCCCAGAACAGCAATCGGTAGACACCGGGGTCGGCCGCCTCGGTGAGGCCGGCGCTGGCCAGCCAGGCCGGGATCAGCGCCGCGGTGCCGCTGGCCAGGGTGAACAGCGCCAGGATGGCGGCCACCACCAGGCCGAACGTGAACAGCGGCAGCGTCCGGACGCGGCCGGAGATCCGGGCCCGGCTGACCTGGATCAGGAAGTGGATCACCGCCACCAGCGCCCCGACGGCGAACAGCAGCAGCGCCAGGTAGAACCAGTGGCTGACCTCGAGCGGCGGATAGGCCGTGAACATGACCGTCGCCTTGCCCGAGAGCATCAGCGCCGCCGCCCAGAGCGAGCCGACGAGCATCATGCCGTAGGCCAGCCAGCCGACGCGCGGCGCCGTCATCGGCTGGTTGAGCAGGATCGTGCCGCCGAACACCAGACCGGCGACCTCGAAGAACAGGATCCAGAAGATGAGCATCGCCGCGCCGTGGGCACCGACGAGGCGGTAGAACCATTCGGCGCTGGTGATGAGCTGCACCGCCGGCCAGCGCGTCAGCGCGATGAGCAGCGCCAGCGTGCCGCCCGTGGCCAGCCACAGCACCGCCGTGACGGCGTTGACGACGATCAGGCGCTCCGACTGCCGGTCGACGTGGAGGCCGGTCACCCGACAGGTGCGGCCGAGGGCATCGGCGAGGGCCATGTCCGCCTCCTGTGCTACGGCGTGACGACGATCTGGCCGACCATCGTGTGGTGGCCGACGCCGCAGTACTCGTTGCAGACGATCGTGTAGTCGCCCGACGCCTTCGGCGTCAGCGTGATGGCGCTGACGTAGCCGGGCAGGACCTGGAAGTTGATGTTGTCGGGCTGGATCGAGAGGCCGTGCTGGACGTCGCTCGACGACACCAGCAGGCGGTACGTCTCGCCCTGCTTCAGGCGCAGCAGCGGCGAGAACTGGAAGCGCTCGCCGATCAGGTAGACGTCGCCCGGCGGCGGCGCCACGACCGGGCGCCCGGCCAGCTCGTCGACCTGGTGGGCGGCGATCGAGGCGTCGACGGCGGCGCGGAACGTGGCGGTGTCGCTGCGGTACGAGGCGAACGTCAGCTGCTGCTCGCCGATCGCCGGCCACAGGAAGAACATCATCAGGAACATCGCCAGCGCCCAGACCACGACGACCAAGAACCAGAGGCGCTCGTCGCGGCCCAGCGGCGCCCACCATCGGGCGCCCGGCGCGACGAGCGTGCTCGATCGTTCGACCATGGCGGTCTCTCCTGTTGTCATGCGGGGGTCATCGCTGCGGTTGTCGAGCCGCGGCTGCCGCCGGCCGTCCTACGGTGTGAACAACGGCAGGCTGGCCAGCTCGATCAGGCCCCAGACGATGTAGAACAGCGTCGGCACGACGAGCCCGAACATCATGAGCAGGAAGACGTCGTCGAGGACGGCTTGCTGCCACGGCAGGCCGGGTGCGGGCTCCGGCGGCGATCCGTCGGCCATCGCGGGCGCTCCTTGGGCGGTGCGGGCGCTGCTCCCGGGCGGAGCGTATCACCGTTGCCGGGCCGCGACAAGGCGGTCCCCGACGCCCCACACGGCAGCCGGCCGGCGGGCGCACTGCCCACCGGCCGGCCGGTTCGTCGATGCGGTTGTCGGGCGCCTTCGATCAGCCGTTGGCGCCGGCCTCGAGCACGAAGCTCAGCGGCGTCGGCACCTCGACGCCCAGGGTGTGGGCGGTGAACAGCAGCGCGAACGCCACGGCCAGGCCGAACACGAACGTCGCACCGATGAGCCACAATGCCCGCAGGCGCAGTCCAAGCTCCATCTCCAACCTCCAACGGCGAATGGGTGAGCCCAATGGGTCCAAGGGTCGAATCGAACGTCGCGCGAGCGCCTTCCGGCGTCGTCACACGGTAAGACGCCGCCGAGCGCGGCGGGGTTACGGGCGCGGCGCGATTTCTTACCGGACGCTTACCAATCGCTGACCAACGCTTCAGCCGCGCGTCGCGCGCGCCAGCCACGCCGCGGCGCCCGGCACGGCGGCGACGACACGCGCCGCCGGCTCGGCCCGCCGCGGCGACAGCAGCAGTGGCTGCAGCGCCCGCGCCAGCCGCATCCGCCGCCCGAACGCCCGCCGCCACGCGCCGTCCCACGCCGCCGCCAGCCGCGCGCGCGCCGCCGCGTCGAGCCACGCCCCCGGCGCTAGGGCGCCGGCCAGCTGCTCGGCCAAGAGCAGCGCGCCCTCGAGCGCCATCGCCTGCCCGTCGCCAGCCAGCGGCGGGATCATGCCGGCGGCGTCGCCGACGAACAGGCAGTCGGATCCGCCGCGGTCGCCGGTGTCGAACGGCACCGGCGAGACGGCGTGGACGGCGCTGTCCGGCGCGGCGACCAGTCCGGCCAGCCGCGCGCCCAGCGCCGGGTTGGCCCGTCCCGCCGCACCGACGACGGCGTCCCACCGCGCTGCGCCGGCGAGGCCGTCACCGCCCGCCCCGCGTGGCCCGCCGCCGTCGCCGAGCGGGCCGCCGCCCGCCCCGGCGGCCCGGCCGACGACGCGCCGGGCGACGAGCAGGCAGGCGTTGACCGCGCCACCCTCGATCCGGGTCAGGCCGCAGTAGCCGCCGTCGAACGCGTGGAGCTCGACGCGGCCGTCGAGGGCGGCGGCCGTCGCGGCGCCGGCGGCGCCGGCGGCCAGCCCGAAGTGCCGCTTGAGCCCGACGAAGCCCGCCGCCGGCGGCGGCCCGGCGCGGCGCGCGGCCCGGTCGAGCCGGTTCCAGCGGCCGTAGGCGCCGACGACGAGGCCGGCGCGGATCGCCCGCCGCTCGGGCGCCGCCGCGCCCGCCCCGGTCGGCGCGACGACGACGTCGAGCCCGGCGGCGGCGGGCCGGACGGCGGCGGCGGTGACCCCCTCGAGCAGCACCACGCCGCGGCGCCGGGCGTGCGCCGCCAGCGCGGCGTCGAGCGCCAGGCGGCTCAGGCCCCAGCCGACGCCGGGCAGCGGCGCGTCGAGCGCGAAGCCCGACGGCAGCGTGATGCGGGCGGACGTGACGGGAGGCGGCCGCAGCGCCGCCAGCGCCGCGCGGCAGCCCAGATCGTCCAGCCGCGCCACGGCCTCGGGGCTCAGGAACTCGCCGCAGAGCTTGTCGCGCGGGAACGCATCCCGTTCGACGAGCACCACCGCCAGCCCGCGGTCGGCCAACCGCGCCGCCAGGGCCGAGCCGGCCGGCCCGGCGCCGACGACGCAGACGTCGGCCCGCGCCGGCGCGTCGAGCGCGTCGCGGGGGGGCGCCGCCCTCACCGGGCCGGCGGCGCGGCGCGGGGCGGCGACGGCGGCACCGGGCCGGTCGGCCGCGGCGGCGCGTCGGGCCGGCGGACGACGAGCTGCCACCGGAACAGCGGCCGCCACCGCAGCCGCGTCGTGGCGGCCGGCCAGCCGGCCCGGGCGGCCAGGGCGCGCAGCTCGGCGGCGGTGAAGCCGCGCCGGACGCTCACCGGCCCGTCGTGGCGGATCATCGGGTCGCGGAACAGCAGCGTCGTCGCCAGCCGGATGCCCAGGTAGGCCAAGCGGTGGCGGTGGAGGTCGTTGACGACGACGCCGCGCTCGGCCAGGGCGTACATGTGCGCCAGCGCCCGGACGGCCTCGTCGCCGTGAAAGTGGTGCACCACGAGCGCGGCGTGGACGACGTCGAACCGCCCGGCGGCCGGGTCGAGGGCGAACAGGTCGGCCAGCGCGACGCGGATCCGCGGCTCGTCGCGGCAGCGCGCCTGGGCGAAGGCGACCGTGGCCGCCGCGTGGTCGATCGCCGTCACCTCGAGGGCGATGCCGCGGCGGGCGCAGGCGCGCACCAGCCGCCGGGCCGTGTCGGCGCCGCCGGTGCCGACGTCGAGCAGCGTGGCGCGCCGCGGCGGTCCCCCGGGCGCCGCCGCCAGCACCGTGCGCACGCCGTCGACGCTCGGCGCGTAGCCGCCCAGGAGGCGGTTGAGCCACGCCAGCTGCCGCAGCGTGCGGTCGAGCTCGGCGCCGTCCAGCGTCGGGTCGTCCATCCGCTCCGGCGCGGTGCTCCGGGCGCGCCAGCCGTCGTCGCGGCGGCGCCGCGCCCGCCGCGTCACGGCCCGACCCGCAGCAGCGCGCCCTCGAGGCTCAGCCCCGGCCCGAAGCCCAGCGCGACGACGTCGCCGGCCGCCTCCGGGCCGAGCCGCGCCAGCTCGCGCTCGAGGACGAACAGGATCGTGGCGCTCGACATGTTGCCGAAATCGCGCAGCACGTCGTACGCCGACACCAGGTCGCCTTCACCCAACCCCAGCGCGCGGCCGATACCCTCGACGATCCGGCGACCGCCAGGGTGGACCGCCCAGCCCGCCGCGGCGCCCGCGACCCGCCCGCCGGCGGCGCGCAGCCCGGCCACGAACGGCCCGATGGCCCGCGCCAGGGTGTCGGGGACGCGGTCGGAAAGGGTCATCACGAAGCCGTGGTCGCCGATGCGCCAGCCCATCTGGTCGCCGCTGTCGGCGTCGACGGCGCTGCGCGTGGCGACCACCCGCGCCCGCCCGCCGCCCCGGCCGGGGCCGGCCCAGACGGCGGCCGAGGCGCCGTCGGCGAACAGGCAGTTGGCGATGAGCGTCTCGGCGGCGTCGTCGCGCTGGAAGTGAAGGCTGCAGAGCTCGACGCAGAGCTGCAGCACCACCGCCTCGGGCCGGCCGCGGACGATGTCGTCGGCCGTCCGCAGCGCGTTGAAGCCGGCGTTGCAGCCCATGAAGCCGATGACGGTCCGCGCCACCCCTGGCGACAGGCCGAGCCGCCGCTGCAGCTCGATGTCGGGACCGGGCGCGAAGAAGCCGGTGCAGGTGGTGACGACGAGGTGCGTCACCTCGGCCGGCGCGACGCCGGCGTCGGCCAGGGCCGCTGCGGCCGCCGCGGCGCCGAGGTCCACGCTGGCCTCGCGGTAGCGGGCCATCCGCGCCGCCGTGGTCGGGAACGGGTCGAGGGCCCAGTTGGGCGGGAAGAACGCGAACGCCGCCGGGTCGTCGCGGGCGTAGTCGACCAGGACGCTGTGGCGGCGGGCGATGCCGCTCTCGGCGTAGAGGCGCCGGATCAGCCGGGCGCCGCGCGGCGGCCGGCCGCCCGGCGCCGCCCGCTCCGCCGCCGCGGCGACGACACGGGCCATGAACGCGCCGACGTCGGCCTGCGCCGCGCTGTGGGGCGGCGTGGCGGTGCCGAGGCCGTAGAGCCAGGTCGCAGGCCCGGCGCCCACGCCGCCGCCGCGCGCCGCGCGTCCCACGCCGTCGGGACCGCGCCGGCCCGCCCTACACCGCCCAGGCCAGGGCGCACAGGCGCACCGCGACGTTCGCCTTGCTCGGCCGCAGACGGATCGTCTCGATCGCGACCGCGGCTGCGTCGACGCGGGCGGCGAGGGCGGCGACGTCGTCCTGGAAGGCGCGGTCCAGGTCCTCGATCTGGGCCTCGACGGCCGCCACGTCCTCCTCGGCTCGACCGACCTCCTCGCGCTCGCGCAGCGTGCGCGACACGCCGCGGGCGGCCTCCTTGGCCATGCCGAGCATCGTCCGCCGGCCGAGCACCGCGCCCAGGATCGTGCCGGCGATGCCGGTGCTGCTCTCGGTCTTTTCTTTGTCGACGCGCTGCTCGGCCTTGCGCAGCCGCTCCTCGAGCAGGCGCATCTTGGGGGCGTACTTGGCCTTGAGCGCCTCGGTCTGTCGGTCGCGGGCCTCGCGCGCCGCCTCGCCCAGCCGGATCCGGAACGCCCGCTCGTCCTCGCCGGGCCGGCTGAACGCGTCGAGGTCGGGGCAGTGCAGCACCTCGACCGCGCCGTTGGCGTAGAGCCACTCGGCCAGCGCCTTGCCCCAAGCGGTGTAGCTCTTCGGCAGGACCGCCGCCGCCGGCAGCGGCGCAAACAGGGCGCCCGGCCGCGGCGCCGACTCCATCTCGTCGAGCCGGAGGTCCGTCGCCAGCGCCTGCGACCAGTCGACGTCGAGGGCGCCGTCGGTGATCGGCGCCAAAAGGACGTGCTCGCGCGTCTCGTCGACCCCGGTCTTGCGGTCGGCGATGCGGACGGTGGCGATGCCCAGCGCGAAGGGCCGATACGTCGGCCGCGCCGGCACCGGGCCGCGCGGCGGCACGAACAGCTGCCGGACGTCGGGCGGCAGGACGGGCGCCAGCGCCTCGGGCGCCGCGGCGGGCGCGACGGCCGCGGCGGGGGCCGCGGCGAACGGCACGGCGCCGGCCGGGCCGGCCGCGGCGGCGGGCGGGGCGACCGGGGCGTCGGGGCCGCGGCCGGCCATGAGGCGCTTGATCTGGTCGCGCGCCAGCGGCCCGCGCAGGTAGCTCAGCGCCCAGCGGGTCGTGAACACCACCGGCGCGCTGTCGTGGACGTTGTTCATCAAGAACACGCGCTTGCCGAGGCCGGCCAGCGTCTCCTCCATCTCGGCGCGGTCGAACCGCCCCGCCCCAGCCGCGGCGCCCTCCAAGCCGTCGAGGATGCGCTGCTTGTCGCGGTCGGTCTGGAGGCGGCCGATGAGCCAGGTGCCGATGTTCGACAGGCCCTTGTAGTCGAGGTCGACCGGGTTCTGGGTCGCCAGCACGACGCCGAGGCCGAAGGCGCGCGCCTGCTTGAGCAGCGCCAAGAGCGGCGTCTTGCTGGGTGGGTTGGCGGTGGGCGGGAAGAAGCCGAAGATCTCGTCCATGTAGAGGATCGCCCGCAGCGACGTCGTACCGCTCTGGGTCCGCACCCAGCCCAGGACCTCGCCCAGCAGCAGCGAGACGAAGAACATGCGCTCGGCGTCGGAGAGGTGGCTGATCGTCAGGATCGCCGCCCGCGGCCGGCCGGCCGGGTCGTGCAGCAGCCGGTCGATGTCGAGCGCCTCGCCCGACAGCCAGACGTCGAAGCCGGGCGCCGCCAGCAGGTTGTTGAGGCGCATGGCCAGCTCGTGGCGGTCGTCGGGCGGGTAGAAGGCGTCGGTGGCCAGCGCGCCGACGGCGGCGAACGGCGGCTTCTGGATGAGCCCGATGAGCTCGGCCAGGCCGACGTCGCGCCCGCCGCGCCAGGCGTCGTCGAAGATCCGGGCGATGAGGATGTGCTCACGGCTGCGCAGCGGGTCGGCGTCGATGCCCAGCAGCGACAGCAGGCTGGTGGCCGTGGTGGTGATCCGCTCCCGCAGCAGGTCGGCGTCGGCGACGATGGCCGTCGTCGGCGCGGCGAAGCTCTTGAGGATCGAGATCGGGATGCCGGCGCTCGACCCCGGGGTGTAGATCGCCAGGTCGGCGGTGCGGCGCAGCTGGGCGATCCGCGCCCCGTCCTGGCCCCAGGCGGCCAGCCCGTCGCGCCAGAGGGTCGCCTGCTGGGCGGCGTACTCGGCCACCCCCACCCCCGCCTTGGCGGCGTCGTCGGGGTTGACCCACGGTTCGAAGTCGGCCGGCCGCAGCTCCGGGAACGTGAGCAGCAGGTTCGTCAGGTCGCCCTTGGGGTCGATGATGAGCGCCGGGACGCCGTCGAGCAGCGCCTCCTCGATGAGCGAGATGCACAGCCCGGTCTTGCCGCTGCCCGTCATGCCGATGCACAGGGCGTGCGTGGTGAGGTCGTTGGCGTCGTAGAGCAGCAGCGCGTCGGTGGACTGCTTGGCCGTCAGGTCGTAGCCGCGGCCGAGGTAGAACGTGCCGAGCTTCTCGAAGTCGGCGGGCGCGGGCATGGCGACCTCCTGGCGGGCGTTGGGACGGCCGCGGCCGTCGCCGGCGGGCGGGGCGATTATGCCACCGCGAAGCCGGTGGCGCGCGGCGGGCGCGGAGCGATGCCGGCACGGCGGCGGCCCGTCGACGCCGTCGCCGCCACCCCGCCGATCGGCCCGACGACGCACACCGGTGCGGCCGCTCGCGCCGGGCCGACGCCGGGCGGCCGCGGAGAGGCCCGCGGCGGGGCTAGCCGCCGCCCGGCCAGCTCCAGCGGACGGCGTGCCCACCGTCGCGCACCGCGGCTTCGATCCGCCGCACCGCGGACGGGTCGATGGGTGCGGCGCCCGGGCCGGGCCGGGTCAGGTCGACCGCCCAGGCGCCGTCGTCGGGGTCGGCGGCGACGAACCAGCGCTCCGGCGCGTCGGCCGCGCCGGCCCAGACCTGGACGGCCACGCTGTCGCCGGCGGCATGGCCGAACAGCCGGCCGGTGCGCGCGTCGAACTGCGCCGTCAGCGACGCCACGGCCAGCGTCGTCGACCACGCCCCCACTGCCAGCGTCACGACGTCGCCGCCGGTCACGACGGCCGTGGCCGCCGGCAGCGTGACGGTGTAGCGGTCGTCGGCGCCGGCGACGGCCATCGCCTCGTCGGCGCCGCGCCGGACGACGACCGTGGCGCCGGCGGCGGCCACGCCGGCCACCGTCCGGGTGCCGACGCCGGCCTCGATCGTCGGGCCGATCAGCCGGGCGCGTCGGAAGTGCCCGCTCGGCAGCCGCTCGACGACCGCCAGCTCTACGCCGGGCCGCGGCAGGACGCCCTGCAGCGCGGCGTCCTCGCTCGGCGGGAACCAGTAGCGGCCGGCATCGTCGGCCGTCGTCGTCGCCAGCGGCGAGGTGCGGACCAGCGTCAGCGCCGCGCCCGGCGGCGCCGTGCCGACGATGGCGCCCGCCGCAGCCTCGACCGCCGCCGTCAGCACGTCGACCTCGGCCGCGGCCTCGACGCCGTCGAGCGTGGCGCGGACGACGTCGCCCGGGCGGGCGGCGACGGCGGCGCCCGTCGCATCGCGCAGCACGATCGGGCCGACCTCGACCCACGGCGCCGTCGGCCGCCCGGTGGCCACGACCCGGCCGTCGCGCTCGAGCGACAGCCGGGCGTCGGCGAAGTAGAGCGCCTGCACGCCGACGACGGCGCTGCCGGGCTCGACGTGGAGCATCGGGACCTGGTAGCACCGGAACAGCCGGTCGCCGCCCGGCAGGTGCTCGGTGACGTAGTAGTGGCTGGCCGGATGGAGCGCCACCGCCGCCGTCGCCCGCCAGCGGCCGTCGGCGCCGACGACGGCCCGCGGCTCGTCGAGCTCGCCGGGGTACCACGGGTTCCAGAGCGTGATGTCGACGGGGTCGCCGGCCGTGCCGGTCCCGTGGAGGGCGTTGGCGGCCAGGTCGTGGCCGGCCTCGAACGGCGGCAGGCGCAGCGCCAGCGCGGTCTCGCCGTCGCTGGCGCGCACGTCGTCGCCAGGCCGCGGCGCCAGGCGGCGGAAGGCGGCGTCGTGCAGCCAGACCGTCGCCCGGCCGTCGCGGTCGGTCCGGCCGTAGCCGGTCGCCTCGCGGCCGCCCGGCCCGCGCAGCGTCACGGTGACGCGGGCGCTCGGCCGCAGGAACACCGTGACCTCGCCGGGATGGACGGCGACGCGCAGGAACGGCACCCGCCGCCGCGCCACGCGCCGGATGCCGCCGTGGGTCACGACCACCCGGACCTCGTCGTCGCCGCGCAGGGCCACGTCGGCGCCGAGCCGGACGGTGAACGCGCCGTCGGCAGCGGCGACGCCCGCCGCGGCGCGCGGCGGCGCGGTGGCGACGGCGTCGCTGGGCGGGCGGGCGGTGGCGCCGGCATAGGCGGCCTGCTCCGGCGGCAGCCCGGCGTCGCCGGTGCCTGGCCGCGCGCCGGTCCGCTCGACGTCGACGCGGGCGCCGGGCGTCGTGGTGCCGGTGACGACATCGCTGCCGCGGCCGAACCGCACCGCCAGCGGGGGCACCGCCAGCTCGTAGGCGCCGTCGCGGTCGGCCACGCGAAGCACGTCGCCGCCGTCGGGGGCCACGTCGGCGCCGTCGGCCCCGACGAGCAGGGCCGACCATCGGCCGCTGCGGCCGGCGACATCGGCCGTCGTGTCGGCCCGCCACGTCCCGTCGGGTGCGCGCAGCGTGATCGACACCGGGCCGACCGCGCCGGCCGGGAGCTGGCCGCTGACCGCCGCCTCGCCCTCCGTCACGGCGACGGTGACGCCGGCGGGGACGCCGCCGGGCGCGCTCGCCCGGCCGACCGGCGCGTCCGGGGCCGCGGGCGCGGCCGCCGGCGTCGTCGGACGCGCCAGCCGGCCGCAGCCGGCCAGGCCGACGCCGGCGAGGCCGAGCGCGGCGAGGGCGGCGGCCAGCGCGATGCGAACGGGCGCCGATGGGCGGTCGCCAGCGGCGGCGGAAGACCCGGGCATCGGCGGCCGCGTCAGCCCGGCCGGCCGTCGGCGGCCGCGGCGGCCGCGGCGTCGAGGTCGATCGACGCCACGTCGAGGTCGGTCGCGACGGCGTGGAACCAGGCGGCGGCCGCGGGATGCTTGGCGGCCAGGTCGGGCAGGTCGCGCACGGCGTGGAGATCGCCGAGGCGCTCGGCGTCGGCCGGCGGCAGGTCGAGGTGGAGGTAGCGCAGGCCGAAGTCGAAGCGCAGCGGGCGGTGGCGGATGCCCAACACGGCCACGAGCGGCCGCAGCGTCAGGCCGTGGTAGAAGCCGAGGGCGTCCAGGAAGCGCCCGCGGGCCACCTCCTTGACGACGAGCGGCTGGAAGAGGTCGAACCGTGCCCGGTGGTCGTCGAGGGCCCGCTGCAGCCGGGCGCGGTGGGCGGCGGCGTCGAACGGCGGCGGGGCGGTGTGCGGCGCACCAGGCGCGCCGCGATCGAACAGGACCCGGGCGCGACCGTGCTGCTGGGGCGCCAGGAACCGCTCCGGCACGCCGGGCCGGACGACGACGAGGTCGAGCATGACGAACGCGCCGGCGGCGGCCAGGTGGTAGAAGCGCTGGCTGTGGCCGTGCCAGGCCGGCTCGGGGACGGCGTAGCGGCGCGTGATGCCACCCTCGGCCGCCAGCATCGCCTCGACCGCCGCGAAGATCGCTTGCGTCGTCGCCGGGTCGTCGTCGGCGGCCAGGAGCTGCAGGTCGGCGTCCGACCAAGCGTCGGCGCGGCCCCAGGCGGCCGATCCACCCTCCCACGCCGCCACGACGTCGGCCCGATCGCGCACCGCCGCCACGACGGCGTCGATGAGCGCGATGCGGTCGAGGCGGTGGACGGTCGGGCGGACCGCGTCGGCGTAGAGCGCGGCGAGGTCGAGCGCGGGCGGCGGGGCGGTCATCGCCCCATTGTACCGTCCGCGCCCAGGGGCGGTTCGATGTCGAAGTCGATCCCGGTCGTCTCGGCGCCCTCGGCGACGACGACGGCCGCGGCGCCGGCCCGCTCCGCCGCGCCCGGCCACCACTGCGCCGGGGCGCCGTCGGGCTCGGCCACGACCCACCACCGGCCCGCCGGCAGGGCCAGGCGGTACGTGCCGTCGGCCGCGGTGGCGCCGACGACGAACCGCCCGTCGTCCCCGTCGGCCGCCACCGCCCGCACCGGCACCAGCGCCGCGCCCGCGCCGCCGATGTGGACGCGGCCGGCGATGCCGGTGCGCGCCGGCGGCGGCGTGGCGGTCGGCCACGGTCGATCCGGCCGCGGCGTCGACGGCGGCATGCGGGTCGGATCGATCGCCGCGACACGCGTCGCCGTCGCCGGCAGCACCGGCCCCGGCGTGGCCGTCGGCCGCCGCGTCGCGTCGGCGGGCGCGGCCGGCGCGCCGAGGTCGTCCGCGGTGGCGTCGGCGACGGCGGGCGCCTCGGGCGACGCGTTCGCGGCGGCCGGAACGACGGCAGGCGCAGCCGCCGCGGCCCCGACGCCGACCGGGCGCGGCATCGCGGCCCGGGCCGGCAACGTGCGCTGCGGAGCGGCGGTGGTCGCGACGCCGGCCACGGCGGACGCTGCGCCCGGCGCGCTCGGCGCCGCCGCGGCGGGTCGAAGGGCGCGCGCGACGATCGTCGCGGCCGGCGCGGCGGCCGTCGCCGGCCCGGCCGGCGCGGTGGGCCGCGCGAGCCGCCCGAGCGCGGCGGTCAGGCCCACGGCGACGGCGACGAGCACCAGCGGCGCGAGCGCGCCGGGCACGCCCGACGAGGCGGCGCGCGGCGCGGGCGGCGGAGCCGGGTCGGGCGGCGCGGCGGCCGCGGCGCGCAGCGCGGCGCGGATGGCCTCGCGGTCGGCTGTCGCCAGCGGCGGGGTCGACACGGCGCGCAAGGCCGCCTCGAGCGGGGCGTCGATCGGGGGTTCGTTCATCGTCGATCCTCGGCGCCCAGCGCCCTCCGCAGGGCGGCCAGGCCGCGCCGCTGAAGCTTCTTCACGGCGTCCTCGCTGCAGCCGAGCGCGGCGGCGACCTCGGCCACGCTCAGCTCGGCGATGTAGCGCAGGTCGAGCACCTGCTGTTGGAGCTCGGTCAGCCGGCCGAGGGCGGCCAGCAGGGCGTCGTCGTCGACCCGGCGCTCGGCGGTCCGCGCCGTGTCGTCGCGGGCCGCGGGCAGGCGCGCGCCGGCGGCGCCGTCGGCCAGGCCGCCGTGGGCGTCGAGCGGCACCAAGCGCGGGCCGCGGCCGACCCGTCGCCAGTGGTCGACGACGGTGGCGTGGGCGATGCGCAGGAGCCACGGCCGGAATCGCGACGCGTCGCGCAGGCCCGGCAGCGTGCGCAGCGCGGCCAGGAAGACGTCCTGCGTCACGTCGCGCGCGGCGGCGGCGTCGCGCAACCGGCTGTAGACGAAGCGGTGCACGGCGTCGACGTGCCGTTCGTACAGCGCCTCGAACGCCGCCGCGTCGCCGCCGCGGGCGCGCGCCGCCAGGGCGCCGTCGAGATCGTCGGGCGCGGCGACGGTCGCCGGACCGTCACCGGCGGCGGCCGGCCGCCGTGCGCCGCCGTCGGCCGCCGGCGCGTGCCGCGACGCGCGCGGCAGCGGCGCGATGCCCATCAGCGACAGGCCGCCAGCCGGGCGGCCAGCGGGTCGGCGATCGCCGCCGCATCAGCGGCGCCGGCAGCGGGTCGGACGCGGTCGTCGCCGCCGGCCAGGTCCGCCCACCACGGCGAACGGGCGGACGCCGATCCGACGGTCGTCACCGCGATCTCGGCGCCGCGGACGCGCAGCGCGTCGGCGCGCCGCTGGGCCACGGCGCCGATGTCGGCGGACGGTACGGCCCCGGCGGTGATCACGATGACCGCGGCGCAGCCCGGCGCCAGCGCGCCTTCCGGCAGCGTCGCGGCGGCCGCCGCCAGCATCACGTCGTGGCGGGCGTCGGCGACCGCGGCGTCGATGCGCAGCCGACCCAGCGCCTCGGCGACGACGGCCGGGCCGAGCGACGGCAGCCGCTCGGCCTGCTGGCCGTAGGCGATGACGGCGACGGCGGCCGTCGTCCGCAGCAGGCGATCGGCGAGCGCGCCGGCGACGTCGCGGGCGAGGTCGAGCGGGGCCGGCTCGCCCGGGATTGACCGCCGGGCCATCGCCGCCGAGCGATCCACGGCCACCACGGCGTGGGCCGTGGCGCGCTGGACCACGGCCACGGGCAGGTAGGCCGTGTACCGCGGCGGGGTGGCCGATCCCTCCGGCGTCGGGGGCGGCGCCAGCGGGCCGTCGTAGCGCAGCGCGAGCAGCCCGCCGTGGCCATTCGCCACCGCCGCCCGGCGGCCTTCGGCGGCCAGGTCGATCGCCCAGCCGTCCGGTGCTTCGACGTTCGCGCGCACCGTCGGCGTGTCGCCCGTCCCGAGGTCGACCGCGTGGATGCGGTAGCCGCCGCCGAACGCCTCGGCCACCCAGGCCAGCCCGCCGTCGACGGCCACCGCCTCGACGGCGCCGTCGAACGGCACGACCGCGCGCTCGTACGCCGCGCTCGGCCGGCGGACATCCCAGACGCGCAGGCCGTCGTCGGCGGCGATGACGAGCTGGCCGTCGGACGCGGCCACGGCGTGGTTGGCGCCGGGCACCGGCCAGCGGCCGACCTCGACGAGCGCGGCGGGCGCGGCCACATCGACGCCGACGAGCGCCTCGCCGTCGTCGCCCTGCGCGAGGACCCACGCCGTCCGGTCGTCGACGGCCAGCGCGAAGCCGCGGTCGAGGCGG
This sequence comes from uncultured Anaerolineales bacterium, assembly GCA_964651245.1. Classification (GTDB taxonomy): domain Bacteria; phylum Chloroflexota; class Anaerolineae; order Epilineales; family Epilineaceae; genus Avedoeria. The sequence continues at coordinate 68,151 of CAZYVI010000010.1, read as the reverse complement.
TGGCGGCCCACGACCGCCGGCTGGACCGGGTCTGCCACGTCGAAGAGCACGAGGTCGTCGAGGGTTACGCCGTACGCCGTCGTCCCGGCGACGGCGAGCGCCTCGATCGCCGGCGGGTCGCGCGGCGCGGCCGGCACGACGGCCGCCGAGACGCGGCGCGGCGGGCCGGGGCGGCCGACGTCGAAGCCGACGACACCGTGGATCCCGCCGGGCACCCAGGCCAGGTCGCCCGCCAGCGCCAGATCGTCGCCGGGGAGGGTCCCGTCGGCCACGATGCCGAGCGCGCCGCCGGACCGCGGCGTCAGGGCCGGCTCGGTGTCGAGGCCGTGCAGCTGGCGCCGGTCGACGGCGAGGCCTGTCAGCACGCCGATGCGGCCGCCGTCGAGCGCCACCTGGGCCAGGTAGCCGGGCGCCGACAGCATCGCGATCTCATGGGCCGACGTGACGGCGTCGGGCGCCACGGCGATCAGACCCTCCTCGGTCGACACGATCCAGACGGCGTCGTCGCCGGCGGCGACGTCGAACGCCGCCTGGTCGACGAGCCAGCGGCCGGTGACGCGCAGGGTCCCGGATGCGTCGATGGCCAGGCGGCTCACCCCGGCGTAGTTGTTGGCCGCCCAGAGCGCGTCGCCGTGACGCTCGATGCCGCTGGCGCCGCCGGCCATGGCGAAGCGGCCGACAGCCGCCGGGTGGGTCGGATCGCGGGCATCGACCACGACCAGCCCGAAGTTGGGGTCGCCGATCGCCACCTGCCCGGGCGCGACGACGGCGATCCCGCCGGAGGCGTCCACGCCGTCCAGCCGGCCCAGCAGCCGCGGCGCAGCCAGGTCGGCGGCGTCGACGACGGCCAGCTGCCCGAACCCGCCCAGGTAGAGCGTCGGGCCGTCGAACGCGGCGGCGTCGATGGGCCCACCGATCGCCAGCGACCCGCGCGCCTCCGGCACGCCGGCGGTTCCCACCTCGTAGAGCCGCACACCGCCCCCGCCGTCCCCGATCGTCGGGACGGCCACGCGATCGCCGGCCACCGCCGGGCGGCCGGCGACACCGGGCGCGGCGACCTCGCCGAGCGCGCGCGGCTGCGACGGATCGGCGAGGTCAATCACCCGGACGCCGGCGCCGAGGCGGCCCTCGGCCGTGTAGGCGCGGTCGCCCACGACGGTGACGAAGTCCGTCGAGGCGGCGAAGTGCGCCTCATCGGCGGGCGGCAGCTGCGCGATCACCGTCGCCGTGGTCGGATGGGTCGCGTCGAGGACGCGGAGGCCGGCGGCGCCGCTGGCGACGACGACGGCGCCGTCGACCCAGGCGGCGTCGCGCGGCTCGTGGCCGATCGCGACGCCGTCGTCGCTCGGCGCTTCGCGGCGGATGACCGGCTCGGCGGTGACGTCGCCGACGTCGACGACGCGCAGGCCCGCGGCGTCCGCCAGGTACGCCCGCGCGCCGTCGACGTCGAGCCCGATCCGCAGGTTCTCGACCTCGAACACGCCTTCGATCGTGGGCGCCTCGGGCGAACGGACATCGAGGATCCAGACGTGGTCCGTGCCCGCCGCCCAGAGAATGCCGCCCGCGGCGGCCAGCGCATCCACGGTGCCGGTGTCGGCGCGGTCGCCGTCGATGACCGCCGGCGCGGCCGGGTCGCGCAGGTCGACGGCCGTGATCCCATCGCCGAAGGCCACGAACGCGGTGTCGCCGTCCACGACGACATCGCGCGCGCCGGACATCGACAGCGCGGTGCGCCCCATCTCCTCCGGCGCATCCCCGGCTAGGCCGAGCACGACGAGCTGCGCCGGGTCGTCCTCGACGAGCGCCACGGCGCGGAAATCGCCGAACGGGGCGGCCGAGACGACCTCCCGGCCGTCGGGCGGCAGCCAGCGGCCCCACTCGACCGGCCGGCCATCGGCGCCGAGGTCGAACACGCGCAGCCCGCCCTTGCTGTCGCACAGCAGCGCGCGTCGGTCGCGCAGCGCGAGGTCGGTGGCCAGGCCGAGCGTGGCGGCGCGGGCCACCTCGACCGGGGCGGCGGGGTCCCGGACATCGAACACGAACAAGCCGCGCGACGCGCCCAGCGCCACGGCATGGCCGCCGGCGAGGTGGGGGTGCGACAGGACGTCGTCGACCGGTGCGCTCTGGCTGACCAGCCGCGGACCTTGGCCGGCCACGTCGCCCACGTCGACGATCGCCAGCCGCGACCCGATCGTGACCGCCGCCGTGCCGCCCGCCGCGTCAACGCCGGTGACCGCGCCGCCCCAGCGCTCGACGGCGATCGCGTCGGCGGCCCGGGCCGCGGGCGGCGAAGGGGGGTGCTGGACCGCCAGGGCCAGCACGGCGACGGCCGCCGCGCCCGTCCAGGGGGCGGCGGGGTGGCGACGGGGCGATCCGACCGGTGCGCGGGCGTCCGTGCGGTTCATGGCGGTCCTCGCGTAGGCATCGACGGCGGTGGCGACCGGGCCGGCCGCCCGCGGTGGCGGGCGGGTGCGGCGGCCGTGTCATGATGCTCTGTCGTCGGACGCGGCGCGAAGGGGACGGGTCGGCGGACGGATTGCCGCCTCACCCGGCGGCGGGCGGCCGCCAGGCGAACGCGGCGCGCGCCGCCGCGGCGTCGGGGCCGGGGCGGTGGACCGCGACGAGGGCGTGGACGTCGTCGACGAGGGCCGCGTAGGCGGCCACGGCTTCGGCCGGCGGCCGCTCGAACAGCGCGTCGAGGCGCGCCGCCAGGTCGGGCGGCGCGATGGCGAGCTCGTCGGCATGCCGCGCGAAGCCCTTGAGCTTGCCGGTCGGCCACTGCCCGTTCAGCCCGTAGAGCAGCAGGACCAGGCGGCGGCAGGCGTCGAGCAGCGTGTCGACCAGGTACAGCCGGTCGCCGCGCGCCACGCCGTAGCGCTCGAGCACCCACGGCGTCGGCAGCCGCAGGTTCGCCGCGACGAGCGCATCCGACAACGCCGGCGGGCACGCGGCAAGGCGCGCCTGCCAGGCGGCGACGCGCGCCGCCCCGTGCAGCGCGATCCCGTCGCGCAGGCCGCGCAGCACGACGAGCGTGGTCGGGTCGTCGACGGTGGGGGCTTCCAGGAAGCGGTCGAGGAGCTCGTCGATCGACGCGGACCGGGTGTAGGAGAGGTCGCAGCGCACCCCGTCGCGCCACCGAAACAGGGCGAAGCCGTCCTCCGGGGTGCCGCCGAACAGCCGGCCGCCGCTCGCCTCGGCGTCGGCGACGAGGGCGGCGAACTCGGCCGCGTCGGGCAGCGTGTCGAAGTACAGGATCGTGTCGATGTCGCTGTCGGCGTCGACGTGTCCGGTCGCCACCGAGCCGGTCAGCAGGATGGCCGCGATGCGCGGGTCGGCGGCCAGCACCTCGGCCTGGCGGCGGGCGAGGTCGACGAGCGCGGCGTGGCGGGCGGGATCGGGCGTCATGCGGCGGCTCCTGGCGCGGCGCGGTGTCGACAGCTGCAACGCCCGCCGCAGCCCGAGCAGGACCGCGCGACGGCGGCGCGGCTGCGTTCGGGCGCGGCGCGCGCGGCCGCCGGCCGTCGACGCCGTCGCTGCCGCGGCGCACCACTTGACCACGGCGCCGCGGCGCGGGTAACGTCGGCCGCCCGTCGCGCCGAGGAGCGATGCCATGCCGCCCCAGCCGATCACCGTCGACGACCTCTGGGCGCTGCCGCGCGTCGGCGCGCCGGCGCCGTTGCCCGACGGCCGTGCCTGCATCGTGCCGGTGACGACCTACGATCTGGCCGCCAGCGCCGGCACGACGCGGCTGTGGTGGGTCGACGCCGCCGGCGGCGGCGCGCCGCGGCCGCTGACGGCGGCCGACGTCTCGTCGAGCCAACCCGCGGTGAGCTCGGACGGGGCGCGGCTGGCGTTCGTCCGCAAGCCGGGCGCGCCGGCCAAGGCCGGCAAGAACAAGGGCGCTCCGGGCGCGGCGCCGCCCACGGGCCAGGCCGCGGGCCCGGCGCGGTTCGGCGAGGCCGACCAGCTCTGGGTCCTGCCGCTCTCGGGCGGCGAGGCGGTGCGGCTGACCGATCTGCCGCTGGGCGTCGCCAGCCCGGTGTGGTTCCCCGACGGCCGGCGCATCGCCGTGGTGGCGCCCCTCTACGGCGACGCGCCGACGGTGGCCGGCAGCGCCGAGCGTCACGCCGCGCGCGACGACGACCCCGTCAAGGCCTACGTGACCGAGGACCGCGTCTACCGCTACTGGGACCGCTGGCTGACGGACGGCGTGTTCCACCACGTCTTCGTCGTCGACGTCGACAGCGGCGCCGTGGTCGACGTGACGCCGGCGATGCGCCGCTGGCTCTACCTGATGCCGCCGGGCAACGGCGTCGCCATCCGCCCCGACGGCCGGCAGATCGCGTTCGACGCCTGTCGCTCCGAGCCGCCGTACGAGCGCGTCCTGTGGGGGGCGTTCACCGTCGACGTCCCCGACGACCTCGCCGCGGCGGCCGCCGACCCGGCCGGGCTCGCGCCGCCGGTGCTCGTCGCGCCCGACCTCGCCGGCGCCGACGGCCGGCCCGACCCCGACAGCCAGCTCGAGGCGCACCGGCCGGTCTACGCGCCCGACGGGCGCTGGTTGGTCTACGGCCTGCAGCGCGAATTCGACTTCTACGCCGACCGGATGCGGCTGGCGGCGCTCGACCTCGCCAGCGGTGCCCACACCGTGCTGACCGAGGGCTGGGACGTCTCGGCAGGCGACTGGACGTTCGATCCCGCCGCCCCCGCCACGCTCTGGCTCACCGGCGAGGTCGGCCCGCGCAACGCCGTCTGGTCGCTCGACGTAGCCGCGGCGGTCGCGGCCGGCGGCGCCGTCCCGCGCCGCCGCGCCTGCGACGGCACGCTGTCGTCGCCCGCGCCGGCCGGCGGGCGGGTCTTCGCCGCCCACGCCGCGCTGGCGGCGCCGCCGAGCGCGGTCTGGTTCGACGCCGCCGATCCGCTCGACGCGGCGCCCGTGACGCGCATCGGCGGCTTCACCGACGCGGCGCTGGCCGGCGTCGCGCTCGGCGCCGTCGAGGACGTCACGTTCGCCGGCGCCGATGGCGACCCCGTCCAGATGTTCGTCGTCTACCCGCCCGGCGCCACGCCGCCGGGGCCGGGCGAGCGCCCGGCGCGGCCGTGGCCGCTGGTCCACATGATCCACGGCGGCCCGCACGGCACGTTCGGCGACGGCTGGCACTGGCGGTGGTGCGCCCACGCCTTCGCCGCCCCGGGCTACGTTGTGGCGCTGGTGAACTTCCACGGCTCGACCGGCTTCGGCGAGGCGTTCACGAAGTCGATCCTGGGCGGCTGGGGCGACCGCCCCAGCCGCGACGTCGAGGCCGCCACCGACCTCCTGGTGGCGCGCGGCGTCGCCGATCCGGCCCGCCTGGCCATCACCGGCGGCTCGTACGGCGGCTACCTGGTCAGCTGGCTGTGCGGCCAGACGGACCGCTACGCCTGCGCCGTGAACCACGCCGGCGTCTCCGACTTCCAGACCCAGTTCGCCACCGACATCACCCAGGGCCGGCAGCGCTCGATGGGCGGCGAGCTCTGGGACGACCTCGACGGCCTCGACCGCTTCAACCCGCTGCGCCAGGCCCGCGGCTTCACGACGCCGATGCTGGTGGTCCACGGCCAGCGCGACTACCGCGTGCCCTACAACCAGGGCCTGGCGATCTACAACGTCTACCGCGCCCGCGGCCTGCCGGCGCGGCTGGTGGTCTACCCGGACGAGAACCACTGGATCCTCAAGCCCCACAACAGCCGGCACTGGTACGGCGAGGTGCTGGGCTGGCTGCGGCGCTGGCTGGGGCCGGCCGCCGTCGCCGCCGCGCTGGCCGCGGGGCTGGCGACGGCGGGCTGCGCCGGGGCGAACGGCACCGCCGCGGCCGGGGCCGGCGTGCCCGCGACGGCCCCGGCGGCCGCACCGTCCGTCGCGGCGGCGGCCACGCTCACCGCCGACGAGCGGCAGTCGCTGGCCGACGCCCAGGCGGGCCTGGCGCGCGGCGGCAAGGTGTCGGCCGCGGCGGTGGCCACGCTCGGCGCGATCCACGGCGCCCACCCCGCGTCCAGCGCGGTCCTGCCCGTCCTCCAGGCGGCCCTGATCGCCCGCGACGACTGGACCGGCTTGGCCGCGGTGCTCGCCGCCCGACCGGCGCTGTCGCCGGCCGAGCAGTCGACGCTGGCCAAGGTCTACATCCGCCTGGGGCGCTGGGCCGAGGCCGCCGAGCTGGCGCGCCCGCTGTCCGACGCCGCGCCGAGCGACGCCGCCGCCGCCTACGCCGCCGCGCTGCCGCTGGCCCGGCTCGGCCGGCTCGACGAGGCGGCCGCGGTGCTCGACCGCGCGGCCGAGGCCATCCGCACCAGCGCGCATGTGGACGCCCTGACGCTGCGCGGCATGGTCCACCTCGACGCCGACGAGGTCGACGACGCGATCGCCGTCCTCGAGCAGGCCGTCGCCCTCGACGGCGACTACATCCCGGCCCACAACGCCCTCGGCCGGGCGCGGCTGCTGCGCGGCGACGCCGACGGCAGCCGGGCGGCCTACGACGCCGTGGCCACGCTGCACGCCCGCAACGACGCCGCCACGGCGCGCCAGCTGCGCCTCTCGGCCCAGGCGACCGCCCTCCAGGCGGCCTGGGACGACGGCGACCTCGCGACGGCGCGCGACACGATCGAAGCGATGCTGCCCGAGGCCGACGCCGCCGATGCCGCCACGCAGCGCGAGCTCTGGCAGTTCGCGGCCGCGATCTATCAGGCGCTGGGCGAGACCGAGCTCGCGGCCCAGGCCCAGGCGCGGGCCGGCCAGGTCGACGCGGTGGCGCCGTGAGCGCCGTTCACCCGCGGCCGACGCCGTGGCGCGCGGGGCTCGCGACGGCCGCCGCGCTGGGCCTCGCCGGCTGCGGCGGACCGGGTCTCGGGCCGTCGTCGACGCCGCCGGCCGCCGCGACCACCGAACTCCCCGCCGCGGACACCAGCGCGGACACCACCGCGGCCGCACCGCCCACGACGCTGCGCTTCACCGACGCCACCGCCGCCAGCGGGCTCGACGGCTTCCGCCACGAGCCCGGCTACTCGCCCGACAAGTTCATGCCCGAGATCATGGGCCCCGGCGTCGCCCTGGCCGACGTGAACCGCGACGGGGCCCCGGATCTCGTCGTGACGAACAGCGGCGCGATCGGCCAGGCCGCGCGGGCCGAGGACGCGCGCAACCGGCTCTACCTCAACGACGGCGCGGGCGTCTTTCGCGACGCGACGGCGGAGTGGGGGCTGCCGTCGCCCGGCTACGGCATGGGCGTGGCCGCCGGCGACTGGGACGACGACGGCTGGGTCGACCTCTTCCTGACCGCCTTCGGCGGCGGCGACACGCTGCTGCGCAACACCGGCACCGCCTTCGTCGACGCCACCGCCGCCGCCGGCCTGGTCGACGACGGCGGCTGGAGCACGAGCGCCGGCTTCTTCGACGCCGACGGCGATGGCGACCTCGACCTCTGGGTCGTCCGTTACGCCGCATACGACGTCGCCAACGCCATCGCCTGCTACTCCGGCGGCGTGCACGTCTACTGCACGCCGGAGATGGTCGCCGGCACGCCCGACACGCTGTGGCGCAACAACGGCGACGGCACGTTCAGCGACGTGTCCGAGTCGGCCGGCCTCCGCGCCCAGGCGCCGACGCGCGGGCTGGCGCTGGTCCTGGGCGATGTCGAGCCCGACGGCGACGTCGACGCCTACATCGCCAACGACCTCGATCGCAACGAGCTCTGGCTGAACGACGGCCGGGGCCGCTTCGCCGACGTCGGGGCGGTCGCCGGGGTGGCGTACTCCAGCACCGGCGCCGAGGAGGCCGGCATGGGCGCCGACCTGGGCGACGTGAACGGCGACGGGCGGCCCGACCTCGTCAGCGCCAACTTCCAGGGCGAGTCGGCCAGCACCTACCTGCAGGAAGCGCCGCCGGCGCCGGGCCAGGTCCTGTTCCGCGAGGCGTCCGACGCGCTGGGCATCGGCGCGCCGATGCGCGCCCGGCTCAAGTGGGGCGTCGACATCGCCGATCTCGACCACGACGCCGACGCCGACCTCGTCGTCGCCAACGGCCACCTCTACGACAACGTGAGCACGCTGCTGGACGACGTCACCTTTGGCCAGCCGAACTCGATCCTGGAGCAGCGCGCCGACGGCGCCTTCCGCGACGTCTCGTCCGCCGCCGGCGCCGCGTTCGCCGCCGCCCACGTCAGCCGCGGCCTGGCCACCGGCGACGTCGACGGCGACGGCGACCTCGACCTCGTGTTCGCCAACAACGGCGGACCGCTCGAGCTCGCCCGCAACGACTCCGCCGCGGCCGGCGCATGGCTGGGCCTCTGGCTCGAGGGCGACCCGACGGCCGGCGCCAACCGCAGCGCCATCGGCGCCCGCGTCGAGGCGGTGGCGGGGGCGCGGACGGTGACGGCGCAGGTCCTGGGCGCGTCGAGCTACCTCTCGGCCCACGATCCCCGGCTCGTGCTCGGCCTGGCCGACGCCGCGGCCGCCGACATCGTGATCCGGTGGCCCGGCGGCGGCGAGGACCGCCATCCCGGCCTGGTCGCCGGCCGGTGGTTCCGCGTCGTCCAGGGCCAGCCGCCGGCGCCATTCACGCCGGGGGCGCAGCCCATCGCGCCGTGAGCCCGCTCGGCGACGCGCTGCTGTGGCGGCCCGACCTCGGCCCGGTGCTCATCGCCAGCGGCGGCGAGGGCGCGACGCGGCGCTACCGGGCCGTCCACCACGCCGAGCAGCTCGAGCTGGCCGGCGTCGCCGCCGAGCTGGCGCCCCGCATCGACGCCGCCGTGGCGGCCGAGGCGCCGCGCTGGCCGATCGTCGTGCTGCACCGCGTGGCCTGGGACCCGCACGTCGCCGCGCTCGTCGAGCGCACCCGCGACGGCGGCGGGATCGTGCTGTTCGACGTCGACGACCTGGTCTTCGAGCCCGAGTCGACGCGGTGGCACCACGGCGTCCAGGCCCTCTCGCCGGCCGAGCAGCGGCTCTACCACGACGGCGTCCGCCGCTATCGCCGGACGCTGCTGGCCGCCGACGCGGCCGTCGTCCCGACGGCGGCGCTGGCGGCGCGCGTGCGCCGCGCCGGCCGGCCGGCGTTCGTCAGCCGCAACTGCCTCGACCTCGAGCTCGTCGCGCGATCGGCGCGGGCCGCGGACGGCGCCGCCGCGACGCGCGCGACGCGAGGCGACCGGCTCATCGTCGGCTACGCCAGCGGCACGCGCACCCACGACCGCGACTTCGCCGCCGCCTGCGGGCCGGCCCTGCGGGCGGTCATGGCGCGCCACCCGGCGGTCGACCTCCACCTTGTCGGCCCGCTGGCGCTCGACGCCGCCTGGGACGCCCTGGCCGGCCGCGTCCTGCGCCGCGACGCCGTCGATTGGCGGGCGCTGCCGGACCTCGTCGCCGGCTGGGATGTCAACCTGGCGCCGCTCGAGGTCGACAACCTGTTCTGCCAGTGCAAGAGCGAGCTGAAGTGGCTCGAGGCCGCCGCCTGCGGCGTGCCGACGATCGCCAGCCGCACCCAGGCCTTCGCCAGCGCGCTGGCCGGCGCCCGCGGCGACGAGGCGGGCGACGAATCGGGCGGCGGGCAGGACGCCGGCCGCGGCGACGGCGCGCCGCTGGGCCTGCTGGCCGTCGACGAGGCCGACTGGGCCGACGCCCTCGCGGCGCTCGTCGTCGACCCGGTGCGCCGGGCAGCGATCGGCGCCGCGGCGCGCGCCCACGCCCAGGCCCACCGTACGACGGCCGCCCAGGCGCCGTCCTACGCGGCGACGCTGGCGAAGGCCGCCGAGCGGCTGCGGCCGGTGGCGCCGCCACCGCTCGGCGAGCGCCGGGCCGAGGCGCGGCTCTGGCCGGCCGCGGCGGCCCCCGGCGGCGGCGCGGCCGGGCGTCGTGGCGGGGTGCGCGACGGGGAGCACGACGCGCGGCGCGGCCTGGGGCGCGCTGCGCGACGCGACGGGGGGCACGGCGTCCGCAGCGAAGCGGCGCGCGATGGACGCCACGACGGGCGGCGGCGGATCGCCGTCGTCGTGCCCGAACCGCCGCCGGGCTCGGGCGGTCACACCTCGATCTTCCGCATGGTGGCCGGCCTGTGCGACGCCGGCCACGACGTCACCGTCCATGTGGACCGCGGGCCGCTCATGCAGCGGCTCGACGCCGCCGAAGCCGCGCGCTACCTGGCCGACCACTTCCCACCCTCGCCGGCCGCCGTCCGCCTCGACCGCGCCTTCGCCGGCGCCGACGTGGCGATCGCCACCGCCTGGACGACCGCGGCGGCCGTCGCCTACGCCCCGGGCGTGGGGACGCGCCTCTACTTCGTCCAGGACTACGAGCCGTTCTTCCAGCCGCTGTCGGCCGACTACGTGGCCGCCGCCCAGACCTACCGGCTCGGGCTGGGCCACATCACGCTCGGGCCGTGGCTGGCCGAGCACATCGCCACCCGCTTCGGCGGCCGGGCGCGCGCGATCGACTTCGGCGTCGAGCACGCGCTGTACCGGCCGGCCGCGGGCGACGGCCGCGGCGGGGCGGCGACGGCGGCCCGGCCGCGGATCGTGTTCTACGCCCGCGCCGTCACGCCGCGACGCGGCGTGGCGCTCGGCCTGGCGGCGCTGGCGCAGCTGGCGGCGCGGCGGCCCGACGTCGAGATCGTCCTCTACGGCGGCGAGCCGGCCCACGTGGCCGCGCCGTTCCCGCACGCCCAGGCCGGCGTGCTCGACGGCCCGGCGCTGGCCGACCTCTACCGCTCGGCGACGGTCGGCCTGGCGCTGTCCTACACGAACCTGTCGTTCGTGCCGCTGGAGATGATGGCCTGCGGCCTGCCGGTCGTCGTGGCCGCCACCGAGCCCGCGGCCTGGCTGCAGCACGACGGCGTGAACTGCGCCGTGGCCGAGCCCACCGCCGACGGCCTGGCCGCGGCCCTCGAAGCGCTCCTCGACGACCCGGCGCGCCGGCGGCGGCTGGCCGAGGGCGGGCGGGCGGCCGTGGCCGGCCTGAGCTGGGAGCGCAGCGTCGCCCAGTTCGTGGCCCACGTCGACGCCTACGTGGCCGAGGACCGCGCGGTGGACGCGGCCGGCGTCGAGCTGGACACGGCGGCGGGCGGTGCCGACACCGTGGGCGACGCGACGTCGGGCCGCGTCGCCGGCCGTGCCCCCGAGGCAGCCTCCCCCGACCCGCGCAGCGCAGCGGCCGACGCCGCCGACGCGGCCGGCGCGGCCGGCGTGGCCGGCGCGCACCGTCCCGCGGGCGCCGTCGTTTCCCACACCGGACCGCCCGCGCCGCGCGCCGCCGGGCGCGCCCTGGCCGCGGCGGCCCTCGACGGCGGTGGCGCGCGGCCGCTGGCCCCCGACGCGGCGGGCCAGCGCGCGTGGGCGTTCCCGCTGCGCCCGGACGGCGACGGGCTCTACCGCCTCGACCTGCGCTTCAACGCCGTCGACCACGGCCCGGCCGCCGGCCTGGTCGCCCTGCGCCTCAAGCCGCACCCCTCCGCCCCGCACGACCTGGCCACCGCCACGGTGCGCGCCACGGCCATCGTCGCCGGCGACTGGACGCCGTTCCGCTTCCGGCCCCTCGCCGACGTCGCGGGACGGACGATCTGGGCCATCGTCGGCCACCTGCCCGACACCGCGTCGCCCGCGTTCGACCCGGCGGCGCCGCCGCTGGCGCTGGCGCGGGCGGCGAGCGGCGACCGGGCCGGCGAAGCGGGCGAGATCGGGCGCGGCGGCGGGGGCGGGGACGGAGTCGGCGGGGACGACGACGCGGTCGGCGACCGGCAGGTGGCCGGGGTCGGCGAACAGCGCGACGCCGGGGACGGCGACGGGATCGACGCCGGCGACGCGGAGGCCCTCGCTGGCCGGCCGGCCGGCGCCGCACCGCGGCCGGCCTACCGCGCCTGGCGCCTCGACCCCGTACCCGCGGCCGGAGCGGACGATCCGGCGGTCTTCGAAACCCTGTTCGCGCAGCGCCGAGCGTCGGCCGAGCTCCGCCGCGCCGCCGCCCGGCGGGCGCGGCGCTGGCCAGCGGCGCGCCTGATCGACGCCTGGGCCGCCCGGACGGCGCCGCTGCCGCCGGTCGCGCTGCGGCCGTGGACGCCCGACGCGCCGGCGCGCGTGAAGCTGGCGCGCGGCCTGGCGCGCTACGGCCTGGTGCCGGTCGTCCGCGAGGCGATCGCCACCTGGCGCCACCGGACGGCCCGATGAGGCCCGTCGTCCTCGTCAGCGGCTGTGCCGGCGACACGCGCCGCTACCGGGCCTGGCACGCCGCCGAGTCGCTGGCCCTCGCCGGCCGCCGCGTCGCCGTCCGCACCGTCGAGGGCGAGCCGCCGACGGCGGCCGACCTGGCCGGCGGCGCCACGCTGATCCTCCACCGCGTGGCGTGGCACCCAGCCGTCGACGGCTGGATCGCCGCCGCGCGCGCCGCCGGCGGCCGCGTCCTCTACGACACCGACGACCTGGTGTTCGACGCCGCCTTCGCTGCCCGCGCTGCCGCCCTGCGCGCCCGCGCCGGCGCCGACGCGCCCCGTACGGCCGACGCAGCGGACGGCGTCGACGCGGCCGCTGCCGCCGGCGCCCCCGCGGCCGTGGACGCGCCGGGTGGGGGTGACTGGGTTGCGCCGTCCGACGCGGCGCGGGCGTTCGCGCCACCCGCGCACTACGCGCGCGTGCTGGCGGCGTGCGACGGCTGCATCACGGCCACCGCGCCGCTCGCCGCGGCCGTCGCGCGGTTGGGGCGGCCGGCGCGCGTCGTGCCCAATGCGATCGACCTCGAGCTCTGGCAGCTCTCGGACCGGGCCTGGCAGGCCCGTCGACCACAGCCCGACGGCGCGATCGTCCTGGGCTATGCCAGCGGCACGGCCACCCACGACGCCGACTTCGCCGTGGCCGCGGCGGCGATCGAGGCGGTGCTCGAGGCGGTGGCCGGCGCCCGGCTGCGCATCGTCGGCCCGCTGGCCCTCGACGGCCGCTGGGACCGCTTCGCCGGCCGCGTCGAGCGCCTGGCCTACCTGCCGTGGCGACGGCTGCCGGCGGCGCTCGCCGGCTTCGACATCAACCTGGCCCCGCTCGACATCGCCGACCCATTCTGCGCCGCCAAGAGCGAGCTGAAGTGGTTCGAAGCCGGCGCCGTCGGCGTCCCGACCGTCGCCAGTCCGATCCCGGCGCTGGCGGTCGCGGTCGACGACGGCCGCGACGGCTGGCTGGCCCCCGACGCCGACGCCTGGCGGGCCGCCCTCCTCGCCCTCGCCGCCGACCCGGACCGCCGCGCCGCGATCGGCCGCGCCGCCCGCGGCGCCGTCCGCGACCGCTACCTGACCGACGTCCGTGCCGCCGACTGGGCCGCCGCGCTGGCCGCGCTCGAGGGCGACGCCGCCGCCGGCGCGGCCGACCCCGGGGCAGCCGTCGTCCCGGTCGTCGCGGTCGACGACGCGGCCGTCGAGCGCTTCGCGATGGGCGCCGAGGCGGTCCTCGCCGCCCGCGCCGTCGCCGCCGCACCCCACGTCGCCGCCGTCGGCCCGTGGCTCGCGGCGCGGCTGGGGATGGAACGGGCGAAGGCAACGTCGTCGCCGGCGGCCCCCGCGGCGGCGGGCACGGATCACCCCGTCGTCGCGGCCCTGCCGTACCCGGTGGACCAGGCCACGTTCGACGGCGCGTCCGTCGTCGGCGGCGATGGCGCTGGCGGCGGTCGCAGCGCTGGCGGCGGTCGCGACGACGCGGGCGGCCGCATCGGCGGTGGCGGCGATGGCGGCGGTCGCGGGCCCGGCGGTGCGCCGCGTCCGCGCCTGCTGTGCGATCTGGCCCTGGCCCGCGACTCGACGCGGGCGCTGGCCCTCGAGGCGCTGCACGCCGCGGCCGACGCCGTCCCGCAGCTCGAGGTGCGGCTCTACGGCAGCGACCCCGCCGCTCCGCCGCCCGACCCGGCCGCGGTCGACCGGCCGGGCTGGCGCTGGCTCGGCCCGCTCGACGCCGCGGCGCGCGCCGAGCTGTTCGCGGCCGGCGGCGTGCTGGTGGCGCCCCTGTACGGCAACGTGCCGCTGCCGGTGGTCGAGGCCATGGCCGCCGGGCTGGCGGTGGCGGCGCTCGACGTCCCGTCCGTCCGCTGGCTGCTGCGCGACGGGGCCACGGCGGTCCTCGGCGCCGGCGGCGGCGCGGCGTTGGGCGCGGCCGCCGCGCGGCTGGCGGCCGATGCGCCGCTGCGCCGGCGCGTGGCGGCGGCCGGCCGCGACGCCGTGGCGCGCCACTCGGCCGGCCGGTTCGCGGCGGCGCTGGCGGCCGTGGCGCACGGCGGGCCGCCGCCGCCCGCGCCGTGGGCCTGGCGCCTCGTCGCGCTCCAACACCTGGGCGACGACCCCGGCCCGCCGCTGGGCGACGGCGACGGCGGCGCCGGCCTCGCCTTTGTCGCCGCCGCCGACGGCCTGTGCCGGATCGACCTCCGGCTGGCATGCCCGGACGGCGTCGACCTCGACGGCCGGCCGCGGTGGCGGCCGCTGACCGCCGCCGAGCGCGGCCAGCTGCGGCTGCGCGTCGCGCCCGGCCTGCCGGCGCCCGGCGTGGCGGCGGTTCGCACGGCCGCGGCCGCCGGCAGTGCCGGCGACGACTGGGTCCGGTTCGACGTCGAGCCGTTGGACGACTGCGCCGGCCGGTGGTGGACGGCCACCGTCACCGATGCCCACGACGCTTCGGTCGCCACCGGCCCGCTCCCGCGCCTCCTCGGTGCCGCCAGCGATGCCTTTCCCGACGGCCACACCGTCGTCGGCGACGCGGTCGCCACCGGCTGGTCGCCGGCCTGCCGCGTCTGGGCCGCGCCGCCCGCGCCGCTGCCGGCGCTCGTGCCCGCGCCGAACGCGCCGGCGCTGTTCGCCGCGTTCGCGCGCGCCGCGGCCGACCAGGCCGAATGGCGTCGCCGCGAGGCGATCGCGGCGGCATTGTGGCCGCTGCGCGCCGCGCGCTGGCTGGCCCGCCTCGACGCGCCGTTGCCCCCGATCGACCGCCGGCCGTGGCCGAGCGACGCGGCGCCGCTGCGCAAGGCGTGGGGCACGCTGCGGCACTACGGTCCGCTGGCGCTGCTGCGCGAGGCGGCCGCGGCGCTGCGGTGGCGCCGCCTCGACGACGCGGCGCGGGCCGCGGCCCGCGATCAGAACACGGCGTAGAGGTCGGGCAGCGCCGCCAGGACGCGGCGCCGTTGCAGGGCCGTCCGGGCGCTGTGCACGTGGACGTGGACCCGGTACGAGACGTAGTTGCCCTTGCGCGACGGCCGGGTCTCGATCTCGAACGCATCGACGCCCTGCTCGGCGGCCAGCGTGGCTTGCAGCAGGGCGAAGAACGCCTCGTCGGGGCGGGTGATCAGCACGATCGTGAACGCGCCGGGGAAGGCGTAGTGCGCCTCGAGCAGCGCGATCTGCGTGGCCTCGTCGAGCGAACCGTCGTCGTTGACGCCGATCGGGAACGGGGGGTCGGGGTCGGGCGGGGACGTGGGCATGGGCTCACCTGAACGATCCGCGCCGCGCAACGCATCGCGGCGCACCTGCGTAGAGTGGTTGGGTCGGGGAATCCGGCCGGCGGCCGGCGCCGGTCGCAACTCTAGGAGCCCGGCCGAGCCGGGTCAATCGACGGCTTGCCTTGCCGCCCGATCCGACGAATCATGCCGGCCAGCGCGCCGCGCGCCACCCCCAAGGAGAACGCCATGCCGACCAAGCAACTCGTCCGCCCGCAGCAGGGTCGGATCCTGTTCGGCGTCTGCGCCGGCCTCGGCCAGTACTTCAACATGGACCCGACCCTGGTGCGGATCCTGTGGGTGCTGCTGTCCATGCTCGCCGGCTCGGGCCTGCTGCTCTACGTGATCCTGGCCATCATCATGCCCGGCGAGAGCGGCGTGATCACGGCGTCCGTCCCGGCCGAGAGCGGTGCGCGGACCGGCACGAACCTCGGTGGCGAGGTGGTCGAGTCGGTCGAGAAGGCGATCGACCAGGCGACGACCGACGCCGGCGGGACGGGCGGCGGCGGCAGCGTCGCCTGACGCCCGCGCCGCCGCGGCCGGTCAGCCGCGCGGCAGCTCGATCACGAAGCGGCAGCCGCCCCCGTCGACCGGCGCGACGGTGGCGCGGCCGCCGTGGGCGCGGGCGGTGCTCTGGACGATCGCCAGCCCCAGGCCGGTGCCGTCGACCCCGTCGGTGCCGCGCCGGCCGCGGTAGAAGCGGTCGAACAGGCGATCGGCCTCGTCCGGGTCGACGCCGGGGCCGCGGTCGGCGACCCAAATCCGGACCGTGGGCGTGCGCTGCGCGGTACCCGGCCGGCCGGCCGCGGGCGCGCCGGCGGCGGCGGCGTCGCCGCGGTCGGCGCCGAGCGTGACGCGGCTGCCGGGCGGTGCATATTTCACGGCGTTGTCGACGAGGTTCGACACGGCCGCCGCCAGCCGCTCGCGGTCGGCCGCCAGCGCGACCGCCCCCTCGGGCGCGGCGACGTCGATGCGGATGCCGCGGGCGGCGGCGGCCGGCGCGTGGGCGGCCGCCGCCTCGGCCAGCAGCGCGCCGGCGTCGACCGGCGCGCGGTCGAGCTCGACCAGGCCGGCGTCGAGGCGCGAGAGGTCGAGCAGTTGGGCGGTCAGCCGCCGCAATCGGTCGAGCTGGCGGCGGCTCTCGGCCACGAACTCGGCCCGCGCTGCGGCGTCGTCGACGGCGGCGCCGGCCAGGAGCTCGTTGAAGTTCGACAGGGCGGTGATCGGCGTCCGCAACTCGTGCGATGCGTCGGCGATGAAGGCGCGCAACGCGTCGCGCTCGGCTTCGAGGGCGGCGAAGCTGGCGGCGAGGGCCTCGGCCATCGTGTTGAACTGGGTGCCGAGCTGGGCGATCTCGTCGCGGCCGCGGATGCGCGCCCGCGCCCCGAGGTCGCCGGCGCTCATCCGCGCCGTCACCGCCGTCAGCTCCGCCAGCGGGGCGTGGACGCTGCCCGCCACCACGATCCCGACCGCGCCGGCCACCAGCGCCGCCACCAGCGCCGCCAGCGAGAACGCGCGGCGCGTCGTGGCCAGCGCCGACTCGCGCGCGGCGCCGCTGTCGCGCAGCCGGACGTAGCCGGCCGGCGCCGCGGGGTCGCCGATCGGCACCTGGATCGCCACGGCCTCGCGCCGGGCGAGGGGGACGCCGGCGAAGCGGGCGGTCGTCACGCCGCCCGCCGAGGCCTCCAGCGTGCGCGACACGACGACCGCGTCGGTCAGCGACGGGCCGCCCGCCCGCAGCGCGGCCACCCGCTCGCCACCGTGGTCGACGACGAAACGCAGCACCATGCCGGCGGACGGCTCCGTCGGCGTGGGGTCGCCCGGCATCGCCTCGGCCGGGTCGGCCGGCGCCAGGACGACGTGGTCGCCCAGCGCGCCGCGGAGGTGTCGTACGAGCAGCGTGCTGGTGACCGGCGGGGCCGGCAGCGAAGCCCCGTCCGGCGCGGCGACGAACACGAAGTGGTCGGCCACGACGCGCGGGCCGGAGTCGGCCAGGACCTCCTCGGCGGGGTCGAGGATCGTCACCTGGGCGTCGGCCAGGAAGCTCGAGGTGCGGGTCAAGTCCTCGAGGACGGGCCGGGCCGCGGCGGCCACCAGCGGCCGCGCCTGCAGGGCGATCGTCGTCGCGGTCTGGCGCAGGGCGGCCAACTGGCGGGCCTCCAGGACCCGCGCCACGAGCGACTGCGCCAGGGCGCCGGCGACGGCGACCCCCAGCAAGGCGACGACGATCGTCAGGGCGACGAGACGGGTGCGGATCGAGCGGAGCGTCATCATGGCGGCCCCTGAGAGGCAGTGCTGAGAAGCGGCGCTGAGAGGCGGTGCGGGCGGCGCCGGTCGCCGAGCGCGACGGTGGTGGGACGCGGGATGAGCGCGGCCGTCACGCGACGGCCACGCCCATCCCGGCGCCGGTCGATCGTTGGGCGGGCCGGCGCGACCCGCACGACGGACGCGCCCGTCAGTTGGCGTCGGACGGCGGTGCGTCGACGCCGGGCTCGGGCGCGGCGTTGGGTTGGGCCGGTGCGGCGGGCACGGCCGGCACCGCCGGGACGACGAGCGCGTCGTCGAGCGGCGCGCCGGGCAGCGGCAGTCCGGGCAGGCCCGGGAAGACGGCGGCGTGGCCGAAGGCGGCCGCGTAGCGCACGCCGAGGAAGGCCTTGCCCTCGTCGTCGGGGTGCGTCCCGAGCACGACCTCGATGTCGCGGGCCGCCTCGCCGTCGCGCTCGACGGTCAGCGTGACGCGGTCGCCGGGCTTGTGGCGGGCGATCACGTCGGCCAACGACGGGCCGCCGCGGGCGACGACCTCGCCGGCGCCCGGCACGCCGGGCAGCGGCACGATGACGGGATCGGCGCCCGCGTCGGGCGCCGGCACGAGGCGATCGTCGTCGGCCGGCGCGGCCGGCGCGGCTGGGGCGGCCGGCGCGGATGCGCCACCGTCCTCGTCCTCGGCCGCCGCCTCGTCGCCCCCGAACCACCGCGAGAAGAAGCGGTGCAGGCCGCCGCGGCCGTCGCGCTCGATGCGATGCCGGAAGACGATCGTGTCGCCGCCGAGCTTCTCGCCGTCGACCGCGGTGATGCGGTCGCCCGCCACGAGCCCCGCCGCCGCCGCCGGGCCGCCGGCGGTGACCGACTCCACCACGGCCGCGCCGCCGGCGCCGAAGGACTGCACGGCGATGCGGTGCGGCAGTGCGCCGCCGCAGCCGCCCAACCCGAGGCGCGCCCAACCGCCCTCGGCCAGCGTGAGCGTCACGTCGCGCACGTCGTCGCCGTGCTGCACCTTCAGCCGCACGGTGTCGCCGGCCGGCCGGCCGTCCAGCGCGCGGTGGAGGTCGACGACGGCCGCCACCGCGTCGCCGTCGACGGCCAGGACGATGTCGCCGCGGGCGATGCCGGCCGCGGCGGCCGGGCTGTCCGGCACCACGTGGGTGACCACAAAGCCGGGGCCGGCGTCGACGGCGCCGTCCGGTCCGGCCACGACGACGGCGGTGACCCCGGCCGCGTCGTCCGGGCCCGGGGCGGCGGCCGGGCGGGCGTCGGCCTGGTCGAGGGTGCGCTCGAGGCGAGCCAGCGCACTCGGGCCGATCTCCGCGGCGGCAACGGCCTGAACGACCGGCCGGAACATCAGGCCCAATCCGGTCGCCAGCGCCGCCGTGGCAAACAGCCCGATCGTGACGAGTCGCGGGTTCATGCGGGGTTATCCTCCCAGACGTGGGCGCCGGGGCGCGCGCCAAGTGGTGCGTTCGACGGGGCGGTGTCGGCGCTCAGGATAAGGGCGCGCCGTTGCGGCGGCATTGGGCGCCGATTAGCGTTTCGCAACATCGGGCCGCGGCCCGCGTGGCGGACGCGCCGGCCACCGATCAGAGGTGGCGCCAGCCGCCGGCGCCCAGCGGTCGCGCCCGGCCGTTCGCGTCCATCGCCACGCGCCCGGCGCCCGCGGCGACCACCTCGCCCACCTCGACCGCACGGCCGCCGGCACGGCGGACGGCGGCGATCGCGGCGCTCGCCGTCGCCGGCGGGCCGGTGGCGACGAGCGCATAGTCCTCGCCGCCGCCCAGCGCCAGGGCGACGTCGAGCGGCAGGTCGGAGCGATCGCGCCGGCCGTCGTCGAGGAGGACGGCGGCGCGCCGCAACGCCGGCGGCCGCGGCAGCCGGGCCAGCGCCACGCGCGCCCCGACGCCGCTGGCGTCGCAGATGTGGCCGAGGTCGGCCGCGAAGCCGTCGCTGACGTCGATCATCGCCGTCACCGCGCCGGACGCGGCCAGGGCGCGGCCGGCGGCCAGCTGCGGCGTCGGGCGGCGCCAGGCGCGCAGCAGCACGGCGCGGTCGCGCGGCGCGACACCGGCGGCCGCGGCGGGGTCGAGGGCCAGCCGGAGGCCGGCCGCCGCCGCGCCGAGCGCGCCGACGACGACGATCCGGTCGCCCGGCCGGGCGCCGGCGCGGCCGACGACCTGGCCCGGCAGCGCCGTGCCCAGGACGGTCACGTCGATCGTCAACGGCCCGGCGGTGCGGGCGACGTTGCCGCCGACGATGGCGATCCCCCAGCGCGCCGCGGCGGCGGCCAGGCCGCGGTAGACCGCCTCGAGCCAGTTCAGCGCCGTGTCCGGCGGCAGCGCCAGGCTGACGAGGGCGTGGCGGGGCGTGCCGCCGGCGGCGGCGACGTCGCTGGCGCCGCTGGCGAGGGCGCGGTGGCCGACGTCGGCCGGCACCAGCAGATCGCGCCGAAAGTGGACGCCCTCGACCTGGGCGTCGACCGTCGCCAGCAGCCGCACCGGGGCGCCGAGGTCGAGGACCGCGACGTCGTCGCCGATCCCGAGCGCCACGTCGCCCCGATCGGCGCCGTCGGCGCCCGCGGCGCGCAGCACGGCGGCCAGGCGGTCGATGAGCGGGAACTCGCCGAGGTCGGCGACGCGGACGCTCACTCCAGGCTCCGCCGTCGACCGGCGAACGGGGGCGATTTCCCGGCCACGGCGCGGTCGTGGTGGAAGGACATCGCTTGATTCTATCCTGGGCCGATTGCCGTCACCTCACTTTGAGGCGCTCCGACACCCGTGGTGCACGGGTGCGGCCGCACGTCCCTGCAGAAGGATCGTCCGCGGCCGATTGGCGTCGCGCCCAGTGGGATAATCGAGTGACTCGCGCACAAGGAGGCGACTCGATGTCCCCGACCCTCGCCCTCGCCCTCACCGCCGCCGTCATGGCCGTCGTCGGCCTCGTGGGCGCCGCGGCCGGGCGGCGCGCCGGCGCCGACCGCGACGTCTACCTCACCGCCCGCGGCAGCCAGGGGGCGTGGCCGCTGGCGCTGTCGTTCTTCGCCGCCGGGCTCGGCGCCTGGATCCTGTTCACCCCGGCCGAGGTCGGCGCCACCGTCGGGCTGGCCGGCGTGGCGGGCTACGCCGTGGCCGCCGGGCTGCCGTTCCTGGCCTTGGCCTGGCTCGGGCCGAAGGTGCGCGCCGCGGCGCCCGCCGGCGTGACGCTGACCGACTGGATCCGGCTGCGCTTCGGCCGGCCGATGCAGGTCTACGTGGCGGTGGTGTCGGTCTTCTACATGTTCATCTTCCTGACCGCCGAGCTCACCGCGATCGGCGGCGTCGTCGGCCTGCTGACCGGCGCGCCCGAGCGATCGGCGCTCTGGCTGGCGCCGATCGCCCTCGTCGCCACCGTGACGACGGCCTACACCGCCTTCGGCGGCCTGCCGGCATCGCTGCGCACCGACCGACTCCAGGCCTGGCTCATCCTGGCCATCGTCCCGCTGGCCGCCGTCGGCGTCGCCGGCGCCGTCGACGCGCCGGCGGCGGCGATGCAGGCGTCGGGCCTGCTGCGCCCGAGCGGCGAGGGCGCTTCGGCGTTCGTCGTCCTGTGCATCGCCGTCGCCGCCGCCAACCTGTTCCACCAGGGCTACTGGCAGCGGAGCTGGGCCGCCGTCGACCCGGCGACGCTGGTCCGCGGCGCCGTGGGCGGAGCGCTGCTGACGCTGCCGGTCATGCTGGCGGTCGGCCTGAGCGGCATCCTGGCCCGCGGCGCCGGTGTCGTGCCCGACCCCGCCCTCGACCCCACCTCGCCCGTGTCGATCGCCCTCTTCCGCCTCGTCGCCGGCGCACCCGTCTGGCTGACGGCGGCCGTCGTCGCGCTGGCCGTCGCCCTCGTCGCCTCGAGCGTCGACACGCTCGAGAACGCGCTGGCGGCCACGTTCGCCGCCGATGTCGCCGGCGGGCGGATCACGCTCGGCCAGGCGCGCTGGCTGACGGTGGCGGTGACGGTGCCGGCCGTGGCGCTGGCGCTGGCCAACGTCAGCGTGCTGCGGCTCTTCCTCATCGCCGACCTGCTGGCCGCCGCCACGGTGGTGCCGGTGTTCCTGGGCCTCGACCCGCGCACGGACCGCCGCGCCGCGCTGGCCGGCGCCGTCGCCGGCGTGGCGGCCGTCGTCGCGCTCGGCACGGTGCGCGACGGCTCGCTGGCGGCCGGGCTGCGGCTGCTGGTGCTGCAGTCCGGGCCCGGGGGGCTGGACGTCGGGGCGTTTGTGGTCGCGCCGGTGGCGGCGGCCGTCGTGACGATCGTCGGGTCCGCCGCGGGGCGCGCCTCGGCGGCGCGGCGACCGGGCCGCTGACGGGCCGACTCGATCGGCAAGAACACGCCACGAAAACACTTGTTCTACGGAAATCGACCCGTTATACTGGCCCCATGACGACGCCGCGCGCCGTGCTCGCCGCCGATACCGCCGCCTGGGCCGAAGCGGTGCAGATAGAGCACTGGCGGCGTCAAGCGCCCCAGCAGCGGTTTGAGCGGCTCCGACAGGACGTCGCGGCGGCGCGGTTCCTCGCCCGCAGCGGCGCGCGCATGCGCTGGCCTTCGGCGACCGAGGCGGAGTTGGACCGGCACGTCGCCCGCGTCTGGCTGGGCGGGCCGCCGCCGACCGACCCTGGACTGGCGGTTCGCACGATCAGGGGGGGAGCGATGGTCGATCCGGACCCCTACGACGTGGCGGCCAGCGTCTCCGAGGCCCTCGGGTCGCTGGGCGTCGGCCATGTCGTGGTCGGCTCGCTTGCCAGCATCGCCTTCGGCGAACCGAGGCTGACGCGCGACGGCGATATCGTCGCCGACTTGCAGGCGCACCACGTGGCCGGCTTCATGCAGGCGTTGGCGGACGCATTCTTTATCGACGAACAGGCGGTGTGGAAGGCCGTGCGGGCGCGCGGAAGCTTCAACATCCTTCACCGGGACTCGATGTTCAAAATCGACTTGTTCGTCGATGTGCGCAGCGCTTACCAGCGCGGAACGGTCCAGCGGGCGCTGCCGATCGAGCGCGGCGGCCACCGCCTGCCGGTTGCGACGCCCGAGGACAGCCTGCTCGGCAAGCTCGTCTGGTATCGCAAGGGCAATGAAGTGTCCAACCAGCAGTGGCGCGACGTCCTCGGCGTCCTCCTCGTCCAGGCCGGCGCCCTCGACGACGCCTACCTCGACCGCTGGGCCGCGGACCTCGGCGTCGCCGACCTCTTGGCCAAGGCCCGGGCGGCGGTGCTGCCGCCGGGGTGATCGGGGATGGGCCGCGCCCCGCGTTCCCCCGTCACACCACCGTCACGACCACCACCGCCGACCAGTCGCTGGCGTTGCCCCATGGGTCGCGGGTCTGGGCGCGGACGCGGGCGATGCCGGATCGGGCGTAGGTGTAGGCGCGCTGGACGACCTGGCCGGCGGACAGCGCCACCGTCTCGACCGTGCCGTCGCCCCAATCGATCACGACGACCAGCGGCGGCCCGGGCGACGCGGCGTCCTTGGGGGTGCGCTCGAGGACGTGGGCCAGGAAGAAGGCGGCCCAGGGACGGGCGATCTTGGCCACCGTCTCGGCGGCCGGCGTGACCTGCGGCGGCAGCAGCTGGATCGCGTGGCTGGCCGCGAAGTGCGTCCAGCGGTCCTGGGCCGGCAGCGCCGCCGCCCGCTCGGCGCGCCGCAGGTCGACGTCGGCGCCGGTGCAGGGCCACGGCTTGCGGTCGGCCGGCCAGCCGGGCGGCGGGTCGGCGCGGTAGAGGGAGGGCGAGAAGACGCCGAACGAGGCGCCCGGGGCCAACTCGACCGGCGTGAAGTTGCTCCGGTCCTCGGTCGGGCCGGCCGCCTCGAACGCCACGATCTTGTCGGCCGTGGCCGGCAGGCCCAGGAACAGGTTCTTCTCAACCCAGGTGTCCTTGCACGCCACCAGGTTGATCCGGCCGTCGACGAGCGTGTTGCCGATCGCCAGCTGGCCGTCGCTGCCGGCCTCGATCTCGAGGTGGCCGACGAGGTGGTCGGCGTAGGCGTCGATGTCGATCCCCAGCCGCGCCTCGTAGTCGGCGTAGTGCGAGACGAGCCGGTTGCGGAAGAACGTGTTGTCGGGGCCGGCCCGGCCCCATGCCTTGTCGACGTAGACCTGGGAGGCCACGTTGCCCTCGAACAGGTTGGCGTAGGGGAACCAGCCGTGGACGCTGAGGTCGCTCATCGCCGGTTCGCGGCTGTAGTTGTAGCTGAAGACGTTGCCGTTGGCGCCGAACTGCACCATGAGCGCATGGCGCAGGGCCCGCAGCGTGTTGCCCGTGATCAGGCAGTCGCTGGCGTGGGCCGTGACGTCGATGCCGTAGCCCTTGCCGCCACCGTAGCTGCGGGCGCGGTGGATGAAACAGTCCGCGACGGTCAGGTGGCGACTGTTCCAGACCCAGACCGCCACATCGGGCACCATCTCGATCTCGACCCTCTGCAGCCAGCAGTTGACGGCGTACCACAGCGCCACCGCCCAGCCGGCGTGGCTGCCGGGATCGCAGTAGAGCTTGAGGTCCTCGAGGCCGGCGAACGACAGCGCCCCCAGCAGCGTCGCCTCGGGCGCGCGCTCCAGCGGGTAGGCCAGCCGCAGCGGCGTGTCGAGGACCAGCCGCGCGCCGTCCACCGCGGCGATGCCGACGATCTGGCCGCGCACCCGGGCCTCCCAGTCGTGCCGGTCCCAGCCGTCGGCCGGATCGTTGGCCTGGGTGAGGAGCAGCGGGCTGCCGACGAGCGGGTCGAGGTTGAACAGCGGCAGCCCCGGCGCGATCGACGTCGCCGCCAGCGGCGCGGCCTCGACGAGCGGCACCGTCGCCAGCGCCGCCCCCTCGAACACGAACGCCGCCCGGCCGCCCGAGCCGCCGACGTCGGGGGCAGTGCCGGCGATGTCGACGTGGAGCTCGGTCTGCCCCATGCCGTCGCCGCGCACCACGACGCCGCTGCGCATCCGGATGGGCTCGGTGAGCACGTAGGGCGTCGCCCGCCCCGGGATCCGGACCGCGCCGGGCGCGTCGACGGCCTGGATGGCCGCGTTGAGCGCCGCGGCGACCGTCGGATGGGCGGCGATCCGCTCGGGCGTCAGGACGATCTCGTCCGGCACCGCCGGGATCCCGCCGCGGACGCCCGGATCCCAGCGCGGAATCCGCCGCCGATCGCCGTCGCCGACGGTGGTGTCGGTGACGTAGAGGGCATCGGGCTGCTGCAGGACCGGCATCAGGCGTCCTCTCGGGTGCTGCCGGCCGACGTCGACCGGCGTGGCGATCGGCTGGGTCGTCCGTCGATCCGGCCGGCGCGGCCGAACAGCGCCCAGCGCACCGTCCGTGCCGGCGCGCCGCCCCAGGCGGCCGCCAGCTCGACGGCGACGAGGTCGACCGGGTCGGCGCCGCGATCGGCCAGGTAGGCCTGGCTGGCCGACCAGCTGCGCAGGTAGGCCAGGAAGTCGTCGAACGACCAGCGGGCCGTGGCCTCGAACGAGGGCCACGGCAGCGGCGCGAACGGGAACGGCAGCGCATCGTAGCCGCCGGCGGCCAGGCGGTTGCCGCTCGGCCAGTAGGCGTCGAGGATCTCGCGGTGCAGCCGCTGGGCCGCCGCGGTGTCGAACGGCGGGTCGAACGTCTGGCCGTAGTAGCTCCACATCGCCACGACCGCGCCGGGCCGGCCGACGCGGCGGGCCTCGCCGTAGAAGGCGTCGAGGTCGAGCCAGTGGGCGGCGGTGGCGACGGTGATGGCGTCGACCGCGGCGTCCGGCAGCCCGCACGATTCGGCCGGAGCGGCGGCGTAGCGCACCCGCGGATGCGCGGTGGCGTGGGCGATCTGGCGCGCCGAGAGGTCGGTGGCCAGGACGACGTCGAAGTGCTCCGCCAGGCCGACCGCCGCCTGGCCGTTGCCGGTGGCGCAGTCCCACGCCGCCGCCGTCGCCGGCGCCAGCGCCGCCACGTGGGCGAACAACGCCGCCGGGTAGCCCGGCCGGACCCGGGCGTAGCTCTCGGCCTGGCGCGAAAAGTGATCTTCTGGCACCGTTCCCCCTCGGAACGCCCGGTCGCCATCCGCCGGCTTCGCCCGCGCGCGGGCGGTCGTCCGACGATCGCGACCGCGGCGCCGTCCCATCTGCTCGCCGCGCCGGGCGGCCTGCCGGGCGGACGGCCAGCATATCGGCGCCGGGCGCGCCGCGCAACCGCGGCCGACGGCGCGGCGTATGCGTCGGCCGGGACCACGCCCGGCCCGCCGTGGTCGGCGCGGGCCGCTGCATCCAGGAGGGCCGTCGATGTCGACCGCATCCCCGTCCGCCGCCCCTGCCGGCTCACCCCGCGCGCCGGCCACCGCTACGCGGCTCTGGGGGCCGCTGCTCATCGGCCTGGGCGCGCTGCTGTTGGCGCGCCAGCTGCTGCCGATCGAGCTGTCCGACCTCGTCGTCGGCGGGCTGCTCGTCGTCGCCGGCCTGTTCTTCCTGGGCGCCTACGGCCGTGACCCGGCCAACTGGGTCCTGCTCATCCCGGGCGTCGCGCTGTGCGTCCTGGGCCTCGGCCGGGCGGTCGGCTCGGTGGCGCCGCGGCTGGGCCAGGCGATCGGCGGGTCGTTCTTCATGGTCGGGCTGGGGCTGGCGTTCCTCGTCGCCTACGCCGCCGACCGCGCCAACCGCTGGTGGGCGGTGATCCCGGCCGGGGCGATGCTGGGCATCGGCGCCGGCAACCTGGTCCAGGGCTTCGGCGGCAGCAGCGGCGGCTGGCTGTTCATCGGCCTGGGCCTGGCGTTCCTGTGGCTCGCCGCCCGCGGCGACCGGCCGTGGGCCATCTGGCCGGCCGGCGTCCTGCTGCTGCTGGGGCTGAACGACATGCGCGGTCTGCTCGGCTTCGGCTGGCCACGCGCCGCCGGGCCGCTGCCGGGTCTGGTCTGGCCGGTGGCGCTCATCGCGCTCGGCGCGTGGCTCCTGATCTCCCGTTCCGCCGACAAGGAGGGCTGACGATGGCCGCGAACCCCGCCCCGCGCCGCGGCGGCGTGTTCTTCCCGATCCTGCTCATCGCGGCCGGCCTGCTGGCGCTGGCGATGAACTTCGGCTGGGTCGACGCCTCGCTCTGGGTCGACCTCCTGGCGCTCTGGCCGGTGCTGCTCATCGGGCTGGGCCTGTCGATCATGCTCGGCGGCAGCCGCGTCGGCGCCGCGCTGGCGGCCATCGTGACGCTGGCGCTGCTGGCCGGCGGCGTCGCCTGG
Organism: uncultured Anaerolineales bacterium; assembly: GCA_964651245.1. GTDB lineage: Bacteria > Chloroflexota > Anaerolineae > Epilineales > Epilineaceae > Avedoeria. The sequence goes on along the minus strand of CAZYVI010000010.1, from coordinate 41,190 downwards.
CTGCAGCAGCGCGCACCCGAGACGGCCTTCGCGCCCGAGGCCATCGACGCCCCCGCCGCCGGCGTCCGCTCGGCCACCATCCGCCTCGCCCCCGGCGCGGCCGACGTCCGGGTCGGCGCGCTGGCCGGCGGCAGCCCGTCGCTCATCGCCGGCACCGCCGGCGCCGGGCGCGGCCGGCCGCTCGATCCCAGCTTCGACGTGGCCGACGGCAAGGGCCGCTTCGAGCTCGTCGAGCCGCCGTCGACGTCGAGCTTCGGCCTCGCCGACCTGCGCGGGCGGCGCTGGGATCTCGACGTCGCCCGCGGCGTCCCGCTGCGGCTCGAGGTCAACGCCGGCGTCGGCCGCCTCGACCTCGACCTGGTCGACGTCACGCTCACCGCGCTCGACCTCGACCTCGGCGTCGGCGAGGTCGTCGCGACGCTGCCCGGCAAGGGCCGCTACGCCGTCGACGTCGACGGCGGCGTCGGGGCGATCACGCTGCGGCTCCCCGAGGGCCTCGCCGCGCGCATCGACGCCGACGCCGGCCTCGGCGCCGTCGACGTTCCGTCCGGCTTCCGGAAGGTCGACGACCACGTCTGGGAGACCGACGGCTACTCCGACGCCGACGACCGGGTCACGATCGACGTCGACGGCGGCGTCGGCGCGGTCGACATCGACGTCGTCGACGCCGCCGCGCGCTGATGCGACTGGCGCTGTTCGGCGCCAGCGGCGGCACCGGCCGCCAGATCGCCGCCCAAGCGCTGGCCGCGGGCCACGCGGTGACGGCGCTGGCGCGCGACCCGGACCGCGTGCGCCGGCCGGACGGCGCGCCGCTGAGCGCCGCGGACGGCGCGCAGCGGCTGCGCGTCGTGGCCGGCAACGTCCTCGACCCCGGCGCCGTGGCCGAGGTCGTCGCCGGCGCCGACGCCGTGGCCGTCGTTCTGGGGACGACGCCGGGCAACCCGCCCGGCGTCGTCTCGGCCGGCACCGCGGTCGTCCTCGACGCGATGCGCGCCGCCGGCGTGCGGCGCATCGTCGTCGTATCGTCGTTGGGCGTGGCCGACAGCCGGGATCAGGTGCCGTGGTGGTTCCGGCTGCTCATGGGCACGGTGCTGCGCGGGCGGTTCCTCGACAAGGCCGTCCAGGAGCGCACGGTGCGCGAAAGCGGCCTCGACTGGACGATCCTGCGGCCGGGCGGCCTGACGAACGGCCCGCCGACCGGCCGCGCCGACATCGGCACCCAGGCCGAGGTGCGCGCCGGCCTCGTCAGCCGCGCCGACGTGGCCGCGGTGGCCCTGAACGCGCTGGCGACGCCGGGCGCGGTGCGGCGGGTGCTGGCGGTGACGTGACGGCGGGCCGGCGCCGGCCCGTCAGCCCCACACCAGCGGGAACGCGGCCGGGTCGACTTCGTGCATCATGGCGTTGACGCGGGCGATGACGTGCTCGACCTGGGGCTTGCTGAAGTAGTCGCCGTCGTTGCCGTAGGCCGGGCGGTGCGGCTGGGCGGTCAGCGTCTGGGCCGGGCTGTCGAGCTCGAAGTAGGCGCCCTGGCGCTCGAGGACCTGCTGGAGCATGAAGGCCGTCGCGCCGCCCGGCACGTCCTCGTCGACGAACAGGACGCGACCCGTCTTGCGGATCGAGGCGCCGATCGCGCCGGGCCGATCGAACGGCAGCAGCGTCTGGACGTCGATCACCTCGACGTCGATGCCCATGCCGGCGAGCACCGCGGCCGCCTCCATCACGACCCGACAGCACGCGCCGTACGTCACCAACGTCACGTCCGCGCCCGGGCGCAGGATCTCCGGTTCGCCGAGGGCCACCTTGACGTCGGCGATGTTGTCGGGCAGGCGCTCCTTGAGGCGGTAGCCGTTGAGAACCTCGACGACGATGCCCGGCTCGTCGGACGCGAGGAGCGTGTTGTAGAAGCCCGCCGCCCGCGTCATGTCGCGCGGGACGCAGACGTGGATTCCGCGGCAGAGGTGGATGATGCCGGCCATCGGCGAGCCGGAGTGCCAGATCCCGACGAGCCGATGGCCGCGCGTCCGGACGATGACCGGTGCCGCCTGCCCGCCGTTCGTCCGCCAGCGTAGACAGGCCAGGTCGTCGCTGAGGAGCTGCAGGGCATAGTGGATGTAGTCGAGGTACTGGATCTCGCAGATCGGCCGCAGTCCGCGCATGGCCAGGCCGATCGCCTGGCCCAGGATCGTCACCTCGCGGATGCCGGTGTCGGCCACACGCACCGGGCCGTGCTTGGCCTGGAGCCCCTTGAACGCCTGGTTCACGTCGCCGATGAACCCCAGGTCCTCGCCGAAGGCCAGGACGCGCGGGTCGCGCTCCAGCGCGGCGTCGAAGCAGGCGTTGAGCACCTCGAACGCGTTCAGGGTCGGCGAGGCGTCCGAGTACACCGGCGGCACGGCGGCGACGCGCGTCGCGGCCAGCGGCGCGTCGCTGGTCAGGTGGGACCCGAAGCGGGCGGCGTTCACCGCGTCCTGGGCCGCCTTCCAGCCCAGCAGCGCCGTCCGCGCCGGCCCGTCGTGGCCGCCGACGGCCACCGCCGCCTTGCGCAGCGCCACGTGGACGTCCTCGCGCTTCGGCAGCTCGATCGCCGCCAGGCCGTCGCGCGCGGCGGCGACGGCGCTCTCCGCCGGCCGGCCGGCGACCTCGTCCCGCAGGGCCCCCAGCAGCGCCACGGCCTCGTCGCGCTCGGCGCGGATCGGCGCCAGAAAGGCCTCGTGGGCCTCGGTGCGGACCGCCTCGACCCAGTCGCGGTCCTCCTCCTCCCACGCGTCGAGCGCGGCGTCGTCGGCGATCCCGCTGGCGACGATCCAGCGCCGCAGCCGCGTCAGGCAGTCGTGCTCGGCCTCCCAGGCCAGCCGCTCGGCCGACTTGTAGCGCTCGTGGCTGCCCGAGGTCGAGTGGCCCTGCGGCTGGGTCAGCTCGATGACGTGGACGATGGCCGGGACATGGTCGCGCCGGGCGTTGGCGGCCGCCTCGAGGTAGGCGTCGACGAGCGCCAGGTAGTCCCAGCCGCGCACCGTGTAGAGGTCGTAGCCGCTGCCGCCGGGCGCGCGCTGGAAGCCCCTGAGGACCTCGCTCAGGTCGTCCTTCGTGATCGCGTACCGCCCGGGCACCGAGATGCCGTAGCCGTCGTCCCAGATGCTGAGGACGGCCGGCACCCCCAGGACCCCGATCGCGTTGACCGACTCCCAGAACATCCCCTCGGCACAGGTGGCGTTGCCGATCGTGCCCCATGCCACCTCGTGGCCGCCGCGCGAGAACGCCGTCATGGCGTGCAGCGCCTCGAGTTCGCGGTAGACCTTGGACGCCTGGGCCAGCCCGACGAGGCGCGGCATCTGCGAGCCCGTCGGCGAGACGTCGGCGCTCGAGTTGACCTGCGCCATCTGGTCGAGCCAGGTGCCGTCCGGCGCCAGGTAGCGCGTCGCGAAGTGCGCGTTCATCTGCCGGCCCGCCGACATGGGCTCGCGCACCGGATCGGTGTCGGCGTAGAGCTGGGCAAAGTACTCCGGGAACGAGTGGCTGCCGACGGCGAACAGGAACGTCTGGTCGCGGTAGTAGCCTGACCGCCAGTCGCCCGGCCGCGCGGCGCGGGCCATCGCCAGCTGCGCCACCTCCTTGCCGTCGCCGAAGATCCCGAAGTTCGCCCGCCCCGCCAGCACCTCGCGGCGGCCGATCAGGCTGGCCTGGCGGCTCTTGAACGCCAGGCGGTAGTCGGCGACGATGTCGGCCGCCGTCAGCGTGGCGTGGTTGAGCTCGACGGTGCGCACCGCGGTCGCGGCGGGATCGGACGACATCGGCGGGCTCCTCGGTCCGGGGCGGGCGTCGGCCGGCTATGTTACCACCCGCCGGCAACCGGACCAACGCCCTTCGTCCGCCCCGCCGACGACCGCGTGCCGCTGCGCCGACGGCTGCTTGCCGCCGCAAGGGCGCCGCGATACGATCCGGTCCGCGGCACCGGCCGCCGATGTGGATGCGCCATCCCGAACGACAGGAGACGGACCCGAATGGACCTGCTGAAGCTCAAGTTCCTGCGCCCGCTGGCCCCGTACGCGCCGCTGCTGCTGCGGCTCGTGGTCGGCATCATCATGGTGAACCACGGCTGGCAGAAGTTCAGCGACGGCGCCGAGGGCGTGGCCGGCTTCTTCGGCGGCCTCGGCATCCCGATGGCCGCGGCGATGGCCTGGATCGTCATCATCGTCGAGCTCGTCGGCGGGATCTGCGTGATCCTGGGCATCCTGCCGCGGCTCTGGTCGCTGCTGTTCGCGATCACGATGCTCGTCGCGATCGCCATGGCCAAGCTCCCGAACGCCCAGGGCTTCCTCGACGGCTACGAGCTCGAGCTCCTGCTCATGGTGGCCGCGCTCTACTTCGCCGCCACCGGCGGCGGCTCGCCGGCCGTCGGGCCGATGATCGGGCTGTCCGACGACTGACGCGGCCGCCGGCCGCATGCCTGTGACGCCATCGACGCCCCCGGCCGCACGGCCGGGGGCGTCGTCGTGGAGGCCTGCGCCATCGCGACGCGCCCTCGTCGCCGCAGGTCCGCCCTACGCCGGCGGGTCGACCCGGAAGTTGCGCATCATCCCCTGGTCCTCGTGCTCGAGCATGTGGCAGTGGACCAAGTAGAGGCCGGTGAAGTCGCCGAAGGTCGCCCGGATCTTCACCGTCTCGCCGGGCATGACGAGCACGGTGTCCTTCCAGCCCTCGTCGACCAGGCCCTCGGCCACCGAGGCGTAGGCCGCGGCGTGCCGCCCGTCCGTGGTGCGCTCAACGACCTTGAAGCGCACCAGGTGGACGTGCATGAGGTGCGGGCCGCTCATCCCCATCCCCGGCCCCGGCCCCGGGCCGGGACCACCGCCCATCCCCTCGTTCACGAAGGCCCAGACCTCGTCGGCGCCGAGCGTGACGATCTCGTCGTCCGCCACGGCCTCGTGCTCGAAGGTGCGGCCGTTGAGCGTGAACTGGCCCGCCTGCATCCGCAGCACGATCGTGCGGTCGGCCGGGATGCCGTCGGCGGCGGCGGCGCCGAGGGCGGTCGGCGGTGTAGATGCGGCTGCCTCGGACGCCGACGCCCCCCAACGTGAGGCCCCCGCCGCCGCGGCCTCCGACCCCGCCGCGGCCGGCACGCGGCAAACCGCCGGCGCGCCCGCGGCCGGCGGGGCGAACGAGCGGGCGTCGCCGGCATCGGGGGCGGCGCGGGTCGCGCCGCCATCGCGCGGGTTCGGCGCCGGCGGCGGCGCGGCGACGGCCGCCGCCGGGCCGCGCCGAACGTAGCCGACCGGCAGCCAGAGACGGCGCCGCGGCGGCGCGGGCCGGTCGTTGACGACGAACGTCGCCACCTCGCCGGGCCCGCCCTGCGGCCAGCGGAAGCCCATGGCCATGCTGTCATCGCGGAACGCCAGGGTGTCGAGGTGGCGCACGGTGCCGGGCGCATCGTCACCGAAGTCGGCCAGCAGCTCGATGCGCTCGGCCGGGCCGAGCATGACGTAGGGCTTCTCGACGGGCGCGTCGAGCAGCCCGCCGTCGGTGCCGATGACCGTCAGCGGCGCGCCGTCGCGCCAGCCCAGCTTGAAGATGCGGTGGTTCGAGCCGTTGAGCAGCCGCAGCCGGTAGGGGCGCGGCGCGACGGTGGCGCGGTAGCGCTCGCGGCCGTTGACGAACAGGTCGTCGCCCAGGAAACCCATCGGGCTCTGGGTGTAGACTAGGGCGTTCACGTCGTCGAGGGTCCGGTCTTGGAGCACCAGCGGTTGCTCGGCCAGGTCGGCGGGCAGGGCCGCCAAGCGGGGGTCGCCCGGCGCCTCGTCGACGATCAGCAGGCCGCTCAGGCCGCGGTAGACCTGGGCGCCGGTCCGGCCGTGGGGATGGGGGTGAAACCAGTACATCCCAGCCGGGTTGCGTACCTCGTAGCTGTAGCGGCGGCCCGCGCCCGGCGCCACGAGGTCCATCGGGTGGCCGTCCATCTCGTGCGGCACGTTCAGGCCGTGCCAATGGACGGTCGTGTCCTCGCTCAGCCGGTTCGTAAAGTCGGCGGTGAACGTCATCCCCTCGCGCAGCCGCACGATCGGCCCCGGGAAGGGCCCGTCGACGGCCTGCAGCCGCGCCGGGTCGCCGGCCGTCACGGCGGCGCGGTAGCGCCACAGCGTCGTCGGCGCGCCGGGCCGCAGCGGCGCCGGCTCGATCACGGCCGCCAGGTCGATCGTCAACGCGCCGTCCTGCGCCGCCGCGGCCGCCCGCCCGCCGCGCCGCCACGGCCCGGCCAGCGCCGCCCCGGCGCCGAGGCCGGTCAGGTGCAGCAGTCGTCGGCGCGTCAGGCGCGCCCGCGGTTCACGCGGCGTCATGGCGGGCGATGCTACGGTCGGGCTTCGGCGCCGGTCAAGGCGGCCCCGTCGCCGACGACCGGGACCAGGCCGCTCGGCACCGCCGCCGGCACGGCGACGTCGGGCGGCCGGCCGGTGAGCGCGCCCAGGAACGCCACGAGGTCGGCCCGCTCCTCGGCCGGGAGGCCGAGCGGCCGGAGCCGCCGGTCGAGCGTCGACGGCGGCAGCCCGCGGTCGTTGCCGCCGCGGTCGAAGAACGCGACGACCTCGGCCAGCGAGGCGGCCGTGCCGGCGTGGAAGTACGGTGCGGTGAGCGCCACGTTGCGCAGCGGCGGCGTCCGGAAGGCGTAGCGGTCGGCGTCGTCACCCGTCACGGCGGCGCGGCCGATGTCGTCGCCGCGGGCCTCGGGCAAGCCGGGCCCGGCCTGCGGCGCGCCGACGACGGCGAAGCTGAAGTCGGACAGCATCGGCCCGCGGTGGCAGGCGGCGCAGCCGGCGCGGCCGAAGAACAGCGCCTTGCCGCGCGTCGCCGCGGCGTCGAGGGCGCCGTCGTCGCCGGCCAGCCAGCGGTCGAACGGCGCGTCGGGCGTCACCAGCGTGCGCTCGAACGCGGCGATCGCCCGGGCCAGGCTCGACGAGGTGATGGCGGTCGCCTCGTCGGCCAGCTCGGGGAAGGCGGCGCGGAACCGGCGCTCGTAGTCCGGGATCGCCCGCAGCCGGGCCAGGACGGTCCAGTGCGCGTCGCGGAACGGGTAGGCGTCGCCGGCCATCTCGTCGCGGGCCCCCAGCGGGTGGAGGGCCTGGCCTTCGAGGCCCTTCTCGCTGCGGCCATCCCAGAACAGGACGGACAGGAAGCCGGCGTAGGCATCGCCCGGCGCCACCGCATCGGCGTCCGCCCCGGCGCCGAGGAAGCCGGCGTTCAGCACCGTCGGCGCGTTGCGGGCCGACTCGGCGAACGGCTGTCCGGTCAGGCGCGAGACGCCGACCGGCCGCGCCGGCCCCAGCGCTGCCCCGCCGCCGGCGCCGACGCTGCGCGGCCGGCCGTCGCTGAAGGCCCGCTCCGGGATGTGGCACACGGCGCAGCTCACGTCCCGCTCGCCGGAGAGGATCGGGTCGAAGAACAGCAGCCGGCCCAAGTCGGCGCGCGCCGGCGACGGCCGGTTGTTCGGCGGGACCGCCATGACCCGTGACGCGATCGGCGCCACGCCGAACGCCCGCGCCAGCGCGCCGCGGTCGGCCGGGTCGACAGGGATCGGCGGGCCGCGGTCGACGGCGCCGCGCCGCACGGCCTCGCGCTCGCCGGCGCGCGCGCCCCCGCCGTCGCCGTCGTCCGACCCGCCGCCCAGCGCCGCCGCGGTGCCGGCGGCTGCCGGGCTGTAGCCGTCGCCCGGCCGCTCCCCGCAGCCGGCGGCGAGCAGCGTCGCGAGCGCGAGCGCCGCGAACGTCGGGTTCGAGGAGCGCGACGTGCGCCGGGGGGCCGACGCGTGCGACGACCGTGACCAGCGCGGCGCCCGCGGGCCGGGCCGGTCGGCGTCGCCCGCCGCCCGACGGCTCAACCGGCCGTCCCGTCGGGATCGAAGGCGTAGCCGGTGCCGCGCACCGTCACCAGCCAGCGCGGCGCGGCCGGCGCGGGCTCGAGCTTCTGGCGCAGGTGGCGCATGTGGACGTCGACGGTGCGGTCGCTGGTGACCGTGCTGTCATAGCCCCAGACGGCCTCGAGGAGCTGGTCGCGGTTGAACGGGCGGCCGGGGTGGAGGACGAGGTGGCGCAACAGCCGGAACTCGGTCGGCGTCAGGTCGACGGGCGCGCCGCCGCGCCGCGCCCGCAGCCGCCGCAGGTCGACCTCGACATCGCCGAACGCCACCGCGTCGAGGTCGGCGTCGGCCGCGGCGAGCTCGCCGTAGGCGCGGCGGAGCTGGGCGCGGATGCGGCTGAGCAGCTCGCGCAGGCCGTAGGGCTTGACGATGTAGTCGTCGGCGCCCAGCTCGAGGCCGATGACCTTGTCGACCTCGTCGTCACGGGCGGTGAGCATGAGGATCGGCAGCCGGCGGCCCTCACCGCGCAGCGTCCGGCAGACGTCGAAGCCGCTGCCGTCGGGCAGCCGGACGTCGAGCAGCGCCAGCTGGACGTCCGCCGTGCGCGCCTGCTCCAGCGCGCTGGCCGCGGTCGGCGCCAGCCGGACGTCGTAGCCCTCGGCCCGCAGCGCGTACTCCAGGCCGCGCGCCACCGCCGGCTCGTCCTCGACCACCAGGATGCGCTCGCCCGCCATCGCCGCCTTCCCCGCTGCACCGCCGCGGCCGGGCGCTTCTCCCCCGGCCGGCCGCCCCCATAATAGCGGTCGCCCGCCGCGCCGCGCCCGGGAGCCGCCGTCGATGACCCGCGAGCTCGAGCCGACCCACATCATCGCCACGCTGGACCGCCTCCGGCAGCGCATCGAGGAGCGCTTCCCGGGCGCCGGGCTCGGCCGGCTGGCCGCGGACCTGCTGGCGCTGGCGCGCGAGTCGGCGGCGGCCAGCGCGGCGCTGGCGCGGCCGTACTGGGCGATTCGGATCGGCGTCGGGGCGGTCGTGGCGCTGGGGCTGGGGGTCCTGGCGCTGGCGGCGCGGTCGCTGCGGATGCCGCGCGGCCTCGAGAGCCTGGCCGAGCTGCTCCAGGTCATCGAGTCCGGCATCAACGACGCCGTGTTCCTGACGCTGGCGATCCTCTTCCTGCTCTCGCTCGAGCAGCGCATCAAGCGCCGCCGGGCGCTGGCGCTGATCCACCGGCTGCGCAGCATCGCCCATATCGTCGACATGCACCAGCTCACCAAGGACCCCGACCGGCTGCGCGCCGACCGGATCGCCACCGCCTCGTCGCCGACCCCGTCGCTGGGGATCGAGGACCTCGGCCACTACCTCGACTACTGCAGCGAGCTGCTGTCGCTGACGAGCAAGGTCGCCACCCTGCTGGGCGAGCGGCGCTCCGACCCCGTCGTCCTGGCGGCCATCAACGAGGTCGAGCTGCTGGCCACCGGGCTGTCGACGAAGATCTGGCAGAAGCTGACGATCCTCGACGCCGCCCGGCGGGCCGCGGCTGCCGCGCCGCCCGCGCCCGACGGCGGTCCGCTCACCGCACGCTCATCCGCGGCGCGCACCCTTCGGCCATGATACCCGCCCCGGCCGAGGGTTCGACCGCTCCACACGACCCGCCCGCCGCACGACGCCCGACCGCGACGGACCGCCGGACCGCCGCGCGCTCGACCGCCCCGCGCCGCCCAACGGCCGCCCTGGCGGCGGCGCTCGTCGGCTTGGCGGCGGCCGCCGGCTGCGGCGACCGGCCCGACCGGCCGGGCGACCGCGACGAGGCGCGGCCGGCCGCCACGCCCGTCGTCGACGGCCCGGCGCCGGTGCTGGCGGTGGTCGACGCCGCCGCCCCGCTGCCCAACGCGCCGCCGGCGCCGGCGCCGGGTGCGCGCTGCGGCCTCGTCGACCGGCTCGACGCGCCGCTGGGCGCGCCGGACGGGGCGGGCTTTCAGGTGCGGTGGCCCTACGGTCGCGTCAGCAACCGCTACGACGGCAAGCTCCACGCCGGCGAGGACTGGCTGGCGCTGGGCGGCACCAGCTTCGGCCAGCCGATCACCAGCATCGGCCACGGCGAGGTCGTCTACGCCCAGCCCTGGGGCTGGGGCACCGACCAGGGCGTGATCATCGTCCGCCACCATTTCCCGCCCGGCCGCCTCGACGCCGCCGGCCGGCCGCTGTCGACGGTGCTCTCGTTCTATGGCCACGTCGACCCGCCCAGCGTGGCCGTCGTGCGCGGCCAGTGCGTGACGCGGGGCCAGTACCTGGCCGACATCGGCAAGCCGCGCGGCCGGGCGCACCTGCACTTCGAGATCCGCGACCACATGCCCGACACGCCCGGCCCCGGCTATTGGCCGTCCGACCCGAGCCGCGTCGGTTGGCACGCGCCCAGCGCCCTCATCGCCCGCGACCGCCTGCTGGCCACGCCCGGGGTGCGCTGGCTGGCGCCGTTCACGCCCACGCTGGCGGCCGCCCTCGGCCCATCCGCCGACGGCCCGCTCGTCGTCCAGATCGACGGCCGGGCACTGGCGGGCGTCGCGCCCGCCGACGGGCGGCCGGCATGGCGGCTGGCGACGACCGCGCCGGTGCATGCCGCCGTGCTCGACGCGGCCGGCGACACCGTCTACGCCGCCCACCCCGACGGCGTCGCCGCCTACGCCGTGGCCGGGGCGGGCGCGGCGGGCGGCGCGGCGCCGGGCGGTGCGGCCCGCGGCGGTCCCGCCGCGGCGCGCTGGACCGTGCCCGTTGCGCTCGCGACCGGCGCGTCGCCCGGCGCGTCCCCCGCTACGCCCCGCCGCACCCCCATCCTCGCCGCGCTGCCCGAGGGCGGCGTGCTGCTGGCGGCCGACGGCCGGCTGGCCGCGCTCGACCGCGACGGCGGCGCGCGCTGGGCGGTCGACGGCGTCGGCGACGTCGAGGGGCTGGCGGTGTCGGACCGCTTCGTCGTGCTGACCGGCGCCGGCGGCGCGGCGGGCTGGGAGGCGGCGCGGGCCGGTGGCCGCGCCGTCGTCCGCCCCGGGCTCGCCGGCCAGCCGGCGATCGCGGGCGACGGCGTCTTCGTCCAGGCCGCCGACGGCATCACCTGGCTCAGCCTGGTGGCGCCCGAGCCGCCGCGCCACCACCCGCTGGCGCCCGGACACATCGACGACGGCCAGCTGGTCCTGCTGTCCGACGGCGGCGCGCTGGCCACCCACCGCGGGCCGACGGTGAAGCGGCTGCTGCGCTTCGGCCCCGACGGCCGGCTGGCGTGGGAGCGCGACCTGGCCCCGCTGGGCCGCCGGCTGCCGCGCCTGGTCGAGGCCGGCGGCGCCGTCTTCGCCGTCGGCGGCCGCGGCGACATCACCGCCCTCGACCTGGCCCGCGGCGCCGGCGCCCGCCGCGGCGCCGGCCTGGCGGCGGCCGACGCCGACCGCCTCGTCGACACCCCCTGGGCCGCGGCGCTCGACGACGGAACGCTGCTGGCCCGGCTGCCGCTGGGCGACGGGCAGCTCGTGGCCTTCACCGTGGCCGAGGCAGTCGCGGGGCGGTAGCACCCCGGCGGGCGCGGGGGCGGGCGCGGGCGCGGCACGGCGGCGGCGAGCGGGCGGCGCGGCGCCGCGGATCGCGGGTATGGCGACGCACCGTCGTCGCGCCCCTGAACGGTCGAGGCGCCGTCTGGACAGCCCGCACCGGCCGGCGCTACCCTGAGGGCGCCGGCCGCGCCGGTAGGTCCAGACTTCACCTCGAGGTGCTGCCTTGCCATCCGGGTTCCGACCGATCGATCGCCGTGGGTCGGAGACGCCTGTCGTCGCGCCGCGTGTGGCCGCCGCGGCCGGCGCGTTCGGGCGCGACCGCCGCCGATGAGCTTCACGGCCCTCGGCCCCGAGGCGCTGGCCCTGAGCCTCGGCCTGTCGTTCCTGTTCGGGCTGGCGTTCGAGGACTTTTACGCTGCGGCGCCGAACCGGCCGGGCGGCGTCCGGACGTTCCCGCTGCTGGCGCTGCTCGGGCTGGCGCTCTATCTGCTCGACCCGGAGCGCCTCGTCGGCTTCGCCACCGGGCTCGCGCTCGTGGGCGGCTGGCTCTGGGCGTGGTACCGCGCGCGCCTGGCCGGCGAGCCGGGCGCCGAGACGCGCAAGCCGCACAGCACCGACGGTCCGCTGGCGGCGCGCGCCGCCGCGCCCGCGCTGCCGGCGGGCGCGCTCGACCTCGCGGACCACGGCGAAGTGCACCCGCCGGCGCCGGCGGCGGCGCGCCACCGCGCCAGCCGGCTCCGGCGGGCCGAGATCATGGTCCCGGCCTGCAACCTCGTCGCCTACGCGCTCGGCCCGCTGCCGCTCGTGGCGCCGCCGTGGGCGGTCATCGGTCTGACGGTGGCCGCGGTGGGCCTGCTCAGCGGCCAGGCCCGGCTCTACGCCTTCGTCCGACGCTTCCCCCGCCGCGAGATCACGACCCTGGCGCGGTTCCTCGTGCTCGCCGGCGTCATCCTGCCGCTGCTGCCCCGCGACCCCGTCACCCAGCTGACCGACCTCTCGCCCTACGAGGTCTGGCTGGCGGTGGTCGTGATCAGCGCGCTCTCCTACGGCAGCTACCTCCTGCAGCGCTACCTCTCGCCCGGCCACGGCGTCATCGCCGGCGCGGCGCTGGGGGGGCTGTACTCGTCGACGGCGGCCACGGCGGTCGTGGCGCGCCGGCTCGGGGCCGGGGCCGGGCAGGCCGCCGACCTCCACGCCGCTGCCCTCGTCGCCACCGCCGTGATGTTCGTCCGCGTCGGCATCGTCACCGCCGTCTTCAACCCGGCCCTGGCCCTGCAGCTGGCGCCATGGCTGGCCGCCCCGATGGCGGCCACGCTCGCGGCGGCCTGGGGCTTCCACGCCCGCGGGCGGCGCGGCGACGGCGGGGCGGCGTTGGCCGAGGATGTCGACAACCCGCTCGAGATCTGGGCCGCGCTCGCCTTCGCCGGCCTGTTCGTCATCATCACGATCGCCACCGACTGGGCCCGCGCCCGGTACGGGCGGCTCGGGCTCTACGCGCTGTCGGCCATCGTCGGCGTCGCCGACCTCGACCCGTTCGTCATCAGCCTCAGCCGAGCCGCCGAGCCGGCGCTGGCCGAGCGGGCGGCGGCGATCGTCGTCGCGATCGCCGGCAACAACGTCGTCAAGTCGGGCATCTTGCTCGCCTTCGCCGGCCGGGCCGGGCTGCGCTCCGCCTTCGTGCTGGCGGCGCTGGCGGTCCTGGGCGTGGTGGCGGCGCTGCTCTGGATCGGGACGTAACCGAGGGCCGTCCGGCTCAGGGCGCGACGACGGCCTCGTAGGCCGGCGGCGCCGTCACCGAGACGTTCGTCGCCAGGTCGTCGCGCAGCCGGGCGTGGACGTGGCGGTCGGCCGAGCGGCGCAGCGCGCGGCGGATCGGGCCGAGGCCGCCGGCCGGGACGGCAACGTGGCACACCGGCTCGCCCGGCAGGACGACCGGCAGCGTCGACATGCCCAGCACGACGCCGCCGTCGGGCGCCGACAGCACCTCGACCGGGTGGCCGAGCAGGTCGGCGTTCGTCGCGATCGGCTGGCCAGCCTCGACGAGGTCGCCGGGGCCGACGTGGAAGCGCAGGAAGCCGCCCTGGGCGGCGCGGACCCAGGTGGTGCGGGTGATCTCGGCCTGGAACGGCGGCGTCGAGGGCGGGGCGTCGACCATACCGAGGTCGGCCAGGACGTTCGCCACGCCCTGGACGCCGTACGCCACGACGCTCGGCTCGACCTTCCAGACCTCGCCGGCCTCGAGCACGATCGTCGGCACGCCGGCCGCCACCGCCGCCTGGCGAAGCGAGCCGGCCGGGCCGGGCCCGGTGACGATGAGCGGGCTGCCGAAGGCGCGGGCGAGCCGCGCCGTCCAGGGATCGGCCACGTCGGCGCGGATGTTCGGGTAGTTCGTCCGGCCGGCCGCGGCGGTGTGGAGGTCGATCCCGGCGTCGCACTTGGCGACGATCTCGCGGAACAGCGTGTGCGCCATCCGGCCGGCCAGGCTGCCGTCGGCACTGCCGGGGAAGCTGCGGTTGAGGTCGCGGCGGTCGGGCAGGTAGCGCGATCGGTCCTCGAAGCCCAGGATGTTGGCCACCGGCACCAGCACCAGCGAGCCGCGCCGCAGCGCGAACGGCGCGTCGAGCATCAGGCTGCGGACGATGCCGGTGCCGTTGAGCTCGTCGCCGTGCACCGCGCCGACGACGAAGACCGTCGGGCCCGGCTCCGGCGCGCGCCAGACGCGGAACGGCAGGCTGATCGGCCGCCCGCTGGCATTGCGCGCCACCTCGAGCGCCAGGTCGCGCGTCTCGCCCAGCGCGACACGGCGCCCGGCGATCTCGAACCCGACCCTGGCCCGGCCCAGACGTTCGCCCGGGCCGTCCCCCGCGTTGGACATGAACGCTGTTTCCCCTGCGCGGCCGATGTGCGGCAGGCCGTTCCCCCGCGGCCGCGCTCGGGTCACCATAACACAGCGCCGCGCCGGGCGGCAACTGCGGCGGCGGCTTGACGAGGCCCGCGGCCCACGGCTAGACTGCGGGCCAATCTGAGATTCGTTCTCATTTTGAGCGGTCGGCGCGGCGCCCGCGCCGGGCGCGCGCTGCCCCGACGGGTTGCCGCCCGGCGGGTTGCTGGAGGGCTCGACGATGGCCGCACCGGTCGCATCTCGACGTCACCGCCCGTCCACCGCGACGGCCGCCCTCCGCGCGACCGCCGGGGCGCTCGTCGCCCTCGCCGCCGCCTGCCGCACCCCGACCGCCGCACCGCCGGGCCCGACCGCCCCGCCGACCGCCGCCGCCACGGCCACCACGACGCCCGCGCTGTCGGTGGTGGCCACGACGTCGATCGTCGGCGACGTGGTGCGCGCCGTCGGGGGCGAGCGGGCGGCGGTGCACGTGCTGATCGGCCCGGACCTCGACCCCCACGTCTACAAGCCGAGCCCGGGCGATCTGGCGGCGCTCGAGCAGGCGACGATCGTGTTCGAGAACGGCCTGCACCTGGAGGCTGCCCTCGAGTCGCTGCTGGCCGGCAACGCCGCGCGCAGCCGCCGCGTGGCCGTCTCGGACGGCGTCGCGACGCTGGCGGCGGCCGGCGGGCACGCCCACGACGGCGCGCCGGACGACGCGGGCGACGGTTCCAACGCCGACGAGCACGGCGCCGCGGACGACGGTGCCGTGCCCAACCCGCACGTCTGGTGGGACCCGGTCCGCGTCGCCGTCTGGGCCGACAACATCGCCGGCGCCTTGTCGACGGCCGACCCGGCCGGGCGCGACGGCTACGCCGCCCGCGCCGACGCCTACCGCGCCGAGCTCGCGGCGCTCGACGCCTGGATCCGGGCCACCGTCGAGACCGTCCCGCCGGCGCGGCGCGTGCTGGTGACCGACCACGCTGTATTGGCCTACTTCGCCGTGGCCTACGGATTCGACGAGATCGGCGCGATCGTGCCGGGCGCCAGCACGGCGGCCGAGCCGTCGGCGAAGGACCTGGCGGCGCTCGAAGACGCGATCGCCGCGGCGGGCACGGCGGTGATCTTCGTCGGCGAGGGCGCGCCGTCGGCGCTGGCCGAGCGCGTCGCCGCCGACAGCGGCGCCCGCCTGGTGCCGCTGCGCACCGAGTCGCTGTCGGCCCCCGACGGCCCGGCGCCGAACTACCTGGCCTTCATGCGCCACAACGTCACGACGATCGTCGAAGCGCTGCGGCCATAGGGGCGCGGTGCGCCGCGTGCCGGACGCGCACCCCACCATCGCCCCGGCCGCGCCCGTGACGCGCCCGGCCTCTGCCCCGCCTCGCCGACCCAACGACCACATCTCGTGGGACCCGGTTGCCCCCCACCACAACATGCAGTACCATCGCCCGTCACGCGCCCGGGACGCCACGCCGCGGCCCGCGCCGTCGTCGCCGTGCACCTCGGTGCCGCCGGCCGGTCTACCGACCGCGGCATCGCCCCCCTCGTGGAGGACGTCCCATGCCGGATCTCAAGGTCATCAAGCGCAACGGCGAGGTCGTCGAGTTCGATGCCGAGCGGATCGCGGCGGCCATCGGCAAGGCGGTGGCGGCGACCGGGGTGGCCATTCCCGAGATCCAGGTGCTGGCGGTGGCGGAGCGCGTCTGCGACGAGGTGGCGCAGCGCTTCGTCGACTTCTACCCGAACGTCGAGAACGTCCAGGACATCGTCGAGAAGCACCTCATGCGCGAGGGGCTCTACGAGGTCGCCAAGGCCTACATCCTCTACCGCGCCGACCGCCAGGGGGTCCGCGAGGCCGCCCGACAGCAGGCCATCGAGAGCGCCAAGCTCGGCAAGCTGACGGTGGTCAAGCGCGACGGGCGGACGGTGCTGTTCAACGTCAAGCCGATCGCCGAGACGCTGCGCCGTCTCTCGGCCGACCTGGCGCTGACCGAGGCCGACGTCGACGATGTCGTGCGCGAGGTGGTCCACAACGTCTACGACGGCATCCCCACCAGCCGCATCGAGCAGGCGATGGTCATGGCGGCGGCGGCGTTCATCGAGCGCGAGCCGGCGTTCAGCGCGTTGGCGGCGCGGCTGCTGCTGCAGAAGCTGCGCAAGGAGGTGGTGGGCCGCTCGCTGGCGCCGTCGGACGTCGACGGCGCCTACCGCCAGGCGTTCGTCGACCAGGTGCGGTTGGCGGTGCGCGACGGCCAGTTCGACGCCCGCCTCGGCGCGTTCGACCTCGAGCGGCTGGCGGCGGCGCTCGACCCGTCCCGCGACGGCTTGTTCACCTACCTGGGCGCCCAGACGCTCTACGAGCGCTACTTCGCCCGCCGCGACGGCCGCCCGTTCGAGCTGCCGCAAGCGTTCTGGATGCGGGTGGCGATGGGCCTCGCCGTCGACGAGGCCGAGCCCGAGGCGACGGCGATCCGGTTCTACGACCTGATCTCGAGCCTGCGCTACGTCCCGAGCACGCCGACGCTGTTCCACGCCGGGACGTCGCACCCCCAGCTCTCGAGCTGCTACATCACGACCGTCGAGGACGACCTCGGCCACATCTTCAAGAGCTACGCCGACAACGCCCAGCTCTCGAAGTGGTCCGGCGGACTGGGCAACGACTGGACGAACGTCCGCGCCACCGGCGCGGCGATCCACTCGACCCACGTCGAGAGCCAGGGCGTCATCCCGTTCCTCAAGATCGCCAACGACGTGACGATGGCGATCAACCGCAGCGGCAAGCGCCGCGGCGCCACCTGCGCCTACCTCGAGACCTGGCACTACGACATTGAGGACTTCCTCGACCTGCGCCGCAACACCGGCGACGAGCGCCGCCGCGCCCACGACATGAACACGGCCAACTGGATCCCCGACCTGTTCATGCAGCGGGTGATGGACGGCGGCGAGTGGACGCTGTTCTCGCCCGACGAGGTGCCCGACCTGCATCACGTCTACGGCCGGACGTTCGCCGAGCGCTACACGGCCTACGAGGCCAAGGCGCGCCGGGGCGAGATCGCGCTCTACAAGACCGTCGAGGCCGGCGCGCTGTGGCGCAAGATGCTGACGATGCTGTTCGAGACGGGCCATCCCTGGATCACGTTCAAGGACCCGTGCAACGTCCGCTCGCCGCAGGACCATGTCGGCGTCGTCCACAGCTCCAACCTCTGCACCGAGATCACGCTCAACACCTCGCGCGACGAGACGGCCGTCTGCAACCTGGGCTCGGTCAACCTCGGCCGCCACGTCGTCGACGGCCAGCTCGACGCGGCGCTGGTGGCCGACACCGTGGCGACGGCGATCCGGATGCTCGACAACGTGATCGACATCAACTACTACCCGACGCCCGAGGCGCGCGGCTCGAACCTGCGCCACCGGCCGATCGGGCTGGGGGTGATGGGCTTCCAGGACATGCTCTACGGGCTGGGCTGCAGCTTCAGCGAGCCGGCGGCGCTGGACTGGGCCGACTACAGCATGGAGTTGGTGAGCTACCACGCCATCCTCGCCAGCGCCCGGCTGGCCGAGGAGCGCGGCGCCTATCCGTCGTACGCGGGATCGAAGTGGGACCGCGGCCTGTTCCCGATCGACACCCTCGACCTGCTGGCGGCCGAGCGAGGCCAGGCGGTCGAGGCGTCGCGGACGCGGCGGCTGGACTGGGCGCCGGTCTACGCCGCGGTGCGCGCCCACGGCATGCGCAACTCGAACACGATGGCCATCGCGCCGACGGCCACGATCTCGAACATCGCCGGCTGCTATCCGTCCATCGAGCCGATCTTCAAGAACCTCTACGTCAAGGCCAACATCTCGGGCGAGTTCGTCGTCGTCAACCACTACCTCGTCGACGACCTCAAGGCGCTGGGCCTTTGGGACCAGGCGATGCTCGACGAGCTGAAGTACCGCGACGGCAGCGTCCAGCAGATCGAGCGCATCCCGGCGGCGCTGCGCGCCAAGTACCAGGAGGCGTTCGAGGTCGACCCGGCCTGGATGGTCCAGCTGGCGGCGGCCCGCGGCAAGTGGATCGACCAGAGCCAGTCGCTGAACATCTTCATGCGCGGCACCTCGGGCCGCACCTTGAGCGACGTCTACCAGCTGGCCTGGCGCCTCGGCCTCAAGACCACCTACTACCTCCGGACGATGGCCGTCACCGGCGTCGAGAAGTCGACGCTGGACGCGGCCAAGTTCGGCTTCACCCAGATGCGCGATCAGGCCGCCGTGGCCCCGGCGGCGGCCGTGGCGGCTTCGCCATCGCCTGCGCCCGCGACCCCGCCGTCGACACCGTCGCACCCGTCGCACCCATCGCACCCGTCGACACCGACGCCCACGACGCCGCCGGTGCGCCCGTCGACGCCGACGCCGGTCGAGTCGACACCGGTCGTGCCGTTCGTCCACAGCAACGGCCACTCGAACGGCCGCGGCAACGCCCACGCCCACGGCGACACCGGCCCAGACGACACCAGCGGGATCAGCCCCAAGTTATGTCGCATCGACGACCCCGATTGCGAAGCATGCCAGTAGGGGCAGGCCCCCGCGCCTGCCCCCCTCCCCCACACCCCCCATCATCCCCCCACCCCACCGACATCCCCGCCCCACAAGGATCACCCCCATGCCCATCATCAACAGCGCCAAGACCGACCCCAACAAGATCCTTCCGCTCCACTACCCCTGGGCGCGGCGGCACTACAAGGCCGGCGTGGCCAACAACTGGGTGCCCGAGGAGATCGGGATGCAGAAGGACGTCGAGCAGTGGAAGAGCGACCGCGTCCTCTCCGACGACGAGCGGCGGATGGTGCTGTGGAACCTGGGCTTCTTCTCGACGGCCGAATCGCTGACGGCCAACAACCTCGTGTTGGCGGTGTACCACCACATCACGGCGCCCGAGGCGCGCCAGTACCTGCTGCGCCAGGCGTACGAAGAGGCCATCCACACCGACACGTTCATCTACTGCTGCGACACGCTCGGCCTCGACCCCGACGAGATCTACACGATGTACGAGACGATCCCGTCCATCCAGGACAAGGATGCGTTCGTCGTCGACCTGACGCGCTCGGTGTTCGACGCGACGTTCTCGACCGAGGGCGACGAGAACATCCGGCGGTTCCTGCGGGATCTGGTCGGCTTCTACGTGATCATGGAGGGCATCTTCTTCTACGCCGGCTTCGCGATGATGTTGGCGATGCGGCGGCAGAACAAGATGGTCGGGATCGGCGAGCAGTTCGAGTTCATCATGCGCGACGAGAGCATCCACCTGGCGTTCGGCTGCGACCTGATCCAGACGATCCGCACCGAGAACCCCGGCGCCTGGACGGCTACGTTCGAGGCCGAGATCCTGGGCTTGGTGGAGCGCGCCGTCGACCTCGAGCAGCGCTACGCCTGGGACGCCTGCCCGCGCGGCCTGCTGGGCATCAACGCCGAGCAGTTCTGCCAGTACGTCGAGTACATCGCCGACCGCCGCCTCGAGCGCCTCGACATGCCCAAGCGCTACGGCACGCCCAACCCGTTCCCGTGGATGGCGCAATCGGTGGACCTGCAGAAGGAGAAGAACTTCTTCGAGACGCGGGTGACGGAGTACCAGACGGGGGGGGCGTTGGTGTGGGATTGAGCGGCGGCCGGCCCACCGTGGCGCCGATGTAGGCGGTCGCCATCCGTCCGGGCGCCCGATGGCCCGGGGCACGCATACCCGAGACCGAGGCCCCGTCCGCCGCGTAGACCCCCCGTGTCGCAGCCTTCGCCCCTGGAGGGATCCCCGCGTGCCGAACCTCATCGCCGTCTCGTGCCACCGCTGCCAGGCCCGCATCGATGTCCCGCCCGACAGCACGCTCACGACCTGTGCCCAATGCGGCACCCGACTCGCCGTGGTCCGTTCCGACACCGCGCTCTGGACCGAGCCGCTCGCGGACGACGAGCCGACGCCATCGTCTCCGCCCTTCGCCACGCGCGAGGAGCTCGGCGCCCTTACCCGGCGCGTCGCGCTCAACGAGGCGGAGTCCGAAGCCCTCGCCAGAGCGAGCCTGGCGCTGGGCGGCGCCGCCGCGCGGCTCACGTTTCGCCCGACGCATGGTCCGTCCGCAGGCTCGGGCGACGCGGCGGGGTCGGGTCAATGGGTCGACACCGGTCGCGCGCGCGGGTGCACCCTCGTCCTCACCTTGCCGTGGATCCTGTTTTTCGGCGGCATCGGGGCCAAGACGACACTCTCGCTCGTGGCGAGTCGGCACTTCGTCTTGGCGGTGCTCTGCCTCGGCGTCACGGCGGTGCTGGTGGCGCCCGCGGCGATCGGCTACCGGATGAACATGCGGCGCCTGGACGCTTACGACGCGGAGCGCGCGGCGTACGAGCGGCGGCGAGACGCGATCCTCGCGGCCCCCGGCCAGCCTGAGGTTCGAGACGATCAGGCCGCGCCGAGCGCGTGACCGGCGGCTTGGCGGGACCGGCGTCCCCCCGACGGAGCTCCTCGGCGACGAAACACATTCCCCGGTCAGCCGGCCGCGTGGGCCAGGCCGGCCGCGGTTGCGGGTCACGCGCGGCGATGTCGTGATGCCCTGTGGCTCCCTCGGGTCCGACCGGAGCAACGATCCGCCCGCCGCCACGTCTCACGTTGTAGTCAGTCCTCCCCCTCCCCCTCCCGCCGCACCACCACCCGCTTCCCCCGGATTGTCGCCGCGCTCAGCGCCGACCGCCGCCTCGAGCGCCTCGACATGCCCAAGCGCTACGGCACGCCCAACCCGTTCCCGTGGATGGCCCAGTCCGTCGACCTGCAGAAGGAGAAGAACTTCTTAGAGACGCGGGTGACGGAGTACCAGACGGGGGGGCCCTGGTGTGGGATTGACGTTGCGGCGTCCTCGCGCCGCCGCTCGCCCCGGCTAGGCCGCCGACCACCCCCCATCCGCCGGGATCACCGCGCCGTTGATGCGCTTCGACGCGTCCGATGCCAGGAAGAGCGCCAACTCGGCGATGTCGGCCGCCTCGAGGGTGGCGGGGATGGCGGCGTACCAGGTCTGGAAGCGGGCCGAGCCCTTCGGGTCGAGCTGCGACGGGTCGATGCTCTGCATGATGTTCGTCGCCACCGCGCCGGCGGCGATGGCGTTGCACCGCACGCCGTCGGGGGCGTAGACGAACGCCGTGCTGCGGGTCAGACCGATCAGCGCGTGCTTCGACGCCGTGTAGGCAGCGCCCGCGGCCCCGCCGCCCAGGCCGGCCACCGAGGCGACGTTGACGATCGAGCCGCCCCCCTGGGCCACCATGCGCGGCACGGCCAGGCGCGACAGGAACATCGGGCCGTGGAGGTTGACGCCCAGCACGCGCTCCCACATCGCGTTCGTCAGCTCGCCCACGCCCTGGTTCGTATCCATGACGCCGGCGTTGTTCACCAGCACGTCGAGCCGACCGAACGACGCGGCCGCCGTGTCGACGATCCGCGCGCAGTCCGGCTCGAGCGCCACGTTGCCCTCGACGCCGACGATCCGGCCACCGGCCGCCGTCACCTCGTCGACCACGGCGGCCAGCGCTTCGGCGCGCCACTCGGCGGCGACGATCCGGCCGCCCTCGGCGGCAAAGCGATGCGCCATCGCCCGGCCCATGCCGGAGCCGGCGCCGGTGATCACCACGACCTTGTCGGACAGTTGCATCGTGCACCTCCTGTTGTGATCCACGCGACGACGGATCCCGGCCCGCCAGGCGCCCGTGGCCGCAGTGCGCGCGGCGCGGCCGCCCGCCGACCGCCCGCCGCGCCGCTCCGCCCTCGTCCTCAGGTTACCCGGCTCTCGACCTCCTCGAACAGCTGATCCCGCGCCGCCGTCATGAGCGTCCCCTCGACCTGCCCCCAGAGCGCGCGCAGGGACAGCCGAAACGCCTCGGCCGCGGCGCGGTCCTCGAACTCGAGGTCGACCGTGACGATACGCGGGTCGTCGAGCGAACGGTAGACGCGGTAGCGGCGCACACCGGACCGGGCGCGGCCGGCCGGGTCGCGATCGAAGGCGCGCTTCCAGGCGTCGAAGTCGGGGACGGGGTGCTCGATGCGCAGTAGGATCATGGGACGCTCCAAGGGCGACGGCCGACCGCAGCCGGATCGCCGGTCACGGCCGTCTTCACGGTCAACCCGACCACTCCATGGCGCCGCAGCCCCGCGCCCGCCGCCGCCTCGTCGACGCTGCCCCGCCCCGCCAGCGGCAACCACACCCGCCCCACCGCCGCCCGCGTCGGCCGTCGCCACGGGGTGGCGGTCGGGCGCGGCGTGCGGGTCGTCGTGGCGGTCGGGACGGTGGTGGCAGTGGCGGACGGGCCGGGGGTCGCGGTCGGCGGCGGGGCGCGTGTCGGCGCGGGCGTGGGCACGCAGTCGGCGGCCGTGCCGCCGGTCGGGTGCACGCACAGGACCTGGCTCGCGAACGCCTCGCCGGCCTCGACGGCGTCGCGCTGCGCGCGCAGCTGGGCGACCAGCAGGCCGCGGCCGGTGGCGATCGCATCGAGGGCTACCGTCCCTTCGAGGCGGAACCCGCCGGTCGCGGAGGCGCCCAGCCACTGCACAATGCCGTGGCCATCGAACACGGGCGGTGGCGCCGCCGAGCCGGGCACGACGAACACCTGGTTCGTGTTCCAGTGGACATCGAGTGTGGCCTGGTCGACCACGCCGCGCAGCCGGTTCGCCAGCAGCCGCGCGCCGCCGGCGGCGACGGCGGGCAGCGGCATCGCCGAGGCATCGAAGCCGACGATGCCGGCCCCCTCCAGCAGCCGCGTCGACGCCGCCAGCCAGCCCTCGGGCGAGGCGTCGACGACGGCGGTGCGCCCGCCGGCGTCGTGGACGAGGTGGGCGACCGTCTCGAGCTCGGCCTGGGCCAGGACCGAGAAGCGCGGCCGGCGGCCGTCGACGGCGAACAGCAGCGGCCGCTCGTCGAGCGGCAGCGCCTCCAGCGCGTCGCGCGCCGCCCGGAGCGCCGCCGTCCAGCGCTCGCCGTCGACCTCGGCGCCAGGCGGCCGCGCCGCCAGGGTCGCCAGCGCCGCGGCGCGCCCGGCCGGTCCGGCGTGCCATCGGATCGCCCCGACCTCGGCCGCGGCGTCGACCACCGCCAGCGGCACGCCCGCTTCGCCGGCGGCCGTCGCCACGACGTCGGCCGCGGCGAGTACGCTCGGCCACGTGTCGGCCGCCGCGTTGCCGACGAACAGCAGCGCCGCGGCGTGGTCGAACGCGTTCGGGCAGTCGACCCGCGCCGCCGCTCCCACCGTGAAGCGCGTGCCGAGCGCCACGGCCTCGGGCGCCGGCGCCAGGCGGAGGTCGACGCCGCACGGCA
The DNA here is from genome assembly GCA_964651245.1 of uncultured Anaerolineales bacterium. Taxonomy (GTDB): domain Bacteria; phylum Chloroflexota; class Anaerolineae; order Epilineales; family Epilineaceae; genus Avedoeria. Next base: position 17,613 of record CAZYVI010000010.1, on the reverse strand, counting down.
TCCGATCGCCGTACGCCATGTCGGCCACGCTGGGCGGCAGCGCGGTGGCGCTCGGCGCCGGCTGGGCGGCGGCGCGCGGGGCGTAAGGACGGCGATCGGTGCGACCAACGCCCTCTTCGCCGGGCCGCGCGACCAGCGCCGAGGCGAAGGCCAGCCCGGCGACGGCGGGCGCCGCGATCCAGGGCCGGGCGCGTCGTCCGATCGACTGGCGTCGCTGCATGCGGCAAGCCTGCCCTATCGCAGCGCGACCGGCAACCACAGCCGCGCCGGGAGGTGCGCCGTCGCGGTCGGCGGCGGGGGCGGCGGCGTGGGCGACGGCGGCGGTGTCTCGGTCGGCGCCGGGTCGGGCGTCGGTCGGCAGTCGGCGTCGATGGCGGACCCACGTCCGCTGCGGCGGCGTCGACGAACACCGTCGGCGAGCCGATCGCGTCGAGCCGCTGGCGGTCCTCGCCGAGCGCCGCCGCCAGCCGGGAAGCGTTGCGCACCGTCCGTCCGCCGACCGCGCCCTTCGCTGGAGTATCCTGGTCGTCCTGATCCGCCCGGACCGCCGGCCCGCCACGATCGGAGTGCTCTGCCCATGGACTATGCCCCCCTCGGCCGCTCCGGCCTCCAGGTGTCGCGCATCTGCCTCGGGATGATGACGTACGGCAGCCCGGCGTGGCGGCCGTGGATCCTGGACGAGGCGGCGGCGCGGCCGTTCGTCGCTCGAGCACTCGAGCTCGGGATCAACTTCTTCGACACGGCCGACATGTATTCCGGTGGCATGAGCGAGGAGATCACCGGTCGGCTCCTGGGCGAGATGGCGTCGCGCGACGACGTCGTGATCGCCACCAAGGTCTATTTCCCCCACGCCGCCGGCCCAAACCGCGGCGGGCTGTCGCGCAAGCACATCCTGGCCGCCGTCGACGCCTCGCTCCGGCGGCTCGGGACCGACTTCATCGACCTCTACCAGATCCACCGCCTCGACCGGGCGACGCCGACCGACGAGATCGTCCGCGCCCTCGACGACATCGTGGCCAGCGGCAAGGTCCGCTACATCGGCGCCAGCAGCATGTTCGCCTGGGAGCTGGCGCGGCTGCTCTACGCCGCCGACGCGCGCGGCCGGGCGCGGTTCATCAGCATGCAGAACCACTACAACCTGGCCTACCGCGAGGAGGAGCGCGAGATGCTGCCGCTCTGCCGGGCCGAGGGCGTCGGCGTCATCCCGTGGAGCCCGCTGGCCCGCGGCTTCCTGGCCGGCGCCCGCCGCCGCGACGACCCCCGCCCGACGACGCGCGCCCGCAACGACCCGTTCGCCGACGAGATGTACTACGCCGACGCCGACTTCGACGTCGTCGAGGCGCTGGTGGGCGTCGCCAAGACGCGCGGCGAGCCGCCGGCCCGCATCGCCTTGGCCTGGCTGCTCCACCAACCCGCCGTCGTCGCCCCGATCGTCGGCGCCACGAAGCTCGCGCACCTCGACGACGCTGCGGCGGCCGTCGGCCTCCGCCTCGACGACGCCGAGCGCGCCGCCCTCGAGGCGCCGTACGCGCCGCACCGGGTGCTGGGGCACGGGTAGGCGAGGCGGCCGGGCAACGCCACATGCGCGAGGCGTCCACCAAGCCCGGTCAAGTCCAGCGCATGAACCGTTCGAACATCAGGCGAACGGATTCAGCACCCGCACCCCCCCAAAGTCCTGCCCGTCCGACAGATCTTCGGACAGCAGTACGTCACAACCCTGGCTGCGGGCGGCCTCAACGATGGCGGCGTCCCAGTAGCTGATCTGCCAACGGGCCTTGGCGGCGCACGCGGCCAGCATCAGCGGCACCGTCAGCTCTTGCACGGGGAACCGCAACAGCGACGCGATCATCGCGACTGCGTTCTCGTGCGCGATCGGACTCGATGACGACGATGCGCGCGTCGCCTGCACGTAGAACTCCTGCAGGACCTGGACAGAGAGCGCCAGATCGGATTCGTTGAGGATCGCGGTCGCGCGCGCCGCCTTGGCGGCCTCGTCGGGATGGGAGCTGATCGCGTACAGCAGGATGTTCGTGTCAACGAACCGCATGGCGCGTGTTGGCCTCGTCGCGGGTCAGCCGGTCAGCCGCCGCGAACCCAGGGTGGGCGGCGCGGATGCGCTCGATCGTCTCGTTCTGCTCGCGCCGCATCCGCTCGAATGCTGGCTCTTCGCCGACCAGGCGCAGCAGGAAGGCGCGCACGAGCGCGGACACGGTGCTTCGCTGCTCGGCGGCACGGACACGGGCGCGGTGGTAGAGGTCGTCGTCCACAGTAACTGTGATGTTCTTCATGCGATCACAGTATCACAGCGAAGCGCAGCCGGCAAGCGAGACGCGGCGAGGACTCCAGTCGGCCCGTCGGTCCGCCAGGCCCGGGCACCCGTGACGATCCAGACGCGATGCGCGATCGTGTTCGCAGGCGACGCACAAGCCACCGCGCCGTTCGGACACCGGGAAACGAGGCCGCCATGACACCGCAGCGCCGATCGCCGGGCCCCTCGCCGGCCGCCATCCTCCTCTTCCCGTCCCTCTTGTTGGCGATGACCGCAGCAGCAGCCGAAGTCGGCGCCAGCGCGGGCAGCGACGACGTGGTCGGGATCGCCTACCTTCCTGGGTTGTTGACCGATGGCCGCTTTGCCCCGCTGCCGATGACACCCACCATCGCACCCCAGCGGACGGCGCCGACGACGCCGACGCGGTCGCCGGCCCCGTCACCTACCCCGCCGCCGCCTGCCGAAGCCGCGCCCGCGCACTTCGTGTCGTCGTCCGCCACCGGCACCGGCGACGGCTCGTTCGACGCGCCCTGGTCCTTGCAGCAAGCGCTCAGCCAACCCGCATCACTCAAGCCGGGCGACATCGTCTGGCTCCGCGGCGGAACGTACACCGGCACGCACATCACGGATCCATCTCTCGGGCGCATCTCGTTTGCCTGCGGCACGCACGGGACCGCCGCCAACCCGATCGTCTTCCGCAACCACAACGACGAGCGGGTCACGATCGACGGCGAGGGCAACGAGGTCGCGCTGTTCGTGCAGAATTGCAGCCACACCTGGTTCTGGGGCCTGGAAGTCATGTCGTCCGCCCCGGTGCGCACGCCGTCTCGGTCGTACATCTACGTCACGGCGCCCGACATGAAGTTCATCAACATGATCCTGCACGACATGGGCGACGGGATCGACCTCTGGACCACCGCCACCGACGCCGAGCTGTACGGTTCGCTGGTGTACCACAACGGCTGGGACGAGCCCAACGGCGGCCATGGGCACGGGATCTACACCCAGAACAAGGCGCCGAGCGTGAAGAAGATCCACGACAACATCTTCTTCAGCCAGTACGGCATGAACATTCGGGTGTGGTCGACGAACCAGTTCGTCGACAACTACTCGTTCGAAGGCAACATCGCGTTCAACGGCGGGTCGCTCTCCGAGTACGCCAGCCGCAAGTTCAACTTCTTCGTCGTAAGCAACAACCCAAGGGCCCCGACGCGCAACCTGGTGGTGCGCGATAACTACACCTACGCCGGTAACACAACGACGACGCCCCCCTGCAATGCATTCGGACCCAACTATGGCGCGGTGGACATGCGCCTCGAGGATAACCACCTGCTCGGACAGCTGCGGGTCACCGGACCGTACACGAACGCCGTCATCGCGCAAAACACGATCTTGGGCGGTACCGCGCTGCCGTTCATCACCGGCACGGGCTTTCGCCTGGAAGACTATCCGGACAACGTCTACGCCCAGGATGTGCCGACGACGGGCGCCCAGGCCTTCGTGCGCCCGAACACGTACGAGCCGGGCCGGTCGCACGTCGCCATCTACAACTGGGGCGGCGCCGCCGCGGTCGATGTCGACGCGATGGCGCTCGGGCTGCGACCCGGCGACGCCTACGAGATCATCCACGCGATGGACTACTACGGCGACCGGATCGCCCGGACGTATACCGGCGGCGGGACGATCGCCGTGCCGATGACCGGCCACACGTTCGCGCAGGCCATCGGCTCGACGAAGGCGCCCGTTTCACAGTTCCCGCAGTTCGGCGCGTTCGTGATTCGCCGCATCAGCCGACGGGGGCCGTAGGCGATCGAGCCGTTCGAGGAGCCCCCGACGACGAACGACCCGTTGAGCGGCCCCATCGTCCTATGCCCGCGTGACGGACCTGCCGGAAGCGCCCGACGTCGCGAACCCCGTCGTGCCGCCCGAGCAGGCGCTGGCCGTCGTGCGGGACGCGCACGCCGCGGCGGCCAAGGCGACCTGGTTCCAGCCGGGCGCCGAGGACGCGGCGGCCGAAGCGTGGGCGAAGGCGCACGGGATGGACGTCATCCACGCCTGCATCCTGGTGGCCCACAACCGGCGCGGGCCGGGGGCTCCGGGGGCTATCCCTCCCGCCGCACCTCGACCCGCCGCCCCCGGATCGTCGCCGCGCTCAGCGCCGCGACGACGGCGTCGGCGATCTCGTCGGGCACCTCGACGATCGCGAAGCGGTCGGCGATCTCGATCGCCCCGATGAGCCGCGGGCTGACGCCGGCCTCGTTGGCGATCGCGCCCACGAGGTCGGCCGGCCGCACGCCGGCCGTGCGGCCGGCGCCGACGTGGATCCGCGCCACCTGCCAGGCCGTCGCGCCGCAGCTGCGGGACCGCCCGCCGCCGGACGGGCCGGCGCCCCGGTCGCCGCGGCGGCCGCCGTCGGCGCCGCCGCGCACCGGCCCTCGCGAAGCGCGCGCGCTCGGCGGCGGGAGGGGCTCGCGCAGCGGGGCCGTCGGGATCTCCGCGGCGTCGTCGGCCCCGGCCAGGGCGGCGTGCGCCAGCTGCAGGGCGGCGGCGGCGATGTCGAGCGCGTCGTGGCCGTCGGCCAGCGCCTCGACGAGGACGCGGAAGCGGTCGTACTCGCCCGCCGCCAGCGCCTCCTCGACGGCGGCGCGGGTGAGGTGCATCTGGCGGGCGCGCAGGTCGGCGACGGTCGGCACCGTGGCCGGCTCGATCCGCTGCCGGGTGAAGTGCTCGATGTTGCGCAGCAGCCGCCGCTCGCGCGGCTCGGCCAGCGTGATCGCCATGCCGGCGCGCCCGGCGCGGCCAGTGCGGCCGATGCGGTGGACGTAGTCCTCGGGCGAGGCCGGCACGTCGTAGTTGACGACATGCGAGACGTGCTCGATGTCGAGCCCGCGGGCCGCGACGTCGGTGGCTACCAGGAGGTCGGTGGTCTCGTCGCGGAAGCGGCGCATGACGCGGTCGCGCTGCTCCTGCGACAAGCCGCCGTGCAGCGCCTCGGCCCGGTAGCCCCGCGCGTTCAGGGCCTCGGTCAGCTGGTCGACCTCGGTCCGGGTCCGGCAGAAGACGATGGCCGAGCCCGGCGGCTCCATGTCGAGGATCCGCCCCAGCGCGTTGAGCTTGTGCGCCCGCTGGACGAGGTAGGCCACCTGCGGGACGCGCGGCGCCTCGCCGGCCACGGCCGACTCGCGCTGGATCTCGATCGTCACCGGCTCGCGCAGGTGCCGCCTGGCCAGCTCGGCCACCCGCGGCGCGAGCGTGGCCGAGAACAGCACGGTCTGGCGCGCCGCCGGCGTAGCGGCCAGGATCGTCTCGAGGTCGTCGGCGAAGCCCATGTCGAGCATCTCGTCGGCCTCGTCGAGCACGACGGTCGCGACATCCGCCAGGGCCAGCGAGCCGCGCCGCATGTGGTCGACAGCCCGCCCCGGCGTCGCCACGACGACGTCGACGCCGCGCTGCAGGGCGCGCAGCTGCTGGCTGATCGCCTGGCCGCCGTACACCGGCAGCACCGTCACGCCCAGGCCGCGGCCGTAGCGGTGCAGGGCCTCGGCCACCTGCACCGCCAGCTCGCGCGTCGGGACGAGGACGAGGGCGCGCGGGCCGCGGCCGGCGCCGGCCCGCGCCGCCCCCAGCGCGCCGAGGATCGGCAGCGCGAAGGCCGCCGTCTTGCCGGTGCCGGTCGCGGCCTGGCCGACGAGGTCGCGGCCGGCGACGAGGACCGGGATGGCCTCGCGCTGGATCGGCGTCGGCTCCTCGTAGCCGAGGTCGGCGAGCGCGGCGAGCAGGCGGGCGTCGAGGCCGAGCTCGGCAAAGCCGGTCGGCGGTGCTCCGGCGGGAAGATCGGACATCGGGGGTGACCTTGGCGGGGCGCCGGTGGTTTCCGGTCGATCCCTTACGGTAGCACGCTCGACCGCCCTTCCCGCCGGAGCGCGCCCGGTTACGGTGCGACGGTCAGGTGGTAGGTCATGTCCTGCGTGGTGCTGCCGTCGACGTCGGCCGAGAAGTGCACCTCGTGGGTGCCCTCACCCAACGGCTTGACCATGACGTAGTACCCGTCGCTGAGGTTGGGGTTCCGCGGGCCCGGCGTGTACCCGAAGTCCGTCCACAACGAGTCCGCCAGGAGGTCGAGGCTGAACGCGCCCGACGTGGCGCGGTAGTCGAACAGGTCGGTGATGGCCGTTCCGTCCACGGTCAACGACAGGTCGGTGACGTGCTCGGTCATGAAGCCGTCCAGGAAGCCCTGGAGGTCGGCGGCGCTGCAGCTGTCGGGTTCTTCGGAGGCGCCGATCCACCAGCAGTCCTCGGGCGCCCACACATCCCAGTTGATGAGCGGGACGAGCAGCGCCTTGCCCTTGGGCACGGTGAGCGTGCGCTCGCCGGGGCCACCGAACGTGCCGGCCAGGAACCACGCGTGGCCGTCCGGCTGCTCGCCGGCGTCGCCGTAGGTGACGGCGCCGCTGTCGGTGATCGGGCTTTCGGCCAGCGGGTACTGGCCCATCCACGTCCACCACTCGGCGCCCCACGCGCCGAGCGACCGGCCGTAGGGGTGGGCGTTCGGCGGGAAGACGACGGCGTTCTGGCTGCTGGCCGCGACCGTCCCGTCGACGGCGACGGACAGCAGGATCGGCACGGCGAGCAAGGCGGCGATCACGGCAGGGCGGCGGGCGAATCGGACGACGAAGCGCGGCGGCACGGAAGTGCTCCTTGTGGCGGTGGGACGATCGGTGCGGTGGGCGGCGGCGGTGGACGGGCGCGCGATGCGGCTCCGACCGCCCGCCGGATCCTGGGACGTGGTGTCCGTCAGCTGTCTCATGGCACCTCGGTTGTCGGTAGGCGTCGTCGCGACGAGTGGCGGCGGCGTCGTGATGCCGAGACGATAGGCCCGCGCGGGCGCAGGCCAAGGCCTTCTTTGCGCCAACTTTGCGACACGTGCACCCACCGCGCGCCGCGGCGGCGCGCCGGCCGTACCATGTCCGTCGCCAACGCCGCCCGTCCACGCCGGTACGAAAGGGAGGACCGTCCACCATGCCCACCCCCATCGACCCGAGGGTCGACATCGGCCACGTCCACCTCAAGGTGGCCGACCTCGAGCGCGCCCTGGCGTTCTACTGCGGTGTCCTCGGCTTCGAGCTGCAGCAGCGGATGGGCGACGCGGCGGCGTTCGTCAGCGCCGGCGGCTACCACCACCACCTGGGCCTGAACACCTGGGAGAGCCGCGGCGGCCCCCCGCCGCCGCGGGGGACCACCGGCCTCTACCACGTCGCGATCCGCTACCCCGACCGCCCCAGCCTGGCCGACGCGCTGCGGCGGCTCGTCGCGGCCGGCGTGCCGCTCGACGGCGCCTCCGACCACGGCGTCAGCGAGGCCCTCTACCTGCGCGACCCGGACGGCAACGGCGTCGAGCTCTACCGCGACCGCCCCGAGCCCGAGTGGCCGCGCACCGCCGACGGGCGGCTGGCGATGACGCTCGACCCGCTGGACGTCCGAGCCCTGCTGGCCGAGGCGCCGGCGGAGGATGGCGCCGACCGCTAGCCGGCGCCCGGCCGAACCTCCCCGGCGACCGCCGCCAGCCGCGCCTGCCCCGCCACCTCGGCCGCGTGCAGCGCGTCGACGCGGTCGGCCAGCGCGGCGCACAGGGCGCGCCCGTCGGCGTCCGACAGGGCCGGCGCGACCGCGGCAGCGGCGCGGGCGGCCTCGAGGGCGTTCCAAGCCGCCCGGGCCTCGGCCTCGGCCGCGGCGGCGGCGTCGTCGGGCGCGGACTGGCGCGCGGCGCGGGCATCGCTCCAGGTGCGAGCGGCGTCGAACAGCGGCACGCCGGCCGGCAGCGCCGCCTCGGCCAGATCCGACCATGCCGCGCCGAGGGCGTCGTAGTGCGCCGCGGCGTCGGCCAGGCGGTTGTCGGCCACGATCGCCGCCGCCTCGCGCAGGAACGCCGCCTGGAGCGGGCGGCCGAGGCCGCCGCCGGTGCCGTAGGACTCGATCCAGTCGTGGACGCCGATCAGCGCATCCCACAGCCGCGGTCCGGGCGGGAAGACGATCGGCCAGCCGTCGCGGCCGCCGCCGCCGCGCAGCCGCTCGGCCCAGACCCGCAGCCCGTCGAGGGTGAATCCGGCGCGGTAGCCCGGGCGCGGCGGCGTGACCAGACCGTCGGCGCAGGCGGCCAGACCGGAGAGCACCGCCGCGGCCAGGCCGTCGGCCGTCGCGACGCCTTGGCCGCTGCGCTCGCCCAGCGCCAGCAGCCGGTGCCGCTGCTTGGCGATGCGGGCCCGGGCCCGCGCCAGGTCGGCGGCGGCGATGCGCACCGGGGCGTCGCCGGCGTCGCTGAGCCACAAAGCGTCGGCCGAGTCGCCGGCGGCGGCCTGCACCACGACGACGTGGTAGCCGCTGCCCTCGTGGGCCGTCGGCAGCGCGCGGTGCGGCAGGCAGGCCAGGTCGACCCAGGCGATCACCGGGCCGTCGGCCAGCCGCGCGCGCAGCTGCGCCGCGGCCGCCATGGCGCCGCCGCTCTCGTCGACGGCGACCGCAAGGCCGAAGCGGGCGGCCCCGGCCGTGAGGTAGGCCAGGTCGTCGTCCCACCGGTGGCGCGCGCCCAGGAAGAACGTGCCGACGTTCTCCTTGGCGTAGTGGAACTGGAACATCCCGATGCCGACGCCGCCGGCGATGCCGTAGACCAGCGCCTCGCTCGGCGGCGCGCCGGTGTGGGCGGCCACGACGCCGCGCGCGGCCAAGAGGGTGCGCAGCGCGGTGGCGGCCGGGACGCTGCCGGGCAGATGGAGGAACGGCGCCGCGGTCGGATCCGCCGCCACCGCGCTGGCCGTGGCGGTCGCGCCGGGCGCGGCGTGGGTTGGCGCGGCCGGGTCGGCGGCGACGGCCGGGGCCGCCGCGGCGACGACGTGGCGGCGGGCGGCGGCATAGCGCTCGCCCGTCCGCGCCATCCGGGCGCGGACGCGGTCCTTGAGGTGCTTGTGCTGGGTCACGATCGGCTCCTGGGCTCGGGCGCGGCGCGGCACGGCCCACTGCGCTGGCCCCACCGACCGCACGTCGAGTCACAGGACGCCCTGCCGGCCTGGCGGCCGGACCCGTGCTCACCCCGAGGACACGATCCCCTTTACCCCCGCGTGCCAGCCGGCGCAGTCGACCGGTCTGGGGGTCAGGCGCGAGGCGGCGCCGCCGGCCAGGATACGCCTCCGGCGCGCCGCGGTCAACGCCATGCCGACGCTACGCCGGCTCCACATGGATCGTCACCCGCTCGAGCTCCGCCGCCGCCGCGCGCAGCCGCGCCTCGAGGGCCTCGGCCAGGGCGTGGGCGCTGGACAGCGGCAGCGCGGCCGCCGCCTCCACATGCACCGACAGCCGGACGCCGCCGCTCACCCGCACCGCTTGGAGGTCGTGCGGCGCGGCCAGCCCGACGGCCGCAGCGGCGTCGGCGACGAGGGCGTCCCAGTCGCGGTCGCCGTCGGCGGCGGCGGCCCGGTCGGCGGCGTTCGGGCGCGGCTCGAGGTGCGTGACCACCCGCACCGCCGCCGGCACCTCGGCCGCCACGGCCGCCTCGACCGCGGTGGCGATGTCGTGGGCGTCGGCCAGGCTGAGGTCGGGGTCGAGCTCGAGGTGGAGCCCGACCTCGGTGCGGCCGGCGGCGTCGACGTGGACGTGGACGTCGTGCGCCTCGACCGGGAAGCCGTCGAGGGCGCGCCGGACCGCGGCCACGACACCGTCGCCCGACAGGTTCCAGTCGGGCTCGACATGGACGACGATGTCGGTCGCGCCCGGGAAGCGCTCGGCCAGCGCCGCCTTGACGGCATGGCCGATGGCGTGCGCCCGGCCGATGCCGAGGTGCGGGTCGACCTGGACGTGGAGGTCGAGCGCCGTCGCGTCGCGCGTCCCGCGGCTGCGGATGGCGTGCGTCCCGACGACGCCCGGCACGCCGCCCGCCACCGCCGACACCGCGCCCGGATCGAGCACCGCGGCGTCGGCCAGCACCGCGGCCGTGGCCTGGATGATGCGCCAGCCGGTCCAAGCCACCACGCCGGCGATGCCCAGCGCCAGCACCGGATCGACCCACGTCCACCCCGACCGCACCGCCGCCAGCCCGGCCACGATCGACAGCGACACCCAGGCGTCGGCCCGGGTGTGGCCGGCGTCGGCCACCAGGAGCTCGCTACCCAGCGCCCGGCCGCGGCGGGCCTCGTAGCGCGCCGTGGCCAGGTTGAGGAGCGCCGCCGCCAGCGGCGCCAACAGCACCGGCAGGCGAACGTCACCGGGCGCCAGCCGCGCCGCCGCCCCGCCGTCGCCCGCGCCGAGGCCCAGGTGGGCGGTGGCCTCGGCCACCAGCCGCCAGCACGTCACGAACAGCAGCACCGCGATGCCGACGCTGACGAGCGTCTCGTACTTGCGATGGCCGTAGGGGTGGTCGGCATCGGGCGGCCGGCCGGCGACGCGGGTGGCGGCCATGCCGGCCACGTTCGCCAGGCCATCGAACGCCGAGTCCATGCCGCCGGCCACCAGCGACAGGCTGCCCGACCACCCTCCGGCGGCCAGCTTGATGGCCGCCGCCAGGACGTTGAGCCCCAACGTCAGGGCCAGGACGCGCTGGATCCGGCCGGCGCGCGCCCCGGCGCCGCCTTCCACCCGCCGCGCCCGCCGGACCGCCCGGCTACCGCCCGAGGAACGGCACCTCGGCCCGGCGCTCCCAGACCACGTAGAGGCAGCAGGCCAGGGCGACGGCGGCCATGACCGCCAGCTGCCCGTTCGCGCCGTCGAAGCCCAGCTTGGCCGCGTGTGCCCCGAGGGCGCCGGCCATGATCGCGGCGCCGAGCACCGCGCCCCAGGCGTGCTTGCCCAGATAGGGCGCCGGCACCAGCAGCAGCACCACCGCCGCCAGCTCGAGGACGCCCGTCAGATAGCGTCCCCACGGCTCGACGCCCAGGGTCGAGAACAGCGCCACGGAGTCGGGCGCGCCGGTGAACTTGAAGTACAGCGTCATGCCCATCAGGACGGCCGGCACGATCTGCGCAGCCCACAGCAGGTAGCGTCGCATCCGTCGCACTCCTCGTCGGGCGCGCCCGCGCCCCGGCACCTCGCGTCGTCCCGGCCACCGCGGCCGGCCGGCCCGGCTTCCCGCCGCGCAGGGGCAACGATACGATAGTCCTCCGGCGCTGTCACCTCGCTGCGCCCCGCCCCGGAGCCGACCGCGATGACCGACCCCGCCGCCCCGACCCCGCCCACGCCCACGCTGCTCGTCCAGGGCGCCGTCCTCCCGCCGGGCGCCATCGACGGCCGTTGGACCGCGCCCGGCGCGACGCGCGTCGGCGGTCCCGGCGAGCGGCGCGACATCGTCGTCGCCGGGTCGACGATCGTCGCCGTCGAGCCGCACCGTCCCGACCGCGCCGTCCCGCCGGGCGCCGTCGTCGTCGACGGCCGCGGCGCGGCGGCGCTGCCGGGGCTCGTCAACGCCCACACCCACAACGGCATGACGCCGATGCGCTCCTACGCCGACGACATGCCGCTCATGCCGTGGCTGCGCGAGAAGATCTGGCCGTTCGAGGCCCGGATGACGCCCGAGGATGTCTATTGGGGCAACCGCCTCGGCTGCATCGAGATGATCCGCACCGGCACCACCTGCTTCAACGACATGTACTGGCACGTCGAGCACACCGCCCGCGCCGTCGCCGACAGCGGGCTGCGCGCCCAGCTGGCGGTGGCGCTGGCCGACTTCGGCGACCCCGGCCAGGCCGAGGCGCAGCGGGCCGTCGCCCGCGACGTCGTCGAGCGGCGCGGCGCGTTCGGGCCGCGGGTCACGCTGGCGTTCGGGCCGCACGCCAACTACACCGTCAGCGCCCCGACGCTGCGCTGGCTGGGCGAGCTGGCCGCCGAGCACGGGGTCGCGCTGCACACCCACCTCTCGGAGACGGCCGGCGAGGTCGCCAGCTGCCAGCGCGAGACGGGCCAACGGCCACCGGCCTACCTCGACGATCTCGGCCTGCTGGGCCCGCGCACCTTCGCCGCCCACTGCGTCCACCTCGACGACGCCGAGATCGCGCTGCTGGCCGAGCGCGGCGTCCGCGCCCTGCACAACCCGCGCAGCAACCTCAAGCTCGCCTCCGGCGGGCCGATGCGCTACGCCGCGATGCGCGCGGCCGGGGTGCGCGTCCTGGTCGGGACCGACAGCGTGGCGTCGAACAACAACCTCGACCTGTTCGAGGAGCTCCACTTCGCCGCGCTCCTGGCCAAGCACGCCACCGGCGACCCGACGGTGCTGCCGGCGGGCGAGGCCCTCGGCCTGGCCACCGCCGACGCGGCCGACGCCCTCGGCCTGGCGGCCGGGCGGCTGGCGCCGGGCCGGCTGGCCGACATCGTCCTGGTCGACCTCGACCACCCGCTGCTGTTCCCGGGCCACGACCTGGTGGCCGACCTCGTCTACAGCGCCCACGGCGGGGCCGTGCGCACCACGATCTGCGACGGCCGCGTCCTCATGGCGGACGGGGTCGTGGCCGACGAGGCGGAGGTCCGCGCCGAGGTCCGCGGGCGGTTGGCGCGCCTGTCGGCTGGCACAATCGACTGAAGCGCGGCATGCTTGGGCCGGGCGCGGGGGATCGGCGACCCTCGGCCGGCGCGCACAAGGAGACACGGGATGTCTTGGCTCTTCTGGCTGCTGCTGGGCTTCGCCATCGAGTGGGCGATCGAGCTGTGGTACTGGCGCGGTCGGCGCGCGGCCCAGTTCACCGCGCCGCTCGAGGCGCGAATCCGCGAGCTCGAGGACGAGCTGCGCCGGGCCTCGGTCGTCGGGGCCGCCGGCCGCGGTGGGACGAGCGCGCCCGCCACGAGCAGCCGGCCGAGCGCCGCCCCGGCTCGACCGCCGGCCGAGCCGGCCGCCGAGGCGCCGGCCATGACGTCGCGCCGCGCCAAGCGCCGCGACGACCTCAAGGCGATCCGCGGCATCGGCGAGGTGTTCCAGGACAAGCTCTTCGATGCCGGCGTCACCACCTACGACGCCCTGGCGGCGATGTCGGCCGAGGACGTGGCGGCGATCATCCAGGCCGAGGACTGGCAGAACTACGACTTCGGCGACTGGATCCGACAAGCCGCCGAGCTGGCCCGGAAGGTCTGAGGCGATGCCCAGCTTCCCGCCCCCGTACTGGGAACCGCCGCTCGACCGGCCCAAGCTCGCCGCCGTCGGCGCGATGCTGGCGCTCGTCGTCCTCGGCTCGCTGCTGCGCGGCTGCGGCGGCGATAGCGCGCCGCGGCCGGTGCGCGCGCCGGAGATCGGCACGCCGCCGCCGGCGATCGTCGCCGCCGGGGCGCCGGTGACGGTGTCGGGGCGCGCGGCGTCCGGGGTCACCGTCGTCCTCCTCGACGACGACCGCCCGGTGCCGGGCGCCGAGGTCACCGCCGACGCCGACGGGCGCTTCGCCGTCGGCGCGCCCGACGGGCTGCGCGAGGGCGCCCACCGGCTGAGCGTCGTCGCCCGCGACGCGCTGGGCCAGACCGCCGCCTCGACCCCCTTCTCGCTGACGATCGCCTCGGCCACGCCGACGCCCACGGCCACGCCGACGGTGCCGACGTTCAGCCTCCAGGGCACGCCGGTGCCGTGGCTCGACCTGACCGATGCCGCGGCCCTGACCTGGCCCAGCCTGGCCAGCGACCTGGCGCCCGGTGAGATGCCGACGCTGCGCGGCGCGGCGGCGGCCGGCGCCGACATCCGCTTCTGGGAGGGCGCGACGCCGATCGGCGCCACGCAGGCCGACGCCGAGGGCCGCTGGACGTTCCCGTTGCCCGACCTCGCGCCCGGCACCCACCGGCTGCGCGTCGTCGTCGGCGGGCGCGACGGCGGCGTGGCGTCCGGCGACTGGGTCGTCACCGTGGCCGGCGCGCCGGCGACATCGGCCGCGACGGCCCGCCCGGCGACCGGCACGCCCGCGGCACCCGCCGCGGCCGCGACGGGGACGCCGACCGCGCTGCGCTAGGGCGACGCGATCGACGCCGCCTGGTTCCCGCCGGCCGAGAGCGCCGATGCGGACGGCATCGTCGCCGTCGGTGGGCGGCTCACGCCGGAGCGGCTCGTCGCGGCCTACCGCCGCGGGATCTTTCCGTGGCCGCACCCGGGCTGGCCGCTGCTGTGGTTCTCGCCCGATCCGCGCTACACGCTGACAGCCGGCGAGCTCCACGTGCCGCGCCGGCTGGCCCGCGTCGTGCGGCAGGGCCGCTTCCGCGTGACCGTCGACACCGCGTTCGACGCCGTCGTCGCCGCCTGCGCGACGGTGCCGCGGTCGGACGGATCGGGCGGCGGCGACCGGGCCGAGGCCGGCGAAGCGGGCGACACGGCGGCGCGGACCTGGATCACACCGGCGATGCGGACGGCGTACGCCGAGCTGCACGCGCTGGGCATCGCCCACTCGGCCGAGGCGTGGCAGGACGGCCAGCTGGTCGGCGGGCTCTACGGCGTCAGCCTCGGGGGCATGTTCGCCGGCGAGTCGATGTTCACCCGGCGCTCCGAGGCGGCCAAGGTGGCGTTCGTGACGCTCGTGCGACAGCTGGCGCGCTGGGGGATCGACCTCGTCGACGTCCAGGTCGAGTCACCGCACACCGAGCGGTTCGGCGCCCGACCGTGGCCGCGGGCGGCGTTCCTGGCCCGCCTCGAGGCCGCCCTGCGCCAGCCGACCCGGCTGGGGCCGTGGCGCCTCGACCCCGATCCGGAGGCCTGAAGCATGGACATCGCCGCGATCGAGCCCTTCCGCGCCCTCGTCGTCGAGCGCG
Source organism: uncultured Anaerolineales bacterium (assembly GCA_964651245.1). Taxonomy (GTDB): domain Bacteria; phylum Chloroflexota; class Anaerolineae; order Epilineales; family Epilineaceae; genus Avedoeria. The sequence goes on along the minus strand of CAZYVI010000010.1, from coordinate 2,597 downwards.
GCGACGACGGCCGCCAGCGTCCGGCCGCGCTGCGGACCGTCACGCTGGCCGACCTCCCGACGTGGCCCGCGGACGGCGACCTCGTCGTCGACATCGCCTGCTCAAGCCTGAACTACAAGGACGCCCTGGCGGTGACCGGCCGCAGCCCGATCCTGCGCCGCTTCCCGATCGTTCCGGGCATCGACCTGGCGGGTACGGTGCGCTGCGCCGACCCGGCGGCGGCGGCCGGCGACGGCCTGGCGACGCCGCTGCGGCCGGGCGACGGCGTGATCGTCACCGGCTGGGGTGTCGGCGAGCACTACAGCGGCGGCTTCGCGTCCGTCGGGCGGGTGCGGGCGGGCTGGGCCGTGCCGCTGCCGCCGGGCCTCGACGCCCACGCCGCCATGGCGCTGGGGACGGCGGGCTTCACCGCCGCGCTGGCCGTCCAGGCCCTGGAGGACCACGGAGTGCGGCCCGGCGACGGCGACGTCGTCGTGACCGGCGCATCGGGTGGCGTCGGCAGCGTGGCCGTGGCGCTCCTGGCGGCGGCTGGCCATCGCGTCGTGGCGTCGACGGGCCGGACGGACGAAGGCGACTACCTCCGCGCCCTGGGCGCGGCCGACGTGCAGGATCGCGCCCTCCTGGCGGCCGGGCCGCCGCAGCCGCTCGACACCGCGCGCTTCGCCGGCGCCGTGGACACTGTCGGCGGCGACACGCTGGCGGCGCTGCTGGCCGCGACCCGCACCCACGGCGCGGTGGCGGCGTGTGGCCTCGCCGGCGGCAGCGCGCTGCGGACCACCGTCTTCCCGTTCATCCTGCGCGGCGTCCAGCTGCTGGGGATCGACAGCAACACCTGCCCGCCGCCGCAACGCGGCGCCGCCTGGCGCCGCCTGGCCGGCGCGATCTCCCCCGCGCTGCTGGCGTCGATGACCACCGACCGGCCGCTGTCGGACATCGCGGCGCTGGCCGAGGCGATCCTGGCCGGGCAGGTCCGCGGGCGCGTCGTGCTCGACGTGCGCGGCTGAGAGGGCCCAACAAACCCACACGGCCTCGGATCGCCACAGGGCCGAGGCACGTCGTCGCGCCGGATTTGTCAGGGACTCCGAGCGGGGCGGGTCGCCCGCGGTGCGGCGCCGCCGGCGGCCGCGCGGGCGGGATGGCCCCGACAGGTCGCTGGCACGCATCCGGCAACTGACCTATCCTCTGGCGCGCCCGGCACCGGGCGGCGTCATGGGTCGGTCGTCGAGCGACGCGAGGAGGTCGGGATGGGGTTCCTGGACAAGCTCTTCGGTGGCAAGGACAAGAAGGCGCCGCCGCCGGTCCGGCGGGCACCGGGCGAGGAGCGCCAGTTCGCGCCCGACCCGCGTGCGATCGAGCTGCCATCGATCGAGAACATGGACGTCAAGGAGTTGACCCGCCAGCTCGGCACCGGCAACTCGACGCTCCGACACGCGGTCGAGTCGCGCCTGGGCGAGCTGGGCGACCGAACGGCGATGCGGCCGCTGCTCAACGCCTATCTCATGCACGGCGATCGGCCGGCCCTCGAGTCGCTGCGCCAATACGGCCGCGACCTGTCCGGCCCGGCGCGCACCCTGGCCGACGACGTCAGCAACGTCGGCGAGCGGCGGGCGCGGATCATGGACGTCATGGGCCTCACCGGCGACGACGACGTCCTCTACGCCGTGCGCGCCAACCTCGACGACGCCGACCCGCTGGTGCGCACGCGCGCCGCCGCCGCGTTGACCCGCCTGGGCGACATGCACGGCATCGCGCGGCTCGACCACGACCTCCAGACGACCGATCCGCTGGCCCGCAAGCTGGCGCTGCATACGCTGCACGAGTTCGAGCACCTGCCCCAGGCCGCCGACAGCATCAAGGACCACCTCGACCGCTTCCTCGGCGACGCCAGCGCGATCCCGTCGCGCGTCGTCGTCGCGGCGCCGCGGATCGAGGCGCCCGACCTCTCGCTGTCGAAGTACGTGGCCCAGCAGATCGCGGCGCGCCCGCACACGCTGACGATCGTCGTCGGCAGCGACCCCAACAACTGGGCCACCGCCCGCCGCGCGGTGTTCGAGGAGACCCTGTCGGGCGTCGAGCTGCACTTCGCGACGCCGCGGATGCTACCCGAGGAGCAGGTGTCAGCCCTGACCGCGGCCCGCGACGCCGCCGCGTCCGGCCAGCGGGCGGCCGTGATCGGCATGCTGCCGTCGCCGTCCGACGAGCCGCCGCTGCCCAACCTGCTGGTGCCGGTCGACCACGGCAAGCCGTACACCGTCCAGGTCTTCATCGTCGACCCGCACGAGTTCAACCAGTGCCAGGCCTGGTGGTTCTACGTTCAGGACCGCGTCGACATCCCGACCGACATCGAGGTCATCCTCGGCGTGTCGAAGCCCGGATCGAGCGCGATCACCGACGAGGAGTACGAGCTCTACCACCTCCTCAAGGACGAGAGCCGCCGGGCGCAGTTCACGCGGGCCTTGCTGGCGCGCATCTAGCCCGAACGACCGCCCTCGTCCGCATGACACCGCGCGCCGCCCGGCCGTCGGCCGGCTGGCGCGGGCGCTGACGTACGGGCTGGAGCGGTCGCCGCTGCGCTGGCTGGGCCTGTCGCACGTCGT
>CAZYVI010000009.1:0-182653 GCA_964651245.1 uncultured Anaerolineales bacterium | reverse complement strand
GACGTGTGGTCCGTTCACGCGACCCGCGGTGTGGTTCGTTGGCCGGCCCTTGACATGCAGTCAACAGCCTTGACCACGCGACACAGTTTTCAGGCGCCGTACTGGTGGGCGCCGATGGCACCACCAGCCCTTTCGCGATGACCAACCCACCGCCTGGGCCCTACGATCTCTATCTTCGTATTCCGGGCTCCTTGTCACAGCGGGTATCAATCTCGATCCCGCTTCGCAGTGGTGTGGTCGAAATGCCAGATGCGTTTGCAGTCGGAGACATTCTCCAAGACGACGTTGTCAACTCACTCGACCTCTCACTGCTCATTAGCGACTACGGGACTGACGCAGTCCGTTCAGACCTAGACGGCAACGGCATCGTTAATACAATCGACTATCAATACCTCGTTGAGAACTACGGTCGATCCGGCGCCCTCCGTGGACTTGCCACGGGACGGCCGTCGGTACTTGATGGCCTCGCAGCAGACCCAGCCGGTGGCGAAGGGCGAGCGTGGCTTGCGGCAAGCCGCACTGAAGCCAACATCGGAGACGACTTTGCAGTCGGTGTGTATGTTGATCCCTCAGGGAGCGAGGCGGTCGCTGCAGACCTCCTATTGACCTACGATCCGGGAACGCTCGAGTATCGTGACATTGCGCCTGCGCCAGGCTTCTCCTCTGTCACCGCCACGCCCCTGATCGGCCGAGACCGCGGGCGACTGGCGATTAGCGCATACGGCGATGTGAGCGACTCTCCAATTCAGGGAGCGCACAAGATTGCAGAGATCACCTTCCGCGTCGCTCGCTCGATCGATGAGTCCACAGTGAGTCTTCAGCACTCGCTAGGATCGACGACCGACAGCAATCTTGCGTCAACGAGTGGCGCCGATCTCCTCACCCAGACCTCGGGTGTCACACTCAGACTGCGCGGCGGGGATCAACGGCCACGCTCCTCGATGCAGTTCCTCTGGCCGCCTCCCAACAAGCGCCTGTTGGCGGTACCGCAGACACTTCGGGTAGCGGCCGACGATCCCTTTGGGGAGATCGACCGCATTGAGTTCACCGTCCGCCACAATGAGGGAGCCCTGAGCCTTCCGGCCGACAGCGACGGTACTGACGGCTGGAGTGCACAGTGGTCTCCGGCAGAAGTACGTGAGGCCGGTGCGTGGCTTCCACAGCGCTTCCAGTTTGACGCACTTGCCTATGTGCGAGGCCAGACTATCCCGACAGCACTCCGCAGTCAGATGTATGAGTTCGCGTTCCCCCAGTACTCGCTCAGCAGTATAATCGTCGGTGTCAATCCTGGCGCGGACATAGCCGCCGTCATTGCTCGACACGGTGGCACCGCCGCAGACGCCCAGCCCATCTTTGGTGCTGAGCGCACATACACCGTGCTCATCCCACATGTGATTGACTGGGAGGCTATCGAGCCCCTTGTTGATGAGTACAACAGCGACCCCGACGTCGACTATGCTGAGGTTGATGGCATCTTTCAGACTTGGGAGGATGTGGCGGCAGAGTCGTTGCGCGGGGGGCCGCTTGTCGAGCGGGGGTGGAACCTCATCGCGCTCCCAGGTGACGCAGACTCGAGCTATGTCGGCTCACTGATCGAGGGCTCTGGGGGGACCTATGACCGAGGGTACGCCTACGACTCGTCGGCTGGTGAAGATCCGTGGCTGCGGGTGCTGACGGGCTCTGATGCTCAGTGGACTGAGGCTCCAGAACGCCGGCTCTCCGCAGCTTGGATACATGCGCGCTTCTCGACGCAGTTGCCACGCTCGACATCGCTACCATCCGCCAGCTCCCTGACGCGCGGATGGAATCTGTGGGGATTCCGCGGGCCTGAGCCGGCCGCACCATCGCAGGCTCTCCAGTCATTGGCGGGACGCTATGACAGCATTCATGGACTGAGGGGCTCCCGTCCAGCGGCTCCGTGGCTCACCTTCGAGCCGAGCAAGCCGGACGAGGCGACTCTCACTCACCTGTTGCCAGGGCGTGGCTACTGGATTCACGCCACTGAGGATGGTCGCACTCCACTGGACGCTCCTCAGTCTCAAAGTGACACTTCGACCATACCGGAGCTGCCAATGACCATACTTGGCACGCTCTGGTGGACTCCGGTCGGAGCTGAGCCGCCGCCCGTGGTCGCGAAGATTCTGGGTGTTGAGATAGCGCGCGGCGTACCGCGACTCGTCGACGGCCGCTGGACGTTTGCCATGGACTTGGCTGGACGAGCAGCTCTCGGCGCCTCTGTCGACGTTGAGGAAGGCGATTCCGTCCTGATCAGTGCCGGCGGTTCCTTCACCGAGCGCCGCATTGCCTGGCGCTCCGGTGGCCTCGTGCGCCTTGACCTATACCCGCGCTCCACTTCACTGCCTGGAGCTGACACGCCATCACCTGTGCTCTCGGCCACTCCTGAGACTCCAGCGACTCCTACCGGCCGTCCCCATGAGGCTCCATCTTCCGTGTATCTCCCCTCTCTACTTGCGGGCCACCGCCTTCGACCGCTGGGCCGCTGGCGCCTCGTGGGGCCACCAGAAGCCCCAGATGCTCCATCGAAAGTCAGTGATATTGCCTTCCTCTCTGCCACGGACGCCTTGGCTGTCGGGGTCGATGGACTCCTGCTGCGCTGGAATGGTTCGTCATGGCTGCGGACTAGTAGTCCCACTACTATCGATCTCTCCAGCATTACGGCGATCAGTGCCAACAACATCTGGATGACGGGTAACACGGGTGAACTCCAACGAGTGGCGGTAGCATTCCACTGGAACGGCCAAGCCTGGAGAGAATTCCCCCTTCCTGTTCTTGGGCCGGTGAGTGTAATCTCATCTGTCTCAGCGTCTGATGTGTGGGCGTTGAGCTATGGGGGTGGAGTGATCCGCTGGAATGGACACGAATGGCGCACTGTTCCTCTACCCGCGGATCGGTGGGTCTATGTAGATTCCATCGTCCCTGTGAGTCCCGGCGAGGCTTGGGGTACGAACAGTTACGGAACCGTTTATCACTTTGTGCAGGGTGCTTTCGAACGAGAGTATTCACCTGTGAGTGAGGAAGGATCCAATGGTTGGGGCGCCGCGTTCGCACTCTCATCTAACAATGTTTGGTTTGGTGGCTCAGGCGGCCTCTTTGTTCATTGGGACGGCACGGCCTTCTCCCAACATGTGTGTCAGGGGTGCGAACCTCGGATCAAGGGGCTGCCCTTGACGGATATCCACATGACCTCGCCCAACAATGGATGGGCGATTACTCGTGGTAGCATCATGCACTGGGATGGACTTCAGTGGCGTAGAACTGAACAGTTCACGGATGCTGAGCCGCGATCGCCATTTGTCGGCTATGACATGCGGTTGATTCGAATGTCATCGCAAGATCACGGATGGATCCTCGGCACGTCGGAAGTACTCCGCTACGTACCGTGACTTCTCATTGACACGGCAGTTGCTTACTGTATACTGTCCTTATGCACCTAACTAGCAGTTAGACGCCGGAACGGCGCGCATAGTGGGCCTTTTCCTACTACTAAGCAGCGCCAATCCGATAGTTAGGCGCATATGAATTATGAAACCATCTGGAGTACTGTTCTCTCAGGAAGAGTGGGCTGACGTCGCCGACGTGGCGACGGTGCGTGAGGCGATCGCCCTCTTTGAGACCGTCGGCATGCCCGCCCGCAACCTCTCCACACGTACTCGCGAGGAGTACAGCCGCGACCTGTCGGAGCTGGCGAGCTTCCTGGAGACGCGCGGCGTCACGCGCCTGGCGACGGTGTCCCTCGCTCATCTGCAGGCCTTTCAGGCCTGGATGGACGCCTCAGGGTTCGTGTCCGCCACGAGACGCCGCAAGACCCACACGGCCAAGAGCTTCTTCCGGTTCCTGTACGAGCACGGCATCACCGGCGACCACCTCGCGTCGCGGTTGATCCCTCCGCGCAGTACACGGCGGGAGCCGCGCTTTCTCTCAGAGGACGAGTACCGGGCCCTCCTGCGGGCCTGCTCGCATCATCCGCGCGACGCAGCCCTGATCGAGCTGTTCCTCCAGACCGGACTCCGCCTGGCCGAGGTAGCCAGGCTGCGGACAGTAGATGTGGAGCTCCCCTCCAGGGTAAGTGCCGAGCCCGACAGCGTCGGCCTCGCGCATGTCGTGCGCAAGGGAGGCACGCAGGACTCCATACCCCTGAACTTCAAAGCGTGTCGGGCGCTCAAGACCTGGCTTGCTGCCCGGCCTGCGTCCCCCAATGCCGGGGACTCGCTCTTCGTGTCCAAGTTCGGTCGGCCGCTATCCAAGCGGGCGATCCAGGCGACCGTGGCCAAGTACCTCGCCGAAGCTGATATCCATGGCGCGTCAGTACATAGCCTCCGACACACAATGGCGACCCACCACATCGCTCGGGGAACGGACTTGAAGACCGTGCAGGAGACGCTGGGCCATGCGAGCCTATCGACGACGGCGCTGTATGTGTCTCTGGCGAAGCAGGCGCAGCGGAAGGCGCTGCAGGAGCATGCGCTCTAGTTGCGCGGCAATCAGACATCCGCCGCGGCACTCGCGTGCTTTGACAGTCTCAGCATCAACGCCCCACACGAGCATCGTACTTCAGTGACAACCTCACCCTTACCTACTGCTTCCAGAACCCCCCCGCAAACTTCACAGCAGAATAAGTCACACAACTCGCGCATTGCGTTTACCATCGGCACAAGGTCTTGGCGGGTGTAATTCGCCCAATCGTTGAAATGCACTGCCGGATTCAGGAAACCTTGCTCTGTAGTGTACCGCGCTCTAGCTCCCTTAACACGCTCTCGATACGCCACAAGCGCATCCTTAACACCCGCCTCCCCAGCTGATTGAGCAACGTTGATCGCCGTTCCAACAAATCTGTCGAGACGCATCACGGACGCCGGAAGAAAGTCACCAAGACTCCAACGCTCTGCCCCATTGAATCGAACCTGACCCCCCAAAGCACCGCAAGTTCGGCGAAAGAACTGCTCCAAATAGAATCGTAGCGCATGTGCCGCACTCGAGATATCATTGCGTCTCAGCTTCTCGTCAATCTCCATCCAAATGTCGTGCGGCGACTCATCTACCAACGGCCCAGTTTCAAGACTCCAATCGTACAGACGAACGCGCCTTGATGCCTTAGCAACACCTTCGACGACGAGCTGATCAGCCCAGGCACGCTCATGTGTTGTAATGATGAACTGACTATCGGGGAAGTGATGCAATAGTAGTCGACAGATATGACGGCGATGACCGGCGTCAACAGACATTACTACATCATCCAAGACAATCACATCAAGAATGCCCCTATTCAGTCGCTCCGCAAGCGCCAAGTAGAGACACAGACCCATACTGTCTTGATGACCTTCGCTATGCAGCGCGTTAGGTGGGAACTCGCCCTCCCCGTAGAAGTCAACCATAAACGACACGCCTGCACCATCAGGCTTCATGGTCGCCCCGAAACCGGACTCGTCCTCCAAATGCACTTCACGGTACAGCTCCACAAATCGATCTCGGATCTGATCATACAACTCCTGGAGAACGTCGTTTTGAGCCGCTGAGAATGCTCTATAAAGGAACTCGGCTCGCGTCGCCGCATGTCGGGCACGAGTATTGGTCGCCTGGGCCGCCGCGAGTAACTTTGTATGTTCCTCGATGCGCGTAAGGAGATCCCATGCGGTCTGTTGAACTGAGACGGCTGGCACAGCGGACGCGAGTGTGCCCTCAAGTCCCTCAAGAGCGGAGACAAGACCGGGCGTCTGACTTAGAAGGCCGCTCTCGCTGTAGGCTTCAGGATTCAAGAGAATCTCTTGTACGGGGACAGTCAGACGCCTCTCAATGCCGTCAAGCTCTGTAATCCAGGTGGCCAAAGTACTGTCACTCGCGGTATTAGGCGCCAACACCCTCTCCACGCGCGCGACTTCCGACGCGTTCGCCCTCAATTTCCGATACTCGTCCGCCAATCCACTGGTCAGCTTACCAACGTCCTTCAATGCAGCGGCGAGGGCCTCAGAGTGTTCAAGCTTGTTCGCCAAGTGCGATGCCAGTGCTCCGTCAGGCCAATCAGTATCACAGAGGGGACAAGCATATGTGTCGTCAAGTAGCTCTATCCCCAACTGATATAGATTCAGCCGCCGGCACTCTCTCATTGCCCCAGGATCCTGTGCCAATGAGTTGAGCAGTACATTGAGTTCCTGAACAACCTTGACTCGGTTGTCTGTTCTCTCCATTCCAAGAGCAGCCTTGAGTTCCGCAATGTCCTTGCGCGCCAAATCGGCATTGACTGGCGTCGGTGCCGAAGTCGCCGGCGGCGACAATTCCTGTTGGAGCCCCTCAGGTCTTAGTGCCTGCAATGGGGTGCCCCCAAGGTCGACGCGCTGCTTGTTCACAATGGCCAGAAGCTCGTCAGGATCGTATGCAGCTACCTGGGCTGCACTTGCTACGCGTGCCTCGGCCGTCAGGAACGCCCGCTCCGCCTCCTCACTGGTAGCCTTACACTCGTTCATCACTTTCATCAGCGCCTTGCGGCAGTTCTCGACATCATTAAGCCGCATGAGCAACTGAACCTGTTGGGCGCGATCTGAGGGTTCAGCAGCAATGAAGCGCAGTATCTCGCGCCGGGACAGACTATGCTGACCACACTGCGCATTGGCTAGTGCAGGTGCAAGCGCCACGGCATAAGCGGAATCCACCTCTACTGTCGAAGGCTTGGCAAGGGAACGGCTGATTTCAATCGGTGCTGCCACACCCGGCAAAGAGACTTTTGCGCGCACTCTAGCGTCTGCCAGCCGGGCACCCACATGGACTCCATGTCGTCGAAGTGTCAATGATTTGGTGCCCGTACCTCCCAGACGCTGAATCCGACCTGTTAGAAGAAAGTCTATCGCATCCACAATTCCGCTCTTACCCGTGCCATTCGGACCAACTATGACCATATTCTCGCCTTCGGGCTTAAGAATGAGGTTGCGAATGCCACGGACAGCATGTACTTCAAGCTCGATGATCCTCATCGTTTCCTTGCCTCCCGCGACAAGATGCGCTGGAGTGCGTTTGAATTGATAGTGTCAGCACTCATCATGAGTTCCTGTAACTCCTTGACATCATTGTCGTCGAAGTTATCGCTCTCAAGAAGACGAAGTGCCGTTCGCTGGATAATAGTCGCAAGGACAGAATCGGTGGAGCCGGCGTTCGTTGCGCCTGGCCTGTTATCGACCTCGACTTGGTCGGGATCATCGGCCATGGTGGCCTCCTTCCTCCTGTTTGGTGGATTTCGTCACGTCTATACTTGAGTCAACTTTGTGCATGTGATCAGCGCTATCCCTTTCACCTGACGCGCCATAGAGTTCATTAACGAGTCCGTCGAGCCGACCAAGTTGAGCATCGATGCTGCGGGACAGAATCTGTCGCTCGTGATCCGTCCGTGCCTCGCGATGCTGCCGCTTCAACTGCTGCGCGTTTTGGGCGAGGTTGACAATTGCCTGGTATCGCTGCTGCTCCCCTGCGTTAGTTCCGGGTATGCGGATGGGAAGCTCGGATAGGTAGCGCTTCGAGTATGACCAGTAGCCACCGCGGAAGGGGGTGCTTATGCCTTGGAGGTATTCGTCAAGTAGCGAACACGTCAATAGTGCCTGGAGATAGTGAAGGGACAGGTGCTCATAGCTTGGCAGCCATCGGATGCCGTAGTAGGGGCCGTTGCCTCCTCCAGTGAAAAAAAGCCCACCTTCGTCCAAGGCGTATCGAGCGCGTTGAGAAATGACCTGCACAATCAGCTTTGAGCCATCAAAGAGAGTCAGGTTCTTGCGATAGATATAGCCATACCACGCATCATGATCAGCCTTGCCTGATTCGCGCCCACGCAGCCCTGCCTCGTGCGCGAGTAAGTAGCGCCAGGCCAATGGAAACTCCGCAATCATCTGGTGCCTCGGCACTAGCATGGCCTTGCCGCTTTCTAGGCTATACGGGAAGACGAGCCAATGCCCCGCCTCAGGTCGTTCGAAGCTAGTCACCGTGCTCTTATGTATTAGCGGACGCAAAGCAGCACGCTCAATCTCCCACTCCTGGCCTCTCATATCCTCCACGATAATGGTGTCGCCGTCGCCCGAATCGCTGGCCACCGACTTCAATATGTAGATCTTGTCAGCGCTCGTCTGGAGACCAACGAAGATGGAAGCCACTTCTCCGAGCCTGGGTAAGCTCGCATTCAACCCGCTCACCAACGATGTTGAGGCACGAGACCCAAAGTTCCATGGAGCGTCCGAGGCGAGTGCCGCTGGAACGTACCTTTCCGTTGCCTCGCGAGTCGCCTGCCAATCTTGGAGGTCGTCCACTTCTACGTACCGGAAATGCTCCTGCTCGTGACGATCAAGAAAGATGAGAGCCGTATATGTTGTTGCTTGTCCAAACACCTGCTCAGCGCCGAAATGAACGACCTCAGAGAGATGTTGACCCTCTGCGATGATGCGCCGTAGTCCTTCACCATACTGGGCGTTGAAGAACTTGTGCGGCAGAATGTAGCCGAGCCTCCCCCTTGAATTGAGTAGTTCGAGTCCTCTCTCAACAAACACAACATAGATGTCGTAGTTACCCTTGCCCGCCGATTTGTAGCGCTGCTTGTAGAACTCGACTTCGAGCGGCGCCCACTCTTTCATCGTTTGGATGCGGATGTATGGCGGGTTCCCCAGAACCACATCGAAACCCGGATCCGGCCCTCTGAAGACTTGTGGGAACTCCGCCTTCCAGTCGAACGGATTGACTCGGTATTGCTCCTCATCTTCCAACAGCCGCTGCTGCCCCGTATAGAAGTCCTGCGGGGCGATGAGTGAGTTGCCACACTTGATGTTGTTGCCCAGGTCAGGCAGCACCCGATCCTGGAAGAGTCCGAGCTGGCTGCCTAGCGACTCCTCAGTCTCCCCTTCAAGTACCTTCAGCACCAGGGAGAGCTTCGTCACCTCCACGGCCTGCGGATCGATATCCACGCCATAGATGTTGTTGAGTAGAATGCGCTTCTTCTCGTCGCCGGTAAGTCGCCAGGCCCCACCTGTCGACTGATACACGCGTGGCGGTCGCCCCTTGGCGTGCTTTTCCGGCCCATCCTTGAGGTAGTAAGTCAAGTGCCAGTCGAGAAGGAACTGGAAGACGGCGATGAGGAACGACCCTGACCCACAAGCCGGGTCGAGAATGCGCAGCAAGGCCACGTCTCGTGGCGTCTTGCCTTCAACAAGTCGGCCAACCGTTCGCTTGACGATGTAGTCAACAATGAAGATCGGCGTATAAAAGACGCCGCCAGCCTTCCGTACGGCGGGCTTGTCCTCGACTTCGGCACGCCCTGATGCGCCAAGATGTATGACCTGCCCGAGAAACTGCTCGTAGACCTGGCCGAGGATGTCGGATGAGACGACCGAGAACTCGTAGGGGCTGTCGGGATAGTAGAGGTGCTTGACAATGTCCTTGAGAACGGTGTCGTCGATGGCAAGGCCTGGCGTCACCGCATCGATTTCGGACATGCGCCCTTTCTCGGCCTTGAAGTGAAAGAGGCCCGAGTTGTACTTATCCTCGGCGAGGGTAAAGAGCTGCACGAGGCGCTCGTATGCCCCTTTGCCCGATGCCGCCTGGCGCAAGCGCCCATACTCCTCGATCTGGCGATCTTCGCAGATACGGAGGAACACGAGGCGATCGAGAAGCTGTTGGACGGCGAAGTTGAGCTCGCGTTCAGTGATAGTGCGATTGCGCTTCGCGATGTTGAGCGCGAGGAGCTCGCGCCAGCGGCGGAGGTCGTTCAGGAAGACCGAGTCAACTTCGGTTGTGCCACGCTTGCGCGCCGCACTCTCGGTGTAGGCGTCGAAGGCTCCCTTGAGCACCGCGTCACGCGAGAACCGGCTGTGGATCTCATCCCAGCGCGCGATGTACTGCGTGTAGGGCACGAGCATCGTGCGCGCGGTCGCCGCGCGATCGCGGGGCTCGGGCTTGATCCGGCAGTCGTAGACGGCGAGCTCTTCAAAGTCAGTGAGGATTGAGAGCGGCAGCTTCGCCGACCACGCGTAGCGGCGCACCTGGAGCGCCGGCACTGGGTCATTGGCCAGGTCAACGGCCGGCTGCTTGGCTTCGACGAAGAACTTGCGGGAGCCGCCGATGCGAAAGGAGTAATCCGGCGCTTTGTGCTTGCCAGAGATGCGCAGGGCGTCCTCGACGATGACGTCCTTGTACGCCTCGGCGTAGCCCTTGCGGTTTGCGACGTCCCAGCCGAGGGCCTCGAAGAATGGATCGAGGTACTCCTGGCGCACGCGGGCTTCGTTGTACTTGCCGGCCCGATAGTCCGCTCGGTCGCGCGCGAAGCGCTCGACGAGCTCGTGGATGACATCCGGTGCGTGAGGTGCGGTGCGTGGTGTCACTGGCGGCGTCGATGGTGTCATACGGCTAGTATACCAAAGCGGCTGAGGCAGCTTGGGCGGGGGCGGGCGACAGGCTTCCCTCTCGTGGCACGGCCACGCGGGTGGCGTGTCGCGTCGTGCTCCCCATGTGTCTCATGGCTACCGCCCCTCGCTCGCCTTGCCGGCTTTGGGCCGGCGCGGCTCCTCGGGTTGGTCTGCTTTGGGCGTGGTGGCCTGAGGTATCCGGGAGACGACCCTGAACAATACCTCGTCCGGGCCGCTTGGCCGGAACGCGATCTTCACGCCGACGCGTGCCGCCGAGGTACGGAGGCGGTTCTTGAGCTGGGCCTTGCCCACTCCCTCCTCAGTGGTCAGCCCTCGTCCTCCCTCGCCGACCCGTAGTCCACCGATGAAGAGCGCGTAGGGGGCTTCTCTGGGAGCGGTGTTGAGCGCTGAGAGCTCACCGGCGGTAAGCCTCTGTAACGGCACGTAAAGCTCCTCGTTGGGCGTCGCGGCCGCGGACGGCGGAAGTGTAGCGGCGATGTGACACGCGTCAAGGAGGGCCTCTGGTGGGCATCTGATGGCATCGTGGGTGGCGTGCGGTTCCGGTAACAGTTGGCTTGTCGTCATTGTGGTATAATGCTGGCGATGTTGGATGATCTCGTGTTTTTCATATTGATTGCGATAGTTTTCTATAATCTCCGGTCTCTACTGTGGTTTGTTCTGCTTTTCGTCTTCGACATTCTGTTCGCCTTGTTCGATCTGGTTGAAAAGGTTCTCTCAACTATCAAGGCGTTCATTGATAGATTTGATCCGAGAATCAAATCTAGCTAGCGACACTCTTCAGCCATGTTTGCAGTTCATGCAGTGAAGTTATCCACGACGCGCGCAGCGCGTAACTCTCGTAGTTCTTCTTCTTGTAGTTATTCTCTTGTAGTTATTAGTCGGCACCACGTGCTGGTCTAGTCCGGCACCTGCTGCCGATCTTGATCGGCACCACATGCCGATCAGAATTGGCGTGTGGATAACTCCAGGGGGGTATCGTCGATTAGCGCTTGGTGAAGTTCAGAACATATAGGTTGGTTCGCCCCTGGCCGCGCCTAATGACCGTGATAAAGCCTTGTTCATCGAGTTCTTTGAGCGCATTGTAGACGCTGCGTACGCTGAGGCCGCATTGCTGGGCCAGTCTTTCCTGGCCAGGAAAGACATGGTTGCGGCTGTAGGCGTAGGAGAGCAGCATGGTGTAGACGAGCTTGGACTGCGCGGCGAGCTTCGGAGCGTAGAGCACGTGATTCGGGATGTTGGTGTAGCCTTGCTGTGTGGCAATGTCCGCACCATGCAGGACAATGTCTTGGGAGGAGTCGCCATACTTGGCTTTGAGTATGTCCCTCAAGCTCTTCATGGCTTCGTGAGTTCCTCTTCTAACGCGTCCAAGTAGGGGCCAATGGCCTCGCGGATGATGCGACTTGCAGCCAGCTGCTGTCCGGTCTTCTCTTGGTACAGGTACCGAATGCGATTGAGTTGTCGCTTTTGGTCGGTGTAGATCTCAAACGCATAACGCTCTGTGGGCCGCGTCACAGGGAGGCCTCCCTGTCGCACCTCCTGGATGAGCGAGCCTGTCGCAACGTCCTCAGCAGTGGACGCGACACCTACCCCCTCCCCATGCTTGTCCTCCGATCGGTCGACCGTTCGCTTGACCGATCGGTCATCCGTTCGGTCGATCGGTGGTGTGGTGGTGTCTGTCGGCTTGGTGTTGGTAAAGAACGCGGATGCGCCGCGCAGCTCATTGGCAATGGTGGTCTCGTCAAGCTTCTTCTTCATAGTAGAGTTCATCAATTAGACGGCCATAGGCGATAGCCGCCTTGGCGTCAGGTTTATAACTGAAGATGTCTTCCTTGCTGAAGTGCGCGTCACGGATGTCGGTGTTGCGGGGGATGACGGTGCGCAGCACTTGGTCAGGATACGTCTGTCGCAGGATCTTGAGGCTCGTGCGACTGTTGACGGTCGGGTCAGACATCGTGAAGACAAACCCCGCCAGGCGCAGGCCGGCGTGGTAGTACTCCCGAACTTCCTCGATCGTCTTGCCAATCTGCACGGTACTGTCGAGCTCGAAGGAGCCTGGCGCCACCGGCACCAACACCTTGTCCGAGGCCGTGAACGCGTTGATGGTGATCCAGGAGAGTATCGGGGGACAGTCAATGATGACGTGATCGTAGCCGCCGGCAATGGGCTCAAGCGCACGGCGCAGGCGTGCCTCGCGGTGGTCCTTGGCTGTGGTCAACTCGATATCGGTGTCAGAGAGGAGAATGTGCGAGGGTACCAGCGTTAGGTTCGGAATCGAAGTAGGGTGGACGGGGAGCGGCTGTCGCTTGAGGATGGTGACATAGATCGTGTCTTCGCGTTTGAGCTGGCTGTAGTCAGAGAGTAGTACTTTTGATGCGTTAGCTTGCCAGTCAAGGTCGATAAGCAGTACGCGTTTCCCGCGTCGTGCCAAGCCTGCCGCTAACGTTATTGCTGTTGTGGTTTTACCCACACCGCCCTTTTGGGTTGCTACGGATAGGATCATGATGCTGTAAATGTCGCGAAAGCCGCATGAGGGTGTTTCGCGCAATTGAGTAACTATCTTGCAGTATACACAGCCGACGACGAGCAATGCAAGCACTTTCTGCGCAGTCCATCTCTGGAGCGTCCTGACGCACACCAGCCGCCCCGTTGACACGTGGGGGCGGCTGGTGTTGGGTGGCGGGCAGTGAGCCCGTTACCACTGGCGCATGATAAGCGTGTCGTCGGCCTCCTGGCGCGCAAGCCACTGGGTGAGTGCGTCCCGGCGAATGCGCACCGAGCGGCCAATCTTGAGATGGGGTAGTTCTCCGGAGCGCAGTAGCTCATACACTTTGGTGCGCCCCAGCTTGGTTGCCTCTTGGACATCCCGAACGGTTAGGAGCATCGAATCGGTCACCCTGGCACCTCCCGGCCTTTGTGATGTGTAGCAGGCCCTCCGACCTGCGTACAGGGAGCGCAGGTGCCGGGGCCCCCGCTGTGTCAAGGCCGAGCGCAGCTCGCCCGAAGGGCTTGGCCTTGACACGGTGGGGTGGCAGGTACCCTAAGGCCCAGCAGGTTGGAGAGTTTGACCGACGGCTGGCCCAGGCGCGCCGCCTGGGCCTGTCCATAGTGCGTGTTGCCGTACGCCTGTCTTACACGATCCAGCCATCCTGCGATCGCGTGGCGCCAATCATGTCGCGCCACCGATACACCGTGGCCCGGCTGATCGAAAGCCGCCGGGCGACCTCGCTTGCGGAGATGCGCGGCTCATCGCGTAGTAGCGCCTTCATCGCGCGCGGCGTTGCGTGCCGCAGCGCCTCTGCTGCGGTTGCCGGCGCATCGCGCTCAGCCGCTTGCCGTGGCATGACCGTGACCTGCGACAGGAAAGCCCGTGCGGGGGGCGTGACACCGGTGACCAGCACCTCTGTGTCGGCTGGGTAGTCTCGGGCGAGCTCCCGCAACGCCTCGATCACCAGGAGCACCATGAGGGGAATGGCGCCGCCCAGAAGGGCCGCCTTGGCCAGCGTCCACGGATCAAGGCGCCGCACCGTGGCCCAGGTGATGGCGCCGTCAGTCAGCGCCTCCAAGCTGGCGTCATAGTTGGCGAAGATGGAGGCGGCGACGAAGAGCATGACCCCGGCGTACAGGCGGAGGGGTCGAGCGCCGCTTCGGGCACGCACTGCGATCGTCAGCCCGATGGCTACGACGCCCAGCTCGATGGCCACCGCGCCGCCCCAGTGGAGTAGGGTCGGCGTGTCATGCTGGACATCGGCGAAGCCGTCGGCTACGTTGTGGAGCCCCGCAGCTAGCAGGGCGAGTAGGGAGGCGACAAGGGTTGCGGCGGCAACGTCGCGGCTACTAAGGTTAGAGAGGCGGGTCGACACAAGGGCCTCCTCGGCACTGGGGCTGGTTGCCGCGCCGTTTGACCCTAATCCTGACCCTAATCGGAACGTACCCCCACGGTTAACGGCGACACGCGGCGGACGACGAGAAGGCCGGAATAACAGGCAAAACGGACGTTGGCGACCAGTGGCGAGGGTTGGCGGATCGGCCCGTAGTGAGACTTTTAATCCATTGGTTCAGGGTTCGAGTCCCTGGGGGGGTGCACGGTTCAGTAGCCGGGGCAGCCACAGCCGGTGCGCTCGGGCGGCCGTGGCCGCCGGGGTCGCCGACGACGCGGGCACCGCCGTCGCCGTAGCGCCCGCCGCCGGCGTCGCCGTCGCCGGGTCGGCCGGGCCGTCGGCGGCGTCCGACACCCAGGGGCGGGCCTGCTTGATCTCGAGGACGCCGGCGTCGGTCACCTTGTACTCGATCTCCATGGCGAACCTCGGGTCGGCGACGGCGTCGTAGAGCGAGGCGAACTCGGCTTGGATGACGCCGAGGTAGCGGCGCATCGACGCCAGGTGGGCGTCGGAGAGGAGCTGCTGGCCGGGCGGCACCTGGTTGGAGGGGCGGACCAGGGTGTAGCCGCTGCCCTCGGCGGCGCCGAGGAGGATCTCCTCCGGCACCGAGAGGGCGTCGGGATTCGTTACCAGGTTCTCGCCCAGCTGGGTGTTGAGGTAGTAGGTGCCCTGGGTGCCGTAGACCGGATCGGTCGTCACGCCGACGCCGTTGGCCGCCTCGTCGTCGTAGTTGGTGTGGACCAGCACGCCCATGGCGGTGTGGAAGTGGTCGACGCGGTAGAACTCGCGCTCGACGAAGGCGCGGAACGTCCAGGTGCTGGCGTAGACCTGGCGGATCGACTTGGCGATGTGGCCCTCGTCGGGGCGGTGGGTGAACGAGTCGTAGAGGCCCGCGCCGCTGAAGCCCGGCAGGTCCTCGTTGTTCGTGCTCGAGCGGCAGCGGATCCCCTCGCCGGCCGGGAACGACGCCTGCATCGTGGCCAGCGCCTCCAGCATCCAGCCCGGCATGTCGCCGTCCTCGATCCGGTCGCGCAGGTCCTCGAGGCGGGCCTCCTGGACGGCGTAGTCGCCCAGGAACGCCGGGTCGGCCAGCAGGGCGCGGACGTCGTCGTAGAAGCCGTTGTGGGCCATGAACGCGTCGTAGAAGGCGAACGGTACGGCGAAGCCGTCGGGCACCGTGCCCTCGGGGAAGCCGAAGCGGCGCATCGTGGCCACGTTGGCGGCCTTCACGCCGAAGCGGGTCCAGTCCTGGAAGTGCACGGCGTCGAGCGGGGCGATGGCGGTGGCCGTCAGGTCGCGGGTCGGCACCTGCGGCGCCGCCGGGCGCTGGGCGGCGTAATGGGCGTCGACCTCGGCCAGCGTCGCCTCGCGCAGCGTGTAGCCGTCGGCGGCGACGCGGTAGTAGACGTGCTTGCCCACCAGGCCGCGGATCGCGTCGTCGTCGAGCGCGCCGGCGATGTAGGCGTTGGGCACGCCGTCCTGGATCGCGCGCAGGTTGACGTGCGACAGCGGCGTCTGCGGCACCGTGGTGATGATGCCCCCGACCCGCGACATCTCGTTGGGCAGCGCCTCGTAGATCACGATGTCGCGCGGGTGCGGCCGCGCGTTGGGGTCCATGACGGTCAGCAGCCCGTAGCCCTCGGCCTGGTTGAGCGGGATATAGCGCGTGTCGCCGAAGATCTGCTCGTCGAGGATGACGTGGACGCGCGAGGCGTCGTAGAGCGCCTTTTCCTGCTGGTAGCGCGGCAGCGCGTTGTTGGGCATCGGGTAGTAGACCCAGTTGTTGTCCAGCAGCGGCAGGTTGCGCGCCATGAGCTCATAGGCCCGCTCGACGTCGGCGAAGGCGTAGCGGTCGTTGGGCTCGAACTCGAAGCGGTAGACGCCCAGCCGGCCGTTGGGGGCCAGCACATGGGGGTGGTAGACGATCTCGCCGCGCATCTGCCCCGACGGCCGCATGCCGCCGCGGCCGCCGCCGGGGATGCCGATGGCCGACGCAAAGCGGCCGTGGGCGCGGTGGGTCACGGTGTTCATGAAGTAGACCCGCGGCCGGTCGGTGTTCATGTCCAGCAGGTAGAACTTCACGAACTCGAGGTCCTGGAGATGGGTGTCGATGAGGACCTCGGGGCCCTGGTAGCTCAGCGCCTCGAACGTGGCGCGGTCGGGGATCGCGACGGCGCCGTCGACGAAGTCGATCGCCGCGGCCGGGTTGAACGGGCTCAGGCGGCCGAAGTCGGCCAGCTCGGTGACATCGTCGATGCCGTCGCCGTCGAGGTCGCCCGGGCTGGCGATCGGCGTGCCCACCACGCGGTAGTGCGCCGCCGGCAGCGCCGAGAGGCCCTCGCTGAGCGTCGTCGACCCGGCCTGGCCGCGGGCGATCGCCACCGGGTGCTCGGGGCCGTCGGGCAGGTCGAGCCGGGCGTGGAGCACGTAGTACGCGTCCGGCGACGACGGCACCTGGAGGCGCGCCCGCCCGGCGGCGTCGACGAAGTACGCCGTCGGCGTCACCTCCTGGGCCGCGGCGGCGCGGGCGGCGAGGGCGGCCAGCGCCAGGGCGAGGGCGGGGGCGAGGCGCAACGTCTTCATGCCGGTTCTCCGTCGGGCGCACGCGGGCGCGTTCACGAGCACAGCGATCGGCGGGGCCGAAAGGTTAGCAGCCGCGCCTCCGATCGGCGCCCGCGCCTGCCGCAGCGCGCCCATCGTCGCCTCGGCGCCAGATCCGCTCAGCGCCGCGCCGCCGCCGGCGCCCCGTCGCAGCGCAGCCCGGCGGCGTCGATCACGCGGTCCCAGCCGACGAGCGCGACGTCGGTGTCGCTGTGCACCGCGGCCAGCACGCCGGCCGGGTAGCCCGGCTGCGGCTGCTGCGTGGAGGCCACGCCGTCGGTGGCGGCGACGCCGTCGAGCTGGAGGCGGCCGAGGTGGTCCCAGCTGCGGCGGTCGAACACCTCGAAGTCGGTCGCGGCGGCCCTTTGATCGGCCACGACGATCCAGCCGCGCCCGTCGTCGGCGCCGTCGGCGCCGCGGCAGGCGTAGCCGGCGATGCCCTCGGCGTCGGCCTCGAAGACGCCGTCGTCGCCGAAGCCCGTCCGGCCGGCGCGGGCGTAGGGGCGCCCATCGGCGTCGTAGGCGTGGACGCCGGTGTGGCGGGTCTCGTCGGGGATGTAGAGCACCTGGTCGCGGTCATCGGCCAGCATCGCCTCCAGGGCGTGGCCCGGACGGAACTTGCCCTCGACCGCGCCGCTCTCGGGGTCGAGGCGGTAGACGTGGTCGTCGGCCGAGACGTAGAGGCGGCGCGCGCCGTCCGGCCGCGCCAGCAGCGCCAGGTTGGGTTCGCCGCGCAGGTCGAGCCGCCCTTCGACGAGCTGGCCGAGCGGCGCCAGGCCGGGCAGGACGAAGACGACCACCGTCGACGCCGGGCGCGACACCGCCACGTACGCCCGGCTGCGCACCGCGTCGATCGCGATGCCGTTGACCTGGCTGCCGGCGGCGAAGGCGGCGTGGCGCAGCGACGGCCGCGCCGGGCCGTCGAACGGCGCCGGCCAGACCTCGACGCGTTGGTTGCCCTTGGCGGTCACCAGGAGCAGCGCGTCCGCCGGGTCCGGCGCGTCCCAGAACGCAAGGCTGTCGATCGTGGTTCCGTCGCCGTCGAGGCGTCGCTGCGGCGCCAGCCGGACGAGGCCGAACGGCGCGAAGTCGGGCGCGGGCGGCGGCGACGCGGGCGTCGGCGGCGACGGCGGCGGCGACGCGGGGGCGTCGGGCGTCGCGGGGACGGCGGGCGTGGCCGTCGGCGCGGCCGTCGGCGAGCCGTCGACGGCGCGGGCGGTCGGTGTGCTGAGCGCCCGCGCCGGGTCGGGGCGCGGACCGTGGACGAGCAGCGGCAGGGCGACGGTGCTCGCGGCGTCGTCGGCGGGGGCGGCGACGACGTCGTCGCCCGTCGTCGCCGCGCGCGGCGGGGTGGCGAGGGCGAGCGCGGCAGTGACCCCGACGACCACGGCCCCGACGACGCCGGTCGCCACCCGGCCCGCCCGTCGCCCGCCGTCGGTCACCGCGCGTCGCCGCCGGCGTCGCGGCGCACCCGCTCGGCCGCCGCGTCCGCGTCCCGCGCGCCGGCGAAGTCCTTGGCCGTCAGGCCGCCCAGGGAGTGCGTCGTGTAGCGCACCGTCACCCGCCGGTAGTGGATCTCGAGGTCGGGGTGATGGTCGGCCGCCTCGGCCGGCGCCACCAGGGCGGTCACGAAGCGGACGGCCTCGGGGAAGCCGCCGAACGTGAACACCTTGTGGATCGCGTCGCCGCGGCGCGCCCAGCCGTCCAGCGCGGCCAGGGCCGCGTCGATCTGCGCATCGGTCCACCGCGCCATGTCGTCTCCTTACTCCGCGTACGCCGCGCGCCGCCGCCAGGCCCGTCCAACCTCGCGCCAGATGACCTCGCCGTCGACGCTGGGCAGCGGCACGAAGCCGCCCAGGCCGAAGCCGAGGTTGACGCTGGCCAGGCGGGCCACGACGTCGCCGAGCGCGCCGGCGCCGGCGCCGGGCGCCACGGCGAAGGCGAGGGCCGCCAGCACGAGGTTGGCCGCCGGGCCGCCGATGGCGCGCGCGACGTGGGTCCGGCTGGCGATGCCGCTCTGGTCGCCGTGGTACAGGTTGGCGTCGCGCGTGGCGGTCACCAGGAGTACGTCCATCGGGCTGCCCGCCAGCCGGCCGCTGACGATGTGGCCGGCGGCGTGGACGGCGTTGGCCGCCAGCCCGGCGAGCATGAACACGAGTGCGCTGGCGGCGCGGTCGGCCGGCCCGGCGCCGGGCGGGAGCCGGCCCGGCAGCCAGGTCAGCGCTAGGCCGATGGCGGCGAAGAACGGGCCCTGGAGCCAGACGGTCGGCGTGACGTGGATCGGCACGCCCAGCAGGCGCCCGATGGGCACGTGCCGCACGGTGTCGAGGTCGTCGAGGAAGGCGTACTTGAGGTAGCGGTGGGGCCGCCAGGCGCGACGAGCCGTCGGTGTGCTCAACGTCGCCCACCGCGCCACCACCAGAGCCAGGCCGCCACGGCGCCGGCCGCCACGACGTCGCCGACGAGCAGCCACAGCGCCGGGTGGGCCCCATCGACCTCGCCGGCGTGGCGCACCAGCTGGGCGACGAGCGCCGGCGGAAGCAGCAGCAGCATCGCCGTCGCCAGGCGCACGCGCGGCCAGTCGTTCTCGCGGGCCATGAACGCCTGCAGCAGCCCGACGCCGATGAGCCAGCTGCACAGCGCCCGCAGCGTGAGCGGCGTCAGCGGCCACGGACCGCGGTCGACCAGCAGCGACGGCGCGGCGAACAGCACCGCCGCGATCGCCACGACCGCCCAGCCGTTGACGCGCAGGAACGCCCGCGCGGCGGACGGCAGCGGCGCCGTGGCCCCTTCGCCCACCGGCAGGGCGCGGCGCTGGTGCCAGGCGTAAGCGGCGGCGAAGATCGGCGGCGGCAGGACGTAGCTGGCCAGCCAGACCTGGAACGGCAGCGTGCCCAGGCTGAACTTGGACCAGTGCAGGGCCGTGGTGAGGCACATCATCGTGGCGAAGACGAGCGTCGGCAGGACCATGACCCGCACGCGGTCCCAACGCCGCTCGAGCAGCGGCAGCACGAACAACAGCGCTGAGGCGAAGTAGAACGCGCCCAGCGTCGCCGCCATCACCGTGGCCGCGATCGGCCAGGCGAAGTTCGTGGCCGTCTGGTCGGGGTGGAGGAAGACCGAGCGGATCGAGGCCAGGCCGAAGCCGATCTCGACGACCATCCAGGCCTTGAGCCACCACGCGATCGGGGTGTCGACGGTTCGCTCGGTCACGCGCGCACCTCCCGGGGGTCGGACCGGGCGCTGACGCGGCCGGTCCACAGGAACCACGAGCCGGCCGCCGTCGCCACGGCGAAGCCGCCGAACCAGAGCCAGCTGGCAGGCGCCGCCGGCGCGAACAGCGCGCGGTGATGCCACGACGCCGCCAGCACGGCGGCGGTGAACACGACCGTCGCTGCCACCGCGATGCGCACCTCGACCCAGGCCGCGGCCCGGGCGCAGGCGAGGCTGCCGAGGCCGTAGGCCAGGAACGGCGCACTGTAGATCTGGGCCAGGGGCGGCGTGACCTTCCACGGCCAAACGGCCGCCACCGCGGCCGGCGCCACCAGCAGCGCCACGGCCAGGGCGGTGACGGCGACGCCCTGGACCCCGAGCCACCGCCGAAGCGCCGGCGCGACCGACGCGCCGCCGCCGCCGCCTGTCCGGCCGCGCTGCCGCCACGCCAGCCAGGCGGCCACGATCGGGAACGCGCTGTAGGCCACGAACCAGGTCCAGGTCGGCGGCCGGTGCCAGTCGAACGCGTGGATGAAGCGCAGCGAGACGAGGCCGAGCATGCCCGTCCAGAGCGCCACCATCGCCGTGACGATCCGCACCTCGCGCCAGGCGCGCGCGCGCAGCGCCAGCAGCATGAACGTCGCCCCGGAGAGGTACATCGCGCCCAGGAACCGCGCGTGCAGCGGCGGGACGTCGAGGGGGATGATCGCCGCCAGCCGGGCCGGGTCGAGTAGGCCGCGCGCCGCGACCCACGCCGCCAGCGCCAGGACCGCCGCGTAGAACGCCCGCTGCCCGCCGGTGACGACGTCGCCGAGCGGTTGGGCGCCGCGGAACGCGACGGCCAGGAGGGCGACGCTCACCGCCGTCGATGCGCCCAGCCGCACCGCGCCGAGCCCGCCCGCCACCCCGTACGCCACGGCGACGAGCGCCACCGCCGCCAGCACGACGGCCGCCCAGCGCGACCACGGTGCCCGCCGCCAGGCGCCGGCCAGCGCCGCCACGCCGAGCGCCGCCGTCGCCCCGGCGAACGCCACGAGCCATGCCGGCGCACCGCGCCCGGCGGCGTGGAGCGGGAACAGGGCGACGGCCACGAGCTGCGCGCCGAGCAGCGCGCAGAGCAGGCCGTCCCGGCGCGGCGCGGCGTCGTGCGCGCCGCCGGCCAGCTGCGACATGCCTACCCTCCCGTTGGGGCGGCCGCAGCCGCGGGGTCCGGGGCGGACGGTGCGAACGGCCGCAGCGAGCGGCCCAGGGCCCAGGCCAACGGGGCATAGACGGCGAGCATCGCCAGCCAGCCGACAAGGGCCCGCCACCGCGCCAAGTCGTCCAGGAGCGGCGGCAGTTGGAGGGCGGCCAGACCCAGCGCCGCCAGGACCAGCGCGGCGCGCACCGGCCATCGCAGCGTCGTGCGGCCCGCCGCCACGGCCGCCAGCACGAGCGACGGCAGCATCGGCCCGCCGGCGGCGAGGCCGAGCGGGACGGTGGTGACGATCGCGACGGCGCGGGCGGACCCACGGCCGCCCGGCGGCCAGCCGTCGCGGCGCGCCACGGCGGCCAGCGCCTGCCCGAGGCCGAAGGCGGCGAAGATGCCCACCACGCCCAGCGTGCCGCTCCAGGTGAACTCGGGCGCGTCGGAGATGAAGCGCATCCAGCCCCGCGCCACGATGCCCCAGGCCAGCCCAGCGCCCGCCCCGGCCGCAATGGCCGCCGGCGCCCGCGCCGGGAGCGCGAGGCGCGGGCGGCGAAACGGCGCGGCAACGATGACCGGGGGCGGCGGCTGCATGGCGGCGGATGGTATCGCGGTCGGTGGGGGCGGTGCAATGGTCGCACCGGCGACCCACCGGGCGCCGACCGAGGCGCCCGCGGACGACCGCGCATCCGGCGCCGACCTTCGCGCCGCCTTGCCCTGGCCCATGAATGGGCGTATCACCTGCGTGCAGTGCGCGGCCCGCCGCGGCGAACGTGCCGATGGTTGGTTCGGCCGCGCCTTGCCCCAGGGAGCAGAACGTGATGACGAACGCCCATCCATCGCGGTGGTTGCTGGCCGCGGCCGGCCTCGGGCTGGCCGCGCTGGCGACGGCGTGCCAACCCGAGGACGACGCCACCGCTGGCGCTGCGCCGCAGCTCGTCGTGCGCGCTACCGACAACGACTACCCCGACCCGGTCGAGGCGAAGGCCGGCGTCGCCGAGCTCGTCGTCGACAACCAGGGCCAGGACCTGCACCAGGTCGCGCTGCTGAAGCTCGAGGACGGCAAGACGTTCGACGACTACCTGGCGTTCGCCAAGACCGCGACCGAGACCGATCCGCTCCCGTCGTGGGCGGTGCCGGCCGGCGGGCCGGCCGTGGCGGCGCCGGGGCAGAAGGCGAGCGCGTTCGTCGACCTCGAGGCCGGCACCTACGCGATGATCTGCCGCATCCCCGATGCCCAGGGGGTGCCGCACGACAAGACCGGCATGGTCAAGCCCCTCACCGTCACGGCGGGCGACGGCGCGCCGGCCGAAGCGCCGGCTGCGGACGTCGATCTCAGCCTGACCGACTTCGCGTTCGCCCTGGGCGGCCCGGTGGCGGCCGGCCGGCGCGTCGTGGCGGTGGCGAACAAGGGCCAGCAGATGCACGAGGCGGTCCTGGTCAAGCTCGACGAGGGTGCGACGGCGATGGACGTCGCGGCCGCGTTCGCGCCCGGCGGCAGCGGCCGGCCGCCGGCGATGCCGCTGGGCGGCGTCGTCGGCCTGGCGGGCGGGGCGGCGCAGTCGTTCCCGGTCGACTTCACGCCGGGGCGCTACGCCCTGCTGTGCTTCCTGCCCGACCCGGCCAGCGGCAAGGTCCACGCCGAGCTGGGCATGATGTCCGAGTTCGACGTGCAGTAGCGGACACGCGCGAGGGCGACGGCGCGCCGCGCCGCCGCCCTCGCGTGTCGCGCTCGACGTCGCGGCGCCCGCTCGCCGCCGTCGGCGGTCGGTGCTAGCCTGTCGCGCAGTCGGCGCCCGTCCGGGTGCACCGTCCCGGAGGGCAGGCGATGGAGACCCCCACCGACCGCGTGCGCGAGCTCGTGGCCCAGATCCGCAACCTCGACGACGAGCTGCGCGAGGCGCTGCACGCACAGCAATCGCGCCTTCAGTTCGCGCTCGACGATGGGCGGGTGGCGTTCGGGCGCGAGGTCGAGGCGGCGCACCGGCGGCTGCGCGTGGGCCTCTGGCGCTTCCTGCGGCGCAGCGAGCCCCGCAACGTCGTGACGGCCCCGGTGGTCTACGCCATGCTCGTGCCGCTGGCGCTGCTCGACGCGGCCGTGACGATCTACCAGGCGCTGTGCTTCCCGCTCTACCGCATCCCGCGCGTGCCGCGCCGGCGCTACATCGTCCTCGACCGCCACCACCTGGGCTACCTCAACGGCATCGAGAAGCTGAACTGCGCCTACTGCGGCTATGCCAACGGCCTGCTGGCCTACGCGCGCGAGATCGTCGCCCGCACCGAGCAGTTCTGGTGCCCGATCAAGCACGCCCGCCACGTCCTGGGCAGCCACGCCCGCTACGCCGAGTTCCTCGACTACGGCGACGCCGAGGCCTGGGAGGGCGGACTGCGCGCGCAGCGGTCGCAGCTGCGGCGGGAGGGGGAGGCGGGGTGACGTGGGGTGCGCGGGCAGCGGGCCGAACGAGGGCCGCCCGCATCACCCGGCGGGCCGCTCGGGCGCCCCGTGCGGCGAGAACCCGACGGTGATCACCGGTCCGCCGAACGGAACGGTGGGCGCGAGTCCCTCGAACAGCGCCAAGATGTCGGCGCGCAGCTGCTCGGCGACCTTGTTGGCGCGCGTGTAGTGCGCCAGGCGGACGTCGTCGACGTAGCACTTCAGGTCGTAGTGCCGGCCGTTGTCGAAGTTGGCGATGGCCACGCTGGGGTACTTCCAGGTCGGTCCGACCTCGAGGAAGTCGTAGGCCAGCCACTTGTGGAGGGCCAAGAGCATCTCGTCGAGCCGGCGCCCGCTGCCGCGGCGGTGCTCCTCGACGAGCTCCGTCACCATCTCGCTCAGCTGACGGCACTTCCGGCTCCACTCGACGTAACGGCGCAGGTACTCGTTCACGGCGTCAGGGTCCGGAATGCCTCCGTCCGGGCTGTCGGCGTCGACGATACCGGCGCCAAAGGCGGTTCGCTCGAACAGCCGTTCCTGGCCCTCGGCGAGGTAGAGGGCCTGACGGGCGTCCGTGATCTCACTGGGCAGCAACACCAGGTAGGCCGCGGGTTTGCCGGCGATCGCGTCGGCGACGCGGCCCCGCGCGAAGTCGACGTAGGCACGCACGTGGTCGAACGCCGGCGCGAGGATCGCGTCGCACGCCTCGCCGAGCCGCTGCAGGTCATCGGCCGTCGCCGCGACGCGGTCGCCCCGGATCGCCGCCGCCGCGGACCGCAGCCGATCGATCGAGCCGTCGGGCAGCCCCATGTCGTTGCCGACCACGTAGCTGAACCGGACGCACAGCAGCCAGGTGGCCACGGCGGCTTGGACCTCGGCCAGCGTCCGCTCGATCTCGGCCAGGCTCGTCGCCACGCGGTGGCGCTCGCTCTCGTTGAAGCCGCCTCGCTCCCAGTTGTGGCTGGCGCTGCTCAGGCGCAGGAGCTGGCGAGACAGGCGCGCCACCGCTGCCCGCGCATCGCCCTCGGTCTCGACGCGCGCGAGCTCGCGCAGGACGTGCAGCGCCTCGCCGGACCGGCCGTTCCAGGCCAGCCGGGCGATGCGCGCCCGCAGCGCGGCGAGCTTGACGTCGCGGTCGCCGACGACCCAGGGATGTCCCTCCGCCGCCGCCTTCAGGCGCGCCACGACGGCGCCGTGGTCGGCATCGTGGGCCACCGCCACCCGCACGACGAGCTTGAGGTCCGGGCTCGGGCGCGATAGGTTCGTGAGCTTCTGGCCCGCCAGGACGCGGTTCGGCATCACGACGAGGGTGTGGGCGCCGGCGTCGTAGAGGTGCGTCGTCCGCAGCGCCGTGCGCTGGACCTCGCAGACCGTCCCATCCTCGAGCTGCAGGACGTCGTTGGGCTCGAACGGCTGGTCGACGAAGAGCATGATCCCGCTGAACAGGTCCTCGAGGCTCTCCTTGAGGGCGAAGGCGAGGACGAACGAGGTGCCGCCGACGACGAGGGCCAGGCTGCGCACGCTGACGCCGACCAGGTCGAGCGCGAACAGCGCCCCGAGCATCCAGACCAATGGGCGGCTGATGAGCCGGACGAGTGGCGTCAGCTGGTCGTCGAATCGAGTGCGGGTCCGGCCGGCCAGCGGCGCCAACCCGCGCACGACGCCGTGCTCTCGATGACGACGGTGGCGAGCCAGCCGTCGCCGGCGATGTCCGGCCAGGCGTCGAGCACGGCGCCGGTCAGGTCGAACGGTCGATGCGCCAGCGCGGCGGCCGCGCTCGGCGCGCCGGCCGGGACCGCCGTGGCGGTGGCGGACGGCGTGGGTGTCACGGTGCGTGGCTCCTTGGGTTGCGGTGGGTGCGCCGCTCCGTTGCCGCCACGGGACCGCGGGCTACGACGTGGCCCCATCGTGTCCCATGCGACCCATTCGAACCCGTTGACGGGCCCGTGGGGGCAGCCTATGGTACCTGGGCGCGGGCCGCGCGCGGAAGGTGGAGGTCATGGCCAATCCGACGCTCAAGGGGTTGCTGGTGCGGGTCTCGTCGCCCGACGGGGCGGCGCTGGCGGCGGTGGATCCCGGCGCCGCGGCGCCGGCGCTGGCGGCGCAGGGATTCGGGCCGCTGGAGCCGCTGTTCGACGTCGCGGGCGGCGACGCGCCGGGGCTGGGCGCCGCGGCCGGCACGGCGGCGCGGTGGTTCCGCGCGCCGCTCGACGGCAAGGGGATCGGTCCTTCGCCCTGGGACGCGGCGCATCGAGCGGCGGCCGCCGGCATCGGGCTGGCGGCGGCCGGGGGCGACGTGTTCATCGAGCCGGACTTCGAGCAGGCCTTCGTCACCACGGAACCGCGCGAGCGGCTCGGCGCGCGCGGCCGGGCCGGGGTCGTCGACCCGCCGAACGGGGCGCTGCCGCATGGCGGGTCGTTCGCCTGGCACCTCGGGGAGGGGTTCGCCGACCTGCGGGACGCGCGCGAACGGGTGGCCGATCCGGGCAGCGGGCACCGGGTGAGGATCGCGCACCTCGACACGGGCTACGACCCCAATCATGTCACCGCCCCCAAGCGGATCGTGATGCTGCCGCGGGCCAACTTCGTGCGCGGAGAGGCCCGCGACGATCCGCGCGATCCGGGCCACGACTCGGCGTCGCCGCTCGACAACCCCGGCCATGGCACTGGCACGATCGGTATCCTGGCCGGCAACACCGTTGTCGTCGCGCCGCCGGACGGCGACTTCAACGGATTCCTCGGCGGCGCGCCGGAGGTCGAGGTCGCCCCGGTCCGGATCGCGTCGAGCGTGATCCATCTCTGGACCAGCGCCATGGCGGAGGCGATCGAGCATGTGGCCACCGGCGGCCCTGGCGGCGTCCGGTTGGCCGACGTCATCTCGCTGAGCATGGGCGGGATCGCCTCGCGGGCGTGGGCCGACGCGGTCAACAAGGCGTACGAGGCCGGCGTATGCATCGTCGCCGCCGCCGGCAACAACTTCTCGACCGGGTCCGGCGGCTTCCCGACGCGCCTCATCGTCTACCCGGCGCGCTTCCGGCGCGTCATCGCCGCCTGCGGCGTCATGGCCGACCGGCGGCCGTACTTCGGCTTGCCGATGGGGACGATGCAGGGCTGCTGGGGCCCGGACAGCAAGATGGCCACCGCCATGGCTGCATTCACCCCGAACATGCCGTGGGCCGAGCGCGGCGCGCCGACGATCATCGACCGCGACGGCGCCGGCACGTCGAGCGCGACGCCGCAGATCGCGGCGGCCGCCGCGCTGTGGCTCACCGAGCACCGCGCCGCGCTCGCCGGCTTCGCCGAGCCGTGGCAGCGCGTCGAGGCCGTGCGCCACGCCTTGTTCAGCAGCGCCGAGCGTACCGCCGACGGCGGTCGGCGCGACAAGCTCGGCAACGGCATCCTGCGCGCCGACGCCGCGCTGGGCGTGGCGCCCAGCCGGGCGTTGGCCAAGACGCCGGCCGACTCGGCGTCGTTCGCGTTCCTCGACCTTGTGCCGGGACTCGGCGCCGCCGTGCCGCCGGCCCAGATGCGGATGCTGGCCCTCGAGGCCACCCAGTTGGCGCAGATCCACGGCCGGGCCGACTTGGCCAACGCCTTCGACCAGCTCGTGCCCGACCCCGACCTGCCGGCGGCATCGATCCCGCTCGAGCAGCAGCTGCGCTTCATCGCGGCGCTGGCCGAGCATCCGCTGGCGTCATCGGCCCTCCGGATGCACCTCGAGGCGCGCCTTCTCGACGCCGGCGCCCGGCCGCCGCGCGCGCCGAAGAAAGCCCGGACGATCGGCCTCGAGGGCGTCCGGCCGCAGCCGCGGCCGGCGACGCGCGCGCCGCGCGACGACGCCGCCGGCGCGCCGGGCGGCCGGCCCGCGTATCGCCGCCTGCGCGGCTACGCCATCGACCCGAGCCTGGCGCAACGCCTCGATACGGCGCCCGTGAGCACCGTGACCTTCCACGTGCCGTGGGAGTCGCTGGACCCGGGGCCGGTGGGCGACTACCTCGAGGTCATCGACATCGACCCGGCCGCCCGCTGCGCCTACGCCCCGGTCGACCTCGACGACCCGCGACTGCTGGCGCAGGACGGGCTGCCGGCGTCGGAGGGGCTGCCGCAATTCCACCAGCAGATGGTCTACGCCGTCGCATCCCAGACCATCCGCAACTTCGAGCGGGCGCTCGGCCGCAAGAGCTTGTGGCGGCCGGGTCCGCCGCGACCGGGCACGTCGCGCGCGAACGACGCCCACTTCGTGCCGCGGCTGCGCATCTATCCCCACGCGCTGCGTGGCGCCAACGCCTACTACAGCCCGGCCAAGATCGCCCTTCTGTTCGGCTACTACCCGGCCGCCGCCGACGACCCGGGCGACCACATGCCCAATGGCATGGTGTTCACCTGCCTGTCCCACGACGTGATCGCCCACGAGACGACCCACGCCCTGCTCGACGGCATGCACCGCCGCTTTATCCGGCCCACCAACGACGACGTGCTCGCCTTCCACGAGGCCTTCGCCGACATCGTGGCGTTGTTCCAGCACTTCACGCTGCCCGAGATCCTGCGCCACCAGATCGCCCGCACCCGCGGCGAGATCCGGTCGCAGCAGAACATGCTCGGCGAGCTGGCCGGCGAGTTCGGACGGACGACCGAGATGGGCGGAGCGCTGCGCAGCGCCATCGGCAGCGTCGTCACGGTGGGCGCGGCGAAGCGTTGGAAGCCCGCCGAGCCCGATCCGACGGCGATGCAGACGGTGAACGAGCCGCATGCGCGCGGCGCGATCCTGGTGGCGGCGGTCTTCAGCGCGTTCCTGTCGATCTACGAGACGCGCTCGGCCGACCTGCTGCGGCTGGCCACCGGCGGCTCGGGCGTGCTGCCGGCGGCCGGCGCCATCTCGGTCGACCTCGTGCAGCGCCTGAGCGCCGAGGCGGCCAAGGCCGCCCAGCAGGTGTTGACGATGTGCGTCCGCGCCCTCGACTACTGCCCGCCGGTCGACCTCACGTTCGGCGACTACCTGCGCGCCATCATCACGGCCGACGCCGACCTGGTGCGCGACGACGACCTGGGATACCGCGTGGCGTTCATCGAGGCCTTCCGGCAGCGCGGCATCTTCCCGCACGATGTTCGGACGCTGTCCGTCGACAGCCTCCGCTGGAGCCCGCCGGACCACGACGAGTTCCGACCGTCGCTCCAGCTGCGCGGTGGCCTCGAGAAGCTGCGCGACCAGCTGCCGCTCGAGGTTCAGACCGGCACCCGGGAGCAGATCTTCCACCTCAGCCGCGACGTCCGCCGGGCGATGCACGGCTGGCTGAGCGATCACTTCGCCGAGCGCCACCGGAGGGGCGGCGACGACGCCGACGCGCACTTCCTCGGGATCGACCGCGCGCAGCCCTTCGAGGTCCACTCGGCGCGCGTCGCCAACCGCGTCGGCCCCGACGGCAACCTGCTGCGGCAGATCGTGCTCGAGGTCCACCAGGACTGGCGCCCGCCGTCCGACCTGCGCCTTCCTGGCGGTGGCCGCCAGGGCATCGAGGGTGGGGCGACGATCGTGGCCGACCTCGACCAACTGACGATCCAGTACTGCGTGCGCAAGCGGGTCGACAGCCGGAGCCGTCTCGACCGACAGCGCGCGTTCGCCGACCGGCACGCCCGCAGCTCGCTCCACCCCGTCTACTTCGGCGCTGCTGCCGAGCGCGAGCCGGTCGCGCGCCTGCACCGCGGCGCCTAGGCCGCGCCGCCCCAAGGGAAGGACCCCGACGATGCGTGTCCGCATCCGCATGTACCGCCAAGGGCTCGGCGACTGCTTCCTGGTCACGTTCGACGACGGCACGGCGGCGAAGCACATCCTCATCGACTGCGGCACGCTCGGCGCCACGACGACCGACGTCCGCATGTCGGACGTCGCCCACGACATCGCGTCGGCGACCGGGGGACGGCTCGATCTGCTCGTCGCCACCCACGAGCACAAGGACCACGTCTCGGGCTTCGTGACCGAGTCCGAGGTCTTCGACGACGACCGGGTGCTCAAGGTCGAGCGCGTCTGGCAGGCCTGGACCGAGAACCCGCACGACACGCTCGCCGCCGACCTCAAGAAGTACGACGGCGACCTCGTCACGGGCGCGCGGCTGGCGGCGACGGCGCTCAAGGCCAATGCGCTGCCGCGCGCCGCCGGCCAGCAGGCGATGGCCGCATTGGGCGAGGGGATCGACGACGTGCTGGCATTTTGCGACGACATCGTGTTGCCGGCAGGCCTCGCCAAGACCGTCCACCAGGCGATGGCGACGGTCAGCGGTCGCGCACCCTGCACGTTCCTCGTGCCGGGCAACGCGCCGCGCGAAGAGGGCTGGCTGCCCGGGGTGCGCATCTACGTCCTGGGACCGCCGCGCAGTCCGGCGGCGATCGGGCGGCTCGGCGACCACGGTGCGCCCGACCTCTATGCCCGCGCGGCGCATCACGCCGTCGACCTCGCGTCATCGGCGCGCTTTGCAGCGTCGAGCCTGTCCTTTGCCGACTACCACGCGAGCCTCGACGCCGACGGCCGGCGCGATCTGCTGCGCGTCCTGCCATTCGATGTCCACCACCGCCTCGAGCTCGGCCCGGCCGCGGAGGACGCCTGCCCCGCCTACTACGCCAAGGCCGCTGCCTGGCGCCGCGTCGACGCCGACTGGCTGGCCGGCGCGGCGGACTTGGCGCTCCAGCTCGACGGGCGCACGAACAACACCAGCCTGGCGCTGGCGTTCGAACTCGTCGACGACGGCAGCGTGCTGCTGTTCCCCGGCGACGCCCAGCTCGGCAACTGGTTGTCGTGGCACGAGGCCGTCGACGACGCCGGCAACCCCGTTCTCGACGACGCCGGCCAGCCGCTGCCCCGCACCTGGCGCATCCCGGGCGCCGTCGACGGCGCCTCGAAGACGACGGCCGATCTCCTCCGTCGCACCGTGTTCTACAAGGTCGGCCACCATGCCAGCCACAATGCCACGCTGAGCGCGCGCGGCGTCGAGCTCATGCCGGGTGGGGACGACGGTCAGCCCGATTCGAGCGGCCGGCGCCTGACGGCCATGATCCCGGTCGACCGCGCCGTCGCCCAGAAGAAGCACCCGCAGTCGTCGTGGGACATGCCGGCGCATGCGTTGTACGGGGCGCTCATCGCCAAGACGGGCGGCCGCGTCCTGCGCTCCGACATCGGCTGGGCGAAGCGTGAAGCCGACTTCGCCGACCTGTTCGACGACACCCGTTGGACCGCCTTCGAGGCGGCGCAGCAGGCGGCCGAGGCGGCCGGCGAAGTGCGCGTCGAGCGGTTGTTCGTGGAGTGGACGAGGGGCTAGCCGAGGACGATGATCCGGCGGCGCCGCCGCCTCGACCCGGAGCTCGGCTCATGCCTGGACGAATCGACGTGCCGTCCGCGCCGCCGCCATCGCCCACGTCATCGATGCCGTCGTCGGCGACCGGGACCCCCACGCCCGACGCCCCCCGCGCCGCGCCCCCGCGCGCCGTGCTCGTCGCCATCTTCGCCGCCCGCGAGGCGGTCGGGCTGCTGGTGATGGCCGTCGCCCTGTTCGGGTCCGCCGGCCGCCTCGACTGGTGGCCGGCCTGGGCGGCGCTGGGCGTCATGGCGGGCTGGATCGCGGCCACCGGGTTCATCATCGTCCGGGTGCAGCCCGGCCTGCTGGCCGAGCGGCTCGGCGTTCACCCCGGCGCCCAGCGGTGGGACGTCGCCATCCTGAGCGTCCTGGCCCTGGGCCAGCTGGCGCGCTACGTCGTGGCCGGGCTCGATGCGCGGTATGGCTGGACGGGCGGCGTGCCGCCGGCGGCCCAGCTCGCGGCGCTGGCGCTGTGCGCCGCCGGCTACGCCCTTGTGGCCTGGGCGACGGCGGTCAACGCCTACTTCTCGCAGATCGTGCGACTCCAGCCCGAGCGCGGCCATCGGGTGGTCGCCGGCGGCCCCTACCGCTTCGTGCGCCACCCCGCCTACGTCGGCGCGATCGTCTACGAGCTGGCCGTGGCCGTCCTGCTCGCGTCGTGGCCGGCCCTCGCCATCGGCGCCGGCACCGCCGCCCTCATCGTCGTCCGCACCGCGCTCGAAGATCGCCTGCTCGTCGCCGGACTCGGCGGCTATGCGGACTACACGCGGCGGGTGCGCTGGCGGCTCTGGCCGGGGGTGTGGTGAGGCGTGCCGCCCGGCGCCGACCCCGCCGGCTCACCGCAGCCCATACCCCCTGAAGTTGTCGAACCGCCCCTCGAACCCCGCCTCGCCGTTCGAGGCGTAGATCCCGACCCGGCCGGCCGGCGCGGCGATGTCGGTCACCAGGCTGACGAGCTGGCCGTTGGCGTAGAGGGTCGTCAGGCCGGAGTCGCGCACGAGCAGGAGGTGGTTCGGGGCGTCGGCGACCGCCAGGTGCTCGGACGATGTCGGCGGGACGAGCGTCTGCCACTGGCCGGCGGCACGGCGGTAGAGCGAATACTGGCCGGCACGGTCGATCTCGAAGATGTGGAAGTCGGTGCCGCCGGCGTTCAGGCCGAACACGAGCGCCACCCAGCCCTGGGCCGTGCCGGGCATCCGGACGTCGGCCTCGACGGCCAGGTCGGACAGGCTCGGGCCGTTGGGCAGCGTCGCCCAGCGCCAGACGCTGGGCTGGGTGTGGACGAAGCGGTACTCGCCCTCCAGGTAGCCGAACACGCCGGCGCCGTCCTGCCCGCTCGGCCAGCCGGTGGCGGCGTCGTCGAAGGCCTCGGCGAGCCGCAGGCTGCGGGCCAGGGCGAGCTCAGAGGTGGCCGACGTCGTGACGCCGGCGGCGGTCACCTGGGCGCGGAAGGTGTGGCCGCCCGACGGGGCGCCGCTCGGCACCGTCCGCTCGAGCTTGAACCACGTCGTGCCGGGCGGCACCTCGAGGTCACCGCGCCAGGCCAGGACGGGCTGGGCGCCGCTGTCGTCGGCGGACACCGAGAAGTCGAACGCGGCCGTCGTCGGCGCCGCGCCGTCGTTCGCGACCTCGACCCACAGCGTGATCGCCTCGCCGGGCGCGAACGCCATCCGCATCCGCGCCGGATCGGCGCCCGTGGTCAGCGCCCGTCCGGCCGCGACGCGGCCGCCGCCCGCCGCCGTGGCCGAGGGACCCGGCGACGGCGTGGCGGCGCCCGCCGTCGGCGCCAGCGCGGTGAGCGTCGCGGCCACGGCGGTGCCGACGGCGTCGGGGGTGGCGCTGGGCGGCGCCGTCGCGGTGGCGACCGGGCCGATCGCCGTCAGCGTGGCCGCCACCGCCGTGCCGACGGCGTCGGGCGTCGCGGTCGGCGGCGTGGTCGGCGGGACGGCCGTGGGCGGCGCGGGCGGCGGCGTGGCGGTGGCCGGCGGGGGCGGCGTCGGCGGGGGGCCGGGCGTGCGCGTCGGGCGCGGCGTGGCGGTGCGGGCGGCGACGTTGCCGCTGCGCTGCGCCCAGGGCAGGAAGACGCTGCGGCCGCGGGTCGTGAACGTCCAGACGTGGTCGGCGGGCAGGCCGCGGCCGTCGGCGGTGCGGATCGCGGCGCTCAGCCGGGCCTCGTAGACCGTCGCCGGCGCCAGCTCGCGGGTGGGCGTGAAGACGATCGTGCGGTCGAGCGCCTCGTAGCCGACCGTCCCGGCCACGGCGCCCTCGCCGGCCGCCGCGCCGGCGCCGGCCACCGCCGTCAGCGTCAGCGTGCCGGCGCCGACCGACGCCCCATCGAGCGCGTCGCGCGGCCGCGCCTCGACAACCGTCCGCGGCGGCACGGCGCGGGCGCCGTCGGCCGGCGCGACGGCCAGGACCGCGAGCGGGTTGTCGAGGGCGAACGCCACCGTCGCCTCGGCCGTGTCGAAGCCGTCGCTGGCGACGACGCGCAGCCGCGCCGAGGGGCCGTTTCCGACGAGCGCGCCGGGCAGCCGGTAGGCCGTTGCGGCGCTGTCGATGACGAGCGGCTCCCAGCGCGCGCCGCCGTCGCCGCTGAACAGCACCGTGTAGGTCAGCGCGTCGCCGTCGGCGTCGTCGCCGGCCCAGGCCACCTCGATGTCGCCGCGCAGCGTGGCGCCCGGCGCCGGGCGCAGGAAGCGCACCGCGGGCGGCCGGGCGCTGCGGGCGCGCTGGCCGAGCACCGGGCCGTTGTCGCCGCGGCGCAGCGTCACGGTCTGGACGGTGGGGTCGGCGGCGAGGGCGACGAAGAAGCCGGCCAGCGCGCCGTCGGCCGTCGGGCTGAAGACCGGGCTGAAGCGCTGCCGCGCGACGAGGCCGCCGGCGCCGTCGCGCAGCTCGAGGCCATAGTCGCCGCCCGCGGCCGGGTCGAGGCTCGGCGCGCCGTCAGCGGTGAGGAGCGGATCGATCGCGGCCGTCTCGGCGCCGCCGGCGCGGCGGTGGATCGTGCCGGAGACGGCCACGACGCGCGACGGTGCCTGCGCCGCGGCGGCCGGGACGAGGCGGTCGTCGGCGGCGCGGGCCAGCGACGGCGGGCAGGGCGGGGCGCCGACGCAGTGGCGCTGGGTCCACAGCGCCTGGAAGGCCTCGTACTCTGCCACCGCGGGCCAGGTGTTGCCGAAGCCGACGCTCTGGTTCATCACCGCGCGGTCGGCGCCGATCGCGCGCTCGTCGTCGGCGTAGATCACGCGGTCGCCGCGCAGGTCGTAGCCCCGGAGCGCGTCGCGGTCGGCGGTCGAGTCGGGCAGGCCCTCGACGTCGCCCAGGGCGTGGACGAGGGCCTCGGGCGCGATGCCGGCCTCGACGATCGCGATCGGGAAGGCCGAAACGGCGTCGCGCGCGCCCGGCGCCGACGCCGTGCGCGCCCAGATGCCGGACTGGATCGCGTCGTGGTAGACCGCGGGGTGGGCGAGCACGTCGGGGTGGTCGGCGAAGCGGTCGAAGTAGCCGGGCGGGACGACGGCGAGGATGTAGCGCCAGCCCGCGGCGCGGGTGTATAGGCCGGTCCGGCCCATGTCCTGCGCCCAACGGAGGAAGTGGGTCCAGGGCGCGCTGGCGCGGCAGCGGTCGGGATCGTGGCAGGTCGTGTCGGCCAGGTAGCCCAGCCGCAGGTCGAGGCGGCTCAGCGGCAGCAGGTTGGCCGCCGGCTGGCCGAGGCCCAGCAGCCAGGCCTCCTGCTGGCCGCGCGACAGCGTCCAGTCGTACGCCGGCAGCAGGTCGTTCACGAGCGGCACGGCCAGGACGCCGATCTTGCGCGCGGCGCCGGGATCGGACCAGCTGTTCACGTTGGCGGTGACCGGCGCGGGCGTGACCACCTGCTCGGGCACGGCGTGGACCGGCCGCAGCTCGGCCCGGATGGCGTGGCCACCGCGGCCCAGCGGACCCTCCACGACGAAGTTGGCGGTGTTGCCGGTCCGCGCCGCGCTCGCGGGCACCGCGGGCGGCCAGCGGCCGGGGTAGTACGTGTGCTCGAGCGTCCGGTCGTCGCCGCGGCGCGGGATCAGCAGCCGGACGTTCACCCGCTCGTGGTCGAGCTCGCTGTCGGCCGACAGCCCGGCGTCGACGCGCACGACGAACGGCTTCGGGGCCAGCTGCAGCACGCCGTAGAGCGCATCGCGCGGGTCGTCGACGACCTGCGAGACGATAAGGCGGGGCTGGAGCGCCGGGAGGGTCTTGAACCGCCAGACGTGGTCGCCGGCCAGCAGGCTCCCGTCGCGGCCCCGGACGCCGTCCTCGCCGCCCTGGACCTCGACCTTGATCTGGAGGCCGACGTCGGGCACCGGCTCGGCGCCGACGCGCAGCTTGGCCGACGGGCCGAACGACTCGACCGCCGCGCCCAGATCGCCGTGCCACAGCGACGTCATCGACACGGTGCGCACCGTGACGGACACCGGGTCGATCGGCCGGTCGAACTCGATGTCGACGGTATCGCCGGGCTCGAGGACGACGTCGCGGGCGTCGGGGGCGGGCCAGGTGCGGACGATCTTGAGGCCGAGGAACGTGACGCCGGCGCCGATGTCGCCGCCGTGGGTGAGGTTCGCGACGGTGATCGTGGCCCGGTCGCGGCCGCGCAGCTCGGACGGCGGCGGCGGCTCGTAGAAGCCCTCGACGCGGCCCGCGCCGTCGGTGCGCGCCCGCTGGCCGACCATCGACGCGCCGATCACGGTGCCGAGGTCGGGCGGGTCGACGCGGAACTGAAGCTCGGCGCCGGGGACGGGCCGGCCGTCGAAGTCGGTGACCTCGGCCGTGACCTTCACCGCCCGCCAGACCGGCTCGATCGGGATCGTGTCGGGCGTGACGGTGAGCCGCAGCCGGTGGCGCTCGATCGCCAACCCGAGCCGCTGCTCGAGCCCGCGCGACGGGCTGCGGACCACCACGACCACGCCGCTGCGGCCGCCCAGGGCGTCGACGCGCGGCGCCTGGTAGCGGACGCGCGCCTCGCCGGCGGCGTCGGTGGCGCCGGTGGCGCGCGAGAGCGTGCCCATGTCGGGCGGGTCGAGGGCGAAGGTGAGCGGCTCGCCCGGCAGCGGCCGGCCGCCGCCGTCGGTCAGCGTGGCGGTGACGTCGGCGTACGACGGCGCGGTGCCGCTGGGCGGCAGGCGCAGCGCGTCGGCGTCGAGGGCCAGGCGGGCGCTCGGGACGGGGGTGGCCACGACCTCCGGGCGGCGGTAGTGGGCGTAGACGTAGACCCGCCACACCGGGTCGCCCGGCGTGGTGGTGCCGATCGTGCCGCGGAACCAGACCACCATCGGCGTCACCGGCCAGTCGGCCGGGCCGACGGGCAGCGTCGCGCTCTGGGCGGCCAGCGGCGCGCTCAGATCGACCGTCTTGCCCTCGATGTCGTCGAGGTAGTGGCTTTTCATGGCGCCGGGGCAGACCGAGCGCTGGTAGCATTCGGTGAACGCCACCAGCAAGGCGGCGGTCTGCCCGGTGCGCCCTGGCGTGCTGACCTGGCCGGTGGCGCCGCCGCCGATCGGGAACGGCGACCCCGGCGTGATCGTCCCGGGCAGCTCGAGCGACAGCGTGCCGGTGGCGACGAGCCGCCCCGTGGGGTAGGTGCCGGTGTAGACCTTCGTCCCGCCGAACGAGAAGCTGTCGCGCGTGCTGCCGCCCACGGTGTAGCGGCGCGTCTCGACCTCGTCGTGGACATCGACGGTGTGGACGACCTCGAACGAGTCGAGCACCCAGGCGCCCGGCGGCTGCGCCGCGGCCGGCGCCCCGCTCCCCAGGGCGAACGCGCCGAGCGCCGCGGCGCAGCCGGCCGCGACGGCGCGCGACGCGGCGCGGGGCGGTCGTGCGCGCCGCTGCGGGCGCGGCATCGCGAGGCGGACGTCGGTGTCGGCCATGGCGGACCGCCGGTCGTGGCCGCGGCGGCGGGCGCGGGCGGTGCCGCGGCGGCGGCGGAAGCGTAGGCCGGGCGGGGTGGGGGGTCAACCGGGGAGTGCGCCGATCAGACGGCAGGGCCGACGGCGAAGTGCACTCGAGCGCCGAGCGTCAGCTGAGAGTCGACGTGTACGTCTCGGGACCACGCTTGCGTGGGACGGCAATGACGGTCACGGTCGGAGGATCATCCTCGACGCGATAGATGATGCGCCACTCCAGCAGGCGCTGGCGCCAGTAGCCCGGATGCCCACGCAATTCGACGGCCTGCGGCGGTCGCGGCTCGCGTGCCAGGTCGACGATGATCCGCCGGGCGCGCTGCCGGACATGACCCGGCAGGTGTCGGACGTCGCGTTCCGCGGCCGACTCGATCAGGACGCGGTAGGCCGGCATCAGGCGTGGTCGGGGCGATCCATCTCGGCTTCGAAGGCGGCGACGTCACGCACGCGGGTGAGGCCGGACGCTTCGCGCGCCTCGTAGTCCTTCACGATGGCGTCGTCCTCCAGCTCCTCGAGATAGGCGTCCACGAGGCGCTGGACGAGCCACTCCACGGTCTGGTGCTGTCGGTTGGCGGCGTCGCGCACGGCATCCGGCAGTGTGACGGTGACGTTGATCATCGGCTCTACCTCCGCAGGGCGGTCTGTCCCAACGATACAGGACGTGGTGCGCGCGGGCACGGTCGTGGGGGTGATCCTCGGTTACACGTCCAGGCCCAGTTGCGTTCCGCGACCCGTCGTGCGCCCGGCGGGCGCCGCGCGCTCCGTCGCGCTGGGCGTCGGCAGCTCGTCGGCAAAGAGCACGGGGCCAGCCTGGCCCCGCTCCTTGTCCCCCCGCCGGTAACCGGGTGAACGGTTACCCGCTCACCCTCCGCCCACGTAACGCCTCCGCCCCGCCGCTGGACGCAACGCAGGCATCCCGCCTACGCTTCCCGCCCCCCTCACCAGGAGCCGCACCATGAACACCCCCCCGCCCGTCCCCGACGCCGGTCGCCGCGAGGTGGCCATCCTGGCCGGCGGCTGCTTCTGGGGCATGGAGGACATCCTGCGCGCCATCCCGGGCGTCGTCGACACCGAGGTCGGCTACTGCGGCGGCACGACGGCCGACCCCACCTACGCCGCCGTGAAGACCGGCGCCACCGGCCACGCCGAGTCGGTCCGGATCGTCTTCGACCCCGACCGGCTGCCGTTCGCCGAGCTGCTCGAGGCGTGGTTCTTCCGGATGCACGACCCCACGACCGCCAACCGCCAGGGGAACGACATCGGCTCGCAGTACCGCTCGGCCATCTTCGTCACCTCCGACGAACAGCGCCGAACCGCCGAGGCCGTCACGGCCCGCGTCGACGCCAGCGGGCGCTGGCCGCGGCCGGTGGTCACGCAGATCGTGGCGGCCGGGCCGTTCACGCCGGCCGAGGACTACCACCAGGACTACCTGGTGAAGAACCCGGGCGGCTACAGCTGCCACTTCCTGCGGCCGTGAGGGCCGGGCCCGCGCCGCTGGCCGTCGGGTCGCCGCCCACCGCGACGGTCGGCCGGTCAGAGGCCCGCCGACCGCTCTTGCCCGCACACCCGCAAGCCTGATACACTCCGCCCGCCAGCACCCACACACCGCTCGCACCCAACCCAGTCGCTCGGCCACAATCCGCGCCACGGCGTCGGGGGTGTGCCATGCACAGGCGCCGTGGCGCAGGATCCGAGGAGGACCTGCGATGCACCGCCCTGTCCCGGCTGGTCGCCTGCTGCTCGCCGCAGCCCTGGCCCCGCTCTGGTTCACAGCGCCCATCGCCCGCCCCGCGCCGGCCGACGCCGCCGGAGCACGGCCGGAGGCCGCCGCCGAGGCGGCCCGCGCGCTGGCCAACGGCCCGACGGCGCGCGCGCTCGTCGTCGAGAGCGAGTACGACGCCCTGCGGGTGCCCGACGACCCCGCCCTCAGCCCGCGCCAGGCGCTGACGATCGAGCTGTGGGCCAAGCGCAAGCGCGCCACCGGCTGCGCCGCGCTGCTCAGCAAGGGGCGCGTCGACGGCTGGTGGTTCGGTGTCTGCGACGGGCGGCTGCGGTTCGGCGTCGGCGGCCTCACTGCCGACGGCAACGCCGTGCTGGCCGAAGGACGCTGGCAGCACCTGGCCGTCACCTTCGACGGCGCCTCCGCCACGTTCGCCGTCGACGGCGTGCTCGACCGCACCGCCGTGCTGCGGCAGCCGCTGGCGCGGGCCGCGGCGCCGCTCGTGATCGGCGCCGACACCGCGCCCGGCGCCGTGTTCAGCGGCGGTGTCGACCACGTCCGGCTGTGGTCGCTGGCGCGCGCCGTGGCCGACATCCGCGCCGACCGCTGGGCGACGCTCTCGGCCCGCAGCGGCCTCGTCGGCCAGTGGCCGCTCGACGGCGACGGCCGCGACCTGGCCGGCGGCCACGACGGCGACGCCACCACCGGCGCCTTCAGCTTCGACGGCGCCGTGCCGCGCGACCTCGTGGTGCCGCTGGCGAGCGGCGCCGCGGCCGCGGACGGGCTGTGCGACGGCGCCGAGTACGGCACCGCCGAGCGCGTCGCGCTCGACGGCCCCGACGCGCTGACCGCGCTCGTCCAGGCCACGGCCGACGCCGTCTGGGTCTGCCTGCCCGACCTGCCGCGCCCGACGGGCGCCAACGCCTTCGTGGCGGTCGCCCTCGACCGCAACCGGAGCGGCGATGCGCGACCGCAGCTCGGCGACTACCGCATCCTGGCCCGCTACGCCGCCGCCCACGCCGTCGAGGAGGGCGACGGGCTGGGCGGCTGGAAGGTCCTGACGCTGCCGAGCGACAGCTGGTCGGTCGGCCGCACCACCACCGGCAGCCTCGGCAGCGAGCGCTGGACGGCCGAGATCCGCATCGCCCGCAGCCTGCTCGAGCCGCCGCGCGATCCCGACGACCCCGTCGGCGCCGGCCTGGCGGTGGCCTACAGCGGCCTGCGCACCGCCGGTGACGACCGCCTCTGGCCGCCGAGCGCGGCGCTGGGTGCGCCGAGCGGTTGGGCGGCGGCCACGCTGGCCGAGGCGCCCGGTCTGCTGCCCCGCTTCAGCTTCAGCGGCACCGTCGTCGCCCCCGCCGAGGACGATCCGGCGCGCGGCGTGGCGGGCGCCACGGTGCAGCTGCTGGCCGCCGCCGACGACGACGGCGGGCCGCTGCGCCTCGTCGACAGCGACGTGACGGACGGCGGCGGCGCCTACCGCCTGGCCTACCGCGGCTACCCGCCGGCGGCGTTCGTCGTGCGGCAGGCCAACGCCCGCGGCACGCGCTCGGTGGCGGCCGATCCCGGCCCGCGCGGCCGCGCCGCCGGCGCCGACGTCCTGCTCTACGACGTCGACGCCGACGACCCGACGGCGGTGCTCACGTTCGGCGGCGGGCGCTTCGTCGACGCGCCCGGGCCCGTGGCGCCGCCGGCGCTCGACCGGCACTACCTCATCGTCTACGCCGCGCCGGTGACCGAGGACGACCTGGCGCCGCTCGTGCGGCTGCGGCGGTCGCAGGGCTTCCACGTCACGGCGCGCTCGACCGAGGACCTGCTGCGCTACGGCGAGGGGCGTGATCTCGGCGAGCGGATCGCCGGCTGGCTGGCCGCCACCTGGCGCGCCGTCGAGCCCGAACCGGTCTTCGCGCTGCTCGTCGGCCGCGGCGACGTCGTGCCGGTGCGCGACATCGGTTGGCACGACAACGACCACCGCGACCCGCTGCGCGGCGGCTACTTCCCGGCCTGGCCCACCGACTGGGTCTACGCCGACCTCGACTCCGACTGGGACGCCGACGGCGACGGCTACTACGGCGAGTTCCTGCGCTGCCGCCCCGGCGACACCTACCCCGACGACGACGGACCCGACCCGCTCGACTGCCCCGAGTCCGGCAGCCTCTCGCGCGAGGGCCCGTTCGGCGAGCTCCGCGGCGCCGCCGACGACTTCCGCGCCGAGCTCGCCCTCGGCCGGCTGCCGCTCAACCAGCCCGGCGAGGTCCGGCGCGCCATCGCCGCCATCGTCGCCGCCGAGGCCGGCGGGCCGGATCGGCGGCGGGCGGTGCTGGCCGGCGCGCTCTGGAGCTTCGAGGGCGACGGCTGGTCGGCCGAGCGGCTCGTCAGCCTGCCGGGCACCGACACCGGCTCCGACCCGTGGCTGCGCGCCGCTTGGGACGGCAACCGCCCGTTCGGCCGCGACGCCGCCGACGCCCTCGAGGCCGGCGTCCGGCCGCGGCTGGCCGGCGTCGTCACCGATCTGCGTCGCCTCTACGCCTCGCAGGCCCCCAACGACGACCCGTTGCTGAGCCCGACGAACCAGCTGCCCGACGGCCCGCTGTCAGCCGTGTCGTTCGCCGCCGAGTGGCAGCGCGGCCTCGGCCTGGCCGTCGTGGCCGGCCGCGGCGGCGGCGAGGGCGTCCACGTGGCCAACTGGCGCGACGACCTCGACGGCGACCGGCGCATCGACCAGCCGGCGCCGCCGTCGGCCTGCCCGCCGGGCGCCGGCAGCCCGGCCGGCTGTCCCGAGCTGACGGTCGAGCACTTCATCAGCGCCGACCTGCCGGCCACCGGGACCCCGGTCGTCATCGCCAACGCCGGCGGCACCGCCAACGTGGCCTGGGCGTGGGACGGCGTCGATGCCGGCGGCGCCGTCGTCGGGCTGCGCTACGGCCCGGCGTCGTGGCCGGTGACGCTGCTGGGCCGCGGCCGCGTGGCCGGCTGGGTCGGCAGCTACGGGCCGATCGAGCCCGGCGACCTCGACGGCTTCCAGGCCGATCTGGCCGAGTCGCTCGTCGTCGACGGCGAGCGGCTCGGCGTGGCGCACGGGCATGCCGCCGGCCAGCTGGCGCGCAGCGCACCCTACGACCCCCGCCGCTACGGCACCGCCGTCCTGGGCGATCCGGCCCTGCTGTACTGGGGCGGCGCCGCCGACACGCTCGGCCCGTGGCCGGGCGACGGCGGCGGCTGGCGCGCCGACGGCGCGTCGCCGTTCGCCGGCCCGGCCGTGCCCGAGCTGGCCTTCACCGCCCGCGACCTCGGCCCCGGCACGCCGCCGGTCATCGGCCGCCAGGGCGAGCTCTGGACGATCGGCACCGGCGGCGCGGTGTTGTTGTCGCCGGCCGGCGTCGTGATCCGCCAGGGCAGCATCGGCCCGGCGGCGGCGGCGGCGCGGTTTGCGCCGGCCGTCGGCGTCGGCGGCGCCTACGTGGCCGCCGGCAGCTCGCTGCTGTCGCTCACCCCCGACCTCGGGCTGCGGGCGACGGTGCCGCTGCCGGCCGGCGGCCAAGCCAGCGGCGCGCCGCGGCTCGACCCCGACGGCGTCGTCTGGGTGCCGACCTCGGCCGGGCTCGTCCGCGTCGACGGCGCCGGCGCGGCCGCGATCGTCCACCCCGACCCGG
The DNA here is from genome assembly GCA_964651245.1 of uncultured Anaerolineales bacterium. Taxonomy (GTDB): domain Bacteria; phylum Chloroflexota; class Anaerolineae; order Epilineales; family Epilineaceae; genus Avedoeria. The sequence continues at coordinate 140,283 of CAZYVI010000009.1, read as the reverse complement.
TCGGCGGTGCGCCGGCGCTCCTGCCGTCGGGCGAGGTCGTCTGGTCGACGACCGACGGCCAGGTGCTGGCGCTGGCGCCGCACGGCCCCGAGCCGCGGCTGCGCACCCTGACGGCGGCGCCGCTGGGCGCGATCACGGCGCCCGCGGTGAGCCCGGACGGGACGGTCTACGTGGGCACGAGCGGCGGCCGCGTCGTCGCCTATCCCGACGAGCGCGCCGGCTGGCAGGTCGACGTCGGCGGCGCCGTCCGCGCCCGGCCGGCGCTGGCCAGCGACGGCACGCTCGTCGCCGGCACCGCCCGCGGCGACGTCGTTGCCTTCGCCGCCGAGCGCTCCGAGCGGCTCTGGTCGACCCACCTCCTGGCGCCGATCGACGCCGGCGTGACGGTCGACGGCCGGCACGCCTACGCCGTGGCGGGCACGGCGCTGCACGCCCTCGACCTGGCGACGGGCGCCGTCGTCTGGACGATCGAGCTCGGCGGCGCCACCGACGCCCGCAGCACGCCCGTCCTCGGCGCCGACCGCACGCTCTACGTCACCCGCGCCGACCGCGCCGTCGTCGCCGTCCGCGAGGCCGGCTGGCTGGCCGCACCGTCGGCGGTGCGGCTGGCGGCGGCGGGCGGCGTCGTGAGCGTCGCCTGGCGCGACAACAGCACCGGCGAGGCCGGCTTCCGGGTCGAGCTCTGCGACGTCGACGGCCGCTGCACCGCCGTCGGCACCGCCCCGGCCGGCGCGACGCAGCTCGAGGTCCGCCGCCCGCCGTTCGCGCCGGGCGAGGTCGTCACGGCGCGCGTCGGCGCGATCGGCCCGACGCCGGCTGGCGCGGCCGTCGCGGCCGGCGGGGTCGACGCGCCCTTCCAGGCGGCCGACGCCACGGACGACTCCGAGCTGGCCATGTCCGACCCGGCCGCCGTCCCGCCCGGCCGGCCGTCGGCGCCCAGCGGCGTCACCGTCGAGCCGACCGGACCGGGCGAGCTGATGGTCCGCTGGCGCTACGACGTCGACCCCGGCCTGCTGCTGGGCTTCACCGTGGCGCGCCAGGAAGGAGCGGCGTGGCGGACGGTGGCCGTGCTCGGCGCCGATGCCCGCAGCTGGACCGACAACGGCTTGACGACCGGCCAGACGGCCCGCTACCGGGTCACGGCCGAGTCCGAGGACGCCGCCACCGATGCCGCACCCGTCGAGGGCACGGCCTGGCGCCCCGACGGCGCGGCGCCGCGCGACGTCCGGGCGGCCGAGAGCCGCGCCGGCCTGGTGCTGACGTGGCGCAACCGCACGTCGTCGCACACCGGGGTGCGCGTCGAGCGGCTCGATCCGGGCCTGGCGGACTTCCGCGTCGTCGGCCGGCTGGCGGCCAGCGCCCAGCGGTTCGTCGACCGTTACGAGCTGCTGCCCGGGACCTACACGTACCGCATCGTGACCACCAGCGACGGCCTGGTGTCGAACGCCGCCCTGTTGACGGTGCAGGTCGGCCACTCCGAGCCGAGCGCGGTCTACCTGCCGCTCGGGATCGTGTTCCGGCGCTAGACGCAGTGCGGGCGGCGGTCCGGTCGGCCTCCACCCGACCCGGCCGCCGCCCGCCGCGCCCGCGCCGACGGCCCGGCCCCGGTCCCGATGCTGCGCGTCACGCCCGCCGACCGCCGCGCCTTGCGCTGGGGGTGGCCGGTGCTGCTGGCCGCCAAGGGCGACGAGCTCTGGACGAAGCTGCGCGGCCGCGCGTTCGCCGGTCGGGGCCTCATCGGCGCCGACGCGCGCACCGTGGCCGCGGGGTTCGGCGCGCTGGGCGAAGACGACTTCGCCACCTACAACCTGCCGCAGCGCTGGGTCGAGCGGCGGCAGATCCCGGCCGCGATCGACGGCCGGATCCCGCGCCGCGACGCCACCGTCCTCGATCTGGGCTGCGGGCCGGGCACCTCGACCGAGGTGCTATGCCACTTCGCCGACCCGTCGTGGACGATCGTGGGCTACGACCTGACCGAGCGGTTCATCGCCCGCGCCGAGCACCGCGCCCGCGCCGGGGGCTTCCGCAACCGTCTCGGCGAGGTGGTCCGGCCTCACTTCGTGTGCCAGAGCATCGCCGAGCCGCTGCGGTCGCACGGCCGGCCGCTGGCCGACGCGTCGGTCGACTTCGCGCTGTCGGGCGGCGTGGTCGGGCTCTACATGCAGCCGCCGGCCGTGGCGCACCTGGCGGCCGAGCTGGCGCGGGTCGTGCGGCCCAGCGGCTTCGTCGCGCTCGACGCCGGGCCGGCGGTTCCGCCGCGCGCGCTGCGGCGGCTCCTCGAGGCGGCGGGCTTCCGGTGCGTGGCGACGGCGCGCAGCGCCTGGCTCGACCCGCGGCCGAAGATCGTCGCCCTGCGGCGCTGAGCGCCGTCAGGCGTCGCCGGCGCCGGGCTCGACGTCGCCGCCGTCAGCGAGCCCGAGCTGCCGGCGCTTGGCGTGCCACTCCTCGGCCTCGCGGGCGTTGTCGCCCGCCAGCGGCCGGCCCGTGCGCAGCGCGTCGACCTCGAGCCGCGACAGCGTCACGGCGCCGTAGCGGTAGTCGAGGAAGGCTTCGGCGGCGATCGGGACGATGCCGCGGATCAAGGCGAACATCGCGAACGCGTAGTCGCGGATCTCGGCCTGGGCGTGGGCGTCCATCCGCAGCGCCAGGAAGTGGAACAGGTTGTGGAGGTCGCACTTCCAGTACCACTCGGTGTAGACGCTCTGCGGCAGCCCGATCCGGGCCTGCTCGCGCGTCAGGCCGCGCGCCAGCAGGCCCTCGTAGGCCTGGTACTGGCGCTCGACGGCGTCGAGGTAGGCCAGGAAGTCGCCGGCCGTGCCTTCGTCGAGCGGCGCGGCGTCGCTGCCCTGGCGGTTGGCCAGCGACTGGCGGCGGATGTTGTCGAGGCTGGGCCGGTAAAAGCGCTCCGGCACCACGGAGTAGCGGGCCGAGTACTCGTTGACGTTGGCGGTGCGGTGGCGGATCCACTGCCGGGCGACGAAGATCGGCATCCGGCAGTGGAACTTGAACTCGACCATCTCGAAGGGGGTGGTGTGGCGGTGGCGCAGCAGGTAGCGGATCAGGCCGCGGTCATGGCTGAGGCGCTTCGTGCCGACGCCGTAGCTCACCCGCGCCGCTTGGACGATCGCCACGTCCGCGCTCTGGCCCTCGGGCACCAGCCGCGGCATGGCGTCGACGAGGGCGACGAAGCCGTGGTCGTGGACGTCGATCGTCCAGCGCGCCGCGCCGGCCAGCACGTCGACGAGCGCGACGCCGTCCTCGAGCGGCGCGCGCGCGATCCTGTCCGCCAGGGCGTCGGCGCGGGCGAGGTCGGCGGCCAGCGGGTCGTCGGGGGCGGGGGTGGCGGGCGTCGGCGCGTCGGGTGTCGCGTCGCTCACGGGCGGGCCTGCGCCGCCGATCCGGCGGCCTTGGCCACGGCGTCCTGTACGACCTGGGTCGTATAGGTGTCGTACTTCAGGGCGGCGCCGGCGTCGTAGCCGATGGCCGGGCCGAAGACGGCCAACAGCGGGATGCCGACCCACTCCAGCTCCTTGAGCTTGGCCTTCCCGTCGGGGTTGTCGCCGGTGAGGTCGACCTTCATCGGCACCACGTCGAGGCCGCCCAGCAGCGCCACGACCGGCGGCTGGTGCAGGACGCCGGCCTCGAGCGCCTTGCAGTTGAGGCACCACTCGGCGGTGAAGTCCATCACCACCACCTTGCCGGCGGCCTGGGCCTCGGCGAAGCGCTGGGGCGTGAAGTAGACCCAGTCGATCGGCCCGTGGCTGGCCAGGCCGGGCGTGATCGCCAGCATCGCCGCCGCCCCCACGCCGCCGAGGGCGCCGAAGACGGCGCGGCGGGCGCGGTCGGCGGTGATCGTGAACGTCCGCCACGCCAGCCAGCCGCAGGCGGCCACGACGAACGCCGCCACGACCCACCAGTAGCCGCGGCCGGCCGGGTCGGGCGGCCGCTGCAGCGCGCCGGCCAGCGGGATGCCAATGAAGAAGGCGGCCACCGCCAGCATGAACAGGCCCATCACCTGCTTGACGAGCTCCGACGCCGGGCCGGTCCGCGGCACCTTGCGCACCAGGCCCGGCTTGGCGGTCAGCACCCAGTACGGCAGCGCCATGCCCAGCCCGATGGCGGCGAACGTGACCAGGGTGACGGGCGGGCGCTGCGTGGCGGCCCAGGCGGCGGCGCTGCCCATGAACGGCGCGGTGCACGGCGTCGAGAGGACGGCGGTCAGGACGCCGAACAGGAACGAGCCCTGCGGCGACTCCTGGCTCGGGTTGACCTTGTAGACGGCCTGCGGCAACCGGATGCTGAAGACGCCCAGCATGCCCACCGCCATGACCGCCACGAACGCGCCGACGACGAGCGAGAACCAGCGGGTCTGGAACAGGGCGCTGATGGCGTCGAAGCCGCTGATGAACGCGATCGCCGCGCCGATCGCCAGCCAGAAGGCGATGACGCCGGCGCTCATCATCGTCCCCAGCAGCAGCAGCCGGCGGGGGTGGTGGTCGCCGGCGGCCTTGCTCAGGCCGAGGATCTTGATCGGGATGACCGGCAAGACGCACGGCGTGAGGTTGAGCAGGAAGCCGCCCAGTGCCGCCGCCAGCAGCAGCAGGGCGACGCCCACGCCGCCGCGCGGGTCGATCGTGAAGCTTCGTCCGAAGACGGTGAACGCCACCGGCCCGCTCGGCGCCACGGCCAGCGACCCGGCCGCCGGCGCCGTGCCGAACACCGTCGGGTCGAACGCGCCGAACGTGGCGGCGTCCGCCGGCGGCGCGCTGGCGGCGGGATCGATCGTCAGCGGGGCGCGGAACGTGGTGTCGACCGGCGCGAAGCAGACCGTCTCGTTGCACGACTGGTACTTCACGCGGACGTTGAAGCCGCTGGCGCCGGCGGGCGCGTCGGGCGGGATCTGGACCGGGATGTAAGCGATCGCCCGGCCGGCGTAGCTCGGCAGCGGCACCGGCGAGCCGGTGTAGAGGACTTCGACCGTCGTCAGGGCCGGCGGCTGGACGGGCCAGACGGCGGCGCCGTCGGGCCGCTCGGTGACCTCGAACTCGGTCGGGATCGGCTGGAAGCCGGGACCGAGCACCGCCGTGAACTGCGGCGGGATGACGACATCGGCCGCCACCGGCCAGGAGTGGAAGCCGGCCTCGTGCTCCATCACCACCGCCAGCGCGATCTGGTCGCCGGGGCGGACGGCGTCCTTCTGCGGCAGCAGCCGGACCGTGACGCCGGGCGACTCAGCGCCCGGCTGGGCAGTGGCCGGCCGGGCGGGCGTCGCCAGCGCCGTGAGCGCGGCGGCCAACAGGGCGAGGGCGAGCGGGCGGCGGGCGGGCTGGGATCGCATGGCGGCGGGCTCCGGACGGCGGTGGCGGGTCGGCGCGGCAAGCGGGGCGCACGGCCGCCCCGGCGCGCGAGGGCGCGGGCGTGGCGTGGCGCCGGCTGGGCCGCGGGCGGGGTTTGGCGGGCGGCCCAAGTATACCGTCGGGGGTCCGGCGATGGATGAGGGTCGGGTGTGTGGCCGCGTCCCGCGCCGCGGCGCCGGAACGCCGCGGCCTAGCGCTCGACGGCGTCCAGCAGCTGGCGCCGGGCCCGGGCCAGCCGGCTCTTGACGGTGCCCATCGGGAGGTCGAGCGTCGCGGCGATCTCCTCGTAGCTGAGCTCGATGACGTGCCGCAAGGTGACGACCACGCGAAAGTCGTCGGGCAGCGCTTCCACGGCCCGCCAGAGTTGCTCCGCCTGCGCCCCGCTGGACGCCTGGCGCTCCGGGGACGCCGCGTCGTCGTCGGGCCGGCGCTCGAAGAAGGCGTCGGCCTCCTCGATCGATCCGCCCTGAACCGTCTCGCGGCCGCGGCGGCGACGGAAGTTCAAGCTGAGGTTCGTCGCGATGCGCAGGACCCAGCCGCCAAAGCGGTAGCGCGGGTCGAAGTGGGCCAAGGCGGCATAGGCGCGCAGGAACGTCTCCTGGGTCAGATCCTCGGCGTCCTGGGCCTGGCCGACGATGCGCCAGATCGCTCGATACACCGGGCGCTGCCAGCGGGCCATGAGATGGCCGAACGCGTCTGGGTCGCCGTCGAGCGCGGCCGCCACCCAGTCCTCGTCCGACGGCTCGACGCATGGCGCAGGCGCGCGCGCGGCGCGGGTGCGTTCGGGGCCGGCGATAGGACGCGTTGGCGGCGCGGGCGACTCGGCCATGCGGTTGGATCCGTGGGAGCGGTAAGGCGGCCCATCGCATTGTGTCACAGGTCCAGAGGGCAAGCCAGCGACGTCGGCGCCGCGCCGCGGGCGCAGCGCGGCCTGCGAATCCACCGCGACCGACGCCGTCGGGCCGGGCGCGGTACGCCTGTCCGCCCGCGCTAGGAGGGCGTCGTTTCGCTGTCGCCCGGCGGCGGCGCACCGCCTTCGGCGCCGTGCATCCGGGCGCGGATGCGCGCCGCGTTGCCCTGCAGCGCCACGAAGAAGTCGGAGCCGGTGATCTTGCCGACCTCCTGGGCGTGCATGGCGCGATCGAACTCGATGCGCAGGTCCTGCAGCTGGCGGCGCAGCGCGTGCTCGCGGTCCTGGACGGCGTCGACCATCTCGACGAACGAGCGGATAAAGCGGCCGATGTTGCCGTCGGCGCGCGAGGCGGCGTCGGCGAGCATCGACGTCCGGGCGGTCTCGTATTGGCCGTCGGTGACCAGCCGCGCCCACGTCGTCACATAGTCGAGGTAGGCGCTGGTGCGGGTCATGCGCGCGCCGAGCATCTGGATCGTCATCTCGGTCAGCGGGCCGTCATGGCCCAGGTGGGAGAGAAACGTGGCGCGGTCGAGGCGGCGCAGCTGGACCGCCGTGACGCAGCGGGCCGTGGCGTGCCGATGCCCGCCGGCCAACAGCGCCAGCTCGCCGAAGTGGTCGCCGGCGACGAGGCGCTCGAGGCGGACGCCGTCCTCAGTGAGGATGTCGATCTCGCCGTCGAGCACGCTGAAGAAGGCGTCGCCGGGATCGCCCTTGCGGAAGAGGACGGCGCCGGCCGGCAGCGCCACGTGGGTCCAGCGGGCGAAGGCGTCGTCGGAGCCGACACCCGACGGCGCGGTCACGACGCACCGCCGCGGGGCGCAGCGGTGCCGTCAGCGCTGTCGATGCTGTCCGGGGCGGAGCTGTCCGGGGCGGACTTGCCCGGGGCCGGGTTGTCCGGGGCGGGCGCCGGGCCGGGGTCGTCGCCGCCGTGCGGGTCGGTGACGCCGCGGGCCGGCGTCCGGTCGACGAGGCGCGCCCACATCCCCTCGGGCACCCGGACGCGGCGCCGCACGGCGTGCAGCCAGTAGCGCGGCGGGTCGTCGTCGGAGCGTTGGACGAGGCCCTTGGCCAGCAGCGACGCCAGGCGCGCCTCGACGTCGGCGACCGGCTGGCCGAGCGCGCCCGCCAGCGCGGCGGCGTCCGTCGCGCCGCCGCGCAGCAGGCGCTGAACGATCTCGACGTCGGCCGGCGGCAGCTGCAGCAGCTCGAGCGCCGACAGGCCGTCGCGGGCGTCGCGCGGCGCGCGGGCGTCGACCTCGGCTTGGACACGGTCGAAGATGCCGGGCATCGCGTCCTCCTGGCGGCGCGTCACGCCAGCTCGGGCATCGGGATCGGATCGGGCTGCGGGCGGCAGAGCTCGCACCACAGCACGTCGGCCACGACGATGGCCTGCGGGACGCCGTCGCGGCTGGGGTAGACCGACAGGATGTAGGGCATCTCGCGGTGATGCGCCCGGCAGACGCCGCGGCCGCAGAAGCGGCACACCCCGAACGCGGCGGCGGCGCAGCGATGGCACTCCATGCGGTCCCTCCTGGGGCGGCGTCAGCCGGCCGCGACGCGCTCGGCGATCCGCCGCAGCGTGCCGGTCAGCGGGTGGTCGGGATGGCGCAGCGCGAAGACGCCCTCGCTGGCCAACGCCATGAGGTCGTCCGAGTGCGGCAGGACGCCGACCACGTCGGCGCCGTAGGTCTCGGCGACGCGGTCGCGCACCGCGGTGAAGTCGAACGTGGCGGGCGTCTTGTTGACCAGCAGTTGCAGGTTGGGGACGCCGAGGCGGCGGGCGACCTCGACCGTCACCGCCGTGCCGAGGTAGTCCTGCTGGTCGGGCCGCATGACCAGCAGCAGCGTGTCGCTGACGGCCATCGACAGCAGCGTCTCCTCGTTGAGGCCGGGGTGGGTGTCGACGAACAGGACGTCGAGGTGGAGGTGGGCGATGAGCTCGCGGAAGCCGTCCGTCAGCCGCTCGACGTCGTAGCCCTCGCGCAGGATCCGGGCGATGTCCTCGGTGTTCAGGCTGGCCGGCACGACGTGGATCGTCCGGCCGCCGGGCAGCGGCTGCGGGTAGGCGATCGCATCGACGCCGCAGTTGCCCCAGAGGAAGTCGTTGAGCGCCGTCGTCACCGTCGGCGGCCCGAGGCCGAACAGGACGTGGACGCCCGGCGAGCTGATGTCGGTGTCGACGAGGGCGACGGTGCGGCCGCTGGCCGCGACCAAGGTGGCGAGGTTGGCCGTCAGGTTCGACTTGCCGGTCCCGCCGCGGAACGAGTGCACCGATACGATCTGGGCCATCGCGTCGCATCCTCGCTGGGCCGCGCGGCGGGGCGCGCGGCGGGTCGTGGTTCGGCCGTCGGGCGGTCGGCTCAGCCGGGCGGCTCGGCCGGGTCGCCCCGCGGGCCGGCCGTCCGCGTCGCCAGGCGGCTCCAAACATCGTCGTTTCGCGGGCGTGCGTCCAGCGGCGCGGCCGCGAGGAGCTGGGCGCCGAGGCGATCCCACAGCGGCGTGCCGCCGGACGGCAGGATCGAGCGGACGTAGGACATGCAGTAGACGCCGACCTCGCGCCGCAGCCGGTCGTGCTCGGCCTGCAGCGCCGCGACGTCGGCCTCGATCGCGGCCCGCTGGGCGGGGTCGGCCGTGCGCCGGACGAGCTGCTGCTTGAGGCCGAGCCGCGCCTGCGACCGCAGCAGCGCCTCGACGGCCTGCCGCCGCGCCGGGCCGAAGTGGGCCTCGACCGGCGCCAGCAGCCGATCGAGGTCGCGCATTCGGTCGACGGCGCGCGCCTCGTGCGGCGAGACGCCGATGCCGACGTCGAGCGCCTCGGCGATCCAGCGGCGCTCGACGCGCAGCCCCAGCAGCATGACGCCGGCGATGCCGGCCACGCCGCCGAGGCCGATCGCGATCGCCGCCAGCAGCACGTAGGCGCCGACCGCCGTCGACGTCACCACGCGGTTGAACGCCATGTGGAGCCCGATCGCCAGCCCCCAGCCGGCGAACAGCGCCGCGAACCGCCGCCATGACCGCTCGAACCGGAAGCGGCCGATGACGATGCCAACGAGGGCGCTGGCCGTGCCGTGGACGAGCGACGTCGACAGCGCCCGGTTCACGCTGAGCCCGAGGCTGTCGGCGAAGCCGGCCCGCAGCGCATAGAACAGGTTCTCGACCATGGCGAACGCCGTGCCGCCGGCGAAGCCGCAGATCGCGCCGTCGACGAAGTAGGTGAAGTCGCGCCGCCGGACGACGACCCAGACCCCGATCGACTTGGCGATCTCCTCGACGACGGGCGCCACGAGGGTCTTCACCGCCAGCACGGCCGCCGCGGCCGTCAGGCCGAAGCCCAGCTGGATCGCATCGCGCGCCGCGTTGTTGGCGACGTACGACAGCGGAAACGCCAGCAAGCCGACGCCGGCGCACGTCAGCACGTTGCGCACGCTGTTGGACGCATAGAGGTCGAGCGCGCGCACCGCCAGCAGGAACGCGAGCGGCACGCCGACCGACACGCACGCGACCGCGGCGATCGTCATCGGGGTCTGGCCTGGGGGCGGGACGGGCGGGGAGGCACGGACGCAGGGCCGTCGTGGGGTTCGGGCGGACGGCGGAATGGCCAAGAGGGCATCGGCCCGCCCGATGCCCTCTTGGCGCGTTCGCTCCGGCGACGTTCGGCCGCGAGCCGGACGTCGCGACCGATTACGGCTTCGCGGCCTCGACGATCTTCTCGACGACGGCGGCGGCGTCGGCCGCGTCGACCGCCTCGCCGGCCAGGAGCTTCGACACGGCATCGGCCAGGGCCGGGTCGGCCTCGGCCACGGCGGCGACGGCGGAGGTGGCCTGCTCGGTCACGGCGATGCCCGTCTCGGGATCGATCCGGACGATGAGGTCGCCGATCTCCTTCCACGTGATCGGCGTGCCGGCCTGCGTCTTGAGGTCCTCGGCCGCCTGGGTCAGCGTGTCGGCGAACGCGGCGCCGGGCTCGACGGGCGCCACCGGCTCCTCGCCGCTGGCCGCGCCGGTCAGCGCGGCCTCGACGACCGGCAGGACGTCCTTGGACTGCGGGACGGACGCCGAGTAGAGCTGCTGGGCCACCTGCTGCGGCGAGCGCTCCTTGTAGAGCAGCATGCCGACGGGATCCTTGCAGTCGGCTTCGGTGGGGCACAGGGTCTTGAGATGCGCCTCGAACAGCGCGATCTCGGCCTGGCAGTCGACCGACGTCCGGCAGGCGTCTTTCATGTCGGCCAGGTCGACCCGGCGCGTCGGCGCCAGGCTCGAGACGTAGCCCAGCAGCGTCACCGCGTTCGCGTCACCCGAGGCGCCGGGCGCGATGGGCGCCGGCTTCGACTCGCCCGGCTTCTCCGGCACGACCGGGTTGACGCCCGGGGCGGGTTCGACCGGCTCGACCGGCTTGCTGGGATCCTCGACGGCCGAGCCGGAGAGGTCGCCCCCCTCGCTGCCGCCGCACGCCACCAGCAGCGTCGGGGCCAGCGCGAGCAGGGCCAGAGCGGTCGCCTTCTTGATCAGCATCGTCTTCTCCTCCATCCATCGAGCGGTTGTTGGCTTCGCGACGACGCATCCGTTGTCGTGTTTGTCGCCGGACGACGATGGCGCGGCCATCGATCGTGATCGGCTCGAGCGCGGCATTCGATGCGTCGTTGTGAACGTACTACAGCAAACTCGGTGGCGTGTTCCCGCGCCGGGCGTTCCCCGCTCAGCGCCGGCGGGCCGCGACCCAGAGGACCACCGCCCCCGCCACGATGGCCAGCCCCAGCAGCAGCCGCACCCCCTGGGCCGGTCCGGCGGCCGTCGCTGTCAACGGGCCGAGCACGCCCGGTGCGACGAGCAGCGCCACCGCGGCGGCCGCCAGCGCGCCGACGATCGCCCAGGTGCGCACAGGCAGCGGGCGCCGCCACGGCGCGCGGGCGCGGGCGGGCGCCGCCGCGGCCGCCCGGCCGGTCGCCGGCTCGAACGGGCCGAACGCGGCCCAGAGCACCCAGGCGTGACGGGTTTCGCGCAGCGCTCGGCGCATGCCGGCCTCGTCGGCCGGCGGCGCGGTCGGCGCCGGCAGCGGCAACTCGAGGGTGGCGGCCGAGGGTCCGTCGCGCGCCGTCGCGTCAAAGGGCGCCGTGACGACGACGACCTCGACGTCCGGCGGGACCGCGACGCCGGCGTCGGCCAGCGCCGCGCGCGCCTCGGCGCGGAGCCGCGCCCGGCGGCTCGGGTCGCGCCACGCCTCCGCCACGGCGCGCGCGGCCAACGACAGATCGCGCGGCGTGAGCGGCGGCGCCGCGATCGTCGGACGCCCGACGGGCCCCGGCGCATCGGCAGCGTCTGGCTCTGCGGCGTCGGCGCTCAGCAGGCGGTGCCAGCGCCGCCAGCGATCGCCGTCGGGGTGGTCTGCGGCCAGCCGTGAGGCGTTGGGCGCGCTCGGATCGTCGATCCAGCGGTCCATGTCGTCGTCGAATCGGCTGGGAGGGCGCTGCGACATGCCGTCTCCGTCGGCGGACAAGCCGCCCCGGGTGGGTGCGATCGGACTCCACTGTACGATACCCGCGAGCGGCCCGTTTGTTTCCGGACGCGCGGCCGATATCGGGACGCCGCCGTCTTGCCGCCGCGGCGCGCCGCCTGCCTGCGGCGTAGTGTACCCTTGCGGCCGCCGGCGATCGCCGGGCGGGATGCGCGAGGTGCAGGATGGACGTCGTACGGGAGATGGAGGTCGGCCGCGGTCGGCCGCGGTCGGCCGCGGGCGGTCGGGCACCGCGAGGAGCCGCGCTGGCCGCGCTGGCCGTGCTGGTGCTGCTGGCGTCGTCGCCCGCCGCGCCGGCGGCCGCCCAGGCGCCGGGCGCGGTCGCGCCGCGCGCCCACCTGCCGTTCGCCGGGCGCGGCGTCGCGCTGGCCGAGCTGCCGGCCGCACCGGCGGCGCTGGCGTCGCCGACCGCGCCGGCGGCGGCCACCGCCACCCCGACCGCCGCGCCCACGGCGCTGCCGAGCGCGACGCCGGCCGAGGCGCCGCGCGGCGCGCCGCTGGTGGTGGCGGACGAGGACCGCGAGCGCTGGGTGTTCGAGCCGTTCCCCGACGCGTTCTGCGGCCGCGGGACGCCGACCGGCCTCGGGCTGAACTTCACCGCCGCCAGCCGCGACCTGCTGATCTACTTCGAGGGCGGCGGGGCGTGCTGGGATCCGCTCACCTGCCTGCTCCTCCAGACGGCCGCCAACCTCGACGGCGTCAACCCCACGAAGTTCGACGCGGCGGTGGAGCAGGGGCTGCTGGGGCGCGGGATCTTCGACCGGTCCGATCCCACGAACCCGTACCGGGCGATGAACTGGGTCTACGTGCCGTACTGCACCGGCGACGCCCACCTGGGCGACCGCACCGCCAGCTACCAGGGGCAGCCGATCCGCCACGTGGGCTGGCGCAACGTCGACGCCTACCTGGCGCGCATCGTGCCGACATTCGCCGACAGCCGCCGGATCGTCGTCACCGGCTTCAGCGCCGGCGGCCTCGGCAGCACCGGCAACCTCTGGCACGTGGCCGAGGCGTTCGCGCCGGTGAGCGACACCGCGCCCGAGCTCGTCGGCGACGCCGGCCCGATCCTGCGCCCGCCCCACCTGACCGCCGCCGCCCAGCGCAAGCTCCACGACGCCTGGGGCCTGGGCGCCACGATCGAAGCCGACTGCCCGGCCTGTCGACCCGACGCCGGCTACCACGAGGCCTACGCCTTCCTGGCCCGCCAGGTGCCCGGCTTCCGCGGCTCGCTGATCAGCAGCTACGAGGACACGACGATCCGCGCCTTCTACGGCCTCCTGAACGGCGGCACGCTCGACGGCCCGGCGATGCGCCGCGGCCTCGACGACCTGGCCGACTGGAGCGAGGGCTGGGATCCGCTCGCCGTGCCGGGTCGCTTCCGCGTCTTCTTTTACGCCGGCGACCGGCACGGCGCCCTGACGACCGGCCCGTTGGCCGCGACACCGGGCCTGGCGGCGTTCCTCGAAGCGCAGCACGGCGGCGGTGAGGGCTGGAGGAGCATCCGGCCGTAGTTCGCAGGCTCGGCGACACGCGCGGCGCGACAAGCGACCTCGCCGCCGGCGCGCCCGAGGGTCGCGCCGGGCTGCGAGGACGGGCTGTGGGGACCCTCAGCGCGGCCGCACCACCAGGACGCTGCACGGGCTGCGCTGCATCACCTCGGACGCCACGCTGCCGAAGACGCGCCGGTCCCAGCCGGTGTAGCCGTGCGTGCCGATGAGGACGAGGTCGGCCGGCCAAGCGGCGGCGGCGGCGGGCACGGCGTCGCGCGGCTCGCCGGCGGTCACCGCGGTGTCGATGGCGAGGCCGGCCTGTCGGGCCGCCGCGCCGTGCGCGGCCGCGAACCGGCCGAGCTCCTCGGCGGCGAAGCGATCCATCTGCTCCGGCGAGAACTGCGTCCCGCCCAGCCGCTGGCGCGGCTCGAGCACGAACAGCGCCCGCAGCTGCGGCGGCGCGGCGCCGGCGACGGCGCCCAACAGCGCGCAGCCGTCGTCGAACGCCTGGCCGGAGAGCGGCGAGAGGTCGACGGGCGCCAGGACGCGCGCCGGCAGCGCGGCGGTCTGGCCGCGGACGACGAGCACGGGCTGCGGCGCACCGGCCAGGACGTGGGCGGCCGTCGAGCCCAGCAGCCGGTCGAGGAGATCGCCGCGGTCGGTGGCGCCGACGACGACGAGGTCGGCGGCGACATCCTCGGCCCGGCCGCGGATCACGCGCCACGGCGTGCCGTCGACGATCTCGGACGCCGCGAGCGCCTCGGTCGGTATCGACAGGCGGGCGAGCTGGGCGTCGAGCTCGCGGCGGAGCGTCGACTCCAGCAGGCCGTAGGCGTCCGGCGAGCGCCACGACGCGCCGGGCAGGTCGTCGTACTCCAGCGGCAGCAGCATGGCGTGCAGCACGTGCAGCTTGGCGCCGGCGGCGCGCGCCCAGGCGGCGGCGGTGGCCACGACGGCGTCGCTCTCCGGCGACAGCGTCGTGGCGACGAGGACGGTGCGCAGCGCGGGCTCGGACATGCGGGCCTCCGGGGGGTCGGTCGGTCGAGGCACCATCGTAGCAGCCGCGGCGGCGGGCGCGCTAAAATGCCCCGGCCCGCCGGGCGCGGGCCCACGAATGCCGCCGAGCGAGGATCGCCATGCCCGCCGAGCCCAGCGCGCCGACCGCCGACCGCCTCCGGATCACGCTCCACGACGGCCCGACGGCGCCCGACGACGTCGCCGAGCGCCTCACCGACCTGCGGCTCGCCCGCCGCGCCGAGCGCGAGCCGGGCGACCCGCCGCGGCCGCGGCGGGCGCTGCTGGCGTCGCTGCGCGGGCCGCGGGCGCCGGGCGAGATCGTCCGCTGGGCCCTGGCCGAGGTCGACGGCGAGGCGGTCGGCTTGGGCGAGTGGGAGATCGAGGGCAACGACAACCCGCAGCTGGTCTGGATCGACGTGTTCGTGGCGCCGGCCTGGCGCGGCCGCGGCATCGGACGGGCCATCGCCCGCGCCGTGACCGAGGACGCTGCGGCACGCGGCGCGACCGAGGTCGGCTTCGGCGTCGCGGGCCACATCGACGTCGGCCGCCAGCTCATCGCCCATGTGGAAGGCGCCTGGGGCGAGCGCTGCCGGCTCGTCGAGCGCATGTCGCGCCTGGCGCTGGCACCGCTCGACCGCGACGCGATCCGCGCCCAGTCGGCCGCGCGCTGGGCGCGCCTGGCCGACCGCTACCGGCCGCTGTTCTTCGAGGGCGTCGACTTCCCGGCGGCCGACGCGCGCTTCGACCTGGCCGACTTCTTCGACATGAGCACCGAGATCGACAACCTGATGCCGCTCGAGGACCTGTCGATGGCGCCCGAGCACTGGACGGCCGAGCGCTGGGCGGCGGTGGTGGCCAGCGAGCATGCCCAGGGGATGGTGGTCTGGAACGTCGTCGCCCAGCGCGTCGCCGATGGCCGGCTCGTCGGGCTGTCGAACGTCAGCTTCGACCCGGCCGAGCCCTGGAAGGTGAACCAGTGGGCCACCGGCGTCCGCAAGAGCGAGCAGGGCCAGGGGATCGGCAAGGCCCTCAAGCTCTGGATGCTGGTCAAGCTGTTCGACGAGGTGCCCGGCGCGGCCGTCATCGACACCGGCAACGCCGTCTCCAACGACGCGATGATCGGCATCAACACCGACCTCGGCTTCGAGGAGCACTTCCGCGAACACTGCTACCAGGTCGGCCTCGAGCGCTGGCGGGCGATCGTGGGGGGCGCGCCGGCGTAGGTCGGTCGCGCGGCCGCGGGCGTCGAGCGATGAAGGACGGCGACGGCGACGTCGGGGCCGTGGCCCGCCTGTTCCTTCGCCTGGGCACGACGGCCTTCGGCGGGCCGGCGGCCCACATCGCGCTCATGGAGGACGAGGTCGTCCGGCGGCGCGGCTGGCTGAGCCGGGGCGACTTCCTCGACCTGCTGGGCGCGGCCAACCTCATCCCGGGACCCAACTCGACCGAGCTGGCGATCCACATCGGCCTCCGGCGCGCCGGCTGGCGCGGGCTGGTGGCGGCCGGGGTGTGCTTCATCCTCCCGGCGTTCGCGATCGTCGTGGCCCTGGCCTGGGCCTACGTGCGGTTCGGCGCGCTGCCGGCGGTGGGCGCGCTGCTGGCCGGGGCCGAGCCGGTCGTCGTCGTCCTCATCGGCCAGGCGCTCTGGCGCCTCGGCCGGACGGCGCTGCGGTCGCCCAGCCTGGCCGTGCTGGCCGTGGCCGCGGCGCTGGCGGCGGCGGCCGGCGCGCCCCAGGCGGCCGTCCTGCTGGGCAGCGGGGCGGCGGCGATGGCCGCCGCGGCGGCGCGGGCGCGCGGCGACGCGGGCGACGGCGGGGCGGCGGCCGGCGTCCTGGCCGCGGGCGGCGGGGCGTGGGGGCTCGGCGTCGTCGCCTACAGCCTGCCGGCGCTCTTCGCGTTTTTCGTCGTGACCGGCGCGGTGCTGTTCGGCAGCGGCTACGTCCTGGTGGCGCTGCTCCAGGACACGCTCGTCGACGGCTGGGGCTGGCTCAGCCAGCAGCAGCTGCTCGACGCCGTGGCGGTCGGCCACGTCACGCCGGGGCCGGTGTTCACCACCGCCACGTTCATCGGCTACGTCCTCGGCGGATTCGAGGGCGCCGTCGTGGCCACGGTCGGCATCTTCCTGCCGGCGTTCGTCTTCGTCTGGCTGACCGCGCCGTGGGTCGAGCGGATGCGCGGCTCGCCGCGCGCGGCGGCGTTCCTCGACGGCGTCAACGCCGCCGCCGTCGGTCTCATCGCCGTCGTCGCGCTCGACCTCGGGCGCGCCGCCCTCGCCGGCCCGGCGCCGGTCGCGATCGCGCTCGCCGCGGCGGCGCTGGTGGCGCACGGCCGGGTGAACCCGGCGTGGCTGGTGCTGGGCGGGGCGGCGGCCGGGCTGCTCGTCGGGCGCTGAGGCGCGGCCGCCCTCGCCTACGGCCCCGCCGCCGCGTCGTACAGCGCGAACACCGCCGGCAGCAGGATCGGCGCCGGGCGGATTTCGGCCCGCGAGATCCAGGCCCACTGCGGCGCGGCGGCGTCGGGCGCAGAATCGTTGTCGGGGTAGACGACGAGGAAGCCGTCGTCACGGCCCGCGGTGTTGCCCAGGGCGAGGTCGATCCAGCCGCGGCGGTCGACGTCGTTGAGGACGGTGTCGTAGCCCATCGGCTGGCGCGCCTGGTGCGCCGGGTCGAACGTCAGGCGTGGCCCACCGGGTCCGTCGGCGCCGTCGGGGACGACGTCGGGCACGCCCAGGTGGGCCCAGTCCTCGTGGGTGCCGCGGCGGACGACCCAGAAGTCGAACGGACCGGGCGCGTCGAGGCCGAGGAGGGCCGTCGGTACCGACAGGACCTGGACGCGGCTCTGGACGTCGCCGAAGAAGGTGGTGTCGGTGATCCGCTCGGTGCCGGTGATGGCGGCGGTCGCCGCGTCCCAGCGCCCGACGAAGGTGACGATGCCGTCCGGCCCGCGGTGGTCGCCGGCGCGGATGCGCCAGTCGGCCGCGCCGTCGCGGTCGGTGTCGACGAAGATCTGGGTCTGCTGCGGCACCGGGACGACGACCGGCGCGTGGGTGGCGATGGCGAAGTCGAGGCGGTGGGTGGTGACGGTGCCCGACACGTACGACTCGGCCCGCACGCCGACCGCCGCTACGTCGAGCTCGGCGGGCACGGTGGGCTCGTCGGGGTCGGTCGGCATCGGCAGCCAGGCGTCCGATTCGGCGCCGGGTGTCGTCGGCCCGGCCAGCACGCGCTGGGCGGGGCGGTGGAACAGCTCGGCGCGGCCGCTGAACAGCGTGTCGTTCTCGAACGCGATCTGCGACCCTACGGGCTCGCCGCTGCCGCTGCGCGCCCAGCGGTGGGTGATGGCCGAGGCGCGGCGGGCCAGGAGGTAGAACGGCACCCCGGCCGCCGGCGCGACCGCCTCGTCGAGCGGGCGGGCGTCGGCGTCGACGGGTTGGACGGTCAGCCAGCCGTCGAGCTCGATGGCCTCGACGGCGGCGATCCCGGCGCCGGTGGCCGGGCCGTCGAGCGTCCAGTCGGGCAGGGCGGCGGGGTCGATGGCGAACGACACCGACTCGACCCGCGTCTCGCGCGGCTCGAGGACGTGGATGACGTCGGCGGGCGCGATCGTCAGGCCGGCCGTGGCCGCCTCGGCGCGGCGGAAGCGGGCGGCCACGGTGAAGCGGACCGTCGCGTCGGTGAGGTTCGTCACCGTCAGCGCACGGGTGACCGTCGTCGGCCCGGTGAGGGCCAGCAGGCCGAGGTTGACGCTGGCGATTGGGCCGGCGCGCACGAGCAGCGGGCCGGTGCCGGCCCGCAGGACGTCGACGCGCCCGGCACCCTGGCGCGGCACCGGCACGATGCCGCCGCCGGCGAAGACGGTCGGGACGCTGTAGTTCATGAGCAGCGCGCCGACCTCGAGGCCGTCGAGGCCCAGGTTCTCGGCCCGGTTGCGCTGGGCGATCACCCCGGCCGCGCCCGCCACGTGCGGCCCGGCCATCGAGGTGCCGTTGAACGACGCCCCGCCCGTGCCCGAGCCCATGCGGGCCGAGAGGATGTTGCTGCCCGGCGCGGCGATGTCGGGCTTGAGATGGCCGCGGGCGTTGGGGCCGCGCGAGCTGTAGCCGGCGATGAGGTCGGCCGAGGCGGTGTCGAGGGCCGTCTTGGCCGGGTCGAACGTCACGCGCACCGCGGTCCCGGCCAGCAGCCGGTCGCGCAGCGCCTCGCCCGGCGCACGGTCGATCATCGCCGCCGGGATCGTGACGCCAGCGCCGTCGCCGCCCATGCCGTTCTTGGGCTGGTCGTTCGTGAACATGAGCACCGCCACGGCGCCCGCGCGCTGGGCGTTGAGCAGCTTCTCGGCGAAGACGCAGTCGCCGCGAGCGATGAGCGCCACGCGCTCGGCCACGTCCTGGACCGGGCTGTCGGCGTTGCAGCCGCGGCCGAACCAGGCCAGCGCGGCCTCGAGGCGCTGGCCCTCGAGGTTGGCGACGGCGGTCCGGAACGGCACCGCCACGGTGCTCTCGATGCCGACGTGGGTCTCGGTCGCACCGTCGTAGGCGGCCTCGATCGCCATGCCGAGCTCGGGCGGCACGGTGCTGGCGACCGAAATGACCGGCGGGCTGGCCGACGGCGTGCCGACGATGAACGCCCGGTTGCCGGAGTTGCCGGCCGAGGCGACGATCGTCACCCCGGCCGCGGCCGCCGCCGCGGCCGCGGTGTCGAACAGCGAACTGGCGACGGCCCAATCCTCGCCCAGGCTGATGTTGACGGCATCGACGCGCGGCGGGACGACGCCACGGGTCTCGAGGCCCAGGTTGACGTTGCCGCACCACTCGATGGCGTCGACGAGCACGTCGGCCGCCTCGTCGCCCCCGTTCTCGCCGTAGATCTTGAGCCCGACGAGCTTGGCGCCGGGCGCGACGCCGTCGCTCAGGCCGCCGCTGAAGGCGTTGCCGGCGACGATGCCCGACACGTGGGTGCCGTGGCCGCCGCCGTCGATCGGGTCGTTGTCCGGGATCGGGGTGGTGGTGCACTGGCCGGCCGCCTCCTGGGCCGCCGAGCAGAGGTGCGGCGGGTTGTAGCGCCGGCCGACGAAGTCGTAGCCGGCGACGACCTTGGCCGTCGGGAACAACGGCTGCCCCTCGAACGTATCGGTGATGCGCTCGCTGGCGCCCTCGGCGCTGGCCGCCTGGTAGGCCGCGACGGTGCCCGGGCCGCCGAGCTGGCGGTGGGTGTAGTCGACGCCGGTGTCGATCACGGCGGTGTAGGACCCGTCGCCGTCGTAGCCCTTGGCCGCCTTGAGCGCCGGCGCGCCGATGAACGGCACGCTGGCGTCGAGCTGCGGCCGGACGAGCGGCGCGGGCTCGACGGCGACGACGCCCGGGATCGTCGCCAGCCGGGCGGCTTGGTCGGCCGTGGCGTGGACGAGCAGGCCGTTGGCCAGCGTCGTGTAGCGGCTGACGACGCGCGCGCCGGTCCGGGCCACGGCATCCGCCGCCGGCGCCTGCGCCGCCGCGACGCCGTCGCGCACCGCGGCGATCGCGGCGTGCGCGTCCGCCGCCCGCGCCCGGACGTCGGCCGCGCTGCCCATTCGCCCGTCGGGCCCGGCCAGCCGCGGCGCGACCTGCTGCCAGACGCTCGGCCCGGCCAGCGTCACCAGCAGGCTGGCGCGCGGCGCGTCGTCGGCCGCCGCCGGCGGCGCGGGCGGGCGGGGCGGCGCGGCCCCGGCCGGTGCGGCGGCCCCGGCGAGGGCCAGGGCGGCGGCGAGGGCGGAGGCGAGCGCGAGGCGCGAGGCGGGGCGGCGCGCGGGCATGGCGGGCTTCTTTCGGATCGGGCGGCCGGACGGGGCGTCGCGGTCGCGCGGCGGCTGGCGGGCAACGGTACGGCGGCCCCGGGCGAGCGTCAAGGCCCGCCCACGGCCCGGCGGCGCTCGGTGCGACGCGCCGCGGCGGGCCGCCGTGACCGGCCGCCTAGCCCTCGTCGCCCCAGAGCCGCGCCCGCAGCCCCGACGCCCGCCGGGTGCGCTGGGCGACGGCGTGGCGCACCGCGTCGGCCGAGGCGAACAGCGTCAGGCGGCGGCGGGCGCGGGTGACGGCGGTGTAGAGCAGCTCGCGCGTGAGCAGCGGCGACGGTGCTTCGGGCAGCACGATGGCCACCGTATCGAACTCCGAGCCCTGCGACTGGTGGACGGTGAGGGCGAAGGCCGGCTCGTGGGCCGGCAGCCGGCCCAGCGCCAGCTCGCGCAGCGCGCCGTCCGGCTGCCGGAACCAGGCCCGCGGCGACCCGTCGCCGGGCCGCGGCGCGATGAGGCCGATGTCGCCGTTGTACAGCCCGACCGCGTAGTCGTTGTGGCGGACGATGATCGCCTCGACCGGCGGTGCCGCGGCGCCGCCCGGGCCGCCGGCGGCCAGCGCGCCGGCGATCGCGGCGTTGAGCGGCTCGACGCCGTAGGGCCCGCGGCGGTGGGCGCAGACGACGCGGAAGGACGCCAGTGCGTCGAGGGCCGCGCCCGGCTCGGCAGCGTCGCGCACGGCGCCATAGCCGGCTTGGACCGCGTCCGCCAGCGCCGGCGCCAGCCGTCCGCCGCGCGGGACGCCGCCGCCATCGCGCCGCGCCGCGTCCGGGTAGGCCGGGTCGTCGAGCACGGCCAGCACGGCGTCGGCGTCGCCGGCGCGGATCGCCCGTGCCAACCGGCCGATGCCGCTGTCGGCGCCGAAGCGGCGGCTGCGCGTCAGGACGACGACGCTGCCCGCGAGCGCCGGCCGTCCGGCCGCATCGCCGTCGGCCGCGGTGTCGAGCGCCGCGTCGTCGCCCGCCGCGAAGCGGGCGTAGGCGTCGGCCAGCGCGGCCTGGTGGCGGCCGGCGGCGTCGCCGCCGCAGAGATCGCCCAGCACCGCGCCCGCGTCGACGCTGGCCAGCTGGTCGTGGTCGCCGAGCACGACGAGCCGGGCCGCGGCGGGGACGGCGTCGACGAGCTGGCGCATCCGGGCCAGGTCGACCATCGACGCCTCGTCGACGACGACGACGTCGGCCTCGAGCGGCCGGCCGCTCGGGCGGCCGTCGCGGCCGATGCCCAGGGCGCGGTGGATCGTCCGGGCGGCGCTCGGCAGCGCGGCGCGCGCGGCGTCGGACAGCGCCAGGCCGGCGCCCGCTTCGCCGACGGCCTCGGCCAGCCGCGCCGCGGCCTTGCCGGTCGGCGCCAAGAGCGCGATGCGCGGCGGCGGCGCGCCGGCGGCCAGCGCGGCGTCGACGAGGATCGCCGCGATCGTGACCACCGTGGTGGTCTTGCCGGTGCCGGGGCCGCCGGTGATGATCGCCAGCCGCCGCCCGGCGGCCACCCAGGCCGCCACCGCCTGGTCGTCGGGCGCCGCGCCCGGCGGCCCGAACCGGGTCGCCAGCGCCTGCCGCAGCGCGGCGCCGTCGAGCGGGAGCGGCGGCGCCGCCGCGCGCTCGATGAGCGCCGCGGCCAACCCGACCTCGTGGCGCCACATGCGCCGGAGGTAGAGCCGGCCGGCCCTCGCGTCGAGCACGAGCGGCGTGGTGGCATCGCGCCCGCCCGCGGCGTCGACGACCGGGCTGGCCGCCAGGGCCGCCCGCCAGGCCGCCAGCGGCGGCCACGCCAGGCCGGCGATCGCGGCGCCGTCGTCGTCGGCGACGGGCGCGGCGGCGATGGTCGGCAGGTCGGCGCAGACGTCGCCCAGGCGCAGCGCCCGGCTGGCCAGACCCAGGCCGAGCGCCACGCGCGGGTCGGGCTCGCCGCCGAGCGCGGTGAGCGTTCGCGCCAGGGCGGCGTCGAGGGCGTCGAGCACGCCGGCGGCGGCCAGGGCGTCGACGGTGGCCTCGGCCGGGGCGGCGGGCGCGATCGCGGCGGCATCCGGCGCGCTGCCTTCCGGCGCACCACCGGCCGACGCGCCGGCCGGCGGCGTGGCCGGCGCGTTCGGCCGCGGCGGCACGGGCGGCGTCGTGGCGTCGGACGTCATCGGTCGGCCCGACCGTCGAGCACGGCGTCGAGGCGGTCGAGGTGGGCCGCGCTCGGGCGGGCGAAGAAGACGCCGCGGCGCGGGCCGTGCCGCGGGTCGAGGCCGCGGACGAAGAGGTAGCAGACGCCGCCGAAGTGGTCGGCGTGGCGGAAGCCGGGCACGCGCCGGGTCAGGTAGCGCCGGACGGCGACGCAGTAGAGCAGGTACTGGAGGTGGTAGTGGTGGTGGGCCATCGCGGCGGCGATCCGCGCGGGCGTGTAGTCGTCGAACGTGGCGCCCAGCCGGTTCGACTTCCAGTCGAAGATGTACCACCGCTCGCCGACGCGGGCGACCATGTCGACGTAGCCGCTCAGGTGACCGCGCACCGCCGCGAACCCGAGCCGCCCGACCGCGTTGGCGTAGCCGGCCGGCAGGCCGTCGTCGCCGTCGGCCGCCAGGGCCCCCGCCAACGCCGCGGGCGCCAGCGGCGCGGCGGCGTCGCCAACGGCCAGCGGCAGGACGAACGGCATCTCGTTGAGGCGCACGCCGCGGCCGATGTCGGCCAGGGCGAAGCCGTCGGGGCCGTCGCGCAGCGGCGTGGCGACGATGCCGGGCAGCGCGTCGCCCAGGAGCCGCGCCGCCGGCTCGGCGAGGCCGGCGCGGCGGCAGGCGTCGACGACGACGGCCGGCCAGCCGTCGGGCGCCTGGAAGTCGATCCGCTCGAACACGGCGTGGAGGCAGGTGCCGGGGTCGGCGCCGGCCGGGAAGGCATCGAGCGGCACGGTCGCGGGCAGTCCGACGGCGGCTTCGAGCCCGATCGCGGCCGGGGCCGCGCCGGCCGCGGCCTCGACCGCGCCTGCCAGCCCGTACGACGCGTCGGCGGCGTCGGCCTCGGCGTCGTGGTCGCGCACCGCCTCGCTGTCGGCCGGGCGGCCGGCGCGGTCGGCGGTGAGCGTGCTGTAGCTCGTCCGCCGCCGCCCAGGCGCGATCGCGCCGGCGAAGCGGCGGGCGGCGGTCAGCGCGGCGCCGTCGCGCGGCGGCCGCAGGCGCGGCGCCGCGCCGTCGGCCAGGGCGCGCGCCGCCGCGTGGCCGGCGCAGGCCGCGGCCAGCGCCGCCAGGTCGGCGTCGACGGCGGCCGGGTCGGCCAGCCGCGCCGCGGCATGGGCGCGGGCGGCGGCCGGGCCGGCGTCGGCGGCGTCGGGGGCCAGCGGATGGAGGAGGCGGGCGAGGGCAGCGCCGTCGGCGCCCTTGACCGGCCCCCAGACGACGGCGCAGTGGTGTTTGGCGCGCGTCAGGGCCACGTAGGCCAGCCGAAGCTCCTCGGCGGCCCGATCGTCTTCGGCCAGGGCGACATGCGCGGGGGCGGGCGGGCGATCGACGTCGAGCGCCGGCCGGTCCCTGACCGGGTCGTGGAATCGCAGGCCGTCGTCGGTCCGCAGCGACGAGACGTGCCAGAGGTAGGGACAGTAGACCACACCGTACTCGAGCCCCTTGCTGCGGTGGATCGTGACGACCTGCACCGCGCGGCTGTCGCGCTCGAGTCGGAGCTGGGCGCTGTCGCCGACGGCGCCGTCGCGCGCGGCGCGGTCGGTGCGCATCCGCGCCAGCCACGCCACCAGCGCCCGCGGCCCGAGGTCGTCGGCGTGGGCGGCGCCGTGCAGCAGCTCGGCCAAGTGCTGGAGGTTCGTCAGCCGGCGCTCGCCGTCGGGCAGCCGCAGCAGGCGGTCGGCGACGCCCTCGTCGTCGACGAGACGGCGGTAGGCCTGGATGAAGCCGGCCGTCTGCCAGCGGGCCAGCCAGCCGCGGAAGCGCTCGACCGTGGCTTCCCAGGCCGCCTCGTCGGCGGCCAGGGCCGTCAGCGCGGCGGCGTCGGCGCCGAGGAGGCGCGTGGCCAGCGCGCCGCGCACCCGGCGGCCGTCGCCGGGCTCGAGGACGGCGGCGAGGACGCGGGCCAGCTCGTCGGCCTCGTCGGTCTCGAAGACGCTGGCGTCGCCGTGGACCACGTGCGGGATGCCGAGCCGGGCGAGCGCGGCGGCGATGGCCCCGGCCTGGTCGTTCGTGCGGGTGAGCACGGCGATGTCGCCCGGCTCGAGCGGCCGCGCCGGCGCCGCGCGTTCGGCGCGCAGGGCCGCGTCGTCGCCGTCGCCGTCACCGTCGCCCGCGCCGTCGCCGTCGCCTGGGTCGTCGCGCCGTATGAGCGGCGGCGCGGCGAGGAGGCGGGCGATCTCGGTCGCGATGCGCCGCGGGATGGCGCGCTTGGCCCAGTCGGCCTTGAGCCAGGGGCCGTCGAGCTCGGCGCCGTCGTCGTCGGGGCCCAGGCGCAGGACGGCCAGCGGCGGCAGGTCGTGGCCGGTGGCGGCGGTCAGCCGCACGCCGCGCCGGGCGACGACGGCCGGGCAGGCGATGCCCGGGTCGAGGAAGGGGCGGGCGACGCGATCCTCCGACCACACGGCGTTCTGCGCCGCGACGAGCCCGGCGTCGGAGCGCCAGTTCGTGCCCAGCGTCCAGCGCCCGCCGGGACCGGCGTCGGCGGCGGCCCGCAGGTAGGTCCGGATGTCGGCGCCGCGGAAGGCGTAGATGGCCTGCTTCGGATCCCCGATCAGGGCCAGGAACGGCGCCGCGCCGTCCGCATCGCGCGCCGACGGGCCGAACAGGGCGCGGACGACGCGGTACTGCACGTCGTCGGTGTCCTGGAACTCGTCGACCAGGGCCGCCGCGTAGCGCGCCCGGGCGCGCGCCGCCAGGACCGGGCCGTGGTCGCCGTCGAGGGCGTCGGCCAGGTCGTGCAGCAGGTCGTCGAACGCCTTCGCCTGGGCGCGCTCGCGCCGCAGCCGCGTCTCGCGCGCCAGGTAGCCGGCCAGCCCGCGCCGGATGTCGCGCGCGGCCGCGTCGAGGTGCGCCCGCAGCGCCGCGTCGGCCGCGGCCAGGTCGTCGAGCCGGTCCAGCAGCGGGTGCGCGGGCGCGCTGTGGCCCGGCTTGACGGCCTCTTCGATGCGGGCGGCGGCGAAGCGGTCGACGACGTCGCCGACGGCGCCCGGCGCCGGCCCGTCTGGCGCCGCGAGCCAGGCCTCGATCTTGCCGAGCCAGGTCGGAACGTTCGACTTGCTGAAGGAGCCGTGGCGCAACGCCGGGCTATGGGCCAGCTCGGCCTCGACGGCGGCGCGGCCGGCGGCCCACGCCGCGCGGGCGCCGTCGACGGCCGCCCGCCACGTCGCCAGGGCGGCGCCCAGATCGGCCGTGGCGGCGCCGTCCGGCGGCTCGCCCCCCGCGTCGGCGTCCGGCGCCGGCACGATCGCCGCGCCGCGGGCGCCGGCGAGGGTGCGGGCGAGGGCGTCGAGCGCGCTCGGCGTGACCTTGGCCGGCCCGAGGAGGTGGGCGACGAGGACCTCCGGCGCATCGTGCGTGGCACGCGCCCAGTAGTCGGCCACGATCTCGGCGCGCAGCGCCCGGTCGTCGTCGTCGAGCGTCGCCTCGAAGCTGGTGCCGCTCTCGAACGCGAACTCCTGCAGGACGCGCTGGCAGAAGCCGTGGATCGTGAAGATCGGGGCGGTGTCGAAGTCGCGCACCGCCGCCGCCAGCCGCTCGACGTCGGCCGGCGCGTCGCCGCCCTCGCCGCCGACCGCGGCCGACCGCTCGGCCAGGGCGCCGACGAGGCGGCGCCGGACGCGGTCGCGCAGCTCGGCCGTCGCGGCACGGGTGAAGGTGATGACCAGGATGCGGTCGATCGGGAGGCCGGCCTCGACGACCAGGCGCTCGACGAGCGTCGCGATCGTGTGGGTCTTGCCGGTGCCGGCGCTGGCCTCGATGAGGTGGGTGCCGTGCAGCGGCAGCGTCGCCGCGTCGAGGACGTTCACGCCGCGGCCTCGGCCGCCGCCAGCGCGGCCAGCAGCGGGTCGTAGACGGCGTGGGCAACGGCGGCGAACGCGTCGCGCCAGCCCGGATCGCCGTTCGGCCCGAACGGCTCGGCGTCGCCCAGCGCCAGCCGGACCCAGGCGTCGGTCCCCTCGCCGCGGCCGCCGTCGCCCCACGACCCCTCGAAGGCCGTCCGCGCGTCCCGCCACGCCGCGTCGTCGTCCCTGCCGGGCGCGTCGGCGGCCGCGTACGCGTGCGATGCACGCGGCAGGAACGGCAGCCCGCCCGAGCGGCCGGCGAGGTAGAGCGCGACGAGCGTCTCGAGCACGCGCCGGGCGTCGGCCACCGGCCCGAAGGCCAACTCGCCCACCACGTCGCGATCCTGGTTGCTCACCGGCCGCCCGAAGCGGCGGCTCACCGGCCCACCGTCCGCCGCCGGGCCCGCGGGGCTGGCCGCTGCGCCGGCGTCGCCCGCGGCGCACAGCGCCAGGTGCTCGATCCAGACGTCGAGCGAGCGCCCAGGGTCGACGCGGGCGAAGCTGCAGCGCACCACCCCGCCGCCCCGGACCTCGGCCAGCGTGCCGACCAGGCGCACCCCGGCTCCCGGCAGCCGCAGGTCGACCCGGACCGGCGGGTCGGACGGCGCCGCCAGCCACGGCGCGGCGCGTTCGGCGATGGCGTGGGCTTGGGCGACGATGCTCCGCAGCGCGACGACGCCCGGCGTGCCGAGCGGCACCAGCCCGCGGGCGCGGGCGCGGGCCGCGGCGGCGGCCGGCGTCCGGCCCGCCACGAGGTCGACCAGCACGGCCTCGCCGACGGCGTGGCGCCCGAGCGCGCCGAGCTCGAGCGGCTCGCGGTCGATCAGCGGCGCCTCGTCGGACGGCAGCTCGACCTGGTAGACGCGGCGCAGGACGTGCCGTGCCGGGTGACGAAAGAAGCCGGCGAGATCGGCCAGCGCGACGACGTGACCGCCGTCGTCCGGCCCGCCCCCGTCCGCCCGCGCCGTGTCGGCAGGCGGCGTGGCGCTGGACGCCGCCGGCGCGCGGGCGGGCGGGCGGCCGTCGAGCGGCGCGGTCCAGGCGCCGAAGAAGGGACGCGGCGCGGCGCGGTCGGCGCCGAGGGCGGCCGCGGCGCCGGCGTAGCTGCCGGCGTAGCTGAACAGCCGCGGGTCGCCGGGCGCGGGATCGTCGGGCGCGGCGAAGTAGCGCGGGCTGAACGGCTGCAGAGGGTGCCACGTCACCAGGCGGTCGGCCGCGGCGGCGGGGTCGGCGGTCGTGGCGGCCGGATCCATGGCCACCAGCGCGTCCAGCAGCTCGCTGACCACGACGGACGGCGGGCGGCGGCTGTTGTCGCGCGCGCTCTGGCCGCTGTAGGTGACGATGAGCCGGTCGCGGGCCGCCAGCAGCGCCTCGAGGAACAGGAAGCGGTCGTCGTCGCGCGGGCGGCGGTCGCCGAGGCGGGGCTGGCGTGCGGCCAGGTCGAACGCGAACGGCCGCCCCGCGCGCGGGAAGTCGCCGTCGTTGAGGCCCAACAGGGCGACGACGCGGAACGGGATCGAGCGCATCGGCGCCAGCGCCGCCACGGTGATGCCGCCGGCCAGGAAGCCCCGGCCGCCGTCGGCCTCGGCGCCGTCGACGGCCTGCAGGACGAGGTCGGTCACGCTGTCGAGCGTGAGGTCGCCCGCGAACCCGCCGTCCTCGGCGCGCCGGGCGAGGTCGTCGAGCGCGGTACGCAGCTGGCCGTGCTGCGCCGCGTGGGCGCCGTCCTGGGCGATCAGGTCGGCCAGCAGCGCCGACAAGGTGTCGGCCCAGGCGCGGGCGCTCCGCGGCGCCAGGCAGCCGTGCCGCGCCGCGTCGAGGCGGTCGACGAACGCCGCCAGCCCGCCGAGCACGCGCGGATCGGTCAGCGCCTCGACGGCCGGCAGCGCGCCGGCGAACAGGCCGTCGCCGGCCGCGCCGTCGTCGGGCTCGCCGACGGCGGCGCCCAGCGCCAGCCGGTCGAGGCCGAAGCGCCAGGTGTGGCCGCCGTCGGCCGGCTGCCCGACGGCGCGCCGGTGCTCGGCGTCGGCGGCCCAGCGGACACCGCTGGCGGCCACCCAGCGCCGGACGAGCTCGACGTCGGCCGGCTCGAGCCCGAAGCGGGCCTGGACCGGGCCGAGCGACAACAGGTCGACGACCTCCGAGGCCGGGAAGCGCCCGCGCAGCACGTGGAGCAGCCGGCCGAACGCCTGGGCCACCGGCAGCGCGTCGCGCCCGCGCCGGTCGGCGATCGAGAAGGGCAGCCGGCAGCCGTCGAGGCGCGTCGCGCCCAGCACCGCCTCGACGTAGGGCGCATAGCCGGCGATGTCGGAGGTCAGGACGACGACGTCGTGCGGCGCCAGCGTGCGGTCGGCGTCGAAGGCGGCGACGAGCTGGTCGCGCAGGACCTCGACCTCGCGCAGCGGGCCGTGGCAGGCGTGCACCGAGATCGATGCGTCGCGGCCGTCGACGAGGGCGGCCACGACGGCCGGCCGCGGCGATGGCGCGTCGGCGGCGAGGTCGGCCTGGAGGGCGGCGAGGGCGGTCGACGGCGTCGCCGCCGCGTCGACGGGGGTGATCGCGACGCGGCCGGCGGCGGCCCCGGCCACGAGCTGGAAGTCGCGCGCCACGCCGCCCATCGAGCGCAGCAGCGGGTGGCGCGGCGGCGGCACCGCCCGCGCGGCGGCCGCGTCGAGCGCGCGGCCGGCGGCGAGGCGGCCGACGGCGAGGTGCTGCCGCAGCGCCTCGGCCTCGGCCGGCGAGGGGGCGAGGGCGAAGACGTGGACCTCGCGGTGGCGACCGAGGGCGGCCAGCACCCGGACGTAGAGCGGCGACAACGCCGAGAGGCCGAAGACGCAGACGCGCTCGAAGTCGGGATCGTTCGGCGCTGTGCCCCGCTCCAGGGCGGCGATGAGCGCCTCGGTCTGGCGCACGCCCCGGCTGCGCTCGGGCTGGGCGGCGACGATCGCCCGCCACAGCGCCGGCTGCCAAGCGTCGTCGGCGTCGAGGCCGCCGGCGGCGACGTCGCCGGCCTCCCAGGCCAGCAGCACGTCGGGCCGGTGGAGCGCGTAGCCGTCGAGCACGTCGGCGACGCGGCGGGCGAGCGGCAGGAGCCGCGGCGACGCGGCGGGCGCCGGGCCGGCCGAAGCGCCCAGGTAGCGCCGCAGCGGCGCGAACGCCGGCTCGTCGCCCGCGGCGGCGATGGCGGCGGCGACGGCGAACGCCAGGCCGTCGCGGTCGTAGGGGGCCTGCGCCTCGGCGCCGCAGACATCGCGGCGCAGCTTGCGCAGGAACGCGTCGGGGAACGGGAACCAGCCGTTGGCCCAGACGCCGGTGGCGCTGGCCAGCGTCATCTCCAGCCAGCGCTGCATGCCGCGGCTCTGGACGACGATGCAGTCGTTGGCGAACGGCTGCGCCAGTGGCGGCCGGACGACCTCGACGAGCGCGGTCGCCAGCTCCTCGACGCGCTGGGACAGCCGGAGGTGCAGCATCGGCCGATGGTGCCACCGGCGGCGGGATCGTGCTACCCTCGCGGCCGGGTCGGCGGCGTCGGTGTCCGCATCGACCCGACCCCGCCCGGCGGCCGGCCGCGGCGTCCTTCGTGTGCCGGACCCGGCCGCGCGACAGGGTGCGCCATGGAGCCCGAGCTCGACATTACGATCTCGATCGTCCGCCAGGGCCTGGCCAGCGGCCTGCAGCTCAGCGTGCCCGAGGCCACGAGCCGGGCGCTGGGCAACCCGCCGGCGATCCGCTTCCTGCGCGACGCCACCGGCGGCTACCGCATCGCCGCCGCCGCGCTCACCGACAGCGGGATCATCCCGATCGTCCCGCTGCGCATCGCCCTGGCCAGCGCCGGCCTGTCGGTGGCGCCGCCGCCGCTGGGGCCGGGGCGCTACGTGCTGGCGCCGGCCGGCGACGGCACGCTGCGCGTGCTGGGGCGGGCGATCGAACCGGCCACCGACGCCCCCTAACCCTAAGAGGGCCGAACAAGACCACACGGCCTCGGATCTTTACCGGGCCGAGGCACGTCGTCGCGCCGGTCTTGTTAGGGACTCCAAGGGCGCGCGGCGGCGAGCGCGATCACGCCGTCGCCCGAGCGGTCGGGCGACGGTCCCCGATCAGCGACCCGGACGCGGGTCCGTCAGGCGGCGCGCCCGTGGCACTGCTTGTACTTCTTGCCGCTGCCGCACGGGCACGGGTCGTTGCGCCCCACCTTGGGCGCCTCGCGCACGACCGGCGCGCCGGCGACGAGCTTGCCGTCGACGAACGTCCAGCGGCCGTCGACGCGGGCGAACTCGGCCTTCTCGTGGTGGACCTGCTCCTCGCCGCCGGCCTTGAAGCGGGCGATGAACTCGACCGTCCCGCGCGCGTCGGCCTCGCCGCCGCCGCGCGCGCTGACGATCTCGAAGCCGAGCCACTCCGACTCCTTGGACCAGCGCCGCACCGCGTCGTCGTCGTGGTCCTTGCGGGCCCGGGGGTGCAGCGTGTCGCGAATGTAGTCGACGCGGCCGGTGGCGAACGCGCTGTAGCGGGCGCGCATGAGCGCTTCGGCCGTCGCCGGCTGGGCGTCGCCGGTGTGGTAGGGCTTGCAGCACGCGCTGTAGCGCGCGCCGGAGCCGCACGGGCAGTCCTTCGGTTCGGCCATGCGCACGTCCTCCAGCGCGGCGCCGCGTCCCGATCGGGCGGGCGGGCGGGTTCGATGTTGCGATCCGGGCGCGCCAGGGTCAAGGCAGCGTCGTCGCCGCCCCGCGGGCGACAGGGCTGGCGCGCACCGGGTCGGTCGGCACGGCGTGTGAACAAAACTTGCGCCACCCTTCACGCCGCGATAATCTCTCCCGGTCGTGCGCGGCCACCGTGGCCGCGCACGTTGGACGTTGGGCTACCGAGGAGAAAACGCACATGAACCTGAACCGCACGGCGCGCGCGCTGGCCCTGGCGATGAGCCTGGGCGGGGGCGTGGCGCTGGCCGCCTGTGGCGGCAGCGAGGCCGAGCCGGCCGCTGCCCCCACGGAGGCCACCACGATCGAGCTGCCGACCGAGATGCCGACCGTCGAAGTGATCATGCCGACCACGGAGATCACTGCGACCGACGGCATCACCGCGACGGACGGCATGACGGCCACCGATGGCATGACCGCCACCGATGGCATGACGGCCACCGACGCGATGACCGCTACGGGCGCCGTCACGACCGCCCCGTAACGACCTTCGCCAAGGACCGCGCGCCCCGGTGGCGCGTGGACGCGAAGCGGGCCCGCGGTGCTTCGGCGCCGCGGGCCCGCTTCGCTTGGGGCTGGCGTCGACGTTCCCCGCGCGGAGCCCGATCCCGCGGGCGACGCGACCGGCCCCGCTCAGAACGTGCTCAGGCCCGTGGCCTCCATGACGCGGTAGAGCAGCCGCTTGAACCAGCCGTCCTCGGCGTAGGCGCCGTAGTCGGTGCTGACGACGAGGCCGCCGGCGTTCGTCCAGCTGCGCTCGAGGTACGCCGCGGCGTCGGCCATCACCGGCGCCGTCGCCGGCGCCTCGACGACGAGGTTCGTCTCGAGGTTGAGGCCGTCGATGTTGCGGCGGGTGAGGTTGGCCGAGCCGAGGACGAGCGTCGCCGTGCCGCCGGCGCGCCGCACCAGGACCAGCTTGGCGTGGCACTGCTCGCCGTGGGTGTCGCACCACCGGACGTCGACGCCGCGGCGCCGCAGCTCGGCCGCCACCGGCCGGTTGGGCACGCCGTTCTTCGTGCGACCGAAGGCGTCCTTGTTGGGGTCGAGGAGGACGCGGACCTGCGCCCCGCGCGCCGCGGCCGCGGCCAGGGCGGCGATGACATCGCGCTGCGACAGGTAGAACACGGCGACGTCGACCCGGTCGCCCTCGCCTGCCGCGCCGACGGCGTCGAGCACGGCGTCGCGGATCGCGCGCTCGGTGAGCACGCCGACGCGCGGCGCGTCGGCCGGCGGCGCGGTGGCCGCGGGCGCCGCGGCCCACGGCAGCTCCGGCAGCGCCGCCCCGGACAGCGCCGCCACGGCCCGCTCGCTGGCCACGAGGTCGGCCACCACCGGCCCGCGGACGCGCAGCGCCACGTTGCCGTGGGCGCTCGAGCCGTTGTGAGGGTTGGCGCTCGTCACGATCGCCGCCGGGCCGTCCGGCGTGTCGGCGATCGCCACCTTGCGGTGGTTGGCCTTGAAGTTCAGCATCGCCAGCCAGGCGCGGGCCGTCACCGCCGGGCCGCGCGGATCGAACGGGTTGGGCAGCCAGCCGCGGCCGGCGGTGCCCAGCGGCGCCACGAACGCCCGCCACGGCCCGCTCCACAGCGGGTTGCTGTCCGGCAGCCGCGCGAGGTCGGTGACGATGACCGTCACGCCGGCTGCGCGCAGCGCGTCGAGGTCGGGCGAGGCGACGCTGCCGTAGACGGTGTTGATCGGGTCGGTGATGAGCACGACGTCGGCGGCGGGCAGGTCGCGCCGCTTGGCGATGAGACGCTCGGTGAGCTGCTCGGTGAGCGGCCGGGTGCGCTCGGGAGTGGCGCCCTGCCAGCGGTTGTAGAGGAACATGTCGACGACGACGCCGTGGCGCGCGCCGTCGATCAGCGCGAAGACGGCGTCGAAGATCGTCTGGTCGACGCGCCGCGTCCAGCCGTCGGCCAGGGCGCCGGCCGGCGGCGTGTCGGCCGCGCCCGGCGCCGCGCCGATGGCGGTCACGTCGGCCAGGAACGTCACCTCGTCGGCCGGCGCGAGCGCGCCGCGGACGTTCAGCCCCGGCGGCAGCGGCCGCAGCGCGCCCTCGACGCCGCGCGCCGCGGCGTAGGCCAGGGCGGCCGCGCCGAGCCACCCCAGCCGGCGGCGCCAGCGACGGCGCGGCGGGATCGCGGCCGAGCGCCGCGCGCGAGACATCGTCGCCAGGCCGTTCAGCGCGAGGCCAGCGACCCGTCGGGCATCGGCTGCTTGCGCAGCGCGTCGAGCATGGCCACCAGCGCGCCCTGCGGCTCGAGCGGCGCCAGCTGGCGCCGCAGCGTCCGGACCTGCTCGAGCATCTGCGGGTCGAACAGGAGCTCCTCGCGGCGCGTGCCCGAGCGGCGAATGTCGACGGCCGGGAACAGCCGCAGCTCCGAGAGCTTGCGGTCGAGGTGGACCTCCATGTTGCCGGTGCCCTTGAACTCCTCGTAGACCAAGTCGTCGAGCCGGCTGCCGGTGTCGACGAGGCAGGTGGCCAGGATCGTCAGGCTGCCGCCGTCCTCGGTGGCCCGCGCCGCGCCGAAGAAGCGCCGCACCGGCTGCAGCGCCGAGGCGTCCATGCCGCCCGACAGCGTTCGGCTGCCGCCGCCCTTGATCGAGAGGTTGTAGGCCCGCGCCAGCCGGGTCAGGCTGTCCATCAGGATGACGACGTGCCGCCCTTCCTCGACGAGCCGCTTGGCGTGCTCGACGCAGATCTCGGCGACGCGGGTGTGGTCCTCGGTCGGCAGGTCCATGTCGGCGGCCAGCACGAGGCAGTTCGTGCTGCGCCGCATGTCGGTGACCTCCTCGGGCCGCTCGCCGACGAGGCAGATGATCAGCGTCAGGCGCGGGTCGTGGGCCAGGCCGTTGGCGATGTCCTTGAGCAGCGTCGTCTTGCCCGCCTTGGGCGGGGCGACGATCAGCCCGCGCTGGCCGCGCCCGACGGGCGCCACGATGTCGAGCAGCCGGCCGGTGAGGTTGTCGGCCGTCGCCCCGATGAGCAGCGCCTTGTCGGGGTGGACGGCCGTGAGCTGGTCGAAGTTCGGGCGGCGGGCCAGGTCGGCCGGCGGCTTGCCGTTCACCTGGGCGATCTCGACGACCTGGGTGCCGCGGGCGAGCCCCTCGACGAGGTCGCCGCTGCGCAGGCCGTGCTGGCGCAGCAGCCGCAGCGGCACGACCGGGTCGTTGCGGCCGGCCAGGCCGCCGGTGCGCAGGATGCCGTTGCCGTTCTTGGAGAGCTCGACGAACCCGGCCACCTCCTGGCCGGCCGTGCGCGCGCCGCCTTCGCCGGCCACGCGGTCCTCGTACGACACCCACTCCGCGCCGGCGTGGCCGCCGGCCTCGAGGCCGCCCGGCACCGGCGCGTTCCAGTCCTCGGGCTCACCCCCGGCCGGCCGCTGTGGCTCGCGCCCGCGGTCCCGCGCCCCGCCGCGGCTGCGGCCCTCGAACCGCCCGCCGCGGCCGCCGTCGTAGCGGCTGCCGCCCTGGGCCGATCCGCGGTTGCCGCCGGGCGTCGCACTGCGGTTGCCGCCGTAGCGGCTGCTCGGCGGGTTGCCGCGGCCGCCGTCGTAGCGCGCGGCGCCCGGCTGCCCGCCGCGGCGGGCCTCGGCCTGCCCGCCGCGCCCATCGCTGCGCGGGGCGTCACCGCGCGGCGCGTCGCCGCGCCAGTTGGCGTCGCGGCCGTAGCCTCCTTGGCCGCTGTCGCGCGGCCGGACGACGTCGCCGCCCGGCGGCACCGGGCCGCCGGCGTAGCCACCCGGCTCGCGCGGCCCGTCGCCGCGGCCGCGGCGACGGCGGCGTGACGGTCGCCAGCCTTCGGGGCGGGCATCGGCGCCCTCGGCGGGCGGCGCGCCGCGGTCGTCGACGCCGGACGCGGCGCGCGGTGCGGCGTCCGGCGCCTTGGCGGCCGCGGTCGGCGCGGCGGCGGTGGGCTCGGCCCGCCCGCGGCCGCGGCCCCGCCGCGGTGCGCCGGAGTCGGCGGGCGCGTCGGGCGCGGCGCTCGGAGCGGCGGGCGCTGGCGCGTCGTTCGGCGCGGGCGTCGCGGCGGCGCGGCTGCGCGCACGTCGCGGCGGCGCGTCGACGGCGGGTGGCGGTGCGGCTGGCGTGGCGGTGGGCGGTGCGGCGGCCGCGCCCGTCGCGGTGGCAACCCGCGGCGTGGGGGTGCGCGGCGTGCGGGGCTTTGGCGCCGGCGAGGCGGCGGTGGGCGCGGTGGCGGAGGCCGTGGGGGCGGCCTCGGCCGCGTCGGTCTTGGCCCGGCTGCGGCGCGGTCGAGCGGCGGGCGCCGGGTCGGCGGACGGCGGCGCGTCGGCGGCCGCGGCCTTGGCGGCGCGCGGGCGGCGGGCCGGCGCGGCGTCGGCGGCGCCCTCGGCGGCCGGCGCGGCGCTGCGGCGCGTGCGGCGCGGTGCTGCGTCCGCGTCAGAGGTCGACGTCATGGTTCCTCGTGTTCGGTGGGTCTCGGGCTGGACCGCGCGGCGGGCGCGCACGGACGATCGACCACGGCGCGTCGGCGCGGACGGGCCGGGGTGACGATGCCATGGGCCTGTTGGCACGGTGCAGGGAGACGGCGTGGCGCTCGAAGCGGGCGCCGTGCGCGTTCGCCGCGGCAGCGGGAGGCTGCGGCGGGCGGGACCTCGGTGGGTGAGCCTCCGGATCGGGTCGACCGCGCGGCGTCACTATGCCAGACGCCGTGCAGCGCGTCAACGTCACGCCCAATCCGTTTCCGTCCGGCATCGGCCGAGCGACGCCGCGCCGGGCCGGCCCGGCGCGACAGGCCTGTACAATGCCGCCGCATCCCGCCCGCCGGCGGTTGGCCGGCGCGCCAACCCCGGAGGCGTCGATGGGCTTCAACCTGCACGGTCGCTCGCTCCTCAAGCTGCTCGACTTCGAGGCGGCCGAGATCCGTCACCTGCTCGACCTGGCCCACACCCTCAAGGCGGCCAAGCGCGCCGGGGCGGAGGTCCAGGCGCTGCGCGGCAAGGCGATCTGCCTGATCTTCGAGAAGACCTCGACGCGCACCCGCTGCGCGTTCGAGGTCGCCGCCTACGACCAGGGCGCGCACGTCACCTACCTCGACCCCGCCAGCTCGCAGATGGGCCACAAGGAGTCGATCAAGGACACCGCGCGGGTCCTGGGCCGGATGTACGACGCGATCGAGTACCGCGGCGCCGAGCAGGCGGTGGTCGAGGAGCTGGCGCGCTGGGCCGGCGTGCCGGTCTACAACGGCTTGACGGCCGAGTTCCATCCGACCCAGATCCTCGCCGACCTGATGACGATGGAGGAGCACGCCGACAAGCCGCTGCGGCAGGTGCGCTTTGCCTACCTGGGCGACGCCCGCAACAACATGGGCCACTCGCTCCTCGTCGGCGGCTGCACGATGGGCCTCGACGTGCGCATTGCCGCGCCGCGGGCGTGCTGGCCGCGCGACGACATCGTCGCGGCCGCCCGGGCGCGCGCCGCCGCCTCGGGCGCCCGGCTGACGTTGACCGAGGACCCGCTCGACGCCGTGGCCGGCGTCGACTTCGTCCACACCGACGTCTGGGTGTCGATGGGCGAGCCGGCCAGCGTCTGGGCCGAGCGCATCGCCCTGCTCGAGCCGTACCGCGTCGACGAGGCCCTCATGGCCGCCACCGGCAACCCGCGGGCCAAGTTCATGCACTGCCTGCCGGCGTTCCATGACCAGGGCACCGCCGTCGGCCGCGAGATCTTCGCCAACTTCGAGGTGGCCGAGATGGAGGTGAGCGACGCCGTGTTCGAGTCGGACGCCTCGATCGTCTTCGACCAGGCCGAGAACCGACTGCACACGATCAAGGCGGTGCTCGTGGCGACGCTGGGCTGACGGGCCAGTGGGTCACGGTTGCACGAATCGGCTCGCTATAGGATAACCACGCCGCGGCCGCGGCGCGGGCCGACCGCGCACTCGGCCGGCGGCGCGCGCCGCGCAGCGAAGGGGAGCGACATGTCGCACCAGGGTTCCGGCTCGATCGGTCGTTGGGGGCGGGCGGCGGCGGTGACGGTCGCGCTCGCGGCGCTGGCGCTGGGGCAGGCCGTGGGGGTCCGCGGCGCGTCCGGACTCCTGAGCGGCCACCAGGGCATCGTGGACGCCTATGTGCTCGAACTCGACGAGGCGTCGTTTGGCCGGGTGATGCTGGGTCGGTTCGGCATTCTCGACGTGCGCCGTCACGAGGGCCGGGTACACGTGGCCGTCGGGTTGACGCTGGCCGAGCGCGATCTTCTGCGGGCGGAGGGCTTCGAGCCGACGCTCTGGCGCGACGACCACGGCCGGACCGCAGCCGAGATGTTCAGCCGCTACCAGGAGCAGCAGGGCTACAAGGTCTACCGCTCGTGGGACGAGCCCGGCGGCATCAAGGAGGAGCTCGACGCCCTGGCGGCGGCGCACCCCGAGATCGTCGAGAAGGTCGTCATCGGCCACTCGGTGCAAGGGCGCGAGCTCGTGGCGCTGCGGGTGACGAAGGGCGGCGCCTCGGTGCCGCAGGGCTCGCGGCCGGCGGTGTGGTTCAACTCGCTGCAGCACGCGCGGGAGTGGATCGCCATCGAGACGAACCGCCGCCTGCTGCGGCACTTCGTCGAGAACTACGGCCAGGACGAGACCGTCACCGGCATCGTCGACAGCAGCGAGGTCTGGTTCGTCGTCGCCGCCAACCCCGACGGCTACCAGTTCACCTTCACCGAGGGCAACCGCCTCTGGCGCAAGAACCTGCGCGACAACAATGGCAACGGCGAGATCGGCCAGGGCGACGGCGTCGACCCGAACCGCAACTTCGACGCCCACTGGAACTACGACAACGACGGCTCGAGCGGCAACCCGAGCTCGGAGACGTACCGCGGCCCGTCGCCGGCCTCGGAGCCCGAGATCAAGGCCGCCCAGGACCTCCTGGCGCGCATCCCCTTCCGGTTCGTCGTCAACTACCACTCGGCCGCCGAGCTGCTGCTGTTCCCCGACGGCTGGCAGGACCTGACGCCGACCGCCGACAACGCGATCTACCGCGCCCTGGTCGGCACGCGCGCCAACCCGGCCGTGCCCGGCTTCGACCCGATCCTGTCGTCGGGCCTCTACATCACGAACGGCGAGACGTGCGACTTCGCCCACGCCGCGACCGAGGCGCTGTGCATCACGCCCGAGCTCTCGACGCCGCCGCCGGGCTCCGGCGGCAGCGGCTTCGAGTTCCCCGACGACGAGGCGCTCATCCAGGCCGAGTTCGAGAAGAACTTGCCCTTCGCGCTCGACATCGCCAAGAGCGCGGCCGACCCGACGCGGCCGATCAGCCACCTGGGCAACACCGTGGCCCCGTTCGCGGTCGACGGCTTCGCCGTGAGCTACGGCGACCCGCAGCCCGTCCAGGCCACCGTCCTGCGCCGCCTCGGCGATGTCACGATGCACTTCCGCGTCAACGACGGCGCGCCGCAGTCGGCGCCGGCCGCCGAGTGGGACGGCGGCGACCGCTACGGCGCCACCGGCGACGTCCACTTCCGGCGGGTGCGCGCCGTGGTGCGCGGCGCCGCGCCGGGCGACCGCGTCACGGTCTGGTTCGAGGCGGGCGGCGAACAGTCGGAATCGTTCAGCTACACCCTCGAGCACGACAGCGGCCGGCCGGTGCTCGTCGTCGCGGCCGAGGACTACACCGGCGGCGACCCCGACTACCCGTCGACGGACGGCCCGCGCCACCTGGCGGCCTACACCGACGCCCTTACCCGCGCCGACGTGGCGTTCGATGTCTACGACGTCGACGCCCACGGCCGGACACCGCCGTCGTTCCTCGGCGTCCTCGGCCACTACAAGGGCGTCCTCTGGACCACCGGCGACGACCGGGCGATGCACCCCAAGGGCTGGCCGGCCAACGAAACGTCGGTGGCGCAGCGCGACCTGATGCTGGCGATGCGCGACTACCTCAACGAGGGCGGCAAGCTGCTCTACAGCGGGTCCTACGCCGCCCTGCCGTTCCTGAGCTTCCAGGGCTACAACCCGTTCGAGCCCGACCAACCGTGCGGCCAGAACAACCCGAACTGCGAGGGGCTCCAGGACGACTTCGCCCAGTACTGGCTCGGCATCGACGACGGCAGCCTGGTCGAGCCGGCCCGCGGCGGGCGCGTCGTCGCCGACGCCGCGCCGTTCGCCGGGCTCTCGATCCCGCTCGGCGGCGACGGCATGGTCGTCGACGGCGTCATGGACTACGACCTGACCGCCGCGCGGCACCCGGTCGAGACCTACCCGCAGTTCGCCGCCACCGCCGCCGCGCACTACACCGACGTCGGCCTCGGCCCGCGCACCGGCGGCCAGATGGCCTACTCGGGGCTGCCGCAGGACTACGAGTACCAGCGCATCCAGCGCACGATCGATCTCAGCGGCAAGACGGCGGCCGAGCTGAGCTTCTTCGAGGCGCACCAGGTCCGCAACACGTTCGAGGCGCTCATCGTCGAGGCCCACACCGTTGGCCAGGACGACTGGACGACGCTGCCCGACAGCGGCGGCCGGACCTCGCCGCAGACGGCGCTGGCGTGCAACAGCGCCCAGTGGTACGCCCTGTTCCCGCACCTGCCGCACTACATGACGCGCGTCGGCGAGGGGATGGCGGCCACGTGCGAGCCCACCGGCACGACCGGCCAGTGGCACGCCCTGGGCGGCACCTCGGGCCGGTGGCAGCCGTTCACGGCCGACCTCTCGCGCTGGGCCGGCCAGCAGGTCGAGGTGGCGATCACCTACGTCCGCTCGCGGCGCGCCCAGGCCAACACGTTCGTCGTCGTCGACGACGTCACCGTCACCGCCGACGGCGCGACGCTGGCCACGACGTCGTTCGAGGACGGCGACGGCGGCTGGACGTTCACCGGCCTGCCGGCCGGCAGCCCGCCCGCCGACCCCAGCGTCCAGTTCACCGTCGCCGGCCGCGAGGCGCTGCCGATCGACGTCGACGGCGCGATCGTGGTGACCGACCGCGCGATCACGTTCGGCTTCGGCCTCCAGGCGGTGCCGGACGAGTCGCTGCGGGCCGACCTGCTCGCGCGCGCCCTGGCCCACCTCGGCGTCGACGGCAGCGTGCCGCCCGAGCCGACGCCGCTGCCGACCGAGCCGCCGGCGCGCCAGCCGATCTTCCTGCCGTGGCTGGCGCGGCTTTGGACCGGCGCCGACGATTGACCCGACGGGCGGCATCGGGTATCCATCCCGCACCGGGATGGCGGCCCGATGCCGCCCCGGCTACGCCCCCCACCCCCTGGAGTCCACCCGTGCCCATGCACCAGACCACCGTCGGCGAGTACATGACGCGCGACGTGACGACGATCACCGCCGACCTCAAGGTCGACGTGGCGATCGAGACGATGCGCAACGCCAACGTCCGCCGCCTGCCCGTCGTCAGCCGCGTCGGCGACCGCGTGATCGGCATCATCACGCTGGCCGACGCCGAGGCCGCGATGCCGCGCGGCGCCAGCTTCATGGGCGCGGCCGAGGAGATCCCCGAGATCAAGGAGGTCATGACCGACGACCCGGTCATGATCGGGCCCGGCGAGACGCTGGGGCGGGCGGCGCAGCTCATGGTCAACCACAAGATCGGCGCGCTGCCGGTCGTCGACGACGGGCGGATCGCCGGCATCATCACCGAGAGCGACCTGTTCCGCTTCATCGTGAAGCAGTTCCAGGACGGCGGCGCGGCGTCCGGCGCCTGACGGCCGCCGGCGCGGTCGACCGCGGGTCGCCGCGGCGGCGGGCCGCGCTCGGCTCAGGCCGAGAGGATGCGCGGGCCGTGGTCGGTGATCGCCACCGTGTGCTCGAACTGGGCCGACAGCCGCCCGTCGGCCGTGGCGACCGTCCAGCCGTCGTCGGACAGGACGCAGTCGGCGCCGCCGGCGTTGATCATCGGCTCGATCGTGAACACCATCCCGGGCACGAGCGCGAGGCCGGTGCCGCTCTGGCCGGTGTGGCCGACGGACGGCGGCTCGTGGAGGTCGCGGCCGAGGCCGTGGCCGCCCCAGGCGGTGACGACCGAGGTGCCGTGCCGCTCGGCGTGCCGCTGGACGGCGGCGCCGATGTCGCCGAGGTGGCGGCCGGGCTGGGCGGCGCGGATGCCGAGCTCGAGGCAGGTCCGGGCGATCTCCAGCAGCCGCTCGGCCTCGGGCCCGACCCGGCCGACCGGGAACGTGACGCAGCTGTCGCCGCACCAGCCGTCGAGGCGCAGCCCGATGTCGATGCCGACGATGTCGCCCTCGACGAGGGCGCGGTCGTCGGGGATGCCGTGGCAGACCTCGTCGTTCACCGAGGCGCAGATCACGCCCGGGAACGGCGGGTGGGTCGGCGGCGAGCCACGGTAGTTCAGGTAGAGCGGCTCGGCGCCGCGTTCGGCGATGAACGCCGCCACGATCCGGTCGAGGTCGACGAGCCGGACGCCCGGCGCGATCGCCGCCTCGAGGCGGGCGAACGCCTCGGCCACCAACCGCCCCGAGCGCCGCAGCGCCTCGATCTCTTCGGGCGACTTGAGGATCGGCGCCGCCGGCGACGGCGCGCGGCGCCGCACGAGGCGGCGCAGCCGGCGGGCGGGCGAGGCGGGGCGGGAGGCGTTCATCGCCCGCCATTGTAGTGCCGCGCGGCCGGGCGCGGCGCGATCCGGTATCATCGGCGCCGCGCCCGCCGCGGCGGGCCGTCCGTCCGTAACCGGAGCGACCGACCGTGACCCAGCCGCCTTCGAACGCATCGGACCCCTCGGCCGCCGGCCCGGCCCGCCCCAGCGCGGCGGTCCGCTTCGGCATCCCGCTGCTGGCGGTCGGCGTCGCGGCCGTCTTCACCCTCGTCGTCCTGCTGCTGGCCCGGCTCGACGGCGACGGCGCGCGCCGGGTGCGGCTGTTCGGCCCCGGCAGCGGCGCCTTCCGCGGCTTCGCGCTGCCCGAGCCGTTCGCCGCCGCCCCGATCGACCTGGCGACGGCCGACGGCGGGCGCTTCACGTTGGACGGCGTCCGCGGCCGGCCGGTGCTGCTCTTCTTCGGCTACACCCGCTGCCCCGACGTCTGCCCGCAGACGCTGGCCAAGCTCACCGCCGCCCTCGGCGCGCTGGGCGACGCGGCCGACGGCGTGACGGTCGTCTTCGCCACCGTCGACCCGGCGCACGACACCGCGGCGGTCGTCGACGCCTACCTGGCCGACTACGACGACCGCATCGTCGGCCTCGTCGGCACCGCCGCCGCGCTGGCGCGGCTGGCGGCCGACTACGACGTGGCCTACGGCACGCCGCCGCCGGCGCCGAGCGGCGCGGCGGACGGCGCGGCGTCGGGCGCGGCGCCCCACGACGACGGCCACGGCGACGCCCATGCCCACGGCGCGCCCGGCGCCGGCGGCACCGCCGCGGCGCCGGCCCTGGGCCACTCGAGCACCGTGTTTCTGATCGACGCCGAGGGCCAGGTCCGCGTCGTGCTTGGCGCCGAGGCCACGCCGGACGACATCGCCCACGACGTCCGGGCGCTGGACGGCGCGCCGGGCGAGGGCTGAGCGCCGGACCGGCGGGCCGCTGCAGGGCCGGCGCGGGCGTATAATCGCTCCGTCCCGCGTCCCCACCGCGGGCGAGCGAGCCGATTCCCGGCGGTCGTGCCGCCGGGCGTGGGGGTCCGATGATCGTTCGCCATCTGCTCCAGCGCCGGATGCGCAGCGCCCTGACGATCGCCGGCGTGGCGCTCGGGATCGCCGCCATCGTCGCCCTCACCGCCATGGCCAGCGGCATCGCGTCGGGCTTCGGCAACCTGTTCG
This sequence comes from uncultured Anaerolineales bacterium, assembly GCA_964651245.1. Lineage (GTDB taxonomy): Bacteria > Chloroflexota > Anaerolineae > Epilineales > Epilineaceae > Avedoeria. Next base: position 97,746 of record CAZYVI010000009.1, on the reverse strand, counting down.
GCGGCGCCGACGCCGACCTGACCGTGGCCCAGGCCGGGGCCTACGACCTGTTCATCAGCAGCCTCGACGAGCGCGACGGCGACGTGATCCGGGCCCAGCCCCAGGTGGCCGACGTCGCCGGCATCATCTACAGCGCCGCGACGCTCGACGAGGTGCCGTTCTTCCTCGTCTTCGGCTACGAGCCCGACGGCTACGCCATCGCCCACTTCACGATCACCGCCGGCCGCGCGCTGCGCGCCGACCGCGAGATCGTCCTCGGCGCGGCGGCCGCCCGCAACCTGTCGCGCGGGGTCGGCGACGCGCTGACGTTCAACGGCAGCGCGTTTCGGATCGTGGGCCTGTTCGAGACCGGCCAGGCCTTCGAGGAGGCCGGCGGCGTGATCACGCTGCGCGACGCCCAGGCGGTCTTCCAGCGGCCGCGGTCGGTCAACCTGTTCCAGGTCAAGCTCCACGCCCCCGACCAGGCGGCGGCCGTCCGCGCCCGGCTGGCCGAGCGGCTGCCGCGCGCCGACGTGACGCTGGGCGCCGGCGCCGGGCAGCGCCAGGAGGCGTACGCCATGATCGTCGCCTTCGCCTGGGCGATCGGCCTGGTGGCGGCGCTCGTCGGCGGGCTGGGCATGATGAACACCGTCTTCATGGGCGTCTTCGAGCGCGTCCGCGACATCGGCGTGCTGCGGGCGCTGGGCTGGCGGCGGCGGCAGGTGCTCGGGCTCGTCGTCGGCGAGGCGCTCGTCCTGAGCTTCGTCGGCGGGCTGCTGGGCCTCGTCGTCGGCTGGCTGGCGCTGCGGGCCCTGGCGCTGAGCCCGGCCGTCAGCAGCATGGTCGTGGCCGAGTTGACGCCGGCCACGCTGGGCCTGGCGGGCGTCGTGGCGCTGGGCATGGGCCTGGTGGCGGCTTGGATCCCGGCCGCCTGGGCGGCGCGGCTGCCGCCGATCGAGGCGCTGCGCTACGAGGGCGGCGTCGGCGGCGGCGCGGCGGCCGGCCTCGACGCCGCCTGGGCGCTGCGGCTGCCGGCGCCGGCGCGCAACCTGGCGCGGCGGCGGGGGCGGACGATCGTCACCGCCGGCGGCATCGCCATCGGCGTCATGATCGTCGTCATGCTGGGCGGGCTGACCGAGGGCTTCACCGCCCAGTTCACCTCGCTCATGGGCGGAGCGTCGGCCGACCTGTCGATCATGCAGGCCGACACCGCCGACATGAGCCTGAGCACGATCGACGAGGCCATCGGCGCCCGGATCGGCAGCCTGGCCGACGTCGAGGCCGTGGCCGGCATGGTCCTCGGCTTCGTCAGCACGCCCGACATCCCGCTGCTCATCGTGTTCGGCCTCGAGCCGACCGAGTTCGCGCTCGACCTGTTCCCGGTGACCGAGGGCCGGCGCCCGGCCGGGCGCGGCGAGGCCATCCTCGGCCGCCCGTCGGCCGAGCAGCTCCACAAGCGGCTGGGCGACACGATCCGCATCGGCGGCCGGCCATTCCGGATCGTCGGGCTGTTCGAGACCGGCATCGGCTTCCAGGACTCGGGCGCCGTCGTCGACCTGCGCGAGGCCCAGTCGCTGTTCGAGAAGCCGCGGCAGGTCAGCTTCTACCAGGTCCGGCTGCGCGACCCGGAGCGCGCCGACGCCGTGATCGCCGAGCTCCACCGCCGCTTTCCGAAGATCGCGGTGTCGCGCTCGAGCGAGCTCGTCGACAACACCCGCGACTTCCAGACGACGCGCCTGCTCATGAACGTCCTGTCGTCGATCGCCGTCGTCGTCGGCAGCGTCGGCGTCGTGAACACGGTGCTGATGAGCGTCCTCGAGCGAACCCGCGAGATCGGCGTGCTGCGCGCCGTCGGCTGGCGGCGGCGCCGCGTCCTGGGGCACATCGCCGCCGAGTCGCTGCTGCTGGCCACCCTGGGCGGCGTGATCGGCACGCTGGCCGGCGTGGCGCTGATGCAGCTGTTGGGCCTGGCGCCCGGGTTCGGCGCGCTGCTCAAGGGGGCGTTCCCGCCCCAGTTGTTCGCCAAGGCCGCCGGCGTCGCGCTCGGGTTGGGCGTGCTCGGCGGACTCTATCCCGCCTGGCGCGCCAGCCGGATCGCCCCGGCCGAGGCGCTGCGCTACGAGTGAGGCGATCGATGCACGAGACCGAGTGGACCACGATCGGGGGCCTGACGCTCGGCCGGCTGCGGCTGCGGCGGGCGTGGCTGCGCTGGGCGCTGGCGCTGCGGCGAAGGTCGGGCGCGCTCGGGCTGACCGCCGGGGCCGCGCGGTGGTGGTGGATCGGCGGCGGCGCCGTCGTCGTCGCCTTGCTGCTGGCGGCCGGCGGCCAGGCGCTGCGGACGTCGCGCGCGCCGGTGCCGACGCCGACGCCCGACCCGGCCGTCGAGAACGCCGTCTGGGCGTCGGGCAAGGTCGTGCCGGTGCGCCGGGCCCAGCTCTCGTTCGGCGTCGGCGGCCGGCTCGTGGGCTACACCGTGGCCGAGGGCGAGGCGATCGCGGCCGGCGACACCGTCGCCTTCGTCGACGCGCCCGACGTCGAAGCGGCGCTGGCCCAGGCCGAGGCGGCCCTCGAGCTGGCCCGCGCCCAGCGCGACCTCGTGCGCGCCGGGGCCGCGCCCGACGACGTGGCGGCCGCCGCGGCGGCCGTCGACGCCGCCCAGGCGCAGGTCCAGGCGGCTGCCGCCGCCGCCGACCAGGCCGCCGCCGCCCAGCGCCGCGTCGGCGTGACGGCCGACGATGCCCAGGTGCAGGCGCAGGTAGCGCTCGACCAGGCGCGCGACAACCTCTACGGTGCGCAGGCCCGGCGCGACACGATCGGCGGCCAGGTGAAGCGCAAGGAGGTCGGCCAGGCCGAGTTCGACGTCGCCAAGGCGGCCGTGCTGGTGGCCGAGGACGGCGTGCGCGCCGCCGAGTCGGCGCTGGCGGCGGTGCGGGCCGGGTCGGTCGACGCCACCCGCGCCGAGGCCGACGCCGCCGCCCGCCGCGCCCGGGCCGAGGCCGCCGCGGCGCGGGCGGCGCTGCGCCAGGCCGAGCTGCGGGCGGCCCAGCTGGCCGCCGGCCCCCGGCCCGAGGCGCTGGCCGTGGCCGAGGCCGAGGTGCGCCGCGCCGCGGCCGCCGCCGCGGCCGCCCGCGCCGCCCAGGCGCAGACCGAGCTGCGGGCGCCGTTCGACGGCACCGTCGGCGCGCTGATGTTCCAGCCCGGCGAGCGCATCGCGCCTGGACAGGCGGTGGCCGTCCTGGGCGCCCTCGACGCCCTGCGGGTCGAGACGACCGACCTGCGCGAGACGGACGTGGCCCGGGTGGCGGTCGGCCAGCGGGTCGAGGTGACGTTCGACGGGCTGCCCGACGTCCGGCTGGCCGGCACGGTGCGCTACCTGGCGCCGATGGCGGCGACCGGCCAGGGCGGCACCAGCTACACCGCCTGGGTCGACCTCGGCGCCGGCGACCCGCGCATCCGCTGGGGCATGACGGCGTTCGTCAACATCGCGGCCGAGCCGCCGGCCGACGCGCCGTGACGACCGCGACCGCGGCGCCCGTCGTCGAGACGGTGGGGCTGACGCGCATCTACCCCGACGCCCAGGCCGTCCGCGCCCTGGACGGTGTCAGCCTGCGCATCGAGCGCGGCGAGTTCGTCGTCGTGATGGGGCCGTCGGGCAGCGGCAAGTCGACGCTGCTGCATCTCATCGGCGCGCTCGACCGGCCGACGTCGGGCGTCGTGCGCGTCGACGGCCAGGACCTGGCCGGCGTGGTCGACCTCGACCGCTTCCGAGCCCGCACGATCGGCTTCATCTTCCAGATGCACAACCTGCTGCCGACGCTGACGGCGGCCGAGAACGTCGAGGTGCCGATGCAGGGCGTCGGCGTGCCGGCGGCGGAGCGCCGCCGCCGCTCGCTCGAACTGCTCGACCTCGTCGGCCTGGCGGCGCTGGCCCACCGGCTGCCCAACGCGCTGTCGGGCGGCCAGCGTCAGCGTGTCGCCGTCGCCCGGTCGTTGGCCAACGACCCGCCGCTGATCCTCGGCGACGAGCCGACCGGCAACCTGGACAGCGCCGCCGGCGCCGAGGTGATCCGGCACTTCGCGTCGTTGACCCGCGACCACGGCAAGACGGTCATCGTCGTGACCCACGACCCCGTCGTCGCGTTGTCGGCCGGCCGGATCCTGACGCTGCGCGACGGGCGCGTCGACCAGGACGAGCAGGTCGACGAAGCCTACACCCGCCAGTTGGCGACGCTGCGCGACACGCCGCTCGGCCGGCTGCTGTTCGGCGACCGGCTGCCGCCCACGGCCGCGGTCTGACGCCTGCCCGCGCCTGGCCAGCCGGCCGGGCCGCGCTCGGCCGGCCGGCCCTGGCGCCGCCGGGCATCCGCGATTACCCTTGGGCACGCACTCTTCGCTCCCGCCCGATCCAGGAGACCCGCCATGGCCCAGCTCACCGTCCAGGACGTCATGACCCGCAATCCGGTCAGCATCGCGCCCGACCTCAAGGTCGACATTGGCCTGCAGCTCATGCGCGAGCGCGGCATCCGCCGGCTGCCGGTCGTGTCGAGCGCCGACCGCTTGATCGGCATCATCACCCTCGACGAGGCGGCGCAGGCCATGCCGCGCGGCAGCACCTTCTTCAGCGAAGGGCCGCTCGAGGACATCCCGACGGTGCGCGATGTCATGACCCATGACGTCCAGACGGTCCGCCCCGACGATCCGGTCGTGCGTGCGGCGCGGATCATGCTCACCCACAAGATCGGCGCGCTGCCGGTCGTGGCCGACTTCCAGCTCGTCGGCATCGTGACCGAGAGCGACCTCTTCGAGACGCTGGTCGACATGCTCGAGTCGGCCTGAGCGCGCCGGACACGGCCACGCGGCCGCGCCGGCCCGCAAAGCGCCGGCCCGGCGCCGTCAGGGTTCGGTCGGCTGCACCAACCGGTGCTGCAGCGCCAAGGCCACGGCCTCGGTGCGGTTCGTCGTGTCCAGCTTGGCCAGCACGTTCGAGACGTGGAACTTCACCGTGCTGCGGCTCACGATGAGCTCGGCCGCGATCTGGCTGTTGGACAGGCCGCGCACCATGAGCCGCAGCACCTCGCGCTCGCGGTCGGTGAGGTCGGCGCCGGGCGCCGCGGCCGCCGGGCGAGCGGCGTGCTGGATCAGCGCCATCGCGGCGTCGGGCGCCAGCGTCGGACGGCCGGCGGCCGCGGCGCGGACGGCCGCGGCCAGCTCGGCGCCCGAGGCGTCCTTGAGCAGGTAGCCGATCGCGCCGGCCGCCAGCACCGCCTGGACCGTCGGCTCGTCGGCGAACGTCGTCAAGGCCACGACCTGCGTCGCCGGCAGCCGCTCGCGGATCGCCCGCGTCGCCGCCACGCCGTCGAGCTCGGGCATCCGCATGTCCATGAGGACGACGTCGGGCACCAGCCGCACCGCCTCGCGGACGGCGGCGGCGCCGTCGCCGGCCTCGCCGACCACCGCCAGGTCGGCGTGGACGCCGAGCATCGCCCGCAGACCGCTGCGGACGACGGCGTGGTCGTCGCAGACGAGGAGGCGGATGGCCTCGCTCACGACGCCGACCCGGCGGCCGGCCAGCGCACCGTGACCGACGTCCCGCCGCCCGGCGTCGACGCGACGTCGACCGTCATCCCCGCCTCGGCCGCCCGTTCGCGCATGATCGACAGCCCGAGGTGCTCGCCGGTCACCGCCGCCGGCTCGAAGCCGACGCCGTCGTCGATGATCGCCAGCGTCACCCGGCCGGCGCGACGCTCGAGCCGCAACCAGGCGTGGCGGGCGCGGGCGTGGCGAACGACGTTGTTCAGCGCCTCTTGGGCGATCCGGTAGAACGCGGTCTTGACGTCCAGGGGCGGGTCTTGCGCATCCCCCGAGAGCTCCAGCGTGACGCCGATGTGGCTGCGCCCGGCGGCGGCGTCGGCGAGCTGGCGCAAGAGGTCGCGCAGCGGCGCGGCCGCGATGGCCTGCGGGCGTAGCTCGAACAGGACCGTGCGCAGCTCGGCCAGCGCGCCGCGGGTCAGCTGGCGGATCGCCTCGGCGCGGTGCTGGGCCTCGGCGGGCTGGGTGTCGACGAGCGTCGGCAGCGCGTCGGCATTGGCGCTGGCGGCGAACAGCGACTGGCTGACGGCGTCGTGGAGCTCGCGGGCGATGCGGTTGCGCTCCTCGGCCACGGCGTGCTCGACGTCGGTGGGCACGGTCGGCGTCACGAGGGCCATCACCCAGCTGCCGTCCGGCGACCGGAAGCTCGATAGCCCGACCTCGATGCCGAACTCGTGACCGTCCTTGTGCCGGCCGACGAGCGCCATGTCGAGCCCCATCGGCCGGCTCTGCGGGCTGCGGAGGTAGTCGCGGTGGTGCGCCTCGTGCGCCCCGCGCAGTCGCTCCGGCACGAGCAGCGAGAGCAGCTGCCCTTCCAGCTCGGCCGGCCGGTAGCCGAACAGGCCCGCCAGCCGCGCGTTGGCGAACACGATCCGGCCCGTCGCGTCGACGACGACGACCGACAGCGGCGCGTGCTGCAGGAGCGGCCAGAGCTCATGGCCCAGCACGGTCACCGACAGCGGTGGTGCGATCACGATGGCGCTCCTCGGCGGCGGGGGAGGCGTCGGTCCCGAGGTGGAGGCGAAGGTGGGCGAGCCGCATTCTAGCGCGATCGGCCGGGGCTGGTCATCTGGCCAGGCGGCCGGCCCGCTCCCGGACCGGGCGCGCACCGTTCCGCGGCGGCTGGCACGGCGGGCCGGCGATCGACTACGATCTGCGCCATCGACCGGCCCGATCGACGATCGCCGCGCGAGCGGCGGCCCAAGGAGCGCGCGACGTGTCCCAGCCCCCCCCCACCCTGCTGGTGCCCCTCGACGGCTCGCAGTCGGCCGAGCAGGCGTTGCTGCTGGCGGCGCCGCTGGCGGCGCGCAGCGGCGGGCGACTGCTGCTGCTGTCGGTGCCGAGCATCTACACGGCCGACCTGTCCTGGGCCGACGCCGTCTACGCCCAGCCGATGGCGGCCGGCGCTCCGGTCGTCTCGTTCGAGGGCCTGGTGGCCGAGTCGGAGCGGGCCACGGCCGCCTACCTGGCGGCGGTGGCCGAGCGGATGCAGGCCAAGGGCGTCGCCGTCGAGACCCGGATGCCCAGCGAGGTTCCGGCACGGGCGATCCTCGCCTGCGCCGAAGCGGACGGGGCGACGCTGATCGTCATGGGCAGCCACGGCCGGGGCGGCATGGCCCGATGGGCGCTGGGCAGCGTGGCCGACAAGGTGGTCCAGGCCGCGCCGGTGCCGGTTCTCCTCACCCGCGGCGCCACGCCGCGCATCCGGCCCGACCTCGGCCGCATCGTCGTCGCCCTCGACGGCTCGCCGCTGGCGACGCAGGTGCTGCCGACCGTGGCGTGGTTGGCCCGGGTGTTCGAGGCCAGCGTCTCGCTCGTCACGGTAGCGGCCGGGCCCGAGCACGTGCTCTGGAGCGGACTGGCCGGCAGCGCGTCGCTGGCGAGCACGGCGGCGTCCGAGCGGGCGGCCGAGAACTACCTGCTCGACCAGGCCGAGGCCCTGCGCGGCCAGAACGTCGAGGCCGAGACGGCGCTGCTCGTCGGCGACGACGTGGCCGAGACGCTGTGCAACGCCGCCGCCGCGCCCGACGTGGGCTTGCTGGCGATCACCACCCACGGCCGCGGCGGGCTGGCGCGCTGGGCGCTCGGCAGCGTCGCCGACCGCGTCGCGCGCACGGCGCAGGTGCCGCTGCTCATCCAGCGCGCGGTGTGAACGACGGGCGCCGGCCCGGCCGGCGCGCGCCGCTGTCGCCGCTCGCCCGCGCCCTGCGCTGGCTCGTTCCGCTGCGCGTGCCGCTGGCGCTGGCCGGCGCGCTCGTCACCCTGCCGGCGCTGGCCGACGTGCCCGCGGCGCGGTTGTTCTTGGGCAACCTGTTCGTGCTCGGCACGCCCGAGCTGGCCGTCGTCGGCCTGACCGCGCCGCTGGCGGCCTGGACCGCGGTGAGGATCGGCCGCCTGGTGGTGGCCGGCGCGTCCGCCCGCAGCGGCGTGCCCGCATGGCCGTGGCCGCCCCGCCGGCCGCGGCTCGGCGCGGCGGCGCTCGTGGCGGCGCTGGCGGCGCCGGTCGTCGTGACCGCCCTCGTCCGCTCGTCGGACGGCCCGTCGTCGCCGGCGCGGCTGGCGGCCCACGCGCTGGCGCTGACGCTGGGCGCGCTGGTGGGGGCGGCGGCGATCGTGGCCGGCGAGCGGCTCGGCCGGGCGCCATGGCCGCGGCGCTGGCTGGCGCGCCTCGGGCCGGGCTACGACGACCCGGAGGCGCCGGCGCTGGCGGCCGGCCATACGGCCGCGCTGGGCAGCCTGGTCCTGTTCGGGCTGGGCTACGCCGGCCTTGGGCTGGCGTTCCACCCGGCCGCCGCGCCGGACGGCTGCCTGACCCGGCTGCGGGTCGTCGACGGCGGGCTGTGCTTCCCGGCGCTGGGCTATGTGCTTGTCGTGGCCAGCCTGGCGGCCTGGGTCCTCGGGGCGGCCGCGTTCTGGCTCGACCGCTACGGCGTGCCGCTCGTGGTCGTCGTGGCGCTGGCCGCGCTGCCGCCGCTGGCGGGGGCGGGCGCCGACCACGTCTACCGCACGGCGCCGCGCAACGCCGAGCCCGTCGCCGCGCCGCTCACCCCGGCCGACGTCGTCCGCACGATCGCCGCGCGCCAGGGCGGCGCGCCGCGGCTCGTCGTCGTGGCGGCCAGCGGCGGCGGCAGCGCGGCGGCGCTCTGGACGGCCACGGTGCTGACGCGCCTCGAGGCCGCCGCCGGCCGGCGCTGGACGGATGCGCTGAGCGCGGTCAGCGCCAGCTCGGGCGGTAGCTTCGGGGCGCTGCTCTACCTGGCGCCGCCGTTCGACGGCGCGCCCCGGCCGCCGGCCACCCGCGCCGCGATCCGCGCCGCCGCAGCCCAGCCGACGCTGCGGCCCGTGGCCTGGGGCCTCGCCTACCCGGACCTCTGGCGGTTCGCGCCGTGGCCCCGCGCCCGGGCGCGGGTTCTCGAGGCCGACCGCGGCTGGGCGATGGAGGCGGCGTGGTCCGACGTCTGGCGGCGGACGCTGCGCCGCGGCGACCCGGCGGTGACGCTCGGCGGCTGGCGGGCGGCCGTCCGGCGCGGCGAGCTGCCGGCGCCGATCTTCCACGCCATGGCCGTCGAAACGGGCCGGCAGATGCTGTTGACGCCGCTCGACCTGCCGGCGGCCGGTCCGGCGGCGCCGTACGACACGTTCCTGGGCACCTACCCGGAGCGCGACCTGCCGGCGATCACGGCCGCCCGGCTCTCGGCGGCGTTCCCGTGGATCAGCCCGCAGCCGCGGCCCGACTGCGATTGCCCGCCGGCGTGGCACCTGGCCGACGGCGGCTACTTCGACAACGACGGGGTGGCCGGGGCGATGGCGTTCCTGGACGCCGCGCTGCCGGCGTTCGCCGCCGTCGGCGGGCGCGAGGTGCTCGTCGTCCAGATCCGGGTGTCGTTCGACCGGCCCGTCGACCCGGCGGCCGTGCCGCGGCGGGGCTGGCCGTTCGCCGCGCTCGGGCCGCTCGAGGCGCTGCTGAGCGCCCGCGGCGCCGTCCAGGGCCGGCGCAACGCCGAGGCGCTGGCCCGGCTGGCCGAGCGCTGGGCGGTCGAGGGCGTGACCGTGGCCCATGCCGAGACGGCGTTCGTGCTCGACGGCGGCGGCGGCGTGCCGCTGTCGTGGCAGCTCACGCACACCGAGCGGGCGGCGGTCGAGGCCGCCTGGGAGGCCCCCGAGGCGCGGCGGGCGGCCGCCGCCGTCGGCCGCTTCCTGGGCCAGCCGTGACCGAATCGCGGCGGTCCGCGATTCGACTCGGTGATGTATGCTTCGTGGCCGCCATGGCCGCCCCTGAACCTGCCCGCCGCCGGCCGCACGCCGCCCGCCGTGACCGAGCCGACTGACGCCGCGCTCGTCGCCGCGGCGCGGCGCGCGCCGGCGGCGTTCGACGCCCTCTACCGCCGCTACGTGCCGGCCGTCTACCGCTACGTGCGCGCCCGCGTGGCCACGACGGACGACGCCGAGGACATCACCGCCGTGACGTTCATGAGCGCGCTGCAGTCGCTGGATCGCTACGAGGAGCGCGGCCTGTTCGCGGCCTGGCTGTTCACGATCGCCCGCCGCCAGATCGTCGCCCACCGGCGCGCCGGGGCGCGCGGCCCGGCCGAGCCGCTCGACGACGCCGCCCATCGCCTGGCGGCGACCGACGGCGAGCCCGACGCCGCCGCCGTCGAGGACCGCGACGCGCTCCGCGCCGCCCTCTCGCGCCTCAGCCCCGACCAGCGCGAGGCGATCACGCTGCGCTACTACGGCGGGCTGCGCGTGCTCGAGGTGGCGGCCGTGCTGGGCAAGGACGAGAGCGCGGTCAAGATGATCCTGCACCGCGGCCTGCGCAAGCTGCGCGACGGCCTCGCGCCGACGGCCGACGACGGCCGGGCCGCGGCCGGCGCCGGGCAGGAGACGGCGTGAGCGCCCACGAGCGCGCCCGGCGCGCCGCGGCCGACGCCCTGACGGCGGACCTCCCGCCCGACGTGGCCGACGTCGCCCGCCGGCTCGTCGACGACGCCGTCGCCCAGCAGCCGCGCCCGGCCTTCGCCGAGCGGCTGGCGGCCGAGCTGCGCGCCGCCGCCGGCGCCGGACCGGCCGGCCCGTCCGGCCGCCCGCCGTCGGCCGACGACCTCGGCCGCGCCGTGCCGCCGCCGCCGGCGTGGGCCCGGCTGGCCATCGGGGCGCTGTCGCTGCTGCTGGTCTACGGCCTCATCGCCAGCATCTTCCGGCCCGTCGCGCCGTCGCCCGACACTGCGCCGACGCCGGCGACCGCCGCCGCGACGACCGCCCCCAGCGCGTCGCCGCACCCGACCGACCGACCGCGGCCCAGCGCCTCCGCCAGCCGCCCGGCCGCGTCGGCCACGCCCACCGCGCGGCGCGCGCTGGCGGCGCCGCTGACCCTCGACGCTGCGCCGACCGCCACCGCGACCGCCAGCGCCACCGCGTCGGCCTCGCCGCCGCCGACCACGGCGCCGCGCTCCACGGCGTCGCCGACCCGGCGGCCGGCGGCCACCGCGACCGCTGCGCCGAGCCCGGAGCCCCCCAGCGCCACCCCGGCGCCCAGCGCCACGCCGCCCCCGAGCGCGACGGCCACGAAGGCGCGTCCTACCGAGCCGGCGCGGCCGTCGGCCACCCCGACGCACGTCGAGCGCGAGGCGACCGCCACGGCGTCGCCGCCGCCCGAGCCGAGCCCGACGCCCGGATCCGACGGCTGCGAGGAGCAGTGCACGCGCAAGTCGGAGCAGGCCTACGCCAGCTGCATCGCCGGCGGCGGCGCGCCGGCCGACTGCCGCCGGATCGCCAACGAGCGGCGCGCCGAGTGCATCCGCACCGAGTGCGCGCCGACGCCGGCGGCGCGCTGAGGGTGCGCGGACGGCGCGCGAACGGTCCCGACCTGTGCCGGCGCAGCGCGGTGCCTCGGCTCCGTCGGGAACGTCGGCCGTGTGGTCTCGCCAGGCCCTCTACGGGACGGTGACGCCCGTGTCCGCCGTCCCGACCGCCCCCGCGCCACCGCCGCCCCCGTCACCGCCCTCGTCCAGCCGGGCCTCGAACGCGCGCAGCGCGGCCAGGATCGACTGGCCCTCGTCGACCAGCGCCCGCTGGAGCTCGGGCCGGCGCACGAAGCGCGCGTAGGTGGCGGCGCGGCGGACGGCATCGGCGAGGCGGCCGAGCCAGAGGAGGGCCGCGGCGCCGCACGGCGGCGTGAGCACCGTCGCCGCCAGCGCCCAGGGCCACGGCAGCCAGACCCAGGCGGCGATCGCCAGCGCCAGGTACCACGGCGGAAACACGACCAGGGCGCCGAACACGGCGCTGGTGGCCACCTGGTCGTTCTTGCGCGCCAGCCGCCAGGCGGCCGCGGCCACGATCGCCGCCGGCACGGCGTGGGTCGCCAGGCCCCAGAGCGCGAACGGCAGACCGGCCAGCGCCACGGCCGTCTCGCGGACGGCGAAGCGCAGCGCCAGCCGCGCGTCGAGCGGCAGGAAGACCTCGGCCGGCGTGATCCCGCCGCGCCGCAGCCGGCGCCGGTAGTCGGCCACGCGCTCGACGAACGGTTCGAGCTCGGCCGGCGCGGCGGCCGCCAGCAGCCGGTAGCCGCGCCGCAGCCGCTCGACGAGCCGCGCCCGTGCGCCCAGTCGCGGACCAGCGGCGCCGAGGCGCGGCGGGCGGCGGCCGCCGGTCTCGGCGATCTCGGCGGCGTAGGCCAGCGCCAGGGCCTCGCGCCGGTCGGCGAACGTCACCGCGGCGGCGTCGACGGCGGCCTGCAGCTCGGCCGTCAGCGCCTGCGCCGGCGCGCCGGGCCGCGCCGCGCGCCAGGCGGCGACGTCGATCGGCGGGCCGAAGCGCACCAGGGCGCGCGATCGAAAGCCGTCCTTGTCCTCGAACCACATCCCGACCGGCACGATCGCCAGCGAGGTCCCGCCGCCGGCCACGACGTCGAACGCCAGCCGCGCGACGCCGCGCTTGAACGGCCGCAGGCCGGGGTCGTTGTGGCTCTGGCCCTCGGGGAAGATGATCACGGCGCCGCCGGCCAGCAGCCGTTGCCCGAGCGTCGCCAGCGCGGCCAGGTTGGCCCGCGGGTCGGCCCCCTCGCCGGCGTCCTGCGTCCGGTGCAGCGCCACGACGTTGGCGGCCCGCATCAGCCAGCCGACGAGCGGGTGCGCCGCCAGCGTGCTCTTGGCGGTCAGCCAGACCGGCCGCTCGATGGCCAGGGCGATGAACATCGGGTCGAGCAGCGCGTTGGCGTGGTTCGGGGTGAACACGACGGCCCCGGCGCGCGGCACCCGGTCGAGGCCCTCGACCTCGACCGAGCGGTAGAACACCTTCAGCGCCAGCCGGAAGTAGCCGCGCAGCAGGCGGTAGATCACGGTGCGCCGCCCCCGTGGCCGGCTAGGCCGGCGCCCAGCCCCGCAGCCACTCGACGAGCAGCCGGACGCCGTAGCCGGTCGCGCCGGCGGGACCGAGGTCCCACGCCTTCTTCTGCTCCATCATGCCGGCGATGTCGAGGTGGGCCCAGGGGTAGCTGGTGAACTCCTGCAGGAACACAGCCGACGTCGCCACGCCGCCCTGCCGGCCGCCGGAGTTCTTCATGTCGGCCCGGTCGGTCTCGATCGCCTCGCGGTACTCGGGCCAGAGCGGCAGCCGCCAAAGCCGCTCGCGCGTCGCGTCGCCGGCGGCCACGAGCCGTGCCGCCAGGGCGTCGTTGTTGGCGAACAGGCCGGCGGCGATGTGCTGCCCCAGGGCGACGACGCAGGCGCCGGTGAGCGTCGCCAGGTCGACGACGGCGGCGGGCTGATAGCGCGCGGCGTAGACCAGGGCGTCGGCCAGGATCATCCGGCCCTCGGCGTCGGTGCTGATGATCTCGATCGTCTTGCCGTTGGAGGCGGTGATCACGTCGGCGGGTCGGTAGGCGTGGGCGTCGGGCATGTTCTCGGTGCAGGGCGTGATCCCGATGACGCGCAGCGGCAGGCCCAGCCGGCCGACCGCCTGCATCGCGCCGAGCACCGCCGCCGCGCCGGCCATGTCGCCGCGCATCGCCTCCATGCCCTCGGACGGCTTGATCGAGATGCCGCCGGTGTCGAACGTCACGCCCTTGCCCACGACGACGAGCGCCGGCAGGTCGGTGCGGTCGGCGTTGTGCTCCAGGACGATGAACGCCGGCGGATGGCCCGCCCCTTGGGCGACGGCGAGGAAAGCGCCCATCCCCCGCTCCTCCGCCCAGGCCCGATCGCCGACCTCGACGCGCAGCCCAGCCTCGGCGGCGATGCGCCGGGCGGTGTCGGCCATGTGGGCCGGCGTGCAGCGGTTGGGCGGGCCGTTGGCCAGGTCGCGCGCCAGCGCCACGCCCGCGGCGATCGCCTGCCCGGCGCGGGCGCCGGCCTCGAGCGCCGGCAACGCCGCGGCGTCGTGGCTGAGCAGCTCGATCGAGGCGACGGCCTTGTCGTCGCGCTTCTGCTTGGGGGCGTCGTAGCGGTAGAGCGCCAGCAGCATGCCCTCGACCGTGGCCTGCGCCGCCGCGGTCGGGTCGAGGCCGCCGATGCCGGCGCCGTGGGCGATGGTGACGACGGTCTTGGCGCCGAGGTCGCGCGCCGCGCGGGCCGCGGCGGCGGCGGCCTTGCGCGCCGCCGTGGCGTCGAAGCCCTCCGCCGGGCCGAGGCCGACCACCGCGACGCGCCGGGCCGGCAGCGCGCCGCGCGGATAGAGCCAGCGCACCTCGCCGAGCGCCCCGGTCAGGTCGCCGCTGGCGATGACGTCGCGGATCGCGCCGCCGAGCGCGGCGTCCACGGCGCCGGTGGCGCCGCCGGGCGTGGTCACGCCGGCGAACAGGTTGACCACGAGCGCGTCGCACGCGGCGGCCTCGAGGGCGCCATGGCGGGTCGAGACGGTCGGCAGCGGCATCGCGGGCTCCGGGGGTGGGGGGCGGGGCGCCGGCGCGGCCGGCCGGCGGCGGCGATCTTGCCTCCGCCGGCCGTCGGCGGCAAACTCACGCCCATGCAAGCCGCCGAACCCGCCGGCCCACGTAGGCCGCCTGCGCGCGCGATCCGCGCGGCGCAGGCCGGGGGGGGCCGGTGACCGTCCTCGTCGCGTTGGCCGTCGTGGTCGTCCTGACGGCCTTCACCGCCCTCTACGTCGCCGCCGAGTTCGCCACGGTCGGGGTGCGCCAGAGCCGCATCGCCCAGCTGGCCGACGACGGCAACCCGCTGGCCCGGCGGCTGCTGCCGATCATCACCGACAGCCACGCCCTCGACCGCTACATCGCCGCCAGCCAGATCGGGATCACGCTATCGGGCCTGATCCTCGGCGCCTACGGCCAGTCGCGCCTGGGCGAGGGGCTCGAGACGGTCCTGGGCCGCGCCGGCTGGTCGGCGGCCGCGGCGGCGTCGACGGCGGCGGTGGTGACGCTGCTCGGGCTGACGGCGTTCAACGTCGTGTTCGGCGAGTTGGTGCCGAAGTCGCTGGCGCTGCAGTTTCCGACCCAGGTGTCGCTCTGGCTCTACTGGCCGATGACGGCGTCGCTGGCCGTCTTCCGGTGGTTCATCGGCCTCCTCAACGGCAGCGGCTGGCTGATCCTGCGGCTGCTGGGGATGCGCGCCGCCGACAGCCACCGCCACATCCACTCGCCCGACGAGATCACGATGCTCATCGCTGAGAGCAAGGACGGCGGGCTGCTCGACGCCGAGGAGCAGCGCCGCTTGAGCCAGGCGCTGCAGCTCGGCCGCCGCACCGCCAAGCAGCTCATGGTGCCGCGCCGCCACGTCCACGCCATCGACGTCGACACCCCGCCGTCGGAGCTGCTGGCGTGGGCGATCGAGAGCCCTTACACCCGGGCGCCGGTCTACCGTGGCCACATCGACGACGTCGTCGGCCTGATCCAGACGAAGGACATCGCCAGCCTCTACGCCCGCACCGGCGGCGCCGACGGCTGGACGGCCCTCGTCAAGCCGCTCTCGATCGTGCCCTCGACGCTGACGGCCGACCGGCTGGTGGCCGAGTTGCGCCGGCGGCGGGCACGGCTGGCGCTGGTGCTCGACGAGTACGGCGGCGTCGCCGGCGTCGTCACGCTCGAGGACATTCTGGCCGAGCTCGTCGGCGACGTGGACGACGAGTTCAAGACGACCGACGCGCCGCAGCCGCTGCCCGACGGCCGCATCCGGCTGCCCGGCGCGCTGCGGCTCGACGAAGCGATCGTCTGGCTCGGCGCCGACTGGGCCGACGACGAGGCCGACACCGTGGGCGGGCGCGTCGTCGTGGCGCTGGGCACCGTCCCGGCCGGCGGCGAGCGGCTGACGATCGACGGCGTCGAGGTCGAGGTCGAGCGCATGGACGGGCCGGCGATCGCGTCGCTGCTCGTCCGGCCGCGCGCACCGGAGGGCGGCGCATGAGCCTGGGCGTGGTCGGGATCGTGGCGGCGCTGCTCGTCCTCAACGGGCTGTTCGTGGCGGCCGAGTTCGCGATCATCGGCGCGCCGCGGGCGGCCATCGAGCGCCGCGCGGCCCAGGGCCACGCCGTCGCGCGGCTCGTCGAGGCGATCCTGCGCGATCCGGTCCGCCAAGACCGCTTCATCGCCACCGCCCAGCTCGGCATCACCGTGGCCAGCCTGGGCTTGGGCATGTATGGCGAGCACCAGCTGGCCGAGTGGCTCGAGCACCGCCTCGCCGGGCTGACCTGGCTGCCGCCGGCCATCGCGGCCCACACCCTGGCCACGATGGTGGCGGTGGCTGTCCTGACCTACCTCCACATCGTGGTCGGCGAGATGGTGCCCAAGAGCCTGGCGCTGACGAACGCCGAGCAGACGGCGCTGTGGGTCGTGCGGCCGATGCTGCTGATCCAGACGGCGCTCAAGCCGTTCGTCGTCGGCCTCAACGGGCTCGGCAACGCCATCCTGCACCTGCTGGGCGTGCGCCGCGAGCTCTCGACGGGCCACTTCTACAGCTCCGACGAACTGCAGTACCTGGTCGAGGAGAGCGAGGCCGGCGGCCTGCTGCACGCCGAGGCCGGGCAGATGCTGCGCGACCTGTTCAGCTTCGGCGAGCGAACGGCCGACGAGATCATGGTGCCGCGCGTCCACGTCACCGGCCTGCCCTTGGGCGCCTCGTCCGACGACCTGCGCCGGACGCTGACGTCGCAGACCCACACCCGCTATCCGGTCTTCGTAGGCGACCTCGACCACATCCTGGGCGTCGTCCACATCAAGGACGTACTCCGGCTCGTCCGGGCCGATCGCCGCCTCAGCCGCGTCGCGGTGCGGCCCACAGCGTTCGTCAGCGCCCAGAGCGAGCTCGACGAGGTCCTCGAAGCGATGCGCCGCGCCCGCACCCAGCTCGTCGTCGTCATGGACGAGCACGGCGGCACCGACGGCATCGTGACGATCGAGGACCTCTGCGAGGAGGCGGTAGGCGACGTGGCCGAGGGCGTCGACGAGGCGCCCGACGTCCGCCCGGCGGCCGACGGCGGCCTCGACGTGGCCGGCACGCTGCGCCTCGACGAGCTGGGCGAGGCGCTCGACCGCAGCCTCGACGACGACGAGGTCGACAGCATCAGCGGCCTGGTCTTGGCCCGCCTCAACCGCCCGCCGCTCGTCGGCGACACGGTCACCTGGCGGAACCTGCGGATCGTCGTGACCGCCGTCGAGGGCCACGGCGTGGCCCGGGCGCACGTGGCGGCCGAAGGGCCGGGCCGGGACGCCTAGCGGCCGGCGTCGCCGTCGTCGGCGGCCGCCGCCAGCACCTCGACCCAGCCCTGGTCGCCGTTCACCCGCAGCCGCATCCCGGTGGCCAGCCGCGCCACGGCGTCGGGGACGCCGACAACGGCCGGAATGCCGTACTCGCGGGCCACGACGCTGCCGTGGGTCATCAAGCCGCCGACCTCCATGACCAGGCCGGCGGCGTTGATGAACAACGGCGTCCAGCCGGGGTCGGTGAACGGCGCCACCAGGATCTCGCCGGCGCGGAGCACCTCGCGGCCCGGGTCGGCGATAACGCGCGCCACGCCCTCGACGACGCCCGCCGAGGCGGCGGTGCCCACGAGCGCGCCCGCCGCGGCGCCCGCCGCGGCCACGCTGACCTCGGGGATCTCGCCGTCGCCGGTGATGAGCCGCGGCGGGCGCACGGCCGCCCAGCGCGCCATCTCGGCCCGGCGGCCGTCGACCAGGGTCGCCAGGTCGAGCGTCGGGTCGGCGAGCGCCTGCCTCAGCTCCGCCAGGCGCAGCAGCCAGACGTCGTCGGCGGCCAGCCGGCCGGCGGCCACGAGCGGTGCGGCCGCGTCGGCAGCCGCGGCGCGCAGCAGGCCGAACGTCCGGATCAGCGCGAACTTGGGATGCTCGCGCACGGCCATCAGGCCGCGCAGCGCGCGCGCCAGCCGGCGGGCCGCCGGCCGGCGCAGCGGCCCGAGCCAGCCCCGCCCCGCGCCGGCGGCGACGCGGTCGACGGCCGCCTCGCCGGCCGCGACGAGGGCGGCGAAGTGGGCGCGGTGCGCACCGGCCGCGTCGTGGGCCAGGTTGCCGGCGATCACGGCCAGCAGCGGGCTCGGATCGTCGGCCCAGCGCGCCCGGCCGAGGTCGATTTCGCCGCCGCCGCGCATGCCGTAGCGGGCCAGGAAGCCGTCGAGGGCGGCCAGGAACGCCGGCCCGCCCTCGACCGCCGGCACCGCCGCCAGCGCCTCGGCCGGCGGGCGCGACGCCAGCAGCGCCGCCAGCGCCGGGTGGCGCCGGGCGACGTCGGCCAGGTCGCCGACCGCCAGGTCCATGTCGGTCGTGACGTTGCCGCGTAGGCCCCGCAGCAGCGCCGCGACGTCGGCCGGTTCGGCGCCGAGCCGCAGCAGCAGCAGCCGGCTCAGCATGGCGCCGGCGATGACCGGGATGAACCGGGGCAGCATGCGCTCGAACACCTGCGCCACCTCGCGCTCGGCGGCCGCCAGCCGCGCTGCGCCGGCCGGGGCCGCGTCCAGCCGCGCCCGCGTGGCCGCCACGTCGTCGTCGAGGTAGCGCGCCAGCGTCGCGGCCGCGCCGTCCACGTCGCGCCACGCCAGCCAGCCGACGGCCCGGCCCAGCAGCGGCAGCGCGAAGCGGGCGACGGCCGCGGCGCGGACCGGCCGCGGCTGGCGCGCCAGGGCGGCAGCCATGCCGGGCCGCGCCACGACGGCCTCGAGCGCGGCGGCGATGTGGCGGTCGGCGACCGACAGCACGCGCGGCAGGGTGCGGCGGGCCGGCGCCGACGCCAGCAGCGGCGCCAGGTCGACGTACAGCCGCCCGGCCGCCTCGGCCAGGATGCGGCTGGGCCCGAGCGGCGACGCGCGGTCGAACGGGAAGACGAGCCGGAAGGCGTCGCGCCCGATCGGGGTGAACGGGTCGGTCATGACCTGGACATGGCCGAAGCTGATGAACAAGCGCGGCGTGCCGGGCGCCGCCGGCACGGCGAGCTCCGGCACTGGGAAGAGCGTCGTGATCGGCCGCGACTGGACCAGCCAGACGGCGCCCGCGCCGTCGATGCACCACTCGATGTCCTGCGGCGCGCCGTAGTGCGCCGCGATGCGCGCGCCGAGCCGGGCGAGGTCGATCGCCTGGGCGTCGGTCAGCGCCGGCCGTCCGGCCTGCTCGTCCGACAGCGTCTCGCGTACCGTGCCGCCGTCGGGCTGCAGCCGGATCGCCAGCCCCTTGTGGCCGATCCGGCGCTCGAGCACCTGCCCGCGCCCCGCGTCGACGCGCCAGAGGTCGGCCGTGACGAGGCCGCCGACGAGCGCCTCGCCCAGCCCGAAGCCGGCGTCGATCGACGCCACCCCACGGTGGCCGGACACGGGGTCGGCGGTGAACAGGATGCCCGACGCCTCGGCGGCGATCATCCGCTGCACCACCACCGCCAGCGCCACGCCGCGGTGGTCGAAGCCGTGCTGGGCGCGGTAGAGGATCGCCCGATCGGTGAACAGCGAGATCCAGCACCGCCGCACGGCGTCGAGCAGGGCCTCGCGCCCGCGCACGCCCAGGTAGCTGTCCTGCTGCCCGGCGAACGACGCCCCCGGCAGGTCCTCGGCGGTAGCGCTCGACCGGACGGCGTAGGCGCCGCCCAGGTCGTCGCCAGGCGTGGCCGGCGGCGCGTCGCCGCGGCGCGTCGGCCCACCCGGGCCGTCGCCCTCGATCGCCCGCCACGCCGCCTCGACGGCCGCCGCGACGTCCGCGGGCATCGGCAGCGCGTCCAGCTGCGCGCGGACGGCGGCACCGGTCGCGCGCGCGGCGGCGACGTCGTCGCGGGGCAGCGCCTCGAGCGCGGCGTAGAGGCGCTCGGCCAGCGCGGGGTCGCCGGCCAGGAAGCGCCGGAAGGCGTCGGTGGTCACGCAGAAGCCGTCGGGCACCGGGAAGCCGGCCGCGGCCAGCTCGCCCAGGTTGGCGCCCTTGCCGCCGACGCGCGGCAGGTCGGCGCCGCGCAGCGCGGCGAACGGCACGGCGTAGCGCGGGGCGGCCGCCGTCGCCGGGTCGGCGGCGCGGCGGGGTGGCATCGTCATCGCGATCTCCGTACGATCCGCCGGCGTCACACCGCCGGCGGCGCCCGCGCCGGCCCGCGCCGGCCGCGACGCTATCATCATCGGCCCGCGCCTGGGTTGCTGTCCAGACCGCCAGCGAGGGTCGCCGCGATGTCCTGTGCCGCCGCCGTGCCGACTGCCACCGCCCGCCGCGCCGGGCGCGCCGCGCGGTGGGCGTGGGCTGCGCTCGCCGCGTCCGTCCTGGTCGCCGCCGGCTGCGGCGGCGCAGCGCCCGCGGACGGCCCCGCGCCCGCGGACGGTCCGCCGGCCACGCCGCCGGCCGCCACGCTCGCGCCGCCGTCGATCGAGCGCGGGCCGTCGCCGACTGCCGCCGCGGCGGCGATGCCGGTCGACGGCCCGAACGCGACGTTCGCGGGCGTGACGCTGCGGTGGCCCGACGGGTTGGCGGAGGGGGCCAGCGCCAGCACGGCGCCGGCGAGCGCCGGCGATCCCGCCGCCGCGCCGCCGGCCACGCGGTTCCGGCTCGACGGCTACGCCGACGCCGCAGCGCCGTTCGACGCCACGGTCACCGTTTATCGGCTGGGCGAGGGCGGCCCCGACCTGACCGACGCCGTGGCGTCGCTGGGCGCCATCCTGGCCGAGCGGCCGGCGGCGCCCAAGGTGCCGATGCCGGCGACGCCGGCCAGCCGTCTCTTCACCGCCCAGCTGGCGTACCTCGACGGCGACGGCTATGCCGGGGTGCGGTTCGTGACGCAGCTGGCCCAGGACATCCAACCGATCCACAACCGGGACCTGCTCTACGCGTTCGAGGGCCTGAGCGACGACGGCACCCGCTGGATCCAGGCGCGACTGCCGATCGACGCCGCCAGCGACGCGGTCCTGCCCGGTCCGAACGTCGTCGACTACGCCGCCTTCGCCGAGCGCTTCGACGCCTACCTGGCCGACGCCACGGCGGCCGTCGACGCCCTGCCGCCCGACGCGTTCCTGCCGTCGCTCGCCGCCCTCGACGCCGTCGTCGCGGGCCTCGCCCTGCGCTGAGCCGCCCCCGGGAGCCCTTCGCCATGGACGTCCGCACCGCCCTCCGCTCGCAGTACCACGCCGCGCTCGACATGCTGGGCGCCGCCGTCGATGCCTGCCCCGACGACCGCTGGGACCGGCCGTCCGACGTGAACCGCAGCTGGCAGCTGGCGTACCACGCCCTGTTCTTCACCCACTTCTACCTCCAGCCGTCCGAGGCCGACTTCGTGCCGTGGAGTGGTCACCGCCCCCACCTCCAGGTCTTCGGCGACCGCCTGCCCTGGCCGCCCCACGACCCGATCGAGCGCGGCGCGCCGCTGGCCAAGGCCGACGTCAGGGCCTACCTGGCCGCCTGCCACGCCGAGGTCGACGCTCGCCTGGCGACGATCGACCTCGAGGGACCGTCCGGCTTCCCGTGGCTGCCGATGACGAAGCTCGAGCACATGCTCTACACGCTGCGCCATCTCATGCACCACACCGGCGAGCTGTACGAACGCCTGGCCGGCACCACCGGCGGCGGGCTGCCGTGGGTCGGGATGGGCGGGGCGGGCGGGCGCTGACGACCGGCGGCCGCCGGGGTGCCGCTCCAGCACCCGGCGCGCCGTGACGATCCGGCGGGCGCACGGCCCGCAACCCAGCTCCGCGCGGCATCGTATACTCCCGCCGCGCCGCCGGACCGGAAGACCTCCCGCCCGCGGCCCGCCGCCCGCATCGACGCCAGGAGCGGAACTGCCATGGACCTCGTGACCGAGCTCGAACGCCTGAGCGACCTCCACCGCATCGGCGATCTGACCGCCGACGAGTTCCTGGCCGCCAAGGCGGCCCTGTTGACCGCCCGGCTCGACGGCGGCGGCGATGGCGACGCGCGCCGGACCGCGGCGGGTAGGCGCGACGATGTGGACGAGGGCTTTGACGAGGGCGACGACGACGCGTGGGACGTGGACGATCCGGACCGCGCGGCCGACGACGGACTGCCCGGTTCGCCGGCGGGCGGCCGAGGTGGAGCCTGGATCCTGAGCGGGCTCGTGACGGCGCTGTTCGGCCTCTACCAGATCGGTTCGGCCGTGGTGGGCGGGCGCGGGGCGTCGGCGATGATCGACGCCCAGTCGCGCGTCGCGGCGCGGTGGATGACCTACGGTGGCGCCGTGGTCACCGACGCCAACGGCCAGCCCATCGAGCTCCGGGGCGGCGCGCCGTCGTCCCTCCAGCCGGTCTATGACGCGATGGACAGAAGCGTCGGACAGGCGGCCGGCTTGCAGATGCTCTTCGGCTTGGGGCTGGTAGGACTGGGTGGTTGGCAGATCAGCCGCGGCACGGGCCGCGGCGCCGGCGGTGGCGTGCGGCTCCACTTCGGCCCCGCTCCACTGCCGCACCACCCCTTCGGCCCTGGGTTGGCCCCGAGCCGCTCCCGCGATCTCGGCCGCAGCGCGACCACCATCCACACGTTCGGTATCGGCCCCGGGTCCTACGCAGACCTCGACGTGGACCGCGACGACCCCCTGGGCTGACGCGGGGCCGCGCTACGGCCCGTTGCCCTTCGGCACCCCGTCGAACTTCCAACGACCGTCCTCGCGGACGAACAGCTCCCGCCACTCGGCCTCGGCCTTGCGGACGGTGCGCATGGCGCGGTCACCGTCGACCGCCTCGCCGACCGCCTCGCCGACCGCCTCGACGCTCGCCTCGCCGGCCGCTCATCGCCGCGCTCGCCTTCGTATCACCCTCGAGCGCTGGGGCGCCCCGGTTGAACGCCGAACGCCCGCGGACCCGACGAGGAGGCTGTCATGCGAGCGCGATCCCTGTACCGCTGGTCGGCCGCTGCCACTTTGGCGTGGACCGCCGCCGTCCTGCTCGCACCGCGCCCGGCCGGCGCCCACGGCGGGCCGCACGACGACACGGCTGCGGCCGCCGCCGACGGGCCCATCCCTGCCCAGACGTCCTTGGTGACCTGGCGCTACAACCACGACGGCCACCGCGGCACCTACCGCCTGTCGGACGGGCGGACGGGCACGAACCTGGCCGACGTCCAGGGCCTCCTGTTCGATGCACAGAGCGTCTACGTGCGCGCCTCGGGCGTACCGGCGTACGACATCGGCCCATTCGACGACGGCAACCCCAACATGCCGGGCGAGCAAGGCTTCACGTTCCGGCTGCCGCTCGCGCCCGCGGCGGCCGACGCGCCCGCAGCGACGGGCCTGGGCAACATCGGGACCTTCGTCAACGGCGTCCCGCTGTACAACGCGTTGGACGACTGGTCGTGGAACGCATCCGTCCGCCGCGACGCGCCGAACATGGGCGGCATGGGCGGCCAGCGCGGCGACCGCGTCTGGAACCGCAACGCCGCCCTGGCCGAGCGGCGCGGTTTCGACAGCTGCCTGGGGCACCCGTCGCGCGGGCGGCCGCAGGGCGCCGCCGGGGCGAACGGCCGCTACCACCACCACATCGACCCGGTCTGCCTGCGTCGCGCGCTGGGCGATACGGACCCGACCCGCCACTCGCCCATCCTGGGCTGGGTCTTCGACGGCTACCCGCTTTACGGCCCGTACGGCTACAGCGACCCCAACGACCCGGTCAGCCCGGTGCGGCGGATGCGGTCGAGCTACCACGCGCGCGACATCACCGTCCGAACGACGCGGCCGGACGGTACGGCCGTGCCGGCGGCGCAAGTTGGGCCGCCCGTCGGCGCCACCTTCCCGCTGGGCTGGTACGTCGAGGACTTCGTCTTCCACGCCGGCTCGGGCGACCTGGACGCCTTCAACGGCCGCTGGACGCGCACCCCCGAGTTCCCGGACGGCATCTACGCCTACTTCACGACGATCGACGAGGTCGGCGAGCCCGCCTACCCCTACCTCGTCGGCCCGCACTACCGCGGCACGGTGGCCGCCGACAACCTCGGGCCGATGGCCCGCGTCGTCGTCCCGCCCGGCGCCTCTACCTGGATCCCGCCACTGGGCACCGCTGCCGCACCCATGCCGACCGTGACGACGTCCCTGCCGACGCCCGCGCTCGCCTCGCCGACCCCGAGCGCCGTGTCCACCGCCGCACCGACGAGCACCGCCTCGCCGACGTCTGTGGAGCCGGCGCCGACCGCCCAGGGCCCGGTTGGGCGCTGCTACCTGCCGTGGGCGGGGGCGTTCTGAGAGCGTCCCAGCGCACCGAACACGTCCACACGGCCGCGGGGCAGCGGCTGGGGCGAGACCGGTCACACCGCTGCCGATGCGGCGCCGCTACGGCCCGTTGCCCTCCGGCACCCCGTCGAACTTCCAGCGACCGTCCTCGCGGACGAACAGCTCGCGCCACTCGGCCTCGGCCTTGCGGACGGTGAGCACGGCGCGGTCGCCGTCGACCGCCTCGCCGACGACCTCGACGCCCTCCCAGATGGCCAGGAACGACTCCGGGCCGATGGCGTCGACGCTCGCCTGGCCGACGAGGGCCATCGACGCCTCCATGTCGGCGATGAACCGCGCCCGCGGCTCGGCCGGCGTCGACGCGCCATCGGCCGCCGGCTTGGCGGCCTCGGCGGCGCGCATCGTCGGCCCCATCCCGTCGTAGAACGCCCCCCAGTCGCGGGCCGCGACGGCGTCGCGCAGGGCGTGGAAGGCGGCGGTCGGCGTGTCGCCGGCGGGCGCGGCGGCCGGGGCGTCGGCCCCAGCGACTGCCGTCGAACCGCCGCCGCCGACTGCCGCGGCGTCCTTGGGCGCCGCGACCGGCGCGCCGCCGCAGCCGGCGACGGCGGCGGTGGCGAGCGAGAGGGCCAGCAAGAGCGTGAGGGGGACGGCGCGGGCGGACGGGCGGACATGGGGCGTGGGCATCGGCGGGCCTCCGGCGGGGCTTGGGGCGGGTGGACGATGGTGATGCGGCGGTGTGGCGGAGCGCGAAGCACGGCGCACGTCGCACGCAGAAGCGGGTACGAGGCGCGCGGCGTCGTCCGACGGCGCCGCAGTATAGGGGCAACACCCGGCCATGCGCCGTCGCTGCCGCACACCGATTGCCCCTGGCACCGCTCACCCGTACCATCCGCCCATGTCACGGCCAACCCTTTCTCGCTCGTCGGCTCTGCCCTCGCCGCCCGCCCGTATCGCCCGGCCGTGGATCGGCACGCCGCTGGCCGACATCCGCGCCCGTGCGGCGGTTTCGGTGTTGGCCCTGCTCGCCGTCCTTGCCGCCGTTTCCGCACCGCCCCGCGCTCCGGGCGTGGCGGCCGGGGCGCCACGGTTCGCCGCCGCGGCCCGCGCCCAGGCGACGGCCGAGGGTGCCCGCATCGCGCTGCCGCTGGTGGCGCGGGCGGTCGGGCGGGGCGATCTGCTGGCGGCGGCCACGGCGCAGCCGTCGCCAGCGCCGCCGTCGCCCGCGCCGAGCGACGAGCCGCTGCCTTCGCCGCTGCCGCCGCCGACCGACACGCCGCCGGCCGCGCCGCCGACGCCTACGATGCGCGCCTGCGCCGGCTGGCCGCTGGCGGAGCGGATCGGCGTCACGCGCACACGCCTGGACGGCACGCTGCGTGCCAGCGACGAGTACTACCCGCTGCCCCTCGCGGCGCGGGCCGACGGCGGGGCGCTGGTGGCGTGGCGCGACGCGCGCACGGCGACGGTCCGCGTGGGAGCGACCGGGGTTGGGGACGACCGGCTGGTACCGGCGGTTCGGTCGTTTGCAGCGGAGGAGGTCCACGCCCTGGTGGCCCACGACGACGGCGGCGGGGCGCTGGTGGTGGTCGATCCCGACGCCGAGATCTACAGCCCGAAGTACTGCCGCGGCCCGTCGACGCCCGACAAGGCGATGTGCGGCAAGGTCGACGTCTGGCGCTTCGACGCCGACGGCACGACGGTCTGGCGGCGGACGGTCACCGGCCGCACGAACGTCGACCGCGACGGCGCCGAGTTCGTGTGGTGGTATCAGCACACGGCCCGCCTGGTGTGGACGGGCGACGGCTACGGTCTCTACTACCGCAACGCCGTCTCTTCGCCCCGGCCCGGCGTGCCGGGCGAGATCGACATCCACGCCGCCGACGCCTTCCGGCTGCTGTCGGCGGCCGGCGAGATGGTGCCGCACGCCTGGCGCTGGGGCTGCTCGCACAGCTGGGCGGTGCGGCTGGCGTTCGACGGCGCGTTCGGCACGGCGTGCCACGGCGACGGCTTCCCGAACGCCTTCCACGTGGTCCGTGCCGACGCAGCGACGTTCCACGGCGAGTCGAATCTCCAGGACGGCGTCGATCCCACCCGGCGCGCCCTGGGCGGCCTCGTCGCCGCGCCCGGCGGCGGCTTCTGGTTGTCGTACCTGGCGCCGTCGGGCGGCGCGGGCGGCGGCACCCGGCTCCACCTGGCGCGCGTCGACACCGCCGGCCGCGTGGCCTCCGACACCGTGCTCGCCGCGGCGACAAGCCTGCCGACGCAATACCCCTTCCGCGCCTACCTGGCCGCCTACGGCGACGGCCGGTTGCTGGCCGGCTGGCCGAGCGGCGGGCGCCTCCAGCTGGCGGTCCTCGACGCCCACACCGGCGCCCTCGTCGACGGGCCGACAGATGCGGCCGCGGCCGGCGCCCAGATCGATGCCTGGAACGAGTTCGTCGCCCTCGCCCACGGCGACGTCGGCTGGGCGCATGCGGCGGACCGCGCGGCGGAGGTGGCGGTGGTGCGGGTGAGGGGGTGTCGGTGAGCGTCGTCGTCGCGGTAAGACAAGCCGTCGCTCGCGTCGATCGACGACGCCGCCGCGAACTGCAACGGTGACGAGGCGCGCGTCCGATGGCTGACCCGCCCCGCCTCCGCCCCTACGCCGAGCGCCTCGCCCTCTCCGCCGCCGAGTCGCAGCGCCGCGCCGCCGCGTTCGCCGCCGAGGCTGCGCGGCGGCGGACAGTGCGGGACTTCGCGCCGACGCCGCTGCCGGCGGGCGTCGTCGAGGACTGCCTGCGCGCCGCCGGGACGGCGCCCAGCGGCGCCAACCTGCAGCCGTGGCACTTCGTCGTCGTCACCGACGCCGCCACGAAGGGCCGGATCCGGGCCGCGGCCGAGGCGGAGGAGGCCGAGTTCTACGCCCACCGCGCCCCGCCCGAGTGGCTGGCCGCCCTCGCGCCGCTGGGCACCGACGCCCGCAAGCCGTTCCTCGAGACGGCGCCGTGCCTCATCGCCATCTTCGTCCAGGCCCACGGCGTGCTGCCCGACGGCCGGCCGGTGAAGCACTACTACGCCCACGAGTCGGTGGGCATCGCCACCGGCATCCTCATCGCCGCGCTGCACCACGCCGGCCTGGCCACCCTCACCCATACCCCGAGCCCGATGGGCTTCCTCAACACCCTCCTCGACCGCCCCGCCCACGAGCGCCCGTTCCTGCTGCTCGTCGTCGGCTATGCGGCCGACGATGCGATGGTGCCGGACATCGGGCGCAAGGGGTTGGGGGAGATCGTGACGTTGGGCTAGCCGGCCGGTCCACCGATGCGACACGGCGTGCCAATCCGCCCTGCGACGCCCCGCGCTTGACCCGCCGCCGAACCCGCGGCTATCCATTTCGGCGCCATGCCCACCCCCGCGCCCGCTCCCCAGCCGTCCCCCGCCTCGCCCGTCGCGCCACCGCCCCCTGCCGCCCCACCGCCCCCGACCGTGCCGCGCAACGCCGTCGATCCGCCGCTCGCCCGCGGCGTCGACGGCCCGCGCTGGGTGCGCCGCGCGCTCGTGGCGCTGCTGACGCTCATCGGCCTCAACGCCGTCGCCGCCGGCTACCTCTTCGTGCGCCGGCCCGACGGCAGCGCGATCGGCATCCCCCACGACTGGCTCGCCGGCACGCCGTTCGCCGACTACCGCATCCCGGGGGCGATCCTGTTCGCGCTGGGCGTCCTGCACCTCGGCGCGGCCGTCGCCACCCAGCGCCGCCACCCCTCGTCGTGGTTATGGGCCGGCCTGTGCGGCGGCAGCATGATCGTCTGGATCGGCGTGCAGGCCGCGCTCATGGGCAGCACTCGGCACCCGATGCAGACGATCCTCCAGGCCACGGTGCTCACGATCGCCGTCGCCACCGGCCTCCTCGCGCTGGCGCAGCGGCGCGCGCGAGCCGACGGATCGGCCGTGCAGCTGTCGCGCGATGCGCGCCAGAGCTGATCGCCACCACACTGCGCCGGATCAATGCACCGAACGCCCGACCGCGGAGGGCGCCGCCGATGCCCACGTCGACGACCGATCTCGACGAGGCCGCCCACCGCCTCGGCCTCTGGGGCGCGGCGGTCACGCTGCCCGGCCTCGTGCTCTCGAACCCGATCGCGCTCAGCTGGGCGATCGAGATGTGGGGCTACGGCGTGCTCGGCGTGGCCACCTGGCTCGCCGCCCCGGCCTTTGACCGCGGTCCGCTCGAAAGGCGGCTGGGCGGGCTGCTGCGGCTCAACGGCGCGATGAGCGTCGCCGGCGCGCTCGCCACCGCCGTCGACGCAGCCTGGGTGCGGACCGTGCCGGGCCTGACAAGCTACGTGCTGTGGAACGTGCTCATCGTCGCGATCTCGGTGCTGCTGTGGCTGGCGTTCCGGGCACGGCTGGCGGCGGACGGCGCGGGGCGTGGCATGAGCGTCCCAGGGTGACGCCTACCGCCACACGTCCTCGAGGCGCAGCACGAAGCCCCGCAGCTCCGGATCGCCCGCCAGCGCGTCGATGCCGCGCATGCGCTCGACGACGCGGCCGGGGCGGTAGGCCTCAACGGTTCGCTCGGCCGGGTCGATCAACCAGCCCAGGCGCGCGCCGTTGGCCATGTACTCGCGCATCTTGGTGCGCACGTCGACGATCCGGTCGGAGGGCGAGCGGAGTTCGACGACGAAGTCGGGACACAGCGGGACGTAGCCCTCCTCCGCTCCGGGTGGCAGCGCCGCCAGCCGCGCGGTGGCCACCCAGGCCGCGTCCGGGGCGCGGATCGCCGAGTTCGGCAGCCGAAAGCCGGCGGAGGAGTCATAGCTCGTGCCCGTGCCGTCTGCGCGCGACCAGAGGAAGAGCTGGGCCGTGATCGCCGCGTTGCGCCGTCCGCTCGCCCCGCCCGCCGGAGCCATGACGACGATCGCTCCTTGTGCCGTGCGCTCGAGTCGCAGGTCGCCATTGGCCCGGCACAGCGCCGCGAACGCCGCGTCATCGGCGACGATCGCCGGGTCCAAGTGGAGTTCGAGGGCCGAGCCGGGCTCGGCGATGCGCGGTCGTGTCATCCGTCATCCTCGCCGGGGGACCCCATTGTAGCGAGCGCACGTTTCATGAACGTCCCGCGCCATGGGGCCACGCACGTCGTGTTCCCCCCCCCCCGCAACCCCGCCCGCCTCCCCCGCGTACACCCCGCCGGCCGTGCCATCGACACCCTCGCCCCAGGAGCGCCCCGCCCATGGACATCGTTGACGAACTCGAGCGGCTGAGCGATCTGCACCGCGACGGTCAGCTGACCGACGACGAGTTCGACGCTGCGAAGGCCGCTCTGCTGACTCGGCAGGTCCGCGGCGCATCCTCCGCCGCCGACATCGACGCTGCGACACCGATCGATCCCGACGCCGCCTCGATCCGTCGGAACCTGGACGCGCTGCGGCGGCAACAGGCGCGGCTGCAGCTCGATCAAGACTGGGAGCGCGAGCGCGACGCGCACATGCTCGACGACGACGACGTCAACAGGCCGTATCGACGGATCCCGACCCGAGCGGGCGGCGTCTGGACCGCCGTCGTCGGTGTGGTCGGCGGCCTCGTCTTCTTGGTCTTTACCGGCTCGGCGATGCGCGAATGGTCGAGCGCGTCGATGGGGATGACACGCGCCAAGCCGCCGGCGCGCGTCACCATCGTCGACGCCCAAGGGAAGACGATCGACGTCGTCGACGGCGCCGACCTCGACCTGCCGCTGGGCCTGGGCGGCGCGCCGGACGACGGCCTGTGGGGCGCCTTCCCGCTGGCCGGCCTGGTCTTCGCCGCCTTGGGCATCTGGGCCGGCGTGTGGCACTACCGACGGGCGGTAGCCTACGAGACGGCCGAGCAGGCGTACCGGACCCGGCGCGCGCGGTTGGACGAGACGTCGCCGGGCGGGGCGGGCGACAGCGCCTGACACGCCAAGCGCGCCCGCACGCTCGGCGCGGCGCGGGCTCGACCGGCCGAGATGGCCGCGGTCGCCGCCGCCGACGCTGACGACGACGCCGACGTGGCCGTAGGCGATGATGACGCCGCGCTACCCTTGTCCGCCCGTCACCGTTCCCCTGCTTCCATCCCCGCGACCCGCGCCAGCACCACCGCGTCCGTCCCGTCCGCCGTCCGCGCCCGCGTCCCGCTGGCCGCGTCGTAGAGGCCCGCGATGAGCACGAACGGCGGTCCAGGCGGCGCCGACGCCCCACCTTCGTCACCTTCGTTCCAGCGCAGCGTGTGGACATCGAGGATGACCTCGCCGTCGCGCCAGCCCGTCGTCGGGCGGGCGCCGCCGCCGGGGCGCGCGTCGGATTGGGCGGCGACGCGGCCGTTGGCGTCGAGCAGCTGGACGAAGACGGTCAGGTCGGGCCGGGTGGTCGCCTGGCGGCCGTCGGCATCGCGCGGGCCGGACGCCATTCCAGCGAGCCAGGCCAGCGTCAGCGTAAACGGCGACCCTGGCGCGACGCGGTCGAGGATCGCCGGCGTCGGCGCCCCGTCGCCCGCCGTCACGAGGCCGACCAGCTGGCCGATGCCTGGGTAGTCGCCGTTCGATTCCTTCGGCGCGGTGGGCGGGATCGACGACAACCACGGCGCGCTCGCCACGGCCCAGCGCCCGAGGACGGTCCCGTCCGGCAGCCGCAGCTCGGCCGTCCCCGACGGCGCGTCCACGGGCACCCGGAAGGACCGCCGGTCGCGGCGGACGGGGGCGGCCCAGGGCGGCGGCGGCGGCAGATCGACCCGCCAGCGCCCGGCCGTGTCGGCGACGGTGAGGAGAGGCAGCGCGCCCGCCCCGCGCCACAGCAGCGTCACGCCCGCCGCGCCGCCGTTCGACAGCGCGCCGGCGTCGGCCGCCTCGGTCGGCGCGTCCGTCGCCACGAGGCGGGCGCCGCCGGGCGTGGCCAGGTCGAGGCGGCGGGGCAGGTCGATCGCCGGCGGTGCGTCAACGCCCCACGTCCCGGCGGTCGCCTCCACGGTCAGCGTGCGCAGCGCGCGGGCCGACGTCGCCCCGACGTCGGCGGCCGCCGGCCGCGGTTCGAGCCCGTCGGGCGCCGCGGCGGGGTCGTACACGCGCACCCACAGCGACAGCGGCCCGGGCGCCTGCCCGACCGGCAACCACAGCAGCGCGAACGCCTCGAGCGCCGTCCCGGGCGGCACCGCGGCTGAGCCGCGCTGGTCGGCGGTGGCCAAGACGGCGTCGGCGCGGGCGGCCTCGTCGCCCCGCGCATCGACGGCCGTCACGGCCAGCTTGAGGTCGCCGGCCATCGGCGCTTCGACGACGAACGCAGCGTGCACGCACAGCGCCCGGTCGGCCGGCCAGCGCCGCGCCGCGTCGACGGCGACGAGCCGGCCGGCCGGGGCGCGGTGGTCGCCGAAGGCCACCCCGCCGGGCGTCGCGGCCGGGTCGGCCGAGGCGCCGCGCATCGCGCTGTCGCCGGGCGGCCAGGGGGCGCGCGGCACGTCGGCTGGGAGCGACGCGTCGAGCGTGAAGCGCAGCTCGGCCAGGCCGGCCGTCGTCGTGCGCTCGGGCGGGCCGACGGCGCGCTCGCCGAGCAGGCAGGGCAGCATGCCGCGGCGGTCGGCGGGCGAGCCGTAGCGGATCGCCAGCGCGGCCCGGCCGCGGCGCGGCAGCCGCGGCCGGACGTCGTCGGCGCCGGCGTCCTCCGGCAGCGTCAGGGTGCGGGCGGCGAGGCCGAAGCGGTCGTGGTAGGTTGCCAGGTCATAGCGCGGGGCGTACGACATCGCGACGACGGTGTCGGCCGGACCCAGGGTTTGGGCCTGGTGGCGGGCCATCGCCCGGGCATCCTCGTGCCAATCGGGCGACGCGAGCGCGCGCGCCAGGCCGAGGGCGGCGGCCGCGACGAGCACCCCCGCGGCCAGCCGCGATCGCGCGCCGCGCCACGTGCCCGCGGCGCGCGATCGCGGCACAGGCCGTCGCGCGGCAGCCAGCCCGCCCGCCGCCGCCGCCCACAGCGGCGGACCGGCCATCACCAGGTAGCGGCCGTGTAGCTCGTTCTCGAGCACGATCAGCCCCGCCACGACGCCCGCCGCCAGCAGCGCCGCCGCCGCCGCCAGCGCCCGCGCGGCCGGCCGACGCCACGGGATCGCCATGAGCACGGCGACGAACGCGATCGCGACGAGCCAGCCCTCGGCGCCGTCCGGCGCCCGGCCCCACGGCACGACCCATTGCGCCCGCCACAGCGCCCAGAGCGTCGCGGCGTCGAGCGGCGGGTGGGCGGCGAGGGCGTCGTTGGCGGCGCCGAGGCGGCGGAAGCGCGCCGCCCACTCGGGCGCCCACGCCGCGCCGACGACGACCTGCGCGGCCAGCCACGGCCACCACGCCGGCCGCGCGTCACGGCGGGCCGCGAGCCAAAACCCGAGCGCCAGCGCGTTGAGCGCGGCGACGACGACCGGCCCGGTGTTGTGGCTGTAGAGCGCGCCGAGCTCGGCGGCGGCGACGAGCGCCAGCGGGCGCCAGCCGCGGCGGGGGCGTGGGGCGGGCGGCGGCGCCGCGCTGGGGAGCGGCGCCGCGTCGCGCCGCCGGTCGCCGCCGTCGAGGCCGGCATAGGCCAGCCCGCCGGCGACGGCCGTGAGCGCGCACACCGCCAGCAGCGTG
Organism: uncultured Anaerolineales bacterium; assembly: GCA_964651245.1. GTDB lineage: Bacteria > Chloroflexota > Anaerolineae > Epilineales > Epilineaceae > Avedoeria. The sequence goes on along the minus strand of CAZYVI010000009.1, from coordinate 64,998 downwards.
TACATCCGCGCCTCGCGCCCCGCCCACACCTGGAGCGGCGACACTGCGACGAGGAGCGCCGCCCACGGCGCTGCGCGGCGGCCGAACGCCCGGCCGGCGACGCGGGCGGCCAGGGCCGCGGCGACGACGCCGAGCAGGGTGGCGGGGAGTCGCAGCGCGAACTCGCCGCTGCCCAAGGCCCGCGCCGCCAGCCAAGCCAGGGCGTAGAAGAGCGGCGGGTTCGTCGGATCGGATCGCCAGGCCGCGGCCAGCGAGGGCTGCGCGGCGGCATGGGCGGCGAAGGCCTCGTCGAACCAGAGGCTGGCATCGCCGAGCCCGACCGCGCGCAGGGCGGTCGCCAGCAGCAGGGCCGCGGCCACGGCCGCCGGCGCGAGGGCCGTGGCGCGTTCGGGACGGGGGCGGGGCATGGGCGGGATTGTAGGGTCGCAGCGCGCCCGCGCGACCGGCGCGGCGGGCGCCGTCGCCCGCGCGCGCCGCCCGCGCAGGACCGGTGCGGCGCCGCGAAAACTTGCATGTGCGCCCGGCATCCCTATCGTTATCGTCAATTGCCCGCCGGGCGCCGTGTCCGCGGGCGGCACCGTCCGATCGTTTCATCATCCGCTTGCTCAGCGCCAGACCGCATTCGCGTTTGCCGTCGTCGAGTAGGGTGGCCCCGTGTGGCTCCCGTGAGCGGATCGTTGTGACATCGCTCATGAAGAGGAACCCATGACCACCTTTGACTCGCTCGGCTTGGCCGAGCCGCTCCTGCGCGCGCTGCGCGAGCGGGAGTACTCCACCCCCACCGACATCCAGTCCGGCGCCATCCCGATCGCGCTGCGCGGCCAGGACGTCATCGCCTGCGCCCAGACGGGCAGCGGCAAGACGGCCGTCTTCGCGCTGCCGTGGCTCCAGCGCCGCATCGAGCGCGGCGCCGGCGGCCGCCAGCCCGACGCGCTGGTCCTGGTGCCGACCCGCGAGCTGGCCATCCAGGTCGCGGCCGCGTTCCAGTCCTACGGCCAGCACGTCCGCTTCCGCGTCGCGGCGATCTACGGCGGCGTCGGCTTCCAGCAGCAGACCGACGCGCTGCGGCGCGGTGTGGATGTGCTGGTGGCCACGCCGGGCCGGCTGATCGACCACCTCGAGCGCGGCAACGTCCGGCTCGACGGCGTGACGTACCTGGTGCTCGACGAGGCCGACCGCATGCTCGACCTCGGCTTCCTGCCGCAGGTCCGCCGCGTCCTCGAGGACGGCCGCGTGCCCAAGGCGGGCCGCCAGACGCTGCTGTTCTCGGCCACGATGCCGCCGCAGATCGCGGCCCTGGCCGCCGACTACCTCCACGACGCCGAGCGCGTCGAGGCCCACGCGCCGATGACGATGGTCGAGCGGATCGAGCAGCGCTTCTACCCGGTAGCCCAGGACCAGAAGCCCGACCTGCTGGCGCGGCTGCTGCGCGACGAGGACGTCGAGGCGGCGATCATCTTCTGCCGCACCCGCCGCCGGGCCGACAAGCTGTCCAAGGCGCTCAACCAGCACGGCCTCAAGAACGCCGCGATCCACTCCGACGTGGCCCAGAACAAGCGCGAGCAGATCCTGGGCGCGTTCCGCAAGGGCGAGCTTCACATCCTGGTCGCCACCGACGTGGCGTCGCGCGGCCTCGACATCCCGCACCTCTCGCACGTCGTCAACCTCGACGTGCCGACGATGGCCGAGGACTACGTCCACCGCATCGGCCGCACCGGCCGCGCTGGGCGCGACGGGGTGGCGATGACCCTCTACTCGAACACCGACGAGGCGCTGTGGCAGGCGGTCGAGGCCTTGACCGGCCAGACGCTGCCGCCCACCCGCCTGCCCGACTTCGACTACCTGATCGACGACTCCGAGCCGCTCCTGACGCGCCGCCAGCAGGCCGACCGCAACCGCGCCGCCCGCGCCGCCGGCGGCGCGACGGGCGGCCGGTCGCGCGGCGAGCGCGGCCGCAACCGCCCCGCCGCCGAGCGCTCGCCGGCGCCTGCCGCCGGCCGCGGCTCGGACGCCGGGCGGCGCGAGCCGGCCCTGGCCGACCGCGCCGCGCGCCCGTCGCGCGACGGTGGCCTGGCCGAGCCGCGCCCCAGCGGCGGCCGGCGCGACGGCGGCAACCGTGCGGACGCGGCGCCCCGTGCCGGCGGCGAGCGCCGCGGTGACGGCCAGGTCCGCCGCCGCGACGGCGCCGAGCGCCCTGGCGACGGCCGGCGCGCCGACGGCGGCGCCCGCAACGGCAACGGCATCTCGCGCCGCGAGCCGGCGGCGGCCTCGGCCGACCGCGCCCCGGCCCGCCGCGACGACCGCCGGCCGAGCGAGCCGCGCCGCGACGACCGCCGCCAGGGCGACGCGCGCCGCGATGACCGCCGCGCGAGCGAGCCGCGGCGCGACGATCGCCGCCCGGGCGACGCGCGCCGCGATGACCGCCGGACCGGCGACGCCCGCCGCGACGAGCGTCGGTCGGAGGCGCCGCCGGCGCCGGGCCAGCGGCCGGTGCCGCCGGACCGGCTGGCGCGCGGCGTCGTGAACATCGGCATCGAGCCGCGCCGCCGGATGACCCCTGAGGAGCGCGCCGCGCTGCTGGCCCTCGACGGCCCGACGCGCAGCGACGGCTGATCGGGGTCCGGACGATGCCGCGCATCGCCGTCTCCCACACCGCTGACCTCGACGCGCCGGCGGCGGCGGCCTACGCCGTCATCGCCGACTACCGCGACGGCCACCCGCGCATCCTGCCGCCCGCCTTCCACGGCCTCACGGTCGAGGAAGGCGGCGTCGGCGTCGGCACGGTGATCCGCTTCGCGATGCGCGTCCTGGGCCGCGACACCTGGACGCGCGCCGCGATCACCGAACCCGAGCCCGGCCGCGTCCTCGTCGAGACCGGCCTCGACAACAGCACCGTCGTGACGACGTTCACCGTCGAGCCGCTCGACGGCGGCCGCCGGGCGCGGGTGCGGTTCGACACGGTCTGGACGCAAGGCGGTCTCGGCGGCTGGATCGCCCGCCTTGTGGCGCCGGCGATGCTGCGGCGGGTGTATGCGCAGGAGATGGCGCTGTTGGCGCAGGTGGCGCGCGAACGGTCCTAGCGACGTGCGCGAGGGCGGCACAGCAGGATCAGCGAGTCGTCGGGCTCCATCGCCCCGTGGCGCTCCAGCGCCAGGATGTCAAAGGCCGACTCGACCTCGCGGCGCAGCGCCGCCTCGTCGTAGTACGTGAACTGCATGCCCTCGAAGATCTTCTCGTTGTCCCCCTCGCCGACCCAGAAGCTGTGCAACAGCAGGCCGCCGGCCCGCAGCAATGCGGCCTGGCGCCGCAGCGCCTCGCGAAGCACCGACCGCGGCAGATGGTGCAGGACCTTGTTCGAGTAGACGGCGTCCCAGCGTCGATTGCTTTCCGGCGCGGCGGCGTCCAGCTGCAGCAGGTCGGCCTCGGGATCCGCCTGCCGGTAACGCTCGAGGAATGCCACCGCGACGTCCGAGCCCGTCACGCGGTAGTGCTGGCCCAGCAGCCGCAGATCGTGACCGGGTCCCATGCCCAGCTCGAGGGCCGCGGCGCCGTCCGGTAGATGGCGTCGCAACACGTCGATCAAGGGCCGGCCCTCATCGGCGTGCACCATGCTCACGTAGCGCTCCACGAAGGCCGGGTCGTCGTAGTAGCCGGCAGCCGGCAGCGTTCGCCATCGCGGCGCGGATCGCGTCATCGGTCGGTCCTCCGTGAAGGGGGTGGGTCTCGGCGCCGGCGCCCTCGACCGGACCCGGTGGGCGACCCGTACCGCACGTGTCCATTGCCCCAAGCGCCATCATGGCACATCCTGTGCAACGGGCCGCCGTCGCGTTGTCGTCGCGATCGTGCACCGAGGATGCCTGCGATGTTCGTGCGCCTGATGGGCTTGTGGCTGCCGGGGGCCGTGCTGCTGGATATGGCCGTTCCGCTCGTAACCAAGGCGTTCAGCTGGGGCTTCACCGCTACCGTCTACCTCTCGCTCGCCATCGTTGCCGGCGAGGGCCTCGTGTTGCGCTTGCTGAACCGGGCATCGCGGTGGCGCGAGATCTGGATCTCCGCCGTCGCGATGAACGTGGCCTCGACCATGGTCGGACTGGGACTGGTGCCGCGCAACGCCTGGGCGCTGATGGACCGCCTCGGCCTGTGGCTGGGCGCCGTCCGCGGCCTGCCAAGGCACGAGTACGTCGAACGCCTCTCGGATTCTGGAGCCCTCGTCGACTGGTTCGCCGCGTTCGCCTTCCTCTGGCTCATGACAACGCTCATCGAGGCCGTCGTTCTGTACGTCGTGCGGCGTGACGGGCGGCCGTGGCGGTCGCTGGGGCACTCGGCGGCGGTGAATGCGGTGAGCTACGTGCTGCTGGCCGTGGGACTGTTGCTTGTCATGCAGCGACCGTTCACGCCACCGCTGTAAGCTCGGATCTGCCGTCGACGACGTGCCGGGAGGCATCGCGATGACCATCGCCACACCCCCGCTCGCCCGCCATCGCCCGCTCGCCGGGCCGCGCGCCGCGTCCCGCGTCGGCGTCGCGGGCGTCGTCGCGCCGCTGCTCGGCCTCACGCATGCGGTGTCGGACGGCGCGGCCGGGCTGCTGCTCGGGACGGTCGCGGCGTCCGGCGACGTCGGGTGGGCGGTGGGGCTGGTGCTGCTCTACAACGGCCTGGCGTTCGCCACGCAGCCGTTCGTCGGCGCGGCGGTCGACCGGGTGGGGCGGCCGAAGGGGGCGGTGCTCGTCGGGCTGGCGTGCGGGGCGGCGGCGGTCGTGGTGCGGGGCGTCGACGTCGGTTGGGCGGTGGGGTTGGCGGGCGTCGGGTCGTCGCTGTTCCATGTGGGCGGCGGGGCGCTGACGCTGGCGGCGGCCGGCGGGCGGGCGGCGCGGGCGGGGGTGTTCGCGGCGCCGGGCGTCGTCGGGTTGGCGGCGGGCGGGGCGCTGGCGGCGGGCGGCTGGACGGCGGGCGGGCCGTGGCTGGCGGCGTTCGCGCTGCTGGGCGCGGGCGTCGCCGCGCTGCCGGGCGACCGCGAAGGGTATCGCGCGGCGCCGGGCGCGGCCACCACGCCCACCGGCGGCGCCGCCGCCCACGCGCTCGAGCTGCACGACCTCGTCATGGCGGCGCTGCTGCTGGCGATCGCGCTGCGGTCAGCTGCCTGGACGGCGCTGCAGTTCGTCTGGGCTGGGCAGCACTCGGCCCTGCTGGCCTTGGCGGCGGCGGCGGCGATCGGCAAGGTGGCGGGCGGGCTGGCCAGCGATGCCGTCGGGCACCGGCGGTGGTCGATCGGGGCGCTGGCGGTGGCGGCGGCGCTGCTCGGGGTGGCGGGCGGGCGGCTGTGGCTGCTGCTGCCGGGCGTCGCGCTGCTGCAGTCGGCCACGCCGGCGATGTGGCTGGCGGTGGCCGAACGGCTGCCGGGGCGGCCGGCGCTGGCGTCCGGGCTGGTCCTGGGCGGGGCGATCGCGGCGGGTGGGTTGCCGCTGTGGCTCGGCCTGCCGCCGGCGGCCGGGCCGGCGATGGCGGCGGGCGGGGCGGGGGCGTTGTTGGCGGCGCGGTTGGCGCTGCGGCGGGGGCGGTGACGGCATTACGGCAGCGACGGCGTCGACGCGTTGGGGCACGCCCTGTGGCTGCCCCAAAGGCGACAAGTTAGCGGCTGCAAGCGGCGTATCGCGCTGCCGTCCGATCGCCCGGCCGTTCACGGCCGGGCGGGGCGGGAATCGGACCATGCGGTGACCGCCAGTTTGTCGCCTGCGGGGCGCCCCTTGTGGGCGCCCGCTCCACATCGTCACCGCCGCCCTCCCCACGGCAACCACACCCGCCCGCCCGCCGGCGGCGGTGTCGCGTGCGCCGGCGTCGACGTCGCCGCAGCGGTCGGCCCGGCCGTCGCCGTCGCCGGCGTGGCCGGCACGTCGGAGCCGCCGCAGGCGAGGCGCCAGACGGCGCCGGCGTCGATGGGGGCGGGGCAGCGGGCGACGTGGACGGTGCCGCCGCTGTTCACGAGCGCGTCGCCGGCGCCGCCGACGTGGAGGACGCCCTCGGCGTCGGTCCGCACCCGGCGCAGCGTGAATTGGGGCGAGGCGCCGCTGACGGTGTAGTCGGCGTTCGGCACGAGGTGCATCGCCAGCACCTCGGCGCCGCCGAAGGCGCCCGGGCCGAGCGCGACGGTCGCGAACTGAATGCGGTCGCCCAGCACCGCGGCGCTCTGGACGAGGACGCGGGTCCGGGTCGGCGCGCGCACGACGATCGCGTGGGCGGGGCCGGGGCCGGCGCGGTCGCCGGTGGCGGCCACAAGCGTCGCGGGCCAGGCGGTGCGGCCGGTGTCGGTGACGGTGAGGGCGTGGACCAGGACGTGGTCGCGCGGCCCGGCGTCGGGCGGCGTCGGGGCGTCGTCGCGGGGGGCCGACTCGATGCGCCACGCGCCCGGCTCGGCCGGCGCGCCCTCGTGGCCGGCCGCGCCGCCGTCGCGGTTCGCGCCATCGACCCAGTAGCGGTGGCCGGGGCCGCCGATCGCCGTCAGCCGCGCGTCGGCGGGTGCCAGGGCGGCGAAGGCCAGGCGGCCACCGGTGCCGTTGTCGAACGTGAATCGGGGCGTGTCGGTGTGGACGCGGCCGTCGTCGGCCGATCCGGCGTCGACGACGGCCCCATCGAGGTCGGGGCGGCCCGGGAGGTGGAGCGTGAAGCGCGGCGCGCCGGTGCCGCCCATCGTCCGGACGCGGTCGGTGACGACGACGAGGTCGGGGCGGAGGAAGACGACGTCGCGGTGGACGACGGCGACCTTGGCGGCGTTGCCGGGCGTGGAGTAGTCGGCGCTGTTGTAGGCGGCGGTGAGGTCGCTGGCGACGACGGTGTGGCCGGGCGCGTCGGCGAAGGCGTCGATCCGGCCCGCCTCGAAGTGGAGGCCGGCGCCGACGTGGGCGCGCCACTCGGCGACGCTCTGCATGCACTGCGGGCAGCCGCCGCGGGCGAAGGTGTGGATGCGCTGGCCGCCGTCGTTGACGTTCGTGCCGCCCAGCGCCGGGTGCTGGTCGAAGCGCTCGCCGGGGCGCGGGATGAGCAGCGTGTTGTGGGCCACCGTGCGGGCGTAGTAGGCCTCGCGGTGCATCGACCCCCAGTTGGCGTAGACCCCGGCGTCGACGGCCAGCGGCCCCTTGCGCCAGAGGTCGAGGTGGCCCTGGTCCATGTGCTGGTGGCCGGTGAACCACGCGCCGGCGCGGTAGCCCAGCGTCGTCTCACCCGGTCCCCAGGCCGAGCGGGCGAGGACGTAGCCGAGGTCGGTGCGGCCCCAGATTCGGCCGAGTGGCAGCGCCCCGCCCGCCGCCTCGTCGCCGGCCGCGCCGGACGGCTCGTCGGGTGCGCGCGAGGGCACGTCGAGCGGCAGGTTGTAGGGCAGGCTGTAGCGGTGGATCGGGTGGTAGGTGCCGTCGCCGCCGACGAACGGCCAGTCGGCCTCGAGGTCGCGGCCCCACTTGGCCAGGTGGCCGTCGCCGGTGACGCGGGCAATGCTGTCGACGAAGGGGCGGACCTGCTTGTTGGGCCAGGCCTGGCCGGTCGGCATGTCGCCGCCGCGCAGCAGCGTCCGCTTGCCGCCCGGGCCGTAGCCGTCGAGGGTGCCGTAGAGGATGTGGTGGCCGAGGCCGCGCAGCCAGTCGCCCTCGTCGGCGGCGATCGTGCCGAACAGGCTGGCGTGCTCCGTCGTGTCCCGCTCGATCGCCGAGTCCCAGGCCCGCAGCGCGTCCATCACGTACTGGCTGGGCGGATCGGCCGAGAAGAAGTGGCTGCGCAGATAGTTGTAGCCCTCGGGCCAGGCGCCGCCGACGACGGCGTAGGCCTCGAGGGCGCGCTGCCGGAAGTGCTCGACCGCCTTGGGCAGCGCCGCGGCGCGCCCGGCCGGGTCGTCGATGGCCAGCGCCACGAGCGCCTCGGAGGCAGCCAGCGAGGTGTAGCCGTGCCAGAGGTGGGGTCCGTTGCCGTCGAGCTGGCGGGCCAGCGCCGCGGCGCAGCTCGGCCAGAGCGCGTCGAGCCGGCGGCGCTCGACGTCGGGCAGGGCGTCCCAGACCCAGTCGAAAGCCAGCGCCAGGCCGCCCCACGGGCTGTGCTCGCTGCCGACGTCGCCGTCGCGGCAGGCCGTGAGACCGCGCAGCTGCGCCGCCACCCGATCGGCCGCGGCGCGGTCGCCGGCCACCAGGTAGCGCATCGCGTCGTCGAGGACGTGGCGGCCGCCGAGGGCGTCGCACTGCCCGCGCAGCTCGGGCCGGGCGCAGGCCGCGCGCAGCTCGGCTACGGGCACGCCGCGGTAGCCGCCCACGATGAGGCGGGGGTGGCCCGCGAAGACCGTCGGCCGCGGGTCTGCCTGCAGGTTCACCAATGCCCGCTGCAGCGCGTCACCCGCCGGCGCGGCGACGGCGCCGGCGCCCGCGGCCGCCTGCAGCACGACGGCCGCCGCGAGGCCGTGCCACCGTCGGGTCACGCCGGTGCCGTGCGCGCGTCCGTCCATCGCGGGCTCCTTCCGGGGCTCGTGCGCCGTTCGAGCCGACATCGTGCGGCCGTCATGGGTCGGGGTTACGCCGAGTGGTGCACATCGTGCACAGAATGTGTGAACGAACCGTAAATTTCAACCCGGTGCGCCGCGATGGGCTACCCCACGGCGGGCGGCCATGTCTTCTTGTACCGGGGGGATCATTTCGGCGTCGCTCGACGCTGCGCCCTCATCCGAGCCAGTCGACACGGTGCGTGGGCGGGAGTGGCCTGGTGGCGTCCCATCCGCTGGTCCGCGGTCGGCGCGATGATTCCGGGAGGTGGTGGACATGATGGGTTTCGGCCCAAGGCTTCGCTCGAAGCGCGCGGCGGTGGCGGTCGCCGCCCTGGCGCTGGCGCTCGTCGGCACGGTCGAGTTCGGGATCGCGGATCGCACCTCGAGCGCCAAGCCGTCGTCGCAGACGCCCAGCGGCTGCATCGCCGATCTGCAGAAGCACATCAACCCCGAGACGGTCGCCCTCGGCGGGTCGGTCGATGCCTCGCTCATCGTCAGCCTCACCTGTGGCGCCAGCGGGCTGCCGGTCGACCTCGTGATCGTCGCCGACGAATCGTACTCGATGACCCGGGCGCGCGGCGGCGTGGCGCCGGGCGGCGAGCTGCGGACGCCGACGCGCGACCCGGGCGCGACGCCCGACCCGCGGGCGACGCCGGAAGGGCCGGGCCCGATCGCCGGCAACGAGCCTGCGTTCTGCTCCGCCGTCGAGAACAACGCCGCGCCGCCGACGGCCACGCGCACGCCGCGGCGCAACCGCGGCACGCCCACCCCGATCGGCGGCGAGGAGTTCGAGCCGCTCGAGGCCGGCGGGAGCGAGGATCTGCTGCGCGAGGAGAAGGAGTTCGTCCGCGACCTGCTCGATCAGGCGGCGATCCAGCGCGACATGGCGTCCGACCGCCTGCGGGTTGGCTTCGTATCGTTCGCCGGCACGGCCAAGTCCAAGGTTCCGCTCAGCAACGACCCCGCCGACGCCGTGGGCGGTGCGAACCGCATGCGCGGCGAGGACCTCTCCAACGTCAAGTCCGGGCTGCAGGAAGCGGCGCGCATGCTGGCCAGCAGCCAGAGCCGGGCGAAGCTCGGCGATGACCAGCGGGTATCCGTCGTCATCCTGCTGTCCGACTTCCAGTTCTGCCAGCGCGACATGCGCGGCTCGGCGCTCGACAAGGCGACCCACCTGATCACCGTCGGGTTCGGGCGCAACCGCACCGCCAAGAACCAGCGCGACATGGCCACCCAGGCCCGGTTCGTCCTCGAGCGCAACGACATCAAGGACTTCGCCGACCTCTACGAGCAGGTGCTGGCCGCCCCGATCCCGGTGGCGGTGACCCAGCTCAAGGTCGCCGACCAACTCGCGGCCAACATGACCCTGGACCCGGCGTCGGTGAACCCGACGACGGCGACGATCACCGGCCAGCTCATCGAGTGGCAGCTGCCCACCACCTCGTTCCCGCAGACGCTGACATACCGCGTCGAGCCCCAGGAGCCCGGCTTCTGGCCGGTCAGCGACAGCACGAACGTCGAGTGGACCGACTCGCAGGGCCAGACCGGCAGCGGGGTCTTCCCGAGCGTCGTCGTCGAGGTGATTCCGCAGACGGCCACCCCGACGCCGCCGCCCACCGACACGCCCACGTCGACGCCGGTCCCGACGGCCACCGACACGCCCACGCCCACCGCGACGGCGACGCGCATCCCGGCCGACCTCTACCTGCCGGTGACGTTCCGCAACTGGCCCGAGTGCATCCCCGAAGAACAGACGATCGACGTCGCGCTCGTCCTGGACACGTCGGTCAGCATGCAGGACCCGACCGAGCCGGGCGGGCCGAGGAAGCTCGACGCGGCCATCGGCGCCGCGCGCGAGATCGTCGAGCTGCTCAAGGACACCGACCAGGCCGCCGTGATCGGCTTCAACGCCACCAGCCTCACGGCGTCGACGCTGACCAGCGACAAGGCGGCGCTGACCGCGGCGCTGCAGGGCCTGCCGGCCATGTCGGCGTCGGGGACGATCATCGACAGCGGCTTGCGGGCGGCGACCGAGGAGCTCATGAGCGAGCGGCACCGCGCCGGCAACAAGCGCTCGATCATCCTGGTCACCGACGGCGAGCAGTCCAACGGCGACACCGCGCCGGTGCTGGCCTGGGCCGCCACGGCCAAGTCCAACGGCATCACGGTGATCACCGTCGGCCTCGGCACCGAGATCGACGCCGCGCTGCTGCAGCAGGTGGCCTCGGACCCGTCGCTGTACTACCCGGTGCCGAACGCCGCCGACCTGCAGCGGATCTACCGCGAGGTGGCCCGCATCATCCCGTGCCCGTAGCGATCTAGGGCCCCCGCGGGCCCGCGACCCTCTCGAGCCGGGCGCCGGCCGTCGACCTTGCGACGGCCGGCGCCCGGTGCGTTGGGGGGGGCGGCGTCCGTCGGCCGAGGGGTGGGCGACGGGGTGGCGGCGTATACTTCGCCGGCGGCGCGCGCGGGGCGCGACGGGTCGGCGAAGGAGCGGCGACGATGAGCGAGCCGGGGCTGGCGGTGCCGGATGTGGCCGAAAAGGGCGGGCTGCGCGACGGCGCGCACCAGACGCTGGACGCCCGGCTCTACATGCAGCTCCAGGCCTTCGGCGGCTGCCCCGATCCCGCGGCGCTCGTGCCGTCCCTGGCGGCGGCGCCGTTCGGCGCCGTGCTCTACGCCGACGTCGCCGATCCGTCCGGCGTGGCGCTCTTGACGTTCGCCACCGACCCGGGCTTCTTCGTCACCGAGCTGCGCGCCTTCCTCAACGCGGCGCCCTTCGCCCGCCTGGCGCACAAACCGGCGCTGACGATGTTCGGTCGGAGCTACAGCCTGGGCTACGAGCCCGACCTGGCCGACGTCCTGCTGCACCGCCCGCGGCGCGCCGTCCTCAACCCCGAGCAGCGCTGGGCGGTGTGGTACCCGCTGCGGCGCGCCGGCGCGTTCGCCGCCGCGCCCCTGGGCGAGCAGCGCGAAATGCTCAAGGAGCACGGGGCGATCGGCATGGCCTACGGCCGCGCCGACCTGGCCCACGATGTCCGGCTGGCCTGCTTCGGCCTCGACGCCCACGACAACGACTTCGTCGTCGCGCTGACCGGCCGCGACCTGCACCCGCTGTCCAAGGTCGTCGAGGAGATGCGCCGGACGCGCCAGACGTCGCAGTTCATGGAGCGGCTCGGGCCGTTCTTCGTCGGCCACGCCGTCTGGCAGCGGGACGCCGTCGTCGCCTCGGCTCCGTAGGCGCCGTCGCCGACGGCGCCGTCAGCAGGCCTCGTAGACGCCCCCGGCCACGCCGGCCGCCACCTCGACGACCCGGTTGTGGCGGTCGACGTGGACGACGCGCGGCTGCCAGGCGGCGGCCTCGGCGGCGTCGAACAGGCCGTAGGCCATGATGATCACCAGGTCGCCGCGCGCCACGAGGTGGGCGGCCGCGCCGTTGAGCTGGATCGTGCCGCTGCCGGCCGGCGCGGGGATGGCGTACGTCTCGAGCCGGCTGCCGTTCGTGACGTCGACGACCTGGACGCGCTCGTGGGCCACGATCCCGGCCGCGGCCAGCAGGTCGGCGTCGATCGAGATCGAGCCGATGTAGTGCAGGTCGGCGCCGGTGACGGTGGCGCGGTGGATCTTGCCGGTGAGCAGGGTGCGCTGCACGGGCGTCAGCCTTCAGCGGGGGCGTCGGGCGCCGCGCTCGGCGCCAGGACGAGGTTGTCGATGAGCCGCACCGGGCCGACGAACGCCGCCAGCGACGCCAGCGCGGCGCCGTCGACGCGGTCGAGCTCGACGAGCGTGTCGGGGTCGGCGATGCTGGCGTAGTCTAGCGTGGCGCGCGGCTCGGCCGCCACCACGTCGCGCATCGTGGCGCGCAGGGCATCGGCGTCGCACTCGCCGGCGGCGTGCCGGCGGCGGGCGGCGTCGAGGGCGCGGTACAGGACCGGCGCCGCCGCCCGCTCGTCCGGCGCGAGCCGGCGGTTGCGGCTCGACATCGCCAGGCCGTCGGGCTCGCGCACGGTGTCGCAGCCGACGACCTCGACCGGCACGTCGAGGTCGCGGACCATCGCCCGGATCACGGCCAGCTGCTGGGCGTCCTTCTGGCCGAAGTAGGCCCGCGTCGGCGCCACCAGGTGGAACAGCTTGAGGACGACGGTCGCGACGCCCCGGAAGTGCCCGGGCCGCGACGCGCCCTCGAGCGGCGCGGCGATGTCGCCGGGCACGACCCAGGTCTGGTGGCCGGGCCGGTAGACGTCGGCGGCCTCAGGCGCGAAGACGGCGCCGCAGCCGGTGGCGGCCAGCAAGGCAAGGTCGCCGGCCAGGTCGCGCGGGTAGCGCGCCAGGTCGTCGGCGCGGTCGAACTGCGCCGGGTTGACGAAGATGCTGGCGATGGCCACGTCGCACTCCGCAGCGGCGCGGCGGACGAGCGCGGCGTGGCCGGCGTGCAGCGAGCCCATCGTCGGCACGAAGCCGACCGTGGCGCCGGGCGACAGCGCCGTGCGCCAGGCGCGCAGGGCGGCGGGCGTGGCCAGCAGCGTCGGGCTCATCGGGCCGGGCTCGCCGTCGTCGGCGCGACCGGGCGTTCGGCGATCGCGCGCCACAGCGCCTCGTTGACCGGCGTGGCCACGCCGACGGCCCGGCCGGCGCGGACGACGGCGCCGTTGATGGCGTCGATCTCGGTCGGCGCGCCGCGCTCGACGTCCTGGAGCATCGACGAGCGGTTGGCGGCCGTGCGATCGGCGACGGCCTCGGCCAGGGCCGCCAGGTCGTCGTCGACCGCCACGCCCAGCGCGCGGGCGACGGCGCCGACCTCGTCGGCCGCGGCGCGCAGCATGGCGTGGGCGTCGGGGTCGTCCAGCAGTCGGCCGTTGGGCACGCCCAGCACCGCCGAGAGCGGGTTGATGGCGCAGTTCACGGCCAACTTGCGCCAGACCGCCGGCGCGATGTCGCCGACGGCCGCGGCCTCGAGCCCGGCAGCGCCGAGCCAGGCCACGAGCGCGTCAACCCGCCCGGCCGTCGCCGGCGTCCGACCGATCGTCACCGTCCCGTCGCCGCCCAACCGTACCCGGCCGGCGCCGACGACGGCCGCGCCGAGCGTCGTGACGCCGACGGCGACGCGGTCGGCGCCGGCCGCCGCCGCCAGCGCCTCAGCGTTGCCGAGGCCGTTCTGGAGCGTGACGACGAGGCCGTCGGCGGCGGCCAAGCGGGCCGCGGCGGGTGCCACGCGGGCGGTCTGGTGGCTCTTCACCAGGACGAGGACGATCGGCGCCGCCGGGACGGGCGTCGCGGCGCCTTCCGCGGCAGGCCGTCCGCCGCGCGTACGGTCGACGACCACGTCGTCGAGGTGGCGCGCGCCGACCGCCACGCGGCCGTCGCCGTCGACCGCGATGCCGTGCGCCGCCAGCGCGGCGAGGCCGGCGGCCCAGGTGCCGACGAGCGTCACCGGGTGGCCGGCGCGGCCGAGCACGGCGCCGAAGCGCATCGCCAGCGCGCCGGTGCCCAGGATCGCCACGGGCGGCGGGGCGGCCGTCATGCCGGCGCCGGACCGGCCAGGTCGAGGTAGGCCTGCCAGGCCTCGTCGCCCATCGCGAAGGTGTGCTCGGCGGCGGGGAAGGCGCCCGCCACGACGTCGGCGCCGTAGCGGCCGATGGCGTCGCGGGCGGCGGCGCCCAGCTCGGCGTAGCGGCGGACGAACTTGGGCGTGAAGCGCTCGTAAAGGCCCAGCAGGTCGTGGAACACCAGCACCTGGCCGCTCGTGGCGGCGCCGGCGCCGATGCCGATCGTCGGGATCGACAGCCGGCGCGTCACGTCGGCGGCCAGGCGGTCGGGTACGCTCTCGAGGACGATCGAGAAGCAGCCGGCGGCTTCCAGCGCCATGGCATCGTCGAGCAGGCGCTTGGCCTCGGCGGCCGTCTTGCCCTGCACCCGGAAGCCGCCCAGGGCGTGGATGCTCTGCGGCGTCAGCCCGACGTGCCCCATGACCGGGATGCCGGCCCCGACGATCGCCTCGACCTGCGGTGCGACCCGCCGGCCGCCCTCGAGCTTGACGGCGTCCATGCCGCCCTCCTGCAGGAACCGACCGGCGTTGCGCAGCGCCGACGGCGCGTCGACCTGGTAGCTCAGGAACGGCATGTCGCCCACCAGCATCGCCGCCGCCGCGCCGCGCTTCACGGCCCGGCAATGGTGGAGCATCTCGTCGACGGTGACCGACAGCGTGTTCTCGTGCCCCAGCACGACCATCGCCAGCGAGTCGCCGACGAGCAGGACGTCGATGCCGGCGGCGTCGGCCAGCTGCGCCGACGGGTAGTCGTAGGCGGTGAGCATCGTGATCGGCGTGCCGGCGGTGCGTCGGGCGGCCAGGGTGCGGACGGTGACCTTGGGGCGCGGCGCGGTCGAGGCGGCCGCGTCGGCCGCGGGGGGCTGGGCGCTCATGGCACGGGCCTCCAAGACGGTGGGGCGGCGTGCCCGTCGCCGCACACGACGACGCCGTCCTTCGGCGGGACGGCGGGGTGCGGCAGGAGCGCCTGGGCACGGCGTGCCGCGGCCCGGCGGCGGGCGCGGCGACCGTGCATCCGGCGTGGCGACTGCCCCACGGACCGTCCCGGCCCGGCCGCTGCCGGGTCCAGGCGAACCGGGTGTCGACCGCGCGCTGGATGTGCAGCGAGCGACGTTCGCGGACGATGGGCTCGCCGCCGTGCGGGTCGGCGGCCCGCCGCCATTGTACATCCCGCTCGCGCCGTCGGCGCAACACGGTCGAGCCGCCCGATCGCGGCGCGACCGGGCGGCTCTTCCTAGGAGGGGGAGGCGAGACGCGGGCGGGGGACCCGGCGCCCCGACGATGTCGACAGGGTGGCCGCCGGCGGCGGCATGGGGTACAACACGCCGCCGGGCCGCCGGGATAGCGGGCGCCGAACGCGGGCACGCGAGCGCGCGGCGGTCGGGCCGATGGGTCAAGTGGTCGACGGGCCGGCGATGCGGCGCCGCGTCGATGGGCCGTCGCCGCGTCGTCGGCTACGCTTGGCCGTCGCAGCCCCGGGCGATCCATCGCGCCCGCGCCTCGGAGGGACCGATGCCGCTCGTCAGCGTGAACCCCGCCACCGGCCGCGAGCTGGCCCGCTACCCGAGCGCCACGCCGGCCGAGGCGCTGGCGGCCCTGGTGGCGGCGCAGGCGGCGTTCGAGGCCTGGAGCGCGCGCCCGCTGGCCGAGCGCTGCCGCGCCCTCGCCGCGCTGGCGGCCGAGCTGCGCGTCCGCGCCGACGCGCTGGCCGGCCGGATGGCCGACGAGATGGGCAAGCCGGTGGCGGCCGGCCGGGCCGAGGTCGAGAAGTGCGCGCTGGCCTGCACCCACTACGCCGCGCACGCCGCCGACTACCTCGCCCCGGAGCCGGTGGCGACCGAGTTCGCGGCCAGCTACGTCGCCTATCGGCCGCTGGGCGTGCTGCTGGCGATCATGCCCTGGAATTTCCCGCTGTGGCAGGTGGTCCGCGTCGCCGCGCCGGCCATCGCCGCCGGCAACGCCGTGCTCGTCAAGCCGGCGCCCAGCGTGCCGGGCTGCGCCCTCGACCTCGTCGACGCGTTCGCGGCGGCCGGGATCCCGCCGGGGATCTTCCAGGCGCCGCTCATCGACATCGACGCCGACCCCGGCATCGTCCCCGACCTCATCGCGCACCCGGCCACGGCCGGCGTCACGCTGACCGGCAGCACCCGGGCCGGGCGGGCGGTGGCCGCCCTGGCCGGCGCCCACCTCAAGCCGACCGTCCTCGAGCTGGGCGGCAGCGACGCCTACGTGGTGCTGGCCGACGCCGACCTCGACGCGGCGGTCGAGGCGTGCGCGACGAGCCGGCTCATCAACGGCGGCCAGAGCTGCATCGCCGCCAAGCGATTCATCGTCGAGGCGCCGGTGCGGCCGGCGTTCGAGCGACGCCTGGCCGAGGCCCTGGCGTCCGCCCGGATGGGCGACCCGCGCGACCCGGCCACGACGCTGGGGCCGCTGGCGCGCCGCGACCTGCGCGATGCGCTGCACCGGCAGGTCGTCGCCTCGGTCGCCGCCGGCGCGCGCTGCGTCCTCGGCGGGCAGCTGCCCGAGGGGCCCGGCGCGTACTACCCGCCGACGCTGCTCACCGGCGTCAGGCCCGGCATTCCCGCCTTCGACGACGAGACGTTCGGCCCGGTCGCCGCCGTCGTCGAGGCCGCCGACGTCGAGGCGGCGGTGGCGCTGGCCAACGCCTCGCGCTACGGCCTCGGCGCGGCCGTCTTCACCCGCGACGTCGCCCGCGGCGAGCGCTTGGCGGTGGAGCGGCTCGCGGCCGGCGCGGCCTTCGTCAACGGCTATGTCCGCTCCGACCCGCGGCTGCCGTTCGGCGGCGTGCGCGACAGCGGGTATGGGCGCGAGCTGGGGCGGCACGGGATGCGGACATGGGTCAACGCCAAGACGGTGGTCGTCGACGCCTGAGGCGCGCCGTCGGCCCTCATCGACGGTTGTGCCACCGTTCAGCAAGCCCTCATCCGGCCGGCCTATCCTCTTCGCACGGCAGACGGGTCACACCTGAGCCGAACCAAACCTGGGGGCTGTCGCGACTGGGGCGGAGCGACGGACCCCGGGTTTTCTTTTGTGCGACCGCCGCGTTCGGCGCCGCCGTCGACGCGGACAGCCCTCGCGCACCGCTTGGCGCGGCGGGGCGCGGCGTGCGATGATCGCCACCCGCCTAGCTCGACCCATCCCCAGGAGCCCGCGCGTGAAGGTCCTCGTCACCGGCGGCGCCGGCTACATCGGCAGCGTCGCCGCCGCCGAGCTCGTCGCGGCCGGCCACGACGTCGTCGTGTTCGACAACCTCTACCAGGGCCACCGCGCCGCCGTCCCGCCCGAGGCGGCGTTCGTGGCGGGCGACCTGGCCGATCGGGCGGCCGTGGCGGCGCTGTTCGCGGCCCACCCGGGCATCGACGGCATCCTCCACTTCGCCAGCTACACCCTGGTGGGCGAGAGCATGGCGCAGCCGCTGAAGTACCTGCGCGACAACGTCGCCAACGCCGCCAACCTGCTGGAGGCGGCGCTGGCGCACGGCGTCGGCCGGTTCATCCTGTCGTCCACCGCCAACCTGTTCGACGCGCCGGCGCGGATGCCGATCGACGAAGCCGAGGCCATCGTGCCGGGCTCGCCGTACGGCGAGAGCAAGCACACCATCGAACGCATGCTCCACTGGCTGCACCGCACCCACGGGCTGCGCTACGCCTGCCTGCGCTACTTCAACGCCGCCGGCTGCACGCCGGCGCGCGGCGAGGACCACGACCCCGAAACCCACCTCATCCCGCTCGTGCTGCAGGTGGCCCTCGGCCAGCGCCCGTCCATCGCCGTCTTCGGCGCCGACTACCCGACGCCGGACGGCACCTGCGTCCGCGACTACATCCACGTGGTCGACCTGGCCCAGGCCCACATCCTGGCCCTCGAGGCGCTCGGCGAGCGCCCGGTGCTGACCTACAACCTGGGCAACGGCCAGGGCTTCAGCGTCCTCGAGGTCCTCGAGACCGCCCGCCGCGTCACCGGCCACCCGATCCCGCACACGCTGGCGCCACGCCGGCCCGGCGACCCCGCGACGCTCATCGCGTCGTCTGCCGCGCTGCGGCGCGACCTGGGCTGGCAGCCGCGCTTCCCATCGCTCGAAGCCATTGTGGCCTCGGCGTGGGACTGGCACCGGGCGCACCCGGAGGGCTACGGCGACTGACCGGCCCCCGTCGTCGCGCGCCCGCCGAGCGGCCTTCCGCCGCGGGCGGCCGCCTCGATGCGCCACACCGCCGCGCCGTCGGCGGCGACGGTCGCGGCGACCGGTCGGCCGAGGCCGTCGAGCGCCGTCCGCAGCGCCGCCGCGTCGTCGTCGGCGGCGCGCACGACGACGACCCAGGCGCGGCCGGCGCCGAGCGCGGACGACAGCGCCGCGGGCAGGTCGGCGGTCCTCGCGGCGGCCGGGCGCGGCGGCAGCACCACGACGTCGTCGCGGTCGCTCCGCCAATAGAACCGCACGGCGGCCGCGGCGCCGTCGACGGCGACGAGCTGGTCGCCGGGACGCCACTCGGCCGCGACGGCGCCGAGGACCGTCCGCGCGTCCTCGCGCGGCACCTGGAGGAAGGGGTTGGCGTCGGTCCAGGGCGCGTGCGGCCAGAAGGCGGCGAAGGCGACGATGATGGGCGCCAGCAGCGCGCCCGCCGCGACGTCGGCGCGGCGGCTTCCAGGGCCGCGACCGGATGCGGCGGCTGCGGTCCGCTCGGCGAGCGCGGCGATCCCCTCGGCGAGTGCGGTGACCCCGGCCGCGACGAAGACGAGGTACGGCGCCAGGTTGAACAGCCCGTAGCGGTACCCCAGCGGATACCAGCCGACGACGCTGGTGGCGTACGTCAGCGCCAGCGTCGCCGCGACGAGCGCGACGAGCCCGCGGCCCGCCCCGCCGCGCCGCCAGAGCCGCGCCGCGCCGACGGCGGCGGCGACGCCCAGGGCGTTGGCGAGCGGCAGCGCCGGGCCGCCGGCGAACGGAAACGGGAAGTAGACGACGATCTCGCGCCAGCCGGTGTCGCCGATGTAGGCCAGCTCCTTCGCCAGGTGGGTGCCCCAGAGCCGGGGCTGGACGTGCGGCACCGCCAGCCGGTCGCCGAGGCCTAGTGCGAACAGCGCCGCCACGACCCCGGCCATCGCCAGGGCGTACGCGGCGACGCGGGCGCGGTCGGCGCGGTGTGCGGGGCGGCGCCCGGCCCGCCACGCCAGCCCCGCGCCCAGCGCCAGCAGCGGGAAGACCAGCCCGTAGTGCGTCGCCAGCGCCGCCGCCGAGAGCGCGCCGTAGCCCAGCCAGGCGCGGCGGGCGGCGGCGGGCGGCGCGTCCGCGCGCAGCCGGTCGCGCACGAGCAGCAGCAGCGGCGTCAGGGCGATCATCGCCGCGTACTGGTTGACCTCGCGGCTCTGGTGGACCGCCAGCGGCGCGGCGGCGACGAGCACGCCCGCCGCCCACCCGACCCGCCGCCCGAACGCCCGCCCGGCCCAGACGGCCGTCGCCACCACGGCCGCGACACCCAACGCCACCGACGGCAGCCGCAGCCACGCCTCGGCCGCGCCGGCGCCCAGCGCCGCCACGTCGACCGCCGTCGGGGCGTCGCCCCATGCGCCGCGCCACGGCCAGCCGAACGCGCGCCCGAGGGCGATCCAACCGCGCAGCGCCAGCGCGAACAGGGGGGGATCGTGGTCGATCGGCCGGCCGAGCCACAGCGCCCGCCACGGCCCCGTCGCCCGCTCGACCTCGAGCAGCTCGTCGAACCACAGCGACGGCCGGCCCAGGGCGTAGAGGCGCACCGCGACGGCCAGCGCGCCCAGCGCGGCGAGGGCGCGGTGCGAGGGCGGGGCCGTCGTGACCGCAGGCGGTCCGGCGCGCGCGACGGCGGGCGGCGTCACCGCAGCCGGACGGACCCCAGGATCGCCGCGCACGGCGCCTGTTCGCCCATGCACGGCGCGAACACGACGCCCGCCGCGGTCTCGACGTACAGCGTGGTCCAGGCCTCGTGGGCGAACGTGAACCGTACCCGCGTCGCGGGCACGTCGCCCGGCAGCACGATCGGCTGTGGCTCGACGGCCGTCGGAAACTCCTCGAAGTATCGCGTGGCGGCGATCCGCTGTTCGACGCTGTCGCTCGAGTCGCGGTCGGGGCCGTAGAACTCGATCTTGGTCTCGCCGGGCAGGAAGCCCTTGACCGGCCGATCGTCGTCGAGTGCCCAGGCGTAGGGGAGGTACGAAGACACCGCCGCCGAGCCGGCCGCGGTGTCGATGCTCCATGCCGCCGGAATCTCGACCTCAAGCGCCTGGCCGTTCTGCGTCGCAAGCTGGACCGTCCGCGTGGCCGGGGCGCTCGGATCGGCCGGCGCGTCGAAGCCCGCGGCGGCCCACTCCGCGGCGCCGAGAACGACGCTGCCGTCGGTGTCGCGCAGCAGCACCAGCCGCGCCTCGCCACGCCTGTCGGCGCCCCAGCCGCGCGCGAACCGCTCGCCGGCGACGACCGCCGCCGGGTTGTAGGCGCCGCGCATCGTCTCGGTCACCGGCGCGAGCGCGGCGGGGAGGTCCTCGAGGGCGGGGCGCGCGTCGGGCGTGGGACAAGCCAGGGCGACGAGCGCCTCGGCCGCCGCGTACCGGCCGAGCACGTCGGCCCCGCCGCCCGGCAGCTGGCGGAGGGAGAAGGCGTGGGCGATGTGGTCGGCCAGCGCCTCGGCGTCGCAGTCCGACAGGGCCGCGGCGACCGCCGCCGGCAGGTCGCGCGCCGTCGCGGCGCCGTCGGGCCGCGGGTAGGCGTCGGCGGGCGAGCCGGCGGCCGATCCATCGGCCGGGCCGGGGTAGCCGCCGGTCGCCGCGGGCGCCGCGACGCCGTCGGGCGGGGCGCTGGCGGCCGGGGTGCCGGCGGCGCCGGGCGCCGCGCCCGGTCGGGCCGGCGCGAGCGGGCCGCAGCCGGCGAGGGCCGCGGCGACGAGGAGCAAGGGGACCGGGAGGCGGCGTGGGTGGGAGGCACGGTCGCGGGTCATGCAGGGCTCCGATGCGGGTGCGATTGGGCGGCGTTGGGCCGGATGATACCCGTCACTCCACCCGGATCGACGCGACCACCGCGTCGAACACGCCGCCCGCCGCGCAGCCCTCGCCGTAGCAGCTGGCGACGACGAACGCGCCGCCCAGGTCGACGACGGCGGCAGTCGCGGCGGCGGTGGCGAGCCGCATGCCGTCGAGGCCGCTGGCGGTGCGGATGCGGCCGGCCGTCCAGGCCGCCGACGGGTCGCCGGCCCGGACGGCGGCGACGGCCGCGTCGAGCGTGGTCGGGGCGGGGTCGGCGGCCAGCGGCAGGATGTCGATCTTGGTCTGGCCGGCGTCGATGCCGCCGTGGCCGGCCGCTGCGGGCGCGAACGACGTCAGGATGACCCCGCCGGCGCTGTCGTCGGCCGTCCAGCCGTCCGGCGCGTCGACGACGAAGCCGTCGCCGGCGACCGGCGTGCCCGCCCCGGCGCCGGCATCCGCCCCGCCGAACCCGGCCGGCGCGACGACGACGCCGTGCCAGGTGACGGCGCCGTCGGGTCGCTCGGCCAGGACGAGGACCGCCTCGCCTTGGCCGTCGGCGCCCCAGCCGCGGCTGAACAGGAGCTGGTGGACGCGCAGCGCCGGGTCGAACATCGTCTCCAGCGGCGGGTCGACGGCCGGGAAGGCGATGCGGTCGGCGGTCGTGACCACCGGCGCGGCGCCCGGCGGCAGGGCGTCGGCCTCGAGCGATGCGCGGGCCTCGGTCGGCGGCAGCGTGCGGCCTTCGGAGCGGTAGAGGCCGAGGACGAACGGGTCGTCCATCATCGCCTCCAGCGCCGCGTAGTCGCGCCCGGCCAGCGCCGCGATCAGCGCCTCGACCGGCGACGGCGTCGGCAGGGCATCGGCCGTCGGCGTCGCCGCGGCGGTGGTCGACACGCCGGCGGCCGGGACCGCGTCCGGCGGCGGGACGTCGGCGACCGGCGTCGGCGTCGCACGGCAGGCGCCGAGGGCGAGGGCGAGGGCGGCGACGGCGGCCCCGGCGGGACGGGCGCAGGCGGTAAGGGCGGTGCGGCGCATCCTGGGCCGGATGGGGTGCGGGGTCATCGAGTGCTCCTCACGGGCCGGTGTCGCCGCAGCGGACACCGAAGCGATGGACGACGGGGAGAGCCGACGTGCAGGCCGCGGCCGTGACGCGCGCGTGCCCGCCGGCAGTATAGGGCGCGCGGCGTCGCGGCGGGTCGGGCGGCGCCGTGCGGCGTCGACGCCGCGGCCATGGGGTGTTGCCGTCGCCGCGCCCGCTCGACCGTATCGCGGCCGTCGCGCGCGCCGTTGTCCCGTGTGGGCCGCCGATCCGGCGGCCGTGGACGGACGCGTCCCGTGTCGCGACCGACCCTCGACCCCCCAGGAGACCCACCATGGCCTATGTCCCTGTCCCCGACGGCCTGCCCGGCATCTCCGGCTTGCTGGCCGCCTACCCCGAGACCGGCGGCCCGCTCGGCGTCTTCACCCAGGCCCTGCTGCGCGGGCCCAGCTCGCTGTCGGCCGGCGAGCGCGAGCTCATCGCCAGCTTCGTCTCGGCGCGCCAGAACTGCTTCTTCTGAATGGCGTCGCACGGCTCCGCCGCCAAGCACCTGCTCGGCGCGGACAGCGGGATCGTCGATCTCGTGAACAGCGACTGGCAGTCCGCCCCCGTCACGCCCCGCCTGCACGCCCTGCTGGCCATCGCCGACAAGGTGCGCGCCGACCCGACGACCGTCGCGCCGGCCGACATCGAGGCCGCCCGCGCCGAGGGCGCCGACGACAAGGCGATCCACGACACCGTCCTCGTGGCCGCCGCCTTCAGCATGTTCACCCGCTACGTCGACGGCCTGGGCACCTGGACCCCGCGCGAGCTCTCGGCGTTCGACGCGGCCGGTCAGCGGCTGGCCGAGCAGGGCTACGTCCGGCCCGCGCCGTCGTCGTAGCCGCGCGCGGCTGTGGTATACTCACGGGCCCGGTCGGCTCAGGTCGACCCGGAGGTGGGTAGCTCAATTGGCAGAGCGCTGGTCTCCAAAACCGGAGGTTGCAGGTTCGAGTCCTGTTCCACCTGCCACACCGCCGAGGTCCGCCCGGGCCTCGGCGGTTGTCATTGTCGGCGCTGCGTCGTCGCTTCCGTTTCCGTCGGGGTCGTCGGCGCCGCGGGCGACCCGGTGGTCGGCGCGTTCGCCCGGCGGCGGTCGCGGAAGCGCTCGTGGAACACGCCGGCCACGCCCAGGATGACGAGCGCCGCGCCCAGCACCGTCCAGCGCGTGATCGGCTCGTCGAGCACCAGCCAGCCCAACAGCGCGGCGCCGACCGGGTTCACGTAGGCGTAGGTGAACACCAGGCGCGGCGGCAGCAGCTGCAACGCCAGGACGAACGAGAAGAACGCCAGCCCGCCGACGACGACCAGGTAGGCCCAGCCGGCCAGCGCGGTCGGCGTCGGTCGCGGCAGCGGCTCGCCGACGGCGACGGACAGCACCAGGAACATCGCGCCGCCGATCACCTGCTGCCAGCCGGCGCTGACGAGCGATGACACCGCCACGGGCCGGCGGCTCTGCAGCAGCGCCCCCGAGCCCCACAGCAGCGGCGCGAACAGCAGCGCCACCACGGCCAGCCGCGCCGGCCCGGTGGCGACCGCCAGCTTGGGCACCGTCAGGACCGCCACCCCCACGAAGCCGAGCACCAGGGCGCCGACGAGCGCCAGCGACGGCCGCCGGCGGTCGAGGAGGCCCTCGATGACCGCGCCCCAGATCGGCATCGCGCCCACCAGCAGCGCCGCGTAGCTCGAGGCCGCGTACTGTTCGGACCACGTCACCAGGCCGTTGCCGCCGAGCCACAGCAGCACGCCCGTCCCGGTGATGATCGCCACGTCGCGCCGCGTCAGCCGCAGGGCGTGGCGGCGCACGCGGGCGATGACGAGCAGCATCAGCCCGGCGCAGACGAGGCGCGAGCCGGCCATCGACCACGGCGGGAAGCCGCTGCCGGGCTCGACGGCGACCTTGATCGCCAGGTAGGTCGTGCTCCACACCACGTAGAGCACCAGCAGGTGGGCCAGCCCGAGCCACGGCAGCCCGTGCCCGGCGCTCGCCGCGAGCGGCCGCGCGGCCCGAGCCGTCGTCATCGCGCCCTCCTGCGTGGGCCGTGCTAGGATCGCCGGCCGCGTGCGGCGCGGCGCGATCGCGCGGGATCGCGTGGCGTCGCCCCACCGATGATACGCCCGCGGGCGCCCGAACGGGACGAAGGCGGGGCGTCGGCGCCGCGCCCGACCGCGCGCGAGGGGGAGGGGATGGCCGGCTACTCCGGAACGCCGCTGGCGATCAAGCTGGGGATCCGCCCCGGCCACGCCGTCGCCCTCGTCGCTGCCCCCGACGGCTTCGAGGCCGCGCTCGACGGCCTGCCCGACGGCGTCGCGATCACCCGCTGGCCAGCCGGGGCGGCGCCGCCCGACGGCCCGTTCGACGTGCTCGTGGCCTTCACGCGCGCGGCCCAGGCGCTCGAAGCGGGCTTCGAGACCTGGGCCGGCGCGCTGCGGATCGAGGGCGGGCTATGGATCGCGTGGCCGAAGCGGGCCAGCGGCGTGCCCACCGATCTCGACGAGAACCGGGTGCGGGCTGTCGGCCTGGCCGCCGGCCGGGTCGACAACAAGGTATGCGCGGTGGACGACGTCTGGTCGGGCCTGCGGTTCGTCGTCCGGCGCGCCGACCGCCCGCGGCGCTGACGCGGCCGCGACGTCCGCGGCCGTGGCCGCCACGGCCGGCGTCGCGCCCAGGGCGGCCTTGGCCAGCAGCGCCGGCAGGAAGATGCGGCCGTCGCGGGCCGGCGGTGCGTCGGGCGCGTCGAAGTCGGCTGACTGGTCGATCACGGCGTGCCCGCCGGCCGTCTCGAGCGCGACGCGGACGCCGACGACGTCGTCGAGTGTCCAGCCCGCGCGCAGCGGGACCTCGTCGGCGCCGAAGGCGAACCGGCCGGCGTCGTCGGCGGCGCGCGGCACCGACAGGCGGCGGCCGTCGGCCAGGCGCAGCGTCAGCGCCACGGCGCGGCCGGCCGGCGCCGTGCCGGCGATCGGGCCGCCGGGGCTCCAGTCGAACGCCACGGCCTCGATGCCGAGCTCGGCGCTGTCGCCGCCGGCGACCGCCGTGAGTCGATCGCCCGGCGCGAGCGCGACGGGCGTGCCGTCGGCGGCCCGCACCGCCAGGTCGTAGCGGCCGGACGCGTCGGCGGCGCCGCTCGCCGTCCCCTTGGCCGCGCCGTCGGCGCCGCGCAGCGTCAGCGCCACGGCCGCGAGGGCGTTCGTCGTGCCGGTCACGCGCGGCGTCGTCAGGTAGGCCTCGACCCGGCTGCGCCAGAACTGGCGGTAGACGCGGTGGCCGCTGGCGGTGCGCTGCGCGATCTCGAAGCCCTGGCCCGCCGCGATCGGCAGCGGCACGCGGATGTCGATGGCGCCGCCGGCGGGCGCCGCGCCGAAGTTCAGGCTGAAGCCGACGCGCAGGCCCGGGCCGTCGATCTCGAGGCCGGCGCCGCAGCGCTGGGCGGGGTAGCGCAGCAGCGGGGCCGTGCCCGGGGTCACCCGGCCGGTGAGCCGCTGCTGCGACCAGTCCATGGCCAGGTCGAGGGGCGGCAGCACGACCTCGGCCGCGCTGCCGCTGAGGTCGGCGGCGACGGTGTCGCTGGTGGCGCTCGTCACGGGCGAGGCGCCGTCGCGCAGGATGGTGTGGAACGCGCCGTCCCACGGTGCGCCGACGCCCTCGCCGCGTCCCTTGATGCGGCCGGCCGGGTCGCGCAGCTCGGTCGTGACCGTCCCCGCCGGCATCGTCCAGCCGCAGGCGTTCGGGCCGCCGTGCTCGGCGCTGAGCAGCGGCACGACGCGCGTGCGCACCGCCACATGGCCGTCGCCGGTGCGGTAGCGGGCGGTGATGGAGAGGCCGGGCCGCACCCGGACGCTGGGCACGAAGTCGGCCGTCCACGTCCCATCGGCGCGCGGTTCCGGCCAGGCCTGGCCGAAGCCGAACCCGTCGTCCCCGGCCGGATCGTTGGCGAGGACGGCCAGCGAACCGCCCAGCGTGGCCCGCCCGCCGACGGTGTGGGCGACCGCGTCGGCGTCGACCGTGAGCTCGGGCACCGTCATCGCCAGGGCGGGACCGGCGGGATCGATCGGCGTGACCGTCAGGCGGTCGCCGCTGCGCGGCGTCAGGCGGCGGCCGGCGCGGTCGAGCAGGGCCGCCTGGTAGTCGCCGTCCGGCCCGCTCTGGGTCTCGACGCCGGCGATCGCCAGCCCGCCCCGCTGCAGCTCGATGCGCACGCGCGCGTCGGGCGCGACCCGCCCCTGGACCGCCGCCCGGTCGAGGTCGACCTGGATGCCGGGGCTGCCGACGTAGCGCGTCACGCGGTGGCCGCCGACCTCGGCCTCGATCTGGACGAGGTCGTTGTGCAGCAGGTCGAAGACGGGTGCGAAGCGGTGGCTGAAGGTCCCGTTGGCGTCGGCCACCACCTCGGCCTCGGCCGCCTGGTCGTCGCCGCGCTGGACGCGCAGGCGGATCGTCGCGCCGGGGCGGGTCCGGCCGCTGACGACGTCGTC
Source organism: uncultured Anaerolineales bacterium (assembly GCA_964651245.1). GTDB lineage: Bacteria > Chloroflexota > Anaerolineae > Epilineales > Epilineaceae > Avedoeria. The sequence continues at coordinate 38,376 of CAZYVI010000009.1, read as the reverse complement.
GTCGACGAACACCGCGCCGTCGAGCGGCGGCACGACGAACGAGACCGTCTGATCGCCCGCCGTCAGCTGGAGCACGTCGCCGGGCTGGATCGGCACGCCCTGACCCGTGACGTCGTCGAACGACAGGTCGAAGCCGTCGTCGACCAACCCGATGACGATGACCCGGGCGCTGCCGAACTGGAGCTGGTCGAAGACCCGACCGGTCGCACGGGCCACCGTCCGGCCCTCGGCATCGCGCAGCACGGCGTCGAGGGCGCGGCCGCGCGGGCCGTTGCCGGTGATCCGGTTGGCGCCGAGCTCGACGTTGAGCCGGACGACGGACCAGGTGGTGTGGAACGCGAACGCGCCGTCGTCGAGCCGGACCTCGCCGCCCATCGGCGCGGCCAGGTCGAGCCGGCCGGCGAACGAGGCCGACCACCGCCCGGCAGCGTCGGCGGTCGTCGCGACCTCGACCCCGCCGCTCGCGACGCGCAGCCGCGCCCCGGGCGGCGCCGTGCCGCCGACGGTGTCGCGCTCGGCGTCGGCCAGCGCCGTCAGGGCCGGCACGGTGGCCAACTGCGGATCGCCGTCGACCGCCGCGATCTCGATCCGGTCGCCGGCGCGGACCTCGACCGCCCCGGACGGGTCGAGCAGCTCGCCGAAGCCGACGCTCCACTGGCCGTCGGCGCCGGCGAAGCCCGGCTCGAGCCGTCGCTGCGCGCCGCTGGCGGCCCGCAGCGTGACGGTGATCGGGGTGCCGGGCTCGGCCAGGCCCCGCACGTAGGTCAGGCCGACGCCCACCCGGGTCTGCGGCACGACGGACACCGCCGCCACCGCAACGTGCGCCGACGGTTCGATGCCGGCCCGGACGAGCCAGCCCGGGCCGAGGTCGACGGCGCCGGACAGGTCGGCGGCGAACGCTCCGTCGGCGCCGGCGCGGGCGGCGAAGGCCCGCGCTGCGCCGTCGAGCGGGGCGGCCTCGATGCGGACGGGGCTGTCGGCCGGCGCCGTGCCGGTCACCCGGTCGCGTCCAGCGTCGATCGCCACCGCCAGGGCCGGCAGCGTCACCGTCCGCGTGGCCTCGACGGCGCCGTCGTCGCCGGCGACGACGAGCTCGATGCGGTCGCCCGGCGCCAGCGCGAGGGCGTCGGGCGGCGGCGGGCCAAACATCCCGAAGCCCGCCGTCCCCAGCGCGAACGATCCGTCGCCGATCACCGGCCGCGGCGGCAGCGCCATGGGCTCGGCGCCGGGGCGCTCGACGGTGCCGCGGACGGTGCGGCCGGGCGTCGCCAGGCCGCGCACCTCGTAGGCGCCCAGCGTGGCGTCGAGCCGCGCGTCGGCGAAGCGGACGAGGAAGCGGTCGCGGTCGGGGGTGTCGATCCAGGCCTGGCCGCGGGTCCGGCCGGCCGGCAGGTCGGTTCCGCCGGCGCCGAAGTCGACGGTCCAGCGACCGTCGTCGCCGGCGACGGCCTGGGCCGGGATGTCGCGGTGGAGGATGCTGCCGTCCGGCCCGGCCTGTTCGGTCTGGGCCAGCACCGCCAGCACGGCGCCGGCCGGCGCCGTGCCCTCGAGGCGGTCGGCGGCCGTATCGAGCTGCGCGCCGAGCGCCGGAACGGCGATCTCGAGCGGCCGCTGGCCACTCTGGGCGATGCGGACGACATCGCCGGGCCGCAGCGCCGCCGGTCCGCCGCCGCCGACGAGCTGCAGCCGCGCCCGCCCGTCGGCGTCGCCGCTGCCGACGCCGAGCAGCCGGCTGCCGTCCGGCCGCCGGACCTCGGCCTCCACGAACTGGCCGGGCAGCGCGGGCACCGACAGCTGCGCGGCCCACAGCGCGGCCTCGAGGCGCGGCGGCGGATCGGCCTGGGCGGCGGCGGGGGCGCGGCCGCCGGCGGCGGCCGTCGTCGCGAGGGCGGCGGCGAGCGCCGCGAGCAGGGTCCGTCGTGCGGACGGCATGGTCAACCTCCGGTTGGATCGGGGCGGGGACGCGGTGGGGTGGCGCCGGGCGGCGTCGATCGCGGCGCGGGCGGGATGGGCCGCGCAGGCGCGGTGGGGGTACGGGGCGCGGGACGAGCGCCGGTCGTCGACGGTAGCAGGCCGCGTTTGCGCTGCGGTTGGCGGTGCGTTACGGCGTCGCAACATCCGCCGCCGGTCGGGCCGCGGCGGCGCCGGGGGTGTAGGCGCAGCAGTGCGGTGGGCAGACGTCGTGGCTCGGGCCAAGCCGGCCGAGGGCGGGGCGATCGGCGCCCGGCGTCATCCGCTCGACGACGAGGTCGCGGATCATCGCCACGAAGGCCGGGTCGTCGCCGACCGTCGGCACCCGCGTCAGCCCCACCCCCAGCGCGTCGCAGTGGGCGGCGAGCTCGACGTCGAGGTCATAGCGGACCTCGATGTGGTCGGAGACGAAGCCGATCGGCACGACGACGACGTCGCGCACGCCGTCGGCGGCCAGCACCGTGACGGCGTCGGCGACGTCGGGCTCGAGCCAGGGCTGTGACGGCGGGCCGCTGCGGCTCTGGTAGACCAGCCGGGGTGCCTCACGGCGGCCGGCGCCGGCCAGGACGAGGCGGCTGGCCTCGGCCAGCTGCTCGGCGTAGCGGCTGGTGGCCGCCATCGCCGTCGGGATGCTGTGCGCGCTGAACAGCACCGCCGCCGCGTCGCGCCGCTCGGCGCCGAGGCCGTCGAGGGCGGCCGCCAGGCGATGGACCATCGGCGCGATGAAGCCGGGGTGGTTATAGAACGCCCGCAGCTTGTCGACGGCCGGCGCCGCCGCGCCGACGGCGGCTTGCGCGGCGGCGATGTCGCCGCGGTACTGGCGGCAGCCGGAGTACGAGCCGTACGCCGACGTGACGAACGCCGCGGCGTGACGGACGCCATCGTCGGCCATCCGCCGCATGGTATCGGTCAGGAGCGGGTGCCAGTTCCGGTTGCCCCAGTACACCGGCAGCCGTGGCCCGCGCCGGTCCAGCTCGGCCCGCAGCGCCGCCACGAGGGCGCGGTTCTGGTCGTTGATCGGGCTGACGCCGCCGAAGTGGGCGTAGTGCTCGGCCACCTCGTCGAGCCGGGCGCGCGGCACGCCGCGGCCGGCGGTGACGCGCTCGAGGAACGGCAGGACGTCGTCCATCCCCTCGGGCCCGCCGAACGACACGACCAGGATCGCGTCGTAGGCCGGCGGTGGCGCGCCCGGCGCCGGGGAGGGGGTGGCCAGTGGGTCGGCGATGTCGACGACCGGCGGCGCGGTGGGCGCGGGATCGGGCATGCGGTCCTCCGCGGGCGGGCCGGCGGCGCCGGCGTCGGCGGGACGTAGGACAAGGGTGTGGCCTGCGGCCGAGGGATGCGCCAGAATGGTAGCGTGAGCCACGAGGGAGATCCCGCGGTCCGCGCGGCGTACGACGGATCGGGCATCGGCTTCCACGCCCTGGCCGCCCAGCTGCTCGACGCGTCGCCCGACGTCCGGCGCGGCGCCGCCCTGCTGGTGGCGGCGCTGCGCCCGGCCGACGCCGCGCCGGCGCTGGTCCGCGCCTACGCCCGCTACGGCGACGACGTGCTGCGCGACGCCGCCCGCGCCTTCGGGCCGCAGCTCACGGCCGTGGCGGCCCGCGAGGCGCTCGACCACAGCCTGGGCATCGGCCAGCGCTGCCGCCTCCTCGAGCTCCTGGGCGGCACCGGCGACGCCTTCGCCGCCCGGCTGCTGCGCGAGGCGGCCGGCGACCTCGACGCGCGGGTGCGGATCGCGGCCGCGGTGGCGCTGTTGGCGCTGGGCGAGCGCGACGCGGCGGCCGGCGTCGAGGCGGTGCTGCTGAGCCCGCGCCCCGAGCACCGGTCGGAGGCGCTGCGGCTGCTGCGGCGGCTGGACCTGCCGGCGGCGCGGACGCTCGAGCAGGCCCACCTCGAGCGGTTCGTGGCCGACGGCGGGGCGCTGCCGGCCGATATCACGGTGGGCTTGCCGCTGCTGCTCGACGCCGAGGCCGACCTCGTCGACCACCTGGCGCGGCTGGCCGACGATGCCGCCGAGACGCTGGTGCTGCTGGCGGGCCCGGCTACCGGGCCGCTGGCCGACCGCCGGCGCGATGCGTTCGCGGCGCGGCTCGGCGGCCGGCAGCTGCTGTTCAGCACCGATCGCCACAGCGTGGCCGAGCAGGCGGCGCAGCTCGAGCGCGCCTGCACCGCCGCGGCCGCCGCGGCGCCGCGAGGCGAGCGCGTCGTCCTCGTCGGGCCGGTGCCCGACCCCGCCGACGCCTGGCCAGGGCTTGCGCTGTTGTCGGCGCCGGCGCGCTCGCGCTTCGAGGCCTGCCTGATCCTGGCCGGGCCGCAGAGCCTGGCGCCGGTCCTGCGGTGGTGGGGCTACCTGCGGACGGCCAGCCCGGTTGACGCACGGCTCCACGTCGTCCTGACCGACCTCGTGCTCGGCGCCGAGCGCCTCGGTCCCGAGGCGCTGGCGGTCTACGAGACGTGGTGCGCCCGCGCCGGCGGCGAGCGCGGCGACGCGCTGGCGCGCGCGCTGCTGGCGCGGTGGGTGGCGTAGCGCCGTCGTCACGGCTGCGCCCGCGGGGATCGCGGCGGGCGCGCCGGAGCGGGATCGGGATGCCGGCGCCCGCCGGGGCGAGGCGGCGGGCGGCGCAGCGCGGGCCGGGCGGCTAGCGCTGCAGCGCGGGCAGGAACACGGCGCGCGGCTGGCGCCAGGCGCCCGGCAGGCGCGCCGCCGGGTCGGGCGCGGTCACGGCGTCGGCGTCGATGCGGCCGGGCATGGCCAGGTCGGCGGCGCCCGTCGGGTGGGCGGCGCGGGCGACGAGCCGGCGGGCGAGGTCGAGCGGCGTGGCGCCGGGGTCCTGGGCCGCCCGCAATGCCGCCGCCCCGGCCACGATCGCGGCCGCGACGCTGCTGCCCTCGGCGCTCACGTAGCCGCCGCCGCGGGCGGTGGTCAGGATCGCAGTGCCTGGCGCGCCGAGCGCCACGTCCGGTCCGCGGTTCGACCACGGCGCGAGCGCGCCCGAGGCGTCGACGGCGGCGACGGCCAGCGCGCCCGGGTCGGCCGCCGGGTGATCGACCGCCGTCGACCCGGCGTTGCCGGCGGCGGCGACGACGAGCGCCCCGCGCCGGGTGGCGTAGTCCACGGCGTCGCGAACCAGCCGCAGCGGCGCCGGGCTGCCGGCGGCCACGACGATGATCGAGGCGCCGTGGTCGGCGGCCCAGACGATCCCGGCCGCGATGTCCGACATCCAGCCTGTGCCGTCGGCGCCCAGGGCGCGCACCGGGACGATCCGCGCCCCCGGCGCCGCGCCGGCCACGCCGACGCCGTTGCCGGCGATGGCGGCGACGACGCCGGCCACCGCCGTGCCGTGGCCGTGGCGGTCGGTGGTGTCGCCGCCGCCGTCGACGGCGCTCCAACCGGTGTCCTGTGCGCCCGCCAGGTCGGGGTGGGTGGCGTCGACGCCGGTGTCGACGACGGCGATGCGGATCCCGTCGGCCGAGACGCGGCGCCAGGCCGCCGGCAGCCGAGCGGCCGCGAGGTGCCACTGCCGATCGGCCAGCGGGTCGGCGGCCGGGGCGGCGGGTGCGGCCGGTGCGGCCCACGCCGCGCTCCCGCGGCCGGCCGCAGGCCGATCGCCCGACGCCCAACCGCCGACGGCGGCGCGGGCGTCGGACTCGACGAAGGCGACGGCGGCCTGGGCCGCGTAGAGCTGTGCGGCCGCCGCGACGTCGGGGGGTGGCGGCGCTGCCGTCACCGGGTTCCCGAACGTCGCGGCGGCCGCCGCCTCGTCGCCGGAGAGAGTCGATGTGAAGGGGCCGGACGCCGCGGTGGCGTCGGGGGGCAGGGACACCACCGCGGCGTGCAAGGCCGGAACGTACCGGAGCACCCGTGCGCCGAGCCGGACATGAACGGGGATGAGCTCGGAGCCGTCGGCGCCCGGCCGATAACCGATGATGAGCCGAGCGGTGGCGTGGGACGCGTCGGGCATCGCCGCCGTGCTGGCCGGATGCGCCAGCGCGCCGATCCCGATCACCGCGCCTCCCACGACCCAGGTGTGCAACCTGCGCATCACCACCGTCTGCCTACCCATCGCCTCGTGCACTGGGGAGCACGGATGAACGGGCGATAGCGTATGCGAAACACCAATCGATTTCAAGTAGGTCAGGAAGGGAAGTCTTGTCTGATGCACTCGCCACATATGCGATGATGTCGCGTCTATGTTGACACTAGGCGCACGCCCGGTCGCGCCTGTCATTTCCCGAAGGCAACGGCCGTGGCCGGCGCGTAGCGTGAGCGCGCGTCGGCCGCGGGCCGTGCGCCGGCACGGCGGCGTAGAATGAGCGTCGGCGCATGGGCCGGCGCGGCGGGCGGGAGGATGGCGATGGTGGCGTACACGGTGCGGATCTCATGCCCGGACGTTGCGGTGGCGTCGGCGATGCGGGCCTGGCTGGTCGGCGGCCACGCAGCCGAGGTCTGCGCGGCCGGAGCGCTGCGGGCCGAGGTCACCGTCGATGCCGACGGCGGGGGACGGCGGATCGAGTGCCGCTACCTGTTCGCCACGCGCGAGGCGTTCGCCGCCTACGAGCGCGACCACGCGCCGCGGCTGCGGGCCGAGGGACTGCAGCGCTTCCCGCCGTCGACGGGCGTGGTCTACGACCGGGCGACCGGCGATGTCGTCGGCATCTGGCCGCCGCCGGGCGGCGCGTAACCGCCGGGCGTCGAACCGGGGCGGCGGAGGGGCGTGATATACTCGGCCGCCCCGTCCGTGATCCAAGGAACGAGCCATGAAGATCGTCGTCGCCGGTACCGGCTTCGTCGGGTTGACGCACGCCGCGGTGCTGGCCGAGAACGGCCACGAGGTCTACGCCTACGACATCGACCTGGCCAAGCTCGACGCCTATGCCTCGGGCGATCGGGCGCGCATCGAGCACTACGTCAACGAGCCCGGTCTGGTCGAGGTCATCGGCGAGACGCTGGGCCGCTACCTCCACTTTATCGGTCCCGATCGGATCGACGCCGCCCTTGACGGGGCCGAGGCGATCTTCATGGCGCCGCCGACGCCGCCGAACCTCGACGGCTCGACGGACATGACGGCCTACAAGGCGGTGGCGTCGTTCCTGGCCGAGCGGCTGGCCCGGCGCGCCGATCCAAGCCGGCGCGTCGTGATCGTCAACAAGAGCACGGTGCCGATCGGCACCGTCCGGCTCCTGCAGGGCATCCTGGCCGAGCACGGGGCCGACAACGTCGGCGCGGCGTCCAACCCGGAGTTCTTGCCGGAGGGCAACGCGGTCGAGAAGTCACGCCGCCCCGACCGGATCGTCATCGGCACCGACGCGGCGGCCGATCGCGAGATCCTGCGGCGGGTCTACCCGCAGTTCCACCACCACGTCCGCATCGGCTACATCGAGACGACGCCCGAGACGGCCGAAGCCATCAAGTACGTGGCCAACACGCTGCTGTTGACCTACATCTCGTTTTGGAACGGCATCGGCGCCCGCCTCGGCGAGACGTTCGAGGCGATCGACATGGAAGACCTCAAGCGCGGCGTGACCGCCGACGATCGGATCAGCACCTGGGGCTCGTACGTCTCGAACGGCGCCGGCGGCAGCTGCTTCGGCAAGGACATCCAGTCGCTGATGTACCAGTTCCGCAGCCACGGCCAGCCGTACCACCTGCTGCAGGCGGTCTACGACATCAACGAGTACCAGAAGACGTATCTCTTGGACCGGGCGGTCCACGAGGCCGGCTTCCACTTCAACAACCGCAGCGTGGCCCTGCTCGGGCTGGCGTTCAAGAAGCACACGAACGACATGCGCGACAGCTCGGCGCTCAAGGTCGTCGAGGGGCTCCTGGCGCGCGGCGTGCGCGAGATCCGGGCGTACGACCCGCTGGCGAACCGCGAGGCGGCCCGCTGGTTCGATCCGTCGCGCAACCACCTCTTCGAGCGCATCAGCTATTGGCCGAGCGCCCAAGCGGCGCTGGAGGGCAGCGACGCCCTGTTCATCTCGACGGACTGGGAGGAGTTCCGTGGCCTCGGCAGCGTCCTCAGCCGCACCGTCGCCCCGCCGTACCTGATCGTCGACGGCCGCCGCATGCTCGGCGACGTCGACGCCCTCGTGGCCCAGGGCTACAGCGTGCTGCCGGTCGGCGGGCGGCTGCGCCGGCCGCCGACCGGCTGACGGCTCGCTAGCCCCGCGGCGCCTCTCGGCCCGACCACGGCAGGAAGATCCGGCCGCCGCCGCTCGGGGTCGAGGGAGTCGGCGCCGTCGCGGTCGGCTCGGTCGGCGCGGAGGTCGGGGTGGCCGTGGGCTCGGCGGGCGTCGGCGCCGGGGTCGTCGGGCTGCCGGCGGTCACGGCCTTGGCCGGGGCGGTGCCCGACGTGTTGTCGCCGTCGGTGGCGGTCGCGGTCACGAACGGGCCTTTCATGCCCTCCGGCTTATCGAGCGCCCAGTTGCCGTCGCCATCGGCGGTGGTGGCGCCCTCGAACGTCTCGGCCTCGGCGTCGTTGTCGGAGAAGACCTCGATCGTGCAGTAAGCGCAGGCCGTGCCGGCCACGCGGGTGCGCTCGGCGCGGGTGATGACCGGCGGCTGAACGCCGCGGTTGGCGCCTTGGATGACGCTGATGGCGTTGGCCGCCTTGTTGGCCGCGATGCTGTTCTGGCTGGCCACGTTGTCGCGCGTGTTGACGCCCGACATCAAGATGCCGCCCGAGGTGTTGCAGCGGATCGTGTTGCGCCGGATCTTCGTGCCCTGCGGGCCGCCGAGGAGGTGGATCCCGTAGCCGCGGTTCGGGACGCAGCGCGTCCCGCTGGGGTCGGTGCCGATCAGGTTGTCATCGATCTCGGTGCCGACGGCCGCATCCGAGAGGTAGATGCCGGCCGTGCCGTTGCCGCTGATGACGTTGCGCTGGATCTTGGTCGCTTGGGGCCCGAGGATGAGCTGGATGCCGGTCTTGAGCTTCGTCGTCGGCGTGTCCTGCCCGCTGGCCAGCATCCCGAAGTAGTTGCCCTGGATCGCGTTGTTGGCGGCGTCCGGTCCTTCGACGATCACGCCGCCGCCGTTCGTGCTGGCGGCGAACACGTTGCGGTTCGAGGGATCGAGGTCGCCGATGATGTTGCCGTGCGCGCCCTGGTCGATCTGGACGCAGTCCTCGAACACCGGGTCGACGACGGTGCCGTCGCCGGTGATGCCGCACCAGTTGCCGACGACGGTGTTCGCCGTCGCCAGCTCGCTGGTGAGCTTGATGCCGGCGCCGGCCGGAATGCCGGCGAACACCAGGCCGGGGCCGAGCTGGTTGAGCCGGGCGGCCTCGCCCAGGATGCCGCCCGGCACGTGGATCGCGGCCTCGGTGAACGCGCCGCGCAGCTCGAAGCCGGCCAGGACGTTGCGCTGGCTGGCGACCCGGAACGCCGTCTCCATCGTCGTCCCGGCGGACTCGATGCGGATCCGGTTGTCCTGCGGTCCGCGCCACGGGTAGCCGATCCGGAAGTCGATGAACGTGCCTCCCTGCGCCAGCAGGAACTCGCGGTCCCGCGTCAGCCGGATCGTCCAGCGCCCGGTGGCGGCGTCGAAGCCCCGCGAGCGCGCGTTCAGCGGCCGCACGCCGCTGGGACACGGCTCGGCACCGGGGACGATCGTCGGGTCGAAGCAGGCGCGGATGATGACGCCGCCGCTGAAGTTGGCGGCGCGCCCCACCGCGCCGCGGAGCGAGCACGGGTCCGACGGTTCCTCGCACTGGCTGTTGACCGAATTCGGGTCGTCGGTGTCGTTGATGTAGATCACGGTCTGCGCGGCCACAGGGGCCGGCGGACCGCCGAACAGCCCGGCGGCGGCAACGGCAGCCACGACGAGGGCGGCGACCCGGGCGAACGGGTGGGCGGCACGGTGCGACATGGCGAGCCTCCGGGCGGTGGGCGGCGCGGTCGAGCGCCGCGGCGCGTCGTGGGACGCGGCGTGGAGCGGGAAGCGGGGTTCGTCGGGGGAGCGCGATCGCGGGCGGGGCGGCCATCGACCGCCCCGCCCGCATCGTTGGCGCTAGCGGAGCTCGGGCGTCGCCGTGGGCTTGATCTCCGGCGTGGGCGTGGCCGTCGGGCCCGCCACGTCGAGGAAGATCGCCGGGAACACGCCGAGACCGGGCCGCTTCTCGGAGTCCTGCCAGGTGACCTGCGCCAATCGGTTGACGTTCAGCACCCCGCCCGACAGCGGACGGACGCCATAGGTCAGCGTGACCGGCTGGGTCCAGTCGATGTCGGGGCTCTTCCAGGTCAGGCGCTGGCCGTCGATCGTCGCCGGCGGGCTCGCCGAACCATCGACCAGCTGCATCGTCGGCTCGAGCTCGGCCGACATCTCGAGGCTGGGCACCGACACCGGGCGGGTGCGCAGGAAGTCCTTGCCGTAGACGAACATCGTCTCCTTGACCGCCTTGGCGTTGAGCTTCAAGGCGTACTCCGGCTCGGACGACATCTGGCGCAGCTTGGTGGCGTAGGGGCCGCGGCCGGCCGCCAGCGTGATGACCTCGATCCGCTTGTCGACGCGCACGCGCATGTCGCGGGCGCAGAAGCCGCCGTCGCTGATCAGGATCAGGACCTTGGTGTGGTCATCGTCGTTGAAGACGCGGCGGGCGTTGTTGCGCTCCAAGAGGACGGCCTCGGCCGTCCGCAGCCCGAGGTCGATGCGCGTCTTGCCCGCGCCGCGCAGCAGGCTGAGGCGGCCCGTCACGCGCTTGCCCTCGCCGTTGAGGCTCACCAGGCGGCGGCCGCGGTCGGCGAACGACACCAGGCCGACGCGCAGCGTGCCGTTCGCCAGGTCCTGCTGGATCTGGGGCTGGTCGATGAAGTCCCGGATGAACTCCTTGGCCTGGCGGATGAGGTCCTCGGTGCCGGCCGGCTCGCCCTGCTGGCCGGCGTCGACGCCCGTCGACGCGGTCGGGCGCGTCGAGATCGCCGTGCGCGTGGCCGCCGGGTCACCGGGACCGGCGGGGGGCACCGTGGCGCCGGGGTTCGGCGTCACCTTGGGCGTCGGGGCGCCCACCGTCGGCAGCGTCGGCAGCCCGCCGCCGCCGCCGCCCGGGTTGACGGCGCCGCCGCCCGCCGGCTCGCAGCCCGGCGGATCGCTGTTGCGGTTGCCGGGCGACGTGCCGGGCACGGGCACGCTGGGCGGCGCCGCCGGATCGGCCGTCTTGGCCGGCGGGGGGTCGACCTGCAGCGGCGCAGGCGGCACCGGACCGGGGTCCGGCGGCGGCGGCGTGACCTTGGCCGGCGGCGTGAGCGAGATCACCCCGCCCGCCTCGCCGGTCGGATCGACGCCGATGACGTTCTGACCGCGCGTCATCGAGTTCGAGGTGTCGACGACGAACACGATGTCGACCGGGAGCTTGTACTCCGGGCAACTGAGGTTCATCGTGAGCTGAACCTGCGCGGTCTCGCCGAGCACCAGCGACTCGGGTGCGACGCTGGACTGCAGGTTCGGCTCGCAGTTGCTGGTGTTCGGGTTCGGCCCGCTCTGCGCCCGCATCGGCAGCACCGGCAGGCTGGCGATCCCCACCACGGCCAGGAGCAGCGGCGAGAGGATCAGGATCGGTCTACGCGCCCAGGATCGGTTCATGTGTTCCCCTCCAAGGTCAACCTCGCGCCACGTCCGATCCCGCGCCAGGGACGCCCGCGGCTTGCACGAATCGTGCATGGCTATAACACCAGACGCGGCGGAAACGGACAGGGGTAGATCGCATTGCGTCGGCCTACCGTGTCGGACCCCGCGGATCGCCGATCGTAGGTGTCTTTCGAGGGCGCGTCAACAGGGCGGTAATGGGTGAATGGGTCGGTTTCGACCGCAGCGACGACCCAGTTCTGCGCACGTTCTGCGCAAGCAGGTCAGCTTGCGGCCGCCGGAGCGCCGACGAGACAGCCGCCTTGTGGACACCTTGGGCGTTTGTTACACTTGCCAGCCCCCTGCGCGCCCCGATCGCCTGGCCCTGCCGCGCCCCGTTGACCGAGGAGCTGCACGCTTATGGATCTCCGCCGCTTCGCCCTGTACGCCGCCCGCGCCTGTGCCGTCGCCGCCGCCTGGCTTCTGGTCGATGCCGCCACGGCCCGCGCGGCGACGATCACCGTGTGCGCCGAGGGCTGCGACCACGCGACGATCTCGGCGGCAGTGGCGAACGCGGCCGACGGCGACGTCGTCCTCGTCGGCGCCGGGACGTTCCGCGACAATGTCGCCATCGACCGCCCGATCCGCGTGCGCGGCGTCAGCAGCGCGGCGACGACCGTCGACGGGGGCGGGGCAGGCGCCGTCTTCTGGGTGACCCAGGGCGTGGTGGCCACGATCAGCGACATGACGATCACCGGCGGCCGGCGTGACGCCGGCGCCGGCATCCTGAACCAGGGCGCGCTCAACCTGCGCGACGCCGTCGTGCGCGGCAACACCGCGCCCGACGGCGAGAACACGTTCGGCGGCGGTGTCTACAACTACGGCGGCTCGCTGAGCGTGCGCGGCGTGACGTTCGAGGCCAACGAGGCGGGCTACGGGGGGGCGATCCTCAACGCCGGCACGCTCGTCGTCGGCCGGTCGACGTTCCAGGGCAACCGCGCCCGCTTGGGCGGCGGCGCCGTCTACAACTACAGCGGCACGGCGATCATCAACAACTCGATCGTCGTCGACAACCAGACGGCGACGCGCGGCGGCGGGGCGTTCTTCAACGCCGGCGCGCTGGCGATCGCCAACACCACCGTGGCGCGCAACATCTCGGCCGAGTTCGGCGGCGCGGTGTTCGCCCAGACCGGCGGCGTCTACGTCACGAACAGCACCTTCTCGGCCAACGAGGGGGCCTACGGCGGCGGCGGCATCTACGTCCTGCAGGGCGAAGGGGCCGTGACGTCGAGCACGTTCTTCGGGAACAAGGGCGCCGTCGGCGGCGCGCTGAACGTGCAGCTCGAGGGTCGGTTGTCGGTCCTGAACACGGTCGTGGCGCAGAACGGCTCGAACTGCTTCGGCGAGCTGCGCAGCGAGGGCGCCAACATCGACAGCGGTGTGACCTGCAACTTCGCCGCGCCGGGCGATCAGACGAGCACCGACGCCCGCCTCAAGCCCTTGGCCGGCAACGGCGGCTTCACCCTGACCCATGCCCTGCCCGCCGACAGCCCGGCCGTCGACCAGGGCGACCTGATCGGCTGCATCGACTACGTCGGCTACTACCTGGCGACGGATCAGCGCGGCTATGTGCGCGACGTCGATGGCGATGGCGACGGCGACATCCGCTGCGACGTCGGCGCCTACGAGTACGACCCGGCCGATCCGGGCGGCGGCGGGGCGACGCCGACGCCGGGGCGCGTCGACGGCGCCGACCTCACGGCGTGCCCGACGAACGGCGACCACGCCACGATCGGCGCGGCCATCGCCGCCGCACCGGCCGGCGCCACGGTGGCGTTGTGCGCCGCCGAGTTCCGCGAGCGGCTGACGATCGACAAGCCGCTGACCCTCACCGGGCTGGGATCGGGCGTCAGCGTCCTGGCCGGCGCGCCCGGCGGTCCCATGGTGACGATCGTCGGTGACGTCGCGGTGACGCTGACCGACCTGGCGATCGTCGGCGGCGAGGGCGTCGTCAACCCAGGCGGCCGCTTGACGCTGCGCCGCTGCACGATCCGCGAGCAGAGCACCCGTGACCGCGGCGCGATCCAATCCGGTGGCACGCTGCTCGTCGACGGCTGCCGGATCGCCGACAACGTGAGCCTGACCTCGGGCGGCGGCATCGCGGTGGACGGCGGCCAGGCGACGGTCCGCAACAGCGTGATCGAGGGCAACACGGCCGGCGACTACGGCGGCGGCATCGTGGCCCGCGGCGGCGCCGGGTTGTCGCTCGAGGGCGTCACGATCAGCGGCAACGAGGCCGCCAACGGCGGCGGCGTGGCCAGCACGGTGCCGCTGGTGATGTCCGGCGGCACCGTGGCCGACAACTTCGGCGCCTATGGCGCTGGGGTGTTCAGCCGCGGCAAGGCGACGCTGACCGACGTCGTGGTGAGCGGCAACCAGGGCGACCTGGGCGGTGGCGTCTACGCGGCGGGCGAGCTGAACCTCACCGGCACCCAGGTGTTCTCGAACTTCGCCTTCGGCGCCTACGGCTACGGCGGCGGTGTCATGCTCAACGAGGGCACGCTCACGATGATCCGGGGCGCGCTGACCGACAACCAGTCGTACCTGGGCGGCGGGCTCTACATCCGCGGTACGGCGACGGTGACCGACGTGGCCAACACGAGCAACGACAGCACGCTGGGCGGCGGCGTGTTCCTGTTCGACGGGCGGCTGACGACCCACGGCGGCCGCATCGCCGCCAACGCCGCGTTCGCCGACGGCGGCGGCCTGTACGCCGAAGCCGGCGCGGTGCAGCTCGACGGCACGGCCGTGACCGAGAACACCGCGGTTCGCGACGGCGGCGGCCTGCTGCTCCAGCCGGCCGCACGCGGCGAGATCGTCGGCACCCAGCTGGCCAACAACACGGCGTCGTCCGGCGGCGGCGCCGTCAACCTCGGCACGCTGGCCATGACCGACCTGCGGGTGACGGGCAACGAGGCGTCGGGCACCGAGCCCGAGGCCCCCGAGGGCGAGGAGCCGCCACCCACCGTGGGCGGCGACGGCGGCGGCCTGTGGAACGTCGGGACGGCCACGGTGGTCCGCAGCCTCATCGCCGAGGGCGAGGCGCGGCGCGGCGCCGGCGTCGCGAACCGCGGCACGATCGGCTTCGAGAACGTCACGATCTCCGGCAACGCCGCCCTGCTCGGCGGCGGCGGTCTCCACAACGCGCAAGGCACGGCCACGCTGCGCAACGTGACCATGGCCGGCAACGACACGGACCCAGCGGCCGAGGGCGGCGGGGCGATCCTGGCCGCGGCGGGCAGCACCGTCCGTCTCGGACACACGATCGTCGCCGCCGGCACCGACGCCGTCGCCTGCCAGGGCGCGGTGGCGTCGGACGGCCACAACCTGGTCTCGGACGCCAGCTGTGCGCTGGCCGGACCGTCGGACCGCGCCTCGGTGGCCCTGCTGTTGGGCCCGCTCGCCGCGAATGGCGGCCCGTCGTCCACCCATGCCCTGCTGGACGGCAGCCCGGCGATCGACGCCGGCGCCGCCGGCGGCTGCCCAGGGCTCGGCGGGGCGGCGCTGACCGTCGACCAGCGCGGCTCGGCGCGCCCGGCCGACGGCAACCGCGACGGCGTCGTCCGCTGCGACGTCGGCGCATACGAGCGCGCGCCGACCGTGGGCCCGGGCGACCCGACGCCGACGCCCGGTGGTACGCCGGGCGGGCGCGGCGGCATCTACCTGCCCGTGCTGCGGCGCGACGCCCGCTAGCGGAATCGGCAGCGTCCGCGCGCACCCGCGTGCGCGTCCCGACCCGTCCGGCTGCGGTTGACAAATAGAACGGATGTTCTATACTTGGTCCTGCCGGCGCAGGGGCGCCGCGAAGCCCAAGGACCGCACGCGATGGCCGCCGCCAACCCAACCTTCGAACCCGTCGTCTCCCTCGATCCGCGCCCGCGCCGGCGCGCGTCGACGCGCGGCTGGCCCAGCCCGACGCTCGTCGCCTGCCTCCTGTTCGCCGGCCTCGGCCTCGCGGCGCTGGCCGGCGTCGGCCGCCGCGGTCGCACCGCGCCGCCGACCGCAGCGCCCGCGGCGCCGTTCATGGCGTTCGCCGTAGGCGAGGCCGTCGAGCGGCTCGAGGTGGTGTCGGCGCCGGGCGCCGGCGCCGTGGTCGGAATCGTGCCGGCCGGTGCGCGCGTCGGCATCGCCGGTCACGTCGCGGTCGACGGCATCTGGTCGAGCGGCGTGGCGTACTGGGTCTCGGCCGAGGTCGACGGGCACACGGTGCGTGGCTTCGTGCCCGCCGGCGCGGTCACCGTGCGCGCGGGCGATCCGCCGCCCCTGTCGCTCGACGGCGGCCAGGAGCGCGGCCCGTTCGAGGCGCCCGACGCGTCGGGGGCGGTGGTGGCCGCGCCCGGGACGCACGCCGGTGCGGCGCCCATCGCCGACACGATGGGGCGCGGCGTGTCCGAGCAGCCCGGCGGTGCGGCCCTCAGCGCCGCCCGCGCGGACGACACGGTCGCCGCGTCGAGCGCCGGCGACGGCGCCGGCCCGCCGGAGGGTCGCGGCGACGTCGCGGCGACCGCGGGCGTGTCCATTCCGTGGCTGCCGCCGTCGGTGCGCCACTGGAGCGACCTGCTGGCGGAGGCGGCTCGGACCCACGGTGTGGCCGCCGACCTTCTGGCGATCGTGACGCTCGTCGAGTCGGGCGGCCACCCCTCGGCGCGCAGCCACGTCGGGGCGACGGGGCTGATGCAGGTGATGCCGGCCACCGCCGGGGACATCGCCCGCCAGCGCGGGCTGGGCGCGTTCGATCCCGGCCGGCTCCACGACCCGGCGACCGCGATCGACTTCGGCGCCTGGTACCTGGCCCAGCAGCTCAAGTCGTTCGGTCAGGCCGACGATCCCGATTGGAGCCGCTCGGTCACGATGGCTGCCGCCGCCTACAACGGCGGCCCGGGCGCCGCGATCCGCTTCCGGCGCGACGGTGTGCTGCCGTCCGAGACGCGCCACTACATCGACTGGGTCGGCGGAATGTGGCGCGAGCGCGCCGCGTCGGAGTCGCCGACCTACGAGCGCTGGATGGCGGCGGGCGGACGCGTCCTCGTTGCCAAGGCCCAGGCGTGGCTCGACGGCGGCGGGCGCTGAGGGCGGCCGGCGTGCATCCGCGGCGGTGTGCGGTGGGCGCCGTGGATCGACGCGCCGGCTAGAAGCCCTCGAGCTTCGACAGATCGGCGACGGCGTCTGGCAGGGCAGCGATCGTGTGCAGCACCGTCAGCCGCGCCGCGCGCAGCGCCGGGTCGTCGGCCATGACGAGGACGCCGTCGAAGAAGGCGTCGATCGCCGGCGCCAGGTCCCGCAGCGCATCGACGACGGCGTCGACGTCGTCGTAGCCGTCCGGCTCCAGGCGGTGGCCGGCGGCGTCGACCGCCGCCCACAGCGCCCGCTCCACCGGCTCGACGAGCCGCGCAGCCACTTCGGTGCGCGCCACGGGATCGAGGTGCGGCTGGCCGCGCACGATCCGCTTGCAGCGGGCGTACGACGTCAGGGTCGCCGGCCACGCCGGCTCGGTGACCCGCCGCGCCAGCCGCTCGACGACGTCCACCGCCCGCCGCGGCGCCATCGCCAACCGCGCCAGCACCGCCGCCACGACGTCGGCCGGGTGACCGGCGTCCCGCAGCTGGACTTCGCAGCGGGTGGCCAGGAAGGCGGCGAGCTCGTCCCGGACCGCGGGCGTGGCCTCGACCGGGAGCTCGAGGGCCGCCGCGTCGACGAGCGCGGGCAGCCCGTGGCGGCGGTCGCGGATCGCCAGCTCGCCTTCGGCGAGGAGACGGACGATGCCCAGCGCGGCGCGGCGCAGGCCGTACGGATCCTGGGCGCCCGTCGGCTTGAGGCCGACGGCGAAGAGGCCGACCAGGCTGTCGAGCCGATCGGCAAGCGCCAGCAGCGCGCCGGGTCGGGTGGCTGGGAGCGCGTCGCCGCCGCCGCGCGGCAGGTAGTGCTCGTAGATCGCCGTCGCCACCGCCTCGGGCTCGCCGTCGAGACGGGCGTAGACCTGCCCCATCGCCCCCTGCAGGCTGGTGAAGTCCATGACCATGGCCGTCGCCAAGTCGCTCTTGGCCAGGGCCGCAGCGCGCGCGGCCGTCGCGACGTCGTCCTCGGCGACGTCCAGCAGCGCCGCCAGCCGTGGCACGAGCCGGCCGAGCCGGCCGACCTTGTCGAGCATCGAGCCCAGCTCGGCCTGGAACGTCACGTCCCGCAGCCGCGGCGTGAAGTCGTCGAGCCGGTGCTGCCGGTCGCGCGCCCAGAAGTAGGCGGCGTCGGCGAAGCGCGCCCGCAGCACGGCCTCGTTGCCATGGCGGACGGCGGCCTCGTCGATGCCGGCGCCGTTGGCGACGGCGACGAACGCCGGCAAGAGCTGCCCGTCGGCGTCGCGGACCGGGAAGTAGCGCTGGTGCTTGCGCATGACGGTCACCAGCAAAACGTCCGGCAGGGCGAGGAAGTCGGCGTCGAAGCGCCCGACCAGCGCCCGCGGCTGTTCGACGAGCCCGGCGACCTCGTCAAGCAGGCCCGGGTCGGCGACGGCGGTCCCGCCGGCGTCGCGCGCGGCCGCGTCGACCTGACGGGCGATCTCGTCGCGGCGCTCGGCCTGGGCGGTGCGGATGCCCAGCGTGCGCATGAGCTTGCGGTGGTCCTCGGCCGCGGCCAACTCGATCCGCGGCGAGCCGGCGGGCCGGATGCCGCGCGTCGTGCGCCCGGCGTCGAGGCCGGCGAACGCCAGCGGCACGACGTGCCGGCCGTGCAGCGCGACGAGCCAGCGCACCGGGCGCGAGAACGCCTGCCGCGACGCGTTCCAGCGCATCGCGCGCCCGAACGGCAGGCTGCCCAGCATCGCCGGCAGCGCCGCCGCTAGCGCGTCGGCCGCCGCCCCGCCGGCCTCGCGGCGCACCGCGGCGACGCGCAGCTCGCCGCCGCGCTCCACCGTCGCCAGCGCCGCGACGTCGACACCGACCTTGCGGGCGAAGCCGGCCGCCGCCGCCGTCGGCCGGCCCTCGGCGTCGAACGCGGCCGCGGCGGGCGGGCCGACGACGTGCTCCTCGATCGCCGCTTGGCGCGCTGCCAGGTCGCGGACGGTGGCAACGAGGCGGCGCGGCGTGCCTTCCACCGCGAGCGGGCCATGGGTGAGCCGGAGCTCGGCCAGCAACGGCGGTAGCCGCTCGGCCAGCGCCTGCAGCGCACTGTTCAGGTCGGCCGGGGGCAACTCCTCGACGCCGACCTCGAGCACGAAGTCGGCCGCCGCCTCGGGCGGCGCCGCGTCGCCGGGCGCGGCGCGGACGCCGCCGCGCGCGGCGCCGGCTCCGTCGCCCTGGCCGGCCACCCAGCCGGCGGTGTCGCCCGTCAGCAGCGGGAACGCCAGCGCCTGGCGCGACTCGACCCACCGCTGGGCGGTGAGGCGCGCCAGCTCGCGCATCCGGCCGAAGAAGCGCGCCCGCTCGGTGACGCCGATCGTGCCGCGGGCGTCGAGGACGTTGAAGACGTGGCTGCACTTGAGGGTGTAGTCGTGCGCCACCCGCACGAGCCCGGCGTCGAGGGCGCTGCGCGCCTCGGCGTCGTAGAGGTCGTAGAGCTGGCGCAGCCGGTCGACGTCGGCGTGCTCGAAGTAGTAGCCGCTGGTCTGCTGCTCGTAGTCGAGCACCAGCTGGCCGAACGTGGTGTGCTCGTTCCAGCGCAGGTCCTTGAAATGCGCCACGTCCTGCAGGGCCATGGCGATCCGCTCGAGGCCGTAGGTGATCTCGACGCTGTTGGGCTCGAGGTCGAGCGACCCGGCCTGCTGGAAGTAGGTGAACTGGGTGATCTCGAGGCCGTCGAGCCAGACCTCCCACCCCAGACCCCAGGCGCCGAGGGCCGGCGACTCCCAGTTGTCCTCGACGAACCGGACGTCGTGCTTGGCCAGGTCGATGCCGATCGCCGTCAGGCTGTCGAGGTAGAGCTGCTGCGGATCGCCGGGATCGGGCTTGAGGATGACCTGGAGCTGGTGGTGGCGGCCGACGCGGTTGGGGTTCTCGCCGTAGCGGGCGTCGTCGGGCCGGACGCTGGGCTCGAGATAGACCACGTTCCAGGGCTCGGGCCCCAGGACGAACAGGTAGGTGGCCGGGTTCATCGTGCCGGCGCCGACCTCGGCGTTGTGCGGCTGCCAGACCAGGCAGCCAAGGCCGGCCCAGTAGTCGGTCAACCGGCGGACGAGGTCCTGAAAGGTCAGCGCTACGGGCGGCGTCATGGCTGCGTCCTGCTGGGCACGGCGGTCGGGTCGCCGTCGGATGGCGTGGGCTGGGTGGCCGGCGCTGGCTGGAGGTCGAGCGTTCGGGCCGCCCGTCGCAGGCCGGCCAGGAACTCGACGCTGCGCAGGTCGCGCTCGAGGTGGTGGCGGACGAACGCCTGCAGCGCCTGCTCGACCTGGCCGCGGGTCGCCGGCTGGAGTACGAGTTGGCAGGCCAGCGAGAGCGGGCGCGACTGCAGGAAGCGCAGCACCCGGAACGCAGCGTCGTCGAGGGGCAGGCCGTCCGAGACACGGGACCGGCAGGCCCGGCAGACGACGCCGCCCGCATCGGGGCTGAACACGGCGTCGCCCGGCTCGAGCGGCGCGGCGCAGGCGGCGCACGCGAAGAGCTGCGGCCGGTAGCCGATGAGGTCGAGGTAGCGCAGCTCGAACCAGCGCGCCACGACACCCGGGTCGTCGGCCGCGCCGAGCGCCGCGAGGCTGTCGCGCAAGAGGTCGAAGGCCGCCGGGTGGACGTGCCCGTCGTGCTCGAAACGGTCGACGAGCTCGGCCATCAGGTAGGCGTAGCTGGTCCGAACCAGGTCCTCGCGCAACGCCGCGAACGGCTCGACCATCTCGACCTGGGTCAGGACGTCCATCGAGCGCCCCTCGGCCAAGAGCATCGTGGCATGGGTGAACAGCTCGATGTGGCCGGCCTTGCGGCTGGCGATCCGGCGCACGCCTTTGGCGATGACGGTGATCTTGCCGCGTTCGCGCGTGAACACCGTCACGATGCGATCGGCCTCGCCGTAATCGTGGCGCTTGAGGACGATCGCTTCCGCCTTGTGCAGTCGTGCGCGGCTCATCCCACCCCCGGCGACGCTAACGGCGGCGGGACGATCGACACGTCCGCCGCCGGCCGGGCTATTCTAGTGGGCTGCCCGCGGGGAAACCAGATGCGGGACCGCGACGTTGGGACGGGCAGCGGTCAGGGTCGTCGGCCCGAGGAGGGACCACCGTGCGCACCACCCCGTACTGCACGCCGCGCGCCGTCGCCGCGCGCGGGCTGGCGATCGCCGCCGTGGCCATGGCGGCCGGTGCGGCGCCCGCGCCGCGCCCGGCGCGCGCCCAGCCCGACGATCCGCTGCGGGTCCTCACGAGCGAGGGCCTGCTGCGCGGCGCCGTCGACGGCGGCAGCGCCAGCTGGAAGAACGTCCCGTACGCCGCTCCGCCGCTGGGCGCGCTGCGGTGGCGCGCCCCGCAGCCGCCGGCGCTGCGCGCCCGCGAGCGCGACGCGGCGGCCTACGGCCCCGCCTGTCCACAGCTGCCCGGCGGCGTGCTGCGGCCCGACGTCACGCCGGCGTGGAGCGAGGACTGCCTCCAACTCAACGTCTGGGCGCCCCTCGACGCCCGCCTGCCGCGTCCGCTGCCGATCCTGGTCTGGTTCCACGGCGGCGGCCTGATCCAAGGCTCGGCCGTCGAGCCGCTCTACAACGGCGCGGCGCTGGCCGCGGGCCAGGGCGTGGTCGTGGTGACGGTGAACTACCGCCTCGGCGCGCTCGGCTACCTGGCCCACCGCGCCTTCGTCGGCGCCGACCCGGCGGCGCCCGGCGCCGGCAACTACGGCCTGCTCGACCAGATCGCCGCCCTCGATTGGCTGCAGGCCAACGCCGCGGCGTTCGGCGGCGACCCGGGCCGCGTGACGATCTTCGGCGAGTCGGCCGGCGGCGTCAGCGTGTGCGCGCTGCTGGCGTCGCCGCTGGCGCGCGGCCGGTTCCACGCCGCCGTGATGCAGAGCGGCGCCTGCCGCGACGCGCTCGCCCGCCTCGACGGCGCCGGGCCGCTGCCGCCGGCGCTGGCGCAGGGCGACCGCTTCAGCGCCGCGGCGGGCTGCGTCGACGCG
This sequence comes from uncultured Anaerolineales bacterium, assembly GCA_964651245.1. Lineage (GTDB taxonomy): Bacteria > Chloroflexota > Anaerolineae > Epilineales > Epilineaceae > Avedoeria. The sequence goes on along the minus strand of CAZYVI010000009.1, from coordinate 16,701 downwards.
GCCGACGAGGCGGCCTGTCTGCGCGCGCTCGACGCCGCGGCCGTGCTGGCGACGCTGCCGGGCGAGATCGGCATCCTCAACCCCGGCGCCGAGACGTACGATCTCGTCGTCGACGGCCACGCCCTGACCGAACCGCCCGGCGCCGCCGTGGCGGCCGGCCGCGCCGCCGCCGTGCCGTTCGCGCTGGGCGCCAACGCCGACGAGGGGACGCTGTTCGCCCAGCCCTTCAAGGCCACGCTGACCGCCGCCGGCTACGAGGCCGCCGTGCGCAGCCTCTACCGCGGCGATGCCGACGCTGTCCTGGCGCTCTACCCGGCCAGCAGCTACGACGCGCCCTACCTGGCCCTGGCCGACGTCACCGGCGACGTCGGCTTCGTCTGCCCGGCGCGCCGCGTCGCGCGTGCCCACGCGGCGGCCGGTCGCCCGACCTGGCTCTACCACTTCGCGTTCGTGACGGCGCTGGGCCGCGCCAGCGGCCTCGGCAGCCACCACGGCGCCGAGATCCCGTTCCTCTTCGGCGACCCCGACGGCGGCGCCGGCGCCGCCGCCGCCGGGCCGGACGCCCGCGCCCTGGCCCGGACGATGCAGCGCTTCTGGGCCAACATCGCCCGCGACGGCGCGCCCGGCGCGGTGGCCGTCGACGGCGCGGCGGGCGATCCGCTCGGCTGGGCGCGCTACGACCCGGCCGCCGACATCGGCCTCCAGTTCGGTGCGAAGCCGCGGGCGACGACCGGCTGGCGCGCGGCCAAGTGCGACCTTTGGGACCGGCTGGCGTTCGCCGGCGGCGCCCCGCCGCCCGCGTCGCCGACGGCGGCCGCGGCGACGGCCACGCCGGGCGGGCGGCCGACGGCCACGCCCGACGCCGCCGCGCGCGGCCGGGCGGTGCTGCCGGTGGCGTTCGTACCGTAGCGCGGACCGGGCGCGGCACGGCCCGGCGCCCCCCGGCCGCGGGTCGTCAGAGGTCGTACAGGCCGCGGTCCTTCACCGGGCGCCCGCGCGGCGGTCGCGCCCGCACGCCGCCGGCGACGGCGTCGCTGCCGTCGCCGCCGCTCGTCGGCGCGGCGGGGGCCGGGTCGCCGGGCGCCGCGCCCGGCGCGTACGCGGCGTCGCCGGCCGCGCCGGCATGCGTGCCGTCCGGCGGCAGCTCGCCCAGCACGTCGCCCAGGTCGTCCTCGACGCGGTCGGGGTCCTCGCCGGCCTCGAGCCGGCGCAGCGCCTCGTCGAGGTCGGGCGTCAGCGGCTCGCCGGCCAGCTCGGTCATGCGGCGCATGAAGCGGCCGAGCTCGCGCGGGTTGTCGTCGTCGATCGACTCGGCGTCGGCCATCAGCCGCTCGAGCTCGGCCGCCGTGCGCGGGTCGTCGAGGGGGTCGGGGTCGCCGTGGGCCTCGCCCGGGCCGAGGTCGTCGTCGTCGCCGCGACCGCCGCGGACGACGGCGAAGCGCGTCACCTGCTTGGCCAGGTCGGTCGCGCCGCAGCGCGGGCAGACGGGGTCGCGCCGCGGCGTCGGGGTGCGCGACAGGAAGTCGTAGATCCGGTTGCAGTGCGGGCAGAGGTAGGCGTAGATCGGCATCGTCGGTCGTGGCGCGGCGGTCGGGCAAAGCGATCGGCTCGCGGCGGCGCCGGCGTCCATTGTAGGCCGCCGCGGCCGAACGTTACACACCGTTTACATGTGGCACCCGGCCGGGCGACGCGCCGCGGCGTTAATGTCGCCGATCCCCAAGATTCGTCCGGGTCGCCCCCCCTGCCGCCCGGCCGATGCGCCGAATCAGGAGTTGCCCGATGGGCTCGCCGAATGCCCGCGCCTGGTCGCCCGCCGCCCGCGCGTTCGCCGTGCCGCTGCTCGTCGCGCTGGCCGTCGCCGGCGCCGTGGCGCCGGCCGCGCCGGCCGCGCCGGCCCGCGCCCAGATCGTCGGCGACCTGCTCGACTACCGGATGGTCGACCAATGGCCCGAGCTGGCCGAGGCGCCCGACCTGGTCATGCAGCCGCAGGGGCTGGCCGCGGCCAGCGACGGAACGGTCTATCTGGCCGATCCCGGCCGCAACCGCGTCTCGATCCTGGCGCCCGACGGCGCCTGGACCGGCGCGTTCGGCGGCACCGGCACCGGGCCGTCGCGCCTGGGCGATCCGCGGCGCGTCGAGGTCGACGAGGCCGCCGGGCAGGTCTACGTGGCCGACAACGACAGCTACCGCATCGTCGTCTTCGACCGCGCCGGCGGCTACCGCACCGCCTGGCCCGAGGTCTATGCGGCCGGCCTCTCGCTCGGCCCCGACGGCCGGCTCTGGGTCGCCGACGTCCTCTCGAGCCGCATCCGCGCCTTTGACCCGCAGGGGCGCGAGCGCTTCAGCTTCGGGCTGCGCGGCAGCGGCGAGGGGAAGTTCCGGCAGCTGGTCGACGTCTCCGTCGCGCCGTCGGGTGACATCTTCGTCGGCGACCGCAACGGCAGCCGGATCCAGGTCTTCCGCCTCGACACGCCGCTGGACGACCTGCTCGCCCGCACCCCGGCCGCCCTGCACGTCGACGTCGACCCGGCCCAGGCGCCCGGCAGCGGCGACGTCCCGGTGCGGCTCATGCGGACGCTCGACCTGACCGACGCCAAGTACCGCCAGACGACCGGCGGCGGCGGCGGCCGGCCGCCGATGGGGCCGGGCGGCTTCGGCCCGCGGCAGCGCGCCTGCTCCGGTCGCGACATCGACGTCATCGACGACGACACCCTCCTGGCCTTCCCGTGCCTCATCGCCGACGGCGCGGTGACGTTCCTGCGCGGCCCGCAGGCGTCGGCCAACGTCGTCGGCTTCTTCAGCCCCTACGTCGACGCCCGCGACGGACTGTTCTACTCGCTGTCGACCTACACCGAGGACGCCACCGACCCCGACGCCGAGCGCCGCCCGGCCGTCGTGCGCTACGTGGATCGGTCGTTCGCCACCGTGGCGGCCGTCGCCACGCTGCAGCCGCTCGACGAGGACACGTTCCGCGGTCCCGGCCGCGTCGACGCCGTAACCGACGACACGCTGTTCATCACCGACTTCCGCGGCGTCCGGCGCTACAGCGGCGCCGGCGCGCCCGACGTCGTGTTGCCGTTCGAGACGTTCCCCACCGAGGCCGTCTCGGTCACGCTGTCGATGGCCACCGGCGACGGCACGGCCGACGGCGTCGTCGGCTACGGCACGTGCCACACCGGCAACCGCGCCAACCCCACCGACACGCCGTGCCTCGGCCACTTCACGATGACCAGCGGCCGCTACAACGGCGAGCCGATCGACTACCTGGTGCCGTCGTGGACGACGACGGCGCCGGCCCGGGCCGAGGTCACCGAGCTGCACTTCGACCCTGTCAACGACCTGATCTTGGTCCTCAACAACGACGCGCAAGAGCTCCTGGCCTACCCGCGCCAGGGCCGCGGCCGCAAGTCGACGTGGGCCCTGGGCGGCACCGACCGCAACGCCCTCTACGCCGACGTCGGCAGCGGACCCGACGGCGCGATCTACGTCCTGGACGCGCTGCGCGACCAGATCCAGGTGCGCACCCCAGACGGCAAGATCGCCCGCACGCTGACCGGACCGAGCGACAGCTGGCGCCTGGCCGGCGGCCCCGACGGCGCGATCTTCGTGCTGACGTCGCGCGGCGAGGTGGTCCGGCTCGACGCCGACGGCACCGAGCGGGCGCGCTTCAACGCCCGCCCCAACGAGAACGCCCAGGCCCGCAACCTGGCCGACCTCAGCGTCGCGCCCGGCGGCCACGTGTTCGTCGCCGACCGCCTGGCGTCGGTGATCTCGGTCTTCGCTTCCGACGGCCGTCCGGCCCGCGAGGTCCTCTCCGGCAAGACCTGCCTCGTCGCCGGCGACAAGACCGCGGCGCCGGCCACCGTCGCCGTCGGCCAGCCGCTCACCGTCACGCTTGCGCTCGACGGCTCGTGCGGCGCGGTCGAAGAGCCGTCGAACATCCTGCTGGTGGTCAACACCAAGTCGAACAACTTCATCCGGGCCACGCAGTCCGTCGTCGCCCTGGCGGACTTCAAGCGGCACAACATCGGCCTGATGGCCTACTACGTGAACACCGAGTTCGCCCAGCGCTGGACGCACGACGTCAGCCGCGTGATCACCGCCCTCGAGACGCTCAACGCGGGCGGCGGCAGCGAGTCGAGCGAACGCAACGCCCTCGTCGAGGCCGCCAAGGAGCTGCGGCTGGCGCCGGCCGGCGGCCGGCCGGTCGTCGTCCTGATCGGCGCCCAGTACTGCATCAAGGTCGAGCGGACCACATGCGAGGAACAGCAGGACGCCGAGGACGCCGCGGCCGAGCTGCGGGCGATGGGCGCCCGCGTGGTCGTCGTCAACGGCAGCGGCGACGCGGCGTTGCTGGCCTCGAGCGACCTCGACGTGCTGAACCTCTTCGGCGGCGGCGGGCCGGGCGGCAACCCCGGCGGCGGGACGGGGGCGGCGGTGCCGGTCTACCAGCGGGTGGCGCAGCTCGACCGCCCGGCGGCGCTGCTGGCCACCGCCGCAGTGCGCGACGAGATCCCGGCCGCGTTCGACTACGTGCCCGGCAGCGCCGTGCCGCCGGCGGCCTACGACGCTGCCCGCCGCACGCTCGCCTGGGACCTGGCGGACGTCGCCTACCGCGGCCAGCCGCTGACCTATCGCCTCGTCCCGACCCGGTCCGGCCGCCAGGCGACGAACGTTCGGGCCTGGGCCGACTTCGTCGACGGCTGGGCCAACCCGGGCTCGCTCGTCTTCCCGGTGCCCGAGGTCGACGTCGTCGCACCGCCGACGGCCACCGCGACGCCGACCGCCCCACCGACGCCCGCGGCCACGGCCACCGCCACGCCGACGCCGACGGCCACCGCCGCCCCGCTGCGGCCGGCCTACCTGCCGATCGCCGTCGTCGCGCGCTGCACCACCACCCGCGCCGCGCTCGACGTCGCCCTGGCGGTCGACGTCTCGAGCAGCATGGCCGCGCCGACGATGCCGGGCGGACCGGCCAAGATGGACGCCGCCCGTGACGCGGCGCGCGCGCTTCTGGGCGCCCTGTCGCCCGGCGATCGGCTCGCGCTCGTCGCGTTCGACGCCGCGGCCCAGCTGGCGCTGCCGCTCACCGCCGACCGCGCCGCCGCCGCCGCCGCCATCGACGCCCTGACGACCGGCCGCGGCACGGCGCTCGACGCCGGCATCGCCGCCGCTGCTGCCGCCCTGGCCGACGCCCGACCCGACGCGGTGCGCTCGCTCATCGTCGTGACCGACGGCCGCCCCTCGACCGGCGTCGAGCCGGCGCGGGCGGCCGCGGCCGCCGCGCGCGCGGCCGGCATCGTCATCCACACGGTCGGCCTCGGCGACGACGTCGACGCGGCGCTGCTCGTCGAGCTGGCCGGCGACCCGGCCCGCTACCACGCCGCACCCGAGGCCGCCGACCTGGCCGCCGTCCAGCGCGGCCTGGCGCGCGAGCTGCGGGTCTGCCCGTAGCCCCGAACGGCGATCGAACGCATGCGGGGGCGCGGCCGACCTGGGCCGCGCCCCCGCTTCGATCCTCGGCCCGGTCGGACGCCCGTGCCAGGTCCGTCGCCGGCCGGCGTCAACGGGTGGCCAATGCCCCGCCGCCCAGGCGGAACGCCTGCTGCACGACCGCCGACGCCCGGCCGGTGCCGGCCTCGATCCGCCAGATGCCGTCGACCCCGACGCCTTCGAACACCTCGGCCTCGGCCTGGCCGGGCCACCGCACCTCGACGCTGGTCAATGTCGTGGCGGTGCCCAGACCGACCTCGACCTGGAGGCTGTTGCCACCGAACGAACCGCCCGAACCGACGACGCGGTGCAGCGTCCGCTCGGCGCCGTCGGGGCCCGCTGCCCGGACCGCCACGCGCGCACCGATGGCCGACCGGTTGAAGCCGGGGCCCTGCAGCCGCAGCGTCACCCAGTGGCGGCCGTCGTGGCCGGGGTTCTCGAAGAGGATGTTCGGGTAGGTGTCGCCGTCGAAGGCGCCGCCCAAGTCCTCGTAGACGTCCTGGTCGCCATCGTTGTCGATGTCGGCGAAGCTGACGCCGTGGCCCTTTTGGAGGTGGCCGAAGCCACCCGCGGTGGTCACGTCCTCGAACGTGCCGCGCCCGGTGTTGCGGAACATCCGGTTCGGGACCAGCGTGCGGAAGTCCGGGTTGCCGGTGCCGGCGTAGAAGTCCTCGTGGCCGTCGTTGTCGAGGTCGCCGACGTTCGCGCCCATCGTGTACAGGACGGCATCGACGCCCGCGGCGGCCGAGACATCCTCGAACGTGCCGTCGCCGCGGTTGCGGTACAGGTGGAAGCGGTCGGCGTCGGTCGGCAGGCCGAGGACGTCGGCGGCGACGTTGGCGGCCGCCGAGGAGTTGGGGGTGGCGGTGGAGTTCAGGTTGCCGTAGCCGCTGACGGCCAGATCGAGCCAGCCGTCGTTGTCGTAGTCGAACCACCACGTCGGGAAGCTCTGGATCGGCTCGCTGACGCCGGCCGCGGCCGCCACCTCGCGGAACCGCCAGACGCCGTCGGCGCCCGGCCCCTCGTTGTGGTACAGGAGGTTGACCGCCTGCTGCCGGCTGACATAGAGGTCGATCCGGCCGTCGTTGTCGTAGTCGCCCCAGACCGCCGCCTTGGCGAAGCCCGGCGTGGCGACGCCCGCTTCACTGCCGACCTCGCGGAACGTGCCGTCGCCCTCGTTGCGGAACAGCACGCTCGGTCGGGCCGGACCGCTGGGCAGCGACTCGTTGCCGATGAAGACATCGAGGTCGCCGTCGTTGTCATAGTCGCCGAACGCGCCGGCCTGCGTCGGGTGCTCGTTGACCAGGCCGCTGGCCTGCGTCACGTCCTCGAACACGCCGCCGCCGAGGTTGCGCACCAGCGAGCTGGGGATCGGCTGGCGCGTCTGGAACCAGCCGCCGCGCAGCACCAGGAAGTCGAGCCAGCCGTCGCCGTCGTAGTCGCCCTGGACCAGGTTGAGGCCGCCGGTCAGCCCGGTGAGGCCTGCCGCCGCCGTGCGGTCCTCGAACGTGCCGTCGCCGCGGCTGGCGAAGAACCGGAGCGGGTCGTGCAGGCCCATGGACGAGACGACGACGTCGAGGTGGCCGTCGCCGTTGAAGTCGTCGACGATCGCGCCGCCGGCCTGGTCCATCGGCGCCAGGCCGGCGGCCACGGCCACGTCGGTGAAGCGCGGCAGCGAGCCGGTGGACGCGAACTGCTCGGGCGGGATGCGCCAGGCCTCGCGCACGCCGTCGGGCCAGGTGCCCGCCGCCATGTGGGCGACGTTGAGCACCCAACGGTTCGTCAGGTCGTTCGGATCGGACCGCAGCAGCGTCTCGAGCAGCGGGATGGCATGGTCGACGCCGCGGCGGTCCTGGTGCACGCCGCCGCCCTGGATCGGCAGGAGGCACGAATCGGCGTTGTGGTGGAGGGCGCAGTTCTGGACCTCGCCGAAGCGCAGCCAGGCGATGGCCTCGCGCGACGTCACCTCGCGCAAGGCCGCCGACGACGAGAGGTCGTGCCCGATGCCGAGCAGGAAGGTGCGCAGTTGGCCGAACGACGCGGCGGCCGCCTCAGGCTGCCCGGCGTTCAACTGCTCGATCGCGATTTGGCTGCGGAGCTGGAACTGGGCGGACGAGTCCGCCGGCATCGGCAGCTGGAGCATTTCGGCCAGGCGCCGCTCGCTGCTGTAGAGATCCTCTTCGAACGGGATCGACGCCGACAGCGCGGCCAGCCGCCGGGCCATGGCGGCCGTACCCGGGCGCACGGCCGCGGCATCGGCGGGCGCGGGCGGCGGCCCGGGGTGGGCCTCGTGCCCGCCGGCCGCGCCGGCTGCGGGGGAAGGAACGGAGGGCGCGGCGGCGTTGGGCTGGCAGGCGGCCAGCGACCACAAGCCCAGGCCGAGGAGGACAAGGCGGGTACGGACGACCATCGTGTTCTGGGTTCCTGAGGGTCGCCCGGCAGCGGCGTGGGCCGGGCCGGGCAGCGGGCCGCGCAGCTGCCGCCGCGCGGCGTGTCCACTGCCCAGCGTCGCACGGCGGCCCGCCCGGCTCAATCCGGTGTGTGCGCCGCGGCGCGAAGGATGCCGGCCACCGCCGTGGGGTGACGGCGTCGGCGACGGCGGGATTACCTGAGCGCCGGCGCAGCTGGCGCGTCGGCGCCGAGCGCGGCTATCCTCCGCCCCATGCCGCCCGACCCGACGAGCCCGGAATCGCGCATCGGCGCCGCCCGCGACGAGCTGTTCGCCGAGCACCAGCAGCTGCGACAGCTCGGGCGGCCGCTCGATGCGGCCGAACAGGCGCGGCTCGACGCCCTGGCGCGCGGCGTGACGCTGATCGGCGAGGGGCTGGCGGCGCTCGGCTGGCAGCGGCCGGCCGACGCCGGGGCGGCGGGCGTCGTGGCGCGCGACGGGGCGTGGGCGCTCTCGGCGCCCGGGCTGACCGGCGAGCTGCGGCTGGCGGCGGGCGCGGGGCGGCTCAGCCTCGACCTCTTCAGCGACGGCGCCGCGCCCGGCGCCGAGCGGCGCTTCGAGCTGTCGGCGGCGGCGGCGCCGGGCGCGGCGCTGCGGCCGGGCCAGGCGCTGGTGGCGGTCGCCGGCCAGGACGAGGGCGGGCGGACGGCCGGCGGGACGCTCGAGCTGGCGGTGGCGTCAGCCACGGCGGCCAGCGTTACGCTGCGCTTCGACGGGCCGCTGGGCGTGTTGCCGGCCGGACGGCCGATCGTCGCCGCGGCGCGCTGGGAGCGCGAGGCGCTGCGGTCCGTCGACATCGCCGTGGTGCGCGAAGCGGGCGTGGCGCCGCTGCCGGTGTGGTCCGACCCAGGCGGGCCGGCCGTGTCGGTCGAGTCGGCGCTGGCCGGAGCGGGCGTCCGGGCCGTGCTGAGCGATGGGCCGGGCGAGATCCCGACGCCGGCCACCGGCTGGGACGAGTCGCAGCTGCACGGCCTGATGACCCGCTTCGCCGCCGGCGACACCGCGCGCCGTGGCTGGCAGCTCCACCTGCTGCTCCTGGCCCAGTGCCGCGACCCGCGCGTGTTCGGCATCATGTTCGACGCCGGCATCGACGACGAGAACGGCCTGCCGCGGCAGGGCGCGGCCGTCTTCACCCGCCCGATCGCGGGCCACCTGGCCGGCGCCGAGCGCAAGACGGTCCAGACCGTCGTCCACGAGCTCGGCCACGCCCTCAACTTGGCCCACCGCTTCGAGGCCGAGATCGGCCGCGCCGACTCGACCTCGTTCATGAACTACGACTGGCGCTATCTGGGCGGCAACCAGCGCGAGCGCTTTTGGCGCGACTTCCGCTGGACGTTCGATCCCGACGAGCTGGCCTTCTTGCACCACGGGCCGTGGCCGGCGGTGGTGCCGGGCGGCCAGCCGTTCCACAGCGCCCGCTATTGGGGCGGCGCCGACGCCGACGGCGCCCCATCCCGCCCGCCGGCGCCCGCGGCCGGCCTGGCGCTGCATCTCGTCCCGCCGGCCGCCGGCACCGTCTTCGGCTACGCCCAGCCGGTGTACCTCACCGTCGAGCTGTCGAACCGCAGCGGCGCGCCGCGCGCCGTGCCATCGTTTCTGATCGACCCCAAGGCCGGCTACCTGCGCATCGGGCTGCGCCGGCTCGACGGCGGCGACCGCGGCGCGCTCGGCGCCGACGACGCGGCCCGGCGTGGACCGGCGGGCGCGCCTTTCCTGCCGCCGGCGGCGCGGGTCTTCCAGCCGATCGTCGTGCGCGACTACGAGCACGACGCCGGCGATCCGGCCGCCGACCTCCTGCCCGACGGTGCCTCGGTGTCGGCCAACCTCAACCTGACGTTCGGCGCGGCCGGCTTCAGCTTTGCCGAGCCCGGCACGTACGAGGTCAGCGCCGCGCTCGTCGTCCCCGACGCCGAGCGGGGCGACGCCGTGGTCACCAGCGAGCCGCTGCCGATCCGCATCAGCTACCCGCACTCGCCCGACGAGGAGCGCGACGCGCTGCTGCTGCTGACGCGCGACGTCGGCGCCTGGCTGGCGCTGGGCGGCTCCGACGTCCTGACCGACGCCGCGGTCGCCGTCGAGGCGGTGCGCAAGCGCCGGATGGGCCGCCGCCGCAAGGTCGTCGACCCGACGGTGGCCTACATCGTGCGCGCCGAGGCCATCAACGCCAGCCGCGACTTCGTGACCTACGCCGACGGCGACTTCGCCGTCCGCCGCAGCGACCCCGAGAAGGCGGCCCGGCTGCTCGACCGGCTGGACGAGGCGGCCCTCGAAGCGTTCGACCCCAGCACCCGGGCCGCGACGCGGCGCTTGGCGCGGCGGATGGACCGCGGCGGTTGACCGACGGCTCGGCGCTGGGGCTGGCGGCGGCGCTCGGCACGGCGGTGTGCTGGAGCGGCACGGCGCTGTTCTTCAGCGCCGGCGGCCGGCGCATCGGTTCCGAGGCGGTCAACCTGACGCGGCTGCTGTTGGCCGTCGGCCTGCTGGTGGCGGCGCACCGGGCGGCGACCGGCGCCCCGCTGCCGCTCGATGTCGGGTCGGAGCGGCTGGGCTGGCTGGTCGTGTCCGGCGTGGTGGGGCTGGTGATCGGCGACGTGGCGCTGTTCGAGGCGTTCGTCGTGCTCGGGCCGCGGCTGGCGACGGTGATCATGGCCTTGGCGCCGCTCATCGCGGCCGTCCTGGGCTGGGCCGTCCTCGGCGAGCGGCTGGCGGCGCTGCAGCTGGCGGCGATCGGGATGGCCGTGGCCGGCGTCGCCACCGTGGTGACCGAGCCGCCGCCGGGCGCCGCCGGCGACGTCGGCCGGCACGACCGGCGCGGGATCGCGCTCGGTCTGGTCGGGGCCGTCGGGCAGGCCGGCGGCTTGATCGCCTCGAAGCTGGGCATGGCGGGCGACTACCCGGCCCTGTCGGCGACGCTGGTGCGCATCGTCGTGGCCGCCGCCGTCCTGTGGCTGCTGGCGGCGCTGCGCGGTCGTGTCGGGCGCGTCGTGCGGGCGTGGCGCGACCACCGGGCGCTGGCGCTGACCGCCTTGGGCGCCGTCTGCGGCCCGTTCCTCGGCATCTGGCTGTCGCTGTTCGCCGTCCGCGAGGCGCCGGTGGGGCTGGCCTCGGCCGTGATGGCCACCTCGCCGATCCTGGTCCTGGGCGTCGAGGCGCTGCGCGGCCGGCCGGTGACGCGGCGCGGGCTGGCCGGCACCGCCGTGGCGGTGGGCGGCGTGGCGGCGATGTTCGCCGTCGGGTAGCGAGGGTCGGGGGCGCGGTCGCGTTGACCGCGACCAGGCCCGGGCTTAGACTCCGGCCCTCGTCGCTGTGCTTCCATCGCAGGAGGATCACCATGAAGCTCTCCCTTGCCCTCGCCTCGACCCTGTGGGTCGTCGTCAGCCTCGCCCACTCGGTCCAGGCCTCCACCGTGGTCCCGGGCCACGCCCGCTACGATGCCGACCACAACGGCTATCCGGACGCCGGCGTCCGGGTGAACGGCCACTACACGGCGCTGTATGCCTACGACGCCAACGGCGACTGGTACTGGGATCTGGGCGACGGCCGAGTCCAGGGCACGGTCGGCGCGGTGGACGACTTGGCCGCCGAGACGCTCAGCAGCTGCCGCTACGTGAACAACTACCGCGCCGACTTCGGCAACGACCCGTATATGAACTCCGGCTGGATCCAGAACCACATCGTGTGCGATGGCTACGACGGCCACGCGACGTACAACTACCTTATCGTCCATGCCAGCGATCCGCGCTACACCGGCAACCCCGACTGGGCCGTGTGGGACACGTGGGAGTACCACGTCCTGACCGAGAGCGGCAGCGGCAATCTGGCCAAGGCCGGCCCGCAGAACCACATTCCGTAAGGGCGGCCCAACCCGGCCCACCCGGCCCCACGGCCGGCGGGCGCGCGCCGCGTCACGCCGCGTTACGCCATGGCCAGCGGCTCGGTCGCGCCGCCGTCGCCGCCCGCCCACAGCGCCCGCATCTCGGCCGACGTCGCCAGCAGCACGTCGAGCGGCCCGACGGCGTCGACGCGGCCGTCGACGAGCAGGACGATCCGATCGGCGCGCCGCAGCGCCGGCCGGCGATGCGAGACGACGAGGCACGTCGCGGCGTCGGGGCCGTCCCCGGCGCGCTCGAACAGCCGCTGCCAGAGTTCGGCCTCGGTCTCGACGTCGAGCGCGCTCGAGAGGTCGTCGAACACCAGCAGGCTCGGCCGCCGGACCATGGCGCGCGCCGCCGCGGCGCGCTGGAGTTGGCCGCCCGACAGCTTGACGCCGCGCGGGCCGACCCGGGTGTCGAGGCCGTGGTCGAGGTGGGCGACGTCGGCGTCGAGGGCGGCGGTGTGGATTGCGGCGGCCAGGGCGTCGTCGCCGGCGGCCTGCCCCAGGAGGAGGTTGTCGCGCAGCGAGTCCGAGAACAGCCGCGGCACCTGGCCGCTGTAGGCCGCCCGCGGCGGCACCATCCAGGCGCCCAGCGCGTCGAGCGCCACGGCATGGCCGTTCCAGCGCACGGCGCCGGCCTGCGGCGGCAGCAGGCCCAGGATCGCGCGCACCAGCGTCGACTTGCCGGCGCCGATGCGGCCCGTGATCGCCACGAACTCGCCGCGCTCGATCGCCAGGTCGACGTCGGCCACGCCGCGGCCGGTGGTGGGGTGGCGGTAGGTCAGGCCCTCGACCGCGAGCCGATGGAGCGCGTCGCTGGCGTGGCGCACGACCACCGTCGGGCGCGGCGGGCGGTCGCCCAGGTCGAGGGCGCGCGGCGCGACCAGGGCCTCGGGCGGCGCGCCCTCGAGCAGGCCGGTCAGGCGGTCGCGGGCGACGCCGGCCTGCTTGTGCCGGGCCAGCAGGTTGCCGAAGGCGAACGTCGCGTCGGCCACGACGCCCAGGTTGAAGACGAACAGCGCCAGGTCGCCCACGCTGAGCTCGGCCGAACGGATGCGGTAGGCGGCCAGCAGCAGGATCAGGCCGGTGCCCAGGTTGACGACACCGACGAACACGCTGTTGAGCAGCGCCTGGAACAGCGTGTCGGCCATGGCCGATTGCCGCCGCGTCTCGTTGAGCGTGTCGAAGCGGGCGACGACGGGCGCCTCGGCGCCGGCCACCTTCACCGCCTGGATCGCGCCGAACGTCTCGCCCAGGAAGCCGGTGACCTGGGCGGTGGCCGCGCGGGCGGCCTCGCGCAGGTGCATGAGCCGGCTGCGCAGGCGGTGCACCAGCCAGACGACGCCCAGCAGCGGCACGAATACGACGGCCGTGATCACGGCGTCGACCCGCGCCAGGACGACGACGCTGACGAGCGCCACAGTGGCCATGCCGACGAGGTCGACCGTCCACTCGGTGGCCCACATGATGTCGCGGACGTCGTCGCGCAGCCGGCTGACCGTCTTGCCGGTCGGCTCGGGCAGCGGCAGCGCGCCCGGTCGCTCCAGCAGCCGGTCGAGGACGTTGGCCCGCAGCAGCAGCGCCACGTGGTTGACGAAGGTCATGTTGACCCAGATGCCGCCCACGATCGCGCCGAGGCGCAGCGCCGCGACGCCGACGAGCGCGCCGAGCGCCAGCGGCAGCGCGGCAAGCGGCGCCGCCGACGTCAGGCCGTCGAGGACGAGCTTGAGGATCAGCCCGGTGGCCAGCGGCGCGGCCCAGACGAAGCCCCAGGCGGCGGCGTCGGCCAGCCATTGCCACGGGAACGCCCGGCTCAGTCGGGCGGCCATCCACCACGTGCTCGGCGGCGCGCCGCCCGCCGCCGGCGGGTGCGGGGAATGTTCGACGGTCATGGTCATGCCAGCACCTCCTCGAGGCCGGTGGTCAACAGGGCGCGGAAGCGCGAGCGGGGGTCGGCGGCCAACACGACGCGGTCGCCGTGCTCGCGCACCCGGCCGTCCTCGAGGATCAGGATGTCGTCGGCCCGCTGCACCGTGCCGAGGCGGTGGGCGATGATGATCCCGGTCCGGCCGGCCAGCAGCTGGTCGACGGCGCGCTCGATGCGGTGCTCGGTGGCCGGGTCGAGCCGGGCCGACGCCTCGTCCATAATGACGAGGCCGGGGTCCTTGAGGAAGGCGCGGGCGAACGCCAGCAGCTGCGCCTCGCCGGCTGAGAGCCCGCCGCCGCCGGTCTGCAGCTCGGTGTCGAGACCCTGCGGCAGCGCGGCAAGCCAGTGGCCGAGCCCGAGCGACGTCAGCACCTCGCCGATGCGCGCGTCGGGCACCCGCCGGTCGAACAGCGTCAGGTTGTCGCGGACGGTGGCGCTGAACAGCTGGACGTCCTGGGTCACGAACGCCACCCGCGACCGCACCTCGGCCAGCGCCGCGTCGCGCGTGTCGACGCCGCCCAGGCGGATCGCGCCCGCGGTCGGGTCGTAGAGCCGCATGAGCAGCCGCGCCAGCGTCGTCTTGCCCGAGCCGGTGCGGCCGAGCAGCCCCAACACCCGCCCCGGCGCCAGCCCGAACGACACGCCGTCGAGCACCGGCTCGCCGTCGGGGTAGGCGAAGCCGACCGCGTCGCAGGCCACCGCCAGCGCGCCGCCGCGAGGCAGCGGCTGCGGGACGGCCTGGTCGGCCTCGCGCGACGGCGTGGCCAGCAGCTCGGCCACCCGCTTCAAGCTGCCGGCGGCCCGCTGCAGGTCCTGGAGCTGTTCGACGAGCATCTCGAACGGGTGGCGGAGCATCTCGGCGTAGTGGAAGATCAAGTAGACGGTGCCGAGCGTGATCGCGCCGCCCGCGTAGAGGTGGGCGCCGAAGCCGAGCGCCAGGCCGTGCGCGGCCGTGAACAGGACGATCGTCGCCATCCAGAGCGTGGCGCCCAGCAGCGACGCCCGCCGCTCGACGCGCATCATGTGGCCGGTCGCCGCCTGCAGCTGGGCCATCGTCCACGCCTTGGCGCCGGCGGCCCGCAGGTCCTCGGTGCCGTGCAGCCGCTCTTCGATGAAGCCGATGAACTCGCTGTTCGCCTCGCGCGACACCGACCAGGCCGGGACCGCGACGCGGCCGATCGGCCGGAACGTGGCGGCGACGACGACGACGAACGTCAGGAACGCCAGGCCGAGCCAGACGTCCTCGCGCGCCAGCAGGACGAGCACGCCGACGAGCGTCACGGCGTTGCCGGCCGCCCGCAGCGCGTAGTCGCTCATCAGGTTGGAGAGCTCGGTGACGTCGCCGTCGAGGCGCTCGATCATCTTGCCCGGCGTCTGGGCGCCGTGGAACGTCAGGTCGAGCCCGAGCGCATGGCGCGTCAGGTCGGCCCGCAGCGCGTTCGTCGCCCGCCACCGGACGTCCTGGCCGATCCAGGTCACCGCGGCGCTGAAGGCCTCGTTGACGACCGCCGCGCCGAGAAACGCGCCGGCGATCGCGACAAGCGTCGCCGGTGCGGCGCCGGCCACGGTCTGGTCGATGAAGGCGCGGATGAACTGCGGGATGCCGAGCTGAAGCCCGATGTGGGCCAGCAGCAGGGCGCACAGCAGGCCGATCCTAGCGCCGTGCGGCCGGAGGTAGTGGACGACGAGCCGCCGGGCCGCGGTCGGCGCCGCGGGAGGCGGGGACGGCGGGCCTGGCAGGACGCTCGGCGGAGGCTGGGGCGATGGGGTCGGTGTCGCGGTCGAGTTCATCGATCGATCCCTCGTCGGGGATGGGCGGCGCAGGACGCGCGGGCGCATCGTGGCCGGAATGGCGCGGCTTGGGGCGGACCCAGGGTTCGGCGGCCCGAGGCCGCCGGTTCGGCGGCGCGGTCACGCGCGGCGGGCGGTGGCGGAAGCTGTTGGAACGCATCGGGCGCCTCCTGGGGCGTGCGCGGCAGCGGCGGGTGAGCGAGAGCGGGCGGAGAACGACGAACGCCCCGGTGGCGGCCACCGGGGCGTTCGCACGCCGGCGTTCTGCGCCGGCGGAAACGAAAACGGCCACGGTGGCATGCGCCCCGTGGCCGCGAGCTGTCCGAAATCGACAGCGGTCGCGCTACACGTCGTCCAGGCGCACGCAAACGTACGGCGAGGGGCCGGTCGGCCGAATCCAGATCATCGTGTGCGCCTCCTTTCGCTGGGCTGCGGGCGAAGGTACCACGCGGCGCGGGGCCTGTCAAGACCTCGAACGGCCCGATGCGCCACCGATCGGCCACCCCGGCCCGCCCCCTTGACGTTGGCTTGACGAGCCGCTCACGGGGTGTTGACGGGGCATCCGTAGTCTGCCCGCACAGGCAGGGCGCCGGACCGGGCGCCGCCGGCGGAGGCGACGACGATGTTCGAGGGCAACTAGGCAGCGGTTCCGACGACGGCGATCGAAGACGGACAGCACGACGGCCGGGCGTAGGCCTGGACCAGACGGGAGGCGCGGGATGACGACGACCGAGGGCTCGTGGCACGAGAGCTTCATGGTCCGCCTGTGGGCGGAGCCGGACGGCGAAGAGTTGGTGCTGCGCGGCAGCGCCCACAACGTGCAGACGGGACGCACGGTGTACTTCAACTCGCTCGACCTGCCGGTCGGCTTGATCCGGGAGGCGGCGGCGCGCCTGAGCGGCGCCGCGGAGCGGGCGCTGTCATGAGCACGCTGCGAAGCGACCACGAACGAGCCGGCGTCGCCGGCGCAGACCGGGACGGCCGCTCGGGCCGCGGTTGGGTACGGACTACGGTCCCCGCGGCGCTCGGCGCCCGCGGGGCTTCGAGCCGGCGGGCGCGTCCAGGCGCCGGTCGGGTACGCCACGTCGCGGCGGAGGGTCTTCCTTCGCCCACCATCTCACTGTCGGAGGTCGAGATGAACATCTGGGGAGTCAAGGAGCAGGGGCG
>CAZYVI010000008.1:0-186244 GCA_964651245.1 uncultured Anaerolineales bacterium | reverse complement strand
ATCTCGTTCAGGCTGAGCCGCCGTCGCTGCTGCCGGCAACCGGGTGAACGGTTACACATCGAGAGGGCGATGTCGGCCACGGGCTGCCGCGTGGCGTCGTGAAGCGTGAAGTCCCGCGCGAACCGGTGCCGCGGAACGCTCAGCATGACCCGCTCCTTCGTGGGTTCCGGTAGGCTCGCGGCGAGCAGATGTTGACGCGCGTCCGACCATGCTTCGCGCTCCGATCGCCGTGCGTTTGGGCCGTCACGCCTGCCGCGCCGTTGCTAGCTGGCGGCCTGTGCCGACACCCATAGCGTGTAGACGATCGCTAAAACGTAGAGTCCGCCGAAAATCTCCTTGTTGTAGCGGGCGAGCCACAGTGGCAAGTAGATGTCGAAGTTGTCCTGGCGCTCGTCGGTATAGCGCGCGGCCACGTCGGTGAGCGGGCACCGCATGCGGTTGGCCAGGAGCACGGCGACCTCGAGGAACACGAACCCGATGAGGCGCCAGGCCATCGTGACGTCGCCTGCAGCCGCGTACGCCGGGATCGCGATGATGGAGCCCGCAAAGACGGCCCACACCAGGGTATGGATGACCTTGATGGTGCGTAGCTTCGAATTGGGTTGCATGTGATCTTGCGCGTTGTGTGAGCGTCCCCAACAACCCCTTCACCTGCCGGCGGGACTCGATGGGCTACGACTCTCGGAACGTCCACGTGCCCCGCCGATCAGCTGCATGCGCTTGGGTCCGCGCGTGCGACCCCTTCAATCCACCTGGTCGTCAGCATAGCTGAACACCACCGTCTTGCAGTCGCGGCAGATCTGCACCCGCGGGTTACCTCGCCCGCCGACCCGCGGCACGATCACCTTCACCGAACCGGCCGGGCGAAACAGCCGGACGTACCCCGGCTTGACCGATTGCCAGACAACGAAGGTGATCCACAAGATCGGGTTGGACAGCGTCAGCCACCCCTCCTCCATCGGCAGCCCACACCTCGGACAGTCCATCGACCCTCCTCTGGCGGACCGCGGCGTGCTCCGTCGGCGGAAGAGGCGTCAAGCGGTGAGCTCCGGATGCGCGACAGGCCTCATGCCTGACCCATACCGCGCAGCGAGGCGGCGTCGGCTTGATGGAGTCGTTGGTGCGGTCCTGAAGCAGGCATGGTAACGACCACCTTGCCCTTCGCGCGACCCTGTTCCACATAGGCGATCGCATCGAGCGTCTCGTCGAATGGGAACGTGCAGTCGAGTACCGGATGCAGGGTGCCCGCATCATAGAGAGCGGCCAGCGTCTTCAGGTGCGCGCCGTCGGCGCGCATGAAGAAGAACGCGTAGCGCACGCCCAGCTTCCTGGCTTGTGCCCGGACCTTGCGACTCAGCAACGCCATCACGGGTTTCAAGAATGGCCGGCCGATCTGAGCAGCGAACGCGGTATCCGGCGGGCCGACGACGCTGATCGCCAGACCACCTGGCTTGAGCACGGTCAGCGACTTCGCGAGGTTGGCGCCGCCAAGGGAGTCGAGCACGACGTCGTAGCCGGAGAGCGACTCGGCGAAGTCGGTCTTTGTGTAGTCGATCACTTCGTCGGCGCCGTAACCCCGCACCCTCTCCGCATCTTTGCCGTTGGCCGTCGTGGCGACGTATGCGCCCAAGTGCTTGGCGAGCTGGATGACTGTCGAGCCCAGTCCGCCAGCACCAGCGTGAACAAGTACCTTCTGCCCCGGTGTCAATTGCGCCAGCTCGACCAGCGCCTGCCACGCGGCAAGCGCCACCAGCGGAATCGCCGCAGCTTCTTCCATTGTGAGTGAATTGGGCTTGAGGGCGACATCCGCCTGATCGACCGCGATGTATTCCGCGAAGGTTCCGATGCGCCGATCACGGGGTCGCGCGTAGACCTCGTCGCCGACGTTGTAGTCGCGCACTTCGGCACCGACGCGCATCACAACGCCCGCGAGATCGTGTCCGAGCACGAACGGTGTCTTGTATCCCAGGAGGAGCTTGAACTCGCCGTTGCGCACCATCATGTCCAGCGGGTTGATGCCGGCCGCACACACCCGAACCAGGACGTCACGAGGCCCGATGGTGGGATCGGGCACCTCGGCGGCGCGGAGGCCGCTCTTCCCGTACGTCGCGACGACGAATGCCTTCATGTGCGATCCACCGACCTCTCGCTCAAGCCTCAGGGGTTCCCGTATCTTTGAGGCCCTTGCCGAGTTCGGCACGGGCAGCAGTTGCCAGCGCCTGATAGCGCGCCCGGAATGACTCAAGTGTGTCTTCCTCCAACTCCTCCAAGTCGAGGAGCGCGTTGTGTGCGCCCTTCGTGGCACGAATCAGCTCGTCGAGCTTGACTTGAATGGCCTCGGTGTCACGGTTCTGGGTGTTCTGAATCAGGAAGACCATGAGGAACGTGATGATGGTCGTCCCTGTGTTGATGACCAATTGCCACGTGTCGCTGTAATGGAAGATTGGACCGGTCGCGATCCAGGTGACGATGACGAGCAGGGCAAGGACAAAGACGCGAGGTCTGCCGCAGAAGTGTGCCGCGGACTTCGCGAACCTCGAGTACGAAGCCGTCGAGTGCATGTCGTCCTTCTCCTGCGACGCCTAACGTTCAAGCCGAGCCGCACGTCGGCTCGAGCGAGGGATTAGGCACCCGCGCGCCGCGCCCGAGCTTGATTGGCGGCGCCATTCAGCAAAGTACGGAGCGTAACCACTACGCGTACTCAAGGTTCATCGTTTCGATGCGCGCAGGATCAATTGGCAGAGCAGTCAGGAGCTCGTTCACGCTGGCCTCGACGTGGACATGCGCGCGGACCACTGCGCCTAGTTCGTCTTCGCCACTACGAGCTTGTCGAATCGCCTCATCAGACCTGGAAGGTGAACCGGGAATCGTGGGCATTCGGGTGTTTAACGCGTGCGGTGAGGCAGGTCCGACGGCAGGCCACCGGGCCTCGCCTCGACCGAAGAGCTAGGCCTCACTTGGCGCAACAACCTCGACCTTGATACGGTCTGGGTCTTCACAGTACAGAGCGTAGTAGTTCGAACCTCCAGCGTACGGATATTTGGACTCGTATAGGCTCGTGTACCCGGCGGCTCTGACCCAGGCGGCAATTTCGTCCACATGCGCCCTCGAATTGCCCTTGAATGCGAGGTGATTCAGCCCAATCCGCTTGCGGTGATAGCCAGCAGCAAGATGATCGCTTGGCGCGGGGAGGAAGCAAAGGTAGGCCTCGCCGTCCTTGATGTAGTTCATTCCTCCGGACCAACGGTCTTCTGCATAGCCGAGCAATCGCATGAACGGAGTCCAGAACGCCACAGACTGCTCAAGGTCAGAAACGTAGATCTCGACGTGATGTAGCAAGGTATCTCCTGGATGCGAGGCTAGACGAGGCAGAACGCTGGGGTGGAGGGCAGAGCCAGGTGGTTTCGTGAGGCCTAACGTCCCATTATCCCTCACCGCAACCCTCTGCACTCCCCGCTATCCCCCCTTGCCCATCCGCTCAACCGCACCCCATGCCCCTGCTACGCCGATCGGCGCAACAGCGACTTGCGGCGTAGTCAAATCGCCAGGGCGGCCGGTGCCGCCGATGATAGACCGGTCCGCCCCACCGTCAACCGCCACTCCGGGCCGCTTCCGTCCAGCGCCTGTAGGCGCCGTGAGTCCAGCGGTCGATCGCCCCTTGCCCGCTCAGCCGCACCGACCTCATGCCGCCCGCGCAAGCCCACGGTCCGCTGCCGGCCGCAGCCACCCACTTTCGTGCCCACACTGTGACGGAGATGGTATGGATACCCAAGCCGCACAGCCCATACGCGTTCAGCCCAGCGCGCGGCGCCGGCGTCGACGCGCCGCGCAGCGAGCCGTCCGCCGCAACGGGTCGTCAGCTCGCGTTCGCGTCGCGCTTCCACAAGAGCATCGTGAGCGAGACGACGAACGCCTTGAGGACCGTGGGGAACTCGTCCGGCACGTCGACCCTGGCCCGTCGGCTGAACAAGTCTTCCGGATCGATCGAGCCGACCTCTCGGTCCTCCATCATGAGCACGTAGCCGCGACGAAACGGCGACCGAGCTTTGACCGTGTAGTGCCGATCAGCATGATCTATGCGGAACTCGCGGCGAAAGGCGCTGGGCTTCACCGCCCGCGCCACCTCCGTGCCGCCACCCTCGAGGATGAACGGACCCGTCACGGCCCCCTGCCGGCGCAGCTTGTACTCAACGCCGGCGACGGTGATCGAGCCTCGCTCTCGCCACACCGAGAGGGCGATCTCGGCCACGGGCTGCCGCATCGCATCCTGCAGCGTGAAGTCCCACGCATACCAGCGCCGAGGTACGCTCTGCATCACCCGCTCCTTCGTGTATTCGTGTCGCGCTCGAGGCCAGGTTATCGGTGGCAAGCCGTGCGGCAAAGGGACCGCTGCCACGGGTTGCAGGACAAGCGCACGCCTGCGCGCCACACCAAGCTCACATGGGATTCGCTCGTGACGCCCGCTGACCGAGCTGCTGGGCGAGCCCGATGAGGATCCCCTCGGGACCGCGGATGTAGCACAGCCGATACATGTCGCCATACTGGACCACGTCGCCGACGAGCTGCGCACCGCGTCGGTAGAGCCGGGCCAGCGTGTCGTCGAGATCGTCCACGGCGAACATGACGCGCAGGTAGCCGAGCGCGTTCACGGGGGCGGTGCGGTGATCGGCGACGACCGGCGGCGCGACGAATCGGGACAGCTCGAGGCGGCTGTGCCCGTCCGGCGTCCGCAGCATGGCGATCTCGACGCGCATGTCGCGCAGTCCCGTGACCCCATCCGCCCATGCCCCTTCGACCGGGGTGCGCCCCTCGAGCTCGAGGCCCAGCTCGGTGAAGAACGCGATGGCGGAGTCGAGGTCCGCCACGACGATCCCGACGTTGTCCATGCGCAGGATGGTCATGAGGTCACCTTGGCGCTTGGCGCTGCACGACGGGCAGCAGCAGCGGGCCGGGCGGCGGAGGTACGTCCGCCGCGGGCGGGTCCGCGCCGTGGATCGCGCGGTAGCCGGCCGGGATGATCGTGGGGTCGTCCGTGACGGGCCTTGACGGGTCGACGGGCGGCCAGGCGAGGGATCGGAAGAAGGCGGGCTTGGCCGTCAGGTAGTAGCTGCTCGGCAGCGCGACGGGGCCGGCGCTCCAGTCCTGGCGGTTCGTGAACGCGTCCCAGTTGCCCTCGATGAGCGTCGTGCCCGGCGACATCGTCGAGCGGTCGACGTAGCGATCGCGCGGGCCGCCGTCGGCGTGGGCGAGCGGCGTGGGCGGGAACGTGCCGCGGAAGCCGTCGTTGCCGCCGTCGGGGAAGCCGAGGCGGAAGATCGTGCTGCCGCGCCAGTTGCTCGTCGTAGCGTAGTCCATCGTCGGCGGCCGGCCTTGGACGCCGAGCACGTTGCCGACGACGGCGTAGTGCAGGTTGCGGCGATCGATCTGGATCGCGGTGGCGTGGTTCGTCGTCGTCCACTTCGTCCGGCCGGTGATCGCGTTCCGGAAGAGGAGCGTGTGAGAGCCCGACCCGTGGTAGGCGTCGACGCCAAACTTGCCCATCACGTTGCCCTCCACCAGGTTGAACTGGGTGTGCGGGCTGTGGTTCGTGCCGATGTCGGCCGTCATCTTCCCGGCGTTCGGCGACGTCGGCGGGTCGGTGTAGAAAGAGTCCACGGCGTAGTTGTAGGCGATGACGTTGCCGAAGCCGCCCGAGTAGTACGGGTTGGGTCCGCCATCGCCGATGTTGATCTGCGGAAAGCCGCCCGCGACGCAGACGTTGTCCAGCACGAGCGACCAGTTCGTGTCGCAGAAGAGATCGAGCCCCTCGGAGTTGGGGCCGCCGTTCGACTGGTCGCGCATCGTGTTCTTGCGCAGCTCGACGTGCCCGGACCAGGCGACCATGATCGTCCGCGACGGCATCGCGCTGAACGCGCAGTCGTAGACCCAGACGTTCCACGCCGAGAAGATGTCGATGAACAGGCCCGGCTTCGTGCCGGTGCCCACGAACGCGATGCTCTCCACGCCGGCGTCGCGCGTCAGGTCCGGGAACCACGCGAGCTGCGGCGCGCGCGTAAAGTCGATGGGCAGCGGCGGGCGGAACGTGACGCTCGTGGGCGTCTTGTCGACGACGATGTGCATCGAGGCCCGGAAGCGCCCGGTGGTGCCGGGCTTCGTCCAGACGAGCGCCGGGTCGTCCGCCTCGTCGACCATGATCATCTTGCCGACGGCGATTCCCGACGTGTCGGCCACGCGCACCGTCGTCGAGGCGCGCGCAGCGCCGCCGGTGATGGGCGTGCGATAGGCGTCGTTCGCCTTCGGCGGCGGCCACGGCCCGAGGCCGCCGATGTGGACGGCGGTGCCCGCGGTCACGCTGAACACGGTGGTCGCGCCGGCGCCGCGCAGCGTGATCGCCTTCCGAATCGTCAACGCGTCGTCGATCTTGTACGTCCCGGCCGGCACGAATACGGCCTGCCCGTCGGGGCAGCGGTCGATGGCGGCCTGGATCGCGGCGACGGCGCTGGCGGCGCCCGTCCGGTCGGCGTCGTACGGCGCCATCGTCACGTCGGCGCACATCGTCGTGCGGGCGGGGATGCCGCCTTCGACGCCGGCGCTCTCCCACGTACCGGGCGGCGGCAGGTGGTCCGGCGGGACGAGGTCGTCCGTCCACCGGCCGGCCGCATCGGCGCGAGCGCTGGCGGAGCGGACGGTTGTCGGCGCCTCGACGGCGTCGCCTTGTCTTGGCACCGTCCCGGGACCACGCATGCCCAGCGCGAGACCCGCGATGCCGATGGCACCCAGAGAGCTCAGGAAGCCGTTCATCGGGTCACGCATCCGGGTAAGGTGGTGCGGCCGAACGCCCAAGCGGCACGCTGCGAACACGACCTATCCGTCGAGCGGTCGGAGGACGGTGGCTCGAAACGGCGCGGCCAGCAGCTCGGCCAGCGGCGCGTAGACGCCCGACGCCGCTGCCTCCTGCATGTGGGCCGCCCGCGCTTCAGCCGATTCCCAATCGGCTATCTCGACGATCATGTCGGGGTGGTCAAGCACCTCGAAGCGCGTGCTGCCCAGGAACCCGGGCTGACCCTGTCCTTGGCTCGCCACAATGCTCTCGATCAGCCGCTTGAGCTCAGCCCGCTTGCCGGGTCGAGCCTGAAGCTCGACGATCACCTTGATCGCCATGCCTGCACCTCCCTCGTGATGGATTGGCCGTGTTCAACCCGCTGCCGCGAAGCACCACCCCTCGCTGCTTCGTGCTGTCAGCTCGCGTTCGCGTCGCGCTTCCACAAGAGCATCGTGAGCGAGACCACAAACGCCTTGAGGACCATGGGCAACGCGTCCGGCACGTCGACCCTGGCCCGTCGCCCGAACAAGGCCTCCGGTTCGATCGAGCCGATTTCCTGATCCTGCCTCAACAGGGCATAGCCACGGCGAAAGAGCGACCGCGCTTTGAGGGTGTAGTGCCGGTCCCCATGAACGATGGCGAACTCGCGGCGAAAGGCGCTCGGCTTCACCGCTCGCGCCACCTCCGCGCCTCGGGCCTCGAGGACAAACGGACCTCTGCGGGCGCCCAGCCGGCGCAGCGTGTACGCGACACCGTCGACGCGGATCGACCCCCGCTCGCGCCACAACGAGAGGGCGATCTCGGCCACGGGCTGCCGCATCGCATCCTGCAGCGTGAATTCCCACGCAAACCAGTGCCGCGGAACGCTCAGCATGGCCGACTCCTTCGTGTGTTCGTGTGAGGCTCACGGCGGGCGGATAGGGCTTGGTTCCACCCGACGAACGAGTTCCCCGCAGAATCGGACCCGCGGTAAACGCAGGCGACGGTCCTATCCGTCCGCTGACGCACTTGGTCCATCAGCGATCAACTTCGACATGAACCACTCGTCGACGTACGCACCGTTCACCACGAGTGCGTGGCGTCTGGTTCCTTCGATCGCGAAGCCCGCCTTCTCGTACAGGGCGACCGCCCTTGTGTTCCGCTGCTGCACCGTCAACTCCAGGCGGTGCAGCCCCTGCGTGCTCGCCCAGTCCTCCACGGCGCGAAGAAGAGACATGCCTACGCCGCGGTTCCAGTACGACTGGAGAACGCCCAACACGACCGACATGGAATGCCGGTTTCTCCGTGCCGCGCCTCGGCTACCGACGATGACGCCTGCTGTCTCGAGGCCGACACTCGCCAGATACACGACGCCGGCATATTCCTTGCGCATCCTCTCCAGTCGTCGTGCGAACTCCTCGACCGTTGCACCTTGCTCGTCGGGCTCATGGAGAAGGAACGTGGTTTGTGCACAGAGACGCTCGAACAGCGCCAGTACCACGCCCGCGTCATCTGGCGATGCCTCTCGGATCTCCACGAGCGACTCCGTCGTTGCCCGACGATTGAGCTCAGGCCGCGGCCCGTCCGGTCCGTCACGCCAGCTGCGCAGCGCCAGCCAGCGTCCTAGACCGACTTCCATAGGGTATAGACGATCCCCGCCACGTAGAGTTCACCAAAGATCACCTTGTTATGGCGGGCGAGTCCGAGCGGCAGGCAGATATCGAAGTTGTCCTGGCGCTCGTCGGTATAGCGCGCGGCCACGTCGGTGAGCGGGCGCGTTTATGCCCGGGCCAGCACGATGTGAGTGGCTCGCTGCGACGCGACATGCTGGGTGCAGGTGTATCCCAACGCCACGAGGTCGACACCGTCGAACAACCGTTCTCCTCCGCCAAGCAAGACGGGAGAGATGGCGATGTGCAGTTCGTCGATCAGTCGCGCCTGGAGGTATTGTCTGATGGTCGCCGCTCCGCCTCCAATTCGGACATCCTTGCCCTTGGCGGCCTCGCGAGCGCGTTCCCATGCGACGTGAATCCCATCCGTCACGAAGTGAAAGGTCGTGCCTCCCTCCATCACAAGTGGCGCACGCGGATGATGCGTGAGAACGAACACCGGCGAATGGTAGACCGGGTTCTCGCCCCACCATCCTCGCCAGCTTTCATCAGGCCAGGAGCCTCGCACAGGGCCGAACATGTTTCGGCCCATGATCCACGCACCCACATTGTGGAAACCGCGCGCAGCGAAGTCATCGTCGATCCCCGTCTCGCCGTCGTCCTTGCCGAAGAGGTACGACTGCAACGTGCGGGTCGGGAATAACCATCCATGAAGGGCAGGTCCGCCGACCCCCAGCGGGTTGGCCAGGCTCTGCTCCGGGCCTGCACCAAAGCCGTCGATTGAAATCGTGTAGCTATCGACGCGGAGCTTGGTCAATGGTTTGTTCTTCCTGTGGACGTGTTCTGCCAGCGCGTGCCGATGAGCGCCGGTTTAGGCGTCATGGTACGTTCGCGATGGATACGGGCGGACGGTTTTTCCGATACGAGTTCTTCACCGCGATCTTACCACCACGGAACGTGAACAGGTCGCATCCGTTCACCTCAACGCGGCTTCCGTCTGCGCGAGTTCCAGTGAAGGTCCACTCGGAAACGCCACGAGCACCCTGCACAAAGTGGCGGGCATCGCTCCAATGTGCATCGGGGAACGCGGCAAACACTTCCTCGTAGCCCGCCCTGACTTCTTCACGGCCCACATACCTCGTGCCCGCGACGTCTTGACCGGCGGAGGCTTCGAACACGCAGTCGTCGGTCATGAACGCCATGAGGGCGTCCGTGTCATGGCGGTTCCAGGCGTCGGCGAAGGCTTGAAGGGTCTCCACGGTTGCCGTGGCAGTTGCGTTCGACATTGCATTCCCTCCAGCGCGTGCGCCGAAACGCGCCGCTTCAAGGCGCCTAGCGCTCGGCATCAACGACGGCGCGCAGCGCCGGTCGCCTTCGCAACCGGCAGCGGGACGCATCTCCTCTCATCCATTGCCTGCACGCTTCGCCCCGCGATCAGGCCACGGGCCAGGTGATCAGCGTCCGCCACGTCGCTGGGTCGGGCTGCACCGACGGATCCGTGAGGTACGACTCCCACATCCCCTCAGCGAGCTGCAGGCCCTGGGACGCGGCCCACTCGGTCAGTTCCCGGTACGTGCGCGCCATCTCGTCGTAGCTCCCGACGTGAATGCCGGTAATCACCCGTCCCCCGGGCAGATCCATGGCCGTCACGTCGCCATCGGGCGCGACCGGCGCGGAGACCGGGAATCCGGCGGCCACTTCCACCGTCGCCGTCGGCATCCTCGGGTAGAAGCCGAACGGGGGGCCGGTCACGGTGAGGCCCTGCGCCGCCACCGTCTGCATCACCGCGTGGAACGCACGATCGAATACCGCCGGCAACTCTGCCATCGGGACGTCGGCCCGCAGGACGGCCGTGTGCTGCGGTGCGATGGTCTCTAGGGTGAAGGTCGTCATTGGGTGTCTCTCTTGGGTGCGTAGGCGGGAAGTCATCCTCATCCGCGAGCGTCTGGGTACCCTCGGCCTCAGATCCACGCTCTTGCCCGCCCTGCCGCTTGGCAGTTTCGGGAACGATTGAAACTGGAAGCTGGACGCCAGCCCCGCATACCCTGGCACACCTACGTTTGGAACACAGCGCCGATGAGAAGACTGAAGAACCCGACCAGAAGAAGGACCTGACGATAGCCGAAGATGGAGAACCACTTCGTTCGGTAGGTTTCCCAATCCTCTGGATAGTTGGTCGGCGACCACCGATCGATCACCCCGTTGATGGGGAGGTTCTCGCGCATCATGAATACGATGTCCGCTCCCAAGCACAGCAGCGACACCACGGTCGTGCCGAGAAGACGCCATTCCCGGCTAAGAAAAGAGAGGACGATCAATAACAGGGTCATCACCAGCGCGCCCAGGTAGATCGAGGATATCCGTCGTGTCATGACGGAGTTGATGCTCTGGCGCAGCTCGATATAGGCTGGAGCCGACAATGCGCGCTGAGCGCTGGTCATCGCGACCAGATAGAAGAGCGGCTGGCTCACGACAAGCGAGTACGCGAGTAGATTCACGAGGATCGCGCCGCGGGTCATTCGTTCCTCCGTGATCGTTCAAGAAAAGTGGTGGCAATGCTCAGCGCTAGATCGCGCTTCAGCCGTTCGTCGGGCACGGCTTCCGGCATGATAGACCGGTCCGCCCAACCGTCAACCGCCCACTCCCCTGATCAGTGCCGAACCTCGCCCGCGAGCCGACACGTACCAAGCGTCCCCGCTCCTGCCCAAGTCCTCTGGATCGCTGCACCATGTCCGCGCGTACCCGTTCACCCGGTTGCCGGCAGCAGCGACGTAGGCGGTCACCGCGTCCTCGTCGATGAGCGTGTCGGGCCGAACCACGGCCCACTCGACCGCTGGGTCGTCCTGACCGATGACGGTCCGCAGGTAGTCGGCCGCCTGCTCGTTGTCGGCGTGCGGCGGCAGCAGCAGCCGCACCAGCCCGACGACGCACCGCTCGGCCAACGAGGCCGGCTCGGCAAGGTCGCGGTTGCGGTTGCCGGCCGTGTTCATGAGCACGAACCGCGCCGGCGACGGCGCCTCGGCCGCATCGGGCATCGGCGCGCCACGCACGCCCCGGTCCGTGGCGCGCCCGCATTGTTGCGTCGGCCCATCACCCGCACCCGGCACGATCATACCCCTGCCCGCTGCGCTCGACCGCCCGCCCGCGCTACCATCGCGCCATGCCCATGCCGACGTCGTCGACGACCCCCGCGCCCCCGCCCTCGCTCTGGCACGCCGCCCTCCCGCCGCCCCCGCCCCCACCCGCCGCCCTCCCACCCCACGCCGACGTCGTCGTCCTCGGCGGCGGACTGTCGGGTGTCTGGCTCGCCCTCGCCCTGGCCGAAGCGGGCCGCCCACCCCTCGTCCTCGAGCGCGCCCACCTGGCGGCCGGGGCGTCGGGGCGCAACGGGGGGCTGCTGCTGCCCGGGACGAGCGAGCTCTACCCCGCCCTCGTCGCCCGCCACGGCCGCGCCGCCGCCCGCGCCCTCTGGGCCTGGGCCGTCGCCGGCGCGGCCGACGTCGTGGCGACGATCGCCCGCTACGGCATCGACTGCGACTGGCGCGGCGAGGGCGCGCTGCATGCGGCGATGGGCGACGCCGAGGCCCTCCACCTGCGCGAAGCCGCGGCGTTGCTCGGCGCCGACGGCTTCCCCGGCGCGTGGCTGGCGCCCGACGACGTCGCCGCCTGGCTCGACGTTCCACGTCCCGCCGCCGTCCGCGGCGCGCTCCACCTGCCCGACGGCGGCGCGTTCCACTCCGGCCGCCTCGTCGCGGGGCTGGCCGCGGCCGCCGCGTCGCAAGGCGCGACGTTCGCCCAGGGCATCGATGTGCGCGGCATCGACCGCCACCACGACGGCCGCCCCGTCGTCGTCCACACCGACCGCGGCCCGACCACCGCCGAGGTCGTCATCGTCGCCACGAACGCGTGGCTGCCGGAGCTGCTGCCGCACCTGGGCGCCGCCGTTGTGCCCGTTCGCGGCCAGGTCCTGTCCTTGTCGCCGCTCCCGTCGCGCGCCATCCGCGGCGGCTGGAGCTTGAACGACGGCTACGAATACCTGCAGCAGCTCTCGAACGGCCGCCTTGTCTTCGGGGGCATGCGCTGGGCCGCACCCGACCGCGAGGTCGGAGCGCCCCACATCGTCCCCACCGTCAACGACGCGATCCACGCCGGCCTCGACCGCTGGCTGGCCGAGCACTTCCCGTCGCTGGCCGCGGCAGCCACCGTCGAGCACCGCTGGGCGGGGCCGATGTGCTGGACGGCCGATCGGCTGCCGCTCGTCGGGGCGGTCCGCGGGCAGGTCGGTCATCGCCGCAACCGCGCGGTCGGCGCCGGTCGCGATGATGACGTCGCCGCCGACCGCGCCGTCGACCCGTCGTCCCAGCGCCTCTGGGTCGCCGGCGCCTACAGCGGCCACGGCGTGCCGGTGGCGCCGGCGGCGGCGCGGCTCATCGCGGCAGGGCTGACGGGCGGCGAGGCGGGCGGCGATCCGGAGGCGGGCGGGGTGGCGGCGAAGGTGGATCCGAACCGGGCGCTGGAGAGGCCGGAGGGTGCGCGGGCGCCGTAGCAGCGCCGATCCAGCCGCACGTCCCAGGTGCGCGATCCAGCGGCGGGCAGGTCGCGCGGCCTACGCGGAACCGGACGGCGCATCCAGCACGCCGCGGGCACGGATTCTTGACAAGGTGCAGCGCGCCGTGGGACAGTCCCGGCCCGGCCCGGCCCGGCCAAGGGCCCTCGGATCCGGATGGGATACCGAGTCAGGTTGGTACAAGGCGCAGTAGGAGCAAGCGATGGGAGTGGGTCAGCCCCATGGGCAAGTGGGGCCGCCGCCCCAGCGTCGGAACACCTGGACGATCGTGCTGCTGCTCTTGCTGCTGCTGCTCGTGGGCGCCGGCGTGGCGTGGTTCGTGCTGCGCGACGGCGGCTCCGGCTCCGGTTCGGTGGCGCTGGCCGAGGGCGAGGTCTTCATGGAGCCCGCGGCCGCCGTCGGCCCGGATCCCTTCAGCGCGCAGCCGTTGGCGCCGCCGCCGGATCCCTTGATCGCGCAGCCCGCCATCCAGGCGCCGACGCGCATCGCGGCGCCGCCGCAGGCGGCCATCCAGGCCAGCAGCGGCGCCCAGCCCGGCCTCTACGGCGGCACCCAGAACGACACGGCCTGCGACAAGGCGCAGATGATCGCCTTCCTGGCCGCCAACCCCGACAAGGCCGCTGCCTGGGTCGCGGCGCAGAACGCCGATCCGTCGCTGCGCTGGACTGGGCCGTCCGGGCCTGCCGCCCTCACCGCGGCCGACATCCCCGCCTACATCGGCACCCTCACGCCGTTGGTGCTCGTCGCCGATACGCGCGTCACGAACCACGGCTTCGTCGCCGGGAAGGCCACGCCGCGCCAGTCGGTCATGCAGAAGGGCTCGGCGGTCCTCGTCGACACCTACGGCGTGCCCCGGGCGCGCTGCTACTGCGGCAACCCGCTTCTGCCGCCCGTGCCCTCCAAGGTGCAGGTGACGTACGTCGGGAGCTCCTGGCCCGGCTTCGACCCCGGTACGGTGGGTGTCGTGAGCCCGGCGCCGCAGCCGGTGAAGCAGTTCGAGGTCCGTATGCCCGACGGCAGCATGAAGACGATCACCGCGGGCGGGCCCGCGCCCGCGGCTTCCCCTGTCGCCGGCGCGACCGGCACCAGCTCCTCGCCGACCGCCGCCCAGCCGACCCTGGCGACCACCGCCATCGCGACCACCACCGCGCTGGTGCCTGCCACGGCCACCGTGTTGGTGCCTGCAACGGCGACGGCGCCGGCCACCGCGATCGTCCCCGCCACCGCGGTTCCTGCCACGGCCGTTCCGGCAACGGCGGTTCCCGCAACGGCCGTGCCCCCGACCGCCGTGCCGCCCACCGACGTGCCGCCGAGCGTCACGGTCAATTTCGTGAGCACCTGCGTTGATCCGGTCAACGTATATTGGGTCGACTTCAGTGGCACGCCTCAGTTCCGCTTCACTCTTCAGCCCGGCGAGAGGTGGGACGGCCACAACACCACTGTGGGTCATGTGTTCCGCTTCGAAAACCTGTCGGCTTCATGGGACTGGACGGTGCCCGCTGGAGGCGGGACGCATCGCATCTGCGGGTAATGGCCAGATCGGTCCCAACGCGGAGGAGATACGCGACGCATGGATTCGACCCAGACACCTAACCCGGGCCTGCCATCCGGCCCGCCGCCCGGCGCGTGGGGCCCACCACCGCGCCAGTCCAGCAATTGGCCCGTCGTGCTGCTGGCCGGCATCTTGATGCTGGTCCTCGGCGGCGGCGGCATGTGGTTTTTCCTTCAGCGCGGCGGCAGCGACGTGCCGGCGGCAGCACCGGAAGCGGCCGCGCCAGCCGTCGCGCCGACCCAGGCCGCACCGGCGGCGGCAGCCACGCCGACGGGCTACCAGGGACAGCTCGTCATGGACCCGCTTCGGCGGATCTCCATGGCCGCTCCGCCCACGGGCTGGCAGTTCGAGAGCGATCACGGGGCGAATGGGTCGTCCGGATTCGAACTCTTGCGGCTGGCGCCGGACCTCGCCGTCGGTAAGCAGGCAGGGTCCTCGGGCCAAGCCTACGTCGTCGCGGGTCAGTACTGGCCGACAAAGAGCGGCGGAGCGCTGGACTTTGCGGCGATCTGGGACGGCCTCAAGCCAACGGACTGCACGACGCTCGAGAACCCTGAACCGTACAGCCATCCGCGTCATGGCGCGGGCCAGGTCCGCCGCAGCTCCGGTTGCGGTGCGGCGGGCATCGAGCGCTTGGAGTATGTCTTCCCGCAAGCCGCGGGGACGGCCGTCTACCACATCGCGGAAGTCAGCAGCGATGCGGATCGCGCGTACTCCGCCACGGTGCTGGACACGCTCGAGGTCAAGCCGCCCCCGCCGTTCCCGGCGGCCGTCACGGATTGCTCGCCGGATACCGGCTCGAACGCGCTCCCGTTTGTCTTGGTCAACCAGACGGCCGCACCGGCCCTGGTGTACTGGGTGGGCTATGACTGCGCGCTCGAGCTGTACGGCATCGTCGAAGCCGGCGAAACGTTGGACGACTGGACCGCCTTCGTCCAGCACCGCTGGGTGGCGACCTCGTTCGATGGTGCGACCCTCGCCACGCACGTGATTCCCGCCGGAGGCGGCACCTGGACCATCGGCCCGTGAGGGACCTAGCGCCGGAACCCGCCCGGCGCTAGGTCGCGGACGTGGCAGAGGCCACCAGCCGGAGCCCGATGTCGTTGCGCCGGGCGGAGGGATGGATCCTGAGTCGGACGACGGCTTCCAGCGCGTCGAGCATCTCACCCATCGTCCGCACGACGGCGATCGCGGCGCGCAGCAGCAGCGTTGTGCCGCTCGAGGGCGACGCGCATCGCGTCGGGGAGGTGGTCCCAGCGCTGCGTGCTGCCTTCAATGTCGGTGAAGAGGAACGTGGCGGTGCCGGTGGGGGGTGCGGGCAGAGCCATCATGGCGTCCGCATGCATCGGCAACAAGCCACGGTCGAGCGCGCGGCCTACGTCGCCAGGGGATTGCGGACGCGCAGCCCGGCGAACCGGCCGAAGTCGCGATCGGCGCTCCAGAGCTCGCGCACGCCGTGGGCGTCGCACAGCGCGGCGATCCGGGCATCGTGGATCCGCGAGCCGACGACCTGGGCGGCGAGAACCAGCGCCCGCAGTCGCGGCCAGTGGTCGGGCGACTCACCCAGCAGCTGGAGGGTTGGCATCTCCAGCCAGGCGTCGACCTGGTCGGCCGCCTGCGCCAGCGGCGTCGGCGGATTGTAGATCCGCGGGTGGGTCACGATCCCGAGGAACTCGTGGATGCACGGCCACGGGATCGCCCAGCGCGCCGGCCCCTCGGCCAAGGCGGCGACGGCGGCGCGCGCCGGCTCGTGCCAGGCCGAGTCGGCGCGGTGGGCGTACACCAGGACGTTCGTGTCGACGGCGATCACGAGCCGCGGCCCGCGTAGAGAAGGTCGCGCCAGGCATCCCAATCGCCCTCGACGACACCCGGTTGAACACCCTCGCCGCGGAACGACGCATCGCGCAGCATGACCTGCTCGCGGCGCTGCCGCCCGCGCAGCGCCGCCTGCAGCGCCTGCTCGACGAGCTCGCGCAGCGTCATCCCTTCCTCGGCCGCGACGCGCTTGGCCTCGACGAGGAGCGGGTCGGCAATATCGATGGTCGTCTTCATATGGGGAACCATATCGCGACCGATGTGTGCAGTCAAGGGGAGCGCAGGATGCGCCAGCGCTCGCGCTCCGGGCGGCGAGCCGTCACTCCGGGCGCTGCGCGCCCCAGTCGGCCGCAGGTGTGCGGCCTCATCAGAGGACAGAGCATCAGGACAAGATGGGGGACGACACCACCACACGAAACCCCAGGTTGAAGAAGCGGCTCGAGGGATGGTCCCTGCTGCGGTAGGCCGCGCGCGCGACGCCGTGGTTGAAGTACCAAGACCCGCCCCGCACAACCCGCAGGCGCTCCGGCGGCTTATCGGCCAGCTCTCGCCCGTCGTCTCCGGCGTAGGGATAGACGAACTCAGGGGCGTCACCGTCGCTGCCCCAGTCGCTCGATGTCCAGTCCGCGCTGTTGCCCGTGAGATCGCACGCGCCCTCGGGCGTGTCGCCGGCCGGGAAGACGCCGACGGGCGTGGTCCCCCGCATGCGCGTCTCGCGCGTGTTGCCCATGCGCGGATGGAACACGTCGCCGCCAGCGTAGCGGCGCGCGGCCGTCCCTCTAGCAGCGGCCTCCCACTCCACCTCGGTCGGCAGGCGCACGGTCCCGCCGCTGGCCGCCGACAGCCAGCCGCGCCAGCGCTCGATCGCTTCGGCGGACGTCGGCGGGCTTGTGGCGGGCGACGGCGGCGGCCTCGGCGGTCGTGAGGATGATGGGCTCGCCCGACTCGCTGCGCAGCGCCGTCTCGAGGCTCGTCCACAGGCCGCCGACGTCGCGCGATCCGGGCTCGGGCGCCGCGCGTGGGGCGAATGGCGCGCCCGCATCCGCCTCGACCACCCGCACCCGGTCGCGCGGGTGGAGCGCCTCGGCCGTCAGCGGCGGCGGCGCCACATCCGGCAGGCCGGGACCTTCGAGCTGGAAGATGTGCTCCGTATGCCGCAGGTCCTTGAGGCGGTGCTCGCCCCAGTCCCGCAGCGCGCAGCCGTCGGGCAGCCGGTCGCGGACAAGTTGCTGCGTGACGAGCGACACGAGGATCTGCCCGCCATTCCCCGCGGCCTCCAGTCGGGCGACGCGGTTCACGGGCGGCCCGAAGTAGTCCCCGCCGCGCTCGTCCGCCTCGCCCGTGTGCAGGCCCATGTGTGATCGGAGCGGTCCGGCCTCGCCGAGCATCGACCAGTCGGCGGCCGACAGCGACCGCTGGGCGTCGACGGTCGCCTCGACGGCGTCCTGGGCGCGGGCGAAGGCGGCGCAGAAGGCGTCGCCGACGGTCTTGAAGACGTGGCCGCCGCGGGACTCGATGGCATCGCGCAAGAGCGCGTCGTGCTGGGCGAGGGCGGACTGCATCGCGTCGCGGTCGCGCTCCCACAGGGCAGTGGAGCCGGCGATGTCGGTGAAGAGGAAGGTGACGGTGCCGGTGGGGAGGGTGGGCATCGGATCGCTCCGCAGGGGCGACGATGGCGGTCGCGACGTCGACGGTGCATGGTGGCGTCGACCCAACGCGGTGTCAACGGGTCCGGTGGTCAGCGGCCGTTCGATCGTCGCCCGCTCACGGCCCGCGGCGGGCGGACCAGGGCCGGCGGCTCGACCGCGCCATCCCTGCTACAATCCCGCCCGCAGCCCACGCTGCCCCCTGCCGGTCCCGCGCGCCCGTCGCGCGGTGGCGGCTCCGGCCGTCCAGGGGAAGCCGGTGCGAATCCGGCGCTGACGCGCAACGGTCACCGCGCGGCCAGGCGATCGACGCTCGGATCGACGTCGCCCTCGGAGGCGAAACGACCGACGTTCCCGCCCGCTCGCCGCGGAAGCCCGAATGCCGACCGGCAGTGGTTCGTCCGCCTGCGGGCCCCCGCGTTCGGGGCGCCGGACGTGACCGCGCCCCACGCGCTCGCGCCCTCCCGACGCCGCCCGCTCCGTCGCGTCGTACGGAGGGACCGGTGACCACGATTCGTTCATGCGCCGCCACGGCCGCGGCCGTCGTCGGCGTCGTCGGCGTGCTGGCGCTGCCCCGCTTCGCCCCTGCCGGCGACGGGGGCGCGATCCGCGCCCAGGGTTGGACGGCCACGGCCGATGTCGTCGTCGACTTCGACGACGGCCGCGTCGCCGTCCACCGCATCGCGTTCGACGAGGGCCCGACGGGCGAGGCGCTGCTGCGAAGCGCCGGCGTCGGCGCCGAGCTGAACGGCGGCGCCGTCTGCCGCATCGGGGGCGTCGGCTGCCCGCTGTCGAACTGCTTCTGCGGCCCGTACTGGGCCTACCACTGGCGCGCCGACGACGGCGGCTGGACGTACGCCTCGACCGGTCCGGCCGGCCGCACCCTGAAGGCCGGCGACGTCGACGCCTGGGTCTGGCGCGGAGCGCGCGCGCCGATCACCGCCACCGCCCAGCAGCGCGCCGTCTGGCTCGGCGCCCGCTGGCTCGGGGCGCAGCAGCTCCCCGGCGGCGACTACCCCTCGCCCGGCCTGGCCGTCGAGGCGATCCTGGCGGCGCGCGCGGCGGGCGTCGACCCGGACGAGTGGACGCGGGATGGCCGTAGCGTGGTCGACTATCTTGTCGATGAGTGGGCGGACTACAGCGAGCCGAGCGCGGCGCAGGCCGGCAAGGCGCTTGTCGGGCTCGTCGCGTCCGTCGACGGCATCGACGCGCGGGTCCTTGGCGATGCCACGGCCCGCCTCGACGGCTTCTACGACCCGTCCACCGGCCGCTACGGCCTCTCCACCTGGGAGCAGGCCTGGGCGATCCTCGGCACCGTCGCGGCGACGAACGGCGCGCCGCCGCCCCGGGCGGCCATCGACGCCCTCGTCGCCGGCACCGCGCCCGGCGGCGGCTGGAGCTCGATGCTCGGCGAACCCGAGGCCGAGACCGACGCGACGGGGCTGGCCGTCCAGGCCCTCGTCGCCGCCGGCGAGCCCGTCACGTCGACGGCCATCGCCCAGGCCATCGCCTACCTGGACGCCGGCCAGCGCGACGACGGCGGCTGGGGCCACGACGGCCACCACGAGACGACGAACGCGAACAGCACGGCCTATGCCCTGCAGGCCCTGTACGCGGCCGGCGAGGATCCGACGAGCCCGCGCTGGACGTCCCCCGCGGGTCGCTCCGCCATCGACTACTTGATGGCCCTGCAGCGCCCCGACGGCGCCGTCGCGTTCGACGCCACCGGCGGCGGCCATGCCCTCGTCGCCACCGGCCAGGCGATCCCGGCCCTCGCCGGCCGCCCGCTGGCCGTGCCCCGGCCCGGCGTCGCCGCCGACCGCGCCTTCGCGTGGCTGCGCGACGCCCGGACGGCCGACGGGGCCTTCGCCGCCGGCGCCGCCAACCCCGGCGCGACGATCGACGCCGTCGTGGCGCTGACGGCCCACGACCGCGGCGGCTGGCGCGACCGGCCGGGCGAGGCACCGGGCGTGACGGCCGCCGCCTACCTGGCCACGATCGCGCCCGACTACGCCGCCCGCGGTCCGAGCGCCGCCGGCAAGCTCCTGGCCGCGATCGGCGCGCTGCGCGCCGCGTCGGGCAACGCGGCGGCCCTCGACCCGCGGGCCTTCGGCGGCGTCGACGTCGTCGGCGCCCTGCAAGCGCGGTACGATCCGGCCACCGGCGCGTTCGGCGACGGCGCGCCGTGGGACCAGGCCTGGGCGATCCTCGGATCGTCGGCCGCGGGCATCGAGGTGCCCGCCGCGGCCGTCGACGCGCTCCGCGCCGTCGCCTCGCCCGCCGGCGGCTGGGGCTGGGAGGCGCGGGCCGCCGCGCCGGACGTCGACTCGACCGGACTCGCCCTGCAGGCCCTGGGCGCCGTCGGCCGGACCGCGGACGACGATGCCGTCGCGGCGGCCGTCGCCTTCCTGCGGCGCACCCAGAACGCCACCGGCGGCTGGAGCGGCTTCGGCCCGCCGGACGGGCTCAGCGTCGACTCCACCGCCGCCGCCGTCCTCGGGCTCGCCGCCGTCGGCCAGCGCGTCGATCGGACGGCCTGGTATCGCCCGAGCCCCGCCCGCCCGCTCGGCCTCGGCCCGCTCGACGCCCTCGCGGCGGCCGCATCGCCCTCCGGCGCCTTCCCGGGCTTCGGCGGCCCCGACGACGTCGTCGCCACGGCCGCTGCGCTGCGCGCCCTCGCCGAGCCGGGGTCCGGCGGTCCGGCGCGGCCGACGGTCCACCTGCCGCTGGCCCTCGTGCCGCGGCGGTGAGGGGGCGATCGATGGCGCGGCCGCCCGGCCGGCGCGTCGTGGCGGCCGTCGCGACGATCGCGGGCCTCGCGACCGCGGTGGGCGCCGGCCTCCGGGGGGTGTCGTCCGCGCCGGCGGCGGCCCAGGCGGTGCAGCGCGCCGGCCTCGTCGTGCAGCTCGGCCCGGACGATGTGCGCACGTTCTGCGTCGCCTTCGACGAGCCGTCGATCACCGGCGAGGCGCTGCTGCGCCGGTCGGGCCTCGCCATCGTGGCCGAGGTCGGCGTGCTCGGCACGCTGGTCTGCCGGATCGACGAGGTGGGCTGCGACCACCCGCGCGAAGCATGTTGGTGCCGCTGCCGCTCCCTCGGCGCCGGCTGCACCTACTGGGGCTACAGCATCCTCGACGGCGACCGCTGGGCGTTCAGCCCGCTCGGCGCCCACGCCCGCGTCGTGCGCGACGGCGACGTCGACGGCTGGGCCTGGGGGGCGGGCGCGATCACGACGGGCGCCGTGCCGCCGGTCCGAACGTTTGCCGAGGTGTGCGGCGCGCCGGCGACGGCGGAGCCGGTTCCCGAGCGCGGTTCGCCCGTCACGGCGGTCGTCCAAGAAGTCGGCCCCGCCTCGGCGAGCGACGGTCCGCCCGCCATGGCCGCATCGAGCTCCACCGTGTGGTCCACGACGCCGCGCGGGCGCGCCGGCGACGGCGGCGTCGTTGGCGACGCGCCACGGCCGTCCGCGACGCCGCCGGCGCCGGGCACAGCGGGCGGCCGGACCACGGCGCGCGCACCGTCGTCGGCGCCCGGGGCGCGCGGCGGCGCGGCGGGCGGCCCGTCGCGCGCCGACCTCGCAGCGACCGCGGGGCGGCCGTCGGCGGGCGATGGCGCGACATCGCTTCCCCGCGACGGTCGCCGCAGATCGTCGCCGCCGCCCGCCGACGGCGATCCGCGCGGCGCGGCGCGGCCGGGGTCGCCGCCGTTGCCGCGGTGGGCCGATGGGGCCGCGCTGGCGGTGTACGCCGCGCTGGTGGCGGGCTTGGCCGCAGCGGCGTGGTGGATGCGGCGCGCGCGGTGAGCCGCGCCGCGCCTTGGACGATCGCGCTGGCCAGCGCGGCGGGCGTCGTGGCGCTGGCGGCCCCGCTCTGGCCGGCGGGCGTGCGGGCCGGACATCCCGCGGCGCCGCTGCTGGGCGGCGCCGTCGTGGCGCTCTGCCTGGCGGCGGCGGGGCTCGAAGCCGGGGTCGGCTTCGGGCCGCGGGCGATCGCCGTGCTCGGGTCGTTGGTCGCGTTCAACAGCGTGCTGCGCTTCGTCGAGGTGCTCGTGCCCGGGCCGGGCGAGTTCTCGCCGATCTTCGCCCTGATCGTGCTGGCCGGCTACGCCTGCGGCGCCCGGTTCGGCTTTCTGACCGGCGCCCTGACGCTCGTCGTCTCGGCCCTGATCACCGGCGGCGTCGGGCCGTGGCTGCCGTACCAGATGCTGGCGGCCGGCTGGGTCGGCCAGACCGCCGGCTGGCTGCCGGGCGCCGGCCGCCCGCGCGCGCGGCCGCCACGGCGATCCGTCGTCGTCGGGCTGGCGGCCTTCGGCGCAGCGTGGGGCGTCGGCTACGGGATCGTGCTGACCCTCTGGGACTGGCAGTTCCGCGCTGTCGGCGCCGGCGCGGCGCCGGGCGAGGCATGGGCGCGCTTCACGGCGTTCTACCTGGCCTCCTCGCTGCCGTTCGACGCCTTCCGCGCCGCCGGCAACGCCGCGCTCATCGGCTTGTCGGCGCCGGCCACGCTGGTGCTGCTGGGCCGGCTCGCCCGCCCGTTCGCCGCGGCGCCGGCGGCGTCGCAACCGCCGACGCCGGTCATCGCGGCCGCGTCGGGGCGCGCCGGCCGGTCGGTCGAGCGTTCGTCGATCCGAACCGACGTTCCGACCGGCGCCGCGACCGACGCGGGCGCCGGCGCCGGCCACCATCCGCGCGCCTGGCTGGCATGGCTGGCGGCGGCGCTTCTCCTGGGCTCGGCGACCCGCCACCCGCTGCTGCTGGCCGAGGCCTGGCTGGCGATCGCGGTCGTCCACGGCGCGGCGGCGCGGCGCGGCGGGCGGGCCGGCTGGCCGGTGGGACGCCTCGGTCCGTGGGTCATCGCCAGCACCGCCGCCTACACCGCCCTGATGGTCCATGCCGGCGACACCGTGCTGGCGCAGCTGCCGGCCGCCTGGCCGCTCGTCGGCGGCGCCATCACGCTCGAGGCGCTGGTCCAAGGCGCGGCGAACGGGTTGGCGCTCGTCGTCCTCATGGCCGCGTTCGCGGCCTTCGAGGCCGCCGTCCCGGTCCGGGCGATGCTGGCGCTCGTGCCCCGCGCGTTCGGCTCGCTGGCGCTGGCGGCGGCCGTGGCGCTCACCGCGGCCCCGGCCATGCGGCGCGAGCTGGCCGAGGTGCGCGAGGCGCTGGCGCTGCGGGGACGGACGGCCGGGCTGCGCGGCCTGGCCGCCGCCGCGACGCCGGCGCTCGTCGGCGGCCTCGAGCGCGCGGTCCGGCTGGCCGAGTCGCTGGCGGCGCGCGGGCTGGCGCCGGCCGCGCCGCCGCCGGCCGCGGCGCGGGCCGCCGTGGCGGCCGGCTGGGTGCTGGCGCTCCTCGGCGGCGGCGCGACCCTGGCGGGGCCTGGGCCGCTCGGCCCGGCGCTGCTCGCGGCGGGCTTCGGTTTGGCCGGCGCCGGGATCGTCGCAGCCGGCGCCGGCGTGCGCCGGACGGCGTGGCGCCGGCGCGTGTGGCGCACGGCCGACACCGCCCTTGCCGGCGCGGCGGCCGCCGTCGCCGCCCTCGCGCTCTGGCCGCCGACGCGGGCCGCGCTGGCCTACAGCGCGTTCCCCCGCGCCACCTGGCCGCCGCTCGACCTGGCTGCGGTCGGCGGCGTGGCGCTGCTGGCGCTGCCCGCGTGGCGCATGACGCGCGCCGGGGGGCGTGACGCGAGCGGGTGGGGACCCCGGAGCGGGGACGCATTCGTCGTCGCGGTCGGCGCTGGCGACGCTGACGAGGGCGATGGCGCTCCCGCCGGCGACGCGGCCGCGGTCGTGCGCGCCGACGGCTTCGCGGTGTCGTACCCCGGCGGCAACGCCGAGGGGGCCGGCGCCGCGCGCGGCGCCGAGCCGGCGGCGCTCGGGCCGCTCGATGCCGTGCTGGACGGCGGGATCACGCTCGTGGCGGGGCCGAGCGGCGCCGGCAAGTCGACGCTGCTGCGCTCCGTCTGCGGGTTGGCGCCGCACCTCGACGGCGGCCGCGCCGCAGGGCGGCTGACGGTGGCGGGCCGCGACCCGGTGGCGGCCGGACCGGTGGCGATGGGGGCCGTGGCCGGCTTCGTGGCCGACGCGCCCGAGGCGGCGTTCGCCCTCGATGTCGTGGCCGACGAGGTGGCCTTCGGGCTCGAGCTGCGGGCGGTGCCGGCGACGCGGATCGGCGACGACGTGGCGTCGGCGCTCGCGGCCGTCGATGCCCTCGCCCTGGCGGAGCGGTCGGTCGCGACCCTCTCCGGCGGCGAGGCGCAGCGGGTGGCGATCGCCGCCGCCCTGGCGGCCGCGCCAGCCGTCCTCGCCCTCGACGAGCCGACCTCGCAGCTCGACGACGGCCACGCCGCAGAGGTGTTGGCCGCGCTGCGGCGCCTGGCCGACGCCGGCGTCGCCGTGCTGCTGGCCGAGCACCGCCTCGAGCGCGTGGCGCCGCTGGCCGATCGCCTGCTCTGGCTGCCCGGCGGCGGCGCACCGGCCCGCCTCGGCCCGCCGGCCGCGGTGCTGGCCGCCGTCGATCGGCCGCGGCCAGCCGCGGCGCCGGCGACCGTGCGGCGAGGCGGCGAACCGGCGGTCCTGGCCTGCGCCGACGTCGCCTTCGGCTACGACGGCCGGCCCGTGCTCGACCGCGTCGACCTCACCGTCGCGCCCGGCGAGCTCGTCGCGCTCATGGCGCCCAGCGGGGCCGGCAAGACGACGCTGCTGCGCCTCGCGGCCGGGTTGCTGCAGCCGGACCGCGGCGCGATCGCGGTGGCCGGGCGCGTCGTGGCCGGCGAGACGCCGGCGACGATCGCCGGCCGGCTGGCGTATGTGCCACAGGCAGCGGGGCGGCTGCTCGTCGGCACGACGGTGGCCGAGGCGGTGAGGCGGGGGGCGCCGGCGCCCGATGGACCCGACGGCCGCGCGCGCGCCGCGCGGCTCGAAGACCTCCTCGTGCGGCTCGGCGTCGATCACCTGACAGCGCGCCACCCCCTCGACCTGAGCGCCGGCGAGCGCCAGCGCGTCGCGCTCGCCCTGGCGCTGGCGGACGGCCGCCCGGCCGCCGCCCTCGACGAGCCGACGCGCGGCCTCGACGCCTGGGCGCTGGCGCGGCTCGTCGACGCTCTGCACGCCGCCTGCGCCGGCGGGGCGGGCGTCCTCGTCGCCACCCACGACCGCCGGCTGGCGGCGTCGGCGCACCGGGTCGTGGTGTGGAGCACACGGGCGGGCATCGTCGACCCGGGACCGGCGGGCGGATGACCGTCGTGGCGCGACCGCCTGACAGCGTTGCCGCACCGTCAACGCTCCGATCCTACGGTCGCGACCACGCGATCGGCAGCCAGACCCGCTGTCCCGGCGGGGTCGGCGACGGGGTCGGCGCAGGCGTCCAACGGTGGCATGGGTCGGGCCGACCGGGCGCGACGGGTAGGGCCGGCGCGCCGGCGGGACAGTAGCGGATCGTCACGCGGGCGGCGGCGCCGGCGCCGGAGCCGTCCTCGGCGCGGAAGGCCAGCGTGTCGGTGCCGGCGGCGCCGGCGGCGGGCCAGACCAGCACGCCGCCGCCGCCGGTGCGCACCGCCGCCGAGACGGGTGTTGCGGCAACGGCGATCGTCACCGGACCGCCGTCGGCGGCCCACGCCGGGAGATCGAGCAGCGCCGGCCGGCCCGGGCGGAGGTCGACGGTGGTGTCGAAGGCGATCGGCGGCGCCGGTGCGATCGGCCGCGGCTCGAGGTCGCGGGCGCTGAACTCGACGATGTCGGGGGCCGAGATGGCCGCGGTCCCGTCGGCGAACTCGGCCACCGCCTGGAGCGCGAACGGACCGCCGCCCAGCGCGCGGGCCGGCACGCGCAGCGCCGTCTCGTCCAGAGGCAATGTGGCCACCACGCGGCTGTTCTGGAGCAACCGGATCTCGACCGGCGCTCCGCCCGTGACGGCCGCGGCGACATGGAGCGCCGCCGGCTCGGCGCCGGGATCGGGGAAGGCCGCGGTCAGGATGACCCCGCGCCCGGCGTTCGACACCGTGATCGCGCCCCGCCACTCGCCCACCGCCCGTACCGGCGTCGTGTCGACAGCGGCCACGCGCACGTCGTGCCAGCCATCGGCCAGCGTCGTGGTGTCGAGGACCAGCCGACCGTCGACCGCCGACGCCGTGGGGATGCCGTCGACGTAGAGGGTGGTGCGGGCGATCGATGCGCCCGGCGCGGTGGTCGTGGCGGCGGCGGTGATCCGCACCGCGCCGGCGATCGGTGTCGTCGCGTTCGCCGGCAGGCCGCGCACCGACACGGACGGGATGTGGGTGAACGGCCGCGTCAGCGGATCGCCGTAGAACAGGCTCTGGAACGCCGACCAAGGTACGGATCGAAACAGCGCCTCGCCCAGCGGCAGGCCGGCGTAATAGAAGGCGTGGAGGGCGGCGTCGGGGAACTTGCCGCCCGTGCACGGCTCCTCGACGGTGCCCAGCGAGCCCGATGCGCCGGCCGTGATCCAGCTCGACATCTTCTCCTGGCTGCCGTCGTCGAACATGCCGGCGAAGCTGGTGAGGTGGTCGGCGAAGGCGCCGGGCCGGATCGCAATGTCGGCGCCGACGGGCTGCGGGTGGGTGATCCCGGTCAGGATGCCGAGCGCGTCGCGCCGGCCGAGCGGCAGCACGCCGTCGAGCGCTTCGGCCCGGCCGCCCATCGCCGTGATGGCCGCGACGACGGCCGCGAAGTCGGCCCGGCGGTAGCTGCGGATGGTGTCGGGCGTCGTCATGAAGTAGAACGTGCCGTCGGGGTGGGTGCCGTCCGCGGCGGCCGAGCGGGCGATGAGGTCATCGATCTCGGCCACGGTGTTGCCGCGCTCGCCCAGGTGGCCCAGCAGCGTGCCGACGAAGTAGCGCCGCGCCCCGCGGCTGGTGGCGGGTCGGCCGTTGTACCAGCGGGTCCGGCTGTCGAAGGCCGCCGCGTCGGCGGGCGAGCGCCAGGCGGCGTAGTAGCG
The DNA here is from genome assembly GCA_964651245.1 of uncultured Anaerolineales bacterium. GTDB lineage: Bacteria > Chloroflexota > Anaerolineae > Epilineales > Epilineaceae > Avedoeria. The sequence goes on along the minus strand of CAZYVI010000008.1, from coordinate 159,305 downwards.
GTTCAGGTCCTGGTCCCAGAGCGTCCCGCCCAGGATCTCGTCGGCCTCGGGCAGGAACGTGTAGGCGCTGGACAGGCTGACGCGGCTCACGGCGCCGCAGCCGGTGCGCACGCGATCCGGGGCGATGGGCATGGCGAAGCGCCGGGTCGGGGCCAGGACGATGTGGTCGACGTGGGCGAGCCCCCGCGCCGCCAGCGTCCCGGTCACGGCATGGCGCTGGAAGGCCGCCCACGCCGCGTAGTCGTCGGCCGCCGGCGGCAGGTAGAGCACGTTGCCCGCCGGCAGGCCGCGCGCCGCGGCATAGCGGTGGCCGAGGTAGAGGCTGTCGGCATCCGTCGGGTCGACGATGAGCAGTGCGTTCTCTGGACCTCCGTCCGCCGCGGCTCGCTGGGCGGGAGCCAGGAGCGCCGCGAGGGCCACGAGGCCAAGGGCAAGGCAGCGTCGAATGCGTGGCGGCATCGGGCGATCGTCCTTGGGGCGCAGCCGCCGCGCCGCGGACGGCGCGGCGGCGACCGTTGGGGGGCCGAGCCTGCGCGGTCGGGCTCGGCTCAGGGCACGCCCGGCCCGTAGCGACCGCCCAGGAACTGGACCCGCGCCCCGTAGGGCAGGTATGCCGGCACCGGCGGGCGTGGCGTACGGGTCGGTGTCGCCGTCGGGCCGACCGGCGTGGGCGGCTCCGGCGTCCGGGTGGGTGTCGGGCCGGTGGGCGAGGGGGTCGGCGTCGGGCCGGTCGGCGTGGCCGTGGGGGTGGCGGTGGCGCGGGGCGTCGCGCTGGCGGGCGGGACGCCGGGCAGCGTCGCGCTCCACCCCCAGGCCAGGACGAGCGGGTGGGCGAACGGCACGCCGTCGACGGTCTGGTTGGGGCTGCTGATCGCCAGATCGAGCGCCCGGTCGCCGTTGAAGTCGCCGGCGGCGATCGCGCTGCCGAAGCCGAGGTTGGCGGCCAGCGACGGCCGCAGCGGCCAGAGGTCGGGCGCGACGGCGGCCGCGGCGCGCGCCTCGACGCCGTCGGCGCCGTTCCAGATCGCCGTCACCACGCCGGCGCCCGGCAACCGCCGCCGCTCGTCGCCCGGCGCGCCGACGAACAGCTCGGGCCGGCGGTCGCCGTCGAGGTCGCCCAGCGCCAGCGCCGCGCCGAAGTGGTCGCGCGCCTGCGGTTCGTCGGGCAGGCGCCCGCTGTTCTGGTCGAGCGCCCGCGTCCGGGCCGGGTCGCGCCCGGTCGGCCCGCCGTAGAGCAGCGTCACGTCGCCCGCCTCGCGCTCGCCGCCGGCGGTGGCGTTGGGGTCGGCCACGACGAGGTCGTCGTAGCCGTCGCGGTCGAGGTCGGTGGCGGTGACCCGAGCGCCCCAGGCGTCGCCGCGCGCCGGCGCCTCGGGCACGTCGGGGTCGGAGCGGTCGATCGTCGTCGTCGCCATGGGATCGAACGCCAGCGCCCCGGTCATGTCCTCGCCCAGGCTCTTGAACACGATCAACTGGCCCGCCTCGCGCACGCCGCCGGCCTCGCCGGTCGGGATGCCGACCACGATGTCGGCCAGGTTGTCGCCGTCGAGGTCGGCCAGCGCCACCGAGCCGCCGAAGCCTTCGCGCGCGATCGCCTCGCCGGGCACGTCGTCGCGCTCGCGGTCGAGGGTCAGCGCGCCGCCGACGGTCGGGCCGGCGTCGAGGCGGCCGGGCAGGACGTAGACGCGGCCCGCCCCTTGGCGGCCGTCGACGAGCGCGCCCGGCGCGCCGGCCACCAGGTCGTCGATGCCATCGCCGTTCACGTCGCCCACCGCCAGCGCCGCGCCCAGCCGCGCCCCGGCGCCGGCGTTGGGGCCGAACGGCAGCGGTTGGCTGCGCATGCCGTTGACCGAGCCGTCCCAGAGCCAGAGCCCGCCGCCATCGGCCCCGAGACGGTCGCTGCGGGGGTAGCCGACGACGAGATCGTCGTTGCCGTCGCCGTTGAAGTCGCCGACCGCTACGTGGCTGCCCCATTGGCCGTCGGCCTCGGTCTGGGTCGAGACGAACAGCCGCCGCGGGAAGTCGGCGCCGCCCAGCGCCACACCCAGCCAGCCGGCCGACGCCGCCAGCCGGCTGTCGAGCGGCGCGCCGACGACGAGGTCGTCGACGCCGTCGCCGTTCATGTCGCCGCTGGCCAGGAGCTGGCCGAAGCCGGTCTGGGACGCGTTGGGCCGCCCGAAGTCGCGGCCGTCGACGGTCCGCGGCGTCAGGCCGGTCAGCCAGAGGCTGGGTCCGACGTCCGCCACGACGACACGGTCCGCGCCGAACACCAGGGCATCGACGAGCCCGACCTCGTCCACCGGATCGACCACGGCCACGGCCAGTCCGGCCGCCTTGGCGGCGGCGATGTCGGCGTTGGCGGTGGCGTTGCCCGGCATCGCCACGCCGGCTGCGCCGGCGGCGCGGGCGCCCGGCCAGTCGGGACCGGCCGACACGAGGAGCCACGTCGGGGTGTCCGGGCGGGCCTGGGCGACGGCCGCCAGCGCTTCGGGGCGGGCGGCGACGACGGTCACCGGCGTGCCCGGCGCCGCGGCCAGAGCGGCCGCGACAGCTGCGTCGCCGCCAGGGTCGGCGTAGGCCAGGTGGACGATCAGGCCGGCCGCCCCCAGGACGGCCGGCACGTCGGCCAGCCGCGGCACGCGCTCGCCGGCGAAGCGTGCGTCGAACGCCGCCCCGGCGTCGCAGGCCGTGACGACCGCGGCGGAAGCGGCGGCGACGTCGCCTTGGCAGTCCGTCGTGCGCTCGAGCGTGGCGTCGCGCAGCAGGACGGGCACCTGATCGGCCGTGACCCGGACATCGACCCAGACGGAGCCGGCCCCGTCGGCCACGGCGCGCCGGACGGCGGCCAGGGTGTTCTCGGGCGCCACGGCGCTGGCGCCGCGCAGCCCGACCAACCGCCCCGCCACCGGCGGCCGCGCGGCCTGTCCGGCCACCGGGCGCTCAGCGCTCGGCGCGCCGGCCCACGCCGCCGCCAGGCCGACCGCAATGGCGACGGCGCCGGCGCAGCGGCGGCGCGTCCGCGACGGGGCCGTCATGGCGTCGCCAGCACCGGGCCGTCGGCGCACAGCAACCGGCCGTCGTGCTCGCAGCTGCCGCAGATCCCGATCCCGCAGCGCATGTAGGCCTCCCATGACAGCTGGGCCGGGACGGCCGCGGCCGCCGCCTGGCGTTGCAGCGCCGCCAGCATGCCGTGCGGCCCGCAGGCGTAGAGCGTGGATGGTGGGTCGTCGGCCAGCCAGCGACCGACCGGGTCGGTGACACGGCCCGCCTCGCCCGCGCTGCCGTCCTCCGTCGTGACGACGACGGTGGCGCCCGCGGCGCGGCTGGCGTCGACGAGCAGCAGCTCGGCGGCGGTGCGGGCGCCGATCACGGTCCGGACGCGGTGGCCGGCGGCCGCGGCGCGCCGGGCCAGCAGCAGCAGCGGCGCGACGCCGTAGCCGCCGCCGACCAGGAGGTGGTCGTCGCCGGAGAGCGCGAAGCCGGTGCCGAGCGGGCCGCGCAGCCAAACCAGATCGCCGACGGTGCAGCGGTGCAGGGCGCGCGTGAACGGTCCGACGGCGGCGACGGCGAACGCCACCGGGTCGGTGTCGAGCAGGCTGAAGGGTTTTTCGTCGAGTCCGGGCAGCCAGAGCATGGCGAACTGGCCGGCCGCGGCGTCGAGCCGGGCGTCGAAGACGAACGTGCGCGTCCTGGCGTTCTCGTCGCGCACCGCGGCCAGGCGAACCGGCCGCGGCAGGCCGGCGATCGGCGGGCTCGGCGCGGCGCGCTCGGCGGCCGCCGCGGCGCTCATCGCGCCGCCGGCCCGGCGAGGGCGGGCGCGGCCGGGGCGGGGCCGTCGCCGTCGCGCGCCGTCGGCGCGGGCGCGTGGTCGCCGGGGACCGGCGCCGGGGTCGCGGGTTCGGGCCAGGCGTCGCGGCGCTGGGCGCGGCCGCGGATGTCGGTCAGGCCGAGGCCGCGGGCGCCGAGCCAGGCGGCCAGGTCGGCGGCGATCGCGCCGAAGACGGTCGGGCCGGCGCCGGCCACGGCCGAACCGATCCCGACCGCCGTGGCGCCGGCCGAGATCATCTCGACCGCGTCGACGGCGCTGGCCACGCCGCCGGTGCCGACGATCGGGACGTCGACGGCGCGGGCGATCTGGTCGACGGCGTACAGCGCGATCGGCTTGAGGGCGGCGCCCGACAGCCCGCCGCTGCGGTTGCTCAGGATCGGCCGGCCGCTCTCGGCGTCGACGACCAGCCCGGGCATCGTGTTGATGGCGCAGATCGCGTCGGCGCCGGCGTCGACGACGGCCTGGGCGATCCGCGGCAGATCGGCCACGTTGGGCGCCAACTTGACGATGAGCGGCATGTCGACGGCCGCCCGCACGGCGGCCGTGACGGCGGCGGCCGAGGCGCACGAGGCGGCGAACGGCTCGCCGAACTCCGAGGCCACGTTCGGGCAGCTGATGTTGACCTCGATGAGGTCGGGCGCCGCCGCCGCCACCGTCGCCGCCACCCGGGCAAAGCCGTCGACGTCGTCGGCGAAGATGCTGGCGATGAGCGGGACGCCCAGCGGCGCGAGCAGGGCCCGCGTCGCGACCAGCAGCGCCACCTCGTCCGCCGCGCCGGGGTTGGCCAGCCCGATCGCGTTGAGCAGGCCGTGCTCGAAGGCGATGCAGCTGGGGTTGACGTGGCCGCCGCGCGGGCGCGGCCCGCAGCTCTTCGCCGTCACCGCTCCGGCCCCAGCCCAGGCCGCCCGGTGCATGAGGGAGGCGTGGGTGCCCAGGATGCCGGACGCCAGCACGAGTGGGTTCGGCAGCCGAACGCCGCACAGATCGACCGAGAGGTCGACGGCCGGAGCCGATGGGGTCGCGGCGGCGGTCGGGCGCGGGTCGCGCGCGGCGGGGGCGGCGGTCATCGGCGGCATTGTACCGGACCGCGGCGCGGCGGGGGTAGGGGCCGGCGGCCCTCGCGCCGGTCGGCGCGCGATCGCCTCAGGGCTCGCGGCGCGCCACGGGCAAGTAGACGACGGATCGTCCGGGCGGCGCCGCCGTCGCGGTGGCCGTGGCGGCGGGAGCAGTTGGGGGAGCCGTCGGCGGTGCGGTCGGCGGTACGGTCGGCGTCGGCGCGGGCGGCGTGGCGCTGGCGGAGGGTGGCGCGCTGGCGGTGGCGGACGGCGTCGGCGAGGGGGGCGCCGGTGTGGCGGTCGCGCTCGGCGTCGGCCCGGCGGGCGTCGCGGGCTTGGCGCCGGCGGCGACGAGGGCCGCCACCGCGTCGACGCGCGGGTAGCGCTGGCCGTTGCGGGCTTCGACCGGAACGCCGGTGTTCTCGAGCAGCCGCTTGAGCTCGGCCGGCCGCAGGTCGTCGTCGACGGCCATCACCAGCGCGCCGACGGCCGCGGCGACCGGCGCGGCGTTGCTGGTGCCCGCCGTCGTCGCCGTCCGCCCGCCGAGGGCCGACGTCGTCGTCCAGATGCCGGGCGCGACGACCGAGATGCCGCGGCCGAGGTTCGAGAAGCAAGCCACCGTAGAGGGCGAGGCGTTCTCGTCGAAGCAGCCGTCGGCGCTGGGGTAGCCGCCGCGGTCGGGCTCGCGGCCCAGCTCGGCGTCGTAGGTGGCGGCCACCGCGATGACGTTCGAGAGGCAGCCGGGCATGGCCAGGCCGTTGAGGGCGCCGATGTTGCCGGTGGCGACGAAGACGGCGATGCCGCGGGTGATCGCCGTCTGGATGGCCGTGGCCCGGGCCTCGTCTTCGTTGTCGCAGTTGCCGTTGTAGACCTTGGCCGAACCGAGGCTCATGTTGGCGATCTTGACGTTGAGCGTGCGCCGCTCGCGCACCAGGTAGTCGAAGGCCTTGATCTGGTCGCTCGTGGCCGACTGGGCGTCGGCGTTGAACACCCGCACCGCGATGATCCCGGCTCCGGGCGCGATGCCGCGCGGCGCCACCCGGCCGCGGCCGGCGACGATGCCGGCCACCCCGGTGCCGTGGCCGTGGCGGTCGATCGCGTCGTCGCTCTCGGAGGCGGCGCTGTTCGGGCCGCAGCCGCTCTCGACGCTGAAGCACTTCTGGGCCACGATCGCGTCGCGCAGGTCGGGGTGGTCGGCCTGGACGCCGGTGTCGATCACGGCGACGTTCACCCCGGCGCCCGTCACCCCGTAGTCCGCCCAGGCCCGGTCGGCGCCGACGACGGCGGCGTGCTCGGCCAGCAGCGGCCGGCTGAGCCGGTCGGGCTCGACGGCGACGACGCCGGGCAGGCCGGCCAGCGCGGCGCGGCCCCGGGCGGTGGCGGCCAGGTAGAGCACCGGGACGTGGCTGTAGCGGTGCAGCAGCGTGACCTCGGCCGGGTCGAGTGCGGCCAGCACGACGGCCTGCGCCTTGGCCACCGCCGCCGCCGTCGCATCGTCGCCGATGTCGCGGCGCACCGTGTCGACGGCCGGGCGCATGACGACGAGGACCGGCAGCCGGCCGCCGGGCAGCGGGGCGCGGATGGGGTCGGCGGGGTCGACGGCGTCGGTGCCGCCGAGCGGGACGTCGGCGCCGTGAGCGCCGTCCGTGTCGTGGGCGGCGGCGCGGGTGGCGGACGATTCCGCAGCCGCGCTGGGCGCCAAGCGCTGGCCGAGGCGCGCGACGAAACCGCCGACCCGTCGGTCCGGGCGCCCGGCGACGCGGCCGGATGCGCCGCGCACGGCGAGCGGCAGGTGAATCGTCCCGCCCTCGCCGCCGCTGTCGGTCGGGCGGCGCGTCGGCGACGGACCGGCGGTCGGGCGCACCGTGGTGGCGCCGGGCGGCGGCGTCGCCGTGGCCGTCGCCGTGGCGGTCGGATCGGGCGTGTCGGTGGGCGGTGGCGTCTCGCCCGGCCGCAGCGTCCGCGTCGCGGTCGGCGACGGGCCGGCGGTGGCCGTGCGGCTGGCGGTTGGCGTCGCAGACGGCGGCAGCGGCGTGCCGGGCACGTCGGTCGGGCCGGTCGGCGGACGGGCGGTGGCGTCGGCGCCAAGGCTGGCCAGCACCCGGACCCGTTCGACCGCGAAGCCGGCGCGGGCCTCGGCGGCCGGCGGCGGGATGTGCTCGTTGGAGTGCAGGTAGCCCACCGCCTGGACGTCGAGAAAGGCGTGCGGCTCGAAGCGGGCGATCTCGGCCTTGAAGCGCAGCCGGTTTGGCGGCTCGGGCTCGTAGATCGCCCAGCCGGCGTCGCGCAGGTTCGTCACCACCAGCGATCCGGGGTGGTCCAGCGGCTCACCGACGGGCTGCGAGACGTACCACTGCGTCCCGTCGCGGACGACGGCGCGCACCCGCCCGCTGTTGTGGGCCGGCACGCCGTCGCCGCCGGCATAGCCCAGGATCTCGATCCGGCTGGCCTCGTCGAACGACACCCGGCGCGCATGGCCGCCGGCGAGGAAGTCGTCCTTGCGCCAGTAGCGCAGGTCCCAGCCGCGTGTGCCCAGACCGGCGCCGGTGGCCAGCTGGTCGTTGGGTCGGTTCGGCCCACCGGCCCAGATGCGCGCCCAGCGCTCGTCGAGCGCCCCGTCGTAGCGCTCGATGATCAGCCCGCCGTAGAAGCGGCTGCTGGCGCCGGCCCGGTCGACGGGCGGCGACAGCGGCAGGTGGTCCGAGAGCGGGATCGTCCAGCGCGCGTCGTCGTACGACCCGTCGCGGTCGATGTCGAGGCCGCGGTCGACCGGCGCGTCGGCGCCGCGCAGCGGGGCGTCGGCGTCGACGTAGTCGCCGCCCCAGTCGACGATCGGCACCGAGCCGCCGAAGAGGCGGTAGTGGGCGGTCAGCTCGACGTCGGCGGTGAGCGGCGGCAGCGTGTGGGCGGCCTCGCCGCCGTCCGACCAGCGCTCGAAGGCGTAGATCGCGCCGCCGACGCGCTGCAAGCCCGCTGCCGCGACGGTTCGCGGCACGCCGACGATGCTCGGCACCGCCAGCGGGGCCGTGATCGGCCGGCCGTCGACGGCCAGCTGCAGCCCCGCTGGCTCGGTCCGCAGCACGAGCTGGACGCGCTCCGGCGGGACGTCGCGGGTGGTGGATCCGACGAGCCCTTCGCCGTCGCGAGCCGAGAGGTGGACCCGCAGGAAGTCGGCGTCGCGGTGGCGGTCGAGGTCGAGTTCGACGCTGCCGACGGCCAGGTCGCTGCGGTCGGTCAGGATCGGCACGACCTCGGCGCCGCGGTGGAGGTCGATGCGCCAGGTGAGCGCCGCGGGCGGCAATGTCGCGCCGTCGGCGTCGACGGCGTGCCCGGCGAACGTGAACGAGACGTCGCCCCGGAATCGCCCGCCGGCCGGCGGATGGTCGATCACCGCCGTCGGCGGCGGCCGGTCGACGACGGTGAGGCGCACCGCGCTGCTGGTGTCGTCGCCGTCGCCGTTGCGGACGGTGACGTCGAAGCGCGCGCCGTCGTCGCTGCGCTGTACCGGCCCGACGTCGAGGACCGGGCCGGTCGCGCCGGGCAGCTCGGCGCCGTCGCGCCGCCAGGCGTAGGCCAGCGGCGGCGAGCCGAGGGCGTGGACGCGGAAGCGCGCCACGTGGCCGATGATGGCGGTCGTGTCGGCCGGTGGGATGCGGATCGTCGGCGCGCCGACCCCGACGTGATCGATCCGCACCAGCTGGCCGGCCGCCTCGCCGCCGGCGCCGGCGCCGCGGTCGGCCCGGCCGCGGGCCAGCACCAGCAGCGCGCCGTCGCCCGTCGTGCCTAGGTCGACCGGCCCGACCACGCTCGGCGCGCCAAGCACGCTGTCGGCGGCGGGGTTGGCGGGGTCGAGGCTGCGGATCTCGCCCGCGCAGTGGTCGGCGTAGAAGTAGCGGCCCGTCAGCTCGACCGGGAAGAGCGGGACCGCCGGGGCGTAGAAGGTGCCGCCGCCGATCGCACAGCCGCGGCTGTGGGGATAGCTGTGGATCGGTCCGGCCACGCCGGCGCCGCCCGTCGGGCCGTCGGTTGCCGGCCAGCCGTAGTCGTCGCCCGCCGCGCCGTCGTTGACCTCCTCGAACGCCGCGCCGCTGTCGTTGACGAACATGCGGCCGCTGCCGGGCTGGATGGCGAACGTCGCCGGGTCGCGCAGTCCGATGGCCCAGATCGCCGCGTGCACGCCGGTCAGCACGTCGGCGTAGGGGTTGTCCTCGGGCACGCCACCGTCCGGCCGGAAGCGCAACAGCTTGCCGTGCGTCGAGTCCAGACGCGGCGCCCGGGCGCCGTCGCCGTTGTCGCCGGTGGCGACGTAGAGCATCCCGTCGGCGCCGAAGTGGAGTGCGCCGCCGATGCGCTCTGTGGTGGTCAGCGGATCGAGGTCGGCGATCCGCTGCGCCGTCGCGGGGTCGGCGCGGTCGCCGTCGAGCTTGAGGCGCACGATCCGGTTGTGCCGGGCCGGCTGTTCGACCGTGACGTTCAGGTAGAGCGCCGGCGCCGCCGCGAAATCGGGCGCGACGGCGATGCCGACGAGGCCGAGCGCGCCGCTGGCGACGGTGGGCAGCTCCACGACCGGCTCCGGCCGCAGGGCGTCGTCCCGGACCAGCCGGACGGCGCCGCCCTGCTCGGCGATGAACACCCGGCCATCGGGCGCCACGGCCATCGCCGTCGGGGCGCGCAGGCCGGTGGCCACGGCGCGTTCGGCGAAGCCGGGTGGCAGGGCGGCCGGCGCGGTCGCCGCGAGCGCGGCGGGGCGCTGCGCCGTGCCCGCGGCGGGGCGGGCGGCGGCGGGCAGCAGGGTCAGCGCGAGCGCGGCGAGGCCGCCGGCCGCCAGGGGGCGCTTGAGCATCGACATCCGCCTTGCGGGGTGGGGGGAGGGGACCGGAAGTGTGCAACGAAGGATGGACGCGCGGCAACCGGCTCGGGTGACGGCCGGCCGCAACGCCGGTTGGCCGATCGGGGCGGTCCCGCTAGGATCGTCGGCCATGTCCGCCGCCGCCGCGCCGCCGCCCGCACCCCCGTCCGCGGGCGCGACCGGACGCCGGCCGCCGCCGCGGCCCGGCTACGGCGCGTTCCTGCGGCGCTACCTGGCGCCGCTGCGCGGACGGCTGGCGCTGCTGCTGGCGATCCTGCTCGCCGACATCAGCCTCGACCTCGCCAACCCCCATCTCCAGCGGGCGTTCATCGACGGCGCGCTCGCCGGCGCGCCGGCCGCGTCGCTGGTGCGGCTGGCCGTGGCGTTCGTCGGCCTGGCGTTCGCGCTGCAGGGCCTGATGTTGGCGGCCGGCGTCCTCTCGACGGAGCTGGCGCAGACGGCCACGAACCGGATGCGCGAGGATCTGCTCGACCACGTCCTCGGCCTCGACCTGGCGTTCCATGGCCGGCATACGCCCGGCGAGCTCATCGAGCGGATCGACGGCGACGTGGCGACGCTGGCCAACTTCGTGTCGCGCTTCGTGCTCGAGCTCATCGGCAGCTCGCTGCTGGTGGTGGGCGTGCTGGTGATGCAGTTCCGCGTCGACGTCCGGATCGGCGCCACGATGGCCGCGTTCGTCGTGCTGGCGGTGGCGATCCTGCGCGGCGTGCTGCACCGGGCGGTGCCGCACTGGGCCGCCGCGCGCGAGGCGTCGGCCCAGCTGTTCGGCTTCCTCGAGGAGCGGCTGGCCGGTGCCGAGGACCTGCGGGCCAATGGTGCCGTGCCGTATACGCTGCGCCGGTTCTTCGCGCTGTCGCGCGACGTCTGGCGCCGCAACCTGCGGGCCAGCCTGTTGGGCTCGGCCACCGGCGGCACGTCGGTGCTGCTGCTGTTCACGGCGATGGCGATCAGCTTGGGCTGGGCGGTGGTCCTGGTCCGCGACGGCCAGATCACGCTGGGCACGGCGTGGCTGCTCCTGAGCTACAGCCTCCAGCTCGATGGCCCGTTGTCCGGCATCGCCCGCCAGCTCGGCGACCTGCAGCAGGCGGGCGCCGCCATCACCCGGATCCGCGACCTGCTCGACGAGCGCTCGTCGCTGATCGAGCCGCCGCCCGAGCGCGCCCGCCGCCTGCCGGACGGCCCGCTCGGCATCGACCTCGAGGCCGTCGACGCCGCGTACCCATCCGCCGCGGTCGCGACCGAGGCGGTGGCCGCACCGGGCGGCCCGACGGCGCCCGGCGTGGGCGATCCGGCGTCCGGCGCGGCGTCGCGCGCAGCCCACGCCCCGACGCTGCACGGCGTATCGCTGGCCGTGTCGCCCGGGACGACGCTGGGCTTGCTCGGCCCGAGCGGCAGCGGCAAGACGACGGTCACTCGCCTGCTGCTGCGGCTCCTCGACCCGGTCGCCGGCGCCGTCCGGCTGGGCGGCGTCGACGTGCGCGACGTCGCGACGGCCGACCTGCGACGGCGGGTGGCGATCGTCACCCAGGACGTCCAGCTCTTTCGCGCCACGGTGCGCGACAACGTCACGCTGTTCGATCCCGGCGTGGACGACGGTCGGGTGCGCGCCGCGATCGAGGCGGTCGGCCTCGACGCCTGGCTGGCCGGCCTGCCCGACGGCCTCGACACCGAGCTGGGGGGCAGCGGCGGCGTCTCGGCCGGCGAGGCGCAGCTGCTGGCTTGCGCCCGCGTGTTCCTGGGCGATCCGGGCCTGGTGATCCTCGACGAGGCGTCGTCGCGCCTCGACCCGGCCAGCGAGGCTCGGCTGACCGCGGCGATGGACCGGCTGGCGGCGGGTCGGACGGTCGTCGTCATCGCCCACCGGCTGGCGACCGTCCAACGGCTCGACGCGGTCTGCCTGCTGGCCGACGGCCGCGTCATCGAGCACGGCCCGCGTGCGGCGCTGGCGGCCGACCCGGCGTCGCGCTACGCCCGGCTGCTGGCGGTCGGGCTCGAGGACGTCGACGCCGCCGCGTCGGCCGTGGCGACGGCGGAGGGCGGATGAGCGTCTGGCGTCCGCTGGCCCGCCTTGCGCGCTATGCCTGGCCGCTGTATGCCGCCAGCGGGCTGCTGGCCAGCTGCGTGTTCTACGTGGTGCCGCTGCTGCCCGGCCTCGTGCTCAAGGCGATCTTCGACCGGCTGGCGGCCGACCCCACGACGGTCGGCCGCGTCGCGGGCGCCGCCGGATCGACGACCGCCCTGACCTGGCTCGTCGCGGCGGTGGCGGGCATCGGGGTGCTGCGGTTCACGACGCTGCTGGGGGCGGTGGCCGCCGAGCAGTCGCTCCACCAGGTGATCCGGACGCTGCTGCGGGCCAACCTGCTCGAGCACATCCTGTCGCGGCCGGGCGCCCGGCCGCTGCCGGGCTCGACCGGCGAGGCGATCAGCCGGCTGCGCGGCGACGTCGAGGCCGTGCCCCAGTTCCTGAGTTGGACGCTCGACCCGATCGGCCAGTCGCTGGCGCTGGGCACCGCGCTGGTCGTGTTGTGGCGCGTCGACCCGCGGCTGACGCTGGCGGTGTTCGGGCCGCTCATCGCCACCGTCCTCGTGGTGCACGGCCTGGGTGATCGGATCCGGCGGCTGCGCCAGGCCAGCCGCGAGAGCGAGGGCGCGGTGACGGGGCACATCGGCGAGATCGTCGGCGCCGTGCTGGCGGTCCAGGTGGCCGGCGCGCAGGAGCGCGTCACGGCCCACTTCCGCGACCTCAACGCCCGCCGCCGCCGCGCCGTGCTGCGCGACGCGGCGCTGGGGCGCTTCATCGAGGCGCTGACCTACAACTTGAGCACGCTGGGCATCGGGTTGCTGCTCGTGGTGCTGGCGCTGCGGCTGCGCGCCGCGCCGGGCTCGTTCGCGGTGGGCGACTTCGCCTTGTTCGTTTCGTACCTGGAGTGGGTGACGGTCATCACCAGCATGTTCGGCCAGTACCTGAGCAACCTCCGCCAGACCGAGGTCTCGCTCGGACGTCTCGCCGGGCTGGTCGATGCGCCCGACCCGGCCGCCGTCCTCGTCCGCCACCGGCCGGTGCACCTGCTCGGCGCGCTGCCCGACGTCCCGCAGCCGCAGCGCGCCGCCGCCGATGCGCTGGAGACGCTGTCGGCCGCCGGCCTGTCGATGCGCTGGCCAGACGGCAGCCGCGGCCTCGACGGCGTCGACCTCGAGCTCGCCGCGGGCACGGTGACCGTCGTGACCGGACCGGTCGGCGCGGGTAAGACGACGCTGCTGCGGGTGCTCCTGGGCCTCCTCCCCGCCGACGGCGGCGCGATCCGCTGGAACGGCCGGCCGGTCGCGGCGCCCGACCGCTGGTTCGTCCCACCGCGCTGCGCCTATACGCCGCAGGCGCCGCGGCTGTTCGCCGAGCCCTTGCGCGACAACGTGCTGCTGGGTCTAGCCGCCGGCGACGCGGCGTTGGCGGACGCACTCTACCGCGCCGTCGTCGATCGCGACGTGGCCGCCCTGCCCGACGGCCTCGCCACGCCGCTGGGGCCGCGCGGCACCCGGCTGTCCGGCGGCCAGGTGCAGCGCGTGGCGGCGGCGCGCATGCTGGTGCGCACCCCCAGCCTCCTGGTGTTCGACGACCTCTCCAGCGCCCTCGACGTCGAGACCGAGGCGCGGCTCTGGGAGCGGCTGGCCGCCATCCCCGGCCGCACGGTGCTGGCCGTCGCCAGCCGGCGCGCCGCGTTCCAGCACGCCGACCAGATCATCGTCCTCGATGCGGGCCGCGTCGTGGCGCGCGGCACGGCCGAGACGTTGTTGGCGGCGAGCGAGGCGTTCCGGCGGCTGTGGGGGGGCGGGGACGAGGCCTCGGCGGACGGCGCCGCAGTCGCATCGGACGGATGACGCCGCGGCCTGCTCCGACGACGAGCGCCGATCCTGCCGACCCGCGCCCCTTAACGCACCCACCGCCGCGGCCGATCGTCTCGACCGCGGCGGTGGGTGCCCAATCCAAACCCGCCAACCCCAATTCGTGGTGCCGCTCAGCACACCACGCGCACCTTGGTTGACGATTAGGACATCCAAAGCGCCCGAAAGGTGCCCTGAGTTTTCGCCTAGGCCATCGAGTGGAGGCCGATGTGGTTGCCCTCGGTGTCCATGAACATGCCGATGAAGCCGAACTCGCCGATCGACATCTTCTCCTGGGTGACCGATCCGCCAGCCGCGCCGACGCGACCCAGCGGCCCGGCGAGGTCGTCGCCGCCGTTGAGGTAGATGACGATGCCCTTGGTACCGGCCGGCTCCATGCTCTCGTGGGTCGACAGCGCGCCGCCGACGCCGCTCTCGTCCGAGGGCAGGAAGACGTAGTTGCCGTCGCCCCCGGGCATGTCCTGCAGCGGCTGGCCGAGGACGGCGCCGTAGAACGCCTTCGCGCGCGCCATGTCCTTCACCGGGATCTCGAACCAGTTGATCGCGTTCACGTACGTGGTCTCCTTGATCGTGGCAAGCGGGTGCGGGTGATCGCCGGACGTCGCCGGGCGCGTGGCCAGGCAGCGCGTGAGGTCGCCGGACGCCGGCGACGGGTCCGAACGGCCGGGCGCGGCGCCGGGTTCGGCCGGGCGCGCGCATCGACGTTCGTACAATCGACGCGCGACGACCACCGATGTGGACAGTATTGAACGGATGTTCGATGATGTCAACCCCCGCCACCGGCGCCGCCGCACCGCTCGCGTTCACCCCCGCCGACGACGCCGCCCGTCTGGCCGGTCCGCTCTCGCTGCCCTCGGCCAAGGTGCGAGCCTGCGTCGACCTGCTCGACAGTGGCAACACCGTGCCCTTCATCAGCCGCTACCGCAAGGAGGCCACCGGCGGCCTCGACGAGGTCGAGGTCCGCGCCGTGGCCGACGCGCTCGACGCGCTGCGCGCCCTCGACGCGCGGCGGGCGACGGTGCTGGCCGCGATCGCCGCCCAGGATCAGCTGACCGATGCGCTGCGCGACGCCATCATCGCCGCGCCGACCCGCACGGCGCTCGAAGACCTCTATCTGCCGTACAAGCAGAAGCGCCGGACCCGCGCCCAGATCGCCCGCGAGCGCGGTCTGGGCCACCTGGCCCAGCTGGTGCTGCGCCAAGTCGTCACGGCCAAGTCGCCGGCCGAGCTGGCCGCCCCATTCCTCGGACCCGAGGTCGCGACGGTCGACGCGGCGCTGGCCGGGGCGCGCGACATCGTGGCCGAGGCGATTGCCGACGACCCGACCGTGCGCGGCGAGACGCGCCGCCGGGCGCTGGCGTTCGGCGTCATCGAGGCGGGGCGCAAGGAGGGGTCGGCCGATGACAAGGGCGTGTTCGAGATCTACGACGGCTTCCGCGCCCGCGCCGACCGCGTCCAGCCCTACCAGACGCTGGCCTTGAACCGCGGCGAGGCCGAGGGCGTGCTGCGGGTCGGCGTCGACGTGCCCGAGCGCGACTGGCGCGCCGCCGTCGAGGCGCGCTACCGCCCCGACCCGCGCTCGCCGCTGGCCGGCGAGCTGGCGGCGGCCGTCGACGACGCGGCGGCGCGGCTGCTGCTGCCGGCCATCGAGCGCGACGTGCGCCGCGCCCTGACCGAACAGGCCGAGGCGCACGCGATCGCCGTGTTCGCCCGCAACCTGACGGGCCTGCTGCTCCAGCCGCCACTGGCGGGCCGCACCGTGCTCGGGATCGACCCGGCCTTCCGCACCGGCTGCAAGCTGGCGGTCGTCGACGCCACGGGTCGGCTCGTGGCGACGGCGAAGATGTACCCGCATCCGCCCCAGAACGAGCGCGCCCAGGCGCTGTCGATGCTGCGCGACCTCGTCCGACGCCACGGGGTGTCGCTCGTGGCGATCGGCAATGGGACGGCGTCGCGCGAGACGGAGCGGCTCGTGGCCGACGTCGTCCGGGACCTCGAGGGCGTGCAGTACGTCGTCGTGAGCGAGGCGGGCGCCAGCGTCTACAGCGCCAGCCCGCTGGCCCGCGCCGAGCTGCCGGCGCTCGACGTCACCGAGCGCGGCGCGGTGTCCATCGCCCGGCGGGTGCAGGACCCGCTGGCCGAGTTGGTGAAGATCGACCCGCGGTCGATCGGCGTCGGGCTCTACCAGCACGACGTCGACCCCAAGGCGCTGGGGCGCGCCGTCGACGGCGTCGTCGAGTCCGTGGTGAACCGCGTCGGCGTCGACGTGAACACGGCCTCGCCGGCGCTGCTGGCGCGCGTGGCCGGCATCGGCCCGAAGCTGTCCGAGGCGATCGTCGCCCACCGCGACGCCGCCGGGCCGTTCCGACGTCGCGCCGCGCTGAAGGACGTCGCCGGCCTCGGGCCGAAGGCGTTCGAGCAGTCGGCTGGCTTCCTGCGCATCCGCGGCGGCGACGAGCTGCTCGACGCCAGCGCGATCCACCCGGAGAGCTACGGCGCCGCCAAGGCCGTTCTGGCCCGCGCCGGCATCGCCCCCGCGACGCCGCCCGACGCGCGGCGTGCTGCGCTCGACACGCTGCGGGCCGCGCACGACGTCGCCGCACTGGCGACGAGCGTCGGCGTCGGCGTGCCGACGCTGACCGACATCCTCGAGCAGCTCGTCCGCCCCGGCCGCGACCCGCGCGACGACGCGCCGCCGCCGCTGCTGCGCGACGACGTGCTCTCGGCGGCCGACCTGACGGTCGGGATGCGGCTCGCCGGCACCGTCCGCAACGTCGTCGACTTCGGCGCCTTCGTCGACATCGGCATCGAGCACGACGGCCTGCTGCACCGCTCGGCGCTGCCGCCGGGCCTGCGGCCGGCGGTGGGCGACGTCGTAGCCGTCGAGGTGGTGCGGATCGAGCGCGAGCGGGGGCGGGTGGGGTTGGGGTGGGTCGAGGGCGGGGTCGACGGCGAGGTCGCGCCCTGAGCCTATAATCGCCGCCGATGTTCGACGCCGACTACTACGCCACCGGCTGCGGCCGCCCCTACGTCCGGGACGACGTCTGGCTGGCGTTCTTCGGCCGCATCGCCGACCGGATCGTGGCCGATCTGGCGCCGCGCACGGCCATGGACGTCGGCTGCGCGCTGGGCTTCCTCGTCGAGGCGCTGCGGGCGCGCGGCGTCGACGCGCGGGGCATCGACGTGTCCGAGTACGCCGTCGGCCAGGCCCATCCCGACGTCGCGCCGTACCTGGCGGTCGCCAGCGCGACCACGCCGCTGCCGGGTCGCTACGACCTGGTCACGTGCATCGAGGTCGTCGAGCACATGCCGGCCGACGAGGCCGAGCGGGCGATCGACGTCATGACCGCGGCGGCCGACGACGTCCTGTTCTCGTCGTCGCCCTCGGACCACGCCGAGCCGACCCACGTGAACGTCCAGCCGCCCGAGGCCTGGGCCGCCGCCTTCGCCCGCCGCGGCTTCTACCGCGACGCCGACTTCGACGCCTCGTTCCTGACCCCCTGGGCGGCCCGCTACCGCAAGATCGACGGCCCGCTCGTCGGCGTCGTGGCCGGTTACGAACGCCGCCTCTGGCACCTCGCCGACGCGAACCACCAACTGCGCGAGGCGAACGCCCGGCTGCGCGCCGACCTCGCCGACCGCGACCGTGCCCTGACCGAACGCGACGCCCGGCTGGCCGACCTGGCCGATGTCGACGCGCGCCGCGCGGCCGCCGAGGCCCGGGCCGACGCGATCCTCGACGACCTGCAGGCGCTGCGGCGGACGCGCTCGGTGCGGTGGGCGGCGGCGGTCGGGCGGTGGCGCCAGCGGTGGGCGCCGGGCCGGCGGGGGCGTTGACACGGCGCGCCGATCGCGGTATGCTGGCCGGCGCTGAAGCGAACATCTGTTCGTCGGGGTCGCCTCGATGCGACGGCCCCCACGGCCACGGGAGGTACCCGCCATGAGCTCCGTCCGCGTCCTCGTCGGCACCAAGAAGGGCGCCTTCATCTGCACGTCCGATGGCGCGCGCCGGGACTGGAAGATCGACGGCCCGCACTTCGGCGGCTGGGAGATCTACCACGTCAAGGGCTCGCCGGTCGATCCGAACCGGCTCTATGCGTCGCAGTCGAGCGGCTGGTTCGGGCAGGTGATCCAGCGATCGGACGATGGCGGCGCGTCGTGGGCGCCGGTCGGCAACGAGTTCGCCTACGCCGGCGTCCCCGGCACCCACCAGTGGTACGACGGCACGCCCCACCCGTGGGAGTTCAAGCGCGTCTGGCACTTCGAGCCGTCGCTCACCGAGCGCGACACCGTGCTGGCCGGGGTCGAGGACGCGGCGCTGTTCAAGTCGACGGACGGCGGCGCCACCTGGAGCGAGCTCGCCGGGCTGCGCGAGCACACGTCGGGCAAGGACTGGATGCCGGGCGCCGGGGGCATGTGCCTCCACACGATCCTGCTCGATCCGACGAACCCCCGCCGCATCTACGTGGCCATCTCGGCCGCCGGCAGCTTCCGCTCCGACGACGACGGCGCGACGTGGAAGCCGATCAACAAGGGCCTGATCTCCAACTTCATGCCGGTGCCCGACGCCGAGGTCGGCCACTGTGTCCACCGCATCGCGTTCCACCCGACGCGGCCGAACACGCTGTTCATGCAGAAGCACTGGGACGTGATGCGCTCGGACGACGCCGGCGACAACTGGCGAGAGGTCAGCGGCGCGCTGCCGACCGACTTCGGCTTCCCGATCGCCGTCCACGCCCACGAGCCCGAGACGATCTACGTGGTGCCGATCAAGAGCGACTCCGAGCACTACGTCCCCGACGGCAAGCTCCGCGTCTACCGCAGCCGCACCGGCGGCAACGACTGGGAGGCGCTGACGAACGGCCTGCCGCAGCAGAACTGCTACGTGAACATCCTGCGCGAAGCGATGGCGGTTGACACGCTCGCCGACTGCGGCATCTACTTCGGCACGACCGGCGGCCAGGTCTACGTCTCGCCCGACGGCGGCGACCGCTGGACGGCGATCGGCGAGCACTTCCCGGCCGTGCTGTCGGTCGAGGTCCAGACGCTGCCGTGACCGCCGCACGGAATCCGCGCGTGGTCCGCGTCGTCCTGCCGTACCACCTGCGCAACCTGGCCCGCGTCGGCGCCGAGGTCGTCCTCGACGTCGACGCCGGGCCCGATGTCACGACGCACGCCGTCCTCGACGCCCTCGAGGCCCGCTACCCGATGCTGCGCGGCACGATCCGCGACCATGCTACCAAGGAACGCCGCGCCTTCCTGCGCTACTTCGCCTGCGGCGAGGACATTTCGTTCGAGCCGCCCGACGCCGCGCTGCCGGCGGCGGTCGCGGCGGGTGAGGAGCCGTTCCTGGTGGTGGGGGCGATCGCGGGGGGGTAGGCAGGCGTGGGCACCGCGTCGTTCACCGTCCTGACCTGGAATCTCCGTTGGATGACCCGCGGTGCGGCGCGCGTCGCCGCGAAGAGAGATCTCCTGTCCGCCATCGATTGGGATGTCGCGCTCCTCCAAGAGGTCGGTCCGCGGGCGTTCGCGTCGCTGAACGAGGCCTTCCCGGGCGGTGCGTTCGCACACGATCTGCACAACTCCGGCGATCGCTATCCGCACAGCGTGGCGATCCTGTCGCGGGGCGATGTCGCCCTGACCGACGTGCGCCTCGTGCCGGTCGGCGAGTCGCAACTCGGCTGGTCCGTCCAGCCCGAGCGCGCGTTGGCGGCGACGGCGACGATCGGCGGGCTTGCGGTCACCGTCGCCAGTTGGCATGCGCCGCACGCGGCCAGCCGCACGCGGCACGAGGCGTTGGCCCGCCGCGCGCGGAAGATGCGCGCCTACAGCGCGATTTCGGCTTGGGCCGCCGGACGACGAGGCCCGCTCGTCCTCGGCGGCGACATGAACACCTGGCAGGACGTGGGATCACCGACCGTGGTCGACCCGGCGCATCCGTTCTTCGAAGAGCATCGCTTCCACGCCAGCGAGCCGACGCACGGGCTGACCGACGCCTATCGCCGCATCGTCGCAGCGCGTGGGGCGCCGGGTCCGCCGGCCGGCGACAGGCTCGCCATCGCGCATGCGCAGGACAGCCCGGCGGCGACGTACGACCGCGGCCACGGCGGCCGGTCGATCCCGTGTCGGATGGACCGAGTCTTCGTGTCCGACGAGATCGCCGTGCGCGGCGTCGAGCACCGACCGCTGGCCGAGGCGCGGGCCGTGGGGAGCGATCATGGGATTGTGCGGGTGTGGTGTGCGGTGTGATCGGCGTGGCGAAAGGTCCGGCTCGCGCAGGGCGCCGGTGCCCGCGAAGACGGTCGTGACCTCGCCCCCCTACGGCGCCCCGGTGCCGCCCCCGTCCCCGGCGACCGCCGGCGGCGCACCCTTGGCCTTCGCCACCGGCGCCGCATCCGAAGCCACCCCGTCCGCCTTGCGCGTCATCCCTTCGCGGATCTGCCGGCGCATCGCCTCGACCTCGGGACTTCGCTTGCCGGCGCCCCCGTCGTCGGTCAGCGCGCTGACCTTATCGCTCAGGAGCATCGCGAGCAGCGCCTCCACCAAGCTGCCGCCGCCGAACGCGCCGCCGCCCGCGCCGTTCCCACTGCCGGCGCCACCGCCGCTGCCGATCACGATCTTGGGCACGACGTCGACCTGCGACGCCTGGATCGCCTCGGCGAAGCGGTTCATCACGGCCTGCGTGACCTGGAATTGAGGTCCGCCGTAGGCCCGGACCTGCTCCTCCACCGCCATGGCCTGGGCGATGCCCACCCGGGCCGCCTTCTCCGCCTCGGCCTCGGCCAGGGCGCGGATCTGGGCCGCCTGCTGGAGGGCGCGTTGGTATTCCGCCTTCCCCTCGTTGGCCTGGATCGCGATCGAGATCTCGGACTCCGTGAGCTGCTGCTGCTGCCGGGCGCGCGCCTCGGCCTCGCGGAGGACCCGCTCCTGGACGGCCGCCTTCTCTTGCCGCTGGAACGTCTCGACCTGCTCCTCGGCGATCTGGCGGCTGCGAAGCTGGGTGAGGATGACCTCGATCCGGTCGTCCCCGGCCGAGCTGGCCGGCGTACCGATGAGGACCTCCTCCAGCTGGAGGTTGTAGTGCCCGAACTTCGCCTTCATCTCCTCGCCGGCCTGGTGCTGGATCGCGCTCCGGTCCTGGATCAGCTGGATGAGCGTCCGGGTCTGGCCGATGTTCTTGAAGTAGGCGCTGACCATCGGGTCCAGCGTCTGCTCCACCAGGCGGCGGATGTCACCGAACCGCTGGATGACGAGTGGCGCCTCGCGGTAGTCGATGTGGACGACGACGGAGAGGGGCAGGTTCGGCTCGAAGGCGTCCTTCGTGATGAGCGAGACCTCGGCCAGGTTCTCGTCGTAGCGGTGTGCGCCGGACTCCGAGCGGTTCCACTTCAGGATGATGTTTGTCGTCGGGACCACCTTCACCTCGCCGGCGTACGTATTGAAGGCGTACTTGCCCGGCAGGAGCGGTTCGTTCCAGACGCCGCGCTGGCCCACCGCCACGAGCTCGCCGTGACGGTAGTCCGTGCCGGAGAGGTCGGCGCCCGTCGCGCCGGTATAGGAGACGACGACGCCGGCGAAGCCGACCTCGACGACGGTCTTGGGGATCATCTCGACCGTCGCAAAGAGGCGGTTCAGGTAGTACGTCCCCTCCACCAGCACCTGGTGCTGCCGACCGCGCCGGCCACCGGCGGCCAGGAAGTGATCCGCGTCCTTAAAGTTGTTGTGAAACGTCGACGAATCGTTCTGGTCGACGCCCACGGTCGGGGCGATGATCTCTCCTGGCATGAGGGACGGCCCGTCGTGGACCGTCACGACGCCGATCCGGTCATCCGCGTCCTTGATGACCACCGGCCGGAAGCCGTCCCGCTCGGCGATCACGGTCGCCATCTGCTTGATGATCTCGGCCTCCTCGCCGGACAGGACCAGCGCGTGGACCTTCTCGTCCGTGATGACGGCGAACTGGGCGAGGTTGAAGGCGTACGTCCCCTCGCGGAGCACCCGCCGCTGCGGGCCGCGCTGGCCGCCGCCCCGAAGGAACGCCTCGGTATCCTGGAAGTCCGCCGCCGTTGCATTGGAGGCCAGCGTCTGCCCAGGTTCGAGCATCGCCCCATCGCGGGCGAAGACGTAGCCGAGCTTGCCCTGCGGGATCGTCACAAGGGACACGGAGTGGATCTTGAACTGGACGGGCATCCGGAAGTGGAGCCCGCCGCGCAGGACCCGTGGCTGGTAGCCGGCCTCACCGTTCAAGGCGATGAAGCCACTCTTCAGCGAGCCCCGACCACTGAATCGCTTCTCGACGATCGCGACGCGGTTGTTCGGGATGAACCGGATCCCGCTGACCCGCGGGAAGAGCCACCAGCCGACCGCGGCCAGGATCGGCAAGAGGACGAGCCACGTGGTCTGCGAGCTTCCCATCGACGTTGTTCTCCTTGCGTCGTGTGCGTCGGGTCGGCCGGCGCCGCCCACAGGACGCGACACGAGGGATCATACGAAGCACCTCCGTCGGGAGTAGCGGACGTGGTCTGGGCTACGACGACGTCTCGCCTAGCCGCACCGCCACCCCGTCGCGCTCTGCAGACCGCGATCAGGCGCCGATCGAAGTCGACGAACGGCCCGACGACCCCGAACAACAGGTTGCCCGGGAGAACGGATCGAACCGCGCTTCGCACCAGCCGACGAACGCCGCCGATCGCGTCGCCGCCTGCCTACGGCACCGCGCCCTCCGACCCCTCCACCCCCAGGAACCCAAACCCCACCAACACCCCCTGCCCCTCCGCCCCGCGCACGAAGTCGACGAACGCCTGGGCCGCCTCGGGGTGCGTCGAGCGGGCGAGCGGGGCGATGGGGTAGGTGGCGATGACGTTGAGGTCGTCGGGGATCTCGAGGCGGCCGAGCGGGACGGCGGTGTCGCGGGCGATGTCGGAGGCGTAGACGATCCCGCCGTCGACCTCGCCGAGCACGACCTTGGTCAGGACGCCGCGGACCTCGTCCTCGAACGTCACGACGTTGGCCAAGACCGTCGGGCTGTAGGCGGCGGTGAAGCCGGGCGCGGCCGAGGCCCGGTCGAGGAACTGCAGGGCGTAGTCGCCCACCGGCACGCCGCGCTGGGCGAGGGCGAGCGTGACGCCCGGCTTGGCGAGGTCGGCGAGCGTGGCGATGTCGCCGGGGTTGTCGGCCGGCGTGATCACGACGAGCTTGTTGCGCGCGAACGGCCGGTGCGTCCCGCGGACGACGGCGCCCGCGGCGATCACGACGTCCATCTGCCGCTGGTTCGCCGAGGCGAAGACATCGGCCTCGGCCCCCTCGATGATCTGGGTCGCCAGCGTCGGCGAGCCGGCGAAGTCGAACTCGACCTTCACGTCCGGGTGCGCCGCTTCGAACGCGGTGGCGATCTCACCGAAGGCCTGGTCGAGCGACGCGGCGGCGAAGACGCGGATCGTCTCGACGCGGGTCGTGAGCTCGATCGCGCCCGCGGCGTCGGCGGCGGGCGATGCCGGCATCGTCGTCGACGGGCGCGGCGTGCAGGCGGACGCGAGGAGGATCAGCGCGACGAACACGGCGGCGACGGATCGACCGGGCATGTGCGTCTCCTGCGGAAGTCCGAACGCGGCCATGTCCCGCCTAGTACTGCACCTGCGACGGGTCAACCTCGTCGATCCAGGCGCGGATCCCGCCGCGGAGGTTGCGGACCTTGCCGAAGCCGGCCGCGCGCAGGAACTGGCAGGCCTCGGCGCTGCGGGCGCCCATCAGGCAATGGACGACGATCTCGTCGGCCGTGTCGAGCTCGTGGACGCGGGCCGGCAGGTCGCGCAGCGGGATCAGCCGGGCGTCGGCGATGCGGTTGATTTCGTGCTCGTGCGGCTCTCGCACGTCCAGCAGCACCAGCCGCGCGCCCGAGCGCCGCAGGGCGTCGAGCTCGGCGGGCGCGATCTCGGCGTCGAACGCCGCGTGGTTCACACCGTGGCCGGGCACGCCGCAGAAGGCGTAGTAGTCGATCAGCGACCGGATCGTCGGCGCGTCGCCGCAGACCGGGCAGCGCGGGTCGCGGCGGATCTGGATCTCGCGGAAGCGCATCGCCAGCGCGTCGTAGAGCAGCAGCCGGCCCACGAGCGGCTCGCCGCGGCCCAGGATCAGCTTGATCGCCTCGGTGGCCTGGATGAGGCCGACCACGCCGGGCAGGACGCCCAGCACGCCGCCCTCGGCGCAGCTCGGCACGGCGCCGGGCGGCGGCGGCTCCGGGAAGAGGCAGCGGTAGCACGGGCCGCCGGCGTGCGAGAACACCGTCGCCTGGCCGTCGAAGCGGTAGATCGAACCGTAGACGTTCGGCTTGCCCAGCAGCACGCAGGCGTCGTTGACCAGATAGCGTGTCGGGAAGTTGTCGGTGCCGTCGACGACGACGTCATAGCCGCGGACGATGTCGAGCGCATTGGCGCTGGAGAGCAGCGTGTCGTGGCCCACCACCTCGACGTGCGGGTTGAGGTTGCGCACCGTCGCGATCGCGCTCGCCAGCTTCGAGCGGCCGATGTCGTCGGTGCCGTGAAGCACCTGGCGTTGCAGGTTCGTCACGTCGACGACGTCGCCCTCGACGATGCCGATCGTCCCGACGCCCGCCGCGGCCAGGTAGAGCGCCAGCGGCGAGCCCAGGCCGCCGGCGCCGACGAGCAGCACCCGGGCCGCCTTCAGCGCCTGCTGCCCCGTCAGCCCGACCTCGGGCATGATGAGGTGGCGGCTGTAGCGCAGGATCTCGTCGCGGCCCAGGTCCGGCGCGCCGCCGTCGGCCCGCTCCGCCTCGCCCCGGCCCGCCGCGGCCCCGTCGTCACCCATCGCCATGCGCATGTCCTCTCGACGCGGCCGCGCCTACGCTCCGAGCGCGGCCCGCAGCGCCACCATCTCGAGCGCCGCCAACGCCGCCTCGGCGCCCTTGTTGCCGTGCTTGATGCCGCAGCGCGCCAGCGCCTGCTCGGCGGTGTCCACCGTCAGGATCGCGTTGGCCACCGGCACGCCGGTCGCGCGGGCGACCTCGGCCGCGCCGAGCGTCGCGGCGGCGGCGATGTGGGTGTAGTGGTCGGTCTCGCCGCGGATCACCGCCCCGATGCACACCACGGCGTCGCAGCGCCCGCCATCGGCCAGCCAGCGCGCCGCCAGCGGCAGCTCCCACGCCCCCGGAACCCAAACCGTCGTCACGTCGGACGCCGCCACGCCGGCGCGCAGCAGCGCATCGCGCGCTCCGCGCTCCAGCTCGCGCGTGATGAACTCGTTGAACCGCGCCGCCACCAGCGCCACGCCCACCCCGGCGCCGGCGGGCGACCGCTCGATCACGCCGTCCACGCGGCCGCCAGCGGCGCGTACGGCGCCGGCGCGATCGGCGCCCGTTCGGCGCGGACGGCGAGCGGCACCACGAGCGTCCCGTCGGGGTCGTGCGCGGCCCGCCACCGGATCAGGTCGGCGATCGCGAACAGCCCGAGCCCGTGGCGGTGGGCGAAGTCGGTCAGCACCGCGCCGCGCGCCATGTGGCCGTCGTCGTCGAGGATCTCGCAGACGACGCCGGCCGGCGGGTGCCCGGCCAGGCGCGCCAGGTCGACGGCCGCCTCGGTGTGGCCGGGCCGCGCCAGGACGCCGCCGTCGGCGGCGCGCAGCGGGAAGATGTGGCCCGGCCGCAGCAGGTCGGCGGGGCGGGTGGCGGGATCGATCAGGGTGCGGATCGTGTTGGCGCGCTCGTGGGCCGAGATGCCGGTGGTGGTGCCGCGGCGGGCGTCGACGGGGACGGTGAAGGCGGTGCCGGTCGGCGTCGTGTTGTGGTCGACCATGAGCGGCAGCTCGAGGGCGGCCAGGCGATCGGCCACCATCGGCACGCAGACCAGGCCGCGGGCGTGGGTGACCATGAAGTTGATCGCCTCCGCCGTGGCGCACGACGCGGCGAGGACGATGTCGCCCTCGTTCTCGCGCGCCGGGTCGTCGACGACGACCAGCGGCCGGCCGGCGCGGACCTCGGCGATGGCCTCTAGGGTGGACAGGGTGTTCATCGGGGCTCCTCCCGGTCGTGCGACCCGGGGTGGGTCGGCATTCCTGCGTCAACGGACTCGACCGAACCGCGCCCGGCGCCCAGCAAGCGCTCGACGTAGCGGCCCAGGATGTCGCTCTCGAGGTTGACGGCCGTGCCGGCGCGGTAGCCGCCGGCGACGGTCACCTGGAGCGTGTGCGGGATGAAGGCGACGTCGAACGCGGCGTCGTCCACGTCGACCACCGTCAGGCTGGCGCCGTCGACGGCGACGAAGCCCTTGGGCACGGCGTAGCGCAGCACGCCCGCGGGCGCCGCGATGCGCACCCGCCGCGCCCCGCCGCCCTCGTCCGCGACGGCGACGACGGTGCCGGTGGCCTCGACGTGCCCCTGGACGATATGGCCGCCCAGCCGCGTGCTCGGCGTCACCGACCGCTCGAGGTTGACGGCGCCGCCAACCGCCAGCGCGCCGAGCGTCGTCCGGCGCAGCGTCTCGGGCACGAGCTCGACGGTGAACCCGTCGGCATGGACCGCGACGGCCGTCAGGCAGGCGCCGTTCACGGCGACGCTGTCCCCCACCGCGATGCCGGCGGCGATCGCCGGCGCGGCGATGTCGAGGACGCGCACCGCCTCGCGCTCGCGCACGGCGGCGACGCGGCCGAGGGTCTCGACGATGCCGGTGAACATCGCTCAGGCCGGGGGGGCGGGCACGGCATGCCGTGCCCCTACGCGGACGGTATCGGTGCGGCCGGTGCCCGTGTGGCCGGTGCCCGTGTGGTCGGTATTGGAGCGGCCGGTGCCCGTGTGGCCGGTGCCCGTGTGGTCGGTATTGGAGCGGCCGGTGCCCGTGTGGTCGGTGCCCGTGCGGACGGTGCCCGTGCGGCCGGTGCCGGGGTGGTCGGCAGCGGTGCGGGCGGTGCGCTCCGGGTCGGCGGGGGTGCGGCGGGCGCTGTCGGCCGGCCAGATGGGGCGGCCCTCGATGACGATGTCGTCGCCGACCGCGTGCCACGTGACGTCGGCCAGCCGCATCGCGTCGGCCAGCCGCGCGGCGCCGCGGCCGCCGACCGGGCCCGGCGCCGCGGCGCCACCGATGACGAGCGGCGCGACCACGGCCCACACCGCGTCAATCGCCCGCGCCGCCGCGAAGCTGCCGTGGACCGCGGCGCCGCCCTCGACGAGGACGTGGAGCAGCCCGCGGCGGCCGAGGGCGTCGAGCACCGCGTCGACGTCGACCCGCCCGGCGCGGCCGGCGACGACGACGACCTCGACGCCGCGGGCCGCCAGCGCGGCGGCCTGGCCGGCCGGCAGGCCGGCGGCGACGACGAGCGTCGGCGCGACGGTGGTGTCGAACAGCCGCGCCGCCGGCGGCACACCGCGCCGTCCGGCGAGCACGACGCGCAGCGGCTGGCGGCCGTCGGGCGGCGCGGCGTCGGCCGCCAGCCGCACCGTCAGCTCCGGGTCGTCGGCGCGGATGGTGCCGGCGCCCACAAGCACGGCGTCGACGCGGTCGCGCAGGCGGTGGGCCAGGGCGCGGGCAGCGGGGCCGCTGATCCAGCGGCTGTCGCCGGAGCGGGTGGCGATGCGACCATCGAGCGACATCGCCCACTTGGCGGTCACGAACGGCCGGCCGGTGGCGATCCAGCGGGCGAACGGCGCGTAGAGCGCGGCCGCCGCGTCGGCCCCGACGTCCGCCTCGACGGCGACGCCGGCCGCCGCCAGCCGCGCCGCGCCGGCACCGTCGACGCGCGGGTTGGGGTCGCGCAGTGCGTAGACGACACGCGCCACGCCGGCGGCGACGAGGGCGTCGGCGCACGGCGGCGTGCGGCCGTGGTGGGCGCAGGGCTCGAGCGTCACGTAGGCCGTGGCGCCGGCGGCGGCAGGACCGGCGGCGGCGAGCGCCACCACCTCGGCGTGCGGCCCGCCGGCCGGCGCGGTGCGCCCCTCGCCCACCACGGCGCCGTCGCGGACGACGACGCAGCCGACCGGCGGGTTGGGGCTCGTCCGGCCGACGCCGCGCTCGGCCAGCGCCAGGGCGCGGCGCATCATCGCGGCGTCGACGGGGTCGATGGGCTCGACGGAGCGGCCGGCGCGCGGCGGGAACTCGACGTCCGATGGCGGGTGGTGCGGCACGAAAGGAAACGCCCTCCAGGTCATGCCTGCAGGGCGTTGGTCGGTCGGCGCGACGGGCAACGCCGACGTCGGCGCCCGGGCGGGCACGCTGCCCGCAACGAGGGGGCGACCCAGCGGGCCTCCCCACGACGCGAACAACCACGCCGGCCCGGCGCGCGATGGCGCGGACCCGTCAGCCTTCTTCCATCCGGACTGTACCGTCGGCTCTGGCATCGAACCAGATCTGCCTTGCGGCTCGCGGGCTCGGGCCCGAAGGCCCCTACCGCCGGTCGGGAATTGGCCGCGCTGCCGCCGCGCCGACGTCGAATCGTCGTCGTGCCCGGGCGGAACCGCGGCCTCACCCTGCCCTGAAGGCTGAGTTGTCGGTCCAGTATAGCACCGGCCGACGGGGGCGCGAGGGCGGCCGAGCGCCGCCCGACCGCTGTGCTACCATCGCCCCATGCCCCAGCGCCGCCCCCGCCGCGCGCCGCCGTCCTCGCGCCTCACGACGGTCGGTCGGGTGGCGATCGCCGTCGTGCTGGCCGGGATGGTGCTGCTGCGCACCGGCTGGGGCCGCCTCGGCCGCGACGGCGACGGGCCGTGGCCGCCGTGGCAGCGGATCGCCGCGCCGGGCGGCGCGACGGCGACAGCACAGGACGACATCGCGACGCCACGATGGGCCGCGCCGACCCGACCCGGTGAGCCGACAGCCCGCGCCTCGAGCCCCGCCACGCCACTCGGCGACGGCGACCCCACGCCTCCCGGCGCTGCGACGCCCGGCCCCGCCGACCGCCCGCTGGCGGCCGTCGTCGTCGGCGGCGTCGTCGCCGAAGGCGGGCTGCGACGCGACCCGGACCTCGGGCTCGACGTGCCGACCGTCACGCTGCGCGCCTCCGACGGGCCGGCGCACGCGCTCGCCTGGGCCCGCCTCGACGCGCGGGCCGGCCGCGACGTCACCGGCGACGGACGCCCCGACCTCGTCCTCGAGCGCGACACCGGCGGCATGGGCTGCTGTTGGGCGCTGTGGGTGTACGAGGTGGCGGCCGGCGCTGTCGAGGCGGAAGGCGCGGTGGGCGACGGTGGCGACGTCGGCGCGGGCGGAGGGACCAGCGGGGTCCGCGCGGTCGACGGGGTCGATGCGGGCGACGCATCCGATGTGGTCGATGCGGGCGACGCATCCGATGCGGCCGACGACATTGGACGTGACCTCGGCGCCGGACCGTCGCTCGTCGCCGCCGACGAGGGCGCCGATGCGTGGCTGTCGGAGGCCGGGGCGGACGGCCTGGGGTTGCGGCCGGTGCTGGGGCTGCCGCTCTCGCGCTGCCGCGGGCGCTTCGACGACCTCGACGGCGACGGCGCGCCCGAGGTGGTGACGTGCGACCCGACCGTGCCCAGCGCACTGTGTTCGGCGTACGACGGTGGCGATCCGACCGTCGTGCTGCGCTACGAGGTCGGCGTCGGGTTCGTGCCGGCGACGGCCGACGTAGCCGCGACGGCCGACGGTCGCGCGCGGCTCGACGCGGGCGCCGGCGACGACGGGGGCGGCGGCGCGGTCGGGGGCGACGTCGCCGCGGGCGACGGCCTGTGCGCCGTCCTGCCGGCCGCCCTGGCCGACCTCTATCGCGGCCGCGACGACGACGCCTGGGCGTGGCTGGCCGGGCTCGACGATGCCGCGGCGGTTCGGCGGCGGATCGCGGCGCTCGCGGCCGACAGCCCGCTGTACCGGGCCCCAGGTGCCGCCGGCCGGCCGGTCATCGACAACAGCGACGGGTGAGGTCGGCGGCGGGGCAGGGTCCGCGTCGGACGGGCGCGTCAGCGCGATGTCGGCAGGTCGCCGAAGCGCTCGCCGCGGATCGCCGCCCGCAGCGCCGCGCGGTCGTCCCACGGGAACTCGACCTCGCCGAAGCACAGGCTCTGCTCGTGCCCCTTGCCGCAGACGATCACGACATCGCCGGGCCGCGCCCGGGCGCAGGCCTCGGCGATGGCGGCAAAGCGGTCGGGCTGGCGCACGAAGACGTGGCGGCCGTCGGGAACTGCGTCCGCGGCGGCGTGCGGCGCGACCTCCACTGCGCCGGCGTCGACGAGGCCGGCGGCGATGGCGGATAGGATGTCGTCCAGCGACTCGGTGCGCGGGTCCTCGGCCGTGATCACGGTGACGTCGGCCAGCCGGCCCGCGTGGCGGCCCATGGCCGGTCGCTTGTTCGGGTCGCGCAGGCCGGCGCAACCGAACACGCACAACACCCGCCCGCCCGGAGCGGTCAGGCTGCGCGCGGCGCGCAGCGCCTCGTCGAGCGCGTTGGGCGTATGGGCGAAGTCGACGATCGCGCTGTAGGCCTGGCCGGCGGCGATGTGCTCCATCCGGCCCGGGATCGCCCCGACGGCCGCGACGCCGGCCCGCCAGTCGTCGGGTCCGGCGCCGAATGCGTGGCTGGCGGCCATGGCGGCCAGGATGTTGCCGACGTTGTAGGCGCCGGTGAGCGGCGATGCCAGGTCGACGTCGCCGGCCGGCGTCACGGCCGTGAACCGGAGGCCGCCGGCGCCGGCATCGACGCCGCGGGCGCGGAAGTCGATCGTCGACGCGGCGTCGGACGCCCGGCTGTACGACAGGCGGCGCGGGACGGGGATGGCGGCGTAGTGGGCGAACGACGGGTCGTCGGCGTTCAGGACGGCCGTCGGCGGCAGCGCCTCGGCCGCGGGGTCGCCGGCGGCGGCCGCGAGCTTGTGGAACAGCAGGCCCTTGGCGTCGCGGTAGGCGTCCATCGTGTGGTGGAACTCGAGCGCCTCGGGGGTCAGGTTCGTGAGCACCCCGACGTCGAAGCGCAGGGCGCCGACGCGGTGCTGGGCCAGGCCGTGCGACGTCGTCTCGACGACGGCGATCTCGACCTCGGCGTCGCGCATCCGCGCCAGCAGCGCCTGGAGGTCCTCGGGCTCGGGCGTCGTGACGTGCAGCCCGGTGTCGATCTCGTCGTCGCCGATCCGGGCCGCCACCGTCGTCACCAGGCCGGTCCGATAGCCGGCGGCGCCGAGGATGGCGTGGAGCAGCGTGCAGGTCGTCGTCTTGCCGTCGGTGCCGGTCACGCCGACGATCCGCATCGCCCGCCCCGGGTGGTCGTGCTGGGCGGCGGCGATCTGGGCGCGGGCGAGCCGCACGTCGGCCACCTGGACCAGCGTGACGCCCGCCGGCAGGTCGTAGTCGGCCGCCACCTCGCCCAGCGGCCGCTCGACGAGGGCCGCCGCGGCGCCGCGGGCGAAGGCGTCGGGCAGGAAGCGGTGGACGTCCTGGTTCACGCCGCGGTAGGCGGCGAACAGCGTACCCGGCCGGCAGTCGCGGCTGTCGAACGTGACCCGTTCGACCGCGACGCCCAGATCGCCCGCGACGTCGAGCACGTCGACGTCGGCCAGGAGGTCGCGCAGCGGGCGGGCGGTGGACATGGCCGGAGGGTAACAGGGGGCGGGGGCGGGCGGCAAGCGATCGGGGCCGGCGCTGCCATGGATACCGACCGGTCGTGACCACCACGAAGTCGATCCACTGCATGAGCAAGAGGATGAGCACGACCCCCACGACGCACAACGTGTAGACGATGGCTTCCAGCGCCCAGAGCACCGCATCACCTCCCGGTGGCCGTGACTACGTGCGTCTCGGCATCAGGTTGCGGTCCGACACGACAGGCGCCCGGCGATCGCCTTTACACCTCCCGCCGCCGTGGCTACAATCCGATGCGAACACGCGTTCGCATCGCCGACGCCCGCCACGTCGCCAGAGGTCACGCTGCCCGATGTCCGAACCGGCCGCCCCGATCGTCCCGCCTCCCATCGACGCGGCCGCCGCAGGTCGGTCGATCGGCTACGTGATCGGCGAGGTCCGGACCGATGCGTTCCAGTTCGTGACGACGACCGAGCTGGCCCCGCCGCGCCTCGAGTACCTGGTGCTGCGCGACGTGGCCGAGCAGGTCGACGACGGCACGCGCCGCGTCGACGTGCTGGCGCAGGTCACGCGCATCTCGATCCACAACCGGCTCCTGGCGTCGGGCATGAACTACGACGAGGTCGAGGCGATCCTGCGCCGCCTCGGCGCCGCGCCGCCGGTCGTCGTCGGCGACGCCACCGTGCTGGGCTACTACGACGGCCGCGACGTCCGCGTCCCGCGCGGCGCGGCGCGGCCGGGCCACGTCGTCGAGCGGGCGCCCGACGCGCTGCTGCAGCGCTTCTTCACCCGCAACGTGCACAGCGGGATCCCGTTGGGCGCGCTGATCCACCGCTCCCGCGTCCCGGTCGTCCTCGACCCCAACGGCCTGAACCGCCACCTGGCGGTCATCGCCCAGACCGGCGCCGGCAAGAGCTACACCGTCGGCGTCGTCCTCGAGCAGCTGCTCGAGCTCGGCGGCACCGTGGTGGTGTTCGACCCCAACAGTGACTACGTCCTGATGCGCCGCGACGCCGAGCGCAACCCGACCCCGTTCGCCGACCGCGTCCAGGTCTACCGCGTGCCCACCGACACCGCCCACCGCCTGAGCGACGACGACGTCGGCGGCGCGCGCCCGATCACGCTCAAGTTCTCGGAGCTCGACGCCGACGAGATCTGCGACATCGCCGGCATCGGCGAGGGCTGGGCCAACCTGCGCGACGCCGTCCGGACCGCCCACAAGCGGCTCGTGGGCGACTTCACGCCGCGCCAGCTCGTCGCCGAGCTGCGGCGGCTGGCGTCCGGCGCGGCCGAGGCCGACGTCGACATCGGGCCGCTGGGCGACGCCGATACCGCCTGGGGCGGCCCGCCGTCGCTCGACGACCTCGGCGTCGACCTGCCGCCCGACGCCTCGGGCAGCGTGGCCGCCGACGCCTTCTTCGGGACCGACGCCGACCGCATCGCCGGGCACGCCAGCGCCGGTGGCGGGCGGGGCGCGGGCCGGCGCGGCGGCCGCGGCCGCGACGACGACGCGGGCGGCGACGCGACGCCGTCGCCGGGTCTCGTCAGCGGCGCCGAGAAGGCGCTCAAGTACATCCGCTACATCGAATCGCTGCCGGTCTGGGGCTTCGAGCACATCCCGCTCGACGACCTGTTGCGGCCGATGCAGCTCTCGACGGTCGACCTGGCCGGCGTCGACCGGCGGGTGACCGAGCTCATGGTGAGCAAGGTCCTCGACCAGCTCTGGCGCCAGGCGACCCGCCGCGGCCTCGATCGTCCCGTGTTCGTCGTCCTCGAGGAGGCGCACAACCTCGTCCCGGGCGGCGCGAGCGGCCGCGAGGGCGGCCGGGCGGCCGGGCTGGTGCGGCGGATCGCGGCCGAGGGGCGCAAGTTCGGGGTGTTCCTCGTCCTCGTCACCCAGCGGCCGGGCAAGGTCCACCCCGACACGCTCTCGCAGTGCGGCAGCCAGATCGTGATGCGGCTGACGAACCCCGACGACCAGAGCGCCATCCGGCGGGCGTCGGAGAGCGTCTCGGAGGCGCTGCTGGCCGACCTGCCCGGCCTCAACGTCGGCGAGGCGGTCGTGCTCGGGCCGCTCGTGCGGGTGCCGGTGATGGTCAAGGTGACCGGCCGCCGCAGCGCCGAGGGCGGCGCCGACATCCGCGTCGCCGACGCCCTCGAGGCGGCGCGCGCCGCGGCCGCGACCGACGGCATCATCGCCCGCCGCGCCGCCGAGCGCGCCGCGCGGCCGCGGGACGCCTGGCGCGAGGAGATCTGACGCGCGTGACGACGATCATCTTCGCCTCCGACAGCCACCTCAACAAGCACTACGCCCGGATGACGCCCGACCAGCTGGCCGAGCGCCGCCGCCGGCTGCGGCTCGGCGTCGAGCGGACAATCGACTACGCCCTGGCCGAAGGTGCGGCGGCCTACATCCACGGCGGCGATCTGTTCGACGGCCCCAACCCGCGGGCGGTCGAGCTCGTCTGGGCGGCGGCCCAGTTCCAGCGGCTGGCCGACGGCGGCGTCCGCAGCTTCCTGATCGGCGGCAACCACGACATCCCGAAGTCGCGCCACGGCGGCGCCACGCCGCAGCGTCTGTTCGACGCCGTCCGGCTGGCCACCGTCTTCACCGACCCGGCGGCCGTCACGTGGTGGGTGGGCGACCTCGGTGGCGCCGCGGTGGCGATCGGCGGCCTGCCGCCCGACCCGCGCCTCGACGCCGAGGTCGACCCGCTGGCCGCTGTGGCCGAGGGGATCGCCCCGCCGGACGCCGCGGTGCGGCTGCTCGTCACGCACTACGCCCTCGAGGACACCCTCCATCCGCTGGCCGAGGAGCCGACGATCGCCAAGGCGTCGATCGCCGCCCTGGCGGGCCGCGTCGACGCCGTCCTGATCGGCCACATCCACGAGGCGCGCCTGAGCGAGATCGCCGGCGTCCGGGTTGTCTTCCCGGGCCCGACGGAGCGGCTGAGCTTCGGCGAACTCGACGTGGCGTGCGGCTTCGTCCGGCTCGACGTGGCGCCCGGCGGGCGCGGGCCGGCGGCGATCACCGCCCGCCACATCGCGCTCGAGCCGCAGCCGATGCGCCGCCACACGCTGCGCACCACCGACCTGCCGGCCGACGACGCCACCGGCTGGCTTGTCGACCAGATCCGGCGGCTGTCGGCGCCCGACCAGATCCTGCAGCTGCGGCTCGAGGGACCGCTGCCGCGCGCCGCCTACCACGCGCTGCGGCTGCGCGAGGCCTGGCAGGTCGGCAACGACCTGAACTTCTACTTCGACCTCGACCGACGCCGGCTCGTCGTCCACGACGATGACCGCACGCCGCGCCCGTCCGCCGGCCGCGTCAGCCCGCGCGCCGAGATCGCCCGCGTGGCCGACGCCCTGGCCGCCGCGGCCGCGCCGGGCGAGCGGGCCGTCATCGACGCCGCCCGCGCCCTCGTCTTGGAGCGCTACGGCCAGGGCGTGATCCACGACGACGGTGGCCGCGACGACGGCGCCGACGACGCGACCCAGGAGGCGGCGTGGACGCGCTGACCGTCAGCGAGCTCTGCCTCCAGGTCAAGTCGCGGCTGCGGTCCGACCCCCAGCTCCAGGACGTCTGGGTCGAGGGCGAGGTCTCCAACGCCCGGCCGGCGTCGAGCGGCCACTGGTACTGGACGATCAAGGACGGCGCCGGCACCTTCCGGTGCGTGATGTGGAAGCCGGTCGCCGCCAGCCAGACCACGCTGCCCGCCGACGGCCTGGCCTTTCGCTTCCACGGCAAGGTCACGCTGTACGAGCGCGGCGGCGACGTCCAGCTCGACGTCGACGTCGTCGAGCCGGCCGGGCAGGGCGACCTCTGGCTGGCCTACGACCGCCTCCGGCGCAGCCTCGAGGCCGAGGGTCTGTTCGACGCCGCGCGCAAGCGGCCGCTGCCGGCCTACCCGATGCGCATCGGCGTTGTCACCAGCCCGCAGGCCGCAGCGCTGCGCGACGTGGCGCACGCCGTGCAGCGGCGCTGGCCGTGCGCCGCGCTGATCGTCGCGCCCGCCCGGGTGCAGGGGGCCGAGGCGCCGGCCGAGATCGTCGCCGCCCTCGGCGCGATCGCCCGCGCCGGCGTCGACGTCGTGCTGGTGGTGCGCGGCGGCGGCAGCATCGAGGACCTCTGGGCCTTCAACGACGAGGCCGTCGCCCGCGCCATCGCCGCCTGCCCGGTGCCGACGGTGTCGGGCGTCGGGCACGAGACCGATGTCACGATCGCCGACTTCGTGGCCGACGTCCGGATGCCGACGCCCACCGCGGCCGCCGAGCGCGTCACGCCCGACGCCCGCGAGCTGCGCCAGGCGGTCGATGACCTGTCCGATCGCCTGGCGCGGCAGCTGCGCTGGCGGCTCGACGGGGCCGCCGGGCAGCTGGCCGCGGCGGCGCGGCGTCTGGCGCTGGCCACGCCGGCGCGGGCGTTGGCCAACGCCCGTTCCAGCGTCGCCGCCGACCGCGACCGGCTGCGACGCGCCCTGGCGGCGCGGCTCGCGCTGCACCGCGCCCAGCTCGAAGGCTACCGCCAGCGCCTGGCCGCCCTCCACCCCGACGCGATCCTGCGCCGCGGCTACGCCCACGTCACCCGGGCCGCCGACGGCCGCACCGTCCGCCGCCCCGCCGACGTGGCCGGCGGCGACGGCCTCCGCATCCGCCTGGCCGAGGGCGAGGTCCGCGCCGTGGTCCAGGGCCAGGGCAAGCTGTTCGACTGACCCCCCGTCCGACCGACCCCCCACGGAGTTGCCGATGCGACCGCTGCCCGAGAGCTCGCTGCGCCCGACCGCCCCGCGCCACCCCGACGCATCGGCGGCCGGCGACCACGCCGGCGACGGGGCCGATCTCGACTTCGAGGGAGCCTTCGCCGCTCTCGAGGCGGCCGTCCAGCAGCTCGAGAACGGTGAGCTGTCGCTCGACGCCGCAGTGGCCGCCTACGAGCGCGGCCTGGCCCTGGCGCGCCGCTGCGGCGCGCTCCTCGAGGCGGTCGAGCTCAAGATCCGTCAGGTCGACGGCGACGGGCTCGACGCCGGGCCGCTGGCGCTCTAGCGGCGACGAGCCGGGCGAACCGTCAGACCGGCTCGCCCGGCTCGTCGCTCGGCGGCGGCAGGGCGGGCGGCGCGGCGGGGTCATCCGGTCCATCGCCGCCGCGCCCGCGGGCCCGCTCGACGATCGCCTCAGCCAGCTCGCGCGCCCCGGCCTTGGCCTCGGTCAGCAGGGCGCGCACCTCGTCGGCCTCGATCCGGCGCCCCTCGAGCGCCCAGCGCTCGACGACGGCGCCGATCACGCGGGTGCCGGCGAACGCCACAGCCACCTTGGGCACGATGCCGATGACCGGGATCAGGCCGATGAGCTCGCGCGCCACCTGCCGGAACAGCAGCCCGCCGCCGATCACGCTCACGATCTCGCCGACGACGTCGCGCGGCTGGCCCTGCTTGCCAGCCGCCAGGGCGATCTTGTAGGCCATGATCAGCTGGTTCTTCGTCAGCACGACGACGTCGGCGGCGTTCAGCGGCACATTGAGCACCGGCACCCACTCGGCCAGCCCGGTCGTGGCGGCGTAGACGGCGTTGGCGCGGGCCGTCGCGTCGGTCAGCGAGCCGATGACGGTCGGACGGAGCGCCGGCAGCTGCCGCGCCAGCGCCACGCGCGTGCCGTCGTCGGGCGGCAGCAGGGGCAGCAGCGCCGGGGCCACCCGGGCGACGAGCTGCGCCGGCGCCAGCCCCGGCGGCACGGCGACCCGGGCCCGCTCGCCCGGCCGCGGCACCTCGGCGCCGACGCGCGTGGCGGCCTCGGCATCCTCGGCCACGGTCAGCACCGGCACGCCGACCGCCCGCAGCCGCGACTGCGCCGCGCGCGCGGCGGCGTCGGGATCGAGGCCGTCGAGGCAGAGCAGGGCCACGCAGAAGCCCTCGCCGGAGGACGGCGCGGCCAGCGCGACCGCGTCCGCCGCGTCGGCCAGCGGCTCGACGCGCAGCCACGGATGGACGCCCGCCTTGCCCGGCGCCGCCGACAGCGCCTCGGCCAGCCGGAGCGCGCGGCCGGCGTCGCCGACGACGCGAAGCGTGAACGGCTGATCGGCCTCGTGCCGGATCTGGCCGAGGTTGATCTCGCGCAAGAGGTTGAACATGCCCATGCCGCTGCGCAGGATGCCCATCGGCAACTCCTCGAGGGGTCCGGCCGGGTGGCCCGCGCCGGAGCGCCGAAGTATACGCCGGCGCCGGCGCGCCGTTGCGCGGCGAGCCGCCGGCGACCCCGACCCCACCCGGCGACCACCGACCGTCGACCGCGGCCGGCAGCCGCGACGGGCGAACGACGGCGATGACCGCGAACGGTTGTTCGGTCCACATCGCGCTGCTACACTCGACCCCCCATGGCCCAAGCCCTCTACCGCCGCTGGCGTCCGACGACGTTCGACGATGTCGTCGGCCAGGCTCACATCACCGACACGCTGCGCAACGCGCTGGCGGCCGGGCGGCTGGCCCATGCCTACCTCTTCACCGGCGTCCGGGGCACCGGCAAGACGACGGTCGCGCGGCTGCTGGCCAAGGCCGTCAACTGCACCGGCGACGCGCCGGGCGGACCGCCCTGCAACGCCTGCCCGACCTGCCTGAGCATCGGCGAGGGGCGCTCGCTCGACCTCATCGAGATCGACGCCGCCTCGAACACCGGCGTCGACGACGTCCGCGACCTGCGCGACAAGATCGGCTACAGCCCGTCCGAGGCGCGCACCAAGGTCTACATCATCGACGAGGTCCACATGCTGTCGACGGCGGCGTTCAACGCGCTGCTCAAGACGCTCGAGGAGCCGCCGCCGCACGCCCTGTTCATCCTGGCCACGACCGATCCCCACAAGGTCCCCGAGACGATCCAGTCGCGCTGCCAGCGGCACGACTTCCGCCGCGTCGCGCCGGCGCTCGTGGCCGGCAAGCTGGCCCGGATCTGCGCCGCCGAGGGTCTGGCGGCCGAGCCGGCGGCGCTCGAGCTGCTGGCGCGCTACGCCACCGGCAGCCTGCGCGACGCCGAGAGCCTGCTCGACCAGGTCAGCGCCGCGGACGGCACCGTCACCGTGGCCGGCGTCCACGCCGCCCTCGGCACGCCCGACCGCGCCGCGATCGCCGCCATCGTCGCGTCGCTGGCCGACCGCGACACGGCCGCCGGCCTGCGCGCCGTCCAGGCGTGCCTCGACGGCGGCACCGACGTCCGGCAGCTCCAGGCCGGCGTCCTCGACGCGCTGCGGCAGCTGCTCCTGATCCAAACCGGCCTGGCCGACGCCCTCATCGACGCCGAGGCCGATGCGCTGCCGGCGCTGCGCGCCCAGGCCGAACGCATCCCGACGCCCGTGCTCGTCGGCGCCATGCACCGCTTCGCGGACGCCCGGCCGTCGCCCGACCACCACCAGCCGGCCTTGACGCTCGAGCTGGCGCTCGTCGAGTCGCTCCTGCCGGCTGCCGGCGCCGCCGCGACCGCTGCGGCCGCACCGCCGTCGACGTCGGCGTCCGCCCCGTCCCAGCCGCCGGCCGGGGCCACGCCGCCGGCGCTGCCCGCGCGCCCCCCCACGGCCGCGCCGAAGGCGAACGACGATCGCCCGGCCGCGGCACAGCCGGCCGGCCGCACGACGCGGGCCGCGCCGGCCGACGGCGAGCGGGCCGAACCGGCCGCCGCGGCCCCGGCCGCCCCGGCCGCCCCGGTCGGCAACGCGGCGACGCTGGACGCGTTGCGGCAGCGCTGGTCGGCGATCGTCGAGGCCGTGGCCCGGGCCGACCGCAACACCGCCGCGCTGCTCAAGGACTGCCGGCCCGTCGATGCCGACGCCAACTCGATCACGCTCGGCTTCTTCTACGAGTTCCACTGCCGGCGGGCCGCCGAGCCCGCCCGCCGCGCCGCCATCGCCGCCGCCGTCGCCGACGCGCTGGGCGGCGCGCGCGAGGTGCGCTGCGCCGTCGCCCCGGCCGGCGACGACGACCGCGCCCGCCCGCGCACGAAGGCCGACCAGGCGAAGGCCGATCCCGTCGTCCGGCACGCCATCGACGCCCTCGGGGCGCGGGTGGCCGGGACGAAGCCCGACGACGGCGACTGATCGCACCGCCCCGGGCGCGGCCGGCTGGACGCGCCCGACCCGACCGTTGAAGGAGGACCCCGATGCCCCGAGGCATGCCCCCCGGCCCGCCGATGAACGCGCGCGGCGGCCCGAACATGCTCCGCCAGATCCAGGAGATGCAGGAGCGGATGCTCCTAGAGCAGCAGGCGCTCGGCCAGGCCACCGTCGAGGTGTCGGTCGGCGGCGGAGCGGTGACGGTGGTCATGAACGGTCACCAGAAGGTGCAGGAGGTCACGATCGACCCGCAGCTGCTCGACCCGGCCGAAGGCGACATGCTGCGCGACCTGATCATCAGCGCCGTGAACCAGGCCGTCGAGCGCAGCCAGGCCATGGCGCACGCCCGGATGACCGACGTCACCAAGGGCCTGCAGCTGCCGCCCGGGCTCGGGCTCTAGCGTGAGCAGCGCGCTGCCGCGACCGATCGGGCGCCTGATCGACGCCTTCGGTCGGCTGCCGGGCATCGGCCCCAAGACGGCGTCGCGGTTGGCGTTCCACCTGCTGCGGATGCCCGACGACCACGCCCTGCAGCTGGCCGAGGCGTTGCGCGCGCTCAAGGAAAGCCTGGTCCACTGCCAGCGCTGCTACAACGTGGCCGAGTCGAACCCGTGCCCGATCTGCGCCGATCCGGCCCGCGACGCCGGCACCGTCTGCGTCGTCGAGGAGCCGCTCGACGTCATCGCCCTCGAGCGCACGGCTGAATACAAGGGCCTCTACCACGTTCTGCACGGCGCAATCTCGCCCGTCGATGGCATCGGCCCGTCCGACCTGCGCATTGACGAGCTGGTGCGGCGGCTGTCGACCGAGCCGATCCACGAGGTCATCCTGGCGACGAACCCGTCGCTCGAAGGCGACGCGACGGCGATGTACATCGAGCGCGCCGTGCGCGCCGCCGGCGCCACGGTGCGCCTGACCCGCCTGGCCCGCGGCCTGCCGGTCGGCGGCGATATCGAGTACGCCGACGAGGTGACGCTGGCGCGCGCCATGGCCGGCCGCAGCGACCTCAGGCCGTAGCGGCGCGCGGCCGACCACCTACCCGGCGGCGCCCGTTCCACCTATAATCGCGCGCTTGGCGCGGCCCCCGGGGTCGAGCCTGCCCCGACCCATCCCGCCCCCGGTCGCCCAACCAAGGAGTGTGACCATGGCGCGTCAGCCGTTGCGAGCCGCGCTCACCATGACCTGTGCGGCCCTGGCCCTCGCCGCGTGCGGCAAGAAGGCCCCCGAGGACGTCGGCACGCCCACGCCGGCGCCGGCCGCCGCCGGGCCGTCGCTGTCGGCCGTCGCGGCCAAGGTCGAGTACAAGGTCAGCGAGACCGAGGCCGCCGCCGAGATCGCGGCCGGGACGTCGGTGACCGTCACGCCGGGCGCGAACATCCTCGTCGGCGAGAACGGCCACGGCACCCTGACCTGGCCCGACTTCCTGACGAACGACCTCTACAGCGGCGCCGATTCGCTGATCAGCCTGAGCGTGCCCGAGCGCCGCCAGGTCTATCTCGACCAGGCCGCCGGCACGGCGCGCTATCAGGTCGCCGGCGACGGCGTCGACGCCGAGGTCAAGGTCGTGGCGAAC
This sequence comes from uncultured Anaerolineales bacterium, assembly GCA_964651245.1. GTDB lineage: Bacteria > Chloroflexota > Anaerolineae > Epilineales > Epilineaceae > Avedoeria. Next base: position 118,458 of record CAZYVI010000008.1, on the reverse strand, counting down.
TGGATCGAGGTCAAGGTCGCCAAGGGCGCGGCCGACTTCGTGGTGAGCTACATCCCCGGCGCCGATCCCACCGCCTGGGTCGTGGCCCTGACCGGCACGGCGACCGTCGATCGCAAGGGCGAGAGCGTGGCGCTGGCGAGCGGTGAGGCGGCGGCGTTCACGGCCGACGGCCCGCTGCCCAAGCCGCTGGGCATCGACCCGACCCAGGTCAAGGCCTGGCTCGAGGCCCTGGGCACCGGCACCGCCAAGACCGCGATCGCCGGCGTCGCCTTCCGCTGCGAGGTGGTCGGCACCGACGTCGGCCTGCGCGACGCGCCCAGCGACGACGCCGAGGCGGGCGAGCCGCTGCCGGCCGGGACGATCGTGATCGTCACCGAGCGCGACGACACCGCCAGCTGGCTCAAGGTCCGGCTGCTCGACGGGTCGGGCGAGGGCTGGCTGCCGGCCGACGACCTCGGCTGCCTGGCGCCGCCGGCCGACGCCCCGGTCTCCACCGAGGCCGGCGTCCCGACCGCCACCGCCCGGCCGCTGCCGACGCGCAACCCGTTCGCCATCGCCGTCGGCACGCCGCTGCCGACGCCGACGCCGCTGGGGACCCCGTCGCCGACGCCCACCGTCGCGGTCAACATCAAGTTCAACGCCGACAAGACCCGGATCACGGCCGGCGAGTGCGTCAACTTCAGCTGGGAGGTCGAGAACATCGATGCGGTCTACTTCAACAACAAGCCCGCCACCGGCAAGGGCTCGTCGAAGGAGTGCCCGCCGACCTCGGCTACCTACACGCTGCGCGTCGTGCTGCGCGGCGGCGCCGAGGAGAAGCGCTCGATCGAGATCAAGGTGACGCCGAAGCAGGCGACCGGCACCGTGGCCGTCCGCGCCACGAACACCAGCCCGCCGCCGGCCACGAACACCGCCCCGCCGGCGCCGACGAACCCGCCCGTGCCGACCGAAACCAGCGTCCCGACGGCCGAGCCGCCAACCGCGGCCCCGCCGACCACCGAGCCGCCGACCACCGAGCCGCCGACGAGCGCGCCGCCGACGACGGAGCCGCCCACGGCCACCCCGTAGCAGCGCGGGGCGCCGGCTCGGCCGTCGCCCGGGATCGAACGAACCGCCCAGGGGGGCGCGACGCAGGTCGCGCCCCCCTTTCTGTGATGCACTCGGTGGCGATGCCGGGACCACGCCCCATCGGACCGCCGGTCACGGCGCCGACGTCAGCGGCAGCCCACGTCGCCCGCGATGGCGGCGTACGCCGCCGCGAGGTCGTCCGCCGAGGGTGCGAACCGAACGCGCTCGCGGTCGCCGGTCAGCTGCCGTAGCAGTTCGGCCGCCGCCGGGTCGCCGAGGCCGACGGCGAACAGCGTCGCGCCGAGCGCGCGCGCCCGGCGGGCCTCGGCCACCGCCGCCGCCTCGGTGCCGGCATCGGGCCGGCCGTCGGTCAGCAGCACGATCGCCGGCCGCGCGCCGGCCCGGCCGCCGGCCGCCAGGACATCGACGGCGGCGGCGAGGCCGAGGTCGAGCCGGGTGCCACTGCCCGTCTCCAACCGCGCCAAGCTCGAACGCAGCCGCGGCCGGCTGGCCGTCAGCGGCTGCACGACACGCGCGCCGCCGTCGAACGTCACCACCGCGGCCTGGTCGCGCGGCAGGTCGAGCAGGTCGACGAACTGCTGCGCCGCCGCCGACGCGGCCGCCAGCTTGTCGCCGGCCATCGACGACGAGGTGTCGAGGACGAGCACGGCCTGCACCACCGGCCGCCGGCTCGGGTCGCACTGGGCTCGGGCCAGCCACGGCAGATAGATCGCCGGCGGGGGCGGCGGCACGGGCGTTCGCGTCGGCCACGGCCGCGATGTCGCCGTCGCGGTCGGCGGCGGCGGCGTGGTCGGCGAGGGGGTCGGCGAGGGGGTCGGCGCGGCGGTCGGTGGCGCCGTGGGCGTCGCTTCGACGCCGGGTGTCGCCGTCGGGCCGCAGGCGGCGCGCCACACCAGCTCGACGGGCTGGACGGCGTAGCGGGCCCCGTCGCCGACCGCCAGCAGCACCAGGCGGTAGCGCCCGTCCGGCGTCCCCGGCGGCGCCGCGAGCTCGACGTCGAGCGCACGCGCCGCGCCGCCCGGCGGCACGTCGACGTCGAGGAAGGCGGCGGGCGACCAGCGCGCCCACGCGGTATAGAGCGGCGGCTCGATCGCCCCCTCCAGCCGCGCGATGCGCCGCCCGGTGCCGGCGACGAGCGTCGCCAGCGCCTCGGGCAGCCGGCTGGCCTGGTCGAGCGCCACGGCGTCGCCGCCCGGCGCCGTCCGCCGCGCCCAGTCGCGCCAGTAGGCCGTCAGGATGTCGGGGCGACCGCGCACGCCGGCTGGGGCGGCGCCGGTGACGCCGACGACGAGCGTGACGCCGGCGTCGCGCAGGTCGAGTACCACGGACTGCCAGTCGAGGTCGTCGGCCGAGTAGGGCGCCCAGTCGGGACCGCTGTCGCGCCAGCCGGCCGGCTGCCCCGGCGTCCAGACACCCGGCACGGCCGGGTTCGCGACGCCGGCGTTCAGATCCTCGTCGCGCGGCACCGAGTCGCCGAAGAGCGCGATGACGCGGCGCGCGCCGGGCCGCCAGCCCAGGCGCGGGTCGTCGACGAGGGCGCGCAGCAGCAGGCTGTAGGCCTCGGGTTCGTCGCCGCCGCCGCCAGCCCAGAGCTCGCCGGCCGCCGCCGCCAGCGCCGCCGGATCGGTCGACAGCGCGCCGCGCAGCCGCCATGGCCAGTCGGTGGCCTGGCCGGCGGCGCCGTACGGCATGTCGCGCACGTCGGCCACGGCCACGGCGACGTCGGGCGCCAGCGCCCGCAGCCGCGCGGCCAGCGCCAGCGCCTCGGCGCGGGCGGTCGAGACCACGGCCTCCATGCTGCCGGTGGTGTCGAACGCCAGCACGACGTCGAGGCGCGGCGCGACCGGTGGCAACGCCACCGGCATCGTCCAGCGCGCCGGCGCGTCGGGGCAGCCGTCGAGGACGATCGGCGACGGCGCCGCGGCCGGCGCCGTCGCGGCCGCCGTCGCCGTTGCCGTCGCCGCGCCGCCGGGGCCATCCCCCAGCACGACGAGACGGCGGTTGCCGCGGTCGGCCACCCAAACGCGCCCGTCGGACCCGATCGCGACGTCGGCCGCGTCGCGCAGCTGCCCGTCGCCGCGGCCGTGGCCGCCGACGCGGGCGACCGGCACGCCACGGGCGTCGAGCGTCACCAGGCTGTCGTCGTCCAGCACCACGACCGACGTGCCGTCCGCCGCCGCGGCGACGGCGACCGGGCGGCCCGGCAGCGGCCAGCGGCCGGCCGGGTTGCCGTCGGCGTCGAGCAGCGTCAGCCGGCGGTTGCCGTGGTCGGCCACGGCGCGGCGCCCGTCGGCCAGGACGGCGACGTCGCGCGGCGCCAGGAAGCTCGATGCGCCGGCGCCGGCGGTGCCGAGGCGCTGCCGCAGCAGGCCGGAGCCGGCGTCGTAGCCCAGCAGCCGCGCGTGGGCCAGGTCGACACCGTAGAGCCGCTCGCCCGCCACGGCCAGGCCGCGCGCGGCCGGGCCGAAGTCGGGGTGGCCGTCCCCGGCCGGTCGGTCGAACCGCAGTCCGCCGGCGCCGTCGTAGCCCAGCAGCCCGTCGGCGGTGGACACGACGACGCCGTCGGCGTCGAGCGCCGCCACCGCCACCGCCAGCGGCAGCACCGCCCGCCCCTGTCCGTCGCGCGGCACGCGGCGCCCCACCTCGACGCCGGCGGCGTCGACGAAGCGCAGCGCGGCAAACGCCGCCGGCTGGGCCACGATCGGGGCCACGGCGACCACCGCGCCGCCGTCGGGGCGCGCGGCGACCGCGATCGGCTCGCCGTCGTCGACCGGCACGCTCAGCAGCGGCCGGAGGTCGCCGACGGACCGGCCGGCGGCCGCCGCGCCAGGCGGTGCCGCCGGCCGGTCGGCCAGCGCGCCGAGGCCGGCCGCCAGCGCGGCGAAGGCCGTCGCCGCGGCGCGCCGGAGCGATCGGCCGCCGCCCGCTCTCAGCGGCACGGCAGCTCCGCCGCGATCCGCCGGTAGATCTGCTCGAGGTCGGCCGGGTTCGGGGCGTGGTAGACGTGGCGGCTGCTCGACGCCAGCGCGCTCAAGAACGCGCCGTCCGCCTGGCCGAGGCCGATCGCGAACACCGTCGCCCCGCTGCGCCGGACGTCGGCCGCGGTCCGCAGCGCCGGGTCGCGCGTGCCGGCCGACGGCTGGCCGTCGGACATGACGACGAGCACGCGCTGGCTGCCGTTGCGGGCGCGCAGCCGCAGCTCCTCGGCGCCCTTGGCCAGGCCGAGGTCGAGCCGGGTGCCGGGCGACGTCGTCATGGCGTCGAGGGCGGCCTTGAACAGCGCCGCGTTGTTCGTCAGGGCCTGCGCCAGCCGCGCCGTCTCGTCGAACGTCACCAGCGCCACCCGGTCGCGGCGGCGGTCGACGAGGTCGACGAACAGCCGGCCGGCGGCCTTGGCGGCATCGATCGGTGCGCCGGCCATCGACGACGAGGTGTCGACGACCAGGACGATCTCGACCCCCAGCCGGGCGTCGTCGGGCTGGCAGTGGTTGCGCTCGACGATCGGCAGATAGACCGTCGACGGTCCGGTGACGCGCGGCGTCGGGGTCGGGGTGGGCGTCGGCGTGGCCGTCGGCGCCGCCACGACCTCGACCTCGGGCACCGGGAACTCGAACGTGTAGCGCTGGCCGGCGGCGGTGTAGCTGGCGGTGGCGCGCGTGTTCGTCGGGATCCGGCCCAGTCGACCCGGCGTCACCTGCAACGACAGCGTGACGGTGCCGCTCGGCAGCGCGCCCAGCGTCCAGACGACGTCGCCACCGCTGGGGGCGCCGCCGCGCGACGCCGAGCCGGGCACGTAGGCCACGTCGGCGCCGAGACCGTCGACGACGCGGACGTCGGTGGCCACGACGCCGCCCACCGTCTGTGACAGCTCGGTGTAGATCGAGCCCAGCTGGTCGGGGCGCGGCGCGGCGAAGTAGCGGCTCGACGATCCGGCGACGGCGACCAGGAGGTCGGTCTCGATCGTGTCGCCCAGCCCGATCGTGAAGACCAGGGCGCCGCGCGCCTTGGCGCGGGCGGCCTCGACGACGGTGTCGACGTAGGGCTGGCCGAGGCGGCTGGGCTTGCCATCGGTCATCAGGAGCAGCACCGGCCGGGCATCCGGCCGGCCCGCGGCCAGCACGTGCTCGGTGCCGCGGCGCAGCGCCGTCGCCAGGTCGGTGTTGCCGGTGTGCTGGATGTCGGCGACCGCGGCGCGCACGGCGGCGCGATCGTGGGTGAGGCGCGCATCGAGCGAGATGATGTCCGAGAACGAGATCAGCCCGAGCCGATGGGTGGCCAGGTCGAGGCTCGGCGAGGCGGCGAAGCTGTCGGCAGCCGCCTTGGCCGCGGCGAGCTTGACGCCGGCCATCGAGTTCGAGCGGTCGACGATGAGCATGATCTCGCTGGCCGGCGCAACGCCGCCGCGGCACTGCAGGTCGAGCGTCAGGTCGATCGTGACCGGCTGGCCGAGGACGACTTGGGCCGGCCGGGCCGTCTTGTCGCCGGTCACGCTGCATGGCGGCGCGGGCACCGGCGTCGGCGTGGCCGGCGCGCCGGGCTGCGGGTCGTAGACCAGGATCGCCCGCGACGCCGCGTCGACGACGTAGACCCGGCCGAGCGGCCCGGCCGCCAGGTCGGCCGGCACGGCGTAGCCGAAGCCGGCCGCCGGCGCCACCGGCCACGACGCGATCGGCGTACCGTCGGGCGCCCACGCGGCCACGCTGCCGTCGAAGCGCAGCGTGAACACCGTGCCGTCCGGGCCGACGCTGATCCGGTGCGGCCCGCCGCCCCCGATCGGCCAGCCGCCCAGGTGCTGCCCGGTGGCGGCGTCGAGGACCGCCACGTCGCCGCGCTCGCCGCCGGCGGCGTACAGCCGCCCGTCGGGGCCCAGGTCGACGTCGAGCGGCCAGGCGTAGCCGGGCTGGGCGACGGCGAACCGGCCGGTCGGGGCCAAGCCGGACGGATCGTAGGCCAGCAGCGAGCCCGACAGCGCCGAGGTGGCGTAGAGCCGATCGGCGGTGGCGGCCAGACCGAAGCCGTTGAGGCAGTCGCACGTCCAGCGCCAGCGCTCGCGGCCGGCCGCGGTGTCCAGCCGCACGGCGTAGGCGCCGCCGCTGGCCCCGACGACGAGGTCGCCGCCGGGGACGACGGCGATCTCGTCGGCGCCGAGGCTGGGGAAGGTGCGGTCGAACGCGCCGTCGGCCGCATAGCGCCGCACGATCCCGAGATCGCGCTCGGCGGCGTAGAGCTGGCCGTCGGCGGCGACGTCGATGGCCACCGGCTCGAGCATCCGGTCGCCCGCCAGCGGATCGGCGAGCGTGGTGACGGTGAGCGTGGGCAGGCCGCGGCCGGTGGCGTACTGGCGGAGGCCCTGCAGCGGCCGGCCGGGATCGCCCGTGGCCCCGCCGGTCAGTGCCAGTCGGCCGCCGGTGTTCAGCGCTAGGCGGTCGGACGGGGCAAACCGCTCGGCCTCGGGCAGCATGTCGCTCGACACGACGTCGGTCTGGACGAGCGCCGCGTCGAGCACCGTGATCTGGTCGCGATCGCCCGAGGGGCCGTTGTGCAGCACCCAGACCGCGCCGGTGTCGGGATGAACGGCGACGTCGCGAACGCCCTTGAACGCCAGCCGCGTCAGCAGCTCGCCGCCCGCCGAGAAGACCGACAGCCGGCCGAGCGGCACGGTGCGGTCTTCGCCAGGCACGCCGGCGGTGTCGGCGACGAGGACGCGGCCGTCGGCCGTGACGGCCAGCTCGTTGGGACCGGCCAACTGGTCGGGCGCGCCGCCGGCGCCGCCGAAGCCGTCCAGCCAGGCGCCGTCCCACGTGAAGCGCTCGACGCGCCGCGAGCCGTCGGACAGGACGTAGACATCGCCGTTGGGCGCCACCGCCACCGCGTGCGGCACGAACGCCTGGCCGTCGACCGCCGACAGCCACTCGCCGATCGGATCGCCGCCCAGCGTGAAGACGGCCAGCCGCCGATTGGCGCGGTCCGCGACGTAGACGCGGTCGCGGCCGGCGTTCAACGCTACGTCGCGCGGCTGGTTGAGCTCGGCCGGCCCGTTGCCGAAGCGGCCGAACGCCCGCTCGACGCTCCCATCGGGCGTGATCACGGCGATGCGGTGGTGGCCGGTGTCGGCCACGTAGAACCGCCCACCCGGCGCGGCGGCGATGCCGCCCGCCTGGAGCAGACCGCCCGCCGCGAAGCCGGCCGCGCGCGACTCGGTCAGCGCCCAGCTCTGCAGCGCCTGGGCCTGCGCCGTCGCGCCGCCGGGCGGCGCCGGCGCGGGCTTGAGCGCCAAGACGAGCGTGGCGGCGACGACGGGCAACGCCCGGCGCATCCACGGCCGGCGGGTGGGCAGGAACGGACCGGGCATGGTGGCTCTCTTCCTCTGGCATCGGCGGCCCGTGCCCGGGGCGTGGGGGCCCGCGCGCGGCCGGAGCGGGGGCGGCTCGGCCGGCGGCTGCGCTCGCCGGTGCGGCGCGGCGCGTGATCGGACTTCCCGGCGGCGGTGGGGGACGGCCGGTGGGGGGGTTGTCGTAAGCGTAGCGCCAGGCGCGGTCCGCCGCCAGCCGGCACCGGGCCGCCCGCTTCCGGGTGTTGTGACGCCGCAGCCTCGGCCCTGGTTATGGCCGATGGACGACGCTGCGTGCGCGCGCGGCGGTCGCGGCGCGCACCCGGAGCGCCGCGACGAAGACCGCCTCGAGCGCCGGGGCCATAGCGGACCAGCGGTAGCCGGCCGCGATCCGCGCCCGCGCACCGTCGGCGAGGCGCGCGCGCAGCGCCGGGTCGGCCAGCACCTCGGCCGCGGCGTCGGCCATCGCCGCCGCGTCGCCGGGCGGCACGAGGCGGCCGCTCGCGCCATCGACGATCACCTCGCGCAGCTCGCCGACGGCGTCGGCGACGACCGGCAGCCCGGCGGCCATGAGCTCGAGCAACTTGAACGGCGACTTCGTGCGGTTGACGAGGGTGTCGTCGAACGGGTAGAGCGCCGCATCCGACGCGGCCAGCGCCGCGGCCGCGCCGGCCGCGTCGACCCAGCCGCGGACGTCGACGGCGTCGGCCAGGCCGCGCTCCGCGGCCAGGGCGGCGAACCGGCGCTCCTCGCCGAACAACCCGGCGCCGGCCACGACGAGCCGCGCGCCCGGCAGGCGCGCCCGGAGCCGCGCGATGACGTCGAGCGGGCGGGCGAGGTCGAACTCGAAGAAGCGGGTGTAGAGCAGCAGCGACGGCGGGCGGGTTGCGGTGGCGCTGCCGACGCGATCGCCACGGTCGGCTTCCGGAACGGCCTCGGTCGCGGGGGAGGCGGCCTCCTCCCCCGCTGCCGCGCTGTCGTCGACGGCGTTGGGCAGGTACGTCACCCGCGCCGGCGGCACGCCCAGCGCCCAGACCAGGCCCTCGAGGGCGCGGCTGGCGACGGTGACCTGGTCGGCGTGGCTCAGCCCCCAGCGCTCCTGCCAAGCGAAGAACGCGCGCTGAAGCCGGCTGTAGCGCTCGAGGTCGTTCCAGCCGCCCGGCCCCTCCCAGTCGTCGCTGTCGACGACGAGCGCCGCGGATGGGCCGAGGCGCGCCCGGCGCAGCCACCACAGCAGCGTCAGCGCCAGGCCGCCGTACGCCTTGGGCTTGCAGGCGAGGACGACGTCGGGCCGCAGCGCGCGGGCCAAGCGCGCCATCCGTGCCGCCACCACGAGGTGCCCGACGACCGGCAGGCGCAGCCCGGCCAGCGAGACCAGGACGACGCGCACGCCCGGTGCGTCGTCCCAGGCCCGGCCGGCCATGTCGGGCGTGTGCCATGGCGGCAGCAGCAGCGTCACGGTGTGGCCGCGCGCGGCGAGCGCCCGGGCCGCGGGCAGGGCGCGGCGCCGGATCGTCATCTTGGGCCCCAGGCCGAACGGCCCGAGCACGACGATCCGGAGCCTGCGCTCCGGGCGCTCGCCGTCCAGAGCGGCCGCCTATCGGCGCGCGGCCGGGCGGCCGGCGAGGCGGCGCTGGCGGCTCACTCGACCGTCACGCTCTTGGCCAGGTTGCGCGGCTGGTCGACGTCGCAGCCGCGGGCCACGGCGGCGTGGTAGCTCAATAGCTGCACCGGCACGACGTCGACGAGCGGCGCCAACTCCTCGCGGACCGCCGGCACGGCCAGCAGGTGGTCCGCGACGGCGGCCGAGGCGCCGTCGCCGGCGGCGGCGATGACCACGGTGCGGGCGCCGCGGGCGCGGACCTCCTCGATGTTGGACAGGACCTTGTCGTGCACCGGGCTCGGCGTGGCGATGGCCAGCACCGGGATCGTCGGGTCGAGCATCGCGATCGGTCCGTGCTTCAGCTCGCCGGCCGGGTAGCCCTCGGCGTGGATGTAGCTGATCTCCTTGAGCTTGAGCGCGCCCTCGAGCGCCACCGGGTAGCCGAAGCCCCGGCCGATGAAGAACATCGAGCGGGCATGGGTGAGGTCGAGCGCCTCGACCACCGCCTCGACGTCGGGCTCGATGGCCAGCGCCGCCCGAACGGCCTCGGGCACCGCCGCGAGGTCGGCGACGACGGCGCGCGCGGCGGCGTCGTCGAGCGCGCCGACGCGGACGGCGAGGTCGACGGCCACCAGCGTCAGCAGCGCCAGCTGGGCGGTGAACGTCTTGGTGGCCACGACGCCGATCTCCGGGCCGACCTGCAGCAGCAGCGTGGCGTCGACAAGCCGCGTCACCGAGCTGCCGACGACGTTGCACAGCGCCAGCGTCGGCGCGCCGGCCTCCTTGGCGCGGCGCAGCGCGGCCAGCGTATCGGCCGTCTCGCCGCTCTGGGTGATGCCGATCACCAGCGTCTCCGGTCCGACGCGCGCGTCGCCGTAGCGGTACTCGCTGGCGATCGCGACCTCGGCCGGGAGCTGGGCGAAGCGCTCGAGCAGACGCACCCCGACGAGGCCGGCGTAGGCCGACGAGCCGCAGGCGACGATCGTGACGCGCCGCACCGCGGCCAGGTCGAGCCCGTCGAGCTCGGCCAGCCGAGCCCGGCCGTCGACGATCCGGCCGCGCAGCACGTCGGCGAGGGCGCGCGGCTGCTCGTCGATCTCCTTGCGCACGAAGTGGCGGTAGCCGCCCTTCTCGGCCGCCTCGGCGCTCCAATCGACCGTCATCGGCGCCCGCTCGACCGGCGTGCCGTCGAGGCGCGACAACCGCACGCCGTCGGCCGTCAGCTCGACGACCTCGCCGTCGTCGACGAGGACGATGCGGCGGGTGTAGGGCAGCAGGGCCGGGATGTCGCTGGCCAGGAAGCTCTCGCCGTCGCCCAGGCCGACGACGAGCGGGCTGAAGCGGCGGGCGGCGACGATCAGACCCGCGGCGTCGGGACTGAGGGCGGCCACGGCGTAGGCGCCTTCGACCTGGGCCAGCGCGGCCCGGACGGCGGCGCTGAACGCGGCGCGCGGGTCGGCGGCGGTCGGGTCGAGCGCCTCGGCGATCAGGTGGGCCAGGACCTCGGTGTCGGTCTCGGAGCTGAACGCCCGCCCGGCGCCGATCAGCCGACCCTTGATGGCGGCGTGGTTCTCGAAAATGCCGTTGTGGATGACCGCCACCCGCCCGTCGTCGGTGGTGTGGGGGTGGGCGTTGGGGGTCGTGGGCGCGCCGTGCGTGGCCCAGCGCGTGTGGCCGATGCCCTGCCGGCCGGCCGGCGGGTCGTGCTCGACGACGTGGCGGAGCGCCGCCAGCTTGCCGGCCGCCTTGCGGACGGCCAGCTGGCCGTCGGGCTCGATGAGGGCCACGCCTGCCGAGTCGTAGCCGCGGTACTCGAGGCGCGCGAGGCCGTCGAGGAGGATCGGCAGGGCGTCGCGCCCGCCGACATAGCCGACGATTCCACACATGGTGCTCTCCTGATGCGGTTCGGTGTCGCACGCACTGCCGACCGCGTTGTCCCGCCGGTCGCCCGGCGGCTTTGGCGGCGGCTTGTGGGTTCAGGAGAGCAGACCTTGGGCCGTGCCAGCCCAGGAGGCATCCACCGATCTGTCGAATGTTCCCCGCCGGCGACGCTGTCCGCATCGCCGTCGCGGCGTCCGCTGCCGGGTCTCCGGCCGCGGCCACCGCCCGCGGGTTAGCCCGGCGCGTCCGGGAACCTCCACCTCGTCGACTCCACCCGCCCCGTCGTCGGCCGCTACCCGCCGCGGGGTGCCCGGCGCACGGACCGACAGGGCCGTCGGATCGGGACGATCGCGACGGGCGCATCGGCGCGCGGGAGGGCGATTGGGAGAGCCCTGGTGCTTGGCTGCTCGATGGCGGTCGGCGCGGGACCGGGGCGTGGGGTGGCGGGCGCGGCGGCTCCTGGCGGGCAACCGGGTGAGCTGTGGACGGCGGCACTATAGCGCACCGCGGCCGACGCGGGTCAAGTCCGGCCCGCCGGGCGCGGCAGGGGAGCGCGACAGCTGTCCAGGGGCCGGCGGGCGGCGCGGAGCGGCGACGCTACAATGGCGCCATGACCGCGACGACCACGACCCACCCCCGCCCCCTCGCCGGCCGCGTCGCCGTCGTCGCCGGCGCGACGCGCGGGGCCGGGCGCGGCATCGCGCGGATGCTCGGCGAGGCCGGCGCCACCGTCGTGTGCACCGGCCGCAGCAGCCGCGCCGCCGGACGGTCGTCGTCGGCGACCGCCGACGGTCGCCCCGAGACGATCGAGGAGACCGCCGCCCTCGTCGATGCCGCGGGCGGCATCGGCGTGCCAGTGCGGGTCGACCACGGCGTCGAAGCCGAGGTGATCGCGCTGTTCGAGCGCGTGGCGCGCGACCTCGGTCGGCTCGACGTGCTGGTGAACGACATCTGGGGCGGTGACCCGCTCACCGAGTGGGACACGCCGTTCTGGTGCCTCGATCTAGCCAAGGGCCGTCAGATGCTCGAGTCGGCCGTCTGGACCCATGTCATCACCGCCCGTCACGGCGCACCGCTCATGGTGGCCCAGGGCAGCGGGCTCATCGTCGAGGTCACCGACGGCGACTTCTACGGCTACCGCGGGACGCTCTTCTACGACCTCGCGAAGCTGGCCACGATCCGGCTCGGCTACAGCATGGCCAAGGACCTGGCGGGCACCGGCGTCACCGCGCTGACGGTGACGCCGGGCTTCCTGCGCTCCGAGGCGGTCCTGGCCCACTTCGGCGTCACCGAGGCCAACTGGCGCGACGCCGTCGCCGCCGACCGTCACTTCGCGCAGTCGGAGACGCCGTGCTTCGTGGGCCGCGCCGTAGCAGCCCTGGCCGCCGACCCGCACGTCGGCGCCCGCGCCGGCGGCGTCTTCGGCTCGTGGACGCTGGCGCACGCCTACGGTTTCGACGACATCGACGGTCGCCGGCCCGACTGGGGCACCTACTTCCGGGGCGTCATCGACGAGATCACGGCCCGCACCGAGCCGCTGACCGAGAGCGATCGCATCCTGCTGCAGTACGGCGCCCACCAGCTCGACCTCGATCCGCGCCGCCGCGGCATGGCCCGCCGCATCGCGGCGCGGCTGGCGCGGGCGGAATAGCGCCGGCGCGCCGGCGGGGCGCAACGGCGCGGGAGGTGGGGCGCATCGCCGGTGCGACCGAGGCGGCGGACGAACGTCGACGAATTTCGCGATGTCGTCGCCCATCGTGTCGATTGCGCGTCGCGCCGTTCGACGCATGGATAGCGGCCGAGATCGCGGCCTCGCCCCCGAACCCCAACGACCAGGAGAACGAAGATGCGCGTGATGGTGATCGTCAAGGCCACGGCCGACAGCGAGGCGGGCGTCATGCCCAGCGAGCAGCTGATGACCGACATGGGCAACTACAACGAGGCGCTGGTGAAGGCCGGCATCATGCTGGCCGGCGAAGGGCTCCACCCGAGCTCGAAGGGCGCCCGCGTCCTGTTCTCGGGCCCCAAGCGGACCGTCGTCGACGGCCCGTTCGCCGAGACCAAGGAGCTCGTGGCGGGCTTCTGGCTGTGGCAGGTGCGCTCGATGGACGAGGCGATCGAGTGGGTCAAGCGCTGCCCGAACCCGATGCTCGAGGACTCGGTGATCGAGATCCGACCGGTCTTCGAGGCTGAGGACTTCGGCGCCGAGTACACGCCGGAGCTGCAGGCCCAAGAGGAGCGGCTGCGGGCGCAGGTGGAGGCGCAGCAGGGGGTGTAGGGGGCCAGAGGGTGGAGCACTGCCTCGACGGCCAAGGGGGCAACCACGACAGACGCCCCCTTGGCCGCCTCTGCCCGCTACGTTATCCTGCCTGATACGCGAACCACGTACCATCGCGGGCTGGATCCGTGGGCGTCAACGCAACCCACAACCTGCACATCGACCGGACGACCCTATTCGGCCGAGAGGGCGACCGCGAGCGCCTCCGGGCGGCGCTCACCGACGACAATTCCGGCCTGCTGACCCTCACCGGCCCGGGCGGCATCGGCAAGACGCGGCTCGCCTTGGCCGTGGCGCACGACGTTCTCGACGTCTTCAGCGACGGCGTCTGGTTCGTCGAACTGGCCGCGATCACCGTACCCGACCTCGTCGCCCCGGCCATCGCCGAGGTGCTCGGCGTTGCCGCGGAGCGCGGTCCCGCACTCGCCGGCGCTCTCGCCGCAGCGATCGGCGACCGGTCGATGCTCCTTATCCTCGACAACTTCGAGCAAGTAACGGACGCCGCGCCGGTAGTGTCAACCCTCGTCGAGTGCTGCCCAGGGCTCAAGATCCTCGTGACCAGCCGCACCGTGCTCGGCTTGCGCGGCGAGCGGCGCTGGCCTGTCGAGCCGTTGCCGCTCCCGAACCTGGACCAGCTCGGCGACCGACCGCTGGGCGAACTGCTGCCGGCGATCGGGCGCTACCCGGCCGTCGGCCTCTTCGTCGATCGGGCGCAGGCCGTCGATCCGTCGTTCGTGCTCGGCGAAGGGAACGTGCGGGCCACGGTCGAGCTCTGCCGGCAACTGGACGGGCTGCCGCTGGCGCTCGAGTTGGCGGCCGGCCGGGCGCGCGTCCTCAGCCCGGCGGCCATGCTACAGCGGGTGGACGAGCGGCTATCCCTGCTCGGCGGCGCCGCCGTCGATCGCCCGGAGCGCCACCGCAGCCTGGCGGCGACGATGCAGTGGAGCTACGACCTGCTCTCGGAGGCCGAGCAGATCCTCTTCCGGCGGCTGGGCGTGTTCAACGGCGGCTTCACGCTCGAGGCGGTCGAGGCCGTGTGCGGCGCGGCGAACGGCGAATCGGCAAGTGGCGGCGGTGTCTTAGCCGTCGACGGCATCTTGGATGCGCTCGACGGGCTCATCGCCAAGAGCCTCGTCCGATCCACAAGCGAGGTGGCGGGCGTGGCGCGCTTTGGGTTGCTCGAAGTGCTGCACGCCTTCGCCCGCGAGAAGCTTCGCGCGTCGGGTGACTTTGGGGCGCTGCAACGGGCGCATGCCTGGTATCTTGTGCGTCTGGTCGAACGGCTGGAGCCCCACCTGATGGGCACAGGAAGCGACCTCGTTGAGGCGCGGGCCGCGCTCTTCGCCGATCAGGCCAACCTGCGGGCGGCCCTGGAGTGGAGCCTGGACTCGGGCAACGACGGCATTGCGGGCGTACGGCTGGCCGTCGGCCTCCGTCGGTTCTGGCTGCGGGAGCTGTTCGTGACGGAAGGCCGCCGATGGATGGAGCAGGCGCTGGCAACAGGACTGGGTGCGCCCATGGACCGGGCGCAGGCGCATCGGACGCTGGGCCTGTTCGCGCAGTTCCGCATGGAGCATGAGGCGGCAGCGTCGCACTTGTCTGCGGCCATGGACCTGATCGGTCCGGATGGCGATCACGCTAGCGGCGCGCAAATCTGTCGAGATCTGGGAAACATCGCCTGCGGACGTGGCGAACATGCCCTTGCCCGCGACCACTTCACCCGAGCCTTCGAACACGGACGTGCGGGCGGCAGCCCGCGGGATGTCGTGGCCGCCGCGAACAGCCGGGGCTTGTGCTGGTACCACGACGGCGACCTGAAACGCGCTCGCAGCGAGCTGGACGAAGCGTTGGTGCTGGCGCGCCAGTGCGGCGACGACGTTGAAGTCGGCCGGAGCTGTCTCTTTCTGTCGGCCGTTGCCCTCTTGGCCGGCCGGTTCGCGGACGCCCGGTCGATGCTGGATCAGGCCATTGAGCGATTCGCCGCCGTCGAGTTTCGCTACGCCGTCGCGACATGTCGGATGGGCTTGGCCACGCTGGACCACATCGATGGCCAGATCGCGTCTGCGGCTCGAACGGTCCACGCATGCCTGCAGATCCACGCCGAGCACGAGGATCCCGAGGCCATCGGCTTCGCCTTGCTCGTCGTCGCCTCGCTTGCCGGCACGCCCGTCCTCCGTCCGTTCGGCGGCCCGAACACCCCGCCGCGCACGATGACGTCGCAAGTGCCCCCTTCCATCGACGACCTCAAGGTGGCTACCCGGCTCACGGCAGCCGGCATCCAGGCGCTGGAATCGACCGGCACGGTGTCGATCCCGCACGAACGGCGTCTGCAGCAGGACCAGATCGCGGCGCTCCGGTCCGCACTCGGCCGCTTCGCCTTCGAGTCCGCCTGGGCGACCGGTGTGGCGCTCGACCTCAAGGGAGCCGTGGCCGAAGCCCTGGCCGTGGCGGCGCGCCTGTCCGAGACGGGTGCAGGGCCAGGCGATCGCAGCCACCCCGCGACCCTCGCCCCGTCCGCGGCCGCCCCGCCGCACGGAGCCGGCGAGCCGCTCCTGTCGGCGACGGACGACAGCGGCCTCTCGCCGCGCGAACTTGAGGTCGCCCTCTGGATCACCCACGGCCTGACGAACCGCGAGATCGCCGAGCGAATGGCCGTGAGCGTGAAGGCCGTCGAGAAGCACGTCTCTAACATCCTGGCCAAGCTCGGCCTCGGCAACCGGCGCGAGATCGCCGGCTGGGGCCGCGCGCGCCTGCGGGGGGGTCCGGCCGACGCGGTGTGACTGCGGGACGGGCACGTAGGGCGGCGCGCGCGCGAAGTAGGGTTTCGCCCTACCCACCCACCGCGGGACATCCCGTACTCTGGCACCCGTTCACGACGAACGGCCGCAACGAAGCGGCACCGCGATCCCACGATCTAGGAGAGTCCAAGCATGATCCGCACCGCCCTGACCTTTGTCCGTTACGCCGCCGCTTCCATCGCCAACGTCGGCTTCGGCGTCGGCCTCGTGTTGCAGTAACCGCACCGACGACCGCCTACCCAACACCCGACGTGGCCACCGTCGCCACGTTGAACCCGGTAGCGGCCGACGGCGCGAAGCCCCAGACGGGTCCGCAGCGCGGGCTGTCTGGGGCTTCGCGCTGTCTGACACGGCGCCGACTCCCGACCGCTGTGCACGTGTGATGCGAGACGCCCCCCATGATCGAAGTCGCCGTCGCCCAACTCCGCCACGCCGCGTCGCTCCTGTTCGGCGCGCCGATCTCGACGCGCGCCTTGTCCGCGCTCGTCGAGGGGCTCGTCAGCACGCGCCGCAAATTCGGGTTGCTTGGGGACGATGCCGACGCGGCGCTATCCGGGCCGCCGCTGGACGAGGCGATGCGGCGCGATCTGCAACTGCGGCGCTTTCGCGCCATGGCCCGGCGCGGCCGGGACGAGACGTCGTACTACGGTCCGGTGCTCCACGCCGCCGGCGTCCAGCCCGGCCACCTGACGTGGGACGACATCGCCCGCCTGCCGCTGACACCCAAGGCGGCGATGCGCGCGGCGCCCGAGGCGTTCGTGCGGCGCGGCGCACCGCCGGCCTTCCGGACGACGACGACCGGCACGACCGGGCGGCCGACGCACACCTACTTCACCGCCCACGAAGTCGAGGCCGTCGTGCTGCTGAACGCGCTGACGTTCCTCCAGCGCGGTAGCATCCTGCCGGACGATGTCGTGCAGGTCAGCACGAGCTCGCGCGCGACGCTCGGCAACCAGTACTTCTCGCGGGCGATCGAGCGGATCGGCGCGGTATGGTATCAGGCCGGGCTCGTGGCGCCCGAGATCGGGCTGCGCCTGCTGACCGAGACGCACGGACTGCCAGACCGGAAGGCGCGCGCCAGCTACCTCAACACGTACAGCTCCTATCTGGGCGAGCTCGTCGAAACCGCCGCGGCGGCCGGGATGGGGCCTGCCGACTTCGGCCTGGCCACCCTCTCGGTGGGCGGCGAGATCGTGACCGACGGCTTGCGCCGCCGGGCGCGGGAAACGTTCGGCGACGTCCGGCTCGTCGAGGGCTTCGGCATGACCGAGACCTGGCCGCTGGGCGCCGTCCGGTGCGAGGCCGGGCACCTCCACTGGGATCCGGGGCACGGCCTCGTCGAGGTCGTCGCCATCGACAGCCTGCCCGAGGGCGGAGCGGTTGGCGACGCCGGTGACGACGCGTCGCCCATCCCCCGCCCCGCCGCACCCGGCGAGCTCGGCGTCCTCGTCGCCACACCCTTCGCGCCGTACCGCGAGGCCATGGTCACGCTGCGCTACAACACCGAGGACCTCGTGACGGCCGTCGCGGGGCCGCTCGATTGCAGTCTCCGCCACATGCCGGCGACGAGCGACCTCCTCGGCAAGCGCCGCTTCGCCGTGCGCCACGCCGCCGGCTGGACGACGCCGCGCGATGTCCTCGAGGCGCTCGAAGCGCTGCCGATCGTGCCGCTGCCGGCCCGGTGCGGCTTCTGGGCGGACGGCGACGGCGTGGCGGTCGAGGTCGTCACCCGCGGCCAGGGCGATGCCGACCGCCGGGTGGTCGCCGCGGCGCTGGAGGCGCAGGGCGTGCCGCTCACGTCGCTTCACTTGGCCGAACACCGCGATGCGCTGCGGCAACCGCTGCCGATGCGCTGCGACCTGCGCGAGGCCACGTTCTGATGGCCGCCGCGTCGTGCGTCGTCTATGGCTTCGTCGTCGCCGCGGCCGGTGGAGCGTGGGCGTATTTTCGGCGTTATCGCGTCGTACGTCCGCCCATCGGGTTGATGAACGGGGCCGACCTGGCGTTCATGATGACGGCCATCGTCCTGGTCCCGATGTTCTATCTGCGCGTGAGCGAGGCGATCGGGATCGGCGTCCTGACGTTGGGCACGCTGGGGATCCTGTACCTGACGTTCGAGCCGGTGCTGCGGGGGCGGGTATGGATCTGGCTGGCGAGCGCGGCGTGCATCGCCGGCGTCCTCGCCGCGACGCGCCTCGGTCCGGCCGATCCCGCGTTCCTGGCCGCCAACAACGCCGTCCTCGTCGTCACCGTCATCGGCGCCGCCAACCTCTGGGCCCAGAGCGGGATGCGCGCCCGCGACGCCGCGCTGCTCGGCGGCCTGCTCATCGCTTACGACGTCACGGCCACGACGCTCCTGCCGCACATGGGCCACCTGTTCACGACCCTCCAGGGCCGCCCGTTCGCGCCGATCACGATGTGGCCGGTCACCGCGGAGCCCGGCGCGCTCGCCGCCATCGGCCTCGGCGACCAGCTGATGGCCGCGGTCTTTCCGCTGGTGCTGCGCAAGGCGTTCGGCCGCCGGGCGGGCCTCACGGCGCTGGTCCTCGGGCTCGGCGCGATCGGCGGCCTCATCGCGCTGCCGTTGCTGGGCGTGCAGCTGCCCATCTTCCCGGTGATGGTCGTCCTCGGCCCGCTCATGGCGATCCAGTACGGCTGGTGGCGGAGGACGGCGCGCGAGCGGACATACCAGGAGTACTTGCGCGCTGAGCCACTGGCCGGGTGGCCACTTGGCCGGGTGGCACGATAGACGGCGCGTCATCG
Organism: uncultured Anaerolineales bacterium; assembly: GCA_964651245.1. Classification (GTDB taxonomy): domain Bacteria; phylum Chloroflexota; class Anaerolineae; order Epilineales; family Epilineaceae; genus Avedoeria. Next base: position 99,715 of record CAZYVI010000008.1, on the reverse strand, counting down.
TAGCCGGCGGTCGCCCGGGTCGGTCGCGCGGATCGCCTCGCGCGGGTCGCGACGGACTGCCAGGTGCAACATGACGGTCACGGCCGGATGTGTGATGATCGAGCGGTGACGATCGAAGCCACCCACCGCGCCATCGACGCCGTCTGGCGCATCGAGTCGGCGCGGGTCATCGCCGGCCTGGCGCGCTTCGCCGGCGATGTCGGTCTGGCCGAAGACCTGGCGCAGGACGCGCTCGTCGCGGCGCTGCAGCAGTGGCCGGCAGCGGGGATTCCGGCCAACCCGGGCGCCTGGCTCATGGCGGCGGCCAAGCACAAGGCGATCGACCAGCTGCGGCGCCGCCAGCGCCACGACGACAAGGTCGCGACGATCGCCCGCGATCTCGCGGCGGAGCACGACGCGTCGGCCGCCGACCACGGCGAAATGCCGGCGCCCGACGCCGGCGACGACGTCGGCGACGACCTGCTGCGGCTCGTCTTCATCGCCTGCCACCCGGTGCTGTCGCGCGAGGCGCGCGTCGCGCTGACGCTGCGCCTGTTGGGCGGCCTGACGACGGACGAGATCGCCCGCGCCTTCCTCGTCGCCGAATCGACGGTGGCGCAGCGGATCGTGCGGGCCAAGCGGACGTTGGCCGAGGCGCGGGTGCCGTTCGAGACGCCGCGCGGCGCCGACCGCGCCGACCGCCTGGCGTCGGTGCTCGAGGTGATCTACCTCATCTTCAACGAGGGCTACGCCGCCACCGCCGGCGACGACTGGCTCCGGCCCGCGCTGTGCGACGAGGCGCTGCGGCTGGGCCGCGTCCTGGCCGGCCTTGCGCCAGGCGAGCCCGAAGTCCATGGCCTCGTCGCCCTCCTCGAGATCCAAGCATCCCGCGCCCACGCCCGCGTCGGCTCGACCGGCGAGCCGGTTCTCCTGCTCGACCAGAACCGCGCCCGCTGGGACCCGCTCCTGATCCGCCGCGGCCTCGCCGCGCTGGCCCGCGCCGAGGCGCTGGGCGGCGCGCTCGGGCCGTACGCGCTGCAGGCCGCCATCGCCGCCTGCCACGCCCGCGCCGCCCGCGCCGAAGACACCGACTGGCCCCGCATCGCCGCCCTCTACGACGCCCTCACCCAGCTGGCGCCGTCTCCCGTCGTCGAACTGAACCGCGCCGTGGCGGTGGCAATGGCGTTCGGCCCGGCCGAGGGCCTGAGGATCGCCGATGACCTCGCGGCCAGCGGCGCGCTCGACGGCTACCACCTCCTCCCCGCCGTCCGCGGCGACCTATTGGCCAAGCTCGGCCGCTTCGACGAGGCGCGCGCCGCATTCGAGCGGGCGGCGGGGATGACGCGCAACGGGCGCGAGCGGGCGCTGTTGCTGGAGCGGGCGAGGGGGTGCGGGCCATGACCCGCCTGCGCGCACTGCCATTCGGTCGTCGATAGATGATTGGAGTGCGTCCGATGACGGGCGCGGGTCGTGGATCAGCCGGCGGCGGCATCCAGCCATGCGGCGAATGCCATCCGCTGTGTCGTTGTCTCATCCACCACGCCTCCAACGTCGGCCACCAACACCGCGATCTGTCCAGCATCGAGGTTGTAGGTGTAGGCGTTGCGCACGACGTGGCGAAGACCGCGGTATCGATCGAGTTGCCCGTGGAGGTTCAGCGCTGCTGCATCGACATAGCGATCATCGTCCGCGCGGCGAGCGGCCTCGAGTGAGCCTTGGGCACGTTGCGCGACGCGCGCCAATGCCGGCAGCTCATGCCGGATGCGTCCCGCCAGCGTCCGGTAGCTTGGCTTCAAAGCTCCGCTCCATGGTTCGAGATCGGCTCCGCAAGGTGCGCCGGGCAGCGCTCCATGGCCACGAGGTCGACCTCGAACTCGGCGGAAACACCCTGCAGCTGACCCACCGCCGTGAAGTAGTCGTCGTCTTGAATGCCCCACGCGGCAAGGTCGATGTCGGAGCGAGCGCCAAACCATCGGCCCTCGTCCTCGACCAGCGAACCGAACACGACGACCCGCTCGGCGCCGAACCGATCGCGGAGGAGCGCCGCGCAGGATCGTGCGACCGACCATGCGCGTTCGCGCTTGGCGGCACGGGCGGCGGCGTCCTCGGCGTCGCGGCGGCGGACCGTGGCGCGGTGGGCGTCGGCGACCTGGGGGGATGACGTGGCGAGCGGGTTGGCCATGGTGGCAGTGTATCAGAGGCGGAAGGTCGCGGCCACGGCGGGATACCGAAGCGGTGCTGTGGCCCAACTGTAGAATAGGCGCCCACACCCGCCCACCCAGCCAAGCACGATAGGACCCCCCCCATGCCCGCGAAGAAGATCCTGGCCGTCATCGGCGCCACCGGCGCCCAGGGCGGCGGTCTGGCCCGAGCCATCCTCGCCGACACCGACGGACCGTTCGCCCTGCGCGCCATCACCCGCAACCCCGACGGCGAGAAGGCGCAGGCGCTGGCGGCGCTGGGCGCCGAGGTCGTCGCCGGCGATGCGGACGATCCGGCGAGCCTCGACCCGGTGTTTGCCGGCGCGCACGGCGTCTTCTGCGTCACGAACTTCTGGGAGCACTTCTCGCCCGAGCGGGAGCTGGCGCAGGCCTCGGCCATGGCGCGGGCCTCGAAGCGTGCGGGGGTCGAGCACGTCGTGTGGTCCACCCTCGAGGACACGCGCAACTGGATCGGGCTCGACGACACCCGGCTGCCGACGCTCCAGGGCACGTACAAGGTTCCCCACTTCGACGCCAAGGGCGAAGCGGACGCGATCTTCGCCGCCGAGGCGGCGCCGACGAGCTACGTGCTCGCCGCGTACTACTGGGAGAACCTGGTCTACTTCGGCATGGGGCCGCGCGTAGGCCCGGACGGCAACCTGGTGCTCGCCTTGCCGCTCGGCGGCGTCGCACTACCCGGCATCGCCGCCGAGGACATCGGCCGGTGCGCGTACGGCATCTTCAAGCGCGGTCCGGGCACGGCGGGCGAACGGTTCGGCGTCGCCGGCGAGATCCTCACGGGCGACGGCATGGCCGCCGCGCTGGCCCGCCACCTCGGCCGCCCGGTCTCGTTCGTCGACGTCCCGTTCGACGACTACCGCGCCCTGGGCTTCCCGGGCGCCGACGACCTGGGCAACATGTTCCAGTTCCAGGCGATCCGGGGCGACGACTTCCTGCGCGCGCGCTCGCCCGAAGTGGCGCGCGCCCTCAACCCGCAGCTGCAGTCGTTCGATGCGTGGCTGGGAGACAACGCGGCGCGGATTCCGATCGGATAACCGCCGGCGCAGACACCGCTGCGCTCACAGCGACGACGCTATGCCCGTACCGACGTTGTCGTTCGTCCATCCATCGCCGCTCGTTCGTCGAGGCCACCGAATGAACGCTGCTTTGCCCGGCGACGAGCCGGCCGACCGGTGAGAACCGCCCCCCTGTCCCTCGACGACAGTGCTCCGTGGGCGGATCTGCTGTCCGCCGCCTTCGATCGCCCCGCCCCGGACATGGCGCGCGTCATCGCGCGGCAGCATGCGTCCTTCCCGGTGGTGGCGTGGGGCGCCTGGGACGGCGACGTTCTCGCCGCCCAGTACAGCTGCCTGATGCGTACGCTTCGCGTCCCGGGGTACGATGCCCCTTTGCCCGTGGGGATGAGCGTCAACCTCGCGGTGCATCCGGACTACCGCGGGCAGGGGCTCGTGCGCCCGCTGGCGGAGCGGGTATACGAGGAGGTGCGCGCGCGCGGCGCCGTCGCCGGCGTCGGTTTCTCGAACGCGGCCGGTGTCCAGGTCGATCGACGCAGCCGCGGCTACGGCTACCGCGTCGTCGGACGGCTCCGGCCGGGGGCGGCGCTGCTGCTCGGACCTGTGCGATCCCCCTTTGCACCGCATGAGCTGACGCTGACCGACGCCTGGCCGTCGCCGCCGCCAGCGTCCCGCGACGCCGGCCTCATCCGCTTCGCCGATGCCGTCGACGTTCGCGCCTATCGCGACGACGGCGACTTGGATTGGCCCGCCCGCCGCTACGTCTACGGCGTGTGGCACGAGCGCGGCGTGACCCGGGGCGCCGTCGCGTTCCGCTGGGAGCGTTGGGGGCGCGTGCGCGGCGCGACGCTGCTGGCGGCCGAGGGTGACGACGTGTCGGCGCTCATCGCCCGGTGGTCCGCGTCGCTCCGTCGTTGTCCAGTGCTCATCGTCCGCGTCCTGGCGACACCGGCCTCACCAATCTGGCGCGCGCTACGCCGCACTTCGCTGACGGTGCCGCTACCGATGGTCCGCCGGCCGTACTACCTGACCGTCAAGCCGCTCGGTGCCGACACGCCGGCGGAGCTGTTCGACTATGCGCACTGGGACTGCATGGGCGGGGACGTGCTGTGAGCAGGCCACTCGCCGGCCTCACCGTCCTCGACTTCACCCGCGTTTTCAGCGGCCCCTACGCCACGTTGTTGCTGGCCGACCTCGGCGCCCGCGTGATCAAGGTCGAGCATCCGGCGCACGGCGACGACAGCCGCGCGTACGGGCCGTTCATCGCGGGAACGAGCGGCTACTTCGAGACGCTCAACCGCGGTAAGGAGTCCATCGCCGTCGATGACCGCAGCGCCGCCGGCCAAGCGGTCCTGCGACGGCTCATCGGCCGCGTCGACGTGCTCGTCGAAAACTTCCGGCCAGGCCGCTTGGCCCAGGTCGGTCTCGGTTATACCGACGCGGCGCGGCTGAACCCGGGACTGGTCTACGTCAGCGTGAGCGGATTCGGCCAGACCGGACCGTTGTCGGCCAACGGCTGCTATGACATCGTGGCGCAGGGCTACGGCGGGCTGATGGGACTGACCGGCACGCCCGAACAGCCCATCAAGACCGGCCCGGCCGTCGCCGATGCGATCAGCGGCCTGACGGCGGCCGTCGGCCTACTGGCGGCCCTGTGGCGCCGCGAGCGCACCGGCCAGGGCGCCCACATCGACGTCGGCATGGTCGACGCGCTGTTCGCCGTCCTCGAGAACACGCTGGCCGGCTACGACATCACGGGCACCGTCCCGCCTCGCGCCGGCAACGCCGATGCCGTCCTCGCGCCGTTCGGCAGCTACCGCGCGGCGGACGGCTGGCTCGTCATCGGCGTCGGCAACGACCGGCTGTGGCGTGCCCTGGCTGCGCGGATCGACCCGGCGCTGGCCGATGACCCGTGCTTCGCGACGAACGCTGACCGCGTCCGCCACGCCGATCGCTTGCGCGAAATCCTCGAAACGTGGTGCAGCGTGCGGACCGTCGACGCGGTGCTCGCGGAACTCCACGCGGTCGGCGTGCCGGCGGGTCCGGTCCGCGACATCGCTGAGCTGGCGTGCGACCCGCACCTCGAGGCCCGCGGCATGCTCGCCCGCATCGTCCTGAGCGACGGCACGCCCCTGCGCGTACCGGGCTCGCCGATCCACGTGGACGGCCAGCCGCCGGCGATGCGCCGCGGTCCGCGGCTCGGCGAGCATACCCGGGCGGTGTTGGGGGAGATGGCGGGGATGGACGAGGGGGAGGTCGAACGGTTGGTGGGGGCGGGGGTGGTGGCCTAGCGCGGCCGACGAAGTGGGCGTGCTGCCATCGACTTGACGGGTGACCGTTCGGTCACGTATTGTGGTGCCATGACCGACGACGACCGCGTCTTCAAAGCCCTCGCCGACCCGACGCGTCGCTTCCTGCTCGACCGGCTCTTCGAGCGTGACGGCCGCACGCTCTCCGAGCTCGAGTCGACGCTCGAGATGTCGCGCTTCGGGGTGATGAAGCACCTGCGCGTGCTTGAGGAGGCGAACCTGGTCGTCACGCGCCGGTCGGGCCGGGCGAAGCTGCACTTCTTGAACCCCGTGCCCATCCGGCTGATCCACGACCGGTGGATCGACAAGTTCACCGAGCGTCGGATCGCGGCGCTCGCGACCCTCAAGACCGAACTGGAGAACGAGACATGACCGACACCCTGGCCAGCGGTGCGACGACCCAGGTCCACCGCGTTTACATTCGGGCTACCCCGCAGGCCGTTTGGGACGCGATCACGCAGCCCGAGTGGAACAAGCGCTACGGCTACCCCGGCTGGAGCGAGTACGAGCTTCGGCCCGGCGGCGCGTTTCGTGGCATCGCCGGCCCCGAGATGCGGGCGATGGGCACGCCCGAGGTGATCGTCGACGGCGAGGTCGTCGAGGTCGATCCGCCGCACCGGCTCGTCCAGACCTGGCGCTTCTGCTGGGACGACGACGTCCGCGCCGAAGGCTTCTCGCGCGTCACCTGGGAGACCGCCGCGGAGATGGACGGCGTCACCCGCCTCACGGTGACGCACGAGCTCGCCGGCGCCCCGCTGACGGCGGCCCAGGTCGGCGGCAGCGCACCGCTCGCGCAGGGCGGCGGCGGCTGGGCGCTCATCCTGAGCGACCTCAAGACGGTGCTCGAGACCGGCGGCGGACTGTTCGGCTGATCGGGGTGTGCGCTGGCGCGGGCGACCGCCCCTCGGCCGCCCGCGCCGGCGCGCCGTGCCCGGCATGGCACAATCGCCGCCATGCTCCTCGTGGCGATCGCCCGCCAGAGCGCGCGGCGGCACCTGACGTACCGCGCCGCGGCGCTGGCCGGGCTGGCGACGAACTTCTTCTTCGGCCTCGTCCGCGTCGCCGTCCTGACCGCGCTCTACGACGGCCGCGCCGAGGCCGCCGGCATCACGCTGCCGGCGGCCATCACGTTCACCGCGCTCAGCCAGGCGCTCCTGAGCCCGCTGGCGGCGTTCAGCTGGTTCGACGTCGCCCGCAGCGTCCACTCCGGCGAGATCGCCGGTGACCTGCTGCGGCCGATCGGCTACCAGGCCTACTGGCTGGCCCATGACCTGGGCCGCGCCGCGGTGCAGCTGGTGTGGCGCGGGCTGCCGATCCTCGCCGGCTATGTGATCTTGTTCCCGTGGCTGGCGCCCGACGGCGGCCGCTTCGTCTGGCCGCGCGGCGCCGCGATGTGGGCCGCCACCGCCGCCTGCGTCGGCCTGGCGTGGCTCATCAGTTTCGGCTGGCGGTTCCTGGCCAACCTCAGCGCGTTCTGGTCGCCCGACGCCCGCGGCATCGTCCGCTTCGTCTTCGCGCTGAGCTGGCTGGCGTCGGGCTTCCTGTTTCCGCTGCGCTACTTCCCGGACTGGCTGCAGGCCGTGTGCGCGCTGACGCCGTTCGCCTACAGCGTCAACGCCGTCACCGAGGTCTTCCTGGGGCTGCGCGACGGCGCCGGCGTCGTCCGGCTGCTGGCGGCGCAGGCGGCGTGGGCGGCGGTGCTCGTGGCGGCGGGCGCGCTCGTGCTGCGGGCCGGCGTCCGCCGGCTCGTCGTGCTGGGCGGCTGAGCGGTGGCGCGGGACGATTCGCGCTCGCCGCTCGGCCGCGCCGCGTCGGACGCGCGCCGCCACGTCGCGCTCCTGGTGCGGCTCGTGGCGGCGCAGGTCCGGTCGCAGCTGCAGTTCCGCGTCTCGTTCGCGATGGACGTCGTCACCTCGTTCCTCATCTTCAGCTTCGAGTTCGGCGCCCTGGCCGCGTTGTTCGTCCGCTTCGAGACCCTCGGCGGCTGGCGGCTGGGCGAGATCGCGTTCCTGGCCGGCCTGACGGCCACCAGCTTCAAGACGATGGACATGCTCTTCAGCGGCTTCGACCCGCCCGACTTCGGACAGGGCGTGCGCAAGGGCACGTTCGACGCGATCCTGCTGCGCCCGGCGCCGCTCGTCCTCCAGGTGCTGGGCTCGCGCTTCGTCCTGCACCGCGTCGGCGCCATCGCCGAGGGGATCGCGCTCTTCGGCCTGGCGCTGTGGCTCGTCGACGTCCGCTGGACGGCCGGCAAGCTGGCGTTCCTGCCGGTGCTCGTCGTCGGCCAGATGGCGTTCTTCGCCGCGCTGTTCGTCGTCGGCTCGACGATCACGTTCTGGACGGTCGACTCGATCGAGGCGATGAACATCCTGACGTACGGCGGCCACGAGCTGAACCAGTATCCGGCCCACATCTACCCGCTGCCGCTGCGGCGCTTCTTCACCTACATCGTGCCGACGCTGTTCCTGTCCTACTACCCGGCCCTCTACCTCCTCGACAAGCCCGACCCGACCGGCATGCCGCCGGCCGCCCGCTTCGTCGGCCCGGCGATCGGCCTGGCCGCGTTCGGCGCCGCGCTGGCGTTGTGGCGCGTCGGCATCCGCCACTACCGGAGCACCGGCACATGAGCGACGCCCTCATCGACGTCCGCGACCTGGCCAAGCACTTCACGGTCCGGCGGCGCGGCGCGGCCGACGGAGCGACCGACGGCATGGCCGACGACGGCGCGGTGGCCGGCCATCCCGCCCGCCGCTGGCGGCCCGCCGCGCTTCGCCCGCGCCGCGCCGCCACGGTTCGCGCCGTCGACGGCGTCACGTTCGCGGTGCGCCCCGGCGAGATCGTCGGCTACCTCGGGCCGAACGGCGCCGGCAAGTCGACGACGCTCAAGATGCTCACCGGCCTGCTCGTCCCGACGTCGGGCACGCTGACCGTCGCCGGGCGGGTGCCGTGGCGCGAGCGGCGGCGGCACGTGGCCACGATCGGCGCCGTGTTCGGACAACGGACGGCGCTGTGGTGGGACCTGCCGGTCGTCGAGTCGTTCGATCTGCTGCGCCACATCTACCGCGTCCCGCCGGCGCGCTTCCGCGCCAACCTCGACGCCTTCCGCGACCTCCTCGACCTCGACGCCTTCCTCGAGACGCCGGTCCGCTCGCTCTCGCTCGGCCAGCGGATGCGCGCCGACTTCGCCGCGGCGATGCTCCACGATCCGACCGTCCTGTTCCTCGACGAGCCGACGATCGGCCTCGACGTCGTGGCCAAGGAGCGCGTCCGCCGCTTCATCCGCCACCTCAACGCCGAGCGCCGCACCACCGTGCTCCTGACGACCCACGACCTGGCCGACGTCGAGCGCCTCTGCGAGCGCGTCCTCATCATCGACGGCGGGCGGCTGCTCTACGACGGCCAGCTGCCCGAGCTCCAAGCGCGCTTCGGCGGCCGCCGCGAGCTCGTCGTCGACCTGGCGGAGGAGATCGACGTCGAAGACGCACGGCCCGAGCGCGCCGGGGATGGCAACGACCGCCTCGCCATCCCCGGCGCCGACATCGTGGCCCGCGACGGCCCCCGGATCACGTACGCCTTCGACCGCGACGCGGTGAGCGCCGCCGACCTGATCGCCCGGGTGACGAGCCGCCTGCGCGTCGTCGATCTGGCGCTCAAGGAACCGGACATCGAGACGACGGTCCGGCGGATCTACGAGGAGCGGCTGCTCGAAGCGCCCACCTCGACCCCCACCGACGCCACGACCCGCCCCATGTAGGGGCACGGCATGCCGTGCCCTCGTCCGATCCCACGTTCGCTGTTGGGCGGGCGGAAGGGCACGGCATGCCGTGCCCTCGTCCGATCCCACGTTCGCTGTTGGGCGGGCGGAAGGGCACGGCATGCCGTGCCCCTACATCCCGTACCGGGCGCCTACGGCTCCGCGTACAGCAACACGTCGGCGCCGCCGGGGCGCACGTCGATCCGCTGTACGGGGTCGACCGCGATCCGCCACCCGTCCGTTCGTCCGTCCGCCGGCACCTCGCCGCCGCCGACGGGCGTCACCGCCCACATCGTCCGCCCGAGATCCAGCGACTGCTGTCGCTCGAACGGGTTCACGACGACGAGGCCGCGCGCGTAGCGACGGACGTACAGGCCGGGCGAGTCGCCGCCGGCGCCCTCGAGCAGCGCATCGACGCGCGCCGGCGGCTCGTCGAGGTAGGGGCCGAGGTCGACCTCGTACTCGGGCCACCACTCGACGCGCGGGCTGGTCTCGAGGTTGAGGTAGCTGCGCCGACCCTTGACCAGCAGGTAGGACGCCAGCGCGAACAGCCGGTCGTCGACGTCGGCGGGGCTGCCGTCGCCGCGCGGGTAGGCTTGGGCGATCACGACCTTGCGCCGCCGGGCGAGCCCAAGGACGCGGTCCATCTGCAGCCGCCAGTCGCCAACGTCGAACCGCCGTCCCGGCGCCCACATCGCGAAGCCCTCGATCATCACGCCGTCCGCGGCGGCGTACGACGTGGCGTCGCGCGTCGTGACCCAGCTGCCTGCGTTGGGGAGCAGCAGGTAGCGCTCGCCGAACGCCGCCTTGACGTGCGCCAGCCAGTCGTCGATCCGGCGCGACCAGTCCGCCTCGAACGCCGCGTCGATCACCGGCAAGTGCGGCCGCCAGTGGTCGGCGCCGAAGAAGCTGGGCACCGAGACCGAGTCGGCGAACAGCGCGTCGTCGTCGTTGGCGACCAGCTGGTGCATCACCTCAGCCGTCCACCACGCGCGGTAGTCGGCATCGTCGACGTCCATCAGGTACCAGCCGAAGTCGCAGAAGTACACGCGCGACGCTCCGGCCCACGGAAAGAACCACGGTGCGCGAACGACGCGGTCGCCGGGCCACTCCTCGACCCAGCGGTCACCGTCGACGATCTGGATGAAGCCGCCCGTCGGCGCGCAGTCGGCCTCGGCGACGCGGTAGCCGAGGCCGAGGCCGAGCCGGTAGTGGAGGATCAAGAAGCCCGGATCGAGCGCCCGCAGCCGATCGGCGTCGCGCCGGGTCATCTTCTGCGTCCCGACGTAGCGCGACGCGGCGAACCGGATCTGGGCTTCGGACAGGTTGCCGAGGCCGACGATCTGGTCGTTGAAGACGTGGACGCCGTCGGTCGTGTCGGGCCACGGGCGCGGGCCGCCCACGGGCGTCGGCGACGTCGGGGACGGCGAGCCGGTGGGGGTGGGCGGGTCGGTCGGCGTCGCCGTCATCGCGGGGAGGGGCGTCGGCGGGATCGACGTGGCGGTGGCCGCCGGGGCGGTCGGGAGAGAGCCGGCCGGCCAGCGGCCGGCGAGGGCGATCGGCAACGCCAGCGGCGAGGGCGGCGGGGTGTCGAGGGCGTGCGACCGGGCCGGGTCGGCGCCGGGCGGTCGCACCAGGGCCAGCGCGGCGGCGCATGTCGCGGCGACGGCCCGGGCGGCCGCGCCCGCGCGGCGGCGCCGTCGCCGGCGCGTCATGCCGCGGCGGCCGCCGCCAGGTCGTCGGGCGTCAGGCGGTAGGCCTGGCCGAAGCCGGCGTTGAGGAGCCCGCCGCTCGGCGTCAGCCGGACCAGGTCGAAGTCGCCCAGGCCGAACATCATGGCGTGCTTGGGCAGCTGGGCCAGGTAGGTCGCCTTGGCCGCGGCGTGGGCTTCGTCGCCCTTGGGCAGCACGGCCGCCACGCACTGAAGCGCCACGCGCTTGCGGGTCAGCACCTCGACGGACGGCTGGTCGTCGGGCTCGAAGATCAGCAGCGCGCAGCGCGGGTCGGCGCGCAGCTGACGCTTGTGGGCCGCCAGGTCGGAGAGATGGAGCAGAAAGCCGGCGAAGCCGGCCTCGGCCGCGTAGGCCACCATCGCCACGTGCGGTGCGCCGCCGTCGAGCGTCGCCAGCGCCGCCTGGCGGTGGCCGCGGACCAGCCGTCCGAGCGTGGCGGCGGCCTCGGCGTCGAACGCGCGCATCGGGTCGGCGGCCGGGGCGGCGCCGGTGGCGGGTCGGTCCATGGCCGGCGAGTATAGCGCCGCGGCGGCGCGGCGGTCGATGACGACCCCGACGGACGGCCCGACCGCCATCCACCCGGCCCGCCGCCGTCCGCGGCGATCAGCCCGCCGCGGCGGCGATGACCTGGGCGATGCCCTGGGCGAAGCGGACCGGATCGCGCGGCGGCTGGCCCTCGGCCACCAACGCGCTGTCGAGCAGGAGCTCGGCGTAGCCGGCCAGCGCCTCGTCGTCGGGCGCGGCGGCCAGACGGGCGGCCAGCGCCGCGACCACGGTGTGGCGCGGGTTGAGCTCGAGGACGCGCTTGGCCGGCTCGACCTCCTGCCCGAATGCCTTCATGAGCCGGACCAGGTGGTCGCTCGGGCTGCCCGGCGGCACCACGAGGCAGGCGGCGCTCGTCGTCAGGCGATCGGACGGCCGCACCGCCACCACCGCCTCGCCCAGCAGCGCCTGCAGCCGGTCGCACAGCGGGGCGATGTCCGGGGCCGCGCCGTCGGCGGCGGTCGCGTCGAGGGCGCTGTCTTCGCCTGTCGCCGCGCCGCCGTCCGCCGCGGCGTCGGCGCGGCGCGCGACGGCCGACAGGTCGACGTCGGACTCGGCCGCCGAGCGGAACAGGCGGTCGGCGTGGGCCTTGAGCTGCGCCATGACGAGCTCGTCGATCGGATCGGTCAGCAGCAGGACCTCGATGCCGCGCGCGGCGAAGCCCTCGAGCTGCGGGGCATGGCGCAGCCGCGCCGCGTCGTCGCCGCTCAGGTGGTAGATCTCGGCCTGGCCGGCGGGCATGCGCCCGACGTAATCGTCGAGCGTCGTCAGCCCGTCGCCTGCCGTCGACCGGAACAAGAGCAGGCCGCGCAGGCGCTCGGCGTCGGACGGCTCGTGGTGCAGCCCTTCCTTGAGGACCGGACCGAAGTCGCGCCAAAAGCGCTCGTAGCGCTCGCGGTCGTCGGCCAACAACGCCGCCAACTCGTCGTAGACCCGGCGGGTGAGGTGGCGGCGGATCGCGCCGATGAGCCGGTCCTCCTGGACCGTCTCGCGCGAGATGTTCAGCGGCAGGTCGGGGCTGTCGACGACGCCGCGCACCCAGCGCAGGTGCTCGGGCATGAGGTCGCGGCAGGCGTCCATGATGAAGACGCGCTTCGCGTAGAGCTGCAGTCCCCAGCGCCCGTCGCGTTGGTAGAGGTCGAACGGCGCGTGCGACGGCAGGTAGAGCAGCGCTTGGTACTCGTGCTGGCCCTCGGCCTTGACATGGAGGTGCGCCAGGGGCGGCTCCCAGTCGCGGGTCAGGTGGCGGTAGAAGTCGTCGTACGCCTCGTCGGCGATGTCGGCCTTGGGCCGGGCCCAGAGCGGCTGCATCGAGTTCAGCGGCTCGCTCGACAGGCCGTCCGGCGTGCCGTCGTCGAGCCGGATCGGGAAGGCCACGAAGTCGCTGTGGCGCTTGACGACGGCGCGCAGCACGGCCGGATCGGTGAAGTCCTGCGGGGGATCGCCCCCGTCGCCTTCGGCCGCGCCCTGACCGCGCGCGATCGGCTTGAGGTGCAGCGTGATGCGCGTCCCGCGCCGCCCGGGCGGCAGCTTGGCGATGCGGTACGCGTCGCCGCCGCTCGACGTCCAGCGCACGCCGTGGTCGGCGCCGTGGCGCGTCGTCTCGAGTTCGACCTGGTCGGCCACCATGAACGCGCTGTAGAAGCCGACGCCGAAGCGGCCGATGAGTTCGGGCCGCTCGCCGCGCCCGTCCGCCCCATCGGCGTCCGCCCCATCGACGCCCGCCGCGTCCCCTGCGTCGTCGTCGCCCGCGCCGGCCGCGCCGCCGGCCATCGTGCGCGCGAAGGCCTCGGTGCCGCTCGCCGCGATCGTGCCGATGTGGGCGACGACCTCGTCGTAGGTCATGCCGATGCCGTTGTCCTGGATCGTCAGCGTGCCGGCCGCGCGGTCCGGGATGAGCCGGATGCCCCACGGCTCGGACGGGTCGACCGTCGGGTCGGTCAGCGCCAGGTAGCGAGCCTTGTCGATGGCGTCCGAGGCGTTCGAGATGAGCTCGCGCAGGAAGACCTCGCGCCGGGCGTAGACGCTGTGGATCATCAGGTCCAGCAGCTTGCGGGTCTCGGCCTGGAACTTGCGCGTGCGCGCGTCGGTCGGCATCGGGCGGCTCCTCGGAGCGATGGCGGGCGCGACGCGACGAGGATAGCCATGCGGGGCGGGCGGCCAAGGGTCCGGGCAGGGGGGCCGCCGCTAGACCTCCGCTAGAACCGACCGGCATGGACCGCCGTCGTGCGGGCCGACCGGACGGAATCGAGCGCCGCCGAGGGCTTAAACAGAGGGAGCCGGACAGCGGGTGCCGTCCGGCTCAACACTCTGTGAGGAGGAGAAAACGCGACCACAGTCTACGGCCGGACCGTCCAGCCTGCCGGGCGGCCGCCCCACGCTTGGCCAGCGTCCCAACCGTCGCGCCAGCCGTCGCCCCAACCGTCGCCGCGGCGGCGCCCGACCGCGTGCGCGGCGGCCCGGTGCTGGCCGGTCGACCGCGCGCGGGCTACGATGGCCGTCCGATGCAGCTGCGCGACTTCGCCCTGGCCCTGCTGACGACGCCGTCGCTCGACGCCCGCCTCGCCCCGCCGCCGCGCGGCCTGCGCGACGACGCGCCCGGGCCGGCGCTGCGCCTGCCCGAGCCGGCACGCCCGGCGAGCCTCGTGCCGGTGCCGGCGCGGCGGGCGCGGGTGCCGGGGCTGGCGGGGTTCGCCAACCCGGCCCACCGGGTGCGCATCCTGCACGCCCTGGCCAACCACGAGCTGCAGGCGGTCGAACTGTACGCCTGGGCGTTGCTGGCCTTCCCCGACGCCCCGCCCGCGCTGCGCGCCGACCTGCTGTCGGTCCTCGTCGACGAGCAGCGCCACACCCGGATGTACATCGCCCGCGTCGAAGCCCACTCCCGGCGCTTCGGCGACTTCGCCGTGAGCGACTACTTCTGGGCCAAGACGCCGTCGTTCACGACCCCGCTGCGCTTCCTGTGCGCGATGGCGCTCACCTGGGAAAACGCCAACCTCGACCACACCCTCGACACCGCCGCCGCGGCCCGCGCCGCCGGCGACGAGGCGTCGGCGGCGGTGATCGACCGGGTGCACGCCGACGAGATCCGCCACGTCGCGCTGGGCTGGAAGTGGCTGGCGGCGCTGCGGCCGCCCGGCGTCTCGATGTGGGAGGCATGGCAGCAGCAACTCGACTGGCCGCTGCGCCCGGCCCTGGCCCGCGGCCGCCGCTTCGACGCCGCCGGCCGCGCCGCCGCCGGCCTCGACGCAGCCTTCATCGACGCCCTGGCCGCCACCGACCTCGACCTCGACGCCCGTGGCGAGGCGCTGGCGACGCTGAAGGCGCGCGCGCAGGGCGGCGGTGGTGGCTAACGACAGCCGCGCGATGCCCCCTGTAGGGGCACCCCCCTTGTGGGTGCCCTGGTCTATCCGTCCAACGGCGTGCGCCGGTTGCCGTCCAACGGCGTGCGCCGGTTGCGGAAGGGCACCCACAAGGGGTGCCCCTACAGCGATGATGTCGGGCGGTGGCGCGGCCTTGCCGTGGTGAACCGGTAGGGATCGTCGCCATGCCGTCGTCGCCAGCCCCCGCCGCCATCGTCGCCAACCTCGCCGCCGAGGCCGACTTTGCCTGCACGCTCGGCCTGCGCCGGTCGGCGGCCCCGCTGTCCCCCGCCGCACGAGCGGCGGCCACGCGCTTCGGGCTGCTCCTCAACGCCCTCGCCGCCGACGGCGACGTGCTGCTGCTGCCGGCCGCGCCCGCGGATGCCGATCGCGTCGCCCTGGCCGACCTGCCCGGCCTGCCCGCCCTCACCGCCGGCCGGTGCGTCGTCTGGCCGCGGCCGGGCGACGGCGGTGTGGCATCGGACGCGGCGAACGCGCCGGCCAGCGGTCGCGTCCTGGCCTGGGCCGAGACCGAGGCGGTGGCGGCGCTGCGGGCGGCGGTGGCCGCGACGGGCGCGGCGATGGGCGGGCCGCTCGTGTCGGACGACGCGACGGCCGGCACGGCGCCGCACACCGGCGATGCGCGCGCCGATGCGCTCTGGGCGCTGGCGCCGCCCACACCGCTCGCCGCCGCCCGTGCGAACCACCGCGGCGTCGCGCTCGCGGCGGCCGCCGGCCTGCCCGGCACGCCGCCCGGAGCGGCCGTGTTCGACGACGCCGGCGCGCTCGTGGCCCACGTCGATGCCCTCGAGGCCACCGTGGCGGCGGTGACCGGCAGCCGGCGCTGGGTCGTCAAAGCCGCCTGTTCGGCCGCCGGCCGCGACCGGATCTGGCTCGACGCCGACCTTCTCGGCGCGGCGACCGCGGCGCGCGTGGCGCGGTTCCTGCACCGCCACGGCGAAGCCGTCGTCGAGCCCTGGCTCGACCGCACCGCCGACGCTGGCGTCGTCGGCTTCGTCGATGCCGCGGGCGCTGTCCACACCGTCGGGCTTCATCGCCAGCGCGTCGACGCCCATGGCCGCTTCCGGGGCGTCGACGTCCCGGCGGCGATGCCGGCGCCCGGCGACGACGCGGCGATCGAGCGCGTCCTGGCGCTTCGGCCGGGCGAGTCCGCCGCACTGCGCACCGCCCACGCCCGCGCCGGCGCCTCCCTGGCGGCGCTCGGCTACCGCGGCGCGTTCGGCGTTGACGCTTGGCGCTGGCGCGGCGCCGACGGCGTCGAGCGCTGGCATGCGCTCGGCGAGATCAACGCCCGCCTCAGCATCGGCCTGGTGGCGCGCATCCTCGTCGACCGCGTCGCGGCCGCGGCGGGGCCCGAGCGGGCGGCGGAGATCGCCGGCCGGACGGGCGTCGTGCGCGTCGTCGACGCAGCCGGCGTCGACGGCGGCGGCGCGGCCCTCCGCCGGCCGCCGACCGACTAGCCCGCGCCCGGCCAACCGCGATATCCTAGCCGCCTCGCCCGCCCGCGCCGGTCGAGGCACCGCGCCGCGCGACCGTGGAGGAATCGATGACCGCCGCCCGCCCCGCTTCCCCCGCTCGCCGCCGCGCCGCCGCCGCCGCGGCGCTCGTCGCGGCCGCCGCCGTGGCGCATGCCGCCGGAACGGCCGGGCGCGACCGCGCGCCGCACGGTCCGGCCGTGGCGGCGCCGGCGGTCCAGGCCTGCCCGGTGCGGCCGCTCACGGCGCCCGCCGCGCCGTTCTTCGAGGACGTTTCGATCGCCAGCGGCATCAAGCCCGCCGTCCTGCCGCCGGGCACCCGCGCCCACCCGCGCGTGCGCTGGGTCGACATCGACGGCGACGGCTGGGACGACATCGCGGCGCCGACGATGTTCCCGGGCACCCGCGCCGGCGACGCCAACCCGCAGCCGTTCGACTGGCTGGTGTGGCGCAACAACGGCGACGGCACCTTCCGCGACGTCTCGGAGGCCAGCGGCCTCAAGGGTGTCCAGGCCGGCTACATGGCCTTCGGCGACTTCGACAACGACGGCGACCAGGACGCCTTCGCCGGGCTCGACATCCACAACCACTACGACATGTCGGTGCCCCGGACCCACCAGATCCTGCTCAACGACGGCCAGGGCCACTTCACCGTCCGCGCCCGCAGCGGCGTCGAGGTGCCGGCGGGCGTCGACAGCACCGGCGTCGTCTACTGGGGCGCCGGCAACGCCGCGCTGGGCGACTACAACGGCGACGGCAACCTCGACATCTTCGTCGGCAACGGCCAGACGAGCTACGCCCTGCCCGACCAGCTGTTCATCGGCAGCGGCAGCGGCACCTTCACCGACCGCAGCGTCGACCTGGCCGGCAACCCGCAGCGGCCGTCCAACGGCTCGACGACGTGCGACGTCGACGACGACGGCGACCTCGACATCTTCGTCGCCACCTACGGCGTCTCGGTGGAGCGCGGCCACAACATCCTCTGGATCAACGACGGCCAGGGGCGCTTCACGAACGAGGCCCGCGCCCGCGGCGTCGAGGCGTTCGAGGGCGGCAACACGTGGCGGGCGGACATGGAGTACGGCAAGAAGCCGCAGGGCGGTCCGCCCGAGACGTGGATCGGCTCGAACGGTTTCGGCGTCGACTGCGACGACGCCGACAACGACGGCGACATGGACCTCCTGATGGCGACGATCGCCCACTCGACCGAGATCCCGGCCGGCTACCGCGGCTGGCCGCAGGAGGAGATCGACGCCCTGAACTTCACGCGCCGCTGGGCCGACCCGTCGCAGCTCCTCATCAACCAGGGCGCGGCCGCGGGCTGGGCGTTCAGCAACACCTGGCAGGCGCGCAAGCTGCCCTACAACGAGGGCGACATCGACGCCGCGCTGGCCGACTTCGACAACGACGGCCGGCTCGACGTCGGCGTCTCGCGCGACCGCAAGTACGACGCCAACACCCAGTACGTCGAGCCGGACCAGAAGGGCTGGTTCGGGCTCTACCGCCAGCTCGACGACGGCACGTTCGCCAGCGTCGGCTTCACCAGCGGCATCAACCACCCCGCCGACCCCGAGGCCGCGGCCCGGATGCGCGGCTCCGGCAACGTCAACTGGTCGGACTACGACCGCGACGGCGACCTCGACCTCCTGCTGGGCGGCGGCCCCGGCGCCTCGAGCGGCCATCTCTTCCGCAACACGATCGGCCAAGCCAACGACTGGCTGGCCGTCCGCGTCGTCGGCGACGGCGAGGCCGTGAACCGCGACGCGATCGGCGCGCGCGTGACGCTGCGCTGGGCGGGAGCGGATGCAGCCGGCGAGGGCGGGCCGGGCGGCGGCGAGCAGATCACGCGCCAGGTCAAGGCCGGCCGCGGGACCTACAACTCGACCGACACCCGGGTCCTCCACTTCGGCCTCGGCGCGCGCGACTGCAGCTACACCCTGACGGTCACGTTCCCCGACGGCACGGTCCGCACCTTCGACGGCGCGACGATCGGCCGCAACCGCCACATCCGCATCGCCCACGACGGGACGCTCGTCGACGACGTCGCCCGCGACCCGTCCCCGACCCCCGCGCCGACGCCGGCGGCCCCGACGCTGTACCTGCCGCGGCTGGCGCGGGATTGAGCGCCGCACGTTGACCGACCCCCAGGGCCGCCTCCGCGTCGGCGTCGTCCTCGGCGGCCGGTCGAGCGAGCGCGAGGTGTCGCTGGCGAGCGGGCGGCAGGTCGTGTTCCACCTCGACCGGGCGCGGTTCGCAGCGGTGCCGCTGTTCATGGACGGCGCCGGGCGGCTCTGGCGGCTGCCCGACAAGCTCGTCGTCCAGAACACCTGCGCCGACATCGAGGCGCGGCTGGCGGCCGACGCTGAGCAGGTGCCGTACGAGGCGCTGCCGGCGCTCGTCGACGTCGCGTTCATCGCGCTGCACGGCAAGTACGGCGACGACGGCTGCATCCAGGGCGCCCTCGAGCTGGCCGGCGTGCCGTACACCGGCTCCGGCGTCCTGGCCGCCGCGCTGTCGCTCGACAAGCCGATGGCGCACCGGCTGCTGGCGGCCCACGGCTTCGCCGTGCCGCGCGAGGTCGTCGTCGCCGCCGCCGACTGGGCGGCCGACCGCGAGGCGTGCGTTGCGCGCATCGCCGCCGCGGTCGGCGCGCCGCTCGTGGTGCTGCCGGCGCGCGAGGGGTCGAGCATCGGCGTGAGCGTCGTGGCGGACCTCGAGGACGTCGACGGCGACGGCGGGCTGGCGGCGGCGATCGACGAGGCGCTGCGCTGGGACACGGCGGCGCTCGTCGAGGCCTACCTCGATGGGATGGAGTTCAGCGTCATCGTCCTGGGCGCCCCGGGCGGCGGCGCCGAGGCGCTGCTGCCGACCGAAACCGTCAGCCCCAACCCGTTCATGACCTACGACGACAAGTACATGCCCGGCCGCTCGCAGAAGATTACGCCCGCCCGCGTCGACGCGGCCACGCTGGCGCGGCTGCAGCGCGAGGCCGAGCGGCTGTTCGTCGCCTTCGGCTTCAAGGGCTACGCCCGCCTCGACGGCTTCCTACTGCCGGACGGCCAGATCCTCTTCACCGACCCGAACAGCACGTCCGGGATGTCGCCGAGCAGCTTCCTGTTCCACCAGGCGGCCGAGGCCGGCCTGACGGCCGCGATGGTCATCGAGCGGATCGTCGAGGTGGCGCTGGCCGACCATGGGGGGAAGCGGGGGCCGTTGTAGTCGAACCATCGACGTCCGATCCCATCGATCGGCGCGACCCGTCGTCGCCCTTCCGCCTCTGCGTACAATACCCCCCATGACCCCGCCACCCCCCGCCCCCCGCCCCCGCGTCGCCGTCGTCCTCGGCGGCCGCTCGTCGGAGCGCGAGATCTCGCTCGAGAGCGGGCGGCACATCTTCCAGACGATCGACCGCAGCCGCTGGGACCCGTCGGCGGTCTACATGGACGCCCAGGGCGGGCTCTGGGCGATCCCGCTGCCGCTCGTCGTCCAGAACACCACCGCCGACATCGACGCCCGGCTGGCGCACGACGCCGAGCGGCTGCCGTGGGAGGCGCTGCCGGAGCGGTTCGATGTCGTCTACATCGGCCTGCACGGCAAGTACGGCGAGGATGGCTGCTTCCAGGGGCTGCTCGAGCTGCTCGACGTGCCCTACGTCGGCTCGGGCGTCCTCGGCAGCGCGCTCGGGATGGACAAGCGCGTCCAGCGCGACCTGCTGCGCCAGGCCGGCATCGACGTCCCGGCGACGGTGGCGGTCACGGCCGCCGAGTGGACCGCCGGCGCCGACGCCGCCATCGCCCGCGTCGAGACCGCGCTGGGCTACCCGTGCGTCGTCAAGCCCAGCCGCGAGGGCTGCTCGACGGCGCTGGGCGTGCCGGGCGACCGCGCCGCGCTGCGCGCTGCGATCGACGATGCCCTGGCCTGGGACACCGTCGCCCTCGTCGAGGAGCACCTGCGCGGCGTCGAGGTCACTGTCGT
The DNA here is from genome assembly GCA_964651245.1 of uncultured Anaerolineales bacterium. GTDB lineage: Bacteria > Chloroflexota > Anaerolineae > Epilineales > Epilineaceae > Avedoeria. The sequence continues at coordinate 79,329 of CAZYVI010000008.1, read as the reverse complement.
CGTGCTCGAGGACGAGGGCGGGCGGCCGCGGGCGTTCGCCCCGACCGAGACGCCGGCCAAGGGGGCGTTCCTGACGATCGAGGAGAAGTTCCTGCCCGGCCACGGCGAGAACATCACACCGGCCCGCCTGCCGGCCGCGGTGCTCGCCGCCGTGCGCGACGTCGCCGAGCGCGCCTTCACGGCGCTGCAGCTGCGCGTCTTCGCCCGCATCGACATGTACGTCGTGGCGCCCGACGGCGGCGACGCCCGCGCCGACGACGGCGGGGCGCGGCGCATCATCGTCGGCGAGCCCAACACGCTGCCCGGCTCGAGCCCGAGCTCGACCGTCTTCCTCGGCCCGATCGAGGACGGCATCCTGCCCCACGACCTCGTGTCAACGATCCTCGACCGCTCGCTGGCCGCGCACCGGGCGAAGCGCGGGCCGCTGGCGTGAGCCCGGGCGTCCGGCCCGCCGCACGCGCGGCGCTCGGCGACGGCGTCGGGGCCGGCCCTCGCCTCAGGCGATGACGGTCCACCTGGCCGACCTGCTCGCCGCCGTCCCCGACGCCGCCGTCGCCGGGCCGGCGTTTGCCGATGCGTGGTGCGGCTTCGGCTTCGACTCGCGCATCGTCCGTCCCGGCCAGCTGTTCGTCGCGGTCCGGACGGCCAAGGCCGACGGCCACGACCACATCGCCGCCGCCCTGCGCGCCGGTGCGACCGGCGTCCTGTGCCAGCGGCCGGCCGACGTCGCGAGCTGGGGGGCCACGTGCATCGTCGTGCCCGACACGCGCGCCGCGCTGGAGCGCTGGGCGGCGTGGCGGGTGCGCCGGCTCGGCCTGCCGGTCGTGGCGATCACCGGCAGCGTCGGCAAGACCTCGGCCAAGGAGCTCGTCGCCCACGTCCTGGCCGGGCAGCTGTCCGTCTTCCGCAACCCCGGCAACTTCAACGACACCTTCGGCCTGCCGATCGCCCTGGGCGAGATCGACGACGGCGCCGCGGCACCCGAGGTGCTGGTGCTCGAGATGGCTACGGACCGCTTCGGCGAGATCGCCGAGTTGGCGGCCATCGCCCCGCCGGCCGTGGCGCTCGTGACGCGTGTCGCCGCCGCCCACCTCCACGCCCTGGGCGACCTCGACGGCGTCGAGCGCGAGAAGGGCGCGCTCGTCGAGGCGCTTGCCCCCGGCGGCCTGGCCGTCCTCAACGCCGACGACGCCCGCGTGGCGCGGATGGCGACCCGGACGCGCGCGCCGGTCGTCCGCGTCAGCGCCGACGGCGACCGGGCGGCCGACCTGTACGCGCGCGACGTGCGGCTGGCGCGCGACGGCACGGCGTTCGACATCGTCGCCGGCGACGACGTCGCTCCTGCCCGCATCCCGTGGCTCGGCCGGCACTTCGTCACCGCCGCGCTGATGGCGGTCGCCGCCGGTCGGCGGTTCGGCCTGACCACGGCCGACGTCGTCGAGCGGCTGGCGACGCTGCCACCACAGAAGGGGCGGCTGAACCCGCTCGCCGGTTACGCCGGCAGCACGATCCTCGACGACAGCTACAACGCCAGCCCGGCCGCGGTCGAGGCCGCGCTCGACGTCCTGGCGGCGCTGCCGGCCGGCCGGCGCATCGCCGTCCTGGGCGACATGGCCGAGCTTGGCGCGGCCTCGGCCGAGGCCCACCACGCCGTCGGCGCACGCGCCGCGCGCACCGTCGACGCCCTCGTGACCCGCGGCGCCGAGGCCGAGCACATCGCCGCCGGGGCGCGGGCGGCCGGGCTCGCCGCCGACCGGATCGCCGTCACCTACCGCGCCGAGGACGCCATCGCCGCCGTCCGGCCGCTGCTCGACGCCGATGCCGTGGCGCTCGTCAAGGGCAGCGCCGTGACGCGCATGGAGCACGTCACCGCCGGCCTCATGGCCGATCCCGACCGCGCCGGCGACGTCCTGGTGCGGCAGGACGCCGCCTGGCGCCAGATCGTCGTGTTGCGCCCCGATCGGCCGACCTGGCTCGAGATCGACCTCGGCGCGATCGCCGACAACACCCGGCGGCTCAAGGCCCGCGCCGGCGGCGTGCCGCTCATGGCCGTCATCAAGGCCGACGCCTACGGCCACGGCGCCGTGCGCGTCGCCCGCACCGTGCTCCACAACGGCGCCGACCGCCTCGGCGTGGCCTGCCTGGCCGAGGCGGCGGCGCTGCGCCGCGAAGGGATCGACGCCCCGATCCTCGTCCTGGGCTGGACGCCCGGCTGGCAGGCCCGCGACGCCGTCGGCCTCGGCGTCGCCCTGACGGTCTACGACCACGACACGGCCGTCGCGCTCGACGCCGCCGGCCGCGACCTGGACCGCATCGTCGCCGTCCACGTCAAGGTCGACACCGGCCTGCACCGGCTCGGCCTGCCGCCGGCGGACGCGGTGGCGTTCCTTGGCGCGCTGGCCGGTCTGCCCCACCTCGCGGTCGAGGGCCTGTTCACCCACCTGGCCGCCGCCGACGAGGTCGAGCCCGGTGCGCGCGCCGCCACCGACGCCCAGCTGGCGACGTTCCGCCGCGTCGTGGCCGACGCCGCGGCCGCCGGCGTGCGGCCGCCGCTGGCGCACGCCGCCAACAGCGCCGCCCTGCTCGGCCGCGACGATGCCGTGTTCGACCTCGTCCGGCCCGGCATCGCGCTCTACGGCCTCGCGCCCTCGGCCGCCGTCGGCGACGACGCGCTGCGGCCGGCGCTGGCCTGGAAGACCCAGGTGGCCCAGGTCCACGACCTGGCGCCCGGCGAGGCCGTCGGCTACGGGCGGACCTGGGTCGCCGAGCGGGCGTCGCGCGTCGCCACGATCCCGGTCGGCTACGCCGACGGCTTCCGCCGCGGCCCGACGCGCTGGCGGCACGTCCTGGTCCGCGGCGCCGCCGCCCCGCTCGTCGGGCGCGTCTCGATGGACCAGTCGGCGGTCGACGTCACCGCGATCCCGGGCGTCCGAACCGGCGACGAGGTCGTCCTGATCGGCCATCAGGGCGGCCGGTCGATCACGGCCGAGGTCGTCGCCGGCTGGCTCGGGACGGTCAACTACGAGGTCGTCAGCCAGATCCTGGCCCGGGTGGCCCGGGTTTGACGCCGGCCGCGGCCGCCCCGCGGCTTGGCGAACCGGCCGCGCGCGTGCATCCTGTGCCTTCCGGCCCCACCCAATCCACTCCGTTCGACGCGAAAGGACCTGCCATGCGCAGCCAGACCTGGTTGGGCGCTGCCGTGCTCGCGCTGGCGACCGCGCTCGTGAGCGGCGCCATCGCCTGGGCCGCGCCGCAGCGCGCGATCACGATCACCGGCACCGACAACACCTTCGACAAGACCGAGATCCAGGTCGAGCCGGGCGAGGCGATGGACGTCCTGTTCATCGGCTTGGGGCTCACCAGCCCGCACTCGATCGTCTTCGATCTCGGCGCCGGCAACGTCGCCCGCGTCGAGCCAGCCAGCCTGGGCGTGACGCGCCAGCTGGCGTTCAACGCCCCCCTGGAGCCGGGCCTCTACGAGTACTACTGCGACGTCGGCAACCACCGCCAGCAGGGCATGACCGGCACGCTCGTCGTCGGCGACCCCGGCCAGGCGGCGCGGACGGTGACGGTCGAGGGCTCCAACTACAAGTACGACCCCAACGAGATCGAGGCGGCGCCCGGCGAGTCGCTCGACATCGCGTTCAAGAACGTCCAGGGTTTCCACGACATCGTCTTCGACCTCGACGGCGGGCGCCAGGCCAAGACCGACCGCATCCAGGCCGGCCAGACGGCCAACGTCGCCTTCGACGCGCCGGTGGCGCCCGGGCGCTATCCGTTCTACTGCACGGTGGGGATGCACCGGGCCAACGGCATGGAGGGCGTGCTCGTCGTCACCGCGCCGACCCAGCCGCGGGCGCTGACGTTCACCGGCACGAACTTCGCGTTCGACCCGAGCACCGTCACCGTCGCTCCGTCCGAGGCGCTGTCGGTGACGTTCATGAACGCGATGGGCACGCACGACATCGTCTTCGAGCTCGACGGCGGACGGGTGGAGCGGACCCCGATCATCCGCGGCGGCGAACAAGCCGCGATCGCCTTCGCCGCGCCGGCCGTTCCGGGGACGTACGCCTACTACTGCTCGGTCGGCATGCACCGAGCCAACGGCATGGAGGGCACGCTCGTCGTCAGCGACGGCGCGAGCCCGACCGCCCCGCCGGCGACCGCGGTGCCGACCGAGGCGCCGACCGCCGGTCCGCCGTCGCCGGTCACGCCGCTGATCCGCGACCTCAAGAACCCGCACGGCCTCTGGCTCCAGTCGGTCAGCTTCCAGGGCGTCGACCAGGACGTTCTCATCGTCAGCGAGGGCGGCACCGGCACGCCGAAACCCGGCGAGTTCACGCCCGGCAACGGCGACGGCCGCGTCCAGGTGTTGGGCCTCGACAACCCCGCCATGGCGTTCACCGTGCTGGACAACATGACGAACAGCCTCGATCCCGGCGGGGGCGTCGTGGGCGCCAACCACGCCATCCCGTGGCCGCTCGACGCCGGCGCGGCGCCGACGTCGCTCAACCTGCTCGTCGCGCAGTCCGGCGGCCCGGGCCAGCTGCGCCCGGCCGAGGCGGCCAAGATCCTCAAGGTCGGCCTGCTCGGGACGCCGACCGTCCTGGCTGACACGCTGGCCTACGAGACCGCCCACAACCCCGACGGCGCCGACCCCAACGACGGCGGCATCGACTCGAACCCGTGGCATCTGGTGCCGAGCCCGCGCGGCGACGCGGTGTTCGTCGTCGATGCCGGCGCCAACGATATCCTCAAGCTCGATCCCGTCACCGGCGCGCTGTCGACCTGGGCCGTGCTCGAGCCGTACGAGGACGGCGCGCAGCAGGCGATCCCGACCGGCCTCGCCTTCTCGCCGGTCGATCCCGACACCGCCTACGTCTCGCTGCTGGGCGGCTTCCAGGCGCCGACCGGCCGCATCATCCGCCTCACCGACGTCAACAAGGACGGCGACGTCCTCGACGAGAACGAGTTCCACGAGCACGTGACCGGCCTCGACCGGCCGACGGCGCTGGCGTTCAGCCCGAACGGGCGGCTGTACGTGGCCGAGCTCGGCACGCGCCGGATCAGCCTGGTGCCCGAGGTGGCGTCGGGCGCCGTCGGCGTGTCGTTCACGCCGGTCGTCACCGGGGTCTCGGGCCTGACGGCGCTGGCGTTCGAGCCCAGCGGTGACCTGCTGGTCAGCTACGACATCGACGGCGCCCCGACCGGCCGCGCCAGCCAGAGCCCCGACACCGTCGGCCGCATCCCCGCCGCCGCCCTCGAGCCCAGCGGCGTGCCGACCACCGTCCCAACGGCGACCGGCCCCACGGCGACGCCGCTGCCCCCGACGGCGCTGCCGAGCGGCGGCCGGATCTTCCTGCCGGTGAGCGTGCGGACGGTCGCACTGGGCGGCTAGCGACGCGCGTCGCGGGGCGGGCGGCGGCGATCGGCGCCGGGCGCCCGCCCCATTCGATGGGGTTGACCACGACCGCCGGCCCGTCATAACGCGGGCCGGCGGTCGTCGTTATCGGACCCACGCGGTGTCGCCGAGCTTCATGGGCGACGCCCGTCGCGTCCGAGGAGAGAGGAGAGCGATCATGGTCGCGCAGCGCAGTTTCATCCGCTTTCGTAGAGCCATCGCCTGCGTGCTGGGGCTCGGCGCCGCGGCCGGCTTCGGCTTGGCCGCGCTCGGTCCGGCCCGCCCGGTCGGCGCGGCGCCGGCGGCCGCGCCGCTGCGGCAGGCCGTCCAGGCCAGCGGCATCGTGACGACCGGGGCCGGGGTGTGCTTCCCCGACGCCGTGCTGCTGGACTGCAACGGCGCGGTCGTCGAGCAGCTCAAGGGACCGGGCGGCGCCGGCTCGTTCGCCGCGTTCTACAACCAGTGGGTCGAGGTGTCGGGGACGCGGGTCAACTGCACCGGCGGCACCTACCTCAACGTCGTCAGCATCCAGAACCAGGCCAACCCGTGCCCCAACGCCACCGCCGGGCCCGGCCAGCCCACGGCCACCGGCGCGCCGCCGGCCACCGCCACGCCGGTCCCGCCGGCGCCCACGGCGACGCCGGTCGGCGGCCCGAGCGGCAGCGACAACCTGGCCTTCGGGCGACCGGTCGTCGCCTCGTCGGCCCAGCCCGGCTTCCCGGCCGAGAACGCCGTCGACGCCGACCCCAACTCGCCCTGGTCGAGCCTGGGCGGCAGCGACCCGTTCTACCGCGCCCAGAACATCCAGTGGATCTACGTCGACCTCGGCGCCGAGGTCGACGTGGCCAGCATCCAGACCGTCTGGGGCCCGCAGCGCCACGCCCGTGGCTACGCGCTCTACCTCTGGCGCGACAACGTCCGCGCCTGGCAGCAGCTGGGCTCGACGACCCAGGGCACCGGCAACGACACCTGGACGATCCGCGGCGGCGGCTCGATCCGCGGCCGCTACTTCATGCTCTGGCTCGTCCACCCCTACCTGTCCGGCGGCCACTACGAGCTGCGCGACTGGCAGATCAAAGGCCCCGGCGCCACGCCGAGCGGCGGCCCCACCTGGGAGAACCTGGCCCTGGGCAAGCCGGTGACGGCCGAACACGAGACGCCCGGCCTGCCGGCCGCGGCGGCGGTCGACGGCGACCTCAACACCAGCTGGGAGTCGGCACGGCTGCCGGCCTGGGTCTACGTCGACCTCGGGGCGACGGCGACGATCCAGCGCGTCGTGCTGCGCTGGGTGGCGGGCAAGCACGCCACGGACTACATCCTCTACGCCTGGAACGGTAGCAACTGGGTGGGCCTCTACCAGCGCCGCAACGCCACCGGCGGCGACGAGACGATCGACCTGCGCGCCTTCAACACGCGCTACCTGCTGCTGGCGGCGACGGCCGGTCCGTCGACCACGGTGGCGCTGCGCGAGCTCGAGGCGCTGCGCTACACGCCCGGCAGCAGCGGCGGTGGCGGCATCACGCCGCCGACGCCGCCCGCGCCTCCGCCGCCCATCCCCTTCGGCGCGTTCGAGCGCCTGGGCGACGCCGCCGCCGGCCCGGCGAACCTCGCCGCCCCGGCGCGCTGGGCGGTGATCGCCCCGGTGCGCCTGGCGCCGGCCCGGGTGCCCGCGCCCGGCGGCGACGCCACCGAATGATCCGCTGACGCACCGGCTCGGGCCTGGCCCGGGCGTCCCTGCCACAGACGCGGCGGGCGGGAGGCATGGCTTCCCGCCCGCCGCGGTGGTTTCGGGGCTACAATCCCCGGCCACCGCCCGACCCGCCCCGCGCCCGGAGGACCTCACGGCCATGGCCAGTCACGAAAGCGTCGTCTCGGTCGAGATCCAAGCCCGCCGGCGGCAGCTGGCCGTCAAGACGCTCCAGTCCGGCAGCGGTCGACACCGGCTCTACCAGAACTTCGGCCAGCTGGCGCCGCACCTGCGCGGCGAGGCGCTCGGCCTGGTCCGCCAGGCGGTGCTGGCCGCCGGCTATGCCTCGCTGGCCGAGCTCGACGAGGCCCTCACCAGCGAGCTCGTCGTACCGAGCGGCGACAAGGAGCCGGCGGGGGCGGACGACTAGGTCGTTGGGGGCGTCCCGACCGCGCCGGGCGCGGCGCATCGTTCGCCCGCCCGCGCCTATACTGCCGCCATGACGCCCATCGACGACGTCCGCGCCCGCATCGACCTCGTCGAGCTCGTCGGCGAGCATGTTCCGCTCAAGAAGGCCGGCCGCAACTTCAAGGCGTGCTGCCCGTTCCACCAGGAGCGGACGCCCAGCTTCATCGTGTTCCCGGACAGCGGCACCTGGCGCTGCTTCGGGGCTTGCGGCGCCGGCGGCGACGTGTTCGACTTCGTGATGCGCGTCGAGAACGTGCCGTTCCGCGACGCGCTCGAGCTCCTGGCCCGCCGCGCCGGCGTCGACCTCGCGCCGCCCACGCCCGAGGCCCAGGCCCAAGTCGAGCGCTCCAAGCGGCTGCGCGACGCGGTGCTGGCGGCGGCGGAGTACTGGCACGGCCTGCTGCGCCGCGCGCCGGAAGCCGATGCCGCCCGCGACTACCTGGCACGGCGCGGTTTCGGCTCCGACGTGGCCAAGGCGTTCCGCCTGGGCTTCGCGCCCGACAGCTGGGACCAGACCGGCCACCATCTGCGCGCCCTGGGCTTCACGGACGCCGAGCTCGCCGCGGCCGGCCTGCTGCGCGAGCGCGAGGGCGGCGGCTTCTACGACTACTTCCGCAACCGCGTCACGATCCCGATCCACAACATCCGCGGCGAGCCGGTGGCGTTCGGGGCGCGCACCCTCGACCCCGACGGCGTGCCGAAGTACCTCAACAGCCCGCAGACGGCGATCTTCGACAAGGGCCGCACGCTGTTCGCCCTCGATCGCGCCCGCCAGGCGATCCGCGACCGCGACGAGGCCGTCGTCGTCGAAGGCTACACCGACGCGATCCGGGCCCACGCGGCCGGCTTCACGAACGTCGTGGCCAGCCTCGGCACGTCGCTGACCGAGCACCACGTGGCGCTGCTCAAGCGCTTCGCCAAGCGCATCGTCCTGGCCCTCGACGCCGACGCCGCCGGCCAGGCGGCCACGATCCGCGGCCTCGACGTCGTGCGCGAGGCCGCCGCCGGCGACGTCGTGCCGGTGCCGACGGCGCGCGGCGCGGTCCGCTTCGCCAGCACGCTCGAGGTCGACCTCCGGGTCGCCATCCTGCCGGCCGGCCGCGACCCCGACGACGTCATCCGCGCCGATCCCGACGCTTGGCGCCGTCTCGTGGCCGACGCCGTGCCGGTGCTGGCCTACCTCCTCGACGCCCTGACCGCCGACCTCGACCTGAACGACCCGAGCGCCAAGCAGACCGCGGCCGAGCGGCTGGTCCCGATCATCGCCGAGATCCCCGACCCGATCGTCCGCAGCGCTTGGATGGCGCGCCTGGCCGACCGGCTGCGCATCGACGAGCGGGCGCTGGCGGCACGGCTGGCGCAGGTCGGGCGGCGCCGGCCGGCGCCGGCGGGCGCGCGGCGCGGCGGCGAACGGGCAGGCCGCGCCGACGGCGTGCCGGCCGTGGTCGGCGTCGACGGACCGTCCCTGCCCGAAACCAGCAGCGCAGCCGATCGCGCCGACGGGGACGATGCAGCGGCCTCGGCCGGTGGCGAGCACGACGCGTCGGTCGCGACCGACGCCGCGCCGCCGACGCGCCCCGCCGCCGCGCCCGACACCCACGCCAGCCGTGTGGTCGGCTTCCTGCTGGCCGCGCCGCCGCGCCTGGCCGCCCTCAACGCGGCGCTGCGCGCCCTCGGCGAGCCGCCGCTGGACGACGACGACATCGCGACGCCGGTCCTGCGCGACCTCCTCGCCGCCGTCCGCTACGCCGCCCACGGCACCGCTCCGCCGGATGCACCCGATGCGCACCGCCTCGACGGCCTGCCGGACGACCACGCCCGGCTGGCCGAGCAGCTCCGCCGCCGCGCCCTGGCCGGCCCGCCCAGCGACGAGCCCACGGCGGTCCGCGGCTTCTGCAGCGAGGTGTTGCGACTGCGCCAGCGCGCCGCACGCGATCGGCTGTCGTCGCTGCGGTTCGAGCTGGGCGAGGCCGAGGCCGAGGCGGCCGAGGATGGGCCGAGCGCCGTCGAGCACAACCCGCGGGTGCGCGCGCTGCGCACCGCGGTGCAGGCCCTCACGGCCGAGCTGAGCCGCCTCGACCGCCGCCTGGTGCCGTCTGGCCCGGCCGCGGGCAAGCGCGATCGGGGGCTCGGCTGACAGGCCCCGCGCCGCGCGCTAGAGCCGCAGCCGCTTCAGGCGCAGCGCGTTGCCGACCACGGTGATCGAGCTGGCCGACATCGCCAGCGCGCCGAACTCCGGACGCAGCATGATCCCGAGCGAGCGGTAGAACACGCCGGCCGCGATCGGGATCGCCACCACGTTGTAGATGGCGGCCCAGAACAGGTTCTGGCGCATTTGCGACCGTCCGGTCGGTCAGGCGTCGGTCGCAGTCCGCTCCGCCATCGCTGCGGCGTCGGCACACATGCGCCGGGTGCACCACGCGGCGTACACCTGGCCGAACAAGAGTCCGAGGACGCGGCTAGGTCCGCGCCTGGGCAACCGATAGTCGATAAACACCTCGAGGTGCGAGCCGGTGCCGGACGGCGCGATGGCAAAGCCCATTCGATACGCGCCGATGACCAGCAGCCGAGGCTCGCCGAGCGTCTCCCACGTCTTGCGCACGGGCGGCACGCGCACGGTGACCGCCTCGTCCACCGCCAGGCTCAGCCCGAGCACGCGCCCTTCTAGCCGGATGACCGAGCCGACGGCCTGCCCGCCTCGCTCGTCCGTCTCGACGCGCATCGATGCTCCCGCCATCATCCACGACGGCCTCTCCATATGGCTCGCCAGCCGCCGGTGGTCGTCCAGCATCGCGAATAGGGTGTCGGCATCGAGGGCGACGACGACCTCGCTGCGGTGGTGGAGCGAGTACAGATCGGGCTCCACGGTCTGACCTCCTCTGCGATGGGCCGCCGGAACGCGCCGGCGCTACGGGAAGCGGCGCGCTTCGGGGACGAACAGGCGATGGGATGACGTCGGCGGAGCGAGGTGCGAGGGCGATGGCGTCGCACCAGGCGCCGGCTCCGGGCCGACCGCGGTGCCGATCGACCCGACGTACGTCGTCACGCTCCGCCCTGGCAGCACGTCGGCGAAGCCGCCCCCCGGAGCGGCCGGCACGGGGTCGAGCGGCGCCCAGCGCACGTCGACCATCGACCGGATGCCATCCAGGGCTCCGGTCAATGCCGCGCCTGCCTCGTCCACGACGATCGGGCGCGGGTCGTGGTCGTTGTTGATCGCCACGAGGACGAGGCGGCCGGCCGGCTCGTCGAGGAACGCCGTGACCTGGACGAGCGGGTCGCCCGACGTCGCCTCGACGCGCACGCTGCCCCGCGGCAGGAAGCGCGCCCAGTGGCCGATCGCGTAGCCCATGCCGGTGATGACCACCTTGTTGAGGTCGAGGTCGATGAGGACGAGCGTGTCCGCCTCCGAATAGAGGCCGCCGTCCTGGCGACCCTTGAAGTGCTCGGAATGGGACCACGTGTCCCACATGTTGTTCATCCCGAAGTACGCCGAGGCGTCGGCGTACGTCAGCTCGTCGTGGATGTGGACGGCGCGGCCGCGCAGCGAATCGAACGAGCGCGGGTCGAGCTCGCCGTGCGAGACCTCCGTCATCCACAGCGGCAGGCCGGCCGCCTGGGCCACGCCCCGCAGCTCGTCGCGCACCGCGACGGCCGCCGGATCGGGCTTGCCATCGCCCGACGTGCGCAGGATGTTCGGCACCGAGGCGTACGTCGAGCCGTACGGGTAGGGGTGGTAGCCCAGCGCCCCGACGTAGGCGCGCGCGGCCGGGTTGGCCGTGATCGCCCGCATGACCGCGAGCGAGCGCCGCTCCGTCTCCTCGCTGGGCACGACGAAGCGCACGTCGGGAAAGCCATTTGCCTTCAGACGGTCACCGCAGGCGATGATGAGGTCGACGATCTCGGCCGGGTCGCCCCCTTGCAGTTCGCCGTTGCCGCTCGTCGGCTCGTTGAACAGATGGATGAGCGTTGGCGCCCGCCCGACGACGTCGCGCCAGGCCCGCGCGCCGACCAGCACCTGCTCGGCCGCCTCGTCCAGGTAGCGGCGGCGGTCGCGCGTGCGGATCGCCGCGAGCCACGGGCTGGCCCAGCGGACGTTCACCTTCTGGGCCAGGTAGCCGTCGAAGCCGAGGGCGAACGCGTCGGCGAGCAGCTTGTCGCGGGTGCGCCGCAGGCCGTCCGACTGGAAGCCGGCCGGGTCGATGACGAACGGGTCGTCGTTGTCGTTTCGCCGCGCGCCGTAGTCGCCGGGGCTCTCGAGGACCGCCTGCTCGACGTTCCCCGTCCGCACGCCGATGTCTCGGTACAGCGCCTCGATCGCCTGCTTGCGCAGCGCCGGCGGCAGCGGGTCGACGTCGCCGTACACGAGCGGCATCGTCGTGGCGCCGAAGCCCTCCATCACCTGGTGGCGCGCGGCCGTGTCGATGCGGATGGAGATGGTCGCGCCCTGCGCGCGGACAGGTGGCGCCGGCGCCCACACCGGCATCGCCGGGCCAAGGCGCAGCGCGGCGGCCGCGACAACGGCGACGGCGGCGGCAGACGCGGGAATCGCGGGATGGCGGTTGACCTTCATGACTCGGCCTCCTGTCGCCGTTCGCCTTCCCTTGATCGGCGGGCCTGCGCGTTGCGTCACCGGCGCGGCCGAGCCAGGGGCAACCCAGACGCATGCCCGTTCCATCGTCCCTAGGACGTTGTCACGGCGGCGTGACGACGTCCTAGAGTTTCGCCCGCCGCAGCAGGAGGGCGTTGCTCACGACGGTGATCGAGCTGGCCGACATCGCCAGCGCGCCGAACTCCGGACGCAGCATGATCCCGAGCGAGCGGTAGAACACGCCGGCCGCGATCGGGATCGCCACCACGTTGTAGATGGCGGCCCAGAACAGGTTCTGGCGCATCTTCGTGACGGTCGCCTTGGACAGCTTGATCGCCCGCAGGATGTCGGCTGGGTCGGAGCGCATGAGGACGATGTCGCCGGCCTCGACCGCGACGTCGGTGCCGGCGCCGATGGCGATGCCGAGTTCGGCCTGCGCCAGCGCCGGCGCGTCGTTCACGCCGTCGCCGACCATCGCCACGAACCGTCCCTCGGCCTGCAGGCGGGCGACCTCGCCGGCCTTGTCCGCCGGCAGGACCTCGGCCACCACGCGGTCGATCTCGACCTGCTTGGCCACGGCCTCGGCCGTGTGACGGTTGTCGCCCGTCATCATGACGACGTCGATGCCGAGCGCCTTCAGCCCGTCGACGGCGGCGCGGGCCGTCGGCCGAACCGGATCCGTGGCGGCGATGACCCCGGCGGCGCGGCCGTCGAAGGCCACGAGCATGAGCGTCTTGCCCTCCGCCAGGAGCCGTTCCGCGGCCTCGCCGACGGCGGCGACATCGATACCGTGCTGCTCGAACAAGCGCAGCGTGCCGACGAGGACGTCGCGCCCCGCGACGGTGCCGCGGACACCGAGCCCGGCGATGGAGACGAAGGCGTCCACCTCGGCCGGGACGTCGAGCGACCGCCGTTCGGCCTCGTCGAGGACCGCCTTCGACAGGGGATGGCCGCTGCGGCGCTCGACGGCCGCGGCGCGCGCGAGGACGTCGGCCTCGGTCTGCCCCGGCAGGGCGACGACGTCCGTCACGCGCGGCCGTCCCTCGGTCAGCGTCCCGGTCTTGTCGATGATCACGGCGTCGATCCGGGCCGCGAGCTCGAGGGACACGGCCTCCTTGAACAGCACGCCGTGCTTGGCGCCGAGGTCGGTGGCCACCATGACCGCCGTCGGCGTGGCCAGGCCCAGCGCGTCGGGGCAGGCGATGACCACAGCCGAGACGGCGAACGTGAGCGCCGTGAGCAGCGGCTCGCCGGCGACGAGCGTCCACACCGCGAACGTCGCCAGCCCCGAACCGACGGCGAGGAGCACGAGGTAGTGGGCGGCGCGGTCCGCCAGGCGTTGAGCCGGCGCCTTCGAGTTCTGCGCCCGCTCGACCATCGCCACGATCTGCGCCAGCGCCGTCGCACCGCCGACCTTCGTCGCGCGGTAGCGGACGGCGCCGGACTGGCCGATCGTGCCGGCGATGACGGTGTCGCCCGCCGCCTTCGCCACGGGCAGCGACTCGCCCGTGATCATGGACTCGTCGATCGCGGTCTCGCCGTCGAGGACCTCGCCGTCGACGGCGACCTTGTCCCCCGGCCGCAGGACGAGGACGTCGCCGACGACGACCTCGCCGACGGGCACGGTCTCGAGACGGCCGTCGCGATCGACGGTGGCCTGCTGGGGCGCCATGTCGAGCAGCAGCCGTACGGCGTCCGTGCTGCCACGGCGGGCGCGCATCTCCATCCAGTGGCCGAAAAGGAGAAAGACGGCGAGCATGACGGCCGCTTCGTAGAACGTCTCCTGGCCGGGAGCGAGGAACGTCAGGCCGAGGCTGAACAGATAGCTGACGAGGATGCCGAGCGAGACGAGGACGCTCATGTTCAGGACGCCCGAGCGGACGGACCGCCACGCGCCCACATGGAACACCGAGCTCGCCCAGAGCGCGACGGGCGTTGCGAAGGCCAGCGACATCCAGTCGGCCGGGAAACCGAACGGCGTCGGCAGCCGGAGTCCGAGCGCGTGGCCGACCATCGGGGTGTAGGCGATCGCCGGGATGCCCAGGGCAAGCGCGATCCAGAAGCGGCGGCGCATGTCCGCCTCCATCGCCGCGGCGGAGCGGGCATCGGCCATGTCGTGGTGGGCGTGCGGCACCCGCGCCGCAGCGCGCTCCGGCCGGCGGTGCGCCGCATGGCCGTCGTGGGTCTCGGACATCCCAGCCTCCCTTGTTGACGATGCGGGTCCCGTTGACAGCGGACCGTCGTCGTGTCTAGACTCTCTATAGCCCCCCCTGGGGGGAGGGGTCAATCATACGCTGTCATGCGCCGTAGCGCGCCGAACGCTTCCACCCATGTGAGGTCTGCCGTCATGTCGTCTCGTTTCCGCCACACCGGACTCGATCCGTTCTCCTTGGCGTCGCGTGGCGCCTGGATCACCGCGCTGACCGTGGCGCTCGCCACGCTCGGCGGCTGCACGACCGGCCCGACCGACACACCGGATGCGCCGGCCGCCCGCGGCGCGGCCGAGGACGGCGACCCTGCGGCGTCGCGTCCGTCCGCCGTTGCGGGCGATCCGGAGCGCGACGCCGACCCGTCCCCCGCCCCCACCCGCGTCGTCGTCCCGTCCGACGGCGGCCTCGGCCCGATCGTCTACGACCCGAACCAGATGGCCGACTTCCCGTGCCACGGCATGGACACGGTCCTCATGGGCCGCTGCACCGACGACGACCTGGCGGTGCTGGCCGAGCTCGTGCGGTCGAAGGGCGGTCAAGGCGTGGTCGAATTGCCGACGAGCGACGTGGGCGATGCCGCCGACGCCCCGTCCGACGACGGCGTCCGCGACCTCGGCGACGGGATCACGTTCGACCCGAACGCGATGAAGAGCGCGGCCTGCCACGCGATGTTCGGGATCATCATGGGCCGCTGCACCGAAGCCGACATCCAGCGGCTGGCGGCCGAGATCCGCGCCCAGCGAGGCAGCAGCGCCGCGTCGGCGCGCCCGACCGAGCGGCCGACGATCCTGCCGGGCAGCCAGCGCTCCGGGCTGCGCCGCGAGCCGCAACGGCCCGTGACCACGTTCGACCTGGCCGACGGCGCCCGGGTCGAGATCGCGGCGACCGTGATCACCCGCACGATCGACGACCTCGCGGTGCCGGGCTACGGCTACAACGGCGAGGTCGGCGGGCCGATCCTGCGGGTGGCCCAGGGCAGCACCGTGACGGTCGACTTCACGAACGCGATCGACATGCCCACCACGATCCACTGGCACGGCCTGCGCCACGCCAACAAGGACGACGGCGTGCCCGGCGTGACCCAGCCGGCCGTGCCGCCGGGTGGCCGCCACACCTACACCCTGACCTTTCCCGATCCGGGCGTCTACTGGTATCACCCGCACGTCCGCGAGGACATCCAGCAGGACGGCGGGATGTACGGCGCCATCGTCGTCGAGGCGTCCGACCCGGGCTACTTCAACCCGGTCGATCGCGACGAGGTGATCGTCCTCGACGACGTGCTCATCGAGGACGGCGAGCTCGTGCCCTTTGGTGGTCCCGTGGCCGACTTCACGGTCATGGGCCGCTTCGGCAACACGATGCTCGTCAACGGCCGCGACCGCTACGACCTCGACGTGCGACAAGGTGACGTCGTAAGGTTCTACGTCGTCAACGTCGCCAACGTCCGACCGTTCGAGTTCGGCTTCGAGGGCGCCCGGATGAAGCGCGTCGGCGGCGACCTCGGCGCGTTCGCCGAGGAGGTCTTCCTCGATCGGATCCTGCTCGCGCCGGCCGAGCGGGCCATCGTCGAGGTCCAGTTCGATCGGCCGGGGCCGGCGACGCTCGTCCACGACACCCCGACCCGGCGCTACGACCTCGGGACGGTGACGGTGACCACGGCCGGCCGAAGGGACGACGCGGTCCGCCGCGCCTTCGACGTCGAGCGCATCCACACCGACGTCGTCGGCGACATGCGCGACGTCCTGGCCCTGGCCTTCGCCGCCCCCGACGTCGAACTCGAGCTCGACATCGACATGCCGAGCCTGCTCACCACCGACGGTGGCGCGGCAGGCGACAGCGGCGGAAGCGGCGCCGGCGACGTCCACGACGACGAGGACGGCGCCCACGGCGCAGCCGGCGGCGTCGAGTGGGAGGACGACATGCTCGCCGCCAACCGCCAGTCGACAGCCGCCGAGACGCGCTGGGTGTTGCGCGACATCGCCAGCGGCGCCGAGAACGAGGCGCTGCGCTACCGCTTCCGCGTCGGCGACAAGGTCAAGATCCGCCTGCACAACCGGCCCGACAGCGCCCACCCGATGCAGCACCCGATCCACATCCACGGCCAGCGCTTCGTCGTCGTCGGCCGCAACGGGGTGCCGAACCGCGACCTCGTCTGGAAGGACACCGTCCTCGTTCCGATCGGCGAGACGGCCGACCTGGTCATGGACGTCACGAACCCGGGCGCCTGGATGGTGCATTGCCACATCGCCGAGCACCTCGAGACCGGGATGATGTTCCAGTTCGACGTGGCCAACGAAGACGGTTCGATGCCGGCGATCTACGGCGACCGGATGGACCACGGGACAGGCGCCGACGCGGGCGCCGCGCACGGCGCGGACGACGGCGGCTGATCGACCGCGCCGCCGTCATCCGCGCGACGATCGATCAGGGCTGGGCCGGCATCGCCGGGCGCGTCTGCCGCACCTCGTCCGCCAGCCGAGCCACGTCCTCGACGCTGCAGCGGCCCATGATCGTGCCGCCCATGACGTGGCACGGGCTGTCGGCCATCTGCGCCGTGTCGACGACGATCGCCTGGGAGACGCGCAGCCGGGCGATGTCGTCCTCGCTGCACTGGCCCATCATCGTGCCGTCCATGACATGACACGGGCTGTCGGCCATCTGCGCGGCGTCGAACGGCAACCAATCGGTGGTGGCGAGGACCGTGACGATGTCGTCGTCGGTGCACTGGCCCATGATCGTGTGGTCCATGACATGGCACGGCTGGTCGGCCATCGAGACGTGGTCGACGACGAAGACGTCGCCACCGGCGGCCGCCAGCGGGTCGGCGGCCGGCGCGGCGTCCGTGGCGGCCGGTGCGTCGGTGGCCGCGATCGGAGCGGCCTCGGTGGCGGCGGGGGCTTCGGCGGCCGGTTCGGCGGGCTCGGCGCTGCCGCACGCGCCCAGGGCGATCGACACGGCGACGGCCGCGGCGGCGACCGCGGTGCGGCGGCGGGCATGGGCGATCGGAAGCATGGATGGACGGCTCCTGTGCGAGAGGGGAGGGCGCCGCGGGCCGGCGCGTTGCGTCGCTGGGCAGCGCCAGGCGCAACGGTTGACCCCCTCCCCCGGGGGTGTCCGCTAGTGTATGGCGTGGTCACGCCCGACGTCAAGGTGTGCGGGCTGGCCGAGGACGCCGCGTTCTAACCTGCTGTTCATGCCATACAGGTCCTTGGGCATTGACACGCGGCGACAGGCTCGACTATGCTGGATGCGATCCCCCCCCCCAGGGGGGTACCATTTCGTCGGCGACGACCCATTGCAGGTGAGGGGACCGCGCCTCATGCCCGATCTCGACGGGGCTTCGAGCCTCTGGCTGTTCTTCCTGGCCGGCCTCTCGGTCGGCGGATTGAGTTGCATGGCCGTCCAAGGCGGGCTGCTGGCGGCGGCCGTGGCCCAGCAGGCGGCGCGCTGGCAAGGCGAGCGGCCGCCGGTGCGCGCCCTGGCGGCGCCGGCGGTGCAGTTCCTGACGGCCAAGACCGCGGCGTACACGGCGCTCGGCGCCGGGCTCGGTTGGGTGGGGCAGGTCTTCAGCCCGCGCTTCCAGGGCTGGGTGCTCGTCGGCGTCGGGGTGCTCATGGCGCTGCTGGTGCTGCAGATGTTCGACGTCCATCCGGCCCTGCGGCGCCTCTCTCCCAGCCCGCCGCGGGCGGTCCGGCGGTTCATCGGCCACTGGGCGCGCGAGGGTGGCGCGGCGGGGCCGGCGATCTTGGGCGCCCTGACGGTCTTGATCCCGTGCAGCGTGACGCTGGCCGTCGAGCTGCTGGCGGCGCGGACGCAGTCGCCGCTGCGCGGGGCGCAGATCATGGCGGCCTTCACCCTCGGCACGGCGCCGCTGTTCCTGGGCCTGGCCGTCGGCGGCGCCTGGTTGGGCGGCGCGCGCTACCGCGTCTTCAAGCCGGTCGCGGCCGTCGTCGTCCTGGCGATCGCCGCCCTGTCGGTGCGCTCCGGTGCCCGGCTGCTCGGCTGGCGCGGCGACCTCGCCCGCGCGGGCCGACCGAGCGTGGCGGCGCCGGCCTCGGGCGCGCCGGCGTCGGCGTCGACCGTCGCGGCGGAGCAGGCCGACCACCAAGCGGCGCGAATCGACGTCACATCCACCGCCTATCAGCCGGCGCGGCTGACGATCCGGGCCGGCATCCCGACCACGCTCACGCTCGTCTCGAACGGCGCGCAGGGCTGCATCCGCGCCTTCACCGTGCCGGCCTACAACATCGTCACGATGCTGCCCGAGACCGGCGAGACCACGGTCGAGCTGCCGGCGGCAGCGCCGGGTCAGATCGACTTCAGCTGTAGCATGGGCATGTACTACGGCGTGATCGAGGTGGTGCCATGAAGATCTCGTTCAAGCGCCCGCCGTCGGCGTTGCCGGCCGGCCATGTCCGTCAGACGTTCGCGGTGACCGGCCTCTCGTGCGGCAACTGCGCCATGACCGTCGACTTGGCGGTCGAGTCGCTCGAAGGCGTGGCCGAGTCGTCGACGTCCTTTGCCCGCGGCGAGACGCTTGTGGTGTACGACCCGCGGCGCGTGACGGTCGACGCCGTCGTGGCCGCGATCGACCGGGCCGGCTACCGGGCCGCGCCCCTGCCTTCCGACCCCACCCAGGAGTGACGTTATGGAGTCCGTGACCCTCGAGGTCCCCGCCGTCAGCTGCGATCACTGCATCGCCACGATCAAGCGCGTCGTCACCGCCGACGTGCCGGGCGTCACCGACGTGACCGGCGACCCGGCCGCCAAGCGCGTCACGATCGCGTTCGACCCGCCGGCCACGGTCGAGCAGATCGTGGCGTCGATGACGGAGTGGGACTATCCGCCGCGGGCCGGGAGCGCCGCGTGATGGGCAGCGCGATGACCCGCTTCAGCCCGGCTCGCGTCGCCGTGGTTCTCGGCAGCGTCGTGCTCTCCGCCGGCCTGATCGCCTGCCGGGGTGGCGACGTCGATGACGCCGCCGCGCCTGCCGCCATCACCGCGACCGAGCCCAACGCACCCGTCGCCGCCGTCGCCGGGCAGCCGGTCGATGTCGAGGTCACCGTGGGCGAGTACGCCATCACGCCGACGCTGACGACCTTCCAGACCGGCGTGCCGTACCGCTTCATCGTGACGAACACCGGCCTGTTGGCGCATCAGTGGCGGATCATGCCGCGCGGCGACACCGCGGCGATGATCGCTCAGATCGGCGCCGGCGCCCACATGGCCGAGGACCACACCCATCCCGGCGAGCTCGTCCGGATCGGCGCCGACGCGCTCTTGCCGGGCGCGACGGTCGAGGTCAAGGCGATCTTCGTGGCGCCGGGCGAGTTCGAGATGACGTGCCACGTCAGCGGCCACGCCGAGGCCGGCATGGTCCTGCCGATGACGATCGAGGGCGACACGTTCGCCGGCACTACCGCCTCGGCCGAGGCCGGCGATGGCCAGGTCATCGTCGACACGTCGCAGATGGCCGACATGCCGTGCCACCGCATGGGCACGACGATCATGGGCCGCTGCACCGGCGCCGACATCGAGCGATTGATGGCCGAGATGCGCGCCGGCGGCATGCTCCACATGCACGGCGAAGCGGGGGCGATGGGCGAGATGATGCGCGGGATGATGGGCTCGTCGATGCCGATGAGCGGCACGATGCCGATGTCGGGCACGATGCCGATGAGCCCGACGATGCCGATGGGCGGCGGGATGCCGATGGGCGGATCGATGCCCGGGATGGGCGGGGCGATGACGCCGGGCGCGCACGCCGACGACCACATGCACGGCATGGGTCCCATCGCCACGGCGACCACGGCGCCGGCGACCCCCTGAGCGCGCGTTCGCATTCGACGAGGAGGCCGATCCGCCCATGAGCCCCGCCAACAAGGCCACGATCCAACGCCGATTGAAGAGCATCGAGGGCCACGTGCGCGGCATCACCCGCATGGCCGACGAGGGCGCCTACTGCATCGACGTGATCCAGCAGGTGCGTGCCGTCCAGGCGGCGCTCGACAAGGTCACCGAGCTGATCCTCGAGGACCACCTCAACAGCTGCCTCGTCACCGCCATCCGCGGCGAGGACCCCGATGCCCGCGAGCGGGTGCTGTCGGAGGTGCTCGACGTCTTCCAAGCGTCGCCGCGGCGGCGCGGCTGACGGTCCCCAGCGACTCCTGCGCGACGACGCGACGCGCCACGAGGTCACGATGAGCGACGACACGGCCACGACGACCGACAAGCCCGGCGGCGACATCACGCTGCCCATCGAGGGCATGACGTGCGCCTCGTGCGTGCGCACCGTCGAGAAGGCGCTCACCAAGGTGCCCGGCGTCACCGCCGCGGCGGTGAACCTGGCCACCGAGACGGCGCGCGTCACCTACGCCCCCGACATGGTGACGCCCGACGCGCTCGTGAAGGCGGTCGAGCGGGTGGGCTACGGCTCCTACCTGCCCGAGGGTCTCGCCGAAGCCGCCGAGGCCGCCATCGCCCGCGGGACCGCGGCGGCGCCGATCGCCGTGACGAACGGCGCCGCCGCCCCCACCCCGAGTGCGCCCGTTGCCCCGCGGCGCGACGACGTCGAAGCGGCCGACGCTCCGGTCGCTGCTGCCGCCCCGACGCCCGATGTCGCCGCCGCCCTCACCCCCGCCGAGGTGCGGCAGCAGCGCGAGCGGCGCATCGTGCAACGGCGGATGGTCGCCGCGCTGGCCGTGGGCGCCGTGATCATGCTGGGCATGGCGCGCGAGATGCTCGGCGCCACCTGGCTGCCGGCCTGGCTGGCCGACCCGTGGCTGCAGCTGGCGCTGGCCACCCCGATCCAGTTCTGGGCCGGCTGGGGCTTCTACAAGAGCGCGCTGGGCGCGCTGCGCAACCGCAGCGCCAACATGAACACCCTCGTCGCCCTCGGGACGACCGCCGCCTACGCCTACAGCGTGGCCGCCATCCTCGACCACCAATTCGGCACCGGCATCCTGCCCGCCGCGGCCGGCCATGACATGCCCGAGCTCTACTTCGACACCTCGTCGATGGTCATCGGCCTGATCCTGCTCGGCAAGTTCCTCGAAGCGCGGGCCAAGGGGCGGACCAGCGAGGCCATCCGGCGGCTCATCGGCCTCCAGCCGCGGACGGCGCGCATCGTCCAGGACGGCGTCGAGCGCGACGTCCCGATCGCCGCGGTCCGGCGGGGCGACGTCGTCGTCGTGCGGCCGGGCGAGCGGATCCCGGTCGACGGGCGGGTGCTCGACGGCCACTCGTCGGTCGACGAGTCGATGCTCACCGGCGAGCCGCTGCCGGTCGAGAAGGCCGAGGGCGACGAGGTCATCGGCGCCACCGTGAACAAGACCGGCGCGTTCCGCTTTGAGGCCACCCGCGTCGGCAGCGAGACGGCGCTGGCGCAGATCGTCCGGCTCATCCAGGAAGCGCAAGGCTCAAAGGCGCCGATCCAGCGCCTGGCCGACCTCGTCAGCGCCTATTTCGTGCCGGCCGTCATCGTCCTGGCCCTCGTCACCGCCGGCGTCTGGCTGGCCGTCGGCCCGACGCCGGCGTTCAGCTTCGCCCTCAAGGCCTTCGTCACGGTGCTCATCATCGCCTGCCCGTGCGCGATGGGCCTGGCGACGCCGACGGCGATCATGGTCGGCACCGGCAAGGGCGCCGAGCACGGCATCCTGATCCGGTCGGCCGAGGCGCTCGAAACGGCGCACAAGCTCGACACGATCATCCTCGACAAGACCGGTACGCTGACCGCCGGCCGGCCGCGCGTGACCGACGTCGAGGCGGTCGACGGCGATGCCCGGCGGGTGCTGCGGCTGGCGGCGTCCGCCGAGCGTGGCAGCGAACACCCGCTGGGCGAGGCGATCGTCGAGCACGCGGCAGAGCATGGTGTGGCGCTGGGCACGGCGGCGCGCTTCGCGGCCATCCCCGGCCACGGCATCGACGCCGAGATCGACGGGACGGCCGTGCTGCTGGGCAACGCCAAGCTCATGGCCGACCGCGGCATCGCGCTCGACGGGCTGGCCGACCGCGCGGCGGTCCTCTCAACCGCCGGCAAGACGCCGATGTTCGTAGCCGCCGACGGCCGGGCGGCCGGGCTCATCGCCGTCGCCGACACCCTCAAGCCGGGCGCGACCGAGGCGGTGGCGGCGCTGCGGCGGCTCGGCCTCGACGTCTGGATGCTCACCGGCGACAACGCCCGGACCGCCGCCGCGGTGGCGCACCAGGTCGGCATCGACCACGTCCTGGCCGACGTGCTGCCCGACGGCAAGGCGGCCCAGGTCAAGACGCTGCAGGCCGAGGGCCGCCGGGTCGGCATGGTCGGCGACGGCATCAACGACGCCCCCGCCCTGGCCCAGGCCGACATCGGCCTGGCGATCGGCACCGGCACCGACGTGGCCATGGACGCCGCCGACATCACGCTGATGCGCGGCGACCTCGACGGCATCGTGACCGCCATGCGCCTGTCGCGGGCCACGATGCGCAACATCAAGCAGAACCTGTTCTGGGCCTTCGCCTACAACATCGCCCTGATCCCGGTGGCCATGGGCGTCCTCTACCCGCTGTGGAAGGTCCTGCTCGACCCCAAGATGGCCGGGGCGGCGATGGCGCTGAGCTCGGTGACGGTGGTGAGCAACGCGCTGCGGCTGCGGCGCTTCGATCCGGCCGCCGGAGCCCGCGGTCTGAGCGGCGCGTCCGCCGCGGTCGGTTCGCACGCCGCGGGCGGCATGCCGCGGCCGGGGCCGCTGCCGTGGCCCGGCGCCCAGGCGCTCGGGCTGGCGGCGGCCGTCGTCGTCGTCGCCCTCGGCGCCGTCGTCGCCCGCGCCGCCTGGCCGGGCGGCGGCGACACGGCGCCGGCGGGCAAGGCCAGCCAGGGGAGCAACGGCGCCGAACCCGCCGCGGTGGGCGCGGCGCAGCTGGCCGCCGCCGATGTCTCGTTCCAGCCCCCCACCATGACCGTGCGCGTGACGCTCGACGAGTTCACCGTCACCGTCGACCCGCCGACGCTCGCGCCGGGCGTTCGGACCCGGTTCGTGGTCCGCAACGCTGGCGCCATCGCCCATGACCTCCATCTGCTGCGCCGCGGCGCATCCTCGGAGTTGGCGGCCAAGCCCGACGACGGCCACGTCGACGGCGACTCGACCGCGCACGAAGCCGACGATCTGCTGTACATCGCTGCCGACCTCCTCCCCCCGGGCGCCGAGGTCAGCCGGACCGTCCTCGTGCCGGCCGACGCCGCGCCGCTCGAGCTGGCGTGCCACGTGGCCGGCCACGTCGAGGCCGGGATGGTGACGCCGGTCGACGTCGACGTCGTCGCCGCGGACGGTTCGACGCGGCCGATCGTCGACGCGGCCGACGCGGCCGACGCCGCCGATGCCAACGCGCCGCGCCTGGGGGCGGCGGTCGAAGCCGCGGACGAGGACCCACACGTGGACCTCGGCGCCCTGCGTGACGCGGTCACCGCTGCCCAGTCGGCGGTCCTCACCGCCGACGGCCACGCCGATGCGGCGACGCTGGCGACGACCCGCCTCCTGGCGGCCGAGGCGCGGCTGGCGACGCTCGGCGGAGCGGACGGCGACGCCGACCCCGACGCCATCCGCGCGGCGGCCCAGGCGATCGTCGACAGCCTGCGCGGCGTCGTGGCCTTCGCCGCCGAAGCGCCCGCGGACGAGCGGCTCTCGGCCGAGGCGACGCTGGCGCTGTGGGACGTCCTCGTCGAGGCGGGCCGGCTGGGCGCACGGGCCATGTCGGGCGAGCGCGCGCCGTAGCGATGGCGGCGACCGGCGCCCGCGCCGTCGCGCCCTTGGCGGGCGGGTCACGTCCGTGCCATCATCGCCGTTCTGCCCGGAGGGATCGGACGCAACCCGTTGCGCCCGACCCACTGCCCGCCGGAACGCTCAACCCCACAGGAGACCCACCCAGATGCGCAGGACGTGGCTGACCGCCGTGTTCTTGGCGCTTGGCGCGGCCGTGCTGCCAGCACGCGCCAGCGCCGACGTCATCGACTTCGATCCCGCCAAGCCGGAGCAGTTCGCCGACCGGCTGTCGGCCGAAGAGCTCCAGCGCTGGGAGGCCATCCGGGCCGGCACCCGCGGCACGACGACCTTCGGTGTCACGCCGGACGGCGCGCGGGCGCTCGTCGCGATCCCCGAGGGCAACCGCAACGTCACCTACGTCCTCGACACGACGAGCGGCGAGAAGCGCCCCTACGACATGCTGACGATGTCGTTCTTCGGCCGCCCGATCTGGACCGGCGACCGCGAGGGCATCGCCGTCGTGGCCGCGCCGCAGCAGCAAGGCCAGCCGACGCAATACGCGCTGGCGACGGTGAACCTCGACGCCGAAGGGCTGTCGGTCGGCGCCGCGGTGACGATGCCGACCGGGCGCTACCAGTTCAGCACCGCCCTGTTCCTCGGCCCCGACGGCAAGCTCAACTTCCCGGCCCTCGACCTCAACACCGTCGACGCGGTCGAGACGTTTTCGCCGCCGACGTTCGACAACCGCACGCCCGCCGAGCGCGCCGCCGTCGGCCAGCCCGACGTCGTCGTCGGCTTGGCGCAGGGCGGCGTGCCCAAGCTGGTCATCGTCACCCTTCCCGAGGGCACGGTGACGCCGGTGGCCGAGCTCGACCCGGCCACCGACGTCCTCGGCGCCCTGAACTCGTTCGCGGCCCGCCCGGGAACGCGCCAGGTCTCGTGGCTCACCTCGGCCGGCCTGCCGTGGGCCGGACGGAACATCAACGGCCGCGCCAACCGCGGCGGCGGGATGCCGACCGGCTACTGGAACGTCCAGGAGAACCTCGGCCGCATCCCGCCAGGCGAGAACCGCTGGCTCACCCAGCGCCGGCTCCACATCCGCGACCTCGACGACGATGCCGTCACGACGGTCGAGAACGTCGACCACCCCGAGCTGCTCTTCGGCGACACGCTCTGGACCGCCGACGGCAGCACGCTCGTGGTGGCCGGCAGCCTGCCATCCGTGCTCGAGGGGCGCCAGCACCCGCTGTACGAGTACAGCGCCGGCACGGCCCTCCTGCGCTTCTCGCCGGAGGGAGCCAAGCTCGGCCTCTGGTCGCGGCCCGGCTTCGATGACGCGGGCACGTCGTTCCTCCCGCTCGACGGCACGCGCCTGCTCGCCAACAGCCCGACGAACACGACCCGCCACCTCCACATCGTCGACCTCGCCGCGCCCGACGCCGCCGCGCAGCCGGTGTACACCGGCCACAGCTACCCCTCGGGTGTCGTCTACAACGGCGGCACGCTCGTCGGCACGTTCCTCGACGTCACCGATCCCGGCGAGCTGCGCTACGGCGCCGTCGGCAACGACAACGCGCCGATCACGTCGTCGACGCTGACCACCGTCACCGACCTCAACGCCGGCCCGCGCGACGCTTCCGGGCTGGCGTACGAGGTGATCTCCTACACCACCTCGGCCGGCGTGCCGGTCGAGGGGCTCTACATCTACCCCAAGACCTGGTCGCTGACACCGCCGACGGCCCGGCCGGTCGTCGTCTGGCAGGCCGGCGGGCCCGGCGGCCAGATGACGAACACCTGGGGCACGTCGGTCGAGAGCCCTTACTCGCTGCTGCCCGCGTTCGGCATCCCGGTCTTCGTCGTCAACGGCTCGGGCCGCAACTCGAACGGCGCCGCGTTCTACTCGGCCATGGCGGATGGCCGCAACTATGGCCAGCGCGACATCCGCGACGTGAAGGAGGGCGTCGACGCCCTCATCGCCAAGGGCTACGTCAACCCGGCGGCGGTCGGCGTCACGGGCTGCTCGTACGGCGGCTACTTCTCGCTGCAGAGCATCGTCGAGTTTCCCGACTTCTACGCCGCCAGCAACGCCCAATGCTCGCTGAACGACATGATGTACGAGTACAACTTCGGCTGGTCGCCCTTCCTGGCGTACCTGCTGGGCAACTCGCCCACCGGCGACCCCGCCGAGTTCGTCCGCGACTCGCCGACCTACAACGTCGGCAAGATGCGGACGCCGCTGCTGCTGTTCCACGGCACGAGCGACTTCCTGTTCTTCGAGTCGATCACGAACATCCACGACCAGCTCGAGCTCCAGGGCGTGCCGACCCGCTTCTTCCGCGGCATCGGCTACGGCCACGGCATCGGCGGCATCCAGGGCGTGCCGAACGCCGGCCCGCGCGGCCAGCGCGCCGCCTTCCAGCTGCAGCTCGAGTGGTTCCGCGCCCACCTGCCCGGCGCGGCCGGCCCGGCCCTGTTCGGCGCCCTCGCCGACCGCCTGCGGCCGATCCTCGCACCCGCGCCCGGCCTGCCGCTGCCCTGGCTCACGGAGGTGCGCTAGATGGTCCCGCCGCGATCACACCCCGGCCTCGCCCGCTTCGCCCGCGCCGCTGCGCTGGCCGCGCTGGCCCTCGGCGTCGCCCGCGCCGGGGTTGCCCGCGCCGAGATCGTCGACTTCAACCCGTCGACCGACACCGTGCCCGAGCTGCTGTCGCCCGACGAGCGCAGCTTGCTGGAGACGGCGACGACGATCGACGTGCCGTTCTTCTTGACCGAGCCCAACCCGGGCGGGACGCTCAGCCTGGCGTTCATCCAGCAGGAGCCGGTGTTCATCGACCTCGCTACCGGCGACCAGACGCCGTTCGACGTGATGCCGCCCGGCCTCGGCCCGGGTGCGCCCGACGTGTTCGAGCAGAACCTCGCCTGGCGCTGGGTCGACGACGAGACGCTTGTGACGATGGTGTTGCGGTCGGCGATCCCGGGCGAGGACATGCCGCCGGTGGTGAGCATCGTCCGCGTCACGCTGCGGGCGGCCGACGGGACGTGGTCCGAGGAGACGGTTGACGCGCTGTCCGACGTGGCCGAGTCCATCCGCGGCTTCAGCCCCGACTTCGAGCAGGCGCTCATCCTCGAGCGCGCCGGCGGCGGTTCGATGCCCGCCAGCGTCCCGGTGACGCTGGGCGGTTCGCCCTTCGCCCCCCGCGGCCTGCGCGACGCGCTGCCGGCGAGTGCGCCCGGCGTCTGGCCGGCCCAGGTCCTGGGGACCGAGGCGGTCCAGCAGGCGGCGTTCGTGCTCGCCCTCGTCGACGTCGCCAGCGGCGGCAAGCAGCCGTTGGCCGGCGAGTTCGCGACCGGCACGTCGGTCGGTCCGGCCCGCTGGTCGGCGGACGGCAGTCGTCTGGCGTTCCTGACCCGCACGATCCCCGACTGGGACGGCGACCGCCAGCGCAACAATACGCCGCCGGCCGAGGGTCTGCCCAACCTCGGCAGCATCCACGTGCGCGAGGCGCTCGGCCTGGTGCGGCCCGAGGACAACCCGCTGGTGACGGGCACGGCCCTCCACGTCTTCGACCGCGCCTCCGGCGCCGTCGTCAAGCGCATCGACAACCGCGACGTCCCGCAGGGCCTGCTGGCCGACCTCGACTTCGCCCCGCGCGGCGGGCGGTCGGTGCTGACGATCGCCCTGCGCAGCGAGCTCGATGGCCGCGCCCACCCGACCTACGCCTTCCCCAGCGGCATCGAGCGCCGCGTCCTCGACGCCGCGTTCAACGTCGAGCGCACGCTCGAGGGCGACGGCTTCGACAGCCTGAGCTCCGACGCCGCCTGGGCCGACGGCGATACGCTCATCGTCCAGCGCCCGTCGGGCGTCCACCGCGCCTTCGTCAGCGTCGACGCCGGTTCCGGCGAGCAGACGGTGTGGTGGGACCAGCCCGGGACGGCCTACCAGGCCTTCGTGCGCCCGTTCGGCGCGGCGATGCTGTTCACCAGCGTCGACGCACCGCCCGAGTTGATCGCCTGGGGCGACCTCGGCGTCGCCGCCACCCAGCCATCGCCGGTGACCGAGCCGACGCTGCTCACCGAGGTGAACTTCGACGCCAGCGAGCTGGCCGCCCAGCTGCGCGCCGAGCCCGTGGCCTGGACGGCCGCCGACGGCGCCGCGCTGACCGGCGTCATCGTCCACCGCGCCGCCGATGCCTGGCCGCCGGCCGAGCCGGCCCCGCTCGTCGTCTGGCAGGCCGGCGGGCCGGGCGGCCAGATGGCGCTCGACTACGGTGGCAGCGTCGAGGCGCCGTACTCGGTGCTGCCGCACTTCGGCCTGCCGGTGCTCATCGCCAACGCCGCCGGCCGGACGGCCGACAGCCGGGCCAGCTACGACGCCCTCGCCGACGGCCGCAACTTCGGCCAGGTGGACATCGATCAGCTCAAGGCCGGCGTCGACAGCCTGGTGCGCTCGGGCATCGCCGACCCGCGGCGCCTCGGGATCACCGGCTGCTCGTACGGCGGCTACTTCACGCTCCAGAGCCTTCGCCGCTACCCCGACCTGTACGCCGCCGGCAACGCGCAGTGCTCGCTGACCGACCTGACCGAGGAGTTCACGTTCGGCTACACGCCGGTGATCTCCTATCTCATGGGCCGGACGCCCTTCGCCGACATCGACGAGTTCCTGCAGGACTCGCCGTTCTACGGCAGCAAGGACATCACGGCACCGACGCTGCTGTTCCACGGCACCGACGACTTCCTGCCGGTGCCGCTGCTCAACAACATCCACGACCAGCTCGCCGCCAACGGCACCGACGTGACGTTCCTGCGCGTCGCCGGCGAGGGCCACGGCTTCGGCAGCCCCGACAGCCAGGCCTACGCCGGGCAGCTCCAGATCGAGTTCTTCCGCACCCAGCTCCTGCGCGAGCTGCCGCCGCTGCCCAAGGGCGGCCGGATCTTCCTGCCGACGCTCATGCGCAGCTTCGACGCGGCGTCGCCCGAGGGCTGATCGCCGGCGGCACCGAACCGGCGATGCGGCAGGGCATCGCCGGTTCGTGCGTGGTCCAAGGATCCAACACGAGGGGGCCCGGCGCGATGCCGGGCCCCCTCGTCGTGCGTCGGGATCGCGCGCCGTGGCGCGCCTCGCCTACGCCAAGCGCTCGACGACGATCGCCGTGCTGCCGCCCGTGCCGTGGCACAGCGTCGCCAGCCCCAGCGACTTGCCGCGCGCGGCCAGCGCGCCCAGCAGCGTCACGATGAGCCGCGCCCCGGTGGCCCCGATCGGATGGCCGAGGGCGATCGCGCCGCCGTTGACGTTGAGTTTGTCGTACGGCACCCCCAGCTGGCGGTGGAACAGGACCGAGTTCACGGCGAAGGCTTCGTTGTTCTCGTAGAGGTCGATGTCGCCGACCGTCAGCCCGAGCTTGGCCAGCAGCTGCTGCACGGCCGGGATCGGCGCGCCGGCGAATCGCCAGCCGGGGCCGGCGGCCCAGGTGTGGCCCAGGACCTTGGCGATCGGCTTCAGGCCGTGCGCCTTCACAGCGTCGCCGCTGGCTAGGACGAGCGCGGCGGCGCCGTCCGTCAGCTGGCTGGCGTTGCCGGCGGTGATCACGCCGTCGGGCTGGAAGGCCGGGCGCAGCCGAGCCAGGCTCTCGAGCGTCGTGTCGGGGCGGATGCCCTCGTCGCGATCGACGACGGTCACGCCCTTGCGGCCCTGGATTTCGTACGGCGCAATCTCGCCTCCGAACGCCCCGGCGTCGGTGGCCGCCGCGGCGCGCCGGTGCGACTCGGCGGCCACCTCGTCCAGGTCCTGGCGACCGACATCGAACTCGGCCGCCAGCCGTTCTGTCTGGTCGCCCATCCGCTCGCCGGTCAGGGGGTCGGTCAAGCCGTCGTGGTCCAGCAGGTCGACCAGCGGCTCCGACGTTCCGGCGATGTACTTGTAGCCCCAGCGCGCCGCCGGCCGCAGCAGGAAGCCGCTCTGCGACATCGACTCGGTCCCGCCGGCCACGACGACGTCGCGCTCGCCGGCCTTGATGTGGGTGACCGCGTTCATCGCCGCCAGCATCGCCGAGCTGCAGACCATGTTGACGTGGTAGCCGTCGATCGTGTCGGGGATGCCGGCCTTGATCGCCGCCTGCCGGGCGATGAGCTGGCCGTGGCCGGCGCTGACGACGTTGCCGAACACGTAGCCGTCGACGGCGTCGGGTGCAACGCCGGCTCGCTGGAGCGCGGCGCGCATCGCGTGCGCCCCGAGATCCACCGGCGAGATGTCGACGAACGCACCACCGAACTTGCCCAGCGGGGTCCGAGCCCCGGCCACGATGAACGCATCCTTCATCTCGGTCCTCCTTGTGCGCCGGCGGCCCTACGACCGCACGTCGAGCCATTCCACGAGTGCCCGCGGCAGCGTCTTCTGGACCTTGCCGCTGACATACATGCCGATGTGTCCGACCGGGTACGACAGCTCCTGGTAGTCGTCGGTGCCGACCCGTCCGGCCAGCGCCAGCGACGACGCCGGCGGCACCAGGTGATCCTCGGCGGCGTAGACGTTGAGCACCGGCATGGTGACGGCCCCCAGGTCGACCCGCCGGTCGCCGATGACGACCTCGCCGGCGATGAGCTTGTTGTCCTGGTAGAAGTCCTTGAGGAACTGCCGATAGGCCTCGCCGGCCTGGTCCGGGCTGTCGAAGATCCACTTCTCCATCCGCAGGAAGTTGCGGACCTTGATCTCGTCGTCGGCGATGTCGAGCAGCGCAGCGTACTTGGCGACGTTGAGCTGGAATGGCTTGAGCATCAGGAAGCCGAGGTTCATGAAGTCGCCGGGGATGTTGCCCATGGCGTCGACCATCAGATCGATGTCCATCGGCCGCGCCCAGGCGTTGAGCAGCCCGCAATCGGCGCCGCTGCCGGCGTGGAAGTCGACCGGCGCCACCATGGCGATGAGGTTCTTCACCTTGTGCGGGTGCAGCGCCGCATAGCACAGGCTGAACGTCCCGCCCTGGCAGATCCCGAGGATGTGGATCGCCGGCTGGCCGGACCGCGCCCGGATCAGGTCGACGCACTCGTCGATCGTGCCGTTCACGTAGTCGTCGAGCGTCCGCCAGCGGTCGGCGCGGGTCGGGTACCCCCAGTCGATGAGGTAGACGTCGAGGCCCAGGTCGAGGAGGTTGCGCACGAGCGAGCGGTCCTCCTGGAGGTCGACCATGTAGGGCCGGTTCACCAGGGCGTAGTTGATGAGCAAGGGGATGGGCTTCGGCGCTGCCACGCGCGGCGTGTAGCGGTAGAGCGTGATGCCGTCCTCGCTCCAGACCGCCTCCTTGGCCGAGCACCCCACCTTCACGTCGTCGCTGTCGATGCGCGACAGCGTCTCGACGCCCGCCACCGCCTGCCGGCTCAGCTCGGCCAGCTCGCGGGCGAACGTCTCGGGCGAGATCGCGAACACGTTGGGCACCATCGTCATGCCTCCGTATCGGCCGGTCGACCGGCGCCGTCCTTCGGCGCCCGGCGCGCACCCTTGGCCTTGGTGGTCGACGCCGGCGGCGTGCCCGCCTCGGCCGAGCGATCGGCCGCCGCAGCCGAACCCGCGGCGACCGCCTGGCGCAGGGCGCGCACCTCTCGCTTGAGGGCGTGCAGCCGCCGGTTAGTCTCGTCGAGCTCGCTGCGCGACGGGATGTCGGTCATCCTGAGGAACGTCTCGACCAGGTCGCGCTCGCGCACGCGGTAGCGCATCGCCGCCGCCAACATCGCCGCCTGGGCATCGGCGTAGCGCGGGGCGCGGAAGGCCGATTCGAGCGCGCCGTCGGTGGCTTCGGACCAGGCGTTCACGAACTCGCGGACGCTCGTGATCGGCGTGTTCGCCTCGGCCCGGCGCCGCAGCATATCGACCGCCGCCTGGCCGGCCGAGGCCCAGGCCTCCTGGAGCACGACGCCATACTCGAACACCGCGCGCCGGTAGTCGATCCAGGCGTCGAAGCCGCGCTGTACCCGCTCGGTGAACTCGCGCGAGTAGCCCATCGAGGGCGTCTCGAGCAGGCGGCCCGCCGAGCGCTCCCAGGCATCCCACAACAGCCGGGTCTGCGACAACATCTCGGAGTGCTGGCCGCCGAACACCCGCGCCGGCGTCGCCGGTACTTCCTTGAGCAGTTCCGCCCACGGCCCGGGCAGCCGGCGGAGCGCGGCCAGGTAGCCGGCCCAGAGGTCGTCGACGCCGCCGGGCGGGGTCGCCCAGCTGCCGAACGGCGCCGTCGTCGCCTCGCGCATCAGCCGGCCGAACGCATCGACCCGGGAGGCGGCGTCATCGGCGGTACCTGCCGGCGACGACCACAACGCCATACCCTGCTGCATCAAGCCGCCGAAGCGCAGCATCGTCTCCTGGGCGGCCGTCAGGGCCTGCGCCATGTCGCGCGCCACCGGGTCGGCGCCGGCGGTCCAGGCGGCGCTGGCCTGCTGGGCCAGCTGGCGCCACGCGGCCATCCAGGCGTCCGTCGCACCGGGCCAGGGCGACACGCCGCCCGCCGCCGCTGCGGCCGCGGTGCGGTCCGCCGCGCCGCCCGCTCCCGGCGAGACCCCGCCCTGGGCGCCGGCCGCTGCCAACTCGGCCCATGACGTCCACATCTGGCGCTGGGCATCCAGCAGGCCCTGCCACATCGAACCGAACCCGTCGGCACCCTCGCTCACGGCGTCCATCCTTCGCTCGGCCGCGGATCGGCCCCGGTCCGGCGCGGTCGCCGGCGGCACAAACGACGATCGGCCAGGGCCCGGTGGAAGCCGTGCCCTGGCCGATGACGACGCGCGCCCTGGCCGCCGCCGGCGACGCGCGTCCGAAGCGTGACTAGTTCTTGCGGGTGACCTTGGCCGACTCGGCGACGGTCTCGGCCATCTCGCGGCCGACGGTCACGAGCTCGGTCACCTGCGCCTGCGCCGACTTGGCCTGCGCCTGCGCCAGCTTCACCGCCTCGTGCGCCATCGCCTGGCCGGTCGTGCCCAGCGACTCGACGAGCTTCGTGGTCTGGTGCACACCGGTCTGGAACTGGCCCTGCCAGCCCTCGGCGGCCTTGAGGATCTGCGCCTGCTCCTTCTGCGCCAGCTCCTGCACCCGGTTCGCCGTCTCGGTGAACAGGACGTTCCACTGCTCGCGCAGCGCCACCAGGGCATCCATCTGGGCCTTCGTGGCCTCGAGGTTGAACTGGTTCCAGGCGGTGAGCATCTCGTTCCACTGCGACAGGCTGGTCTTCACGGTCTCGGGCATCATCGGGGTCTCTCCTCGAAGGGCTCTCCACCCTGCGCGGTGCAGGGCGACGGTCGATGGGATCGGCGCGTCGGGCGCGCCACACGATCGACAGTCTAGGCCCCGGAGTTACAGCCGAGTTACAGCCGGCGCCGGCGCTGCGCGCCGCCGCGCTCACGGCTCCGTTCGCGCCTGCAGCGCCGCCTCGATCCGCGCCGCGCGGTCTTCGATCGCCTCGAGGCGCCGGGCGAGCTCGCCGAGCGCGGCCAGCAGGGCGCCCGGGTCGGGCTCCGCGGACCGCGCCGCTCCCGACGCCCCCGGAGCCGGCGCGACGAACGGCGCCCACCAGGTCAGCGACCGCCCGATCTGCTCGCCGACCTGCTGGCGGACCGCCTCGGACTGGGCGAGGGTCCGGCTGAACGCGTCGAGCATCGCCGTGGCGTAGCCGCTGGTCATCCGCTCCCAGAGGTGGAGGCTGTCGGCCATCGCCTGCCGCTGGTCGGCCGGCGACCGATCGGCCACGGCGTCCATCGTCAGCTGCGCCAGCCGCTGCTGCATGAAGGACACCGCATCGGCGAACTCGGTGAACCGCGCCTCGGCGTCGCTCTGGACGTGGCGGACGTGGCCGCGCCACCGGACGCGCGACTCGCCGGCCTCGTCGGTGTAGACGTCCTGGGTGAAGCGCAGGACGAACGAGGCGATGTCGCGGCCCGCCTCGGTCGCCCGCTCCGTCGATGCCGCCTGCTGTGTCATGCGCCCTGTCCTCCCCCGTTCGTCTCGGCCGCCGCGCGGATCCGCGCGATGACGGCGCGGGTCTCGGGCAGCGGCGCGATGCCGAGCTCGGCGTCGAGCGCCGCCACGCAGCGCTCATAGGCCCGCACCGCCAGCGCCCGGTTGCCGCGCGCGGCGTGCGCACGCATCTCGATTCGCCAGGCGTCCTCCCAGACCGGATCGACGGCCAGGACCCGTCCCACCAACCGAAGGCTCTCGAGCGGGTTCTGGTCGAGCAGCAGCTCGGCCAGGTTCGTCATCGCGCCCAGCGCCAGCACCTGCAACCGCTCGTGCTCGCTGCTCGCCCAGTCATCGTAGCGCCGCTCCGGCAAGTAGTCGCCGCCGTAGAGCGCCGCAGCCGCCGCGTAGTGCGCCATCGCCCCGGTCGGATCGACGGCCAGGGCGCGGTTGCCCGCCGCCACGTGGGCCTCGAGCGCTTCGGCGTCGAGCCAGGTTTCGGCGAGGTCGAGGCCGTAGGCGCCGCCGAAGCGGCGGACGAAGCGCGGTTCGGCGCGGGCCGGGCGCTGGGGCTCGAGCGCGCGCTGGACGGCGTTGAGCGCCACCTTGAAGTCGCGCTCGCCCACCGCCGCGTCGAGGTCCGGCCAGAGCGCGTCGATGATCTGCTCCTTGTCGAGCCGGGCCCGGCGCCGCGTCACCAGGAACTGGAAGAGCTGGACCGCCTTGTCGCGGCCCCATGCCCCGGCCGGCACCGCGGCGCCGTTGCTCCAGACGCGGAACGTGCCGAGCGTCTGCACCGCCAGCGGCGCGGCCGCGATCCCCGCCGCCAGCGGGTCCTCCGGGGCGGCGTCGGCGGTGCGCGCTGCCCGGGCCTCCGCGGTCGGATCGGCGCTCACGGGTCGGATTGTGGCCGCCGATCCGACCGCGGGTCAACCGGTCAGGCGTCGCGCCGCGGCCGCGTGATCTTCGGCCGGCCCGGCGACGCCACCTCGACGATCACGGCGTGCGCGGCGGCCAGGTCAGCCAGCACCGTCGTCAGCTCGACGGCGCGCGGCCAGCCGTCGCTGGCCAGCGCCCAGGCCGCGTCCAAGGTCTCGGCCGTCCAGGCGTCGTCGCCGGCGCTCAGGCGGGCCAGCGCGGCGTAGGCAGTGCGGAAGGCCGCCAGTCGGTCGGGCGTCGGGGCCGTCGGCAGGGCGCGCTCCACGGCGCGCACGGCCAGGGTCAAGCGCGTCTCGGGCAGGGCCATCGTCGGGGTGCTCCTCGAGGTCGCGACGGGCGGCGGCCGCGCCGCCCTGGGGATCGCCGGCGCGCTCGGCCGGCGTCGACGGAGCGAGCAAGCGGCGGACCACGGCGGTCGACCGGCCGGGACAGAGGCGACTGGCGCGCCCATCCCCGACCGCTATAATCCCGCCGGTTCCCGCCGGGACGGGTCGCGGGTGGCCGCCGGCCACCGCCCGTTCCGCCGCCGCGGGGCGCGCCACCGCAGGGTCGCGCACCGCCTTGTACCCCTTGTAGGAGGCTGTATCCGATGCGAAGGCGTCATCTCGTGGCGGCCCTGGTGGCTGTCGCCGGCTTGACCATGATCGAATCGCGCGCCCAGGCCGCGCCCTTGGCCGACACGACCTACACCGTCAAGGGTGGCGATACCCTCAGCGGCATCGGCGCCAAGTGCGGCGTGGACTGGAAGCGCATCCAAACCGCCAACCGCATTGCCAACGCCAACCGCATCGCCCCGGGCACCAAGCTGACGATCCCCGGCGCCGGCGCCTGCAGCGGCGGCCAGCCCGCCGCGCCGCGCCAGGCGCCCGCCCAGCCGGCCGCGCCGGCCGACCCGAACGCCGCGGCGCCGCCCGCCGCCGCCCCGGTGGCGGCCGCGCCCGCCGGCTTCGGCTACGGCATCCAAGTCCACGCCCCGGACGGCGACCAGCGCGCCGTCGACGCCGTCGCCGACATCGGCTTCAACTGGGTGAAGCAGCAGGTCGAGTGGTTCCGTTACGAGGGCGCGCCGGGCCAGGCCAACTTCAGCGGCCTCGACAACCTGGTCAACCAGGCGAACGCCAAGGGCATCAACGTCCTGTTCAGCGTGGTCAAGGCGCCCGATTGGGCCCGCCCCGGCAACACCGACCGCGGCGTCGCCGGCCCGCCGGCCGATCCGAACACGATGGCCGACTTCATGGGCCGGATGGCCGCGCACTTCCGCGGCCGCGTCCGGGCCTACGAGGTCTGGAACGAGCAGAACCTGCACTACGAGTGGGGCAACGAGCCGCTCTCGGCCGGGCGCTACGTCCAGCTGCTCTGCGCCAGCTACCGCGCCATCAAGGCCGCCGATCCCAACGCCGTCGTCGTCAGCGGCGCCATGACCCCGACCGGCATCAACAGCCACCTCGCCATCGACGACGTGACCTACCTCAACCAGATGTACGCCGCCGGTCTGCGCGGCTGCGCGAACGCCGTCGGCGCCCATCCTTCCGGCTACAACAAGCCCGCCACGGCCGGCGTGGGCTGGTCGGCGCCCGGCAAGACCGACTTCAGCGGCCACCGCTCGTTCTACTTCCAGGGCACGATGTTGGCCTACCGCAACGTCATGGTCCGCAACGGTGACGGGGGCAAGAAGATCTGGCCGACCGAGTTCGGCTGGGCGTCGGTCGAGAACACCGGCGCCGGCCCGGCGCCCGGCTATGGCTACGCCGGGCAGAACAGCGAGGGCGAGCAGGCCCAGTACCTCGTCGACGCCTTCAACCTCGCCCGCCGCTGGGGCTTCGTCGGGCCGATGTTCGTCTGGAACCTGAACTTCGCGCCGGTCGCCGGCCCGGCCGACGAGAAGGCGGCCTTCAGCATCGTGCGCAACGACTGGGCGCCGCGCCCAGCCTACGAGCGCCTCAAGAGCATGCCGAAGTAGCCGACCGCCCGCTCCCGGACGACCACGTCCCCACCCTCGGTTGTCGACCGTGCAACGACCCGGCCGCGCCTTCGCCGCGCGGCCGGGTCGTTGTCGTCATGGCGGGGGCGGGCGCGCCGCCGTGCCGATCGCGCTGATCGCCCTGGCCGGCGCTGCCGGCTGCGGGCCGCCGGGCGCGCCGACCGCCGTGCCCGCCCAGGCGACCGCAGCGGCGGTCGAGCCGCCGCTGCCCGCCGACGTCGCGACCGCCCTGGCCGGCGACGCGCCGGGCGCGCTCGATCGCGCCGCACCCCCCGCCCCCCCGCACGCCGTCCGGCGGCGCGCCGTCGGGCCGCCCCCGGACGGCGCGGCGCCCCTGACGTTCGGCGCCTGGTCGCCGGACGGCCGGCACGTCGTCGCCTTCACCGCCGAGGCCGGCGGCGTCGACGGCGATCTCGGCCGGCTGTGGGTCATCGACGCCGGCCCGCGCGCGGCCGTCGCGACCGACGCCGGACCCGCCGGCGCGGCCGTGGCGACGATCGACCCCCCGACGTGGGCGCACGACAGCGGCGACGTCGTCGCCGCGCCCGGCCGCGACGCCGTTGCCGCCTGGCGCGGCGACGGCCGGCTCGTCGTCGCCCGCGCGCCGGACCTGCTCATCGACATGGCGTCCGACCGTCCGCCGCCGTTCGCCGACGTCGCGCCGCGCTCGGTGGCCGTTGCGCCCGACGGCATCACCGTCCTGGCCGCCGCGGCCGACCGGGCCTGGCTCATCGGCGCCGACGGACAGGCGCAGCCCGTGGCCGGCTATCCCGCCGGCGTGGCGGCCGACGCCTTCGCGTGGCGCGCCGCGGGCAACGGCGAGCTCGTCGCCGCCGCGATCGACGCCGCCGGCGGACTGTGGCGACTGGACGTCGGCGCCGCCGCCGCCCGCCAGATCAGCCAGTTGACCTGGGCCGACGACGGCGACCACCCGGCTCGCCCGATCTGGCTGGCCGATGGCCGGCTGCTGGTGCCGCGGCCCGTCCGACTGCCCGGTGGCGGCGCGCTCGACGTCGCCCTGGTCGACGGGGAGAGCGGCGCGATCGAGGGGCTGGCGGCGTGGGTCGGGCTGCCGCCGCCGCCGGCGCTGCCCGACGGCTGGCAGCTGGCGGCGCCGAACGGGCGCTGGCTCATCGCGCCGGTCGTGACGCTCGAACAGGGGCGGCCGGCCCTCGCCGGCGCCCGGATCGCCGAAGTCGACGGCCCGGTGCGGCGCGACGTGCCCCCGGCCGGCGACCCGCGCTGGGCGCCGAACGGGACGTCGTTCGCGGTCGTCGAGGCCGGCGCGGTTCTCACCGTCGACGCCGCCACGGGCGGTCGGACGCGGCGGTTCGACGGCGGGGCGCTGCGCGTGGCGTGGTCGCCGGACAGCCGGCGCCTGGCGGTCGTGCTCGCCGACGGCGGGCTGGCGCTCGTCGAAGCGGACGGCACCCGCGGGCCGACACGCGTCGCCGACGACGTCGAACCGCGCTGGCCCCCGTCCTGGTCCGGCGACGGCCGGCGGCTGGCGATCACGGTTCGGCCGGTCGACGGTCCGGCGTCACTGGCCATCCTCGACCTCGAGGACCCGCCGACGCCGGATTGACAGGCCAGCCGCTCGCCGCATGCCGGCACCCCCTCCGTCCGCGACCCGGCCGGCCACCTTCGCGGTTGTATACTGCCGACCGTGAAGTCCCCCGCTGCCGGCGCGCACCGTCGCGCCCGTCGCGCGCTGCTGCCGGCGGCGCTCGCCGTCGCGGCCGTCGCCGCCGGCTGCGGGCCGGGCGAGCGGCGACCCGCCGCCGGCGAGGCCGCGACGATCGGCGAGCCTCGGCCGGCCGGCCCGCGGGCCGACCGCGCCGACGACGGATCGTCGGGCGGGCCGCAGCTGGTGCTGGGTATCGAGCCGCGCGTCGGCGATGCGCCGCTCACCGTCGCGCTGACCGCCCGCCTCGAGGGCATCGACGACGACCCCGACCGGTTCCGGTGCGCCACGGCCGCCTTCGCTTTGGGCGACGACAACGTCCAGCTGCTGCCGCCGGCGGCGGACTGCGCCGACACGGTGCAGACGACGTTCGTCACGACCCACACCTACGCCGCGGCGGGCAGCTACCGCGCCACGGCGCGCCTGCTGGCCCGGCCGGTGGCGCCCAGCCGCTCGATGCAGGTCCTGGCCCGCGGCCCGACGCCGACCGCCGCGCCCTTGGCGGCCAACCCGGGACCGACGATCGTGATCGCGACGCCCGACGAGCGCCCGACGCCGGAGCGGATCGCACGGGGCGGCCGCGATGCGACGGAGGCCGCGGCCGGCGCGCCGGACAGGACGGGTCCACCCCGCCCGTCTGCGCCTCGGCCTCCCCGGCGCCCGACCGCGATCGCCTCTGCCACCGCCGGCGTTGCGAGCGCCGCGGCGCTGGCCGACTCTGCCGCGGCCGTGCGCACTCGGCCCGCCGCCACGGCCGCGGCGCCGCCGACGGCGCACACGTCGCCGAGCGTGGCGGATGCCGGCGACGCACCCGCCACGCTCGCCGTTTTGCCCGCCGATCTGTACTATCTGGGCGGGCGGCCGGCGCGGCTGTGGCGGTTGCCGGCCAGCGGCGAGGCGCCGGAGGCGATCGACGGGCCCGGCGAGGCGACGGACGCGTTCGCGGTGTCGACGCTCGGCTTCATCGCCCGCCGACGCGGCGGCGCGATCTCGGTGCTGGCGCCGACGGGCGGCATCCGCTCGCTCGTCGACCCGGGCCACGACGGCGAGGACGACCGCGGGCATGACGACCTTCGAGGACCGGTCTGGTCGCGCGACGGCCACCTGCTGGCCTATCGGGCCGGCGCCCAACTCCGCGTGTTCGACGTGGTGAGCTATGTCGAGCGCGACCTCGGCGCCGGCGGCGGCGCACCGCTGGGCTTCTCGCGCGACGGCCAGTGGCTGCTCGTCGGCTTCGACGACGGGGCAATCGGCCTCATCGACGTCGAGACCGGCGCGGAGCGGGTCGTCGCGCTCGGTGCGGGCCTCGGACAGCCGGCCGGCTGGTTGGCCGATCGCAACGTGCTCTGGTCGGCCGGTGCCGGGCTGCGCTTCGTCACCGTGGCCGATCCGCTGACGATCTCGCCGGTCATCGACGCGCCGACGCGGGTGTCGGCCGCGCTGGTGCGCTCCGACCGCCAGGCGCTCGTCCTCGTCGAGCGTGGCGCCGGCTCGGTCCTGGCGATGGTCGACCTGGCATCGGACACGGTGCGCGCCGACGTGGTGGGCGCGCCGATCGACGTGCCGCCCGACGCCGACCTCGCCTGGGCGCCCGACGGACGCACCGTGGCCGTGGCCGATGCCGACGGCCTGGCGCTCGTCGATCCGGCGACCGGCGCGCGCGTGCCGCTCGTGCGCGGCGCGGTTCGCCAGCCGGTGTGGGTGATCAGCGGCGGCGACCGGCGCGCCGCCGCCGATTGGGGCGTACTCGACCATGCGACCGCGCAACCGCCGGTCGGCGCGGCCGCGCGGCCGCGCGGCGGACCGGCCACGGCAGGAGGGTGAACGACATGCGGACCCGGATCGCCATCAACGGCTTCGGCCGGATCGGACGGCAGCTCGTCAAGGCCATCCACGAACGGTACTGGGACGCGCTCGAGATCACCGTCGCGGGCATCACCGACCCCCACATCACCGAGCACCGCGCCATGCTGCTCAAGCACGACAGCGTCTACGGCGTGTTCGACGCCGACATTCAAGCCGTCGTCGAGGGCCGCACGAACGCGATCCGCGTCGACGACCAGGTGTTCGACGTCGTCGGCCGCAACCCCTACGGCCCGGTGCCGGAGTGGAAGCGCTGGGACGTCGATCTCGTCATCGAGGCCACCGGCTACTTCAAGACGCGCGAGCAGAACCGGCTCCACCTGCTGGCCGGCGGCAAGCGCGTCCTGGTGACCCAACCCGCGAAGAAGCCCGACGTGACGATCGTTCGCGGCGTCAACGAGGCGACGTTCGACCCCGAGGCGCACAAGATCGTGTCGAACGCCAGCTGCACCACGAACGCCCTGGCGCCGGTGGCCAAGGTCATCTACGAGCGGTTCGGCATCCAGCACGCCCTGGTCTCGACGATCCACGCCTACACCTCGTCGCAGGTCCTGCTCGACCACGCCGGCAAGGACCCCCGCCGCAGCCGCGGCGCGGCGCTCAACATCGTGCCGACCACCACCGGCGCGGCCAAGGCCGTGGGCGAGGTCATCCCGGCCCTGGCCGGACGCTTCCACGGCTCGGCGCTGCGCGTCCCGACCCCCACCGTCAGCCTGGCCGACTTCACCGCCCTCGTCGAGCGCCCACCGACGAGCATCGACGCCGTCAACGACGCCCTGCGCCAGGCCGCCGCCGGCGAGCAGCGCGACGTGATCGGCGTCGTCGACGTCCCGCTGGTGAGCATCGACTTCACCGGCGACCCGCGCTCGAGCATCGTCGACGCCCCGGCCACGCTGCTCCAGGGCGACCTCGTGAAGACGGTGGTGTGGTACGACAACGAGTGGGGCTACAGCTGCCGCGTCGCCGACATGGCGTTCTACATCACCCAGCGCGCCAAGGGCCGCTCCCACGACGACGTCCGCGCCGACATGATCGCGCGCGCGCCGAGGGCGGCCCTGGCCCAGACGGAGGTCGTCGCATGACCACGAAGGCACACGTCGCGATCAACGGCTTCGGCCGCACCGGCCGCCAGGCGTTCAAGGCCATCTGGGAGCGGCACCGCGATCAGATCGAGGTCGCCGCGATCGGCTTGGCCGACCTCGAGGACGCCAGCGCCGCGGCGCACTTGCTGCAGTACGACTCGAACTACGGCCGCTTCGGCCCGACGGTCGAGGTCCGCGACCACAGCCTGCACGTGGGCGACGCGCGCATCCCGCTGGTGGCCGCCGACACCTTGGCCGGCCTGCCGTGGCGCGCCCACGGCGTCGACATCGTCATCGAGGCCTCGGGCCGCTACGAGCGGGGCGCCGAGGCGCGCGGCCACCTCGAGGCCGGCGCTCGCCACGTCGTGATCACCGCCCCCAGCGACGACGCCGACTGCACCGTGATCTTCGGCGTCAACGAGGACGACTTCGACCCGTCCGCCCACGCCATCGTCTCGTCGGGCTCGGACACGACGAACGCCCTCGCTCCGGTGCTCAAGGTGCTCAACCGCGACTTCCCCCTCAAGAACGCCATGCTGACCGCCGTCCGCGCCTACACGAACGCCCAAAAGCTCGTCGACGCCACCGACCGCGACCTGCGCCGGGCGCGCTCGGCGCCGACCAGCATCGTCCCGACGACGACCCGCGCCGCCAAGGCCGTGGCCCAGGTGCTGCCGGAGGTGGCCGGCAAGGTCAGCGGCTACGCCGTCCGGGTTCCGGTGCCGACGGTTTCGTTCCTCGAGGTCACGGCGCAGTTCGAGGCGCCGGTGGCCGTCGAGGCGATCAACGACGCCTTCCGCGCCGCCGCGCGCGGTCCGCTCGGCCGGGTGCTCGCCGTCTCCGACGCTCCGCTCGTCTCGACCGACTTCCGGGGCAACCCGAACTCGGCCATCGTCGACGCGCCGTTCACGATGGCGATCGGCCCGCTGGCCAAGGTCAGCGCCTGGTACGACAACGAGTACGGCTACTCGAACCGCGTCGCCGACGTCGTCGCCCACATCGCCGCCCGCACCGCCGGCGCGGCGCGCAACGGGACGACCGCATGAGCGCGGCCCGCTTCCCGACGCTGGACGACTTCGACCCCGAGGGCAAGCGCGTCCTGGTCCGGGTCGACTTCAACGTCCCGCTCAAGGACGGTGCCGTCGCCGACGACACCCGCCTGCGCGCCAGCCTGCCGACGATCCGCGAGCTGCTCGACCGCGGCGCCGCGGTCATCCTGATGAGCCACCTCGGCCGCCCCAAGGGACCCGACCCCGCGCTGCGCATGGCGCCCGTCGGCGCCGCGCTGGGCACGCTGCTCGGCCGGCCGGTCCGAACGATGTCCGCCGTGACCGGTCCCGAGATCGAGGAGGCGGCGCGCCACCTGGCGCCGGGCCAGGTCATGCTGCTCGAGAACCTCCGGTTCGACCCGGGCGAGGAGTCCGACGACCCGCGGCTGGCCCAGAGCCTGGCCGCCCTGGCGGACGTCTACGTGAACGACGCGTTCGGCACCGCCCACCGCGCCGCGGCCTCGGTCGTCGGCGTCGCGCGCGACCTGCCGGCGTACGCCGGGCGCCTGATGGCCCGCGAGCTGGCCGAGCTGGGCGCCGTCGTCGCCGCGCCGGCTCGGCCGTTCGTCATCGTCACCGGCGGCGCCAAGGTG
This sequence comes from uncultured Anaerolineales bacterium, assembly GCA_964651245.1. Taxonomy (GTDB): domain Bacteria; phylum Chloroflexota; class Anaerolineae; order Epilineales; family Epilineaceae; genus Avedoeria. The sequence goes on along the minus strand of CAZYVI010000008.1, from coordinate 36,113 downwards.
TCCGACAAGGTGGCGGTGCTCGACCACCTCGTCCCGCTGGCCGACCGGATCGTCGTCGGGGGCGGTATGGCCAATACGTTCCTGGCCGCCCGCGGGGTGGCGATGGGCGACTCGCTCGTCGAGTCGGCCGCGCTGGCCGATGCGGCGCGGATCGCCGCCGCGGCCGGCGACAAGCTCGTCCTGCCGGTCGACCTCGTCGTCGCCGACGCGTTCGCCGCCGACGCCGCCCGCCGGGTCGTCGCGGTCACCGACGGCGTCGACGCCGGCTGGCGGGCGCTCGACATCGGACCCGCCTCCGTTGAGCGCTTCGCCGCGGCCCTCGATGGCGCCCGGACCGTGGTCTGGAACGGGCCCATGGGCGTCTTTGAGCTGCCGCCGTTCGCCGCGGGCACGTTCGCCATGGCCCATCGGCTGGCGGCGCTGTCCGACGCCCGGGTCGTCGTCGGCGGCGGCGACTCCGCGGCGGCCGTCCATGCCGCCGGGCTGGCGGACCGCGTTGGCTGGGTCAGCACCGGGGGCGGCGCGACGCTCGAGTTCCTCGAGGGACAGACGCTGCCGGCGGTCGCGGCGCTGCTCGGCCAGTAGCATGGCGGCGCCGGGCCCGCTGGCCGGCCAGCGCATCGGCTTCGTCGGCGCCGGCGTCATGGGCCGGTCGATGGCCGGTCACCTCGTGCGGGCCGGGGCCGACGTCGTCGTCCACACCCGCACCCCCGCCCGAGCCGCGCCGCTGCTCGACGCCGGCGCGCGCTGGGCCGACGACCCGGCAGCGGCCGCGGACGGCGCCGCGGCCGTCCTTACGATCGTCGGCTACCCGTCCGACGTGCGCGACGTCTACTTCGGACGCGGCGACGGCACCGACGCCGCGCCGAGCGGCATCCTGGCCGCCGCGATGCCCGGCGCACTGCTCATCGACCTGACGACGAGCGCCCCGGCCCTGGCGCGGCGGATCGCGGCAGCGGCGGTCGAGCGCGGCCTCGACGCCCTCGACGCCCCGGTCAGCGGCGGCGACGTCGGCGCCCGCGACGCGACGCTCTCGATCATGGTCGGCGGCGAGGCGGCCGCGTTCGCGCGCGCCCAGCCGATCCTGGGCGCGCTGGGCCGGCTCATCGTCCACCAAGGGCCGGCCGGCGCCGGGCAGCTTGCCAAGCTCTGCAACCAGATCGCCATCGCCGGAACGATGTTCGGCGCGCTCGAGGCCCTGCGCTTCGCCGTGTCGACGGGCCTCGACCCGACGACCGTACTGCGGTCGATCGGCGCCGGCGCGGCGGGCAGCTGGACGCTGACCCACCTCTTCCCGCGCGCCGTGGCCGGCGACTTCGCGCCCGGCTTCGCCGCCCGGCACTTCCTCAAGGACCTGCGCCTCGCCCTCGACGAGGCGCGCGGCGCCGACCTCGAGCTGCCGGGACTGGCGCTGGCCGAGCGCTTCTACGCTCGGATGGTCGAGGACGAAGGGCGCGGCGACCTCGGCACACACGGCCTCTACCTGACGCTGTCCGGCGGCTAGCCCGGCCGCGGACTCCCCCGGCCCGGTCCGTCCGGCCTGCGTGCGACGGCGTCGAGCCCGCTGCCGGGCAGCGGACGGCCGCGGCACCCCGCCCACGCCGCCAACCGCCCATCGACGGCGAACAGGCCGCGCCAGACGGCGTCGAGCCAGCCCCAGCCGGCCGCGGCGCGGATCCAGCGCGCCGGACCGCCCGCCCGACGGCCGGCGAGCGCCAGCGCCGGCCGCTGGACGAGGCGGTCATAGACCCGCCCGAACGGAAACCCCCAGCCGGCCAGTCGCTCGCGGCACAGGCCGGCCTCGGCCAGGAGCCGGTCGAGCGACGCGGCGTCGTAGCGCCGCCGATGCCCGGCGGCGCGATCGGCCGCGCCGTAGCGGTCGGCGCCGGCCGGCACCGTCACCGCCAGCGAGCCACCCGGCGCCAGCACGCGCGCGACCTCGCGCGCCGCGGCGGCGTCGTCGGCGAGGTGCTCGAGCACCTCGCCGCTGGCCGCGGCCGCGACCGAGGCTGAGGGAAGGGGGATCGCGGCGGCGTCGGCCACGAAGACGGCGGTGGCCGCCGGTCGATCCGACCACCGCACCCGCGCCCGCGCGGCGCGGGCGCGGTCGAGCTGGGTGTCGAACGCCAGGACCGACCCACCGAAGGCCGGCCGCGCCCGGCCCAGCGCCAGCGACAGCGCCCCGTCGCCGCAGCCGACGTCGAGCACGGTCGGACCCGGCCCGCCGTCGGGCCCCGGGGGCAGGCTGTTCGCCACGAGGCCGGCCAAATGGGCTGTCCGCCAGCGCTGGCGCGGGCCGACGCCGCGCCGCTGGGCCGCATGCGCGGCCACCGCGTCGCCCAGCCGCGAGCGCAACTCGGCGCCGAGCCGCTCCGGGCTGAACAGGCGCTCGAACGCCGCCTGGCCGGCGGCGGCCAGCGCGGCCCGTCGCGCCGGGTCGTCGGCGAGATCGGCCAGCGTGCGCGCCAGCGCCATGGGATCCCCCAACGGCACGGTCGCGACGTCGATCCCCGGCACGAGCCGCTCGCGCAGCGCCGGCGTGTCGCCGGTGACCACGGCCCGACCGGCGGCCAGCGATGCGTAGACCTTGTAGGGCACGACGCGGGCCGTCTTGGGGCGGTCGCCGAACGCGCCGAGACAGATGTCCGCCGACGCGATGTGGTCGTCGATGAGCGCCTCGGGGGTCAGCCACCGCGGCACGAACCGCACCTGCGCCAGGCCGAGCCGATCGGCCGTCGCCTCAGCTGCCGCCCGCATCTGGCCTTCGCCGATGAACTCGAACTCGATCGCCCGTCCGCGCAGCCGATCGGCGGCCGCGAGCATCACGTCGACGCCGTGGAGCGGGATGTACTGCCCGAAGTACACCACGCGCACCGGACGCCCGTCGCCCGGCGCGTACGGTGGCGTGCGGTCGCGGAACAGCCGCGGCGCGCCGACGGCGAGCACGAACGTCCGCCAGGCGGGCAGGCCGACCTCGTCCGCCCAGGCCGCACCGTGCGCCGCGGTGTCGACGGCCACGAGGTCGGGCCACCGGAGCAGCCGCGCCTCGAGCCGGTCGAACAGGGCCAGCCGCCCGCTGCCGGCCCCCGCCAACCCGCGGTCGCGGGCGGTCTCGCCGAGCGAGACGAGCGGGTCGAAGATCAGCGGCACATCAAGGCGCCGCGCCCAGCGGCACGCCACCGGCACGTCGAGGAGGCCGGTCGCGCCGACCCAGACGACATCGCACGCCGGCGCCTGCCGCAACCGCGCGTCCAGCGCGCGCCAGGCGCACGCCACGCGCCGGGCGAGCCGCACCGCGTCACGCGGCGCGGCGCGCGCGGCGGCGATCTTGGCGTCGGTATCGCGCCACAGCGGCACGTGGTGCTCGACCACGTCGACGCCCGCCGCCCGCAGCGCTTCGATGACGATGGCGTTGCGGGCGTGCGGCGCGCGGTCGTACGTCCCGACGAACGCGACCCGCAGCCGGCGCGTCACAACGACGTACGGCGCACGATGAGGTCGGCCAGCAGGCCGATGACGAGCACCTGCAGCCCGGTGACGATCAGGGCCAGCGTCGTGCCGGGCATCGGGGGCAGCCCCCAGTCGGGGTTGAACCGCCACAAGATGTCATAGAAGAGGTACTTGCCGGTTCCGAGCGCCAACAGGCCCAGCGCCAGCGGCAAGAAGATCTTGAGCGGGTTGAAGTACATGACGGTCCGCACACACAGCATCAGGTAATTGTAGGTGTCGCGCAGCGGGTGGAACGTCGAGCGCCCGACGCGCGGGTAGTAGTCGATCGGCAGCCAGCGCACCTCGAACGACGCCGACAGGAAGGCGATCGTGATCGTGCTCACCCAGGAGTGCGTCGACGGCAGGATCGGCAGGAACCGCAGCGTCACGTCGCGGCGCTGCAGCCGCAGGCCGGAGTTGAGGTCGGGGATGCGGGTGCCGGTCATGAACTCGGCCAGCTTGCGGATGAACCACTTGGCGGGCGTGCGCAGCAGTTTGAGCGTGCCGGCCTCGACCCGCCGCGCGCCGATGACCATGTCGGCTCCCGCATCGACGAGCGCCATCATCTCCGGGATGCGGTCGACCGGATACGTCCGGTCGGCGTCGCTGAAGCCGACGATCCGGCCGCGCGCCTGGCGCACGCCCGTGGTCCGCGCCGCGCCGTTGCCGCGGTTGTAGGGGTGCTGGATCAGGCGCACCCAGGGTCGCGCCCCGGCGATGTCGGCCGTCGCGTCGCGCGATCCGTCGTCGACGACGAGGATCTCGTAGCGCAGCGCCGTCGCCTCGAGCGCCCGGCGCGTGTCGTCGAGGTCGTCGCCGAGCGCGGCCTCCTCGTTGTAGGCCGGGAAGATGATCGAAAGGTCGAGCTCGGCGCCTTCGCCGTTCACCGGCCCGTCCCCGGCTTGCGGCGACCCTGTGCCTTCAGCCCGCCGCGTTCCGATCGACCCGTCGTCCTCGATCACCGGTCCTCCTCGCGTTGCGCCGCGCCGTCGGCGCGTGTTTGACCGACATCGACACGGCGACTATACCTTAAGGTTGCTGTTTTCGGTCAGGGACTGGCGCTGCGCCTGTCCCGCCGTCCAAGAGGTCAGGTGGTCATGTTCTTCAACTATCCCGACATCCCGGCCGGCGCCATGGCCCAGGAGCGGCTCGTCGAGGCGAACCAGATCGGCGAGGGGCTGCCGCGATCGACGATCGAGGACATCGCGACGCGGTTCGTGACGCTGCGGCTGCCCGACGGCAAGACCGTCACCGGCGACGTGGCGCAGAGCGGCTTCACGGTCTACTTCGGCGGCTTCGACTGGGTCACCTACCCGACGCCGGCGCACATCCTGCAGAAGTTCCCGCAGTTCATGCCGCTGCCGCAGCAGATGTACCGCAACAGCGACGAGGACGACACCTTCCTCGGCTAGCCGCGTGATCGGGGCTACTCCCACGGCGTGAGGCGCACGGCGCCGCGGCCGGCGCTCGGTTGACCGCGCCTCGGCGCGTCGGCCTCCGCCCGGTCCGCGGCCGGCGCCCCGCTGGCGCGCGTCGAGGCCGCCGGTCGCCAGGGTGACAGGTCCGCCGCGCCGCGCGGCAGCACCCGGTAGCCCCCCTCCCACGGCGCCCGCGCCGCGGACTGCGAAACGATCCCGTCGACCTCGATCCACCGCCCGTGCGGCATGCGCGGCACGACGATGGCCGCCGACCGCAGCAGGACGACCGGGGCTGCGCCGGTGCCGTCGTCCACCGTCAGTCGCGTGGGCGTCTGTCGAACGACGCGAGCGCGCAGCCTCACCAAGCGGCCTTCGAGCGCCTCGCCGACCGACCCCGTCGTCACCGGCAGCGCGGCGACGGGCGCGCCGTCGCCGTTCCACCAGGCGTCGCCCGGCCGATCGAGGACGATCTGGCGTTCGCCGCGGTAGTCGGACAGGCGGCCGATCGCCGACACCGGGTCGCCGGTGACGAAGGGTCGATGCTCCTGGTCGGACGGGTTGAGGAACACGCGCACGCCGCCGGTGGAATCGCCCAGGTAGAACGTGCGGCTGCCCAGCACGTTCGGCGCCGCCGTGACCCGGCCATGCACCACGACCCGCGTCCCGCGCCGCATGGCACGCAGCTCCGCCAGCGCCAAGGGCCGCGGCGGCGGCGTCTTGCGGGCGGGGCGACCGTCGGCGCGGCCGGCGACGCCGCCGCGGTTGCGCCCCGACGCCGCACGCTCGCGCACGACGTCGCCGGCGTGCCGCTCGCCAGCCGCCGGCCGTCGGTTGGGCTGGCCCGGCGTCGCGATCAGATCGGCGGTCCAACCGCCGCCGCCGACGTCGCGACCCCAGACGCGGTCGTAGCCGGGCGCAACGGTCCAGCGCGCCGCATCGGCGGGCGTGCCGTCAGGGCGGAGCAGCTGGACGTGGTCGGCGCCGTTGTCGAGGGCCAGGCCGGATGTCGCCCGGTGGACGACGACGAAGCCGCCCGGCGCGATCGTCGCCGCTGCGTCGAAACGGTAGCGCCAGCCGTTGCGCGCGGCCGCGCCGTCGACGAGCGACCACCCGGCCAGGTGGACCGGATAGGACGCGGCGCTGACCAGCTCGATCCACTCGTCGGTGTGATCGGCGGTGCCGTTGCCGTCCCAGTCGATCCAGGCCGGCGCCGGCATGATCTCGTTGAGTCGCACGGGCGGCGGGCCGTCGTGGACGTCGCCGCGGCGGCCGGGCGACGGGTCCGGCTGGTGTCGCCAGTCGGCGGCACGGTCGGTGTCGCGGTCGCTCGGCAGGCGCTCGATCGACGCGCCGGCGGCCGGCGCCGGCACCGAGGGGTCGAACGCATCGAGGTTGTCGCCGTAGCTGACGGCGTCCACGATCTCGCCGGCGGGTCCGCGCAGCCGCACCACGTCGCCGCCGTTGCCCAAGCCGCCGCCGATCCGTCCGTCGGCCACGACGACGAGCGCGGCGGGCGGCGGTTCCCAGGCGGCGCTCGACGCGGCCACCACGACGAAGCCGCCGGCCGGGACGGCGGACGACGGCAGGGCGTCCCACGCCCCGCGGTCGCCGAGCGACCAGCCGGCGAGGTCGACCGGTTCTGAACCGCGGTTGTGGAGCTCGACCCACTCCGCGGCGGCATCATTGCCCGATGCGAGCGGGTCGAACAGGACCTCGCTGATCAACAACGGCAGCGTCGAGCTCAGCGCTGGCGCCGCCGTTGCGACCGCGGTCGGCGGGCTGCCGGTGCCGACCGACGTCGCCGGCGCCGGGGCGGCGGTCGCGCGCACGCCGGCCGCGCCGTTCGGCTGGCCGGGCGAGGGCGCAAGGCGGTCGGTCCAGCCGCCGTCGCCATCGGGGTCGCGCGCCCAGCCACCGTCGGGGAGGCTGGGGCCGAACGCAACGGCGTCGGCCGTTCGGCCTTCGGGATCGACCAGTTGGAGGCGGTCGCCGCCGTCGTCGAGCGCAAGGCCGGTTTCGCGCCGGAAGTAGACGCGGTGCCCGCGGGCGGGGACGACGTGCCCATCGGGGATACGGTAGCCGGGCGAGCCGTCGTCGTCGACGTCGTCGAGCAGCCACCCACGCAAATCGAGGTCCGAAGCGCCGATGTTGACGACCTCCAGCCACTCGTCCTCCCCGTTCGCACGACCGTCGCCGTCCCAATCGGTCCCGCCCGGCGCGGCCAGCACCTCGTTGAGGCGCACATCGGCCTGGCGAGCCGTCGGCGGGGCGCCGGCCGTCGCCGACGCCAGTGGCTCGGGCGAGGCGGTCGGCGTCTCCGGCGGCGGCGTGGCTTGGGCGATTCCATCGCCCGCCACGGCCTCCCCTCCCGCGGGCATCCGCGGCGCGCTGGCCGCGCCCGGCGCGGGTGAGATCCAGGACGGCACGGGCACGGCACGGGCGTCCGACAGGCGCCAGCCCCCCAGCGCGACCCCTTCCGGCCCCGGGTGAGTGTATGCGCCGCAATGTCGGTTCGCCGCGGCCACCGGCCGCCCGATCGACACGGCGGGATGCGCGTGCGACCCTTGCGCCGACCGCATCGTCCGTGTCGTCGGCGCCGGCGCCCCGACCAGGCCGATCGCGACCGCCACCCCCAGCCCGAGCGTGCGCAACCATGCCATGCCGTGCCTCCTGGATCCCGCCTGCGCCTGGCCGCTCCCGACGGGCCGGATCGGCCCGCCGCTGCGCGAGCGGCGTTGCAGCCAGGTGACCCCAGGCTACCGGCGGGTCCACCCGCCCGCCAGCGCCCGCCCGCCACGGCGGCGACGCCCCAGCGACAGGGGACGCGACAGGGGACGCGACAGGGCGCGTCAGGGGACAGGACCGGCCCGCGGCGTCGCGTCAGCGTCGGGTCAGGTCGCGGCCGGGGTGCGGCGAGCATTCGGCCGGCGGGGGGACCGGCCGGCGTCAAGCGCGGCCCTGGCCCCGCCCGTATCCTGGTGCCAGATGCGACCGCCACCCGGATTCCCGGGTTTGACAGGAGACACCACGATGCGCCGCACGATGCTCGCCCTCGCCCTGACCGCCGTCACCTTCGCCGCCCAGACGCAGTCGGCCCACGCCGACACCGCGCTGAAGACCTACCGCGACGCGATGCGCCCGTTCCTGCCGGTCATCACCGACTGGACCGTCGAGGCCGAGCGCTTCGGCGAGGTCGCCCTCACCAAGCCCGAGCTCGTCTGCCAGCCCGAGGCCGCCGAGATGGCCCGCCGCGGCCTCTCGATCGCCCACGACCTGGCCGGCACCGCGGCGCCCGAGGCGCTCGACGGCGCCCAGACCGAACTGACGACGGCCGTGACCGAGATGAGCGCCGCGGTCGCCGCGGCGTGCAGCCAGGCGACGCCGCTGGCGACGACGCTCGCGCCGTCGGTGGACCGGGCCGAGCGCGCCCTGGTGGTGCTGCGGATGTTCGTGAACCGCGGCGGTGCGCCGATCTCGCTGCCGATCCCGGGCCCGGGTCAGACCCACTAGTTCTTCAGAACGGGGTGCGGCGCAGCGCAGGCGGCTCGAACCGACGAATCACCGATCAGGAACCGACGAAGGGGGCGCCGGAGCGCCCCCTTCGTGGCGTCGTCACGCGGCGCGGCCGACCGACGCGCGCTGCCGAGGCACGCACGTTGCTGGTACGATTGATCCGCTGCGGACGCAGTCCCGCACCGATCGCGTGGTGACATGAGCCGACCGACCCCCCCAACCGCACGCCGGCGGCGCCTGGCCTTCGCGCTCGCCCTGGGCCTCGCCCTCGCCGGCGACCCCGCCCGCGCCCAACCGCCGGAGCCGTCCGCCCCGGCCGCTGCCGACGGCACGCCCACCCCGGCCGCGCCGGGCACGCCGATCGCCGTCGGCGCCGCGGTGCCGCTCGGGCTCGTCGTGCCCGACAGCGAGCTGGTCCTCGGGCCGACGCTGTACGGCTTCGACACGGCCGCGTTCGTGGCCGCGGCCGGCGGCTACCTGGCGCGCTACGCCGAGCCGGTCGGCGGCGAGGTCTGGACCGGCGCCGACGCCGTGGACCGTGTCGCCCACGCCTACGGCATCGGCCCACGGGTGCTGTTGGCGCTCATCGAGCTCCACAGCGGCTGGGTGCGCGACGTCCGGCCGGCCGAGCAGACCTATCCGCTGGGCGGCGACGTGCCGGGCCTCTTCCACGGCTTGACCACGGCCGCCGATGCGCTGAACGAAGCGTACTACGCACGCCGCCTGGGCCAGCGCGACACCGTGCTGCTCGCCGATGGCCAGCGGGTCCGCCTCGACCCCAGCCTGAACGCCGGCAGCTTCGCGTTGCTGTCGCTGCTGGCGGCCGACGTCGGCGCCACGGAGTGGCCGGCGCTGGCGGCGCCGAGCGCGTTTTGGACGATCTGGCATGACCTGTTCGGCCACGAGCCGCTGTACTACAACGCCAGCCCGGTCGAGCGGCCCGAGCTGCCGCCGTTCCCACTGCGGCTGCCCTTCGCCGACGGCGCGATCTGGTATTTCGTCGAGGGTCCGGCGAGCCCCCGCGGCCCAGGCGGCCCGCGCGCCTCGATCGCCTTCGCGCCGCCGCCCGCCGGCGCCACCGGCTGCACCCCGTCGGCCGAGTGGGTCGTCGCCGCCGCCGGTGGGACGGTCGTCCGCAGCGACGCGCTCGGCGTGATCATCGACAGCGACGACGACGGCTTCGTCGGCAGCGGCTGGAGTGTCACCTACCGCCACCTCGCCGACATCGAGCGCGTCGCCGCCGGCGCGACAGTCCGCGCCGGCGACCGCATCGGCCATCCCTCGTGCGCCGACGGACCGGCCACCGTCACGCGCGTCTCGCTGGCGCGGCGCTACAACGGAGCCTGGCTACCCGCCGACCACGCCGCCGCCCCGCTCGTCCTCGACGGCTGGGCGGCGCTGCCCGGCGCCGTCGACGGCGAAGGGCTCTTGATCCGCTCCGACGCGAACGCGCGGCAGGCCGGCACCGCCAAGATCGACGCCCGCAACGGCGTGATCGCCGGGCTGGGCCGTTAGCCATGCCGCGTTTCGACGACCCGCGGCACGGAGAGCAACGATGATCTTCGCCCAGTATTGGCAGCGCTTCCGGCGGGCCTGGCTGGCCGTCGTGGCCGTGCTGGCGATGCTGGCGGTGGCCGTGAGCCTGCTCGACGTCGGCGCCCTCGAGGTGTTCAACCCAACCTGCGAGGCGCGCCCGGACTACGCGCCCGGCGTCGACCCGACGGTGCAGGCGCAGCTCAACACGCTGTTCGACAACGGTCTCCTCTACTGCGGCCAGCCGAGCATCCCGTTTCGCGGCCTGCGCGGACCGATCTACTGGGGCAGCGACGGTATGTCGTCCGTGCTGTTCTTCCAGGCCGACTCGATGGCCGGCGTCGGCGTCATCACCTACCTCTACAACAACCAGTACCGGGTCGGCCCCCCGGGCGAGAGCCCGCCGCTGTCGTACGGCGAGGTGCGCGTCGGCCGGCCGGCGCTGGTGAACCAGGCACCGGGCGAATCGCCAGCCTACTTCTTCCGCCGCGACGGCGCACCGCTGGCGGCCGACGCCATCGTCAACATCGAGGTCGACGGCCCGGCGCTGCCGCGCACGCCGGCCCCGGTCGGCGGGCGCAGCGTCTGGCGCGACGTCGATCGCGTCCTGGCCCTGCTGCGGCGGACGAGCACGACGAACCTCGACGCCGGCTCGGCCCGCTCGACCGTCGCCCTGTCGTTCCTGACCGAGCGCTGGCGCGACCTCGTCCGTCGCGCCCCGGCCGACGGCTTCGCCGACGACGACGGCACGCCGTCGCTCACCCGGCTGCGCGACGCCCGGCTCGACGGCACGCTGCCCGCCGAGCCGTTCGTGTTCCAGCGCGCCACGGGGCTGTTTGGGCACAGCCTCTGGGTCGCCAACGTCGTGACCACCACCCGGCCGGCGCTCGTCCTCGCCCCGCCCCGGCCCGACGCCGCGGCAGCTGGCGCGCGCGCGCCGATCGAGCCGATCAGCAGCAGTGTCTGGCGGTCCGACGCCATGCTGGTGCCGTTGGCCGTCTTCGCCTTCGACCCCCTGCCGGTCCCGGCCGGCGCGCCGCTCGAGGCACGCTTCTGGGCCGACGGCCAGCGCGCCGCGGCCGGCGGGCCGCCCGACCAGACCTGGACCGTGACCTTCCCGTGACCGTTTCGACGCGGACCGACCGCGCCGCGCCGTCGGCCGCCGTGCGCCCGGACGAGCGCGCCGCGCTGCGCGCCGCCGCCGAGGCGATCGCCCGTCAGGCCGGCGGCATCGTGGCCGCGCACTACGAGCGCGGTGTGGTCGTCGACCACAAGGGTGACGAGGGCAACCTCGTGACCGACGCCGATCGCGCCAGCGAGGCCTTCATCGTCGGCGCGCTGCGCGAGCGGTTCCCGGCGCACGGCATCGTGGCCGAGGAGGGCGGCGGGACGGACGGCGGGGCGGTCACCTGGATCGTCGACCCGCTCGACGGGACGAACAACTTCGCCCACGGCTTCCCGGTCTTCGCCGTGACGCTGGCGGCGATGGCCGGCGGCGAGGTGCTGGCCGGCGCGACGTACGACCCGCTGCGCGACGAGCTCTACAGCGCCCACCTGGGCGGCGGCGCGACCCTCAACGGCCGCCCGCTGCGCGTGTCGACGGTGGCGCGCCTGTCGGCGGCCCTCGTCGGCACCGGCTTTGCCTACGACAAGGCGACGGCTGTCGACAACAACCTGGCCGAGGTGGTGACGCTGGTGCCGCTCGTCCGCGGGCTGCGGCGCGCCGGCGCCTGCGCCCTCGACTTGGCGTGGGTCGCGGCGGGGCGGCTCGACGCCTTCTGGGAGCGTGGTCCGCAGGCCTGGGACATGGCGGCCGGACGGCTGCTGGTGACCGAGGCCGGCGGCTGCGTAACCGGCTACCAGGGCGAGCCGCACGACCTGGGCGGCACCCGGATCGTGGCCTCGAACGGATCGCTGCACCCGGCGCTCCTGGAGCGCCTGGCCGCGGCGCGCCCGCTGATCGGCCGCCTGCCCCGCCCGTCCGGCGCCACACCGGACGCCGGGTCCGTCGCCGACCGGTGAGCGCCGCGGCCGGCCTCCTGACCGTCCTGGCGCGGGCCGGCATCCCGCACGACCACTGGCCCGTCGCCGCCGGCTCCCCGAACTCTCTACCGCTGCACCGCCTCGTCGTCGCCGACGACCCGACCGCATTCGAGCCCTTCGAGGACGCCACGGTGGCCGTCGTGCCGCTGGGAACGGCCGGTGCCGCGCCTCGCTTCGCGGTGGCCATGGCCGGCGCCGTGCCGCCGGTGGTGCGGGCCGAGGTCGAGGCGATCGCCGAGCGCTCGAGCCGCGATCGGCCGCTGGCGCCGGTGGCCGGCGAGGTCGGGCGGCTGCTCCATCTCCTGTGTCGCGCGCGGCGCGCCCGGCGCGTGCTCGACATCGGCGCTGGCGCCGGGACGGCGACGCTCTGGATGGCGGCCGCGCTGCGTCAGCCGGGCGGGCGGCTCACCGCGATCGAGCGCGACTCGGCACTGCGCACGATCGCGACCGGCGCCGTCGGCCGGGCGGGGCTCGCCGGGGCCGTCGACCTTCGCCTCGGCGACGCCGGCCGTCTGATCGACGCCCTCGACGGCCGGTTCGACGTCGTGCTGTTCGACGAGGCCGCCACCGAGCGCGAGGGACACCTGCTGCAGTTGCTCGAAGGCGGCCACGTCGGGTCGCGCGCCCTGCTGTGCTCGCACGGCGGCCGGCGCGAGCCGGCGGCGCTGGCGCGGCTGCATGCCCAGCTCCAGGTCCGGCCCGAGATCGTCGCCTCGACCTCGCTGGGCGTCGGCGACGGGCTGTTCGTGGCGGTGGCGGCCGGGGCGCCGCAGGTGTAGGCCGTGACGTCGCGCGCCCGCGCCGGCTTGATGTCGATCCCGTTGGCGGCGGCGCTCGTCGTGCCGTGGCTGTTCGCGCCGTTCACCGACCGGGTGTTCGAGGCCGAGAAGGCAGCGCTGCTGCGAGCGCTGGCCGTGGCGGTGCTGGCGATCGGCGCGACGGCGGCGTCGCGGCCGGGTTGGCGCGCGGCGCTCGCCGCGCGGTGGCGGGGCGCCGATGGGGCGGCGCGCGGCATCGTCGCCGCCGGCCTGGCTCTCTGGCTCGTCGACGCCCTGGCGACATTCGCGTCGCGGGCGCCCTGGCTGAGCGCGCTGGGCAGCGACGACCGCGGCTTCGGTTGGCTCACCCTCACCGCGCTCGCCGCGATGGCCGCCGGTGCGGCCGTGGTGGCCGGCGCGCCCGGCGGCGCCGATCGCCTAGCCGCCTTCGTCGGCGCCTCGGCGCTGCCCCCAGCGCTCTACGGCCTGTTCCAGCGCGCCGGCGCCGATCCGCTGCCATGGCTCGGCGACGTCGTGACGCGCGTCTCGGGCTCGGCCGGCGCCAGCGTCCTGCTCGGCGCGCACCTGGTGGTGGCGCTGCCGTTCGCGCTGGCGGCGACGGCCGCTGCGCTGCGCGACGCCGGCGCCGGCGGACCCGGCCAGGCGCGCCTGGCGGCGTGGCTCGTCGTCGACGGTGCGGCGCTCGCGGCGCTCGTGCTGTCGGGCAGCCGCGGCCCGGTCCTGGCGGCGGCGGCGGCGCTCGTCGTGGCGGCGCTGGCCGTCGCGGCACGGCACCGGCGCCGGGGGGCGGCGCTGGGCATCGCCGTGGCCGCGGCGCTGGCCGTCGGCGGCGTCGTGGCGCTCAACGCCCGCCCGGCGGCGTTCGGGCCGCTGCTGCGCGTCGGGCTCGTCCAGCGGCTGTCGGTGGCGCTCGACCCCGAGCGGAGCACGACGCGGGTCCGGCTCCGCCTCTGGGAGGGCACCGTCGACGCCATCGCCGGGCTGGGCGCCCGCACCTGGCTGGGCACCGGCCCCGAGACGATGCCGCTCGTCTGGGCACCCTCCTACCCGACGATGCTGGCCTACGACGAGCCGCGCGGCTGGGTGCCCGACCGGGCCCACAACCTCTGGCTCGACCGCGCCCTGACGACCGGCGTCCTCGGCGCCGCGGCGCTGCTGGCCGTGATCATCGCCGGCCTCGTCGCGGTCGTCCGCCGCGCCGGGCTGGCCGGCAGCGGGCGCGACGCGGCCGTGGCGGCGACCGTCTGGCTCGGCAGCGCGACGGCCGCGGCCGTCACGGCGCGCCTGGCGGACGGCGCCTGGCGCCTGGCGCCGGCGGCATTCGGCCTCGGCCTCGTCGCCGGCCTGGCCGCCTGGCTGACGGCGCGCGCCGTCCGCGGGACCGCGGCGTTGCCGCCGTCGCCGGCGCCGCCGGCCGGTCTGGAGGTGGCCGTCCTGGCCTCGCTGACGGCCTTCGTCGTCGAGACCCAGGTCGGTTTTCCGGTGGTGGCCTCGTCGCTCGTCGTGGCCCTCGGTCTCGGCGCGCTGGCCGCGGGCGCGCCGCGACCGGGCGAGGCAGGCGCGCACCACCTCGCCATGGCGCGCGCCAGCGACGGCCCCTTCGCCGCCGCCGTGGTGGCCGTGGTCGGGCTCTATGCCTTCGGGCGCAGCGGGCTGGTGGGCCCGGGCGCGCCCGGCGCGGTGGCGCTGGTCGGCCTGGCGGCGGCGACGGTCGGCCTGGCCGTCGGCGGCCGGCCATCACCGCCGGCCCTCGCCCGGTCGGTCGCGATCGTCCTCGCCGCGCTTGCCGGGCACGGCGCCGCGCTGGCGCTGGGCGCCGACGGCCCGTCGGACGCCGTGCCGGCGGCGGCGCTCACGCTCGCCGTCCTGGCCCTGGCCCTGACCGCGCTCGTCGCGACGCACGCCATCGCGGCGGCAGCCGGCGACCCCTCGCACGGGCCGGCCGCCCCCGGCATCGGGACGGCGTGGCGGGCGCTCGTCGCCGTGGCCACCGGGATCGCCATCGCCGGCTGCCTCTCATCGACCGTGGCCGACGCCCTGGCCAAGGAGGGCCGGGTGGCGTGGGAGGACCAGGTGGCGGCGTGGCGCGCCCGCGGTGACCTGGGCCGTGCCGAGGCGCTGCTGGACGGGGCCGAACGGCGCTACCGTCGAGCGGCCGCGCTGGCGCCGTGGTCGCCGCGCTACCGGCTGGCGCTGGGCATGGCGGCCGACGTGCGGGGCGACCTGCGGACGCAGCAGTGGATGGCCGACACTCGACGTGCCGCGGCCGACGCCGTCGGCAACGCCGCCGGCGCACCGCAGCGCGACGCGGTCGTGCGCCGCGACGCGGCGTTCGAGGCGGCGATCGAGCACTTCGCGGCCGCGATGCGGCTGGCGCCTGGCGACCCGACGGCGGCGTTGGCCTTGGCGCGGGCGTGGCGGCTGTGGGGCGACCTCACCGACGAGCCGGCGCGCCGCGCCGATCGGCTGGATCACGCGCGCGCCGCCTACGCCGCCGCGCGGGCGCTGGCGCCCCGCTGGCCCGAGGTGATCGCCGAGAGCGCCACGGTGGAACTGCTCGTCGGGCGACCCGCCGTGGCGCGGGAACTGGCCGAGACGGCGGTGGCGCTCGACGGCTACTACTACCAAGGTTGGAAGACCGTCGCCGCCGCGCGCGCCGCCGGCGGCGACGCGGCCGGCGCCGCCGATGCCTGGCGGCGCTACTTCGCCGATCCCCGCAACGCGGGCGATGTGGCCGCGCTCCGCGCGCGCGCCGCGGCCGCGCTCCAAGCGGGCGACACGGCCGATGCGATCGACACCGCCCGCGCCGCCGCGCGCCTGGCACCGGACGACGCCCGCGTTTGGGCCGACCTGGCCGTGGCGCTGGACCACGCTGGCGACCCGGTCGGCGCCCTCGACGCGGCCGAGCGCGCGGCGGCGCTCAGCCCGGGCGATGCGGGGATCCGCGGCCTCGTCGACGACCTCAGGGCAGGGCGTACACCCTGACCAACAGCGGCAGGTACACCCGTCCGCCCGCGGGTTCGACCGTCGGCGGCTCGGGTGTCGCTGTCGGCAGCGCGGTGAGCCGGAAGTCACGCACCGGCTGCGCCGCCAGCGCCGGTCCGGTGACGGCAACCTGGAGCGGCGCGTAGCCCGCGGCGTTGACGGTCATCCGATCCGCCGTGGCGACGTACGCCGCCGGCACCAGCAGGCTGTAGCGCCCGTCGGCGTCGGTGGTGCCGCTGAACGGCTGGTGCGGCACCGACAGCCCGACGGCCACGACGGCGCCGGCGATCGGCGCGCCGTCGGCGTCGTCGGTCACGCGGCCGGTCACGGTGACGTCGACGGCGCCCGGTGGCGTCTCGGTCGACGGCGGGGCGGGCGTGTCGGACGCCGCCGGCGTGGCCGAGGCGACCGGCACGTCGGTGGGGGCGATCGTCGGCGTGGCGGTCGCGGTGGTGGAGCGGGTGGCGCACACCAGCCCCCACGCTTCGCGCTTCGACGAGCCGCTGACCTCGCCGCCGTAGAACACGGCCATGTCGTCGCCGGCCATGCTGCTGGCTGCGCCGGCCAGATAGGCCAGCGCCGGCGGGGCGGTGCCGGTCGGCGTCACCGCGATCCAGGCCGGCGGGTCGGTGGCCAGGTCGAGGACCTGCAGGTCGTCGAGGACGTCGCTGCCGTTGCGGGTTCCGCCGTAGACGACCATCCAGCGCAGCTTGGGCAGATAGACGGCGGCGTGGTCGTAGCGGACGCGCGGCAGCCGGCCGCCGGGGTCGAGGCTCTGCCACGCCGCGGCGTCCCAGCCGCCGGAGAGGTCGAGCGCATAGACGTCGTTGCGACCGGTGCGCCAATCCGTGGTCCCGCCGAAGACGATCATCCGCTGGCCGATCGGATCGTAGACCGCGCTGTGGCCCCAGCGCGCCGACGGCCCGCGCGGCGGGTCGGCGCTGGCCCAGGCGACGGGCGAGGCGGCGAGGTCGAGCCCGTGGATTCGCTTCACCGCGGTGCGGGTCTCGACCCCGGTGCGGCCTCCGAACAGCACCATGCGGTCGCCCTCGGGCCAATAGACCGCCGATGCGTCGGTCAGCGGCCCGACGTCGCTGGGCAGCGGCGCCCAGGCGCCGGCCGCGCCGTCGAGCGTCAAGATCGAACCGTTCTTCACGACGCCGACCGGCGCCAGCACGTCGCGGCGGGCCTCGATCCGACCGCCGGCCGCCAGCGGCGACCGCCAGGTGAACGTGCCGCCGGGCGTCGTCTCGACGCTGTCGATGCCGCCGTACGTGACGACCTTCGCCTGGTCGCCGGTCGGGCGCGTGACGGCCATATGCTCGGCGCGCTTGCCGGGCGACGCACCGGTCGTCGACAGCGACGTCCAGATGCCGCCCGCTCCGCCCGTGACGTCGAGGAGTGCGACGTCATCCTTGACATCGCCGCTGCCGCGGTCGTTGCGGATGCCGCCGTAGCTCAGGACGCCGCGGCCGGGCACCGGCACCAGGACGTGGTTGCTCCGCTCGTCGCCCGGCGCCAAGCGCTGCCACTGGCAGCTCGGCGCCTGCGCCGACGGGGCGGCCTGCATCGGGACGGCGCCGGCCGCAGCCGCCCACAAGCCACCGAGTCCGACGACGACGCCGAACCCGAACCGCAGGACACGACGTGGGAGCGAGCGGAGCATCGCGAACCTCCTGTCGGCGCCGCGCTAGACCTGACAGCGACAGGTCGCGCCCGCCTCGCCGGCCGGTGCGCCGCGGCAGCCCGGCCGTAGTATATCCTCGGTCCCATGGTCGGCAAGCGCTCTGTCCTCCGCGTTCCGCCCGCGCTCGGACGCGCCTGGCCGGCCGCCGCCGGGGGCGCGCTGGCGCTCGCCGCCCTCGCCGCGGCGCTGGCGACGTTCGCGGCGCGGGATCCGCTGCGGCGCGGCTGGCGGGCCGCAGCCGGCCGGCCCTACGACGTCGCGGGCGAGACGCGCGTCGAGCACGGCGCGGACACGCAGCGTTACCGCGTCGCCGGCACCGGCGACGGCGCCGGGCGGCTCACCCTCGCCCTCGCGCCGCTGGCCGAGGCGCACGGCGCGGCCCCGATGACGGCGACCTTCCGGATCGACGGCCCGACCGTCGTGGCCGCCGACGGGGTGACGGTGCCCCTGCGCGCCCTCGGCGCGCGGCTGCCGGCCGGCGACCCGCTCGTCCTGCTGGCCACCGGCCACGCGCCCCGCCCGGGCGGGCTGGAGTGGGTGGACGGACGGCTGTGCCGGCGCGTCGACTTCGTCGTCGGGGCGCGGGCGTACGGAACGTGGTGGGAGGCGCACCCGGCCTACCTGCCGGTCAACGCCAACGCCGGCGGCCTCTGGACGTTCGACGCGAACGGCACCGCCTGGCTCGACCCGACCACGGGGCGGCCGTGCCGGATCGCCGCCGCGCTGCGGCTGCCGCGGCTGGTCGACGACTCGGCCGGGCAGGGCGCCGTCGATTGGACGTACGACTGGCGGGACGGTGGCCCGGGGCAGCCCTGACGACTATCATGCCGGTGCGACGTTCCCCTGCCCGGGCACGCCCGCACGCGCCCGCGCCGCCGCATCGCGCTCGATGCGGCGCGTGGGCGCGCCGCCCGGGGCGGCGGAGGACGCCGTCCGCGACGAGGGGGAGAACGCCATGCACGCCCGACACACCGAGCTGCCCGCCATAACGCCACCCGCCACGGCCCGGCGCCGGGCGCGGATCGTGCTCGGCCTCGGGCTCGCTGCGCTGGCCTTGGCCGGCGGGCTCGCCGGCGGCTGGGCGCGCGTGCGCGCCGCCGGTGGCCAGCCGCTGCCGGGCTATCCACCACGGCCGTACCCGCCGTACCCCTACCCGTGCTTCCCGCCCTGCCCGCCCGGCATCATCGTCTACCCCAGCGGCTGCGCGACGCCGATCGTGCCGCCGCCGCCCGAGGTGACGCCGGCGCCGATACCGCCCGGCGGCCCGACGCCGCCGGCGCCGCCGCCGATCCCGCTGGCGGCGGACGGCGCCGCCGCGGCCCCGCTGCAGGCGCCGGGCGTTCCGTCGCCGACGCCCGGCGGCGTGGCCCAGACGATCGAGTACAAGGTCTGCCCGCAGAAGGAAAGCGACATCCCGAAGGTGATCCAGGACATGGCCATGGCCGAGCCCTGGACGATCTACGGCTACGGGATGAAGCGCAATCCGAACGTGCCGTACCACCCACTGTTCAACACCTACCGTCGATGGCTCTCGACCAGCAACCAGAACATGCCGTACAGCATCTGCAACCCGGCGATCTGGAAGGCCGGCTGTCCGTAGCCGTCGGTCCGGGCAGCGCCGTCGTCGCGATCGGCGGCAACGCGCTCGAGCGCGGCGAGGGCGACGACGCCTGGCAGCTGGCGCGCGCCACGGCTGAGCCGCTGGCCGACCTGGTGGCGTCCGGCGCGCGGCTCGTCCTCACCCACGGCAATGGTCCGCAGGTCGGCCGGGCCCTACGGCGCGCGGCGCTGGCCGAGCCCGAGGTCGAGCCGTTGGCGATGGCCACCGCCGTCGCCCAGACCCAGGGCGAGATCGGCTTCCAGCTGGCGCGCAGCCTGGGCGACGCGCTGGCCGCGCGCGGCGTCGAGCGACCGGTGGCGGCCGTCCTGACCCAGGTCCTGGTCGACGACGACGACCCGGCGTTCGAGGCGCCCGACAAGCCGATCGGCGAGTGGATGAACGCCGAGCGCTCGCAGCGCCTGGCGCGCCGGCGCGGCTGGCGGTTCGTGCACGACCCGACCCGCGGCTGGCGGCGGGTCGTAGCGTCGCCCCGCCCGCGCGCCGTGCTCGAGCTGCCGGTGATCCGCGCCCTGCTCGACGGCGGCGCCGTGGTCGTGGCCGGCGGCGGCGGCGGGGTGCCGGTGGCGCGGCGCGGCGGCCGGATCGAGGGCGTGCCAGCCGTGGTCGACAAGGACCTGACCAGCGCCCTGTTGGCGCAAGGGCTCGGGGTCGAGCGGCTGTTCGTCGTCACCGGCGTGCCGCGGGTGATGCTGGGCTTCGGCACGCCCGACGCCCGGCCGGTCGAGCGGATCACGGCGGCCGAGGCCGAGGCGCACCTGGCGGCTGGCGAGTTCCCGGCGGGCTCGATGGGCCCGAAGATCGCGGCGGCGCTGTCCTTCGTCCGCGGCGTAGCGGGTGGGAGGGCGACGATCACCGACATCGATCACATCGCGGCTGCCTGGGACGGCCGGGCCGGAACGCAGATCGTCGCCGACGAACCCGATCGACCGGCCGGCGGCAATTGACCGGGCCGGCGCGCTCGGCCATCATCGCCCGCCCGTGACGCCCCTCACCTGCCGCTCCATGCCGCCACGGCCGGCCGCCGCCACGCTGCTGGTCGTGGCGCTGCTCGGCGGCTGCGCCCCAGTCGGCGGCGACGAACGGCTGGCGGCCGGCGAGGCGCGGTGGCCGCCGACGTCGGGCGCCGACGCGCGCGCGCCGTCGCCGGTGACCGCGACGGCCGCGGCGGCGCCCGCGGACCCGGCGGCGGGCGGCGCCGACGCCATCGCCGCCGACGTGGCGTCGCTCGGCGACGCGACGGAGGGCTGGCGGGCGATCGCCCCCGGCCTCGAGACGGCGGAGCGCGTGGTGCGCGACGCCGGCGGCGCGGTGCGCGAGCGGCCGCTGGTGGTGCGGCTCGACCCGGATCGCTACGCCTTCGACGTGGCCTACCGCCCCGGCGAACCGCAGGTCCTGTCGGCGTGGCAGGCGGCGACCGGGGCCGATGTGGTGGTGAACGGCGGCTACTTCACCGAGGCCTACGTCGCCACGGGCTACATCGTCGCCGGCGGCACGCCCAGCGGCGCCAGCTACGGCGACTTCGCCGGCGAGTTCGCCGTGACGGCCGCCGGTCCCGAGGTGCGCTGGCTGGCCGATCACCCGCACGATCCGGCCGAACCGCTGCTCGCCGCCGTCCAGGCGTTTCCGCTGCTCGTGCGCCCCGACGGCCAGCCGGCCTACCCCGACGACGACGGCCTGCCGGCGCGGCGGACGATCATCGGCCAGGACGGGCAGGGCCGGATCGTGATCGCCGTCATGCCGCTGGGCGGGCTGACGCTGCACGCGCTGGCGACGTGGCTGGCCGGCCCGGCCGACCTGGGCCTGCGGATCGCGTTCAACCTCGACGGCGGCGCCTCGACCGGGCTGTTGCTACCGGACGGCTCCGGCGAGCCGGGGCTCAGCGCGGTGCCGTCGGTCATCGTGGCCAAGGAGCGATAGGCGATGGCAAGTCACGACGGACAGCGAT
This sequence comes from uncultured Anaerolineales bacterium, assembly GCA_964651245.1. Lineage (GTDB taxonomy): Bacteria > Chloroflexota > Anaerolineae > Epilineales > Epilineaceae > Avedoeria. The sequence continues at coordinate 15,100 of CAZYVI010000008.1, read as the reverse complement.
CACGACGCTGCGACCGCACCACCGCCGTGGCGGCGACCGTCGCGCTGGCCGCGATGGCCGCCGCGGGCGCGGGGGCGGGCGGGCGGGACGTGCGGGCGGCGCCGGCCGCCTCGCGGGCCGTCGCCGGCCAGGCGACGGCGCGGCTCTGGCTGCCGATCGCCCTGCGCAGCGGCGGCTTCGGGCCGGCGCCGGTCGCGCTGACCCCTGCGCCGACGCCGCCCGCGACCGCGACTGCGAACCTCACCGCGACGGCGACCGACGCACCCATCGCCACGCCGACGATCGACGCCACGCCCACGGCGACGCCGCGGTCGGGCTACGCCGAGCCGCTCACCGATCGGCCCCCGCTGGACGACCTGCGCGCAGGTTACACCGCGGCGCGGTGGTACGAGACGCTCGTCGAGATCCTGCGACGGCGCTACCCGACCGGCCACCACATCGTCACCGCCCTCGACGACAGCCGCGGCAAGGCCGCCGTCTGGACGACCGGCCAGACCGGCACGTTCGACGCCCTGGTGCGCAGCCTCGAGCTCGTCGTCCACGAGATGGACCACCAGCTGGGGTTCCAGGAGGGGTTCGTGCCGTCGATCGGCCGGCGCTACTACTACGCGGTGCGCGCCGATCTGGCGGTGACGGTCGATGTCGTGCCGACGTTCGCGCGCAGCGAGATCGCGCCGTTCATCACCGGTCCGCTCGAGAACATGTACAAGTCGACCTACCTCACCGGCCAGTCGGGCCAGCAGGGCTTCTTCAACCTGCTCGACGAGTTCAACGCCTACACCCACTCGCTCTTCACCGGCTACGGGCTCCACGACCTCTACCCGCCCAACCAGCGCGTCAGCCACCGCGACGGCCTCGTGACGTTCATGCTCTACCTCGAGCTCTACCTCCGCCAAGCCCGCACCAAGCACCCCGCCGACTACGCCGCCCTGCGCGCCGACCCGGCGGTCAAGGACCTCGTCCGGCTGCTGTGGGACCGCGCCAACTTCATCCTCGACACGACCGAGCCGATCCCGGGCCTGGCCCTGAACGCCGGCGCGATCGAGGTCGAGATGCGCAGGGCGGAACTGTGGAGCGAGGTGGAGCGGTATCTGGGGCCGTGAGGACGGATCGGCCGCTGTCGGGGCACCCCTTGTGGGTGCCCTTCGTTCTCCCTGCGGCCCTCGATGGTCGTGCAGTGTGCGAGGGCACCCACAAGGGGTGCCCCTACAGGCGGATGCGGGGCGGCGACGCCTCGACCGTGAGGGCGCGCCAACCTTCCTACGACGTCGCCGCGTCCCCCCGCAGCCCCCGGTAGTCCGCCAGCGCCGCCGTCATCACCGCCGCGGCGTGGTCGCGGCCGTACGTGGCCTGGACCGCGATGACGGGTTGCTCGCCGGGGACGAGCTTGTAGGTGCTGAAGTAATGGCGCAGCCGCTCGACGAGGATGGGCGGCAGGTCGGCGACGTCGGCGGCGCCGCCCCAGACGAGGTCGTTCTCGAGGACGGCGATGATCTTGTCGTCGGCCTCGCCGTGGTCGAGGAGCTGGAGGCCGCCGACGACGCGCGTCGGAACGATGATCTCGGCGCGGGCGATCGGGCGCTCGCTCAGGACGCAGATGTCGAGCGGGTCGCCGTCGCCGCGCCGCGCGCCGGGGCAGAGCGCGCGCACGGCCTCGCCGCAGAACGTCTGCGGCACAAAGCCGTAGAGCGCCGGCGCATGCGACGCCCCGCGCTGCGGGCGGTCGACGCGGACGTAGCCCGACGCCTTGTCGACCTCGTACTTGACGAGGTCGAACGGCGTGATCTCGATGTAGGCGTTGACGTGGAGCGGCGGGTCGCGGCCGGGCGGCAGGCCGTGCCAGGGGTGGGGGCGATGGGGCGAAAAGGCGAGCGGGTCGGGCATCGGGGGACCCTATCTGGAGGAGGGGGCGTGCGCCGATGGTAGGCCGGCGCGCCGGCCACGCCAACGTTCGGACGCCGCGGGGGCGCTTGCCCGCCCCGACACGCCCGCCTATCGTCCGCCCATGACCGACGTCCATCGCCACGTCCTCGCCGTCGCCGCCGTCGGCGCCGTGGTCGGGTGGGCCACGTTGGCCCGTTCGCACGCGCCGACGCGAGCGCCCGACGCCGGCCCGCGCGGACCCTCGACCTCGGCACGCCAACCCCTCGCCGACACGCGCGGACCGTCGACCTCGACGCGCCGGCAGGCGCGCGACGCCGCCGCCGGCGCCTGGTCGACCGGCGCGCCGATCCCGGTCCGCATCGCCGAGATCGCCGGCGCGGCGCTCGGGCAGTCGATCTACGTCGGCGGCGGCTTCACGCCGCCGGGCAACGCGATCGGCCGCTGGTTCGGGCGCTACGACACGACCGACGATGCCTGGGTCGCCCTGGCCGACCTCCCGACGGCGGTCCACCACCCGATGATGGCGGCGGCGGATGGACGGATCTGGTCGGCGGGCGGCTACACCGCCGGCCTGAACCGCGCCGCGGCGACGCGCCGGCTCGACGCCTACGACCCGGCAACGGGCGCCTGGACGGCGATGGCCGACATGCCGGGCCGCCGGGCGGCCGGTTTCATGGTGGCGCTGGGCGGCGCCGGCGGCGGCGCGTCGCGCGTGGGCGAGGGCGACGACGGCGGGTCCGGAGCGGCGTCCGCCGGCGCCGAGGCGGCGCTCTACGTCGTCGGCGGGATCGGCGACGACGAGGATCGGATGTGGCGCTACGACATCGCCGAGGGCACGTGGACCAGCCTGCCCGGACCGACGCCGCGCGAGCACCTCGGCGCCGCGGCCTCCGGCGGCAAGGTGTATGTCGTGGCCGGCCGCGGCTTCGGCCGCGGCATTGTGGGCACGCTCGAGGCCTACGACCCGGCGACCGGCGCTTGGACGCGCCTGACCGCCATGCCCGGCGCCTGCGGCGGTTGCACGGCGGCGGCGACGGCCGACGGCCGGATCCACGTGACGGGCGGCGAAGGCGGCGGCCGAACCTACAACGACCACTTCGCCTACGACCCGGCCGCCGGCACATGGTCCGTCGAGGCGCCGATGCCCACGGCGCGGCACGGGATCGCGTCGGCGGGGGTGGGCGAGCGGTTCTACGTGATCGGGGGCGGGCTGAAGGAGGGGCTGGACTACTCGACGGTGGTCGAGTGGTGGGCGCCGGTGGGGATGGGGGGGACGGCGACGGCGACCGCGGGAGCGGGGCGGGTGGTGCTGCCGATCGCGCTCGGCCGCGATCACTGACCGTGGCGGGTTACGACCGGCCCCAACGGAACGACGTTCGCCGCGACCGTAGGTCGATCCGGCTGCCGCAGTTCGACTACGCGCAGCCTGGGGCGTACTTCGTCACCATCGTGACGGCCGGGCGAATCCCCATGTTCGGGACGGTGGACAACGGTCAACTGCGCCCGAGCCCCGCCGGCGAGATCGCTCGCGACGGCTGGGCGGCGATCCCCGCACACTTCCCAAGCGTCTCGCTCGACGCCTTCGTCGTGATGCCCAACCACCTTCACGGCATCCTGATCCATCGAGGCGTAGGGGCACGGCATGCCGTGCCCATCCCCCGTCCCGCCACCCAGGTGCGCCATCACACGACGGCATTGGGGGTGGAGGCGGACGGTCGTCGCGTCGATGTGCCCGGGGAGGGGGCACGGCATGCCGTGCCCCTACGCGACGGGAATGGCGACATCGGATGGGATGGGACAACGGACGATGGGGCGGTAGGTGGCAGCGAGCGGTTTGGGAGGCCGGCGGTGGGGACGATTCCGACGATCGTCCGGTCGTTCAAGGCGGCGGTGGCGCGGCAGATCAACGTCGGGCGGGGGACGCCGGGCGCGCCGGTATGGCAGCGCAACTACTACGAACACATCATCCGCAACGACGAATCCCTCCGCCGCATCCGCCGCTACATCGCCGACAATCCGCGGCAATGGGATCTCGACCGGCTGAACGGTTCGCCGCTGGGCTCGCGCTGATGTCGTCGGCGACGTCACTCCCGGTCGTGCACATCACCGACGCCACCGCCGCCGATTTGCCGGCCGTCCTGGCGCTCAACGAGGCCAACGTCCCGCACGTCGGCGCCCTCGACGCGGCCAAACTGGCGCGGCTGTGGGGCGAGGCGTTCGCGCTGCGGGTGGCGCGGCTGGACGGGGGGCGCGGCGGCGCGGGCGGGGGCGTCGCGGGTGGTGTCGTGGGCTTCGTCTTGGCGTTGGTCGAGACGGCGGCGTACGAGAGCCCCAACTTCGGCTGGTTCGTGGCCCGCTATCCGCGCTTCGTCTACGTCGACCGCATCGCCGTGGCCGAGGGGTTCCGCGGGCAGGGCGTCGGGCGGCGGCTGTACGCCGATGTCGAGGCGCTGGCGGGGCGCCGCGGGGCGGACGACGGTGAGCATGTCGCCTGGCTGACGTGCGAGGTGAACCTGGCGCCGCCGAACCCGGGCTCGATGGCGTTCCACGCGCGGCTGGGCTTCGCGGGCGTGGGCGAGCGGTGGGACGAGGGCGGGGCGACGGGGGTGCGGATGTTGGCAAAGGCGGTGCCGTAGGCGCCGAACCGTCGCGGGTCAGGCTTGGCGGGCGAGCACCCAGCCCAGGGCCGCGAAGAGCAGCATCCAGCCGGTGATCGCCAGCCGGGCGGCGAGGTACGGTCCCATGATCGCCGGGGTCATCGGGACGAAGACATAGAGGCCGAGCGCGAGCGGGAGGTAGCGCTGCCAACCGTGCCAGCGCCGGGACCGCACGGCGCCGATGCCGGCGATCACCATGCCGGCGCCGGCGAGCATCGAGGCGATGCCGTAGGTGGCGTTCAGCGGGGCGAGCCGCGGACTGTCGAGGTCGGCGACCGCGAACGGGATCGCCCAGAGTTCGGCGGCGGTGAGGAGGACCAGACCGCCTAGCGCGACGTAGAGGCCGGCGCGCGCATAGCGGCTGGCGCCGATGGCCCCGCTGGCCAGGAGCGCAAGGAGGCCGAGGATCAGGCCGACGTGCTGTACGGCGAACCACGCCTGGATCCAGGTGTGGCCGCTTGCGTCGAACGGGTAGCTGAAGCGCTCCGGACCGACGGCCGGCGGGATGACGGCCATGAAGATGCCGGACGCGGCGCCCAGCACCCCGGCCCAGAGGCAGATTCGACCATACGTCCGGATGCGCGACGCGGACGGCGAACCTGTGGCAAGCTCAGCGGCCATGCGAACCTCCGTCGGATTCGTTGATTATAGCGTTACACTAGAGCGCCGCTATAGCGAATGGGTGCCAGTATGAGCGATGAATCACAGCCTGTCAAGGGGGGATCGCGCCGGGACAAGGCCGCGGCGACGCGCCGCAGGATCCTGCGCGCCGCCCATGACGCGTTCGTCGAGAACGGCTACCACGGCACGACGATCGCCGCCGTCGCCCAGCGGGCCGGTGTCGCGGCGCAGACGGTGTACTTCACGTTCCACACGAAGTCGGCGCTGATCAGCGCCGTCATCGACCAGGCCGTGTTGGGCGAGGACGAACCGACGATCCCCCAGGCGACGCCGTGGTGGGCGGCGATGGCGGCGGCGCCGACGGCGGACGAGGCGCTGCGGATCTTCATCCGCGGTGCCGGCCTGCTCTTCGAGCGCGCCAGCCGCATCTCCGAGATCCTGCGCGCGGCCGCGCTCACCGACGATGAAGTCCGTCGCACGTACGAGCACCACGAGGCGCTGCGCCGCACGGGCTTCCGCGAGGTCGTCGACCTCCTGGCCACCAAGGGCCGGCTGCGGTCCGGGTTGGATGCGGAGGGCGCGACGGACGTGCTGTTGACGCTGCTCAGCGACGCCACCTACGACGCGTTCACGTCCGAGCGCGGCTGGAGCCACGAGCGGGTGGTGGAGTGGATGGCGGGGGTGTTGCCGGGGGGGTTGTTGGAGGGGGGGTGAGGCCGACGGACGGGGCGCGTCGGCACAGGGCGCGACGCCGACGTACAATGGCCGTCAGCGTCGTCGATACGCCCGGAGTCCGGGCCAGCATCCAAGGAGACGTCAGATGGCGGGTTGGTATGAGCTGAGCAAGAGCACGGACGGCCAGTTCCACTTCGTGCTCAAGGCCGCGAACAGCGAGACGATCCTGTCCAGCGAGCGCTACGCGGCCAAGCCGTCGGCGCTGGGCGGCATCGCGTCCGTCCAGACGAACGCGCCGCTTGCCGAGCGCTACCAGCGCAAGACGGCCAGCAACGGCAAGTTCTACTTCACGCTGCTCGCCGCCAACGGCCAGGTCATCGGCAGCAGCCAGATGTACGCCACCGAGGCCACGCGCGACGCGGGGATCGCATCGGTCACGGCGAACGGGGCGACGACGACGGTGAAGGATGGGACTGGAGTGGGGTGACGTCGGCGCGTCACGATCCGCCACCTGCTACGGCGAACGAACCTCCGTGCTGACAGCCCCGGGGACGAGGGGGCTTGCCTTGCCCGTCCACGTGACCAGCAACCGCTCGCGCGCACGGGTGCAGGCGACGTAGAGGACGTTTCGCTCGCGTTCGATCGCGGCCGCTCGTTCCGCTGGATCGACGACGTCTCTCAGGGCAGCCGTCGGCGGTATCTGAGCGTCTTCACAGCCCATACAGACTACGACACGGAACTCGAGGCCTTTCGAACGATGCATGGTGGCCATGACCACCGCCCCAGGCGGTGGATCGTCGTCATCGCCCAGCTTGACGCCCGACGCTGAGGCAACCGATAGGGCTGCCGCTGCGCGGTCGTCGAGGATCAGTAGTTCCCGAAACTCCGTCGTCCCCGAAACCGCCAGGCGGCAAGCGGCCTGCGTCGCGTACGGTGCCGAGACGTCCCGCGAGCGCCGGTTCGTACTGGCCGCCGCGTCGGAATCATGACCCGGCGGATCGCGCCTCGGGTTCGGAATCGACCGCCTCATCGGTCCCCGCGCCCTCGGTGCCTCGCCGACCGAGCCGTCGCCTGCCAATGTCCTGGATCGCCCTGCGAGCCGCCTCGCCCGCCGCCGCCCCCGCCTTCGACAGGCCGGCGCCGGCTTGTCGACCCGCGGCTCCGGCCTGCCGACCCGCCGCCCCGGCCGCCTCCGCGAGACGCTCCGCCCCGGCCTTCGCTCGCGCCGCCATGCTGTCGCCTGCCGCCACGCGGTACGTCGCCGCTGTCTGGGCTACGGCGTCCAGGTCCAGCGCCACGTCCAGGTGCTTGGCGATCGCCGCCAAGAACGTCAGCTCGGTCTCGTTCGGCTGGCCGTCGTAGGCCGCCATGAGCGCCAAGGCCTCGACGACCCCCGCGCGCGCCTCGGCCCCCTCGATGCTCGCCAGCGCCTCCAAGAGCGCCGCACGGTCATGCACGAGCCGATCAAACGCCTGGGCCGTGTCGTCATCCTGCTCCACGTGCGCCAGCATCGCCCGGTAGAGCTCTCGCTCGGCCGGTCGAAGCTCGCCGTCAGAGCGGGCCATGACGAGCATCGCCGCCGGCAAGGCCAACCCAGCCGCGGCCGCCCCCGTTCGAGCGATCGATCGCAGTTCGCTGGCGGCCCGGCCGCGGTTGCGCATGTGGGTGCGGGCGATCGAACCAAAGGTCTTGGTGGCGGCGTAGTTGTAGCCGCTGCCGATCGCGGCCGATGCCACCGGCACGCTATACTTGATGATCGTGCGCTGCAAGATCTTCACACCCAGCAGCCGACCGAAGTCCTGGACCGCCTTCAACGTCCCCTTGGAGACCACGCGCCGCACGGTCGTTCGGGTGCCGTGGGCGGCAGCGTGCTTGGCCACCCTGCCAAACGCCTCGACCGGAGCGGCCCCCAGCGCGTAGCCGAATACCACCAAGACGTCCTCGGGGTCCTCGGCGTCGAACGGCTGGTTGTAGATCGTGGCTAGGTCGAGCACCAGCCGCATCTGAATCGTCGTGAGGGCGATCATCTCCGTGCCGATCGCGCCGGTCATCACCGCGAGCCCAGCCCCGGCGGTCGGCACCGCCGCGATCTGCCCTGCGGTTGCCGCCGCACCGGCCGCTCCGCCCGTGATGGCCGCGACCCGAACCGCGGTCCGCACCAGCGCGTCGGCGACGTCATCCGGCGGCAACCCGAGGTACTTGCGCTGGAAGTACGCCGCCCGCCCGTTCCGATCGTAGGCCTTGGTGAGCTGCGTCAGAAGACGGCTGAACCAGTCGCCGTCTCTCACCTCCGATGGCTTCAGCGATCGGACGAACACGGAAGCGGACTGCAGGTCGGCCGCGCCTTCGGCAGGAATTCGGTCATCGTCGGACTCGGCGGAGGTCGATGACAGAGGGGCATTCGTCATGTGCGAGGTCGTCCTTGATGTGGTGCTTCCAGGCGGCGCAGTCGCCGCAGTATACGTCGGCTTGACAGCGCCCTCTCCGCCCTTTTCTTCGGTGACCCCCAAGAGCCCCAACGACTCCCGTAGCGATTCCCCACCCACCGCGTCCACGTTGTCGTCCGCCGGCACCCGCCACATCGGCGGCCACCGCGTCCGCCCCTCACCCCACCCCCACGTCCATCACAAAGTGCCGCTCCCCCACATACTCCCCCTCCCAACACAACGCCCGCGGCTCCCTCCCCCACTCGACGAACCCCGCCCGCTCGTACAGCCGCGCCGCCCCCTCGGCCGCTTCGGTCGCCGACAGGCCCAGCTGGACGACGCCGACCCAGGCCCGCGCCCGCTCGATGGCGGCCGCCACGAGCGCCGCGCCGACGCCCGCTCGGCGGTAGGCGGGCGTCACGTACATGCCCCAGATGTAGGCGCGGTGGCGGACCTTGACCGACCCGCCGCGTACCACGCCGGCCATCCCCACCAGCCGATCGCCGTCGAACGCCCCAACAGCCGCCGCGTTCTCGACGTCGGCCAGCGCGGCGCGCATGTAGGCTTCGGACCCACCGCGCGTGTCGTCCTCGGGCGACGAGCCGAACGCCAGCGGGGCCGCCTCGAGAGCCTCGCGACGCAGCGGCAGGAGCGCCGGGACGTCGTCGGGGACCAGCGGGCGGATCACGACTCCGTTCGCGACGCCCATCACGACGCCCTTCACCACACACGCCCCCGCCCGATCGGCCCGAGGTGCGTCGCCCCGAACCCGACCCCGTACTTCAGCCCGTACCCCAGCGCCCGGTCCATCCCAAGGTGCGCCGCCCAGATCAGCCCGACCGCCGGCAGCCACGCCGGCGCCGGCCCTGGCCACACCACGCCCACGGCCACGCACGCCACGGCCCCGACGTAGGTGTGCGCCGCGTTGTAGAGCACCGCGCCGACGCGCGGCCCAACGAGGTAGCCCATGAACGACAGGTCCGGCGCCAGGAACGCCAGGGCGAACACGTCCCAGCCCCATCCCCAGCCCGGTGCGAGGTGCCCGTACACCGCCGCCGCTGCCGCGAAGACGCCCGCGCCCTCGAGCCGCAGCACGGCGCGAACGCCGCCCGTCGCCGCACCCGCGAACACCCCCGCACGTTCGTCGATCAAGGGTGTGCCTCCCACGTGCATGCCCCGCACGGCCTGCCGCCATTCGGGCCCGATGATGGACGCGAATCGGGCGCACCGCCAACACGCCCGAGCACCCCGTTGACCCCCTCCCCCGCCGGCCGATATACTCCCGCCCGCCCGCGCGACCCTCTCGCCCCGAGGAGACCAGCGATGACCGTGCGCCGCCCCGACCGACGCGTGACCACGCGCGTTCTCGCCCTCGCCGCGGCGCTGGTCGCACTCCCGGCTCTCGCCGCCTGCACCACCGCCGCCCCCGACGCGCCGGCCGTCCCCGCCGACCCCGCCGCACCCGGCGCCGCCGCACCCATCACCGACACCGCCGCCATGACGACGACCACCGGCGCCGCCAACCCGGCCGCCGTCCCACCCGGCGCCCCCGCTGCCGCACCCGCCGGGCAGCGCCTCGCCGCCGTCCGCGCCCGCAGCCGGCTGTTGTGCGGCGTCCAGGACAAGCTGCCGGGCTTCGGCTACCTCGATCCCAGCGGCGAGTACATGGGCTTCGACGTCGACTTCTGCCGCGCCGTCGCCGCCGCCGTGCTGGGCGACGCGACGGCCGTGGACTTCAAGCCGCTCACCGCGCAGCAGCGCTTCACCGCGCTCCAGACCGGCGAGATCGACGTCCTGATCCGCAACACGACCTGGACGCTGTCGCGCGACACCCAGAACGGCCTCGACTTCGCCCCGACCACCTTCTACGACGGCCAGGGCATGATGGTCCGCGCCGACCTCGGCGTGGCCGACCTGGCCGGCCTCGACGGCGCCACGGTGTGCGTCACCTCGGGCACGACCACCGAGAAGAACCTCGGCGACGCCATGCGCACCGCCGGCGCAGCCTACACGCCCGTCGTCCTCGAGGACGCCGACCAGGTCTTCAGCGCCTACGACAGCGGCCGCTGCGACGCCGTCACCAGCGACAAGTCGCAGCTCGCCTCGCGCCAGACCACCCTGGCCGACCCGGCCGCCCACGTCATCCTCGACGTCACGCTGTCCAAGGAACCGCTCGGCCCGGCCGTCCTCCAAGGCGACGCCCAGTGGGCCGACATCGTCCGCTGGGTCGTCTTCGGCCTCATCGCCGCCGAGGAGTACGGCATCACCACCGCCAACCTCGACACGTTCCTGGCCAGCGACGACCCCGAGATCCGCCGGCTGCTCGGCGTCGAGGACGCGCTGGGCGAGGGGCTGGGCCTCGGCAACGACTTCATGGTCCCGGTCCTGCGCGCCGTCGGGAACTACGGCGAGATCTACGACCGCAACCTCGGGCCCGACACGCCGTTCAAGCTGCCGCGCGGCCTCAACCGGTCGTGGCAGGACGGCGGGCTGCTCTACAGTCCTCCGTTCCGCTGACGGAGCTGGCCGCAATCGGCGGCCGCGACCGGCCGATGACGACCCACCCGCTGCGCGACGAGCGCCTGCGCGCCGCGCTGGCCCAGCTGGCCGCCGCCGCCGTGCTCGTGGCGCTCGTCGGCTGGATCGCCGCCGGCGTCGCCGCCGACCTGCGCGCGCGCAACCTCGTCCCGGGCCTCGGCTTCCTGCGCCAGGTGGCCGGCTTCGGCATCAGCGAGGGGCCGGCCTTTGCCCCGACCGACAGCTACGGCCGCGCCCTGGTCGTCGGCCTGGCGAACACGCTGCGCGTCGCCGTCGCCGGCATCGCCCTGGCGACGGTCTGGGGCTTCGCCCTCGCCCTGGCGCGGCTGTCGGGCAACGTGCTGCTCGGCGGGCTGGCCCGCGGCGCCATCGAAGCCTTGCGCAACACGCCGCTGGCGCTGCAGCTCGTGCTCTGGATCAGCCTGCTGCGCGCCCTGCCGCCGATCGGCCAGGCTCTCGGCCTGGGCTGGATCGGGGGCGGCGACGGGCCGCGGCGCGCCTGGCTGCTCCTCAGCCAGAAGGGCGCCGCGCTGGCCTGGCCGCGCCTCGACGGCGGCCTCGGCCTCGACCTTCCGACGGCGGGCCGCTTCGGCTACGAGGGCGGCCTGGTGCTGTCGCCCGAGTTTGCGGCGCTGCTGTTCGGGCTCGTCGTCTACACCGGCGCCTTCATCGCCGAGATCGTCCGCAGCGGCGTCGAGGCCGTGCCGCGCGGCCAGGTCGAGGCCGCCCGCGCCCTCGGGCTGCGCGACGGCCAGGCGCTGTGGCGCGTCGTCGTGCCGCAGGCGCGGCGGATCATCATCCCGCCGCTCACGAACCAGTACCTCAACCTGGCCAAGAACTCGTCGCTGGCGATCTTCATCGGCTACCCCGACCTGTTCAACGTGAGCCAGACCGTCGGCAACCAGACCGGCCAGTTCGTCGTCGTCGTCGGCCTCGTCATGACCGTCTACCTGGCGATCAGCCTGCTCACGGCGCTGGTCATGAACGCCTACGCCCGCCGCACCCGGCTGGTCGAGCGATGACGCCGCCACCCGCTGCCGCCGTCGCCCCCCTCCCGCCCGGCGCGCGCGACCGCCTGCGCGCCGCCGTGCGCGCCCGCGGCCGCCGCTGGCTGGCGGCGCAGGCGGCGTTGACGCTGCTGGCCGTGGCCCTGGCCGCGGCCACACTGCCGCTGCTGCGCTGGCTGTGGTCGGACGCCGATTGGCGGGTCGTGGCCACGAACCTGCGGCTCTTCACGCTGTTCCGCTACCCGGCCGAGGCCGCCTGGCGCCCGGCCGCGGCCTTGGCGGTCGTCGCCGCGACGGTGGGCATCGCCGCCGGCGGCGGCGGCGCGCGCGGACGCCTCCTGGCCCGCCTGCTCGGCGTCAGCCTGGTCGTGCTCGTCGCGCTGCCGGCCCTCGCCGCGCCGCTGGCCGCCGCCGGCTCGACGCTGGGCGCGCTGGCCGGCGCGTTCGCCCCGGCGCGCGGCTACCTGGCGGGCGGCCTCGCGGCGCTCGGCGCCGGCTGCCTGGCGGGGCGCGCGGTGGCCCGGCGGCAGCCGGACGGACCGCGGGCGGCGGCGCGTCTGGGCCGCGTCGCCTGGGCGCTCGTCCTGCCGCTGACGCTGGCGCTGCTGCTCGGCCGCGGCGACGCAGCGGTGCCGTTCGGACGCTGGGGCGGCCTGCTCCTGACGCTCGGCCTGGCTGCCACAGCCATCGGCCTCTCGTTCCCGCTGGGCGTGCTGCTCGCGCTCGGCCGCCGCAGCGCGCTGCCGCTCGTGCGCGTGCTCTGCACGCTGTGGATCGAGATGGTGCGCGGGCTGCCGCTCGTCACGCTGTTGTTCATGGCCGCCCTCATCGTGCCGCTCGTGGTGCCGGACGCATGGCGGCCCGACACCGTCGTCCGCGCCGCCGTCGGGCTGACGCTGTTCAGCGCGGCCTACCTGGCCGAGGACGTCCGCGGCGGGCTCAACGCCGTCGGCCACGGGCAGGTCGAGGCGGCGCGGGCGCTCGGGCTGTCGGGGGCGGCGACCGTGCGGCTCGTCGTCCTGCCACAGGCGCTGCGGAGCGTCGTGCCGGCCGTCGTCGGGCAGTTCATCAGCCTGCTCAAGGACACCTCGCTCGTCGTCGCCGTCGGTCTGACCGAGCTGTTCGGCGTGGCGCGCAGCGTCGTCCACCAGCCGGCGTTCCTCGGTCGCTTCCCCGAAGCGCTCCTGTTCGCCGCCGTCGTCTACTTCGTGCTCTGCAGCGGCCTGTCGACCGTGAGCCGCTCGTTCGAGTCCCGCCCAGGAGAGCGCGCATGAACGCCGCGACCGGCCCGACCCTGCCGCCGACCGCCCAAGACGGCGCCGACGCCGCGGCGCCGATCGTCGTCGCCGAGGGCGTCGAGAAGTGGTTCGGCCACTTCCAGGCCCTCGCCGGCGTCTCGCTTACCGTCCGGCGCGGCGAGGTCGTCGTGATCCTGGGGCCGTCGGGCTCGGGCAAGAGCACCTTCGTGCGCACCCTCAACCGCCTCACCCCGCACGACCGCGGCCGGATCGTCATCGACGGCATCGAGCTGGGTCACGACGTCAAGCACATCGAGGCGGTGCGGCGCGAGGTCGGGATGGTGTTCCAGCAGTTCAACCTGTTCCCGCACCTGACCGTGCTCCAGAACATCACCCTGGCCCCGATCCACGCCCGCCGCTGGCCGCGCGACCACGCCGAGGCCGTCGCCCGCGACCTGCTGGCCCAGGTTCATATCCCCGAGCAGGCCGACAAGTACCCCGGCCAGCTCTCGGGCGGCCAGCAGCAGCGGGTGGCCATCGCCCGCGCCCTGGCCATGCAGCCCAAGGTCATGTTGTTCGACGAGCCGACGAGTGCCCTCGACCCCGAGATGATCAAGGAGGTCCTCGAGGTGATGCAGGACCTGGCCCGGAGCGGCATGACGATGATCGTCGTCACCCACGAGGTCGGCTTCGCCCGCGCCGTGGCCGATCGCGTCGTGCTGTTCGACGCCGGGCGGATCGTCGAGGAAGGCCCGCCCGAGACGTTCTTCACCCAGCCGCGGCACGAGCGGACGCGCCAGTTCCTGTCGCAGATCCTGTGAGGCGCCACCGCGATCAGCGCGGCAGCCACGACTTCAAGTAGGCCGCACGGCCCCCCTCGGCCGTCACGCGGTAGGCGCCGCAGGCGGCCGGGATCAGCGCAGTCTGGCCGGCGGCGAGCGGCAGCGCCGGTCCGTCGTCGCCGTCCGGTCGGAGGGTGACGCGGCCGCGCAGGCCGTGGAGGACGTGGAACGACCAGCCCTCGGTGTCGTCGCCGGTCGCGCTGTCGAGGTCGACCGCTTCGAGGGCGAATGCGGGACAGGCGAACAGCGGTCGGCGCCGACCGCCGCGGTCGTCGGCGGCGGCGAGCGGTGCGATGACGTGCCGCGCCTCGGGCGCGAGCGTGGCCACGGCCAGCGCCTGGTCGACGTGCAGCGCGCGGCCGGCCTCGCCGCCGCGGCCCCAGTCGTAGAGCCGGTACGTGATGTCCGACGCCTGCTGGAGCTCGAACAGGACGATGCCGGGGCCGAGGGCATGGATGACGCCGGGGGCGTTGTAGAGGACGTCGCCGGCGCCGACGGGCTGGCGGTGCAGCAGGTCGATGATCGTCTCGGAGCGTACGGCCGCCGCGACCTCGTCGCGCGTGACCGCCCGCACCACGCCGTGCAGGACGGCCGCGCCGGGCGCGGCGTCGAGGACGTACCAGACCTCGGGCTTGCCGAACGGCTGCCCTTCGAGCGCATCGGCCGCCGCGTCGTCGGGGTGCACCTGGACCGACAGCCACTCCGTGGCGTGGAGGAGCTTGGCGATGACCGGAAACACCGGCCGCCCGACGCGCGCGACGCAGTGCCCGACGACGGCGTCCGGCGCACCGGCGACGACGTCGATCAGGCGGGCGCCGGCGTGCATGCCGCTGGCGACGATGCTGCCATCGTGGGCCAGCCAGACCTCGCCGATCCGGCGGTGGTCGTCGACCAGGCCGACGCGCGCCGCCAAGGCCGCGCCACCCCAGACCTTCGCCATGGCGAGCGGCTGGAGCAGCATCGGCCGCAGCGCCGCAGCGGGCCGCGTGGCGTCGTTCATGCGGCATGAGCATGCCCAGGACGGCCGAGGGGGTCAAAGATCGCGGCCGGCGGACGGGCGCCGGCTCGGGACAGACAACGAGGGCCCCGCGCTCGCGCGCGGGGCCCTCGGGTTCAGATCCACCCGGCCGGCGGACCGGCCGGGAGTGACTGAGGACTAGAGGTCGGCCTTGATGCCGTTGTAGGTGGCCGCGTCGGCCGCGCTGGTCTCCG
>CAZYVI010000007.1:127094-187445 GCA_964651245.1 uncultured Anaerolineales bacterium | reverse complement strand
CGTGTGGTCCGTTCACGCGACCCGCGGTGTGGTTCGTTGGCCGGCCCTTGACAGGGCGGGGGCTTGTCGTAGAGAGCCAGCGGCCGCATTTCAATTGGACGGGTAACCCGGCGCCGCCGGCCCCAACGCCAACCGTCGTGGCTGCCGGAAACGATGTGGTGGTGCATCGCACGTACGATGCCTTGGACAATCTGGTCGCCATCACGAATCCATACCTCAAGTCGGCATATGCGTCCGGGGGGGCAAATCCGTACGTTACGCCAATACCAAGCCAGTATAAGACAACAACCACGTACGATCCGCTCGACCGACCCCTGGTGGTGACGGGCCCCAACGGCAAGAAGGTCGAGCACAACTACTATGTCATCGCCACACCGCCAGCGCTGTGGGTCGATGACGTCCTTGACGAGAAGCGTCACCGCCGACAGAGCCGCACTGACGGCCTGGGCAGGATGGTCGAGATTCGTGAGTATGAAGGTAACTGTGACAATGGATCGTACCCCTGCCAAGCGCCCTATGCGACGCCGTGGCAGTCAGATAGCCAGGCCATTACTACGACCTATCGGTACGGACATGAGGACGAGATCGTAGAGGTCGCCGGACCAAATGGGGGTCTTACCGGTATTGAGTACGACCTATTCGGTCGGAAGACGCAGTTAACAGATCCGGATCTCGGGACGTGGTCGTACGTCTATGATGCGGCCGATAATCTAACTCTACAGGTAGATGCGAGGGGGCAGGGCGTCTGTCGTTTCTATGACGAGATGAACAGGGAGACGCAACGGCGCTACGTGGCCGGGGCGACCCCCTCACCCTGTACAGTCAACAATCTGACAGGCACGCCGACGCCGGTTGGGACACCGGGGCCGAGCATGGCCTATGATGCCGGGACAAACGGCAAGGGACATCGCACCTCGATGTCCCTTCCGGATAGCTCCTCTTATAGCTGGATGTACGACGCCGTCGGCCGAATGAGCCGCGAGACGCAGTACCTCTCAGGCCAAGGGTCCAGCACGTACCACACGGACTATACGTACAAGAGCGACGGGCAGATCGCATCACTCGCGCATCCAGACACCCTGGACACCATTAACTTCACCTATAGCGCAGGTGGAGTGAGTACGGTCAAGAGTTCGCCGTCATCGTCGGGACATCCGAATCAGGAGCTCGTGAGTCGCACAGATTACACTGCCGATGGCCGAGTAGATTGGCGCGTCCTAGGACCGTCGTCGAATAAGGTCGTACAGGACAACGACTACAATGCGGACGACTTGCGACTCTACCGTATACGCGCAGGAACGGAATCTACGGCACCTCATTACAAGGACTTCATGGATCATTACTATACCTATGACGACGCGGGCAATTGTACCGAGATCGCCGATTGGGTGGCCGGCATACCGCAGCGCATGTCATTGGTCTACGACGATCGCGATCGTCTGACGTCGTCGACCGCGTCCAATGGTACGCTCGGGTACGGCAATTACGGCCCAGACTCCTACAGTTACGACAAGACGGGCAATATCGTCACCAAGGATGGACTGACGTATACGTATCACACGAGCAAGAAGCACGCCGTCCGCAAAATCTTCGACGGCAGTGCTGGAACGAATACCACGGTGTCGATTCAGGCCCGCAAGACATCTGCGTGTACAGGAACCATTTACGTCGACGCTATGATTAACAATGTCTATCGAGCGTCGGCGTTTATCACGGGCACAGGAACATCGTTCGTGTCGTATTCGTTCGGATCACTGCCGCTTACGGGTAATGATGTTATCACGCTGGGCTTTGATGGAGACTCGGCAGATAAGCTCGAGAGCGATGCGGCGTGCGACGTGCACGTGGACTCGGTTACGATTGGCGGAACGGCGATCCCAGTGGAGAGCGGCCGCACGGCATTTGACAAGGGTGCGTACGTCTTCGGATCAAATGGGAGTGGGTTCGTATCCTCGTATGCGGTCGATGGCGATGAGGTGTCCGCACCACAAGAGAGCACCGAGTCCGGCACGACGTACGTTGTGGTACCCAGCGAGGGCTCCTTACGATTTGTTCGTGGTACGCAGGCGGCCGCATACGAGTATGACGCCAATGGCAACATGTACTGGCGGATCATTGATGGCGGTGCTTATGAGTTGGTGTGGGACGCAGAGAACCGTCTATCCGAGATCAAGAAGGTCGACAGTGCGGGTGCAACCGAGGCGAAGTTCACCTACGATGCGGACGGGAGGCGGATTAAGGCGCAGCGTGGTAGCTACTATTCTCTCTTCGTAGGGGAGCTCTATGAGTACACGGAGCATTGCCCCGGCGCGGGCGGTACCAATTGTGGCAAGAGCGATGTCGTTAGCTATTACTACGCCAACGGTGATCCGGTGGCGATGTACCAGGGTACGCAGTGGACTGGAAGAGCGCTGTATTGGCGCCTTTCGGATCATCTTGCGTCTACATCCAAGACGATAACTGCGTCTACGCTGGGCGTTCGCGCAGAGTCCCGCTACAAGGCGTGGGGCGAGTATCGCTACAAGGCCGGCACGCAGGCCACAGTCCGCCAGTTCACAGGGCAGGAGAAGGAGCCAGCGGACGGGGCCGAGATTGAGGGGTTGTACTTCTACAACGCGCGCTACTATGAGCCGAACGCGGGACGGTTCATTTCTGCGGATACGATCGTACCCGACCCCGGGACGTCGATATCGCTCAATCGCTATGGATATGCGAACAATAGTCCGCTTCGATACAACGATCCAGAGGGACGGTATGCCGAGAGCGCGATCGACGTAGCCTTCATCGTTGCGGACATCCGGGCTATTCAGACTGAGGGCTTTACCTGGACAAACGGGCTTTCGCTGGCTGCCGACATCGGCGGCCTTGCACTGCCCGGGTTGACCGGCGGTGGACTCGCCGTCCGGGCCGGGGCCAAGGGGATTCGAGCGCTTCAGGCTGCTGACTTGGTTGCGCAGGAGGGAGCGGCTCTCCATGGCGCGCTGCAGGACGGGCAGATTAGCGGCGGTGAGGCAGCCGTGGTGGGGTTAGGGGCCGTTGGGTTCGGGGGATCACACGCAAGGGCGGGGGGCGTTCTGGGCGCGGCCGCCGGTCGCACAGAGCAAGGCCGGGATGCGATTGGGCGATTTGTGAAGCGGCAGCACGGGAATGTGCGTCCGGGTGGAATCTTCGAGGAGGAGGTGTGGGATGCAGTTGGTGCTAAACCGGGATGGTCCGCGGTAAGGGGGCAGGTGCACGTGGACATTAACGGAAAGACGCGGGTGTATGATGGCTTAGCCGTGTCTCCAAGGGGACGGTTGATAGGAATTGAGAGCAAGGATAGCCCGACTGCGGCTTACCCGCCCCGGCAGAGGAATCTGGACGCGCGGGTAAGTACCAGTAATCCGGCGATAGGCAAGGGAAGAGTAGCTGGTTGGCGGATCGGTCGGGTGGTCACGGTGCGGGGGGAATAGTGGTGACGGGGCCAGGGCCCTCGAGTTGTAGTGAGTGTAAGTACGAGAGAGTGTTTTCATATTGGGAGTACAGGCCGGGTCGATTGAGTCGTTTGGTCCATATGTCGACGGCCCGATCTACCTTGTGTTGAATAAGGTATGCGGCGCCTAAGCGGACTACATCTGGTGGTGCGCCGAAGATTCTCAACGCCACGTGTTTATCGTATTCCTCAAGTAGTCCCGCAATCGTAAGACATCTGTCTAGGAAGGGTATTCCATGGGCGGATAGATGGTGACGCATTATGTGAAGCGCGGGAGTTGGGTCATTGTCGCGAAGCACGTAGAGGCGGAGTTGCTCTTGTTGTGGCACTACCCATTCTAGTGGCAAGTTGATGGTTGGTACATTGCGTATCGAATAGTATCCGCGATCCTCTTGTGCAATGGCCAGAGCACGAGCATTAATGGCGGGATAGTCCAATGTTAAATGTGGTTGAAGATGGGCGATTGCGTTTGGCGCATAGGTGGGAGAGGTCTGAAAGTGAAGCCGCAGTGCGTGGATCGTATCGGAGGTGCGCCGGGCGTAGTTAAGAGAGCGGGGCGAGCGAGTGAATCCATGTGATCTCATCAGGGAGTCGAGATGTGCGGAGAGGCCTTGAACAAGCAAATGGGTTAGTTGGCGACGGCGAGGTGACATGATTGAACAGCCTGGTGCACCATCGGTTAGGTAAAGTATAGTCGGCCGCACCGATCGCGGCCTGACGCCCCAGGTTCAGTAGTTCCCGAACCCGCCTAGGGGCGAGGCGGGCAGGAGGGTGAATCTCAGGCCGAGGGCAACCTCGATGCCCGAGCGGAGGAGACGGAGGAAGGCGAAGAGTCGGGTGGGCGGTGGGTGTGGACCTTGTTTCGGATTGGGCGGGGGCAGAGCGCGGGCCGACCAGGCGACGGGGATGACGAGTCCGATGGCGATGAGCAGGAGGCGCAGGGCGTGTCTGCTCATGCCACGTAGTCTACTAGCACGGTCCTCCAGTTGTCCAGCCTGCGGGGGTCACCCCAGCGCGACTGTAGTGGTAGCCATGTTCGGGGGAGACCAGAGGGTTATGCAAATGTGGTGCCGCGCGGCGTTGGTGACCGTGTGCTGTTGTGGAGTAGCCACATCTGCCGGCCTGAGGATTGAGCATGTGCATATGCGCAATCCTCAGCGTGACGTCGATGCTCGCGAGCGAGTCATCAATGATGAGTTGGTCGAGGTTATTGATAAGGCGCTACTGGTCACGGAGAACGACCCGGCATCTGTCGCTGCTTGGACGCGACTGGGCATGGTGTATGACGTGCATGGGCTCTTCACTGAGGCGTCCGGGGCCTACGGCCGTGCAATGCAGCTGAGTCCGCGTGAGCCGCGACTCGCGTATTTGCAGGCGGTTGTAAGTGAGCAGGGAGTGTTTTCCGCGAGAGAGGTCGAGGCAGCCTATCGACACGCAATGCAGCTCGCCCCAGATTATGGCCCTTTGCATGTGCGGAGGGGGGAGTACTTACTTGGCGCGGGGCGCCTGGCTGAGGCGCGACGCGCGTTCGAGGCGGCCATTGCAGTCATACCTTTGGAGCAATCAGCCCGCGCGCGACGCGGCCTCGGATTGACGCTGTTGGCACAGGGTGATGCGGAGGGGGGAGTGTTGGCGCTAAGGAGCGTCCTTGGCATTCGCTTGGATGATGGTCCGACTTGGTTGGGGCTCGCCCGCGGATATCATCAGCTCGGGATGGAGGAGGACGCCCTAGCGGCTGCGGCCCGCAGTAAGGGACTAGAGGATCATCTTGGGTACTTCGATACCTGGCGGTTGGCTGTACTGGAAGAGGCCGTGACGCCCCTGTTGGTAGAGGAGCGAATCATGGCCAAGTTGGGAATGGGGCGTCCGGATGACGCCCTGGCTGACGCGTTGCGGTGGGAGCGACGCCATCCCGACTGGCCGAGCATCAAGCGATTCGTTGGGAATCTCTATCGCGAGCTTGGGCGTGAGGACCTGGCCCAAGTGTACTTCGAGGAAGCCGCGAGGCTGATGAGGGAGCGGTACGGTCGGTAATATGTACGCTTAGCCTTCTTGTCTAACACTCCGAGGGATGGTATCACTCGAAGCACCAGGAGGACAAGAGGATGACGACGGAGACGATCGAGGGATCCACGGGGGCGGCCGGCCTTGCAGGCGAGGGCCGGCTGACGGCGAAGGACCCGGCGACGAAGGTGGCCCACAAGCGTCTGTCGGTGCTGCAGCTGGCCCAGGCGCTGGGCAACGTGAGCGAGGCGTGTCGGCGGGGAGGGCTGGACCGGACGAGCTTCTACGAGTGGCGGCGGCGGTTCCAGACGCACGGGCTCGAGGGGCTCAAGGATCTGCCGCCGATCCACAAGACGCACCCCCAGACCACGCCGCCCGAGGTTGTGGATCGGCTGCTGGCGCTCGCGTTGGAGCGTCGACGTGGGGCTGCAATCGCATCAGCGACATGCTGAAGCTGGAGGGCACGTACGTCTCGGGGCCGACGGTGCAGAGCATCCTGAACAAGCACGGCATCGGGAGCCGCTACGAGCGGCTGCTGCGCTTGGAGGAGCGGGCGGCCGAGACGGCGATCCCACTCACCGCCGAGCAGATCGAACAGATCGAGCGCGCGAACCCGTGCTTCCGCGAGCGGCACGTGGAGTCGAGCCGGCCGGGCGAGCTGCTGAGCCAGGACACGTTCCACGTCGGGACGCTCAAGGGCGTCGGCAAGGTTTACCTGCAGGTCGTCGTGGACACGTACGGCTCGTACGGATTCGCGTTCGTCCACACGACGAAGCGGCCGGAGTGCGCGGTGGCCGTGCTGCACAACGAGGTGCTGCCGTTCTACGAGGCCGAGGGGCTGAGCGTCGGGGCGGTGCTGACCGACAACGGGCGGGAGTACTGCGGCACGGAGGTACATCCGTTCGAGCTCTACCTGTCGCTGTGCGACATCGAGCACCGTCGCACCAAGGTCGGCCGGCCGCAGACGAACGGCTTCGTGGAGCGGTTCAATCGCACGATCCTCGACGAGTTCCTGCGCACCGCGCTGCGCTCCACGATCTACACGAGCACGGATGCGCTGCAGGCGGACCTGGACGTCTGGCTGGAGCACTACAACCACGAGCGTCCGCACCGGGGCTACCGCAACATGGGCCGACGGCCGATCGACACGATCCGGGCCTGGCAGGCGCGGCCGGAGGCACAGCCGACGGCCACGACACCGGGCACCCAGCCCGGCGCACAGGCGGGGTCAAGGCCGGCCGCGGCGCCGCGCCGTGGCCGGCGGAAGCGGACCCTTGACGACGCCGAGCACCGGGCCACCGACGGCGCGATGGCGCACGTTGTCGCGTGACGACGGTGTTAGACTTGAAGGTTAGCCGCACAGGTAATACGATCGCGCTTGCCATAGACTGGTCGTTCTCGAAAGCGTTCCTTTTCCTAACTTGCGCCGGAGGCGGCTTCGGCTCCGGCGCTTTCTCTGTGACAGCGCGTCCGGGAAGTCGGTAAGGAAGATCATGAGGTCCAGCGGTCAGAGCGCGTGCTCTTGAAGGGCGCGCCGCTGTGCCTGCTTGGCCAGAGACACGTAGAGTGCCGTCGTCGCCAGGTCGGCATGTCCCAGGGTCTCCTGTACCGTCTTGAGGTCGGTGCCGCGGGCAATGTGATGGGTCGCCATCGTGTGCCGCAGGCTGTGGACGGAGGCGCCCGTGATCTTCGCGGCTGCCAGATGCTTGGCCACGGTGTCTTGGATCGCCCGTCTAGAGAGCCCCAGCCCGTACTTCGAGACGAAGACGGCGTCACACCCCGACGCTCGGCGGTGCTTGGTGGCCTTCCAGGTCTTGAGCACCCGGCAGGCCTTGAAGTTCAGCGGGATCAGCACGACCTTCCCGCCCTTGCGCGTGATCCGAGCATGACCGACGTTGTCGGGATCGGGCGTCACCTTCGCTGGTAGCTCGACATCGGCCCATGTCAGGCCGGCGACCTCAGACAGCCGCATCCCGGTCTGCAGGAGCAGCTCGATGAGCGCCGCGTCCCTCGGGCTATGGGAGCACGCCCGCAGGAGCTCCTTGTACTCGCCCTCGGACAGGAACCGCGGCTCTCGCCTGGGAATCCGTGGGGGGACGAGGCGAGCGGCGATGTTCTGGGCGAGCACGCCGTGGTCGCAGAGGAAGCCGAAGAAGCTCTTCAGCGTCTGCGCTTTGCGGTTGATCGAGCTGGCCTTGAGGCTCCGCCCGTCCAAATGCGCCAGGTAGGCCTCAAGGTGCCGCAGGGACACCTCGCCAAGCTGTGAGAGCCCACGATCCGCAAGGAACCGGGCGAACTCAGCCAGGTCGTTGCCGTACTCGACCCTCGTGCGCGCAGAGAGGCCTCGAGCCGGCATGCCAACGACGGTGAAGAGGCGGATGGCCTCGTCCACCGTCTGAGCGTCGAGCGGTTCGTTGTGGTTGCTGGTGGTCATGGTTGGCTCGGGTTGAAACGGGTCACGGTGCGGCTTTCAGTTGTCGCGGCATGGTCTCGAACGCACATGCGTCTAACGACACCGCTAGACGCACTTAGTGGGCGGCAAAGCGCCTCGGGTCGCCTCTCTGCCGCGTCTAATGAGAACTTAGACGCACGTGGACAGTGTAACAGGCTTGGAGGAGGATTTCAAGACCCGTGAACGGATGTGCTATCATTGGAAAGCGACTTCGAGTTGGCACGAAGGGTTTGAATTCGAGTGGGCAGCAGAACCAGCGTCCGGCTCGACATGAGATTCCTAGTAATCGCAGCTTCTATACTCGCGCTCTGCCTGGGCCTGGCCCTAGGATACTGGCACATTCAGATCCAGATCCAGGACTGGGTGGCGGCCATAAGTGCGATCGCCGCCGCTGCAAGCGCTAGTGCGGCGTATGGAGCCGTGAGAGAGATGCGAGTGGATCGCACCAGCAGATACCAACCACACATTGTCTTGGATTTTGTTCCAAAGCACAACGGTGCGCTCTTTCTGTTCATTCGCAATGTTGGTAATGGGCATGCACACAATGTGTCCTTTGTATTTGACCCCAGTACCAATCGCTACGCCTTGAGCGCTGGACATGCATCGCGTTCAGTAAGGAGCTTGAAACCATGTGGCAACGCACGGCAGCTATCATACTCTTTGGTTGTGCCCTCGCAGCCCTCACAGGTTGACGCTTCTCGCTCCAAGCGCCCATCGCCGGTTCCCTCCACTCTCCAACGCGCCGCTGCTGCTGCCGCCAGCACAACAGTCGTGTACTCTGTCGGCGGAAGAAGCGTCAACCTGTGAGGATTTCTCTCCCTAGATTCCGTCCTTTCACACTCCGACATCACGGGGCTCACTACCTTGAGTGACGTTTCTCCTCGATGGTCTCCCGATGGTGCCTATATAGCGTTTTCGGGCCTCAGGAACAGTTGGGATCTCTTCCTGCTTAACCAAAAAACATGGCATGACTAGTCAACCATACGTTGACGCACTGAACGATGAAGAATACCCATCCTGGTCATCGAACGGAGAGAGCCTCGCATTTACACGCGCGCTTCCGCAAGAAAATCTGACTCAGCTCTGTGTCATGACACACCACCACACCGACCCCAAGATCGAGGTTCTTGTTTCCTGGTCAATTGCGGACGGCTCCAATTCGGCCACTATCGCCTACACCTCATGGTCGCCAGATGACTCCCGCATTGCGTTTACCTACGGTACAGACACTCATCGCGATCTCTATGTGGTCAACACATCAGATAACACTATCTCAAAGCTAACCAATGAACCAGGCGAACTTGTGACGCCGGTATGGATCACAATCGCCTCTCCATAACAGTATGTAATCGCTTACCCGAATGGGCCAGATGCCCCTGCTCACAATGGCCATCATCGTACGGCAATAGCTCGGTCAGGCACACGTATGGTGAAGCTTGTCGTCCGTGAAGCCGATTCCATAGCCGCGACGGCATTACCGACTTCCCTGCCCCGTTGTCACAGAGAAAGCGCCAAAGTCGAAGCTGCTTTCAGTGCAAGTTAGGAAAAGGAACGGTTGCGAGACATCCTGTCCCGGTGGTTCCAGCGGCTGCCCAGTACTACCGCTGCACGTTGACCATAACGACATGTCTTCCGGTTGAGTCGTGAGGCCCCGTGGAGACTGGCGGGGGCCTGGTGGAACCGGCGGTCGGGGCCCGACGTGGCACTTTACTACTGACTGTAGTACTAACCAGCGCCGCCAGCATTTCCCGGCGCGCATCGGCCAACTCGTGTCGGCTCATCCCGCCTCTCCGTCCCCACCTGCTCGTCGTTATGACCTGCGTTCCGACACTATTTGCACCGATAGCTCCAATAGCGACTTGGTTGACAGTCGATTTGTCGCCCAATCTCACGGAATGCGGTGGCAAGACTCGCATCAGGCCCTACCAGAAACAACTGCCCCCTACCAATTGTAGCAAGTTCCCGAACGAAGTCATCTGCAAGACCCTCTCCAATCCCGACAACAACGACCCCGGCCCCGAACTCCCGCAGAGCGTCCATCTCCCGAAGAGCTCGACCTCGTCCGCTCTCCTGCAGCCCATCGGTAACAATCACTACCACGGGCTCCGCATTCACACCGCTGCCCAAAGCCCGTTGAAGCTCCGTCCTCGCCAACATCACACCCTCTGCGAGCTGCGTACCAGGCGCCACGGAAAGCTGTGCAACAGCCCGCTCTACCGCACCGCGTTCATCCGTCAATGCCTGACGCAGTACCGCGCTCTGACTAAACGAAACAATACCTACGAGATCCTCACTCCAGTGAATGCGATCGAGGAGCTGTCCAAGTGCCGCACGCGTCGACTGGAGCTTTGCTCCCTCCATGCTGGTCGAAGTGTCTATCGCCAGCACCACGCCAGTCCTCCGACGAGAAGGAACCCGATTCTCGTCAATTGCTATCGGAACAAACACTTCACTCCTTGAGGGAAACGGGCCCTCCACGCGCTCATTCGCGCGAAAATTGTTGTGCCGCTCCCAATTTGGCCGTTCGTATTTCGGAATCGAGCCATCGTCATCGACATTCGTAATATGATAGGTGTGCTGGTTCCAAATCGGGCGCGACGGCATCCAATTGTCATTACCAAAGACCTGAACACCCGGCACAGGCGCGGGCGAGTCATTCGGAAATGTCCAACTCGACACAATCTCGGAGTGGCCGTCTAAATCAATGTCTGCAATTGCAGGTTGGACATAGAAGCCAGATCGTCCCGGCGACGGAGCCGCATACTGCCACTCGACCTTTCCGTCAATACCACGCATTAGAATTAGGGAGGATTGGGATTGAAAAACAATTTCGAGACTTCCGTCTCCATCAAGATCTGCCGCTGCCGCACCATGGTAGACTCGAAACTCGCCGACAGGGACGCTCCACATAAGAGAGCCGTCGCGCTTGAACATAGAGTAACGGCCATATGCCGCGATGCCGATTTCTGGCCAGCCATCACCATCCACATCTGAAAGGGTTGGCGAACCTGCGCTTGAGAGCATGTGCGTTGATGTGTCGCGCGGTAACCCAATTGGACCGTGGACAATAGTGCCGGTATGGTCTACGATGTATAGATTGTCCTCGCCGACCATTACAATTTCAGGAAAGGAATCCCCTTCAAGATTTCCAACCGCACTCACTCCAACGGGCACTCCCGGGAGCTCCCACAGAACCGAACCGTCGCTCGAATAAACACGACCCCCGTCAATCAACTCTAGATCGCCGGCCATATTGACATCGGCAAGGGCTGTCTCGATTCCAACAGAATTCGGTCGCCTCTGCCACCTGAGCGTGCCGTCGCTATTCAGAACGGTTGCGCATGCAGCAACTTCCGCAAATCCGTCATGATCAATATCCGCAATTGCTGGATGAGCAAGATTGCCAAAGCAGTTGAGCTTCGGGCTGACCCACTTAAGGGTGCCGTCATATCCAAATGCAACCAGTTCTTCATGCCGCGTACCAGAGACGATCTCAGGTCGTCCGTCACCGTCGAGATCTCCGACCGCAATACCACGGCGGCTGTCAAGTGCTGGCCAGGAAACCGAGAAGTGGTCGCTTCCGTCCTTACCCGAAACAGCTCTCAGTACACCAGAATACTGCCAGGCCGAATCTTGAGAACTCGACTGAAAGACAACCTCCGGCACTCTATCGCCGTCAAGATCAACTACAACGGGGGCGACTTCGACTCTTCGTGACTCCGTATAGACATTGCTGCTCGTCCAAGTCCACTTGGTTGTCGCGGACAAGGGGCTGCTGCTTCTATTGGAAAGTTGCTCCGCACGCTGCGGCACGACTGCGCTCAGCTGCAGAATAGAATTGGCTAAGACGGCGACGATTGCCCCAGACAAGAGAACTACGTAGAACGTTGAACTCCCGTTTAGTAGTTTTGGCCGATGACACATATCGCATCTTCCTCGAAGTGGATAGATCTAAGGACACTGGCCCTCACAGGTTGACGCTTCTCGCTCCAAGCGCCCATCGCCGGTTCCCTCCACTCTCCAACGCGCCGCTGCTGCTGCCGCCAGCACAACAGTCGTGTACTCTGTCGGCGGAAGAAGCGTCAACCTGTGAGCCTCGCAGCCCTAACAGAGGGTTGTGTAAGTGACGTTCAGCATCCCGTAACGTCAACAATTCAAGGGGATATCATTGCTCAAGACATCCAGGAGCGTAACGGCGAGGCGTGGAACGCTGTTGGCGTGCGAACCGCGGTCATCGTCAGTCCGACACTCTTCAGTACGTCCGACGTCTACTCTGATTCAGGAATACACCGCGGGCGATACATGAACGGCGGCGTGGTGCTGGCGACCCACTTGGATCCAACCGATCCTGTGACCAGGGAGACGCGAACCCACCTTGTGAGGCCGCTCCCAGAGGTAGTAGACAACTCCGTCAGGAACCTATTCAATGAGGAGAGTTCGATCTCAACGCTACTTTCATTGGCGGCGGACTACATGACTCCCGTGATAGACGTGTCGTCAATCAATTCGCTGATTTCGACGGGACAACTAATAGATCTCGGGAGTGAGACAATTGCCGGGGTCGCGACGCGAAAGCTCCAGGTACCCGGCATTGGCACGGGTGCATCTAGGGTAATGACCAGCACCCTGTGGATTATTGAATCGACTGGGGTGAAGCTGCAAAGCGAATTACAGACGGGCGCAAGCACCGGACTGCGCTTTGCCCCGATCACGCCCACGCTAGGAGTAGGGATCGACCCCGAATTGATCAGTGGCGAGGTGCACGACGAGTATCTGACTCGCGACATTTCGAGTGCGACGTTCGACAAGATCGAGACTGTAGCGCAGGTTTCAGGCCAGGCCAAGCTCATTAATGAGCACGATGTCGAACTCGTGGTCGAACCGAGCCAATCTACGATGCCTTCCGGTTTCGTATTGGGCGAACAGGTGCTTGTTACCGCGACCCTTCGCTCCCTCGACCCGGACGATTCGTACGAACCGCCAGCAGCAGGCTGGTTTGTGACGCAGGAAGTCACGGCAACGACTTCGGGGGCTAGAATCCTTGTGATTCAAGGCAGAGCTGGCCAGGCGCTACCAATTGGCCTTGATGCGTTCTGGCCTGATTCACCAGCCCTTGAAGGTGCTACATGGCCAATCGGAACGGGTTCGGTCTATGCCGAAAGAGAAGATCGATTGGTTGGCGATGACCTGCTTGGCGACTTGGTGCGAACTGCCGAAACAAATGAGATAGCAAGTGGAGAAGACACTCTCCTTTTCGACTACATCCTGTCGTTCCTCATCAAAGGCCGAGTTCGGTGTGTTCTACTCGGCGCAGACATTGAAGAGAGTGATCTGTTGTCGGTTGCAACTGGCTACTTGTCAGGGATAACTCCGTGACATGAGTGTTCTGGCTTACCGTTATCGGAGGACCGACTCAGATGTATCCGTCAGTCAGCGATCGGGTACGGCACGTGCAATCGGATCTATCCCAACTGCCCAGGACAGGACCGCCTCACAGCTTGACGCTTCTTCCGCCGACAGAGTACACGACAGTCGTGCTGGCGGCAGCAGCAGCGGCGCGCTGGAGAGTGGAGGGAACCGGCGATGGGCGCTTGGAGCGAGAAGCGTCAAGCTGTGAGGGGAGAGGTGTTAGGGAGACTGGGATGCCAAGATGGTGCGCAAGTGTCAATTCAGAGCCCTGGCTAATGGCGTATTGTTATGATGGTGCCCGCCGGAGGCGAGTAGAGTGCGTTTCGGCTATAAGACTCAGTGTGGGTAGAGTAGTTCGGAGCGTTTTGTGGAAAGGGCACTGGGCTCACAGCTTGACGCTTCTCGCTCCAAGCGCCCATCGCCGGTTCCCTCCACTCTCCAGCGCGCCGCTGCTGCTGCCGCCAGCACGACTGTCGTGTACTCTGTCGGCGGAAGAAGCGTCAAGCTGTGAGCTCTGTCAGCGGGAGAATCGTCAAGCGGTGAGGCTGTGAGCCGCTACGACCACTACGTTGAGGGGCAACCGGCCAATCGCCGAGATCTGTCGGCTCGTGGGCATCGCCAAGCCGACGCTGTACGATTACCTCCGACGTCGAGCCGGTTGACGGCAAGACCGGGAAGGGAAGACGCGTGGTCGTGATTCGCTGCACCAAGAAGCTGCTCGAGCGGGTCAAGCCAATAAGCGTGGCCCCGGTGGACGCGGCCGGCAACAACCTCCTGGGCGACTGGTACGCGACGGTGCTGTTCGTTCGTCCTACATGGCTCGTCGCGGCCGTCAGCTCGCGGACGCTGCTCCCCGTCATCGTTCCGGCCGCACCGGTCAGGGAGGTGGGCCGTCGACTGTGCGATGCCGCAGCAGAGCACTTGAGGCGCCTGGAGGCTCCAGATTCCGTCCTCCGGGCCGAGATGGCCGCGATGGCCTCCGTGGTCTACGCCAAGACGGCGAGCCGTCAGGTGCGGGGTTCGCTCAACGACTTCTGCGGGATGATCGAGGCCTATCGGGAGCATGGGCCGTGGATGGACCTTCGGGCGATCGAGGATCGGCTGGCGCAGGCGCCGTGTGGCCCGCTGCAGATGCGCTCGCCGCAGCACGCGACCAGGGCGCTGCTGCGGGAGGAAGCCGAGCGGGAGCAGATTCGCCGAGCGCTCGTCGAAGCCGCCGAGACGGCCGCCGGCAGCGGCATGGGGCAGGATCACCCGTGGGGCGACACACCGGAGTCGATCGCCCAATGGGTGCACAACGATCGCCAGGCCTCGCTGGAGCGGGACGAGGCGTTGGACGCGCTGCGCGAGCGCTCGGCATCGACGTCGATACCACCTCGGGCACCTGACCACGCGTCAGATGAGTCCGAGCCCGGCGCCCGCTAGGCACTCTCCGCGCCTCTCCCTCCGCCCGTCCGTCGCGACGTGTCGTGCGGCCGCCAAACGCCCGTTCAGGAATCACGACCGCCACCCGTCAGAGCTTCCCCACGTCGGCTCGACGGCCGCAGCGCCCTCGCCCATCGCACAACCCCCCGCCCCCACGCCTCCACCGGCGCCCCGTACCACCCCCGCCGCAGCCGCCACCGCGCCGCCGCCGCCACCGGCCGGCGCCAGGCCGGGCGCGCGCGCCAGGCGAGCGACGCGTAGTGCTTGTAGCGTTCGGTGCGGCGATGGGTGCGGCGGGCGACCCACGGGCCGGTGCCGGCGTCGAGATCGAACGTGGACCACTCGTCGAGGGATTCCGGCAGCGCGTGGCCGTCGCGGACGGCCGCTTGGGTGATCGCCGAGCCAGGGTAGGGCTTGAAGTAGAACACCGGCGTCTCGAACGTCGGGCTTATCAGGCGCAGCCGCGCCGCCAGGCCGAGCGTCGCGTCGACGCTGGCCGCCGACTCGCCCGGGAAGCCCACGATGAACGGGAACTGGACCGCGATCCCGAGCCCCTTGCAGCGCGACGCCGTGTCGAGGACCTGATCGAGCCGGATGTCCTTGTGCATCCAGTCGAGCATCGCCTGGCTGCCCGACTCGACGCCCACCAGCACCCGCCGCAGGCCTGCCCGCCGGCAGTGCGCCAACTCGGCGTCGGACATGCGCGCGGCCTGGTCGGCGCGCAGCGTGCCGGCCCAGCTGAATCCGTGGCCCAGCCCCAGGAACCCCTCCGCCATCGCCGTGACCCGCTCGGCATGCGTAAAGAGCGTCTCGTCCTGGAAGCTCACGTCGTCGAACCCATAGCGCCGCCACAGCTCGTCCAACTCGTGCACGACACGCTCGGGCGCCAGCCCGGTCCAGCGCCGGCCGTAGACGAACGGGTCGGCGCAGAAGTCGCACCGGAAGTGGCAGCCGTACGATGTGATGTAGTCCAGCTGCCGCAGCCCCTTGCGCGCATAGAACGCCGGCACGTCGATCAGGCCGTAGTCGTGCGCCGGCAGGTCGTCGGCCGCGATGAGTGGGCGCGGCGGGTTGTGGTGTACCGCGACCACCCGGTCGCCCGCATCGCCACCCGCCCGTCGCACCACGCACCCCGGCACGCCCACGAGGTCCGCCGCCGCCGCGCCGTCCGCCAGCGCCGCCAAGATCGCCGCGAACGTCGCCTCGCCCTGCGCCTGGACCGTCACGTCGACCGCCGCGTCCGCCAGGCAGCCGGCCGGGAAGAGCGACGGATGCCAGCCGCCCCAGACCACCGGCAGCCGCGGTGCGCGCGCCTTGACCGCCCGGCTCACGGCAAGCGCATCGGCGATCGGCGCGCCCGTCAACACCGACACCCCCAGGCACAGCGCGCGGGGCAGGAGGGGGGCGATCACCGCCACCGGGTCGCGCTCGAGCCGCCCGTCGACGATCACGACGTCCACGGCCGAACGGTCCAAGGCCGAGCCGATCGCCAGCAGGCCCAGCGGCATCGTCGGGTAGGGTGAGCGCGGGTTGTAGAGGAGGACGACCGGCTTCGCCACCGGTGCGCTAGCGGTCGGCGCGCGCCGTGGCCCGGGCCATCTCGCGCGCCGAGTCGCGATCCTTGAGGCTCTCGCGCTTGTCGTAGTGCTTCTTGCCGCGCCCGACCCCCACCTCGAGCTTCGCCCAGCCGCCCTTGAGGTAGAGCCGCAGCGGCACCAGCGTCAGGCCCTTGAGCTGGACGGTCCGGCCGAGCTCGAAGATCTCCTTGGCCGCCAGCAGCAACTTGCGGCGCCGCAGCGGATCGTGGTCGGAGTAGCTGCCCGCCTGCCACGGCGCGATGTGGGCCCCCACCAGCCATGCCTCGCCGCCGTCGATCGCCACGTAGGCCTCTTGGAGGCTGACGCGACCCGCCCGGACGCTCTTGATCTCGCTGCCCAAGAGCACGATCCCCGCCTCGACCGTCTTGACGATCTCGTAGTCGTGCCGCGCCCGGCGGTTCGACGCCAGCACCTTGACCGGCGGCGCCTCGTCTTTGGACCGCGCCGGTTTCGCCGTTGCGCGGCGCCGGTCCTCGGCCATCGTCAGCCGCCTTGACCCGGCGCGCTCGCCTCGGCCGCCCCGCCGGCCAGCCGCAGCGCCGCCGCGTCCTGCTCGCTGCGGCCCGCCACCTCGACGTCGGGCGCCAAGCCCGCCTCGTCGAGCGCCGTGCCCGCCGGCGAGCGCCAGGTGCCGGTGGTGAGCCGCAGCACCAGACGCCCGGCCCGCACCGACGACTGCAGCGTCCCGTGGCCGTAGCTCGGCTCGCCCACCAGCCGCGCCTGCCGCGCGTCGCGCAGCGCCGCCGCCAGCATCTCGGCCTCGTCGTGGGTGCCGCCGTTCGTCAGGACGACGAGCGGCGCCGCGAGGTCGGCCGGTCCCTCGGCCTCGTGGACCGTCTCGTCGCCATCGGCGTCGACCTCGATCCAGACCGGCCCGCGCAGGAACCTCCCGGCGATCCGCGCCAGCTCGGCGCGGCTGCCGCCCGGGTTGTCGCGCACGTCGAGCACGATGCCGCCGGCCGCCCCCGCGTCGCCCGCCGCGTCCAGCGCCGCGTCGAGCGCATCGGCCGCCCCGGGCAGCAGGTGGTGGAGGCGGATGCGCAGCACCGTTCCGTCGAGCGCGGCCGTCGCCGCCGCCGGCACCGCTGCCGCGCCCTCCGCCCGCCGCTCGAGCGTGCGCGCGAACAACGTCGTGTCGCGGCGCGAGACGACGACCTCGACCGCCGGCTCCGACGCATCCGCCAGGCTTTGGGCTACCGGCGCCGCCCGGTCGCCGCTCGTGACGGGGTCGTCCGATGCGTCGGCCGGCGTGGCGGTGGGCACGGGCGTTGCCACGGCGCCATCGTCTGCCAGCGGACCGTTTTGGGCGCGGACGATGAGGTCGCCCGCCGCCAGCTCGGCCGCGGCCGCCGGCGAGTCCGGCTCGACGGCCAGGATCCGCGCGCCGCGGCTGGTGGCCACGATCCAGACGCCCAGCGGCCCGACGTACGTCGGCGAGAGCGGGTCGTCGCCGTCTGCCGCGTCCGACGCGGGCGCCGCGGGCGCATCGGCGGCTCCGTCCGCGCCGGCCGCCGCACCGCCGTCCGCCTCGGGCGTCGAGACCATCGCCCAGGGATCGTCGAGCGCCTCGACCATGCCCTCGACCGCGCCGTCGGTGATGGCGGCCGGGGCGGGGCGGTCGCCGAAGAACTCTTGGTTGACATAATCCCAAGCTTCGCCGTACAGACCAAACTGATCGGGCGCCGGCAGGTCGGACGGGGGCAGGGCAGGCGCCTCGCGCTGCGCCACCCGCGCCACGACGCCCAGCAGCCACGCCGACACGATCAGCGCGAAGCCGACGCCGAACAGCACCGCGCCGCGACCGCGGCCAGCCGGGGGCGTGGCGTCGAACGGCGGCGGGGCAGGGGGAGTCGATCCGTCGGCCGCGCCGTCGTCGAGCGCAGCGACCGCAGGCACGTCGTGGCGGTCGCCGCCGGGTCCGTCGTCGCGCGGCATCATCGAGCGCCTCCCAGCAGCGCGAGCGCTTCGGCGACGGCGCGGTCGAGCTGAACGTCGGGCGGCTCGTCGGCGTCGTCTTCCGCGGGGCTGTCCGCATCGGCCGCGTCCGCGCCCGCGTCGTCCGTGGCGTCCGCCGCGTCCGGGCCACCGGCGGTCGCCGTCGCCGTCGCTGCCGGCGTGGCCGTGGGCGCCGGCGTCGGGCCGGTGGCGGTGGGGGTCGGCGTCGGGCGCGGCGGCGGGACGACGACGATCTGCGGGGCGATGCCGCGGCGGTGGATGAGCGAGCCGTCGGGCGTGCGCCAGATCTCGACCGTCACGCGCAGCTCCGAGCCGTCGGAGAGGTGGTGGACGTTCTGGACCGAGCCCTTGCCGAACGTCTGCTCGCCGACCAGCACGCCGCGGTCGTGGTCGCGGATCGCGCCGGCGACGATCTCGCTGGCCGAGGCGCTGCCGCCGTTGACGAGCACCACCAGCGGCAGGTCGTAGGCCGTGCCGCCGGGGATGATGCGCTCCTCGTGGCGCACCCCGGCGCGGTTCTCGCGATACGTGACGACGCCGCTGTCGACGAACTCGCTCGTGACGCCGATCGCCGCGTTCAGGTAGCCGCCCGGGTTGTTGCGCAGGTCGAGCACCAGCGCCTCCATGCCCTGGCCCCGCAGCTCCTCGATGGCCGCCCGCAGCTCGTCGCGCGTCTCCTGGGCGAAGACCGTCAGCTCGATGTAGCCCACGCTCGGCGCGCCGCGCTCGGTCATGAGCTCGGCGGTGTTCACCGAGGGCACCTTGATCGTGTCGCGCACGACCGCGATGTCGAACGGGTCGCTCACCCCCTCGCGCAGCAGCGTCAGGACGACGGTGGTGCCCTTCTTGCCGCGGATGAGGAGCACGGCCTCGTTCGTCTCCAGGCCGGAGATGTCGTTGCCGTCGACCTTGATGACGATGTCGCCGGCCTTGATGCCGGCCTTTTCGGCCGGCTGGCCGCGCATGGGCGTCTGGATGACCAGCTGGCCCTCTTCGTTCTGGTTCACGAACGCGCCGATGCCGCTGAACTCGCCCTCGAGCTCGGGGCGCTGGATCTCCGTGTCGACGGGGTCGCTGAACAGCGTGTACGGGTCGTTGAGCGCCCGCAGGCTGCCGCGGATCGCGCCGTAGGTGATCTGCTTGCTCTCGGGCAGCTCGAGGGCGTACGTGTCGGTGATCGCCCGCCACGCCGACCAGAACGTGTCGAAGCCGGTGTCGGTCAGGCCGTCGCCGGCCGGCTCGGCGGCCACCTCGACCGCCGCGGCCGGCGCCGACGCGTCGGCCGCGCCGGCGCCCGCGAGCGCGACGCGCAGCGGCTCGGTCAGCGCCGGATCGATCCGGTCCGCCGACCGATAGCCCAGCCCGAACGCGAACAACAACGTGACGAGCGCCACGACGAACAGCGTCGTGAGCCGCAGGAACATGCGCATGACCAGCAAGACCTCGCATCGATCGAGGGGGCGGCGGATCGAACGAGTATAGCACGCGCCTCCCCCTTCCCCCTCTTGGCCGATACGTCCCAAGTCTACATAATGACCATAGTGCGACATCGCGCCAGCGTCGACTCGCAAGGCCGCGCGGCCGGGTCGTCGATCGCTCGGCGTCCGGCGAACGTGGCGCAAAGTTGTCCCATCTGGCGCAGCGCTTCCTCCGAAGCCGTGGTACGTTCCGAGCGCCCCGGCCCCTTGCTTGGCCGTGGCGACGTCGCACCCGCGCCGTGCGCCGACGATCGGTCGCGGCGCGGGTGCCTCTCCGTGGAGGACGACATGGACATCCGAGGTGGGTGGGTCGCGTTCCTCGTCGCAGGCGCGGCCACCTTGGCGACGGCCGGCGATGTCGGCGCCAAGGGCAAGCCGGGCGGTGGCGGGACATGCACCCCCGCAAGCTCGCGCGTCGCGTTTTCCCTCTACACCGGCACGGGCTGGGATCTGTTCGCGGCCAACCCCGACGGTACGTGCCGCACCCAGCTCACCACGGGCGGCTCGGCCGGCCCCGTCTACGCCTGGACGGACGACTACCATCTGTTGATCAACGGCCCGGCGCCGACGAACGCCCGGCTCATCCACGTGCCGGACTCGACGAACCCGGCCAGCGTCAGCGTGGTGCTGGCGACGAGCCGGAACTTCCGCGATGTTTCGCAGCACCGCGACAGCGGCGGCGTCCTGCCCGTGGCCCAGCAGCTGCTGCTCGCCACCGCTGCCGACGGGCTCAACCTCGAGGTCTGCACGGCGGACGGGGCCAGCTGCACGGCGGTCACCCAGTACAACCAGACCTACACACCGGGCGGTACCGGTACCGACTACGACGTGAGTCACGCCGAGTGGCTGCCGCCCAGCGCCGACCGCAGCCGCATCCGCATCAAGTACGCGTGGTTCGCCGTGGACTACGTCGCCGGGACGGCGGTTTCTTGGCAGAACGGCTTCCGGGTGATCAGCCTCAGCACGGCGGGCTGGCCGGCGATCAGCACGGCGGGCATGACCGACACCCTGCTCGGCGGCCAGGACGGTCTGATCGGCGGCTTCCCGCTGCGCGACCTGCCGTTGATGTGGTTCTCGCGCGACGGGACGCGGGCGGCGTTGCGGGCGCCGAACGACGACGGCAACGGCATCTACGTCCTGCCCGTGACGTACGACGAGACCGCGAACTCGGTGGCGGTCGACACCGCCGCCGCGGCCAAGATCGCCAGCAGCGTGCCCGAGCGCATCTACCACGATCTTTCGTTCAGCCCCGACAACACCCGGATCGGCTACAACGCCAGCCAGGTGCTCGGCAAGGGCGGCAACCAGCGCACGGTCACGAGCATCTTCACGATCCAGACGAACCAGCAGTCCGGATCGGTCGAGATCGACGGCCAGACGATCAACGCTTGCTGCACCGTCTGGGGGCCGTAGTCCGCGAACGCTTCAGCCGCCGCGGCGACGCCGGGCCACCATGCGCCGCGTTGCCTCCGGCGCGTCCGTCCGTATCATCGTCGCCCGTGACCCCGACGATGAGCGGCCGTGCGCCGTACCCGCGGCGCCGGACGCGGCGTGCGAATCCGATGGGCGACAGCGCGGCTCCGGTGGTCCTCGCGGCCACCGGAGCCGCGCTGTGCGCCCTCGCGTTGGGCGTGCCGCTCCCCTCCCCCGCCGCCCGCGCCGATCGCGCCGATCGCAGTGGCGGCGCCCTGGCGGACGTGCCGCCGGCCATCCCGGCGCCGGGCCGCATCGTCTACACCCGGCAGCATGCCGACGCGTTCGACATGTTCACCGCCGATCCGGACGGCGCCAACGAGCGACAGCTGGCCGACATCGACGACTCGGCCGCCGGCGAGGACCAGCCGCGCTGGTCGCCGGACGGCACGACGCTGTCGTTCGCTACGTACCGCGACGGGCGGGCGGCGTTCCACCGCATCGACGCTGAGGGCGGCGCGGTGCAGACGCTGGTGGTGCGCGAGGGGACGTCGGGCGACGCGGCGTGGTCGCCGGACGGGCGGTGCCTGGTGTTCAACGGCGGCCGGGCCGAGGACGAGAACCGCTTCGACCTCAAGATCTGGTGCGACGAGCCGCCGTCCGGCGCGCCCGACCCGAACGTGCCCGTCGGGACGCTCCGCCGCCTGACCGACACGCCCGACGTCGACGAGCGCGACCCGGACTGGTCGCCCGACGGGCAGCGCATCGTGTTCGTGTCCAAGTCGAACGCGCCCTCCGCCACGGACCGCTGGCGGCTCGAGACGATCCGTCCCGACGGCGCCGACCGCCGCCCGCTGGCCACGCCGCCCGACGTCCACGCCCGCTTCCCGCGCTTCGACCCGCTGGGCGAGCGCATCGGCGTGATCACGCAAGGGGCGAACCTGCCGTTCGGTGCGCTGGGCGTCCTCGACGTGGCCACCGGCGCACACGTGCCGCTCGTCGAGCTCGCCAGCGACGCCTGGTCGTGGTCGCCCGACGGCACCGAGCTTTTGTTCGCGAACATCGCCAACGCCGGCGTGCGCCTCGTCGACGGCCTGGCCCTGCGCCTGGGTCGGGATGCGACGGCCGCGTCGAGGATCGACGCGGCCTCCCTCCCCTCCCCCGCGCGCCGCGCCGCCGGCCAGCAGAAGGGCCTCTACCGCATCGACGTCGCGTCGCGCACCGTCACGCGCCTCACCGGTCCCGCCGGCGGCGCCGACGCGCCGAACCAGCCCACGAACTTCGAGTTCGGCTTCATGCCCGACTGGACCGCCGGCACCGCCACGCCGCCTCTCCCGCCGACCGCCACGCCCACCGACGCGCCCACGCCCACGACGACCCCGCCGCCGACGGCGACCGCCACGGCGACGCGCGAGGCGACGCCCACGGCGGGTGCGACCGCCACCGCGACCGGGCGGCGCGGGACGGACACGGTGTACCTGCCCCGGGTGTGGCGCGCGGCGCCGCGGCGGGGGCGCTAGCGCGGGACGACACGGGCGCCGTTCGCCCTACGCCCTACGCCCCCTTCCGCCCCTCCCCCCGCGCCCGCACCCGGAACGGCGCCACGTCGCCCAGCAGGAACGGCGGCACCTGGGCGGTGACGCGCGTGCCGCCCTCTTCGTAGCCTTCGGCGTCGATGACGCCGTAGAGTCGGATGCGGTGCAGCAGCTCGCCGGCGGCGTACGGGACGAGCAGCTCGGCCGCGCTGAGGTCGCTGCGCAGCGCCTCGTCCAGGGCCTCGCGCAGGGCGTCGAGGCCGATCCCGGCGGCGGCGGCGGTGGGGACGGCGTCCGGGTAGCGGTCGGCGAGGGCGCGCCAGGCCGGCTGGTCGTCGAGGGCGTCGATGAGCGCCGCGCCGTCGGGCGACGGGCCCAGGGCGCGCCAGGTGGCAGACGGGATCACGCGATCGACCTTGTTGATCGCGACCACCATCCGCGGCTCGGCCTGCCCCAGCTCGCCGAGCACCCGCTCGACCGTCGTCGCCTGGTCGACCGCCGCCGGGTGCGACGCGTCGATCACGTGCAGCAGCACGTCGGCCTCGGTGACCTCCTCGAGGGTCGCCCGGAAGGCCGCGACAAGCTCGGTCGGCAGGCGCTGGATAAAGCCGACGGTGTCGGAGATCAGCGCCTCGCGCCCGCTGGCGAGGCCCACGCGGCGCGTCGTGGGGTCCAGCGTCGCGAACAGCTGGTCGGCGGCGTAGATCACCGCCTCGCCCACCAGCGCGTTGGCCAGGGTGCTCTTGCCGGCGTTCGTGTACCCCACCAGCGCGATCGTCGGCAGCCCGGAGCGCTGGCGGCGGCGGCGGCTCTGCTGGCGCTGGCCGCGCAGCGTCTCGATCTGCCCCTTGAGGAACGCGATCCGCCGCCCGATCTCCCGCCGGTCGATCTCGAGCTGCGTCTCGCCGGGCCCGCGCACGCCCACGCCCCCGCCCGCTCCACCTGCGCGGCCGCCCGCCTGGCGGGCCAGGTGGGTCCACATCCGCGTCAGCCGCGGCAGCCGGTACTCCAGCTGCGCCAGCTCGACCTGGAGCATGCCCTCGCGGGTGCGGGCGTGCTGGGCGAAGATGTCGAGGATCAGGGCCGTCCGGTCGACCACCTTGACGTCGAGCTGCTTTTCGAGGTTGCGCTGCTGGCGCGGCGAAAGCTCGCGGTCGACGACGACGACCGCGGCCTTCAGCTCGGCGGCCGCCGCCTTGAGCTCCTCGACCTTGCCGCTGCCCACCAGCGTCCCCGGCTCCGGCGTCCGCCGCCGCTGCACCGCCCGCCCGACCACCGCCACCCCGGCCGTCTCGGCCAGCGCCGCCAATTCGTCGAGCGACGCGTGAATCGGCCAGGCGTCCTCGCCGCGCAGCTCGACGCCCACCAGCAACCCGCGCTCGCTGGGCGCCACGTCGCGCAGCTGCCACTCCAGCCGCGCCGCCGCCTCGGGCGCGACGACCTCGAGCTCGAGGTCCAGGTCGTCCTCGCCGTCCGCCTCGTCGTCCAGCGCCGGCGCGTCGACGTCGGCGTCGCCCGCCGCGACGCCGCGCCACGGGTCGGCCGCGCCGCCCGACGCGCCGCTGCCCGCCCCGCCGGCCCCGGCGCGCGCGCCGCGTCCGCGCCCGAGCGTGCCGCGGCCCTTGCCGGTCCGCCGGCCCGGCCCCGGCGGCGCGTCGTCCGCAGCGCCGTCCGACCGTCGGCCGCTCATCGCGCCGTGCCCGTGATCGCCATGCCATCCTCCTGGGGCGCCTCGACGACGTCCATGCCCGCCGCGCCGGCGTCGCCCATCCGCCGCGCGGCCACCGTGTCCGACCCCCACCCCACCGCCGCGCACCAGCCGTCCAAGTCGGCCAGGGCGCGGTCGGCGTAGGCGCGGTGGCGGTCGGGCTTGCCGCGCGGCGGGTCGGCCAGCGGCGGCAGCAGGCCGAAGTTGCTCTTCATCGGCTGAAAGTGGGCCGGGTCGGCCGCCGTGATGTAGTGGCACAACGCGCCGAGCATCGTCGTCGGCGGCGGCGCCACCGCCGGGCGGCCCGTCAGGACGCGGGCGGCGTTCACGCCGGCCAAGAGACCGCTGGCGGCGTTGCCGGCGTAGCCCTCGATCCCCGTCAGCTGGCCGGCGATGAACAGGTGCTCCCGGCGGCGCAGCGCCAGCGTCGGGGCCAGGAGCACCGGGCTGTTGACGAACGTGTTGCGGTGCATCTGGCCCAGCCGGACGAACTCGGCGTGCGCCAGGCCCGGGATGAGCCGCAGCACGGCCTCTTGGGCGCCCCAACGCAGGTTCGTCTGGAAGCCCACGAGGTTGTAGAGCGTGGCCGCCGCGTTGTCCTGGCGCAGCTGGACCACGGCGTACGGCCGCCGGCCGGTGCGCGGATCGCGCAGGCCCACCGGCCGCATCGGTCCGAACGCCAGCGCCCGCTCGCCGCGCGAGGCGATGACCTCGATCGGCAGGCAGCCCTCGAAGTGGGGGTCGTCGGCCGCTTCGCCCGCCGCGTCGCCGACCGGCTCGCGCTCGAAGTCGCGCAGCGGCGCGCGCTCGGCGGCCAGCAGCGCGGCGTGGAAGCGGGCGTACTCCTCGGCCGACAGCGGGCAGTTGATGTAGTCGCCCTCGTCGCTCTCGCCGCGGTCCCAGCGCGAGGCCCGGAACGCCACGGTCATGTCGATCGACTCGGCCGTCACGATCGGCGCGAGGGCGTCGAAGAAGTAGAGGTGCTCGGCGCCGGTCAGGCGCGCCAGGTCGGCCGCCAGGGCATCGCTGGTGAGCGGGCCGGTGGCGATCACGGCCGGGCCGTCGGGCACGCGGGTGACCTCGTCGCGCACCACCGTAATGCGCGGGTGCGCTTCGATCGCCGCCGTCACTTCCCCGGCGAAGCGGTCGCGGTCGACGGCCAGCGCGCCGCCCGCCGGCAGGGCCGCCGCCTCGGCCGCGGCGAGGATCCGCGAGCCCAGGCGGCGCATCTCGGCCTTGAGCAGGCCGCCCGAGCGGTCCGGCAGCGTGCTGCCCAGCGAGTTCGAGCACACCAGCTCGGCCAGCCGGTCGGTGGTGTGGGCGGGCGTCGTGCGCCGCGGCCGCATCTCGAAGAGCACCACGTCGACGCCCCGCTCGGCCGCCTGCCACGCCGCTTCGCAGCCGGCCAGGCCACCGCCGACGACGGTCAGCGAGGGATGGGGCGGCCGGCTCGGGGCGTCGAGTTGCGTCAGCGTGGTCTCCTGTCGGAACGGGGCGGGTATGGCATTATACCGCCCGCCCGCCCCGCCGTCGCGAAGGACCTCCCATGGCCGGCGCCGCATTCGACATGCTCCCGCTCATCGAGGCCAAGCGCGACGGCCGCGCCCATGCCGCCGCCGAGCTCGACGCGCTGATGCGCGCCGTCGTCGCGCGCGCCGTGCCCGACTACCAGCTCGCGGCGTGGCTGATGGCCGTCGTCTGCCGCGGCATGTCACCCCCCGAGACCGCAGCCCTCACAGCGGCGATGGTCGACAGCGGCGCCCGCCTCGACCTGGCGGGCGTCCCGGGGCCGATCGTCGACAAGCACTCCACCGGCGGCGTCGGCGACAAGACGACGCTCGTCGTCGCGCCCTTGGCGGCGGCCACCGGCCTGACGGTGGCCAAGATGAGCGGCCGCGGCCTCGGCCACACCGGCGGCACGCTCGACAAGCTCGAGAGCTTCCCCGGCCTGAGCGTCGACCTCGA
Organism: uncultured Anaerolineales bacterium; assembly: GCA_964651245.1. GTDB lineage: Bacteria > Chloroflexota > Anaerolineae > Epilineales > Epilineaceae > Avedoeria. The sequence goes on along the minus strand of CAZYVI010000007.1, from coordinate 161,030 downwards.
CGCGGCGCGCTTCCGCGCCCAGGCGTGCGACATCGGCCTGGTGATCGCCGGCCAGTCGGCCGACCTGGCGCCGGCCGACGGCGTCCTCTATGCCCTGCGCGACGTGACCGGCACCGTGGCCAGCCTGCCGCTCATCGCCTCCTCCATTATGTCAAAGAAGCTCGCGGCCGGAGCCCAGGCGATCGTCCTCGACGTCAAGGTCGGCCGCGGCGCATTCCTGGCCGGCGAAGCCGACGCGCGGGCGCTGGCCGAGGCCATGATCGCGCTCGGCGCCGCCGCCGACCCGCCGCGGCGCGTCGTCGCCCAGCTGAGCGCGATGGACGCGCCGCTGGGGCGCGCCGTCGGCAACGCCCTCGAGGTGCGCGAGGCCCTTCGCACGCTGCGCGGCGAGGGGCCGCCCGACCTCGAGCGGCTGTCGCTGCGGCTCGCGGCGCTCCTGCATGTGGCCGCCGGCACGGCGCCGAGCGTCGAGGCCGCGCTGCCGCGCGTGGAGGCCGCGCTGCGGTCGGGCGCCGCGCTGGACAAGCTGCGGGCGATGGTCGCGGCCCAGGGCGGCGACGCCGCGGCCGTCGACGACCCCGACCGGCTGCCGCGCGCGCCCGTGGTGCGCACGCTCGCCGCGGCGCGCGCCGGCCACGTGGCAGCCATCGACGCCCGCGCCGTCGGCGGCGTGGCGGTGGCGCTCGGGGCCGGGCGGCGGGTCAAGGGCGCGCCGGTCGACCCTGCCGTCGGCATCGTGCTCGCGGTCGGCGTCGGCGCGGCCGTCGCCGCCGGGCAGCCGTTGGCCCAGGTGCACGCCCGCGACGACGCGGCCGCGGCCGCCGCGCTCGACGCGCTCGCGACCCTCGTCGTCATCGATCCCGCGCCGCGCGCCGTACCTGGCGCCGACGCCCACGACGTCCTCGGACCGGTCATCGGTCTCGACGACGCCGCCCGCCAGCCAGGAGATCGGTCATGAGCGATGCACGCTTCCTGGGCGACCCGCCCGATCCGCACCGGCCCGCCCACCCCGCCCACGCCGGGCCCACCCCCTCGACCGGCGCGCTCGACGCCGAGGCGTCCGAGGCGTTCCCCGAGGAGGCGCCGGCGCCGCGCAAGCGGATCCTCACCGGCGACCGCCCGACGGGCCGGCTGCACCTGGGGCACTACGTCGGCAGCCTGCGCCACCGCCTGGCGCTGCAGCACGCCTACGACTGCTTCTTCATCATCGCCGACCTCCACATGCTCACCACGAAGCCGTCCAAGGCCGACATCGAGCGCACGAGCGACCACGCCCGCGAGATCGTCCTCGACCACCTGGCCGTAGGCATCGAGCCCGAGCGGGCGACGTTCTACCTGCAGTCGGCGGTGGCCGAGGTGGCGTCGCTGCAGCTGCTGCTTTCGAGCCTGGTCACCGTCGAGCGCCTGCAGCAACTCCCGACGATCAAGGACATGGCCGCGGCGGCCGGCCTCGAGCAGATCCCCTACAACTTGCTGGGCTACCCCGTACTGCAGGCGGCCGACATCCTGCTGCCCCGCGCCCACCTCGTGCCGGTCGGCAAGGACAACGAGTCGCACGTCGAGATCACGCGGCAGATCGCGCGCCGGTTCAACGCCGCCTACGGCGAGGTCTTCCCGCTGCCCGAGGCCTACGTCGTGGGCGGCACGCTGGTGGGCACCGACGGCCAGGCGAAGATGTCGAAGAGCCTCGGCAATGCGATCCTGCTCTCCGACGACTCCGCCACCGTGGCCAAGCGCGTGCGCGGGATGTACACCGACCCCAAGCGCGTCCACGCGGACGTCCCGGGCACCGTCGAGGGCAACCCGGTCTTCGACTACCTCGACGTCTTCGACCCCGAGCTCGACGTCGTCGAGGGCCTCAAGGCCCGCTACCGCGCCGGCACCGTCGGCGACGTGGCCGTAAAGGACCGCCTGCTCGAGGTCCTCGAAGCCTTCCTCGCCCCCGTCCGCCAGCGCCGCGCCGAGTACGAGGCCCAGGGCGGCTTCGTCGACACCCTCATCGTCGAAGGCACTGAGCGCATGCGCACCGAGGCCCGCGCCACCCTCCACGCCGTCCGCGCCGCCATGGGCCTCACCGGCGCCTGGAACCGAATCAGCCGCCGCGCCGAAAAGCACGCCAAGGCGCACCGGCCGGTATAGGTCGGCCAACGCCCCCGCCCACCGCCCGCCACACCACGCGCCATGACCCTGTAGGGGCACCCCCCCGTGGGTGCCCTCCCCGCCCATGCCACCCCCGCCCGGCCCCATCGCGACCCGACGCGGTGGCCGCCCATGCCACGGCCGCCTGTGGTGCCGGGGGTCGATCGTGTGGTGGAGGGTGGGCACCCACGGGGGGTGCCCCTACGGTGCCGATCACGGGGTGACGCGCCCCTACCCCACCCCCCCGCCCCACGTCGCGCCCGCCCCGCGCACCGCGTCGACGACGCGCTCGCCCCCGTCGTCGCCCGGCGCGAGGTCGAGCCAGCGGATGCGGGCGTCCGTGCGGCGGAACCAGAGGCGCTGTTTGCGGACCAGGCGGCGGGTCGTGCGGCGTAGCGCGGCGGCGATGTCGGCGGTCGTGGCGCGGCCGGCGACGGCCGCGCGCCACTCCGCGTACCCGACGCCGCTCATGTTCGGGTGGTCGAAGGTCAGGCCGCGCGCCAGAAGGGCGCGGACTTCGGCCTCGAGGCCGGCGGCGAGCATGGCGTCGATGCGCGCGTCGATGCGGGCGGCGAGGTCGGCTTCGCTGCGGTCGAGGCCGATCACGACGGTGGCGTGGCCGCCTTCGCGGCGTGCCTGGTGGTCGACGATCGAGCGGCCGGTGGCCTGCCAGACCTCGATGGCGCGGATCACGCGCCGCACGTTATGGGGGTGGAGTCGCGCCGCGGCGCGCGCGTCGACGGCCGCCAGGCGCGCGTGGACGGCCGCGGCGCCCTCGGCCTCGGCCAGCGCGAACAGGGCCGCGCGCAGTGCCTCGTCCGGCGCCACCGCCGGCACCGCCCAGCCCTCGAGGACGGCCCGGACGTACTGCCCCGTCCCGCCGACGAACACGACCCGCCGCCCGCGCCGAGCGATGTCGGCCGCCGCCGCGTCGGCCAGCGCCTTGACCGCGGCGAGCGACAGGACGTCGGACGGCTCGGCGACGTCGACGAGGTGGTGCGGCACGAGCGCGCGCTCGGCCGGCGTCGGCTTGGCGGTGCCGATGTCCATCCCGCGGTAGAGCAGGCGCGAGTCGAGCGACACGACCTCGCCGCCGTCGGCCAAGGCAAGCGCCAGCGCGGCCGCCGTCTTGCCGACCGCCGTCGGGCCGACGATCGCGACGGCCGGCCGAGCGTCAGGCGCGCTCACGGCCCGACCGCGTTGCGGTAGTGCGCGAACCGCGCCGGCGACCCGTCGGACGCGACGACGACGGCGACAACGTCGATGCGCCAGGCGCCGGTCCAGCCGTCGCGCTGGACGTACGCCGCGGCGAGCTGCGCCAGCTTGGCGCGCTTGCGGGCGTCGACGCTCTCCTCGGGCGATCCAAACCGGGCCCCGCGCCGCGCGCGGACTTCGACGAAGACGAGCGTGGCGCCGTCGCGCGCGACGAGGTCAAGCTCGCCCGCGCGGCAGCGCCAGTTGCGCGCCAGAATCGTCCACCCTTGCGCCGCCAGCCGCTCTGCGGCCAGCGCCTCGGCCGCCGCGCCCAGCCTGCGCCGCGGATCGCGCGCCGGCGTCGCCGGCACCATCGTCATCGTCGCCGAGCCGCCATGTCAGGCGGTGGTGGACCGTCGGGCCCAAGCGCGCGATCGCGTCGCGGTGGGCCGGGGCGCCGTAGCCCTTGTGGGCGGCGAAGCCGTAGCCCGGGCAGGCCTCGTCGAGCCGGATCATCCAGGCGTCGCGCCCGACCTTGGCGAGGATGCTGGCCGCCGCGATCGACCGCACCGCCGCGTCGCCGCGTACGATCGCCTGCTGCCGCCACGGCCCGAGCGGCGGCAGCGGCCGGCCGTCGACGAGCACCCCATCGGGCGGCGCCTCGAGCCGGACGAGCGCCCGACGCATCGCCAGCCGCGTCGCAGCGGCGATGCCCAGGGCGTCGATCTCGCGGGGGCAGGCCCAACCCAGGGCCCAGTCGACGGCCGCCGCCTGCAGCGCCGGCGCCAGGCGGGCGCGGGCCGCGGGCGACAACTGCTTTGAGTCGCGGGCGGCCGCGACGGCGGCGCGGCTCAGTGCGCCGCACGTCGACTCCGTGCGGGCATCGTCCGCGTCGTCCCACGGTTCCAGCACGACCGCGGCGGCGACGACCGGCCCCGCCAGCGCGCCACGGCCGACCTCGTCGACGCCGGCCACGCGCCCACAACCCTCCGCGCGGAGGCGGCGCTCATGGTCGAACGTGGGCGGGCCGGCCACGGCGGCATCGGCCCGCGCGCCTACTCCGCGGCCGGCGCAGCCTCGGCCGGCGCGGCGGACGCGAAGCGCCGCTTCTCGCGCAGGCGGGCCCGCTTGCCGGTGCGCTCGCGCAGGTAGTACAGCCGGGCGCGGCGGACGTGGGCGTGGCGCAGGATCTCGAGCTGCTCGAGGCGCGGCGAGTGCACCGGGAAGATGCGCTCGACGCCCACCCCGTGCGCGCCGGTCCGGCGGACGGCGAAGTTCGCGTCGCTGGTGCCGGGGTTCACGGCGATGACCACGCCCTGGAACGCCTGGACGCGCTCGCGCGAGCCCTCGACGATGCGAAAATGCACGCGCACCGTGTCGCCGACGCGCAGCTTCTTGAACGGAACGGCATCCGGCCGCTCGAGCATGTGCTCGACGCCGAGGCTCTTCACGAGATCGGACATGGTCGTCTTCCTAGGCTACGGTTCATCGGACACGGGGTGCGGCCAACCGCGGTATGGTACCACGAAGGGGCGCGGGGGCAAGTTCGACGCGGTCTCCGTCCCCGGCGACTTGGCGCGCGCGGGCGTCGATCGCCGGCCGCGCCCTAGTGGGCCGCGGTCACCCTCACGCCGAGCCCGACCCAGCGTCCGACCCATCCGACTCCCCGGCCACCCCATCCGACTCCCATTCCGCCAACGTCCGCGCCTCGAGGTTATCCGGCGGGAACGAAGCCAGCAGGTCGGGCCTCCGCGCCGCCGTGCGCAGGACGGACTGGCGGCGGCGCCAGGCGTCGACGGCGGCGTGGTGGCCGCTGAGGAGGACGGGCGGGACCGTCCAGCCGCGGAAGTCGGCCGGGCGCGTGTAGTGGGGGTGCTCGAGCCGGCCGGCGGCGTAGCTGTCGCGCTCGGTGCCGCCCGTCAGGCCGACGACGCCCGGCCGCAAGCGCGCTACGGCGTCGACGACGAGCATCGCCGGCAGCTCGCCGCCGGTGACGACGAAGTCGCCGATCGAGACCTCGTCGGTGGCCAGGTGAGCCCGGACGCGCTCGTCGAAGCCCTCGTAGTGGCCGCACAGCACGACCAGGCGCGGCGCGGCCGCCAGCCGCCGGGCCGCGGCGTGGTCGAAGCGGCGGCCTTGCGGCGTCATCAGCACCACCGGCACCGGCGGCGGCGGCCCGCCGGGCACGAGCGGCGCGATGCCCAGCAGGTCCTCGACGGCCCGGAACAGCGGCTCGGCCTTCAGCACCATCCCGCCGCCGCCGCCGAAGGCCATGTCGTCGGCGGTGCGGTGGCGGTCGAGGCACCAGGCGCGCAGGTCGTGGACCCGGAGGTCGACAAGACCGGCCTCGCGGGCGCGGGCCACCATGCTCACGTCGAACGGTCCGGCGAACATCGCCGGGAACAGCGTCACGATGTCGATGCGCAGCGGGTTCGATCCGGGGGCGTCGTCCGCAAGGCTTCCTTCGCGACGCCCGGCGCCGTGCCGCGCGCGGCGATCGTCGCCGTGCGGCCCGTCGCCGGTCGAATCGTTGCCCGTCGTGGTGCCGTCCATATACTCCCCCGCGCCCATGAGCCACCTCACCCCGTTGCCCCAAAGCGGCACGCTCGCCGGCGGCGAGCCCGACCCGCGCGACCGCGCCCGGCGCCGCCGGCGCCTGCGTCTGGCGGCGCTCGTCGTCGTCGCGGCGGCCGGCTACGGCGCGTGGCGCGCCGGCGTCCGGCCGCCGCGGGCCCTGGGCGAGCTGTTCGCCCCGCCACCCACCGCCACCCCGACGCCGCCGCCGGCCAGCCCGACGCCCACCGCCAGCCCGACCGCCACGGCCACGCCGTTCGCGCCGTCGGCCGGCGTCATCGACCCGCCGCCGCCGTTCTTCCGGTTCGGTCGCCCGTTCGACCCGCCCGAGCGGGCCGTGCCCGAGCGCTCCTACCCCTACGGCACGAACGCCGAGGGGCGGCTGCTGCTGCACCACGGCAACGACCTCGGCGCCCCCGCCGGCACCGAGGTGCGGGCGATCGACGCCGGCGTCGTCGCCTACGCCGGGCTCGACGACGGCCACCGCTTCGGGCCGGACCCCGACTTCTACGGCCGGCTCGTCGCCGTGCGCCATGATGCCACGCTCGACGGCCAGGCGCTCATCTCGCTCTACGGCCACCTGTCCTCCGCCTCGGTCCGCTATGGCCAGCGGCTGGCGCGCGGCGACGTGCTCGGGACCGTCGGCAGCGAAGGCGTCGCCCTGGGGCCGCACCTCCACCTCGAGATCCGCACCGCCCTGTCCGACTACGCCGCGACGCGCAACCCGCTGCTGTTTCTCGCGCCGCTGCCGGGCACCGGCGCGGTCGTGGCCCGCGTCGAGGACAGCCTCGGCCGACCGCTCGACGATACGATGGTCGGCCTGTTCGCCCTCGACGGCGGCGAGCGCTGGATCGCCCAGAGCCGGACCTACGGCCGGCCGCCGGTGAACCGCACCGCGCCGTTCGACGAGGCCGTCGTGCACAGCGACCTGCCCCCGGGCCGCTACGCCCTGTCGATGGTCCACCACAGCGCCACCGTGCGCACCGAGTTCGAGATCCAGCCCGACCGCGTCACGTTCGCCGTCCTCGCGCCCTAGGGAGCACGCGATGCCGATCGCCTACGACCAATACCTCGACAACGACGCCCTGTCCGCCGCGCTGGCCGAGCTCGCCGCCGCCCACCCCTCGCTGCTGCGCCGCGCCGTCCTGGGCGCGTCGCACGAGGGCCGCGACATCGAGCTCTACGTCGTGTCGAACCAGGCCACCGGGCCCGACGACGAGAAGCCGGCGCTGTGGATCGACGCCAACATCCACGCCACCGAGGTCACGGCGGCCATGGCGGCGCTCTACGTCATCGAGCACCTCGTCACCCGCCACGGCCGCGACGACGCCGTCACCCGCGTCCTCGACCACGGCGCCTTCTACATCGTGCCCCGCCTCAACCCGGACGGCGCGGCGCTGGCGCTCGCGGCGTCGCCGCAGTTCCTGCGCTCGAGCACCCGGCGCTATCCGTACGACGACAAGCAGGACGGCCTCCACAGCCACGACCTCGACGGCGACGGCCGGATCCTGCAGCTGCGGCTGCGCGATCCCAACGGCGACTGGAAAGCCTCCGACCACGACCCGCGCTGCATGATCAAGCGCGGCCCCGACGAACACGGCGGGACGTACTACCGGCTGCTGCCGGAAGGGACGATCCACAACTACGACGGCTACCGCATCGCCTTCGCCCGGCCCGAGCAGAGCCTCGACCTCAACCGCAACTTCGCCGGCGGCTGGCGGCCCGAGGGCGCGCAGTACGGCGCCGGCGACTACCCGGGCTCCGAGCCCGAGGTCCAGGCCGTGCTGCGGTTCTTCGCCGACCACCCCAACGTCTTCGGCGCCCTCACCTACCACACCTACAGCCGCGCCATCCTGCGCCCGTTCTCGATGAAGGGCGACGACGAGATGGACACCGCGGACCGCTTCACCTACGAGGCGATCGGCCAGCGCGGCACCGACCTGACCGGCTACCCCAACGTCAGCGTCTTCCACCACTTCCGCTACCACCCCAAAGAGGTGATCAGCGGCGTCTTCGACGACTGGCTCTACAGCGACCGCGGCGTGTTCGCGTTCACCGTCGAGCTGTGGGACCTGCCGACGGCGGCCGGGATCGAGTCGAAGAACAAGGACAAGAAGTTCATCGAGTGGATGCGCGTCCACCCCACGTCCGACGACGTCCAGATCTTCGACTGGATCGCCGCCAACGCCCCCGACCAGATCCACGACTGGCGGCCGTTCGACCACCCGCAGTTGGGCGCCGTCGAGCTCGGCGGCGTCAACCACTTCCTGACGACCCGCAACCCGCCGCCGCACCTGCTGGAGGCCGAGATCGCGCCCCAGGCGGCGTTCGCCGTCGCCTTCGCCGACCTGGCGCCGCGCCTGGCCTGGCACGCGCTCGAGGCCCACGCGCTGGGCGACGACGTCTGGCGCGTCGTAGCGGTCGTCGACAACACCGGCTTCCTGGCCACCTCGTCCACGGCGCAGGCGCGCCGGATGGCCGTGGCGCGACCGGTGCGCCTCGAGCTCGGCTTGCCGGACGGCGCGGCGCTGGCCAGCGGCACGGCAAGCGTCGACGTCGGCCACCTCGAGGGCCGCGCCAACAAGATGGCCGGCGGCTGGTTCGCCAACGGCGCCACCGATCACCGCGGCAAGGCCGAGTGGCTCGTGCGCGCCGCGGCCGGCACGACGCTCGGCGTGACCGCCCACGGCGCGCGCGCCGGCGTGCTGCGCGGCGAGGTGCGGCTGGGCGGCTGAGGTGCGGCGGGCGGCTGGGCCGCTCGGGCGGTCGGTCTTCGCGGACGGAGCATCACGGACCGGGTGGGCGCGCCTTCAGCGCGGGAGCATCGGTCCCAGCGGGCGGCCGCCCACAAGGTGCATGTGGAGGTGGAACACCTCCTGGCCGCCGTCGCGGTTCGTGTTGACGATGAGCCGGTAGCCACCCTCGGCGATCCCCTCGGCCGCCGCCAGCGCCCGCGCGACGGTGAACAGCCGCCCCAGCGCGGCCTCGTCGTCCGGCGTGACGTCGTTCACGGTGGGGATCGGCTGGTTGGGGACCAGGACGATGTGCGTCGGCGCGCGCGGCGCGATGTCGCGGAACGCCGTGACGAGCTCGTCGTGGTGGAGGATCTCGGCCGGCACCTCGCCGGCGATGATGCGCTCGAAGATCGTGGCCATGGGCGGTGCCTCGCGGGTCGGGCGGGCGGTCGACAGGGCGGTGAGCGGGGTGACGACCACCGGAAAGCGGCGCGCCAGTGTAGCCGCTCGCGGCGGCGGGGGCCAGGGGGCCGAGGGCAGACGCATCAGGCCGTCCGCCCGCCCGGCGATGAATCGCCGGGCTACAGTAACGACGCCGGCTGAAGCCGGCTAGCGAACGGCCGTTCCTGGTTGACTCGCCGGCTTCAGCCGGCGTCGTTCCGTAGCCCGGCTGTTCACAGCCGGGCGAGCTGCGGCGAACGCCACCTCACGTCGGGCTCGACCTCGCTTGGTGCAACGGCCCTACCAGGGGCCCCAGCGCCGACGGCGGCCGAATTGGCCCGCCGCCGGGGCGTCGGTTAGACTCAACGGCGGTCGACCACGACGAAGGACACACGACATGGCGCGCAAGTCGAACGGGGCGCAGGGGCGCCGCAGCGGCGGCGATCGGCGGCTGATCAGCGGCAAGCTCGAGGCGGCGATCAACGCCCAGATCGGGCGCGAGCTCGGCGCGTCGCACGAGTACGTGAGCATCGCCAGCTACTTCGAGCGCGGCAGCCTGCCGCAGCTGGCGGCGTTCTTCTACCGCCAGGCCGACGAAGAGCGGATGCACGCCATGAAGTTCGTGCACTTCGTCAACGAGTCGGGCGGCGACGTGGCGATCCCGGCCGTGCCGGCCGCGCGGGCCGACTTCGCCTCGGCCGCCGACGCCGTCGCCGCGGCGCTGGGGTGGGAGCACGCCGTGACGGACCACATCAACGACCTCATGGCCCTGGCCGTCGACGAGCGCAACTTCATCGCCCAGCAGTTCCTGGGCTGGTTCGTCACCGAGCAGCTCGAGGAGGTCGCCTCCATCGGCGAGCTCCTGGCCACGATCGAACGCGCCGGCGAAGGCAACCTGCTGGCGGTCGAGGACTACGTCGCCCGCCGCCCGCAGGGCGCGCCGGGCGAGGCGCCGTGAGCGGCGGCCCGCGCGCGCCCGAGGTGGCGGCGCCCAGTGCGCCGGGCGTCACCCTGTCCGACGCCCGGCCGGCGAGCGCGTTCCTGCAGACCGTCGTCGAACGCCGCCTGGGCTACCAATGCACCGACGTCGCCGGCCTCGACGCGCTGCTGGCGCGCGGGGTCGTCACCGGCTATGTCGGCTTCGACCTGACGGCGCCCAGCCTCCACGTCGGCAACCTGGTCAACATCATGCTGCTGCGTCGGCTGCAGCGCTCCGGCCACCGCCCGATCGCGCTGCTGGGCGGCGGTACGACGCGCATCGGCGACCCGTCGGGCAAGGAGGAGATGCGGCCGGTCCTGGACGCCGCCGCCATCGCCGCCAACCGCGACCGGATCCTGACGACGTTCGGCCGCTTCCTCGACCTCGACGACGGCCCGACCGGCGCCCTCGTCCTCGACAACGCCGCGTGGCTCGACGCCCTGGGCTACATCGACTTCCTGCGCGACGTCGGCCGGCACTTCACCGTGAACCGGCTGCTGTCGCTCGAGAGCGTCCGCACCCGGCTCGAGCGCGAGCAGGCGCTGAGCTTTCTCGAGTTCAACTACGCCGTCGTCCAGGCCTACGACTTCGTCGAGCTGCACCGCCGCCATGACTGTCGGCTGCAGATGGGCGGTTCGGACCAGTGGGGCAACATCACGATGGGCGTCGACCTGGCGCGGCGGATGGCGGGCGTCCACGTCTACGGCTTGACGTGCCCGCTCCTCCTCACCCCCGACGGCCGCAAGATGGGCAAGACCGAGAGCGGCGCCGTCTGGCTGGCGGCCGACATGCGCTCGCCGTACGACTACTGGCAGTTCTGGCGCAACGCCGACGACGCCCAGGTGGGCGAGCTGCTGCGCATCTTCACCGAGCTGCCGCTGGCCGACGTCGAGCGCCTCGAGCGGCTCGAGGGCCAGGCGGCCAACGAGGCCAAGATCGCCCTGGCCAACGCCGCCACGGCGCTGCTCCACGGCGAGGCCGCCGCGCGCGACGCCGAGGCGGCCGCCCGGGCGGTGTTCGCCGGCGGCGGCGACGCGGCCGGCATCCCCGAGACGGCCGTCGACCGCGCTGCGCTCGCGGACGGCATCCCCCTCTTCAAGCTGCTGGTGCTGTGCGGCCTGGCCGAGAGCGGTTCCGACGCCCGCCGCGTCGTCGCCGAGCGCGGCGCGTCGCTCAACGGCGCGCTCGTCGAGGATCCTGTCGCCCTCGTCACCCTGGCCGATGTCGGCGCGGGCGGCGCCGTCCACCTCTCGCGCGGCAAGAAGCGCCACGCGCTCGTGCGCCCGGCGTAGCGCCGTCGCCCGCGTCCGCCCCTGCTCACCCGCCCCGTCCGCGCCCACCCACGCCCCAGGAGGAGCCGCCGTGTCGCGCCCCGCCGAGCACCTCAAGCTGTTCATCCCCGGGCCGGTGGAGGTCCACCCGGACGTCCTCGACGCCCAGGCGCAGTGGATGTTCGGCCACCGCATGGCCGAGTGCGCGGCGCTGGTGGCGGCGATCAAGCCCAAGCTCCAGGCCGTGTTCCAGACCGCCCAACCCGTGCTGATCAGCACCAGCTCCGGCACCGGGCTGTGGGAGGCCGCCAGCCGCAACGCCGTGCGCGAGCGCGTGCTGCACTGCGTGAACGGCGCGTTCAGCGAGCGCTGGGCCGAGGTCTCGGCGATGAACGGCAAGCAGGTCGAGGTGCTCGCGGTCGAGCCCGGACGGGCGATCCAGCCCGAGGCCGTGGCGGACCGGCTGGCCGGCGGCGGCTTCGACGCCCTGGCCGTGGTCCACAACGAAACGGGCGCCGGCGTCCTCAACCCGCTGGCCGACATCGCCGCCGCGGTGCGGGCGCTGCCAGGCGGCGGCGACATCGTCGTCTTGGTCGACGCCGTGAGCGGCCTGTCGGGCGTCGACATCCGCCCCGACGAGTGGGACCTCGACGTCGTCCTCACCAGCAGCCAGAAGGCGTTCGCGCTGCCACCGGGGCTCGCGTTCTGCTCGGTGAGCCCGCGGGCGCTCGCGCGCGCCCAGACGGTCCCCAACCGCGGCTACTACTTCGACTTCGTGACGCTGCTCAAGGCGCTCGACAAGGACCAAACCCCCGCCACGCCGGCGATCTCGCTGCTGTGGGCGCTGGACCGCCAACTCGACCGCATCCTGGCCGAGGGGCTCGCCAACCGCTTCGCGCGCCACCTGCGGATGCGCGACCGCACGCTCGCCTGGGCCCGCGCACGCAACTTCACCCTGCGCGCCGAGGCCGGCTACGAATCGCCGACGGTCAGCTGCATCGACAACACGTTCGGCTGGGACATCGGCGCGCTGAACCGCTTCCTGCGGGCGCGAAACATGATCCTGGGCAACGGCTACGGCACGCTCAAGGACGTCACCTGGCGCATCGGCCACATGGGCGAGCTCGACGTGCCAGACGTCGAGCTGCTCCTCGACGCGCTCGACGACTACCTGGCGGCGGCGCAGCCCGGCGGCGGCGCGTGACAGCGCCGATCGCGCCCGCGCGCGCGCCCCTGGCGCCGGCGGCGGCCCGCGTCCTCGTCGCCGACCCGCTCGGCGTCGCCGGCGTCGAGCGGCTGCGCGCCGCCGGCGCCTTCGTCGAGGCGCCGGGGGCGATGGCGCGCGCCGACGTGCTGGCGCAGATCGCCGCCTTCGACGCCCTCATCGTCCGCAGCGCCACGCGCGCCGACGCCGAAGTGCTGGCGGCCGGCCAGCCGCGGCTGCGGGTGGTGGCGCGGGCCGGGGCGGGCGTCGACAACATCGACGTGTCGGCGGCGCGCGCGCTGGGCGTGGCCGTGTTGAACACGCCGGGCGCGAACAGCATCGCTGCGGCCGAGCTGGCGCTGGGCCTGATGCTGAGCTGCGTGCGGCACATCCCGGCCGCCCACGGCTCGCTGGCGCGCGGCGAGTGGCGCCGGGCCGACTTCGCCGGCACCGAGCTCTCTGGCAAGTCGCTGGGCCTGGTGGGCTTCGGCCGGATCGCCCGGCTGGTGGCGGCGCGCGCCCAGGCGTTCGGGATGGCGGTGCTGGCCCACGACCCGTTCGTCGACGACGCGGCGGCGGCCGCGGCCGGGGTGCGCCTCGTCGACCTGCCGGCGCTGTGGGCCGAGAGCGACATCATCAGCCTCCACGCGGCGCTCACCGACGCGACCCGCCACCTCGTCGACGCGGCGGCGCTGGCCCAGATGAAGCCGACCGCCATCGTCGTCAACGCCGCCCGCGGCGGCCTGGTGGATGAGGCGGCGCTGGCCGAGGCGCTGCGCGCGGGCCGGCTCCGCGCGGCGGCCGTCGATGTCTACGGCTCCGAGCCGCCGCCGGCCGACCACCCGCTGCTGGGCCTACCGAACGTCGTCCACACGCCGCACCTTGGCGCCAGCACGGCCGAGGCGCAAGCGAACGTCAGCCTGGAGGCGGCCGACGGCGTGCTGGCGGTGCTGCGCGGCGAGCGGCCGGACGGGCTACTGGCCTAGCGGAGCGCTGGCGGCGACCAGCGGTGGCGGAGGCCGGCGACCGGTGTCGAGCCCGTCGGCGGCAGTCTGGCGCGGCGGGACCGCCGACGACGGATCGGCGATCGCACCGGCGAACGATCATCGATTCGGCCGGCGGCGTATCATCGCCAACGCGCGCGGCGTTAAGGGTGGGCGAAACGAGGTGCCTCATGCGGTCGTACCACGGTTCGGTGGCGACGCTGGTGACGATGTCGGTCCTGTTCGCGCTGGGCGCCGGTGACGGCGCCGGCGCGGCGCGGGCGGCGGATGGGGGGGCGGGGTCGGCGTCGTTGTCGGCGGCGGCGAAGGTGCCGCTGGCCCACTGGCGCGCGCCGTCGCCCGCCCAGCAGGACGACCCGGCCGCGCCGGCCGGGCCGCCGGGCGCGGCGCTCTACCGCGACGACCGGGTGCTCGACGTGGCGCTCACGTTCGAGCGCGCCGACTGGCTGGGGCTGCTGGGCTGCGACCGGCAGCCGGGCATGGGCGGACCCGGCGGCGGGGCGTCGTCCATCCCTCGCGTCGACGTGCCGGCGGAGCTCGTGGTCGACGGACAGGCCGTGGGCCGCGTCGGGGTGCACTGCAAGGGCAACTCGACGCTCAACGCCGCGGGGTCCAAGAAGCCGCTCAACCTGACCACGGATGCGTTCGTGCCGGGGCTGTCCATCGACGGCATCGACGTGCTGAACTTCAACAACAACTGGAACGACCCGTCGCAGCTGCGCGAGGCGCTGGCGCTGCGGCTGCTCACCGAGTTCATGCCGGTGTCGCGCTTCACGTTCGCCCGGCTCTCGGTGAACGGCCGCGTCATCGGGCTCTACACCGTGGTCGAGCAGGTGAACAGCGAGTGGGCCGAGCGCTGGTACGACGAGGACGACGGCCTGATCGTCAAGGGCGACTCGCCGACGCGCATCGCCTTCGACTCGTCGCCGCTGACGTGGCAGGGCGAGGCGCTGGCGCCGTACAAGGCCGGCTACGAGGTGAAGGGCAAGGCGGCCGACGGCGACGCGGGCTACGAGGCGCTGCGCGAGCTGATCCGGGCGCTGGCGGCGCCGGCGACGTCCGGCGGGATCGCCGACGCCGACTTCGAGCGGCGCATCGGCGAGACCCTCGACGTCGACAGCGCGCTGTGGTACCTGGCGGGCAACAACCTGATCACGAACTTCGACAGCTACTACGTCGGCAAGAACTACTACCTCTACCGAGGCGAGCGCGACGGCCGCTGGGACGTGGTGCCGTGGGACCTGGGCCTCTCGTTCGGCCTGTTCGGCCTGCGCGTGGGCGGCCGGCCGGGCGGCGGGGGCGGCGGGCCGCAGGCGGGCGATCCGGTGACGGCCGACCCGTTCGCGCAAAGCTCCGACGCGAACCGGCCGCTCATCCGGCGGCTGCTGGCGGTGCCGTCGTTCAAGGCGGACTACGTGGCGCACTACCGGGCCCTGCTCGATGCCGTCTTCGCGCGCGCCTGGCTCGAGGAGGTCGGCCAGGCCTACCAGGACCTGGTGCGGCCGGCGGCGGCCGACGAGGCCGCATCGCAGGGCAACATCGCCGGCGCCTACAGCCTCGAGCAGTTCGAGGCCAACCTGCGCGACGAGGTCTACGTGAGCGCGGTCGGCTTCGGCGGCGGCACCAAGCCGGGCGTCCTGGCGCTCGTCGACGCGCGCCGCGCCCACCTGGCGACGCTGCCGGCGCTGGCGGCGCCGGACCTGCGGCTGGCGTCGCAGGCGGCGGCGCCAGCGGCGCCCACGGCGGCCGACGCGGTGGTCGTGACGGCGACGTTCGCCGGCGCCGATGCGCCCGTGGCCGTCGAGGTGCGCTACCGCGTCCACGGCGGGCCCGAGGTGCGGCTGCCGATGGCGCGCGGCGACGACGGTTCATGGGCGGCCACCGTGCCGGCGCAGCGGGCCGGGCGGCGCGTGTCGTACGCGCTGCGGGCGGCGGCGGCGGACGGGCGGGCGGCGTTCTTCCCGGCGGCGAACCAGACGGCGCCGTACCACTACGAGGTGGCGGGCGTCGAGCTGCCGCGGGCCGAGGCGGGCGACCTGGTGATCAACGAGGTGATGGCGTCCAACGCGACGACGGTCGTCGACGAGGCGGGCGAGTACGAGGACTGGGTCGAGCTGGTGAACCGCGGCGACGCCCCGATCGACCTCGCCGGCTACGCCCTGTCCGATGACCCCTACGATCCCTTCGCCTTCCGGCTGCCCGCGGGCACGCTGGCGCCGGGCGCGCACCTGCTGATCTGGTGCGACGGCGACACGACCCAGGGCCCGCTGCACGCGCCGTTCCGCCTCGACAAGGACGGCGACCGCGTCGTGCTCTCCGACGCGGCGAGCATCGTCGACCAGATCGAGACCGGCGTCCTGGCCACCGACATCAGCCTCGGCCGCAGCACCGACGGCGCCGAGAGCTGGGACTTCTGCGCCCGTCCGTCCCCCGGCCGCGCCAACGCCTGCAGCGGCTCGCTGCCGGTGCCGGTGCGGGCGTTCCTGCCGTGGGGGGTGCGGTAGACGCGGGACGGGCGCCCCGGATCGGACGCGCCCGTCGTTTCGCGCACGTGGACGTCACCACCCTCACAGGTTGACGCTTCTCGCTCCGGGCGCCCATCGCCGCTTACCTCCACTCTGGCGACGACCACGCTCTATGTGTCACAGGCAAAGCAAGCACAGCAGCGCGCACGTCAGGGGCGCGCGCTCTGAGCACTGGAGCTCATGGAGCTCCTTACCACTGGAGCCACCGCCCGCGCGGTCGACGACCACCCAGGGATAGTGACGGCAGGATCAGTCTATGGCCGCAAGGACGTCCACGAGCGGGAACGAAGCCCCGCTGATCAACTCTGTGGTGTCTTGGCCATTGAGGGCAAGCTCGTAGCATGCAGATAGTTCAGCCACTCGCACCGCATTACTCTCGCGAGAGAGGGCAGCCGCTTGGCTTAGTAGATAGTCAAAGCGCGGATCGCCAGCAACGGTCGATTCGACTTCTGCGAAGAAGCAGATCAGGTCGTCTCCTGGAGAGAGCCGGCCATCATGCAGTGCAACTCCGGAAGTATAGGCCTGAGATGGGCCTGCGACCCAGCGAATTGCACCGTCGTCGCCACGCAGATACTCAACCACGTCGAACACAACTGGAAAGACCTCAGCGGACGCAAACCACCTGTCGTTGGGAAGCGCGTAGCCCTCGCCGCCGGGAGGAAGCCCATCAATTGTGTTGTACCTCGTAGGGAGTACTGTATTGACCGCGAGACGTGCCACGATCGGCACGATACGCCCGATAGCCGACGGATCAATTGGACTCGGCGAAACAGGCCGTAGATGGGCGATTGCTGTTGGCGTCGGTTCGCTCTGCTGAGACAGCGCTCCCGTGTCAGGGGCTACTCCGTCGTCGGGGAACACGCGCGCGTACCCATCTTCTAGGGTGACGTCATGCCGACCCGCAGTCGAATAGACGAAAGCGATCAGCAGTAACGTACTTGCCAACGCAACACCAATGGCAAGCCACGTTCCGCGACTCATTCCCTGCCTCCCTCACAGGTTGACGCTTCTCGCTCCGGGCGCCCATCGCCGCTTCCCTCCACTCTCCAACGCCCCGCTGCTCCTGCCGCCAGCACGACCGTCGTGTACTCTGTCCGCGGAAGAAGCGGCAAGCTGTGACCGTCACCACCTGGGCTAGCCGCCCGCCGAGCTGCCTTCTCCCAGCCCGTACACCGCCCGGAACTTGTCGTTCGCATACCGCACGAACGCGCCCTCGTCGAGCGGCCGGCCGGTGGCGAGGACGATGAGCTCGCCGGGCGGGTAGACCTTGCCGTGGCGGTGGACGTGGGTGTGGAGCCAGGTCCGCAGCGGGGCCGGGTCGCCGGCTTCGAGCGCGGCGGCGATGGTTGGGTCGGCAGCGGTGGCGGCCTCGAGGAGCTGGGCGGCGTAGAGGTTGCCCAGGGCGTAGGTCGGGAAGTAGCCGAACATCGGGCTCGACCAGTGGACGTCCTGGAGGATGCCGTGGGCGTCGTCGGGCGGGGTGAGGTCGAGCAGGTCCTCGAGCTCCGCGTTCCAGGCGTCGCGGGCGTCGGCCGGCGCGAGCGTGCCGTTGATGAGGGCGCGCTCGAGCCGGAAGCGCAGCACGATGTGGAGGTTGTAGGTGAGCTCGTCGGCCTCGACCCGGATGAACGACGGCTGGACCTTGTTCACCGCCCGCCAGAAGTCGTCGGCCGTCGTCGCGCCCAGCTGCGACGGGAAGTGCGCCTGCAGCCGCCCGAAGTGCGCGCGCCAGAAGCCGCGGCTGCGGCCGACGAGGTTCTCGACGCTGCGCGACTGCGACTCGTGGATGCCCGCCGACGTGCCGCGCGCGAGCGGTGTGCGGGCCAGGGCGGGCGACGTGTGCTGCTCGTAGATGGCGTGGCCGGACTCGTGCAGCGTGCCGAACAGCGAAGGGCTCAGGAAGTCGGGGTACCAACGCGTCGTGATCCGGCAGTCGTTCTGCGAGAAGCTGCTGGCGAACGGGTGGACGGTGGTGCCCAAGTGGCCGCGGTCGAGGTCGTAGCCGACGACGCGCGCGATCTCGCGGGCGAACGCCTGCTGGGCGGACACGTCGTACGGCTGGTGGAGGACCGCGTCGCTCACCGGCCGCCCGTCGCGGGCGATCGCCTCGCGCAGCGGCACGAGCGCGGCCGCGGCGGCGTCGAACAGGGCCGCCACCGCAGCCGAAGTCATGCCCCGCTCGTAGCGGTCGAGCAGCGTGTCGTACGGCTCGGTGACGACGCCCAGGTAGTCGGCCTGCTCGCGCGCCAGGTCGACGGTGACCTGCAGGTGCGGCCGGAACGCCGGCCAGTCCGATGCCGCCCGGGCGGCCACCCAGGCGCGGTACGCCTCGCCGCTGAGCCGCGCGCGGCGGGCGACGAACTCGCCGGGCAGCTTGACGGCGTCGTCGTAGCCGCGGCGGAACTCGCGCAGCAGAGCGTGGACGAGCAGGGCGTCGTCGTGGGCGGCCGCGGCGGCGTCGGCTCCGGCGGCGGGCGGCGGCGCGGGTGCCAACGACCGCGCTTCGGCCTCGGCGCCGGCGAGCAGGTCGCCGACGGCCGGGTCGACGAGCATCTCGTGCATCACCTGGGCCAGCGTGGCCATCTGCTGGGCGCGATCGGTGGAGGCAGCGACGGGCATGTTCACGTCGCGGTCCCAGCCCAGCAGCCCGGCGGTCTTGCCGAGGTCGTTCAGGCGGCGGATGCGCGCCAGCAGCGCGGCGAACTGCGGCCCGACCGCCCGGCCGTCCGACTGCAGGACGGGCGTCGTGTCCGCGGTGGGCAGCGCGGCGCCGGCGGGGGGCGCCGTCGGGGCGGCGAGGGTCATGGCGTGGCCTCCTAGCTGGGCGTCGCCGCGTCGAGCGCCGCGGCGGTGGGTCGTGGGGTGTCGGTGTCTACGTCGGGCGTCGCGTGGTCGCGCAACGCGTCGGATGGAGTGTCGGCAGCGGCCTCGACGTCGTCGATGAAGGCCACCAGCAGCTGCTCGAGCAGCGCCGGGGCGCGGTGGGGCGCGCCGTGGCCGACGCCCGGGAGGATCGCCAGCCGTCCTTGCGGCAGCGCGCGGTAGAGGCGCACGGACTGATCGAGCGGGACGATCGGGTCGCGGTCGCCGCCGATGACGAGCACCGGCAGGTGTAACGTCGCCAGCTCGTCGGGCGTGAACGCCGGGCGCAGCCGGTCCTCGGCCTCCCACCAGCCCAGCAGCGTCTCGGCGGGCACGGTGTGCCAGGCGGCCATGCCCTTGAGCCACAGCGCGTCGCGGGCGCGGATGGCGTCGGGCGACCAGAAGTCGCGGCCGCGGCGGGCCTCGTCGCGCTCGAAGTTGTTGCTGAGGAGCACGAGGGACCGCGCGCGGGCGCCGTGGCGCACGCCGAAGAAGAGCGCCGTCGAGCCGCCGCCCGAGAAGCCGACGATGTGGGCGCGGACCAGCGACAGGTGGTCGAGGAGCGCGGCGACGTCGTCGGCCATCTGCCGCAGGTCGAGCGCGCCGGCCGGGTTGCTGCTGCCGCCGTGGCCGCGCAGGTCGACGCCGATCACGCGGTAGCATCGCGCCAGCGGCTCGATGAGGCGCTTCCAGCTGACGCGGAACGTCTCGGTGGCGCCGTGGAGCAGGACGAGCGGCGGCGCGTCGCGCGGACCGAGGTCCTCATAGGCCAGGTTGACGCCGGGCAGGTGAGCGATGGGCATGGGGGTATTATGCCCCGCGATGGCCTACCCGATCCCGACCGCGCCGGCCGAGGCGACGACGACCGCCGGCAACTCGACGTTCATCGCGCTGGCCGCCCCGGCGCCGACGGTCGAGGCCGCCCGCGCCGCGATCGCCGCCGCGCGTCATCGCTTCCCGGACGCCGCCCACCACTGCTACGCCTTCGCCGTCGGCCACGGCGCAACCGTCACCCACGGCTCCGGCGACGACGGCGAGCCGTCTGGCACGGCCGGACGCCCGATCCTGGCGGTGGTGGCCGGCAGCGGCCTGGGCGACGTCTGCATCGTCGTGGTGCGCTACTTCGGCGGCACCAAGCTCGGCACCGGCGGCCTGGTGCGCGCCTACACCGAGGCGGCGAAGGCGGTGCTGGCGGCGTGCCCCCGCGCGCTCAAAGTGGTCCGGGTCACCCTGACCGGTCGCGCGCCGTACGCGCTCTACGACGTGGCCCGCCGTGCGGCGATTGCGGCCGGGGGCGACACGGGCGAGGGCACGTTCGGCGCCGACGTGGCGATGGCGGTGACGGTCGACGAGGGCCGGGCGGACGCGGTCGCGGCGGCCGTGGCCGAGGCGACGGCAGGGGTGGTGCGGCTAGCGGCGACGTAGAACAGGCGGTGGTGCGTCGGAAGCGCGCCTCGCTAGACGGTGTCGCCGGGCCTCGCCGGCTCGAACAACGTCCACTCGCCGTCCACCCACTCCGGATCGGCGGTCATCCACCGCCGCATCGCCACGTAGCGGACGTGCTGCTCCGCAGCGGCCGCGTTGCGCTCGTACGCCGCCCGATCCGTGAAGAACACCGCCAGCCACACCTCGTCGGCGCGGTCGTCGGGCGTGAGGAGCCGCGAACCCAGAAACCCGTCCACAGGAACGCGCTCACCCGCCTCGATCGCCGCCACGAGGGCCGGACGGTCTTCGGGACGGACGGAGGCGCGCATGAGGGTGCCGTACATGGGTGGGACTCCTTTCCGTATCAGCCCGACGCACCGTAACGACTGCAACCGCGAGAGCTGAAACTAGAAGACCAACGACGAATCCCATCGCGGCGACGATGGAAGGACTCATCGGCAGGGACGGGCGGAACTTGGGCGAGCTCCCAGGAACCACCCTTACATCCTCGGACGCCGATTCTGGACCTGCGGTGGGGTCTGGAAACGACACCCGTACCCACTCAACAAAGTCCTCGGCCGACAGAGCCGAGCCAAGCACGGTTGCCGCCTCGGCGTCCAGCGCCACAAACGTGCCGCCGCGCAGGATGTAGTAGCCCGAGACCAACGGATCGCGTACTACCTTGTCGCCTTGCTGCAATGCAAGCAGTGACTCTCCTCCCATCGTGCCGATGTAGTGAGTGTAATCCCAACCTGCGCCAGTTCTGTGGTACTCCAGCGCTCCGACGAGAGTTCCCGAAACGGAGACCGTGGAAATCCATGATCCAACCACGCGATAGAGAAGAGTGACTGGATCCTCTAACGTGCTATCCTCGAAGAAGCTCTGAGGCATACCCCAAATGGGAATTGCCGTGCCGATCTCTATGTCGCCTGGACTGAGCGGAGTGCCCTCGATCACGCCGAACACGGCCGCAAAGTTGGCATCGTCAGCAAGCATCCATTCCATGCTTGCAGTATCAGCAACACTGGGAGTGGGATCTATCTGTTGAATGCCAAGCCGCCAGGGCGGTGTCGATGAGCTGCGAGGGATATCCACCAGCGAAATCGACAGCACCGCCACACCCGCCAAACAGAGCGCTTGGGTCATCGTCTTCATTACTGTACACACTGTCGTTGTGCCGCCTGACGCCTCTCAGACCGCGCGAGCCTGCGCCATTCGGCTTCAGCCGACTTCGCAATGAAAGCGCGAGGCTTCAGCGTCAGCGCGTCCCCCGGTCCACGCGATCTCCGCGTGTTCGCGGGCGCTGCCGCCACGGCGCGTCTCCTCGGCACACGCCGCCTCCCGGGCACGCCGCCCATCCTCGCTCGGCGGCCAGCGTCACTCAACCCACAACCCCCCGCACCTCCCCAAACCCCACCCGCCCCGCCACCCCCTCGCACCACCCCGTCATCACCACCTCGTCGCCGTCCTCGAGGAACGCGCGCGGCTCGCCGCCGATGTCCAGCGGCGTTTGACCGCGCCACGACAGCTCGAGCAGCGAGCCGCGGCTGTCCGGGGTGTCGCCGCTGATCGTGCCGCTGGCCAGGAGGTCGCCGGGGCGGAGGTTGCAGCCGTTGGAGGTGTGGTGGGCGATCTGCTGGGCGATGTCCCAGTAGAGGGTCGCCGCGTTCGTGCGGCTGATGCGCTGCGGCGGGCGGCCGGCCGCCCGCATCGCTGCCGTCCCCACCGCCACCTCGAGCACGATGTCGAGCGCCCAGTCCGCCGTCCGCGCCAGGTACGGCAGCGGCGGCGGCTCTTGCGGCGGCGCCGCCACGCGGTAGGGCTGCAGCGCGTCCAGCGGCACCACCCAGGGCGAGATCGACGTCGCGAAGTTCTTGGCCAGGAACGGGCCGAGCGGCACGTACTCCCAGGCCTGGATGTCGCGCGCGCTCCAGTCGTTGACCAGGACGCAGCCGAAGACGTGCGCCGGCGCGTCGGCGATGGCGACGGGACGGCCCAGGGCGTTGCCCGCGCCGACGACGAAGCCCAGCTCGAGCTCGAAGTCGAGCTGGCGCGTCGGACCGAAGGTCGGCGCCTCGTCGTCGGGCGCCTTGCGCTGGCCGGACGGGCGGCGCACCGGCGTCCCGCTGACCACGACCGAGCTGGCGCGGCCGTGGTAGCCGATCGGCACCCAGCGCCAGTTCGGCAGCAGCGCGTTGTCGGCGCCGCGGAACATCGTCCCGACGTTCGTCGCGTGCTGGCGCGAGGCGTAGAAGTCGGTGTAGTCGCCGATCGCCACCGGCAGGTCGAGGGTGACGGCGTCGCGTTCGACCAGCGCCGGACCCAGCAGGCGCGCGTCGTCGAGCCACGACGCCTGGCCCTCGGTCAGGAGGTCGGCGATGCGCGTGCGCGCCTCCGCCCAGGCCGCCGCGCCCAGCGCCAGGAAGTCGTTGAGGACCGGCGCCGCGAACACCCGCGCCCGCCCGGCCGCCGTCCCATCGAGCAGGCCGGCCGCCGTGAGCGCCGCCAGGTCGAGCACGCGGTCGCCGATCGCCACGCCGATGCGCGCCGGCGCGTCGGGCGCGGACCGGAAGGACCCGTAGGGCAGGTTCTGCAGCGGAAAGTGGCCGGCCGCATCGGTCGGCACGAACGAGCGGCGGCCAGGGTCGATCGGCATCGGCTGTCCTTGGGCGGGGGATGCGAACGGATCGGTTCGGTTCGGTTCGAATCGGATCGATCCTACGCGGTCCGCTGGGGGCGGGCAACCGACCGGCGATCGGACCGCGCGCCGCCCCGCTTTCGCCGGCGGCGGCGCCCCGATCCCATTGACCGCCCGCCCGCGCCAAGGTAGCCTTTCGGGCGCGCCGTTCGCACGGCCCCCGCCCGCTCGCCCCGGCTCCCGTCGAGGATCGCCATGCCCGCCTCGCCCAGTCGCCGCCTGCCCGATTTCAGCGCCCGCGCCCTGTCGATCGGCCCGACCGGCATCCGCAAGATGTTCGACCTGGCCACCGCCGACACGATCCAGTTCGGCCTCGGCGAGCCCGACTTCCAGCCGCCGGCCGTGGCGATCGAGGCCTTCCACCAGGCCATGGTCGACGGCTACAACAAGTACACCACCCAGGCTGGCTATCCGCCGCTGCGCGAGGCCATCGCCGGGCTCTGGTCGGCCGAGCGGCCGGGCCTCGGCGCGCAGAACGTCTGCATCACGATGTCGGGTACGAACGCGCTGCTCGACTGCGCCATGATCCTGCTGGACCCCGGCGACAACGTCCTGGTGCCCGACCCCGGCTTCCCGCTCTACGGCCCGCACGCGGTGCTCTTCGGCGGCAGCGAGCGCGGCTACCCGTGCACGTTCGAGCATGCCTTCGTGCCCCAGATCGACGTCCTCGAGTCACTCGTCGACGACCGGACGCGGGCAATCATCTTCAACTTCCCCTCGAACCCCACCGGCGCGACCCTGACCGTGGCCCAGCGCGACGCCCTGCTCGACTTCGCCCGCCGCCACGACCTCTGGATCATCAGCGACGAGGTCTATGACCGGATCATCTACGATCAACCCCATGTGAGCTTCCTGACCCCGGATTATGACAAGATCTTGATGGTC
Organism: uncultured Anaerolineales bacterium; assembly: GCA_964651245.1. Taxonomy (GTDB): domain Bacteria; phylum Chloroflexota; class Anaerolineae; order Epilineales; family Epilineaceae; genus Avedoeria. The sequence goes on along the minus strand of CAZYVI010000007.1, from coordinate 137,094 downwards.
AACAGCTTCTCCAAGACCTTCGCCATGACCGGCTGGCGGATCGGCTACGTCCTCTCGCCGCACGCGGGGGCAATGGAGCAGATCATGAAGCTGCAGTACTACGTGACCGCCTGCAGCAACGACGCCATGCAGCGCGCCGTCCTGACCGCGCTGCGCGAGGCGCCGGACTACCCCGCGCAAATGGTCGCCGCCTTCCGCGCCCGCCGCGACGTGATCGTCGAGCGGCTCAACGCCATGCCCGGCGTGTCGTGCCACTGTCCCGAGGGCGCCTTCTACGTCTTCCCGCGCGTCGACGTCCCGGGCATGACCAGCGAGGACGTCGCGCTGGCGATCCTCGCCGACGGCGTGCTGTGCAGCCCAGGCACGGCCTTTGGGCCGGCCGGCGCCGGCCACCTGCGGTTGGCCTACACGACGTCGATGCCCCAGATCCAGCGTGGCCTCGACCTTGTGGCGGGCACGCTGGCGCGGCTGCGCGCGGCGGTGCCGGCCGTGGTGTGAGCGGCGGCGCGGCGCTGCTGCCCTTCTGCTTCTGAGCTTGGTTGTGTTGCCACCGTGTAGGCTTGTGACTACACGAAATCGGACCGCGGAACCGGATGGAGAGACCTGTCATGGATGGGATCGGGGTGCTCATACCGCTCGTGTTCGGCCTCGTCATCGGCTTCACCGCCGCCCTGGCCTTCGCGTCGCCGCGGCGGCGGTCGGCGGCGGCCCCGGCGCGCGCCCGCAGCCCGGAGGCGCCGCGGGCGGCGCCGCGGCCGGCCGTCGCGGTCGACGCCGAGCCGCTGCGGGCCGAGGTGAAGGCCCTGAAGGCCGATCTCGCCGCCGCCCAGCGCGAGGTCGCCGCCGCCAAACAGCAGAACCGCGCGCTCGCCGAGGAGCACGCGTCCGCGCTGGCGCGGCGCGACAAGGCCGTCGCCGACCGCCAGGCCGAGGTCGAGGAGCGCGAACACCGGCTCGAGGCGCTGCGGCAGCAGTTGGCGCGGCTGGGCGCCAGCGGCAGCGCCGAGCGCCAGGTGGCGTCGCTGGCCGAGGCCCGCGACGAGGCCGAACGGGCCAAGGCCGCCGCGCAGGCCGCCGAGCAGCGCGCGGCCGAGCGCGAGCAGCGGCTGGCGGCGCTGCAGGCCGAGATGAAGGGCGTCCGCGACGAGCTGGCCACGGTGCGCAAGCGCAACGGCGAGCTGAGCCGCTCCGTCGAGGAGCTGACGCCGCGCTTCGCCGAGCGCAACCGCCGCATCGCCCAGCTCGAGGCGGAGCTCGAGTCGGCGCAGGCCGAGCTCTCCCGCCGCCCGCTGGCGGCGCCGGTGACGATCGACCCCGCCGCCGCCGAGAAGCGGGCCAACGAGCGGCTCGTGGCCGCCTACAAGCTCGACATGGCCCGTCAGGAGGACGAGAAGGCGGCGCTGCGGCGCGAGATCGCCCAGCGCGACGCGCGCATCCGCGAGCTGAGCGCGGGCCGCGGCGCGGCCGCCAAGCCCGGCCGCGGGGCAGCGCCGGACCTCGGCGTCGACGGGTCCCTGGAAGGCCGGGCCGCGACGGCGGGGTCGAGCGACGACCTCAAGGCGATCAAGGGCATCGGCCCGGTGTTCGCGCGGCTGCTGACGGACGCCGGCTACCGCTCGTTCGGCGACCTGGCGGCGGCCGACGAGGCCGCCGTGCTGGCGGCGGTGACGCGCGACGGTCGGGTGCCGCCGGACGTGTCGATTTGGATCGAGGAAGCGCGCGGTCGGTTGGGCGCGCGGGCGTAGTCGCGCCGCCGCCGCCGCCGCCGCGGGCCGCGGCGCGCGGCGGACGGCGCGCGCTAGCCGATGTGCGCCGCGGCCGCGCCGAAGCCGATCGAGACGACGAGCGCCAGCGCGCCGGCGGCCAGGTCGTCGAGGAGCACGCCCCAGCCGCCGCCGACGCGCTCGAGGCGGCGGATCGGGCCGGGCTTCCAGATGTCGAACAGCCGGAAGGCGGCGAAGGTGACGGCGATCACCGCCCAGCCCGGCGGCGCCGGGCGCAGCAGCGCCAGCCACATCCCGGCCGCCTCGTCGAGGACGAACGACCGGGGATCCTCGACGCCCGATGCGGCCGCTGCGGCGCGGGCGCAGGCCGGCGCCAGGGCGACGGCCGCCACCAGCAGCGCCGGCAGCGCCCAGCCGTAGGCCGTCGCCGGCAGCGCGGCGGCGGCGACGGCCGCGGCCGCGCCGCCGACGGTGCCGGGGGCGACCGGCGCGCGGCCGATGCCTCCGAGCGTGCCGAGCCAGCGGCCGGCGCGCGCCCAGCGGCCCGCGCCCAGCGCGGCCGTCACCGGACGCGCGGCGGTGCGGCGGCCATCACGTCGCGGCGCCGCGGGCGGCGGCCATCCCGACGCACGGCGCGGCGGCGGTGATCACATCGCGAGGTCGCGGGCGGCGGCCATGGCCTTGCGGACGTAGAACGCGCCCGAGTAGATCGTCAGGAGCAGCGTCGCCCAGATCACGCCGGACAGCAGCCACCGGTACCACTGCGGCGGCGCGCCGAGGGCGAGCTGGATCAACAGGCCGGCGATCGCGATGACCTGCAGCACCATCTTGATCTTGCCCGGCCGCTCGGCCTGGAAGTTGATGCCCTCGCTCTCCATCCAGCCGCGGATGCCGGTGACCAGGAACTCGCGCGAGATGATCACGACGACCATCCACGGCGCCAGCAGGGCCCGGGTGGGCTCGAAGACGGTGAGCAGCACCAGCGCGCCGGCCACGACGACCTTGTCGACGAACGGGTCGGCGATGCGGCCGAAGACGGTGACGATGCCGCGGCTGCGGGCCAGGTAGCCGTCGACGGCGTCGGTGACGGTGGCCAGCAGGAACAGCGCCAGCACCAGCCAGAAGCCGACCGACGCCTCGCCCGGCCAGATGCCGGCCTCGATGACCGACAGCGCCGTGAGGGCGACGAGCCCGACGACGAGGCGCGCGAGCGTGATGCGGTTGGCGATGTTGAGTCGCGACATCGAGTCCCTCCCATGCCGCCGGCGCAGGGTGACGAGTGTAACACGTCGCGCCGACCCGCCCGCGGCTGGGCGCGCGCTCAGCCGCGCAGCAGCGTCTGCGCCCGGTCCGGCCCGACGCTGACGACCGAGACGCCGACGCCGACAAACCGCTCGATGGCCGCGACATAGCCGCGGGCAGCGGGCGGGAGGTCGTCGAACGAGCGGCAGCCGTCGATGGGCCCGTCGAAGCCCGGCAGCACGTCGTAGACCGGCCGGCAGCGGGCCAGGTCGTCGGAGCGCGCCGGCAGCGTGTCGAGGCGGCGGCCGTCGAGGTCGTAGCCGACGCCGACCTTCAGCTCGGGCTCGCCGGCCAGGACGTCGAGCAGCATCAGCGCGATCCGGGTCGCGCCGGTCAGGCGGGCGGTGTGGCGCAGCGCCACCAGGTCGAGCCAGCCGCAGCGGCGCGGCCGGCCGGTCGTCGTGCCGTACTCGCGGCCGCGCGCGCGCAGGCCCTCGCCGACGGCGCCGGTGTCCTCGGTGGGCATCGGGCCGGCGCCGACGCGCGTCTGGTAGGCCTTGGCGATGCCGACGACCTCGGCCGCGCCGCCGGCCACGCCGATGCCGCCGCCGATGCCCAGCGCCGTGGTCTGGCTGGCGGTCACGTAGGGGTAGGTGCCGTGGTCGACGTCGAGCAGGCAGGCGTTGGCGCCCTCGTAGAGCACGCGGCGGCCGGCCGCAAGGGCGTCGCGCACGCGCGCCGCGGTGTCGGCGACGTGCGGGGCCAGGGCGGCGATGTCGTCCGCCGCAGCGGCGTCGATCGCCGCCGCGTCGAGCGCGGGCGGCGCGACGCCGGCCGTGGCGGCCAGCGCGGTCACGACGCCCGACTTGAGCGCGGCGATGCGCGCGATGCGCGTCGCGCGGTCCGGCGCCAGCAGATCGGCGACCCGCACCGCGGTCGTCCGGAGCGCCTTGTCGGCGTAGCACGGGCCGATGCCCCGCCCCGTCGTGCCGACGGCGGCGTCGACGCCGGCCAGGCGGGCGGCGGCGGCCTCGTAGAGCGCGTCCTCGGCGCGGTGCCACGGCATCACGACGTGCGCCCGCTCCGAGAGCCAGACGCGCCCCGCCAGGTCGACGCCGGCCGCGCGCAGGCCGTCGAGCTCGGCGCGCAACGCCGCCAGCTCGACGACGACGCCGTTGCCGATCACGTTGTCGGTGCCGCGGTGCAGGACGCCGCACGGCACCAGGTGCAGCGCGTGCCGTCGGCCGTCGACGACGACGGAGTGACCGGCGTTGGCGCCGCCGTTGTAGCGCACCACCACGTCGTGGTGGGCCGCCAGCCAGTCGACGATCTTGCCCTTGCCCTCGTCGCCCCACTGCAATCCGACGACGGCCGTCGTGGCCGGCTCGCGGGTCCAGGCGGGGCGGTCGGCGGTCGATCCGGTCATCCTACGCCTCCTCGGCGCGGCCCGCCGGCCAGGCGTCGCCTGGGCGGCGGCCGGGGATCGAGCTTCGCCTTCTGCCGCCGGCGCGCCCGGCGGCGATCCGCGCCCGCCGCGGCGGGAGCGCTCGCAAGGGGTCGTCGCGCGCGGCGCTGAGGGTAGCACCGGGTCCGCCAGCCCGGCGAATCGCGCGCCGATGACCGCGCCGGGGTAGAATGGCCCTCGATGGCTGACCCGGCACCGGTCGCGCTGGTCCGTGACGTCCGCGAGCGCATCGCCGATGGCCACCCGTGGCTGTGGGCCGATGCGCTGCAGCGGCGGACCGACCTCGCCACGGGCAGCGAGGTCGACATCGTCACGCCCGACGGTCTGTTCGTCGGCCGCGGCCTCTGGGACGCACGCTCGCCGCTGGCGGTGCGGCTTTGGACGCAGACGCGCGGCGAGCGGATCGACGCGGCGCTGGTGCACCAACGCGTCGAGGCCGCCTGCGCCCGCCGTCAGCGCGACGTGCCGCTCGTCGACACCGACTGCCTGCGCCTGGTGCACGGCGAGGCCGACCACCTGCCCGGCCTGATCGCCGACCGCTACGCCGACGTCGCCGTGGTGCAGGCCGACACGGCGGCGGTGACGCCGCTGCTGCCCGTGTTCGCCGCGGCGCTGACGGCGGCGTTGCCGGCGCTGCGGCACGTCGTCTACAAGCCGCAGCGCCGGCAGCGCCTCGACGGCGGGGCGGCGCTGGAGGCGCTCATCGGCACGCTGCCGGACGGGCCGGTGCGGGTGCGCGAGAACGGGCTGCACTTCGATGTCGATATCGCGCGCGGCCACAAGACCGGCGCATACCTCGACCAGCGCGACAACCGGCGCCGGATCCGGGCACTGTCGCGCGGCCAGCGCGTGCTCAACCTCTATGCCTACACCGGCTGGTTCGCCGTCTACGCGGCCGCGGGCGGCGCCGCGGCGGTGACGAGCGTCGACGTCGCGGCGGGCGCGATCGAGGCCGCCCGGCACAACCTGGCCCTCAACGGCTTCGACCCGCGCGATCCGCGCTACGCCTGCGTGGTCGACGACGCGGTGGCCTGGCTGGAGGCGCACGACGGGGCCTGGGACGTCGTGATCGTCGACCCGCCGAGCATGGCCACGTCGGCGGCGTCGCTCGAGCGGGCGGTGGAGAGCTACCGGCGCGTGAACCGGCTGGCGATCGCCCGGACCCGCCCCGGCGGCACGCTGCTCACCTGCAGCTGCTCGTCCCACGTCGACGAGCGGGCGCTGATGCGCCTGGTCGACGAGGCGGCCCGCGACCGCGGGGCGCGGGTGCGGATTGTGGGCCGCTACGGCGCCGGACCGGACCACCCGACCCCGCGCTGGTTTCCCGAGGCGCGCTACCTCAAGACGCTGCAGGTGGTGGTCGACGATCCGGGCCAAACGCGCGACGTCCGTCCGGCGCGGCGCGCCGACGCCTACCGTGCCCGGAGCGATGGGGCGCCTGACCGGCGGCCGCGCGTGGGCGATCGGCCGGGCGGCCGGCCTGGCGATCGGCCGAGCGGCCGGCCTGACGGGCGGCCAGGCGATCGGCCGAGCGGCCGGCCTGACGGCCGGCCTGGCGATCGGCCGAGCGACCGGCCTGACGGGCGGCCAGGCGATCGGCCGAGCGGCCGGCCCGGCGATCGGCCGATCGGCCGGCCTGGCGGGCGACCCGGCGGCCCGCCGAGAGATCGTCCCGACGACCGACCCGGCCAACCGGCCGGCGACCGACCCGCGCCCCCGAAAGGACGCCCTCGTGCACGCGACGATGCCCGACCCGACGCTCCGTCCGGACCGCGACCGCCCCGCGAACGACCGCCCGGCGACCGCCCGACAGACCGGCGCCCGCCCCGCCCCGGCGCGCCGCGTCCGGGCGGCGGCCGTGGCCCTGGCCGGTCTGGCCCTGCTGGTCCGCGCGGCCGACCCCCGGCCGGCGGCCGCCGGCCCGGGCGACCGCCCGCAGGCGATGCGGGCGGTGGCGGCGGCTGAGCGCGCGTTTCGCGAGTGGCGCTGCGACGCCCAGATGGGCTTCGCCTGCGGCAGCATCGACTTCGAAGCGATCGCGTTCCCGACGGCCTCGATCGGCTGGGCCGTCGGGCCGGGTGGCGTGGCGCGCTATGTCGGCGGCGCCTGGACCACGGTGCTCGGGCCCGAGGGCGTGGCGCTGCGCACGCTTCAGATGGTCGGTCCGGACGAGGGCTGGTTCGGCGGCAGCGGGCCGGACGTCTTCCACCTGGCCGGCGGCCGCTGGACGCGCCAGCCGCTGCCGGGCGAGACGGTGGTGCGCGACTTCGCGATGTCCAGCGCCGACGAGGGCTGGCTGGTGGGCTCGACGCTGACCGGCGAGAACGGGCGGCTGTACCGCTACACGCGCGCCGGCGGCTGGGCCAAGGTCGACGAGCTGCCGGCGGTGCGCGCGCTGCACGCCATCGCCTTCAGCGGACCCGATGACGGCTGGGCGGTCGGCGCCCAGGGCAACGCGCTGCGCTGGCGGGACGGCCGCTGGCAGCGCGCCGACACCGGCGTCACCGCGGCGTTGAACGCCGTCGTCGCGTTCAGCGCCCAGGAGGCGTACGCGGTGGGTGGCAACGGCACCGTGCTGGAGTGGAACGGCCAGCGCTGGCGGGCGATGGACGGCGGCACGAACGCCTCGTTCGTCAGCCTGGACATGCCGCGCCGCGATCTGGCCTACGCGGCGGCCGAAGACGGCACGATCGTCCGCTTCGACGGCGCGGCCTGGACGCCCGAGGCCCTGCCCGACGGCGCGGTGGCGCGCGCCGTGGGCATCGTGCCCGGCGGCGACGACGCCTGGGCGCTCGGGCGGCGCGGCACGGTGCTGCGGCGGTCGGGCGGGGCGTGGCACGGCGACTTCGTGCCGCTCGCCGGCGACTTCAGCGACGTCGCGCTGGCCGGTCCCGACGCCGCCTATGCCGTTGGCCTGGCGGGCGCGATCGCGCGCTGGGACGGCGGGCGCTGGGCGCGCGTCGAGAGCCCGACCGAGGCGTCGCTGCTGGCGGTCGACATCCGCGCCGCCGACGACGGCTGGGCGGTCGGCGACAACGGCGTCATCCTGCGCTTCGACGGCCGCGCCTGGCGCCGCTCCGATCGGCCGACGGCCAACACACTGCACGCCGTGGCGGCCGTGGGCGCCGACGAGGCGTGGGCGGTGGGCGACGGCGGCGTGATCCTGCGCTACCAGGCCGGCGCCTGGAGCGTCGTGCCGAGCCCGACGAGCGCGTCGCTGCGCGGCCTCGCGTTCGCCGACGCCGAGCACGGTGCGGCCGTCGGCACGACCGGGACGATCTTGCGCTACGCCGAGGGCGCCTGGACCGAGGAGCGATCCCTGGGCAGCGTGACCCTGGGCGAGGTGGCGCTGGCGAGTGCCACCGACGGCTGGGCGGTCGGCGAGGCGGGCACGGTGCTGCGCCTCGACCGCGGCCGCTGGCAGGGCTGGCCGAGCCCGGAGCGCGCCGACCTGACCGACTTGGCGATCGTCGGCGCCGGCGAGGCCTGGGCGGTGGGCCAGAACGGGACGATCTTGACCCTGGAAGGCGACGCCTGGCGCCTCTGGCCGCGCGGCTTCACCGACCGCATCGAGGGCCTCGACTGCCAGGACGACACGCTCTGCTGGGGCGTCGGGGGCAGCGGCACGCTGGTGCGCTACCGCAAGGTGCGGCTGTCGGGGGTGATCCACCTGCCGTGGTTGGCGCGGCGCTTCCCGTAAGGGGTGGGTCGGCGCGCGCCGTCAGCCCGCTGCCGGCGCCGCAGCCGCCTGGCCGACCTCCCACCGCTTGTCCTCGGTGAGCTCGATCGGGTAGCGGCCGTCGAAGCAGGCCATGCAGAAGTCGCCGCGGTCGCCGACGCAGGCCTGGAGGCCCTCGACGGTGATGTAGCGCAGGCTGTCGGCGGTCAGGAAGGACCGGATCGCCTCGACGTCGTTCTGGGCGCCGATCAGTTCGGCGCGCGTCGGGGTGTCGATGCCGTAGAAGCACGGGTGCGCCGTGACCGGGCTGCCGACCCGCAGATGGACCTCGCGCGCCCCGGCGCCGCGGACCATCCGGACCAGCTTGCGGCTGGTCGTGCCGCGGACGATCGAGTCGTCCACCAGGACGACCCGGCGGCCCTCGAACAGGTGGCGCACCGGGTTGAACTTCATCTTGACGCCGTCGTCGCGACGCGACTGCTCGGGCCGGATGAACGTGCGGCCGATGTAGTGGTTGCGCACCAGCCCGAGCTCGAACGGCAGCCCCGACGCCTGGGCGTAGCCGAGCGCCACCGCGTTCGAGCTGTCGGGGACCGGCACGACGAGGTCGGCCGTGACGGGATCGTGCCGCGCCAGCCAGCTGCCGATGCGCTTGCGGACGTCGTAGGCGTAGCGGCCGAACACCAGCGCGTCGGGGCGACTGAAGTAGACGTGCTCGAACACGCAGTGGGCGGGCGTGACGCGGCCGTCGCGCGCCGCCTGGACGTCGGGGTGCGGCAGGCGGTCGGGCCCGGCCGGGCCGAAGACGATGACCTCGCCCGGCTGGACCTCGTCGACGAGCTCGGCGCGGTTGATGTCGAGCGCCACCGTCTCGCTGGCGACGATCCAGTCGTCGTCGCAGCGGCCGAACGACAGCGGCCGCACGCCCCACGGATCGCGGAAGGCGATCAGCCGGTCAGGGGTGACGAGGCAGGCGCTGTAGGCGCCCTTCACCTCGGCCTGCAGGCGTCGGATCGCCGCCACGAGGTCGAGGCCGTCGTCGAAGTGCCACGTCGCGAGCAGCCGCAGCATCACCTCGCCGTCGTTCGTTCCCTCGAACGGCACGCCGCGCGCCTCGAGTTGCTGCCGCAGCGACCAGTAGTTCACGACGTCGCCGTTGGAGCACAGCGCCAGCGCGCCCTGCCCGGGCCGTTCGACCAGGTGCGGCTGGGTGTTCTCCATCCGATTGCCGCCCTGCGTCGGGTAGCGCACGTGGCCGATGCCGATACGCCCGGCGAACGCCGGGTCGCTGCGGCGGTGGAAGACCTCGCGCACGAACCCCAGGCCGCGCTCGAGCCGCAGCCGCTCGCCGTCGGCGAGGGCGATGCCACAAGCGTCCTGGCCGCGGTGCTGCATCTGGAACAGCCCGGTGACGATGTCGTCGAGCGCGTCGCGGGCCGGTGAGTAGAAGCCGATCACCCCGCACATGTCGCGTGCTCCAGGGCGTTGGCGCGACACGCGTCGCGCGGTGCGGTCGGGCCGGCTGGCCCGCGCCGCGCCGAGGCGCGGCGTTCCGCTAGGCGTCCTTGGGTCGGTAGACGTTCGTCGCCTCGGGCAGGAGGTCGCCGACGATCTCGCCGATCGTGGCCAGCACCGTCCAGTCGTCGGTGCCGGCGAGGATGTAGAGCTTCCAGAGATCGCGGTAGCGTTGCTCGAGGTCGGCCAGGCGAGGCAGGCGGTCGTGGAACGACGACAGCGGCTCGACGGCCGAGGCGCCCGGGAAGCGGACGTGGGTCTGGGCCTCTTTGAGCTGCATGCGCCGTGCCGGGCAGTATAGCATCACGAGCGGCCGCTCGCGCATGCCCCGCCGGCCGAGGGCGTCGCCGATCGCCGCCTCGAGCGCCTGGCGCT
>CAZYVI010000007.1:0-127084 GCA_964651245.1 uncultured Anaerolineales bacterium | reverse complement strand
CGGCGTGCCGCCCGCGGGCGAAGAAGCGCTCGACGAGCCCGTCTTGGGCGGCGGCGTTGGCGTAGCGCGGGAAGACGCAGGCGCGCTTGAGTAGCCGCCGGCTGGCGAGGCGGTCGAGCAGCTCGAGCTGCCGGGCGCGAACGTCGTCCGGCGCCGGCAGGTGCTCGTGCAGCAGGCCGCGCAAGCTGTCGTCGGTCTGTTCGCCCAGGCGCTCCGGCGCCAGGCCGCCGTGCTCCAGCGCGTTCTCGACGAGCTGGGCGATGATCGCCGAGGCCGCCACCTTGGCGTGGTGGTAGTAGACGCGCTCGCTGAAGAAGTAGCGCGCCTCGAGGACGCGCACCAGCTCGGACAGGATGTCGTCGCGCACCAGCCCGCGCTTGGCGACGTCGACGTAGAGGTGGCCCGAGGCGCGGTCGACCATGAAGTACTGCAGCACGCGCGGGTCGTAGAGCAGGTTGAGCCCGGTGTAGTAGGCGTCGCGCTTGAGGTAGTCGAGGATGTCGGCGCAGATCGTGTCGGACAGGATCTCGCGCCAGTAGGCGGGCACCGACGGCACTTCGTCGGCGCCCGGCGGCAGCAGCACCGCCAGCACCTCGCGCCGAATCCCCATGGCCTCCAGCGCCTCGCCCAGCGGCGTGCCGGCCGCCAGCGCGCGCTGGAATCGCGCCGGGCTGTCGTGTCGCTCGAGCAGGCCGCTCTGGTCCTCGATGCCGTGGCCGAACGGGATGTGGGTGACGTCGTGCACCAGCGCCGCCGCGCGGATGATCCGCGCCTCGTCCTCGGCGACGCCGATGCGCTCGAGGGGCGCGCGCTCGCGGCTGCGGTTGATCGCCTCGATCATCCGCTGGGCGACATGCAGCGTGCCGAGGCTGTGCTCGAAGCGGGTGTGCTGGGCGCCCGGGAACACCAGGTAGGCGGTGCCGAGCTGGCGGACGCCGCGCAGGCGCTGGAGGTCGGGCGTGTCGAGGAGCGCCAGCTCCTCGCCGGTCAGCTCGATGTCACCGTGAACGGGATCGCGTAGGACCGCGCCGCGCCTTCGCATCGTTCTCCTCGCGCCGCTCGCCGGAGCGGAAGGTCAGCTTGACCGGGGTGCCGCCGAACCCGAAGCGCTCCCGGATCTGGTTCGCCACGTAGCGCTCGTAGCTGAAGTGGACGAGCTCGGCGTCGTTGACGAAGAACACGAAGTGGGGCGGCGCGACGGCCACCTGGGTGGCGTACTTGATCTTGAGCGGGCGGCCGCCGCGGCTGAGGGTGTGACGCGCCTGGAGGTCGGCCACGAGGCGGTTCAGCTCGGCCGTCGCTACGCGCCGGGTGCGCGACGCCTGCACCTCGATCGCCCGCTCGACGAGCTTGATGACCCGCAGGCCCGACAGCGCCGAGACGAAGACGACCGGCGCGTAGTCGAGGTGCTTGAGCGCGGCGCGCACGGCGCGCTCGGCCTCGACCGCGGTGTGGCTGTCCTTCTCGACGAGGTCCCACTTGTTGACGGCGACGATCGCCCCGACGCCCGCCGCCTGGAGGTAGCCGCCGATGTGGGCGTCCTGCGCCGTCACGCCGTCCTGGGCGTCGATGACCAGCACGGCGACGTCGGCGCGCTCGAGCGCCCGCAGCGCGCGCAGGACGCTGTACTTCTCGATACCGCGCTCGATCCGCCCCCGCCGCCGGATGCCGGCGGTGTCGACGAGGACGAGCTCCTGGCCGTGGTAGCGCAGCGGCGTGTCGACCGCGTCGCGCGTCGTGCCCGCCAGCGGGCTGACGACGGTCCGCTCGTGGCCCAGCAGGCGATTCACCAGGCTCGACTTGCCGACGTTCGGCCGGCCGATGATCGCCAGCCGCAGCCGCTCGTCGTCGGCCTCGTCGGCGGCGCGCTGCGGCAGGTGCGCCACGCACGCGTCGAGCAGGTCGCCGGTGCCGATGCCCTGGATGGCCGAGATCAGGATCGGCTCGCCCATGTTCAGCCGCCAGAACTCGGCCGCGTCCAGGGCGCGGGTCCGCTGCTCGGCCTTGTTGACCGCAAGGACCACGGGCTTGCCGCTGCGGCGCAGCTGGTCGGCGACGCTCTCGTCGCCGGCCGTCACGCCGCTGCCGGCGTCGGTGACGAGCACGACGACGTCGGCCTCCTCGATCGCCACCAGCGCCTGGTTGCGGACGGACTCGGCGTAGGCGTGCTCGTCGTCGGCGGCCAAGCCGCCGGTGTCGACGACGACGAAGTCGTGCCCGGCCCACTCGGCGGTGGCGTAGAGCCGGTCGCGCGTCGTGCCCGGCACGTCCTCGACGATGGCCAGCCGCTGACCGACGAGGCGGTTGAACAGCGTGGACTTGCCGACGTTGGGGCGGCCGACGAGCGCGACGACGGGCAGCGGCATGGGTTGGCGGCGCGGGAGGCGGGCTAGAAGCCGTTGACGGTCGTGCAGCGGCGGAACGCCTCGTACCGGCTGCGGCGGCCGCAGCTGTCGGCGGACAGCGTGACGCACAACTCGGTGCGGCCGAACGGCCCGGGGCTGCGGTCGAGGCGCAGCCCGCCTTCGAGCGTGACCGACGCGCCGGCGTCCACGGCCATGTCGGGCCGGCTGGTGTGGCCGTAGGTCTCGCTGCCGCCGGCCGAGTTCAGCGCCGTCACGTGGATGTTCAACAACGTGACCGGGAACGGCGCGTCGTTGCCGATGTCGACGCGGTAGCGCACCACGAGCTCGCCGTCGGCGCGGTCGGCGCGCGCCTCGCGGATGGCCAGCGACAGGTCGATGTCGTCCGGGTTGCCGCAGACGGCCGTGGCGCTGGCGGTGGGCGTCGGGCTGGGCGGCGGCTGCGGCATGCTCGGGCGCGGCGTGGCCGGCTGCAGCGTCGGCACCACCAGCGGCGGCGGATTGCCGACGCGGATCGGGCGCGCCGTCGTCGGCGCCGCGAGCGCGGCCGTGGCCGCGGCAGGGACGCCGGTGCCCTCGACCTGGAGGGCCGGGGCGTCGTCGAGGGCCGGCGCGTCGTCGGCCTGGGCGCGGGCCACCACCGCGGTCGGGCGTTCGTCGCGGTCGCGGCCGGCGCCGGTCGGGGGCGCGGCGGCGGGTTCGGCGGGGGCCGCGCCCGCAGCCGCGGCATCCGCGTCGGCGTGCGGCGCGACGGCGGCGCCTGGTCGCGCCGCGGCGTCGGGCGACGGCGTCTGGAGGCGGATCGGCGCCTGCCGTGCGATCGCGACGACCGGCGTCGGATCGGGCGGCGCCAGCGCCAGGCGCCGCTCGTAGCTGCGCCGAACGTCGTGGCCGCCCGAGAACAGGACCAGCAAGCACAGCAGCGCCACCAGGGCCGCCCAGGTGTCGAGCTGGCGCCGGCGCACCGAGGCATAGCTGGCGCGCTCCGCCAAGACGGTGTAGGCCAGCGCCGTCGCCACGGCGGCGGCGAGCGCGAGGGTGACGAGCTGCATGCGGCGAGTATACGCCGCCCGCACAGGCTGGCGCAACCTGCCCGCCGGCCGCCGTGCGGGCCGGGTTACGTTCCAGTTAACGTCGCGGCGGCGTTGGGTGGTATCGTTCGCCGCGCTCGAACGTCGCACACGTCGGCGGAGCGCGTGCCGCGGCGCGCCTGGCGCCGGGTCGCGCGGCCGGCGCGACGGCCGGGCGGCGGATGCGGCGGCGAAGGAGGGGGTGGTGGCGTCGACGGGGCACGGGTGCGGGCTCGGGGCGGCACTGGGGCGCATCGTCGCCGCGATCGGCGCGCGGTCGGTCGTCGCGCGTGCGATCGCCGTCGCCGCCGTCGCGCCGCTCGTTACGGGATGCGGCGACGCCGGGGACGCCCCGCTGGCGCCGATCGAGGTCCATCGGGCGCGGCTGGCGGCGATCCGCACCCACGATGTGCCGCAGACGGTCGTCGTCGTCGACCGCAGCGGCGCGGTGTTGGCCGAGCTGGCCGAGGCGGGGCACCGGATCTGGCTGCCGCTCGGGGCGATCCCCAAGGCGGTGCAGGACGCGGTGATCGCCACCGAGGACCGCACGTTCTTCCACAACGGCGGCGTCGACAAGCGCGCCGTGGCGCGCGCGGCGTGGCAGAACGCATCCTCGGGCGGCACGGTGTCGGGGGCCTCGACGATCACGATGCAGTTGGTGCGGTTGGTGGCCTTCGCGCCGGCCGAGCGCGTCGACCACTCGCTGGAGCGCAAGGCGCGCGAGGCGTACCTGGCCGCCGAGCTCGACGAGCGGTACCCCAAGGCCGAGCTGCTCGAGGCCTACCTCAACATCGCCTTCTTCGGCCGCCACGCCTACGGCATCGAGGCCGCCGCCCAGCGCTTCTTCGGCCGCCACGCGATCGACCTCGACCTCGGCCAGGCCGCCTTCCTGGTGGGCTTGCTGCAGGCGCCGACCGCCTACGACCCCGACCTCGACCTGCCGGCCGCGCGCGCCCGGCAGCGCACCGTGCTGTCGGCGATGGTCGCCGCGGGCCGCGTCGACGCGGCCACGGCGGACGCGGCGGCCGCCGCGCCGCTGGCGTTCGCGCCGATCCCGCCGCCGCCGCCGCGGCAGGCCGAGCACTTCGTCGACTTCGTCGTCGGCGAGCTGCCGCGGCTGCTGGGCGAGACGCGCGCCCGCCAGGGCGGCGTGCGCGTCGTGGCCACGGTCGACACCGCGCTGAACGCGGCCGTCCAGGAGATCGCCGCCCGCCACGTCGAGACGCTGCGCGCCCGCCACGACGTCGGCGACGCCGCCGTCGTCGTGCTAGAGCCGGCCACCGGGCGCATCCGGGCGATGGTCGGCGGCGTCCGCTACGACGATCCGGTGAGCGGCCAGGTGAACATGGCCGTCGAGCCGCGGCAGCCGGGCTCGTCGTTCAAGCCGCTGACGTATGCCGCGGCGCTGGCGAGCGGCTGGTCGCCGTCGAGCGTGGTGTGGGACGTGCCGAGCCAGTTCGGCGATGGCCCGCAGGCCTACCGGCCGACGAACTACGACGGTCGCTTCGCCGGGCCGGTGCGGCTCCGCCACGCGCTGGCCAACTCGCTCAACGCCGCCGCCGTGAACCTTCTGTCGGACGTGGGCGTCGAGAACGTCTACGCGATGGCCACGGCGCTCGACCTGCCACTGGCCGACGATCCGTGGCACTACGGGCTCAGCCTGACCCTCGGCGGCGCCGAGGTGCCGCTCGTGCGGCTGACAAGCGCGCTGGGCGTGTTCGCCCACGGCGGCGAGCACGTTCCGGCGGTCGGGATCGAGCGCATCGAGGACCTGGCCAGCGGCGAGGTGCTGTGGTCGAACCCCGCCGTCGGCCGCCGCATCGTCTCGGCCGACACGGCCTGGCTCATCAACGACATCCTCAGCGACGCGGCGGCCCGGACGCCCGCGTTCCCGAGCCCGAGCGCCCTCGAGCTGCCGTTCCCGGCCGCGGTCAAGACCGGCACGACGAACGACTTCCGCGACAACCTGACCGTCGGCTGGACGCCGTACGCGGTGGTCGGCGTCTGGACCGGCAACAAGGACGGCCGGCCGATGCGCGACGTCCTGGGCATCACCGGCGCCGCGCCGATCTGGCACGACGTGATGCTGCGGCTGCACGACGACCCGGCGCTGCGCGCTTCGTTCGGCGGCGCGGCCGACGGCTTCCCGCGGCCGGCGGACATCGTCGCCGCCGACGTCTGCGACGTCGCGACCGTGGCCGCCGACGGCGGCTGCCGCCGATCGCGCGAGGTGTTCGCGGCCGGCCGTCGCGCCGGGGACGTCGGGGTGACGATGGCGTGGTACGACGACGCGAGCGGCCGCTGCGACGCGCTCGGCCTGCCGGGTGCCCGGCTGGGGCTCTTCGCACCCCGCAGCCGCCCGGTGCTGGAGGCGGCCCAGGCCTGGGCGCGCCGCACCGGCACGCCGATCGCTCCGGCGGGCTGTCGGCCGGCCGGGCTGCAGCTGGCGGCCGCCGGCAGCGCCGTGCGGTAGGGCCGCGCGCGCAAACGGCCGGCCGTGCCAGGGCGCGCGGACTGGCCCGAGCGACCGAACGGGCGCATGCTGCGTAGTGGGAACGGCGCGATCGTCCGCCCGGGCGGTCGCGACCGCGTGCGCACCGTGCCGTGCTGCCCAAGAGGAGACGCTTCGATGTCCGCCCCTGCTCGCTCGTTCGCCCCTCGCTCCCAGCCGTTCCGACGCGCCCGTGGCCGCTGGGCGGCAGCGGCGCTCGTGGCGGTGGCCGTGGTCGGCGCCACCGCCGGCGCGGTCCGCGCCGCCGCGTTCGGCGAAGCCGACGGCGCCGGCGACTACACGCTGCCGGCCGGCCAGACGATCGACGACAACCTGTTCGCCGCCGGCAACACCGTCACGATCGCCGGCACCGTCCGGGGCGACCTGTTCGCCGCCGGCCGCGAGGTGATCGTGAGCGGCACCGTCACCGGCAACGTGTACGCGGCGGGCAGCCGCGTCACCCTCGGCGCCGAGGGCTCGGTCGACGGCGACCTGTTCGCCGGCGCGGCCGAGATCGTCGTCGCCGGCCGGCTCGGCGGCGACCTGCGCGGCGGAGGGTCGGTGCTGCGCGTCACGACCGGCTCGGTGGGCGGCGAGCTCATGGCCGGCGGCTTCCACATCGCCGTCGAGAAGGGCGGGACGGTCGAGCGCGGCATCTACGTCGGCGCCAACCAGGCCGCGATCGACGGCCGCGTCGGCGGCGACGCCGAGGTCGGCGCCGCGGCGATCCACCTGGGCGGCACCGTCGAGGGCGACGCCACGCTGTCGGTCGCGCCGGCCGGCGGGGGCGGGCCGTCGCCGGCGCTGTTCCGGATGCTCCCCAACCAGGTCGACATCGAGGTGCCGGCGACGCTGGCGGCCGGCGTCGACATCGACCCCGCCGCCGACGTGGCCGGCGACCTGACGATCCGCGCCCCGAGCGAGCCCGCCGTGCCCGACGGCGTCGTCGGCGGCACACAGGACTACGAGGCGATGACGGCGCCGGCCGCGACGACGGACGACGAGACGCCGGCGCCCGAGCCGCCCGCGGCGCGGTGGACGGCGCTGGCGCTCACCTGGCTGCGGCGCACGCTGGCGCTCGTGGTCCTCGGCCTGATCGCGCTCAAGGTCCTGCCCGGCGTCATGCGCACGGGCGTCGACCGGTTGACCTCGGCGCCCGTGGCCAGCGGCTTGTGGGGTGCGCTGGCGCTTCTCGCGGCGCCGCTGGGCCTGGTGGTGCTGGCCGGCGGGATGATCGTCGTGTCGCTGCTGCTGGGGTACCTCCTGCTCGGCCACCTGATCGGCCCATGGCTGGCGACGTCGACGGTCGGCGTCGTGGCGCTGACATGCGGGCTGTACCTGGTGGTGTGGCTGGGCTTCGCCTGCATCGCCGTCGCCCTCGGCTCGCGCTTCGGCGGCCGGCTGCGCGAGCTGCCGATGGGCGCGCTGCTGGCCGGGGCGCCCATCGTGGCCCTGGCGATGGTCCTGCCGGTGGTCGGCGGGCCGGTCAAGTGGGTGCTGGCGGCGCTCGGCGTCGGCGCGCTCGTCGTGCCGTGGCTGGCGCGGTGGCGCCGCGGCGTCGCCCCCGGCGCGGGCGGGGCGTTGCCGGCGGCGTGAGGTCATTGACCGCTCTCTGGGCGATCGGTTATCCTCCGGCCGAGGAGCGCCGCTTGATCACCGCGCTGGACGCCATTCGCCTCGAAGTCCACGACCTCGACCGGTCGATGGCGTTCTATGTCGACGGGCTGCGGTTCGAGCTGGCGGAGCCGCCGGGCGGTTCGCCGCCCCAGGCGGCGGTGCGCGCCGGCGGCGTGACCGTCGTGCTGTGCGAGGTCCCCAGCGCCCGCGGCCGCCGCGCCGCGGGCGCTGGCTTTCGCCTCGACGTGCTCTCGCTCGACGCCTACCAGCAGGCGCTGCTGGCCCGG
This sequence comes from uncultured Anaerolineales bacterium, assembly GCA_964651245.1. Classification (GTDB taxonomy): domain Bacteria; phylum Chloroflexota; class Anaerolineae; order Epilineales; family Epilineaceae; genus Avedoeria. The sequence goes on along the minus strand of CAZYVI010000007.1, from coordinate 119,256 downwards.
GGCGTCCGCACGAGCCCCAGCGCCGACGACCACGGCGGTCGCCAATTCCTGGTGCGCGATCCCGATGGGTACGTCTGGCAGTTCCGCGAGGCGCCGGCGTAGCGGGCGGACGGCGGGGCGCCCGCGGAACCGTCGAATATTTGTGCTAGGTATGCTATCCTGCCCGGCTTGGCGCGGACGGCGCCGTCGACGGACCAGGTGGCCGGATCGGGATGGCTGAGCAGCGGCAGAACGCGATCGTCGTGCGCGGCGCGCGCGAGCACAACCTCAAGAACATCGACGTCGCCATCCCGCGCGACCGGCTGGTGGTGGTGACGGGCCTGTCGGGCAGCGGCAAGAGCTCGCTGGCGTTCGACACGATCTACGCCGAAGGCCAGCGGCGCTACGTCGAGAGCCTCTCGGCCTACGCCCGCCAGTTCCTGGGCCAGATGGAGAAGCCGGACGTCGACGGCATCGAGGGCCTCTCGCCGGCGATCTCGATCGACCAGAAGGGCGTCAGCCACAACCCGCGCTCGACGGTCGGGACCGTCACCGAGATCTACGACTACCTGCGGCTGCTGTTCGCCCGGATCGGCGTGCCTCACTGCCCGCAGTGCGGCCGGGCGATCCAGCGCCAGAGCGCCGAGCAGATCGCCGACGCGATCCGCGGCCTGCCGGAGGGGTCGCGGCTGCTCGTCCTCGCCCCGGTCATCCGCGACCGCAAGGGCAGCCACGAGCGCGTGTTCGACGAGATCCGCCAAGCCGGGTTCGTCCGGGTCCGCGTCGACGGCGTGCTGGGGCATGTGGACGACGACCATGCGCTCGACCGCTACAAGCAGCACACGATCGAGGCCGTCATCGACCGCCTCGTCGTCCGCGGCGGCGACGACGGCCTCGACGAGACGCGGCTCATCGACTCGGTCGAGACGGCCTTGCGCACCGGCGAGGGCGTGTTGTCGGTGGCCCGGCTCGACGACGACGGCGCGGTGGCCGACGAGCAGCTGTTCAGCGAGCACTTCGCCTGCCCCAACTGCGGCATCAGCCTGCCGAAGATCGAGCCGCGCTCGTTCTCGTTCAACTCGCCCCACGGCGCCTGTCCGGCCTGCCAGGGGCTCGGCCAGCAGCTCCAGGTCGACGACGACCTGGTGGTGCCCGACGCCGACCGGAGCATCCAGGACGGGGCGTTGGCGCCGGTCTCGCGCTCGCGCACCGAGGCCGGCTACTTCCAGCAGCTCCTGGGCGCGCTGGCCGAGGACCTGCACTTCGACCTGGCCACGCCGTGGCGCGAGCTGAGCGAGACGGTGCGGCACGCCGTGCTTCACGGCACGAACGGTCGCAAGATCGAGGTCCGCTACACCACCCGCAACGGCGCCGTCCGGCGCTACGAGGCGGCGTTCGAGGGCATCGTCACGAACCTCCAGCGCCGCCATGGCGCCACCGAATCCGAGTTCATGCGCGCCGAGATCGAGCGCTACATGACCGCCCGGCCGTGCCACGCCTGCGACGGGGCGCGGCTCAAGCCGGAGATCCTGGGCGTCACCGTCGGCGGCCGGCGGATCGTCGACGTCGGCGCGGTGCCGATCCGCGATCTCCAGGACTGGGTGGCGTCGCTGCGCGCCGGCGAGTCGGCCCTGGGCGCCACCGAGATGCGCATCGCCGTCGACGTCCTCAAGGAGATCGAGGCGCGGGCGCGATTCCTGATCGACGTCGGGCTCGACTACCTCACCCTGGACCGGCGCGCCGCCACGCTCTCGGGCGGCGAGGCGCAGCGGATCCGGCTGGCGACGCAGATCGGCAGCCAGCTCATGGGCGTCCTCTACATCCTCGACGAGCCGTCGATCGGGCTGCATCCGCGCGACAACGCCCGCCTCATCCGCACCTTGCTCAACCTGCGCGACGTCGGCAACACCGTGATCGTCGTCGAGCACGACGAGGAGATGATGCGCTCGGCGGACTGGATCGTCGACCTCGGTCCGGGCGCCGGCGAGCACGGCGGCCACATCGTCGCCGAGGGGCCGGTGGCGGCGATCGAGGCGGCGCCCGCGTCGCTCACCGGGGCGTTCCTCTCGGGGCGGCGACAGATCCCGGTGCCCGCGCGGCGGCGGACGGGCAGCGGCCGCCACCTGCAGGTGTTCGGCGCCCGCGAGAACAACCTGCGCAGCGTCGACGCCGCCGTGCCGCTCGGGACGCTGACCGTGGTCACGGGGGTCTCGGGCTCGGGCAAGAGCACGCTGGTGCTCGACATCCTGTACCAGCGGCTGGCGCAGCTGGTGGCCGGCGGCCGCGGCAAGGCCGGCGCGCACGACCGCCTCACGGGCTGGCACGACATCGACAAGGTGATCGACATCGACCAGAGCCCGATCGGCCGGACGCCGCGCTCGAACCCGGCCACCTACACCACGGCCTTCACCGTGATCCGCGACCTGTTCGCCAACCTGCCCGAGGCCAAGCTGCGCGGCTACGCGCCGGGTCGGTTCTCGTTCAACGTCAAGGGCGGCCGGTGCGAGGCGTGCCAGGGCGACGGCATCCTCAAGATCGAGATGCAGTTCCTCCCCGACGTCTACGTCCCGTGCGAGATCTGCCACGGCGCGCGCTACAACCGCGAGACGCTGCAGATCACGTTCAAGGACAAGAGCATCGCCGACGTGCTCGACATGACGGTGAGCGAGGCGCTGGCGTTCTTCGACGCGATCCCGGCCCTCAAGCGCAAGCTGGCGACGCTGGACAGCGTCGGGCTGGGCTATGTGCGCCTCGGCCAGCCGGCGCCGACGCTCTCGGGCGGCGAAGCGCAGCGGGTCAAGCTGGCCAAGGAGCTCTCGCGCGCCGCCACCGGCGACACGCTGTACATCCTCGACGAGCCGACGACCGGTCTGCATTTCGGCGACACCGAGCGGCTGCTCGAGGTCCTGCAGCGGCTCGTCGACGCGGGCAACACCGTGCTCGTCATCGAGCACAACCTCGATATCATCAAGGCCGCCGATTGGATCATCGACCTCGGGCCGGACGGCGGCGAGCGCGGCGGCCAGCTCGTCGCGGCCGGCACGCCCGAGGCGGTGGCCGCCCATCCGACGTCGTACACCGGCGCCTACCTCCGCCAGGTCCTGTCCGGCAAGTGGACCCCCGAGCCCGTCCGCGCCGCATCGCCCGAAGGGAGCCCCGCATGACCGTGCGCGCCTCGTTCCCGGCGCACGCCGCCGTCGTCACCGCCCTGCTGGCGATCGCCGCCGGCTGCGGCGACGAACCGCCGCCGCTGCCGACGCCGCTGCCGCCGGCCACCGTCGCGCCGGCCACCGCCGCGCCGCCGACGGCCGAAGCAACGGCCACGACGGCCGTCAGCGCCACCCTCGGCCCGTCGGAGCTGCCCGCCGACGGCGAGCTGCCGGTCGTGCAGCTGGCGCGCATCGACCACAGCCCGTGGGAGCCGGCGCTGCTGGCCCAGATGACGCCGCACTTCTCGCTGCAGGCCAATGGCCGGATCGTGTTCAGCCACCCCGGGCCTGACCGCAGCGGCTGGTACCAGTCCAGCATCTCGCCCGAAGACGCCCGGCGCTTCGTCCGCGCCCTCGTCGACGAGATCGACGTCCTGGGGCTCGCCGAACGGCACAACGCCGAGCCGGTCACGTTCGCCGTCGGCGCCGACGGCGCGGCCGTGGGCTGCAAGGCATCGGGCGTCGTCTTCGTGCGCACCGCGACGCGCGCGGGGCGGCTGGTGATGAGCGAGTGCGACATCAACGCGCCCAAGCCGGGCCCCGACGCGGCCAAGATCGTCCGGCTCAAAGAGATCGTCAACATGGTCCAGCTGTGGAAGGAAGGGGTGAACCAGGCGTTGGCGCCCGAGTTCGTCGCCGGCGTGACGTCGCTCTTGGGCTGGTGGACCGACACGCGCGTGCCCTACTCGCCCGCCTCGGCGGTGGCGTTCGTCTCGGCGCCGCCGCCCGGCGTGCCCGCCGACGCGCCGCGGACGGCGTGGCCGTTGGAGCAGGCCGTGACCGACACGCTCAAGGCCGACTTCGGCGAGCGGCCCGGCGAGCTGCTGCTCGGCGTCGAGGAGACCGACGCGCTGATCGCCGCCGCCCGCGCCGCGTTCGGAACGCCCTACGGCCCGCGCGCCTGGGGGCCGCTGTATACGAACGCCGACGGGGCGGCGATGCTCGTCGGCGTGCGGCCGGCGGTGCCCGGCGGCAACGAGGTCGTCCTCGAGCCCTACGTCTACCACGCGCCACCGCGTGACTACGCGCCGGCCGCGCCCTGAGCGGCGCGCGCCCTCACGTCCCGCGCCGTCCGCCACGCCGGCCGGTGCGGTATCATGGTGCGCCGGTCGGCGGCCCGCCGCCGGCCGATCCCTAGCGACACTTCGAGGAGCCCGTGATGAACCTGTGGCGCAGCCGCCCGTTCGCCCTATCGACCGCACTCGTCGCCGCCGTGCTCGCCACGGTCGGCGCCTGTTCGCCCGCCGCGGACACCGATCCGATCACCTCCGGCACGGACGGCGACGTCACGAGCGTCGACACCGGATTCGTCCCGGCGGACGACGTCGCGCCGCTGACCGACACCACCGGGGCGGACGACGTCGCCGCCCCGGCCACGATCGCCACGCTGCCGGCACTGTCGGGCGAGCTCGTCGAGGTCGAGCCCGGCGGACCGCTGGTGGCCGTCGAGCTCGTCGAGGCCTTCAAGCCGATGCCCGCGCGCCCGGCGGGGGCGGTGGCCGTCGACCCCGAGCAGCAGCCGCCGATCGAGGACTTCTTCGTCAAGGTGGCCGACGTCGAGGTCGGGATCCGGGCCGGCATGAAGGTCACCTGGCTCGACGCCCGCGACAAGATGAACTTCGACTTCGGGCACATCCCGGGCAGCATCAACGCGCCGTACTTCGAGATCGGCGAGCACGTGGCGAGCATCCCGAAGGACGAATGGGTCATCGCCTACTGCGAGTGCCCGCACCACGAGTCGGGCGAGGCGGCGATGGGCCTCTGGAACGAGGGCTACCGCTACGTCAAGGTCCTCGAGGAGGGCCTGGCCGGCTGGCGCGACGGGCTCGGCATGCCGGTCGAGTCGACGCCGACCCAGTGACGTCCCAGCGGCGCGCCGTCCGCACCTGGGTGGCCGCCGCGCTCGTCGGGCTGGCGTGGGCCGGCGCGGCCGGCGGCTGCGGGGCGGGCGCGCCGGCCGGGCCGTCGGCGAGCGGCGACCGCGACGCGGTCCGGGGTCCGACGGCGCCCGCGGCACCGCCCGGCAGTGCGACCGTCGGCGCGCACCCGACCGCGGCGCCGCGCGTTGCCCTCACGCCGCGCGTGGCGACGCCGTCGGTGCCGGTGTACGAGGGCTGCTTCGTGGCGTTCGACGGCCCCGCGGCGGCGGCGGTGACGGGGACGCTCGAGCTGCGGCTCGCCGCCGACCCGGCCGGGCAGGGCGGCTTCGCGTCGCTGGAGCTCGAGCTGCTGGACTGCGCCGGCGCCAACCGCGGCCGGGCGCGCGACGTCGGCTGGACGGCCGTGCCGACGACGCGGCGCGCCGTCACGCTCGACGCGCGCACCGGCGCGGCGGTGACGGTGGCCCGCGGGCCGCTGCCGGCGGGGGACTGGGACCGGGTGTTCGTCGCCGCGCCGACCGTCTTCGGCGTCGACGCGCACGGCGTTCGCACGGCGCTCGAAGCCCACGTCGAGCCGATCGCCCGCGGCTTCAGCCTCGCAGCCGGCGGCGAGGTCGCGGTCACGATGCAGATCACGACGCGCGCGCGCCCGGCCGGCTGGGGCGGCGGCTGGAACGTGTTCACGAAGGACGCCTGGTTGGACGGCGAGGCGCCCGCCGCGCCGTAGCGAACTCGAGCCGACACCCGCGAGGAGGGGATGCAGTGGACGACCGTGTGACCGGTGCCGTGCGGCGCTACTTCGAGGCCGTGACGGCGCCCGACGGCGACGCCTTCGCCGCGCTGTTCACCGACGACGCCACCGTCGAGGACCCGGTGGGCACGCCGGCGCTCGTCGGGCCGCCCGACATGGCCAAGTTCCACCGCCGCCTGCACCGCGCCTGGCAGACGCTGGCCATGACACCGGGCGACGTCTACGTGCGCGGCGACGCCGCGGCCGCGCACTGGACGGCGGCGGGCACGAGCGCCGGCGGCAACCGCATCGAGTTCGCCGGCATCAACGTGTTCGTGGTCGCCGCCGACGGCCGTATCGCCCGGCTGGCGGCGTACTGGGACCTCGAGGGCGTCGTGGCGCGCTTCTAAACGGCCGGGCGGAGCGTTGACCACCGAGGGGGCGGTGGCTAGAATGCCGCCTGATTCGGGGGATCGACTGGGATGAAGTACCACATTTGGACGATTGGCTGTCAGATGAACACGGCCGACAGCCAGCGCCTGGCCAGCGAGCTCGAGCGGCTGGGCTACGGCTGGACGGAGCAGGCCGAGGACGCCGACGTCGTCGTCCTCAACACCTGCGTCGTGCGACAGCAAGCCGAGGACAAGATCTATGGCCGGTTGGGCTCGCTGCGCGCCGTCAAGGCGACGCGGCCCGACATGGTCATCGGGCTGATGGGCTGCCTGGTGGGCGCCAAGCCGTCGCCGGCCCTGGCGCGCCGCTTCCCCGGCGTCGACGTGCTGATCCCGCCCAGTGAGACGCAGCCGCTCGTCGACTTCGTCGCGGCCCGCGCCCTGGACCGCGCGGCGCGGTCGAGCGAGGCGGCGCAGCTGGCGGCCCGGTGGGCGCTTCAGGACGATGGCGACGACCCGCGGCTGGGCCATGGACGGCTCGTGTTGCCCGAGCGCGAGCGCGCGACGCTCGTCAGCGCCCACGTGCCGATCATCTTCGGCTGCAACTGGGTCTGCACGTTCTGCATCATCCCGTCGCGCCGGGGCCGCGAGCGCAGCCGGCCGCCGGACGAGGTCGAGGCGCACGTCCGCAGCCTGGTGGAGCAGGGGGTGCGCGAGGTCACGCTGCTCGGCCAGATCGTCGACCGCTACGGCTACGACTGGGGCGCGAGCGACGGCTTGCCGCGGCTGCTCGAGCGCCTCGACGCCGTCGACGGCCTCGAGCGGATCCGCTTCCTGACCGGCCACCCGGCGTTCATGACCGACGAGCTTCTCGACGCCGTCGCCCGGCTGCCGAAGGTCATGGAGCACATCGAGGTGCCGATCCAGGCCGGGGACGACGAGGTGTTGGCGCGCATGAAGCGCGGCTACACCGCCGACGACTACCGCCGGCTCGTCGAGCGGATCCGCCGCCGCATCCCGGGCGCCGCCATCCACACCGACATCATCGTGGGCTTCCCCGGCGAGACCGAGGCGCAGTTCCAGGCCACGTACGACATCCTGGCCGAGCTCGAGCTCGACAAGGCCCACCTGGCGAAGTTCTCGGCCCGGCCGGGCACGGTGGCGGCCAAGATGATGCTCGACGACGTGCCCGAGGCCGAGAAGGAGCGGCGCCGTCAGGCGCTCGACGCGCTCCAGGAGGGCATCGTCGGCCGGCTCAACGAGCGCCTCGTCGGCCAGACGGTCGAGGTGCTCGTCGAGGGCCGCGATCGCGAGCGCTGGCGGGGCCGGACGCGCACGAACAAGCTGGTCTATCTGGCCGATCCGCGGCCGCTGCTCGGCCGCGTCGTCGACGTCCGCATCGAGTGGTCGGGCCCGTGGTCGATGGTCGGCCGCGCCGCCGACGCCCCGGCGCCGGCGGTGCGAGAGACGATCGCGCTGGCGGCCGGATGAGCGGTCGCGGGGGCGGTCGGTGGGCCGGGCCAAGTGAGCGGCGCCGCGACGGCGCGGCGTCCGGCGGCCCGATCGACGGCGGGGGGTGGCGCGCGTGACGACGCCCCACGAGGTCGGCCTGTTCATCGACTTCGAGAACGTGCGCTACGGCCTGCTGAACAACTACGGGGTCGAACCCGATCCGCAGGCGCTCATGGAGAAGGCGCGCAAGTACGGCCCGGTGGCGGTGGCGTACGCCTACGCCGACTTCACCCAGCACCCGGCGCTCTACCGCCGCAAGCTCGAGGTGGCCGGCATCACGCCCCGCGACGTGCCGCGCCGCAGCCCGGACGTGGCCCACAAGTCCAGCGCCGACATGGCGATGTTGATGGACATCATCGACTGCCTGCTCGACCGGCCGTACGTCCAGACGCTGGTGCTCATGACCGGCGACTCCGACTTCATCCGGGTGACGGCCCGCGCCCGGCACCGCTTCGGCAAGCAGGTCGTCATCGCCGGCGTGCCCGGCAGCGTCTCGAGCGACCTCATCGAGAGCGCCGACGTCTGCGACCCGATCGCCGACGCGCTGGCGCCCCTCGCGCCGTCGGTCGCGCCCGCGGACGACGAGCTGCGGCTGCTGCAGCTCGTGCTGTGGCTGGCCGGTCACCGGCCCTACATGACCTTCGGCTTCATCCGCTCGCACGCCCTGTCGCCGCACCACGGGCTGGGCTTCCGCGAGGACCGCGTCACCGACCAGCTGACCGAGTTCAAGGAGCGCGGCATCCTCGTCGAGAGCCACCGCCCGACGGACGACGGCCGAACGCTGCGCACGCTGGAGCTCAACGCCGACCACCCCGCCGTGATCGCCTGTTCGCAGCTACCGCCGCCGCACTTCGAGGAGAGCCGCATCGGGCGGACGGGCGGCGCGCCGGCGGCGGACGACCGCGGCGGGCCCGGCGACGCCGCGGCCGGCGTGGTGGACGAGGCGGGCGCGGCCGCGTCGCCCGGCGACCCGACCGCGGCCGACGCCATCGCCGCCGAGGGCTACGACCGGCGCGTCGAACCCCAGAGCGCCGACCAGCCGGCGCGCAAGCCGGCCAGCGCCGCCAGCGCGTCGATCTGAGGCGCCACGGCGCGGCGGGTGACCTGCTGCAGCGCGCCGCGCACGTCGTCGAGACGCGTCGCGGCCGCGCCCAGCGACGCCGGCAGGGCGCGCTCGGCGGCGCGGAGCCCGCGCCAGGCCGCGAACAGGATCGCCGCCAGGAGCGTGTGGGTCACGAACGCGACGAGCAGCAGCAGCGACGCGGCGAGGTCGGCGGCCAGGGCCAGGGACATCGACGGCTCCTCGATGGGTCGGCGAGACACCGCGAGAGTGTAGGCGGCGCGGGGCGGTGCGGCAATCGCGCGCCCGGCCGCCGGCCGCCGGTGGCTGCTATGCTTGCCGGATGCAGTCGCGCCGTCGTTCGCGGTGGATTCCCTGGCTGGCCTGCGCGGCCGGCTGCCTGTCGCTGGTCGCCACGGCTCGGCCGCGGTCGGCGGACGGGACCCGCCCCGGCCGCGCCAGCGCCGCGGGGGTCGAGCGGACGATCGACCTGGCCACGCCCGGCCCGGGCCACACCGTGATCTCCGGCGCGCCGGACAAAGAGCAGCTCGGCAACGACCTCAAGGTCGGCGACCTCAACGGCGACGGCCGCCGCGACCTCGTGCTCGGCGCCCACTGGGGCTCGACGGGCGGCCGCAACATCGTCGGCCGCGCCTATGCCCTCTTCGGCCGCAGCGACTGGCCCGCGGTCCTCGACATGGCCCAGCAGGTCCCGCAGCGCTGGTCGTTCATGGGCGTTGGCCGCGAGGCGCGGCTCGGCGTCAGCGTGGCGGCGGGCGACGTATCGGGCGACGGGGTCGACGACCTGGTGATCGGCTCGCTGCTGGCCGACCCGTTCGACCAAGCCAACGCCGGCGCGGTCTACGCCATGCTCGGGGGGCCGCAGGCCGGCGGGGCGATCGACTTCCTGCGCCAAAGCCCCGACGTGCTCCTCGCCGGCAACAGCACGCCGTTCGACTCGGACCGCCTCGGCACCGACGTCGCGGTCGGCGACTTCAACGGCGACGGCCGCGGCGACATCGCCGCCGCAGCCGTGCTGCGCGGCGACTTCGCCGGGGCCGTCTTCGTCTGGTTCGGTCCGCTCACCAAGGGCCGGGTCGAGAACCTGCGCAACCGGCCGGCCGACCGCACCCTCCTGGGCACGGCGCCGCGCGGCTACTTCGGGACGGCGCTGCTGGCCGCCGACGCCGACGAGGACGGCCGGACCGACTTGCTCGTCGGCGCCTGGAGCCCGCCGCCCGGCGTGGCCGGTCCGGCCGATGGCGGCGCCGTCCACCTCTTCCGCGGCCAGACGATCGCCGCGGCCGGCGCCGAACTGCGCGCCGAAGCGGCCGACCTCACGGTCGTCGGGCCGGCCGGCACGACGATCGCGGGGGCGCTCAGCCTCGGCCAGTGCAGCTGCCACGGGCAGCCCTTGGCCCTGGCCGACCTCGACGGCGACGGCCGGCGCGACCTCGTCGTGGGTGCGCCGCTGGCGGATGGCCGGCGGGGCCGGCTGTACGCTGTGGCGGGTCCGCTGGGCCGCGGGACGCTCGACCTGGCCGCGACGCCGCACCTGACGGTGACGAGCGATCTGCCCGAGGGCAAGCTGGGCTGGGCGGTCGCCGTGGGCGCGCTCGATGCCGACGCGCGGCCCGACCTGGTGGTGGCGCTGCCGTCGGCGAGCGTGTCGACGGACGGGGCGGAGCGGGCCGAGGGCGGGCTGGTCGTCGGCTGGCGCGGCCCGCTGGCGCTGACCGGCACGCTGGCGGTCGCCTCGGCGCCGCTGCGGCTGCTGGGCCCCGAAGTGAACTCCGGCGGCAGCGGCATCAGCTTGGCGCTGGCCGACAGCGACGGCGACGGGACCGACGACCTCCACGTCGGCTTCCCGAACGCGTCGGGCATGGGACGCCGCAGCGTCGGCGAGGCGCACCGGCTGCGCGGGCCGCTGCTCGACGCCCTGCCGAGCCCAACCCCGCCGCCCAGCGCCACCGCGCCGCCGTCGGCGACGCCGCCGCCGACCGCCGTCGCCACCGCGGCGCCGACGGCGTCCCCGGCGGCGCCGTCGGCCACGGCCGATGCATCGCCGCCCCCGGCGTCGTCCACCGGCGCGCCGCCGACGACCGACGCGTCGACGCCGACGGCGCCCGCGGCGACGGCGGCGCCGCGGGCGCGCATCTACCTACCGTTCCAGCTGCGCTACGTGCGACGCCGCCCCTAAGACCCGGCGGCGGCCGCGCCGCCCCCGCGCCCGACCCCGAGGTGTCCGATGCCCGACTTCCGCGTCGTGAGCGAGTTCGAACCGGCCGGCGACCAGCCGGAAGCGATCGCGCGCCTGGTGGCCGGCGTGCGCGACGGCGCGCGGGCGCAGACCCTGCTCGGCGCGACCGGGACCGGCAAGACGTTCGTGATGTCCAAGATCATCGAGGCCGTCAACCGGCCGACGCTGGTCATGGTCCACAACAAGACCCTGGCCGCGCAGCTCTACGCCGAGTTCAAGGCGTTCTTCCCCGACAACGCGGTGTCGTACTTCGTGTCGTACTACGACTACTACCAGCCGGAAGCCTACGTGCCGCGGACCGACACCTATGTCGAGAAGGACTCGACGATCAACGACGAGATCGACCGGCTGCGGCTGGCGGCCACGAGCGCCCTGTTCGAGCGGCGCGACGTGATCATCGTCGCCAGCGTGTCGTGCATCTACGGCCTGGGCAGCCCTGAGGACTACGGCCAGGTCGTCGTGCGGCTCGAGCGCGGCGCGGTGCGCGATCGGACGAAGCTGCTGCGGCACCTCGTCGAGATCCAGTACAGCCGCAACGACTTCGACCTGCGCCGCGGCACGTTCCGGGTGCGCGGCGACACGCTCGAGCTCCAGCCCGCCTACGAGGAGACCGCCTACCGCATCGAGCTGTTCGGCGACGAGATCGAGCGCATCAGCCGCATCGACACCCTGACCGGCGAGGTCCTGGCCGAGCTCGACCAGCTCGACGTCTACCCGGCCCGCCACTTCATCACCCCGCGCGAGAAGCTGTCGCGCGCCATCGCCGCCATCGAGGACGAGCTGGCCGAGCAGCTGGCGCGGCTCGAGGCCGACGGCAAGCTCCTCGAGGCGCAGCGTCTGAAGATGCGCACCCACTACGACCTCGAGATGCTGCGCGAGATCGGCATCTGCACCGGCATCGAGAACTACAGCCGCCACCTGGCCGGCCGCAGAGCCGGCGAATCGCCCTGGACGCTGCTCGACTACTTCCCCGACGACTACCTCGTGTTCGTCGACGAGAGCCACATCATGCTGCCGCAGATCCAGGGCATGTACCACGGCGACCAGTCGCGCAAGCGCACCCTCGTCGACTACGGCTTTCGGCTCCCTTCGGCCCTCGACAACCGGCCGCTGACGTTCGACGAGTGGCTGCTGCGCGTGCGCCAGGTCATCTACACCTCGGCGACGCCCAGCGCGTTCGAGCTGGGCCAGTCGGGCGACCGCGTCGCCGAGCTGCTGATCCGGCCGACCGGTCTCGTCGACCCGGAGATCGTCGTCCAGCCGACGAAGGGCCAGATCGACGACCTCGTCGGACGAATCCGCGAGCGCGTCGCCCGCGGCCAGCGCGCCCTGGTCACGACGCTCACCAAGCGCATGGCCGAGACGCTGACCGACTACCTGGCCGATGTCGGCATCAAGGTCCAGTACCTCCACAGCGAGGTGGAGACGCTCGAGCGCATCGAGATCCTGCGCGACCTGCGCGGCGGCGTGTACGACGTCGTGGTCGGCATCAACCTGCTGCGCGAGGGGCTGGACCTGCCGGAGGTCAGCCTGGTGGCGATCCTCGACGCCGACAAGCAGGGCTTCCTGCGCAGCCCGACGTCGCTCATCCAGACGATCGGCCGGGCCGCGCGCCACGTCGAGGGCACCGTGGTCATGTACGCCGACACGGTCACGGCCGCGATGCAGACGGCGATCGACGAGACCGACCGACGGCGGGCCAAGCAGCTGGCGCACAACGCCGCCCACGGCATCACGCCGCGCACCGTCGTCAAGCGCACGCCGGCGGCGGGCGAGGGGCTGGGCCGGGTAGCCGAGTCCGAGGCCGCGTACACCGTCCAGCCCGACCGGCTCGAGCGCGAGCAGCTGATCGCGCTGATCCGCACGCTGGAGGCGGACATGCGCGAGGCGGCCGAGCGGCTGGAGTTCGAGCGCGCGGCGGCCCTGCGCGACCAGGTGACCGCGCTGCGCGAGGGGCTCCAGCCCACGAGCGCGGCGCGCGCCGCGACGCGCGCCGCACCCTCCGGCGGCCGACGGCGGTAGCACCCGACTTGGACCGGCGGCCGTCGAAACGGAATTGACCCCCCACCGGGCCCGCCTTAGAATCGCGGCGTTGCCCTTCGCCCGCGAGGAGTTGGTCGCCGGATGGCCATGCAAGACGATGACGCACCGTTCAAGGTGTTCCGCCTGGGGTACAGCGCGTTCGCCTGGACGAGCCTGTTCATCGCCGTCGTCCTGACGGTGGCGATCATGCGGATGCTGTTCCTCACCACGCCCGACGGCACGTCCACGTCGCGCGCCATGGCCCGCGTGGCGCCCACGCTGACGGCGCTCGTCCAGGGCCAGGCGACCCGCGACCCGAACGCGATCGACGTGGCGGTGGTCAAGGAGAAGATGGCGGCCTGTGCGGCGTGCCACGCCCTGACCGACCTGGGGTTCTCGGCCGCCACCTGTCCGGACCTGTCGAACATCGCGACCGTCGCCGGACAGCGGATCGCCGACGCGGGCTATACCGGCTCGGCGACGGACGCCGAGGGCTACCTGCGCGAGGCGCTGGCCGAGCCGGGTGTCTTCATCGCGCCAGGCAATGCCACCTATGGCAAGGTGGGAGCCAGCCTCATGCCGGTGAACGGCGGCGCGGTGCTCAGCCAGGGCGACATCGACCTCATCGTCCGCTACTTGCTGACGCAAGAGTAGTCTCGACCCGGCCCTCGGTCGTCCGGCGCGGGCCACAGGTCGGCGCGCTCCGGGTCGCCGCTCGCCGATTGGCGCGGCTGGGACGAGCGTAGCCACCCACCCGGACGCGGACGGCGTACGGGAGCGCGTCGCCGACCGGTGGTCGCGGGCCCGTGGGCGCACGGTCGTCCCAGTCCATGGCCATCCGCTGAGGGCTCGCCGTTCCCCTGCGCCACGTCCGACCGACGCGACGCGCCGGGTCCGTGCGACGGCCCCGCCGCCGGCGACGGCCGGGCAAGAGGAGGGGCCAGCCGCATGGTCGGCTGGCCCCTCGGTTCGTCCTGTTCGACGTGACCACCGTCGGCTGCCCGCGCTCCGGCGCCGGGCTGCCGACCCCAGGCTGCTACTTCACGGCGTACGGCATGTACACCGCGCGCGGCGCCTCGCGCGTGGGCGTGGCCGTCGGCTCGGGCGTGTCGCTCGGCGCCGGGGTGGCCGTGGGCTCGGGCGTGTCGGTCGGCGCCTCCGGGGTGTCCGTCGGGGCGTCGGTGGGCGTCTCGGGCGGCGCATCGGGCGTCGCCGTCTCGAGCTCGGGCGTCTCCGACGGGCCGGGGGTGTCCGTGACGTCCGGCGGCAGCGTGGCGAACGGCGTCGCCGTGTGGATCGGCGGCAGCGTGGCATCCGTCGTCGGCACCGCCGTCCACGTCGGCAGCGACACCGGCGGACCCGGCTCGCGGTCCGCCGCGAGGCGCACGTTGTCGATGAACGCGCCGTTCGGATAGGTCGACGGCGGCTGCTGGCCGGTCACCGTGCGCTGCGTCTTGAAGACGAACTTCAAAATCACCTCGCGCCCGGCCAGGCTGTAGCACTCGAACGGCGGGTAGTAGTTGCAGGCGTTGAGCAGGTTGATCACGGTCGGGTACTCGAACCAAGCCTCGGGCGACTGCCCGAACTGGGCCTTGAGCACCACCTGCCGGTAGCAGACCTCGCCGTTCTCAGGGATGCACAGCACGGCGAACAGGCCGTCCTGGACGACGCCGTTCTCGACGCCGAGGCGTGTGTTGAGCCAGACGTCGTAGTTGAGGTCCAGCTGCTGCGTCGCCGCCGGATCCCAATAGCGCAGGTCGAGGAACAGCGCCGCCTCGCTGGCCGCGCCCGACGGGTAGAGGTCGTCGCACTTGAGCTTCGAGCCGTCGCTCCCGCCGCCGACGGCCCACAGGCTCTGGATGTCGCCCGGCTTGCGCGGCTTGGAGGTGCACTGGCTGAGCGCCCAGAAGTACTCGCCGAAGCGCGTCGGCGGCAGGTCGTTGTCGAAGTTCCAGAACCACTTGGCCGGATCGACGACCACGCCCTCGAAGTCGTCGATCAGCTGCTCGTAGGCGCCCCCCTGCGCCCGGCCGAGGGGCTCCATGCCGTACGGTCGGCCCGTGGCGCGCAGCGCCGCCCGCTGCACCGCCGCCGCCCGCTGGGCCGCCGCTTCGAACGCGGGGCCGTGGTCTGCACGCACCTGGGCCAGCCACGGCCGGATGTCGACGACGTCGACCCCGTCGGCGGCGGCGATCGGCAGCGACTGCGCCTCGGCCTGGCCGCGGCTCGTCGCCGTGGCGACGGTGCCAAGCGCGGCCAGCGCGGCGCAGACGATGAACCATCGGATCGTCTTCACAGTTCCCCTTCCCTTCGGATACGACCGGCGACATCCCGACGCATGGCTCGCGCCCCCTACCGGCGGCTACTGCCGGCCGCGGAGCCTGGCCGGCGGCGCGGCGTGAGGGCGACCCCGGCGCATCCCGTGGGGTGACCCATGAACGCCGCCCGGCGGCACGGCGCGCGATTGTGCCACAACGGCCGGCCACGGTACAGCGGTCGGTCGGGGCGCGGTAGGCCGCGCGTGCGCAACCATGACAATACTGACATTCCTGGCCGAATGAAAGCGACGCGTCGCCCAGCGGTTCGGGCGTCCGGCGGCCGCCTCACACGTTGAACCGGACATGCAGCACGTCGCCGTCGGCCACGACGTAGTGCCGACCCTCCATCCGCTGCTTGCCGGCCTGGCGCGCGCCGGCCATGCCGCCGGCGGCGATGAGGTCGTCGTAGGCGACGACCTCGGCCCGGATGAAGCCGCGGGCCAAATCGGTGTGAATGGCGGCGGCGGCATCGAGGGCGGTGGCGCCGATCGGGATCGTCCAGGCCCGGACCTCGTCCTCGCCGACGGTGAAGAACGACTGCAGGCCCAGCAGACGGTAGCAGGTGTCGAGGACGCGCTCGCGGCCGGTGCGCTCCACACCGTACTCGGCCATGAACAGCGCCCGGTCGTCGGCGTCGAGCTGCGCCAGCTCGCTCTCGAGGCGACCGCGGAGCCCGACCACGGCGCTGTGGCGGTGCGGGTAGGGCACGGCCGCCGCCGGGTCGGCCAGCTCGTCGTCGCCGGTGTTGAGGACGATGACGACCGGCTTGAGCGTCAGGAGCTGGAAGCCGCGCAGGGCGTGACGCGCCGCCTCATCCAGCTCGAGATCGCGCGCCGGCACCTCGTCGGACAGCCCGGCGTGCACCTGGCGCAGCACCGTTTGCTCGGCCTCGTGGGCCTCGCGCTCGGGCGCCCGCAGCGGGCGGCGCAGCGCCTCGGCCAGCTTCTCGAGCCGCCGCTCGACGATCACCAGGTCGCTCAGCAGCAGCTCGGTATCGAGCAGCGCGATGTCGCGCGCCGGGTCGACGCTGCCTTCCAGGTGCGGCACGTCCGGATCGTCGAACGCGCGCACGACGTGCAGCAGCGCGTCGTTCAGGGCCACGGCGTTGAGCAGCTCGCCGCCGAGCCCGCCCTCGCCGATGCCCTTCTGCAGCCCCCCGATGTCGGCGAGGGCCACGCGGGCGCGGGTGACCTTGCGCGGCTGGAACATCGCCGCGAGCACGTCGACGCGCGCGTCGGGCACATCGACGACGGCCCGCTGGACCGTCACGCGGCCGCCGGCGCTCGCCGGCTGGTCGGGCGCGGCGCCGGTGAGCGCGCTGAACACCGTGGTCTTGGAGCTCATCGGCAGGCCGATGATCCCGAACTGCATCTCGAGCGGCATGCGGCGCGATCCTGGCGTGGGGCGCGGCGCGGCGGCGTCGCGCGGTCGTCGGCCGACCGGCGCGGCCGCCGGCGACGGGCGCGCGACGGAGGCGTGGGACGGGCGATGGTACGCCGGGGCCTTCGCGCCGCCAACTTCGCCGACCACGGTGCGCGGCGTCACGGTCGGGGGCCTCGCCGGCGGCGGCGGCGGCGGCGACGCGGTATACTGGCCCGCGCCACCCCGGAGGAGCGACGTGTCCAACGACCGCCCGACCGACGAGGGCGTGGCCGACCCCCTGTTGGCGTGGCGGCCGCGCTTCCCGATCCTACAATCGACCTGCTACCTGATCAGCAACTCGCTCGGCGCGGTCCCGGACGGCGCCCGCGACAGCCTCGCCGCCTACGTCGACCTCTGGGCCGCGCGCGGCGTCCAGGCGTGGCAGGACGCCTGGTGGACGATGAGCGCCGACCTCGGCGATGCCGTGGCGCCGCTGATGGGCGCGCGGGCGGGCGACGTCGTCTTCCAGCCGTGCGTCACGCTTGCCCACGCGATCGTCCTGTCGGCGCTCGACGTGGCCGCGCGGCCGCGGATCGTCACCGACGCGATGCACTTCCCGTCGATCCTCTATCTCCTCGACGGTCTGCGGGCCCAGGGCGCCGAGATCGTCACCGTGCCGTCCGACGACGGCGTCCACGTGGATGCCGAGCGCATCGCGGCGGCGATCGACGGCCGGACGGCCGCGGTGTGCTTGTCGCACGTCCTGTTTCGCAGCGCCTACATCCATGACCTGGCCCCGGTGACCACCGCCGCCGCGCGCCACGGCGCCCGGACGGTGATCGACGGCTACCAGGCGGTGGGCGTCATCCCCGTCGACGTCGCCGCGCTCGACGTCGACGTCTACATCGGCGGCGTCCTGAAGTGGCTGTGCGGCGGGCCGGGCGGCGCCTTCCTCTGGGTCCGGCCCGAGCTGCAGCCCGCGCTCACGCCGCGCCTCACCGGGTGGATGGCCCACCGCGACCCGTTCGCGTTCGCGCCGATGCTCGAACGGCGCGACGACATCTGGCGGTTCCTGACCGGCACGCCCAACATCCCGGCCCTGTACGCCGCCCGCCCCGGCCTCGACATCGTCGCCGCCGCCGGGCCGACTGCCATCCGGGCCAAGTCGATGCGCCAGACCGCCCGGCTGCTGGCGCTGGCCGACGCCGCCGACCTGCCGTGCACGACGCCGCGCGACCCGGCCCGCCGCGGCGGCACCGTGGCCGTCGACGTCGCGCACGGCTACGAGGTGTCGCAGGCGCTCAAGGCGCGCGGCATCCTGTGCGACTACCGGCCCGGGGCCGGCATTCGGCTCTCGCCCCACTTCTACACCCGCGACGACGAGCTCGACGAGGCGATCGAGGCCATCGTCGACATCCGGGCGTCGGGCGCCTGGTCGGCGTTCGCGGCCCAGCGCGACACCGTCACGTGAGCGCCGCCGCGACGGGCGGCGGGCGGCCCCGGCCCGGCATCGCCGGCGGCGCCGACGGCGGCTGGATCGACATCAGCCTGCCGATCCGCGCCACGAGCGTGCCGTGGGCCGGCCTCGCCAGCCCGATCGTCGCGCCGGTGGCGGCGATCGCCGCCGGCGACAGCGTCAACGTCGGCGTCCTCACCGCCTGCCTCCACACGGCCACCCACGCCGACGCGCCCTTCCACGTGGCCGACGCGGGGGCGACGATCGATCGCGTCGGTCTCGACGCCTACCTCGGGCCGGCCCGCCTCGTGCGGCTGGCCGGCGGCGGACCGATCGACGCCGCGGCGCTCGCGGCCGCCGGGCTGCCGGCCGACAGTCCGTGGCCGGCGCGCCTCCTGCTGGCCACGGGGCAGCCCTACGACGGCGAGCACTGGCCCGCGACGGCGCCGTATCTCACCCCCGACGCGGCCGCGGCCTGCGTGGCCGGCGGCGTCCGGCTCGTCGGCCTCGACGTCCCGTCCGTCGACCCGCTCGACAGCCGGGCGCTCGTGGCGCACCACACCTTGCTGGGCGGCGGCGTCGCCATCGTCGAGAACCTCCGGCTCGCCGACCTTGCGCCCGGCGCGTATTGGCTGGCGGCCGTGCCGCTGGCCATCGTCGGCGGCGACGCCTCGCCGATCCGCGCCGTGGTCCGCAGGCTCGACGACGGCGCGCCGTGAGCCGCGGGAGCGGCGTGGGACGGGCGCGGCGCGCGGCGGCGCCGGGGCACGGCCACGGGCCGGTCGGGGCGGTGCGGTCGCGCCGTGGGGCGGCGCGCGCCGCGCTAGCCGGCGGCCGCGACGAGCCCGGCCCGCGCGGCGGCGGCGCCGAGGCCGGTCGTCCAGAGCGCGGGGAAGGCGCGCCGGAACAGCGCGATCAGCAGAAAGTCGACGCCCGACGTGCCGCCGGTGCCCGGAACGCGGCCGATCTGCGCCGCCGCGGTGGCGACATGGGTGGCGTGGAACCCGAACAGCATCGCCTCCAACCCGACCAGCCGGGCCAGCAGCGCCTGGTCGTCGGCGCCGAGCGCGGCCAGGTCAGCGTCGGCGTCAGCGTCGGGTGGCGCGACGGCGGGGACGGAGCCCGCGGGACGCGGGGCGTCGGCCGGCCAGGCGTCCAGGGCCAGGCCATGCGAGGCGCACAGCGCGAGCGTGCCGTCGTCGAGCCAGCCGCCAGCGCGCGCCGCCGCGACCAGTTGCGCCGTCGACGCCGCGTGGTCGGCGTGCAGCCGCGGCACGTCGCGGCCGCCAAAGCGCGCGGCGCAGCGGTCGGCCAGGCTGTCGCCGGCGTCGCGGCGGCGGCGGCGGCGCTCGAGGTCGTCGCGGACGGTGGTCTCGTGGTAGGCGGCCAGGTGGGTCGTCCAGTGGTCGAGGCCGTGGTCGGCGTAACCCATCTGCATCGCGATGGCGCGGAACGTCGGCGACTGCAGGCCGCTGGGTCCCTCGCGCCGCACCTGGCCGCGGACCGGATCGACGTCGGAGGCGTAGTAGGGCCGGAATCCGTCGGCGAAGTCGACCGTGGGCATGCGCCGCGGGTCCTGAAAGGCCGCCATGAGGGCGTTGACCCGCCGAAAGCCCGCCGCCAGCGCCGCGTAGCCCTCGGCCAGCGCCGCGCCGAACGCCGCGGATGGCGCGTCGAGCACCGCGTCCAGGGTCGGGATCAGACGGTCGAGGTCGTCCTCGACGGCGCGGTGCATGCGGATGAAGCGGGCCTCGGCCGCCAGCGGCGTGAACGTCCGCAGCCGTTCGGGCGGCAGCGGGTTGTGCCGGATGTAGAGCGGGTAGTTGAGGATCGGCTGGATCCCGAGCAGCCCGGCCACCGCGCGCGCCGCGTCCGCGACGGCGCGGTCCGCCGCGGGCGGCGCGCCGCCGTGGCGGCGCAGGAACGCCTCGACCATCAGCACGTCGAGGCCGATGCGCCGGCGGTCGTCGAGCACCGCGCCGGCCCAGTCGGCGGCCCGCACGGCGGGCGCGGCGACGATGGCCGCGGCGAACGCGTCCAGGGGGTCCCCGCCCCCGCCGCCGCGCCCGGGAGCTGCGGCCAGCGCCGCGTGCAGCGCCGGCAGCTCGGCGCTGAGGGCGGACCAACGGGCGGCGGCCTCGGCCGCGATGCGGTTCACGGCGGCGATGGTATCACAGGGCCGCGACCGCACGCCGCGGCTGGCGGCCGCGGCATAGGCTCATGACTACACGAAGGGCGCGGGGCGGTCCCCATCGCCTCGGCGCGATGCGCCTGGCCCGCGTCGTCGCGGGCGAACGGCGCGTCGTCGCCGGCGCCATCGCGATGGCCGTGGCGGCCGTCGCCGCCCGCCCGTCGACCGCGGCCGCCCAGCCGCGGCGGCCGCTGCCCGTCGAGCCGGGCTGGCCGATTGCCTGGCTCGATCCGCCGCCGGGCCTGCACGAGCCGTTGGGCGTCGCCGCCTGGCCGGACGGTCGGGTGGCGGTGGCCGACAGCGGCCAGTCGCGCGTCCTGGTGTTCGAGCGCGACGGCCGCGTGACGGCCGCGTTCGGCCGGCACGGCGACGGCGACGTGCGCTACGGGCACGTGCGCGACGTGGCGCGCGCCGGCGACGCGCTGTGGGTCGTCGACGACGAGCTGGGCAAGCTCGAGCGCTTCGACGCGAACGGACGGTTCGCGCTGGGCGTCCCCACCGCCGACCTCGGGATCGGCACGCCCGGCGGTCTCGGCGGCGCGGCGGACGGCGCGGTGTGGGTCGTCGACACGCTCGGCGACCAGGTCGTGCACGTCGGTCCGGACGGCGCGGCGCGTGCGCGGTTCGGCCGCAGCGGCGATGCGCCGGGCGAGCTGTCGGGTCCGGTCGACGTCGCGGTGGCCGCCGACGGCTCGATCATCGTCCTCGAGGGCTTCCGGTGGCATCGCTTCACCGCCGACGGCGCCTGGCGCCAGACGCGCGGCGCCCCGGGGCCGAACCTGGGGCAGTTCCAGCACGCCTGGTCGGTGGCGGGTCTGCCGGACGGCGGGCTGGCGATCAGCGACCGGACGCTGCACCGGCTGACGATCGTCGACCACCGCGGCGTCGCCCAGCAGCACGTCGGCGGCGCCGGGGTCGACCTGGGGCGCCTGCTCGACCCGCGCGGCGTGGCCGTCGACGGCGCGGGCGGCATCGTCGTGGCCGACCTCGGCAACGGCCGTGTCCAACGCCTCGTCGACGGCCGGCCGGCCGAAGTCTATGGCGCCGCCGCGCCCGACGCGCCGCACCTGGCCTACCCGCTGGCCGTCGAGGCCCACGGCGACGGCCTGCTCGTCGCCGACACCGGGCGGTCGCGCATCGTCCGCATCGGCCTCGACGGGCGGTGGCACGGCACCGTGGCCGGCGGCGGCGCCGTGCCCGGGCTGCTGACGGCGCCGGACGGCCTGGCCGTGGCCGGCGACGGGAGCCTCGCCGTCGCCGACACGCTCCGCCGCCGGCTGCTGCGGTTCGCCGGCGACGGGCGCTTCCTGGGCTCGCACGAGATCTGGGGCCCCAGCGCCCGGCCGGTGCGCGTCGGGCTGGCGCTGGCCGGCGACGGACGCGAGGTGCTCGTCGCCGACAAGAAGGCGCACGCCTTGGTGCGCTACGATGCCGGCGGCCAGGCGCTGGGCACGCTGCCCATCGACGACGTGCAGCGCATGGGCCACCCGTCGGGCTTCGCGACGCTCGCCGACGGGCGGCGCATCGTGGCCGACTGGTTCCAGGACGCCGTGCACGTTCTCGATGCCGAGGGCCGCTACGCCGGCCGCTGGCCGGTGGCGGGCACGCCCCTGACCGACCGCGTGACGACGCCGACCGACGTCGTCGTCTGGGACGACGAGACGGTGATCGTGGCCGACGCCGGGCGGCGGCGCCTGGCGGCGTTCGCGCTCGATGGCACGCCGCGCGGCGCCTGGGCCGGACCGGGCGTCGGCGCCGCCGGCTTCGGCCCGAGCGGCCCCAGCGCGCTGGCCGTCGCGGGCGATGCCGTCGTGGCGCTCGACCGGGACCACCACCGGGTGCTGACGTTCACGCCCTCGCCGCGCGCCGGCTGGCGGGTCACCGACTACGCCGACGGCTGGTTCGCGGGCGCACCCGGCGCGGTGCGGTTCGTGACGGCGACGGCCTCGATCGCGCTGACGGCCCCGGCGGGCGACGCCCGCGCCGTCGATGGCCGCGCCAGCAGCCGCGCCGAGGGCCGGCTGCCGGTCGACGCCGCCGCGGTCCGGCTGGTCGTCGACGCGCCGGCCGGCACGCGGTTGTGGCATGATCGGCGCCTGGTCGTCGACGCCGCGGCCGGCGCAGTCGCCTGGGAGGCGGCGCGGCGGACCGGCGGGCGGCCGATCGAGCTCGAGTGGGAGGTCGAGTGGCCGGTCGGCGGCACGGACGGCGCCCGACTGCGCGTCGAGCCGCTGGTGCTGTCGTCGACGGTCTATCTGCCGCGCGCGCTGCGCCCGTGAGGGCCGCGCGGCCGAGGAGGTGCTCCGCCCATGACCCAGCCAGGCGCGCACGCCCATGCGCCCGGACCGCATCGCTTCGGACCGGCCGGCGTGGCGCGCGACTTCGACGTCGAGGTCACGCCCAGCGGCGTGGCGGTGCTGCGGCTGAACCGCCCGGAGGTGCTCAACGCGATCACGCTCGACATCTACGCCCAGCTGCGCGATCTCTTCGCCGCGCTGCGCTACGACGAGGCGGTCAAGGTCGTCGTCCTGACGGGCGAGGGCGACGCCTTCTGCTCCGGCGGCGATGTCCACACGATCATCGGCGCGCTGCTCGACGCCGATGTCAAGGACCACCTCGAGTTCTGTCGCATGACCGGCGACACGGTGCGCAACCTCTGCCTGCTGGACAAGCCCGTCATCGCCGCCGTGAACGGCATGGCGGCCGGCGCCGGGGCGGTGCTGGCGCTGGCGTCGGACCTGCGCATCGCCGCCGACGCGGCGCGCTTCGCGTTCCTGTTCAGCAAGGTCGGCCTCACCGGCGCCGACATGGGCGCCGCGTTCCTGCTGCCGCGCGTCGTCGGCGCCGGCCGCGCCGCCGAGCTGCTGCTGCTGGGCGACACGATCGACGCCGCCACCGCCGAGCGCTACGGCCTGGTGAACCGCGTCGTGCCCGCCGCCGAGCTGATGGACGCCGCGATGGCGCTGGCCGAGCGGCTGGCGGCCGGGCCGACCCTGGCGTTGGGCATGACGAAGCGGCTGCTGCTCAACGAGGCCGGTATGGACCTGATCAGCGCCCTGGAGGCGGAGGCCCAGGCCCAGGCGCTGCTCATGATGGCCGGCGACCACCGCCGCTTCTACGAGGCGTTCGTGGC
The DNA here is from genome assembly GCA_964651245.1 of uncultured Anaerolineales bacterium. Taxonomy (GTDB): domain Bacteria; phylum Chloroflexota; class Anaerolineae; order Epilineales; family Epilineaceae; genus Avedoeria. The sequence goes on along the minus strand of CAZYVI010000007.1, from coordinate 95,752 downwards.
CAAGGCCAAGCCGGTGTTCCAAGGGCGCTAGACCGTGCCGCGCCCGCGCGGCGGCCCGCGCGGGGCGCGCCGCCGCCGTCCAGGGGAGATCGCCCGTTGTCGAACGACGACCGTGTCGAGATCGTGAACCCGGCCGGGCTGGCGCCGCCGGTGGGCTTCAGCCACGGCGTCGTCAGCCGCGGCGGCCGCATCGTCTGGCTGGCCGGCCAGAACGGGACCGACGCCGACGGGCGGATCGCCGCGCCCGGCGACCTGGTCGGCCAGGTCGACGCCGCGCTGGCGAACGTCATCGCCGTCGTGCACGCCGCCGGCGGCACGGCGCGCGACATCGTGAAGCTGCACTTCTACGTGGCCGACGTGGCCGCCTACCGCGCCGCCCGGCCCGCGCTGGGCGCGGTCTGGCGCCGCCACTTCGGCCGCCACTTTCCGGCGATGATGCTGCTGGGCGTGACGGGCTTCTTCGACGCCGACGCGCTCGTCGAGATCGACGGCTACGCGGTCGTCGGGGACGCGCGGGCGAGGCCGGCGAACGGTGCGGCTGCCCGTGCCGACGGGGACGGAGACGGCGTCGGCAACGCCGTCGACATCGGCGGCGAGGTCGGCGGCGAGGTCGACGTCAACGACGGCGGCGGTCCCGGCGACGGGCACGGAGCCCGGGCGTGACGCCCGAACAGGCCGCGTGGCGCGACCGCGCCCGCGCGTTCGCCCACGACCGCCTCGCCCCGCTGGCGCGCCAGGCGGACGAGGCAGGCCGGTTCCCGATCGAGCTCGTGCCCGAGATGGGGCGCGCCGGTTTCCTCGGCGGACCGATCGCGCCCGCGCTCGGCGGCGCCGGGATGGACCATCGGGCGCTGGCGCTGGTCTACGAGGAGCTGGGTTATGTCGACTCGTCGGTGCGCGGCTTCATGGCCGTCCACACCGGGCTGGTGACGCTGTGCTTGGCCGACCACGGCCGGCCCGACCAGCAGGCTGAATGGCTGCCGCGGTTGGCGCGCGGCGAGGCGATCGGGTGCTACGCCCTGACCGAGGACGAGGCCGGTTCCGACGCGGCGGCGATGCGCACGACGGCCCGCCGCGACGGCGACCACTATGTGCTCGACGGCCGCAAGATCTGGATCACGAACGGCGGCATCGCCGATGTGGCGCTCGTTTTCGCGCGCGAGCCGTCGCTGCCGGCCGAGCGGCCGCACCGCCAGATCTGCGCATTCGTCGTGCCGACCGACACGCCGGGCCTGGTGCGCACGCCGCTGCCGTGGCGCACGCTGGGCCACCGCGCCGCCGACCACGCCGTCCTCACCTTCGACGGCTGCCGCGTGCCGGCGTCGGCGCGGCTCGGGGCGCCGGGCGGTGGCTTCCGGGTGGCGATGGGCGCGCTCGACCACGGCCGGCTCGGCGTCGCCGCGGGCGCGGTGGGCGTCGGGCGGGCGTGCCTCGACGCGTCCGTCGCGTTCGCCCGCCAGCGCCGGGCGTTCGGATCGCGCATCGGCGACTTCGGCATGATCCAGCAGGCGCTGGCGGACATGTACGCCGACATCGAGGCGGCGGCGCTCCTGGTCGCACACGCGGCCGAGCGCAAGATGGCCGGGGCGCCGTCGACGCGGGCGACGGCGACGGCCAAGCTGTTCGCGGTAGAGGCCGCGCTGCGGGCGGCCGACCAGGCGGTGCTGATCCACGGCGGCCGCGGCTACGGCAACGATGTCGCCGTCGAACGCCACTGGCGCGACATCAAGGGCCTCCAGATCTACGAGGGCACCAGCCACATCCAGCGCCTGATCATCGCCCGCGACCTCCTCGGACCCGATACCGGCGCGTCCGAGACGCCGCCCCCACCGGAGGAACGATGAACTCGACCCCGCTGCGCGCCGCCGACCTGCCCGAGCACTACAACGCGGTGGCCATCCTGGAGCACAACCTGGCCGAGCGGAGCGACAAGGTCGCCCTGGTCGCCGACCGCCGCAGCCTGACGTTCGGCGAGGTGGCGGCCGAGGTGAACCAGGTCGTCGACGCGCTGCGCGAGCTGGGCGTGCGCTTCGGCGAGACGGTGGCCATCCTGTGCCTCGACACACCGGAGTTCGTGACCGCCTACTTCGGCGCGATCAAGGCCGGCGCCGTCGCCGCCAGCTTCAACACCCTCCTCAAGCCCGCCGACTACCGCTTCCTGCTCGACGACTGCCGGGCGCGGGTCCTGTTCGTCGACGAACGACTGCTGGCGGCGATCGAGCCGATCCGCCACGAGCTGGGCTGGCTCGAGCACGTCGTCGTCGTCGGCGACGGCGACGCGCCGGGCGCCGGCGGCGATCCGCACTACCGGGCGCTGTTGGCGGGCCGGCCGACGACCGCGACGGCGGCGAACACCCACCGCGACGACTTCTGCTGCCTGAACTACTCCAGCGGCACCACCGGCGAGGCCAAGGGCATTCTCCACGCCCACAAGGACCTGCCGCTGACGGCCCACAACTGGGGCCGGCTCACGCTGGGCCTGCGCGAGGACGACCGGACGTTCGCGGCCGCCAAGCTGTTCTTCACGTTCGGCACGGGCGGCAACCTGGTGTTCCCGTGGTATGTGGGCGCCAGCGTGACCCTGTTCAGCGGTCCGCCGCGCGACGCCCGGGCGCTGCTCGGCGTCATCGCCGCCCACCGACCGACCGTGTTCTACAACGCCCCGACCGGCTACGGCATGATGCTGAGCCTACCCGATTTGACGACGGCGCACGACCTCGGCTCGCTGCGGCTGTGCGTCTCGGCCGGCGAGGCGCTCCCGGCGCCGATCTGGCACGCCTGGCGCGACCGCACCGGCCTCGAGATCATCGACGGCATCGGCTCGACCGAGAACTACCACATCTTCATCTCGAACCGGCCCGGCGACATCCATCCCGGCGCCAGCGGTCGGCCGGTGCCGGGCTATGAGGTGCGTGTGGTCGACGAGCAGGGCGCCGACGTCGGGGTGGGCGAAGTCGGCAACCTCTTGGTGCGCGGCGAGACGGCGGCGCTGTTCTACCTCCACCAGAGCGCCAAGAGCCGCGAGACGTTCCTCGGGCCCTGGCTGTTCACGGGCGACAAGTACCGCTGCGACGGCGACGGCGTGTACTGGCACGAAGGGCGCAGCGACGACATGCTCAAGGTCGGCGGGATCTGGGTCTCGCCGATCGAGGTCGAGAGCGCCCTCCTGGCCCACGACGCGGTGCTCGAAGCGGCGGTCGTCGGCCACGCCGACGAGCACGACCTCGTGAAACCCAAGGCGTTCGTCGTCGTACACGCCCACGTCAAGGCCGACGAGACGCTGGCCGCAGCGCTCATCCAGCACTGCCGGGCGACGATGGCGGAGTACAAGCGGCCGCGCTGGATCGTGTTCGTCGACAGCCTGCCCAAGACCGCCACCGGCAAGATCCAGCGCTTCCGGCTGCGCCACGACGCCCAGGAGGGCGACACGCCATGACCCGCACGACCAAGATCCTGCTCGCCGTCGGCGGCGTGGCCGCCCTGGGCTGCTGCGCGCTCGTGGCGGCGACGATGTACCTCGGGATGCAGGTGGCCCAGAACGCCCAGTCGAATCCCGAGGACGTGCTCAAGACCGGGCGGGCGATCGCCGACTTCAGCCTGCCGGCCGGGCTCGAGCCGAAGTACGCGTTCTCGCTGATGGACATGTCGATGGCCGTGTTCGCGACCGGCAGCGAGGCCGGCGACGCGCCGATGACGGTGATCCTGGCCGAGGTGCCGGCCGGCGAAGACCTTTCGGTAGAGCAGATGCGCGACATGGCGACGGCCCGGGTGGGGTCAGGCATGCGATCGGGCCGCGAGGTGTCGAGCGATGAGGTGACGATCCGCGGCGAACGCACCACGGTCACGATCACCGAAGGCGAGGATCGCTCCGGTGCGTCTCGACGTCAGGCGTTCGCCTTGTTCACGTCCAAGGGCGGTCGTCCGGCGATGATCATCGCGGATGGCGCGGTCGCGGGCTGGGATCAAGCGACCTTGGATGCCTTCATCGGCTCGCTGGAGTAGGGCCGGGCGCCGACCCGCGCCGCACGATGGCGTCCGCCATGCGCGCCACCCGCGTCATCGCCCGCACGTCGTGGACGCGCACGATGTCGGCGCCGCGGGCGATGGCGATGGCGACGGCGGCGGCCGTGCCCTCGAGGCGGTCGTCGGGCGGGAGGTCGAGCGCGGCGCCGACGAAGCTCTTGCGCGACGGCCCGACGAGCACCGGGTAGCCCAGGGCGGCGAGCTCGCCGACGCGGTCGAGCAGGGCCAGGTTCTGAGCGGGCGTCTTGCCGAAGCCCAGCCCCGGGTCGACGACGATGCGGTCCGCCGCGATGCCCGCGGCGCGGGCGGCTTCGACCCGCTCGTGCAGCGCCCCGGCGACGGCGGCCACGACGTCGTCGTAGCGCACGTCGGCGTAGTGGCCGCCGACGGTCGCGTCGGTCGTGGCGCGGGCGGCGCGGTTGTGCATCAGGACCACCGGTACGCCGGCGCGCGCCACGACCTCGGCCATGCGCGCGTCGGCGGCGAGCGCCCAGACGTCGTTGACGACATCGGCGCCGGCATCGAGCGCGGCCGCGGCCACGTCGGCCTTGCTGGTGTCGATCGAGATCGGGACGTCGACCGCCGCCCGGACCGCCGCCACGACCGGCACGACGCGGGCGCGCTCGCCGGCGGCGTCGACCGCCGCCCCGCCCGGCCGGGTGCTCTCGCCGCCGATGTCGATCAGGTCGGCGCCGTCGTGGACCATGGCGACCGCCGCGGCGACGGCGCGCTCGACCGCCGTCCCGCCGACGGCGCCGGCGTAGAGCCCGTCGCCCGAGAACGAGTCTGGCGTGGCGTTCAGGACGCCCATGACGAGCGTGCGCTGGCCCCAGCGCCAGGTGCGGCCGCGGACGGTCAGCGCGGCCGGGGCGGACGGTGGCGCGCCCATCAGTAGGCGTCGAGCTCGACGAGCCGGTCGTCGTCGATGCCGAACACGTGCGCCACCTCGTGCAGGACGGTGCGGCGGATCTCGGCGCGCAGCTCGGCCTCGGAGCGGCAGCGCGCGAGCAGCGGCAGCCGGAACAGCGTCACCCGGTCGGGTGGCCGCAGGCCGTCGTCGGCGCGGCGCTCGGTGAGCGGCGTGCCCTCGTACAGCCCGAGCAGACCGTCGGGGTGGCCGACGCGCAGCGCGCGGCGCTGGCTCGGCGACGGCCGGTCCTCGACGACGAACTCGACGTTGTCGAGCGCGCGCACGAACCGATCCGGCAAGCCGTCGACGACCTCGGCCACGATTCGGGCGAACGCATTGCGATCGCGGTGCATGGGCCGATTGTAGCCCGACGTATCGCCGCCTTGCGACGGCGCGTCATGTACCATCGGTCCGGACCGCGGTGCGCCGTTCGCGGGCGCCCGCGCGCCGCGTCGCCAGCCGGCCTGCCAGGAGGATCGCCGTGAACGTCCCGCTCCCGCCTGCCCGCCGCGACGCGCCGGCGCCGCTGTCCGATCGCTCGCCGTCGCGCCGAGCGCCCCGCGCCGCGACCGCACTGGGCGCGCTCGCCGTCGCGGCGGCCCTCACAGCCGCCGGGGCGGTCGCCATCGCCGCCGCCCCGCCGCGCGCGCGGCCGATCGCGGGCGACGCGACCGACGGCGGCGCGCGCAGCCGGGCCTTCGCTTCGCGCCACCTGCAGGCCCTGGACGGCACGACGTGCCTGACCGCCGAGCTCGACGCGACCGTGGACTCGGACCAGCCGACGGCGACGCTGGGCAGCGAGCCGTTCCTCCAGGTCGCGCGCAGCCGCGGCGTGCCCGCACCCGAGCGGTGGAGCTACCTCCGGTTCTCGACGGCGACGCTGCCGGCCGACATCGTGTTCGTCAGCGCGACGCTGCGGCTGCTGCTGCAGAGCACGACCGGGTTGCCGCCCTTTGGCCACTCGATCCACCCGGCCGCCGCGGCGTGGGCCGAGCCCACGATCGCGTGGCGCAACAAGCCGCGCACGGGCGCCGCCGTGTCGAACCTGGTGTTCACCGGCGACGCGATGACCGTCACCGCCGACGTGACGCCGCTGGTGCGCGACTGGCTGACGGGCGCCCTGCCCAACCATGGCCTTGTCCTGATGCCCGACGCCGACCTCGACGCGGCCACCTTCTTCAGCCGCGAGTACAACGACCCACCCTACCCGCCGGCCCTCTGTGTTGGCTGGCAGCGGCCGACGGCCACCGCGACCGCCACATCCACGGCCCCGCCGTCGTCGACGCCGACCCCCCGCATCTCGGCCACGCCCACCGACCCGCCATCGCCGACGCCGACGTCACGCCTTACCGCCACGCCGACGGCGACGGACGCGCCGGGCGCCACCGCCACTTCGGTGCCGACGCGCACGCCGTCGCCCAGCGATACGCCGACCCGGCCGGCGCCCCCGACGGCGACGCCGACCGCCAGCCCGACGGCGGCCGCGAGCGCGACGGCGGGGCCGTCGCCATCGCCGACGGGCGGCCCGGCGCTGCTCGACCTGGTGGTCGACGACGGTGGCGACCTGGGCGACGCGCGGCCGGGGGACAACGCGTGCCGGACGACGGCCGGGCGCTGCACGCTGCGCGCCGCGCTCGAGGAGGCCGGCGCCGGCGCCGCGGTCGACGTGCGCATCGCCTTCGACCCGGGCGTCGAAGCCGTCGCCGTGCCGGCGGGCTCGCCGCTGCCGGCCCTGCGCCGCGGCAACGTCGCGGTGGTGGGCTATGGCGCGCGCGACGCCGCTGCGGCCGAGCGCGCCGAGGACCGGACGGTGCAGCCGGCGGGCTTTGTACGCCTCGTCGGCGCCGCCGAGGGCCCGCCGATCGCCGCCGCCGGGCTCCTGCTCGACGGCGCCCGCGGCGTCGCCATCGACGGGCTGTCGATCGAGGGATTCGCCATCGGCATCGCCGTCGTGAACGGCGCGGCCGGGGTGGCCATCGGCGGGGTGGCGGCCGGCGCCCGCGGCAACCGGCTGCTGCGCAATGGCGTCGGCGTGGCGGTCGACGCCAGCAGCAGCCAGGTCCGCCTCGAGGGCAACTCCGTCGAGCGCAACCGCGACGACGGCGTGCGGCTGGCGCGGACCCGCGGCGGCCAGGTCCGGCTGCGGGCCAACCGCATCACCGGCAACGGCAGCGCGGCGATCGCGGTGGCCGCGAGCGGAGCTGAGACGGCGCCGCCCGTCGTCACGGCCGTCGACGGGCGCGCCGGGCGGGTCGACGGCACGGCCTGTCCCAGCTGCGTCGTCGAGGTGTTCACCGACCCCGGACTGCAGGCGGCGCGGGTGACCGGGTTGACGGCGACGGCCGACAGCGCCGGCGCGTGGTCCGTCCGCGGCCTGATCGTCCTGCCCGCCGACACGAACGTCACCGCCACGGCCACCGACGGCGCCGACACCAGCCGGCTCTCGGCGCCCTTCCCGACCGACATCGGCACGGCCTGGACGCTGTCAGAGCGGCCGGGCGCGTCGCCGGGCACGCTGCGCAATCGGCGGCTCGTGCGGAGCTACATCCTGCGCGACGAGCAACGCCGCCTCGTCGGCGACGCCGTGCTGCGTTTCGTGCCGGACGACCTGGGCCTGCGCTTCCCGGTGCGCACCGGGCTCGTCGACGTCAGCCTCGGCGTCGAGCTGGCGGCGCAGCTGTTCAGCCGCAAGCTCCACACCAGCCTCGAGGCCGTCGAGCGCTCCGGCGTCCGCCACAGCGTGCGCTGGTCGCCCAACCTGGCGGTGGCCGTGGCGCAGCCGGGCGCCGGGCCCGGCGACGTGTTGCTCGACCTGTTCGGCCTCGGGCCGCTGGGCCTGGGCGCGCGGCACCGGCTCGACCCGGCGGATGCGGCGGCGCGAGCCGTCGACACGGCCCGCGGCGTGGAGTCGGCCGGCCGGGCGGGCGGCGCGCGCGACCTGGCCCCCGCGGCGCGCGGCGCGATGGCGCAAGCCGAGGCGTACGCCGCGGCCTACCTGGGCGCCCCGGCCGAACTGCGCGAGGGTCCGTACGCCTGGACGCTGAACCTGGCGATGGGCGGCGGCATCTACGAGCTGCGCTCGTCGGGCGAGGCGGTCAGCGGACCGCTCGACATCGTGGCGCCGGTGGCGGCCTACAACGCCGCCGGACCGGCCAGCGGCTGTCCGGGCGGGCCGCCGGGCGCCGTGCTGGCCGGCTGGGTCGAGATGGGCCGCTGCTGGGTGCCCGTGCCGGGCTCGTCGGCCGCGCCGCCGGCGGCCGGCGCCAGCACGTTCGTGGCCAGCGCCCAGGTGTCGCTGCCGGCCGAGGGCGGCGGCGCGTTCGCCCAGGGCGCCGAGCCGATGACGATCTACACCGTGGGGTTCGATACGACGGCGCCGGTCTTCGAGCCGGCCGTCGGCGACGGCGCGCGCCTCATCGGGCTGTTGCCGCCCAGCCTCGGCACCGCGTTCGACGACCGCTCCGGCGTGAACGCGGCCGGCGGCGTCGTGGCGACGCTCGACCAAACGCCGCTCGCGCTGCGCTACGACCCCGACAGCCGCCGCATCCTCGTCGTCGACCGGACGCTGCCGCCCGACGTGCCGGACGGGCCGGCCGTGCTGTCGATCCGCATCAGCGACGGCTTCTGCAACGCCGCCGCCCGCGACTTCGACGTCGTCGTCGTGCGCGGCGCGACGATCCAGCTGCCGTACAGCTGCAAGCGCTGCAACCGGCCGTGAGCTAGCGGCGGCGCGGCGCAGCGCGGGCGGCAGCGGCGTCGCGCCGCGCGGACTCGGCGGCGGCGTCGTCGCCGAGCGCCGCGGCGACATCCGCCAGGTCGTCGTAGACCAGGGCGACCGACGGTGCGTTGCGCGTCGCGCGGAACACCGCCGCCGCCGCCACGAGGTGCTCGCGCGCCGCGGGCAGATCGCCGCGCTCCTTGCTCAGAAAGCCGAGGTTGTGCAGCGCCATCCCCTCGCCGTCGCGCTCGCCGGCCTGGCGGTAGAGGCGGTGGGCGTCGCGCAGCAGCGGTTCGGCGGCGTCGAGGTCGCCCTGCATGCCGTGCGTGACGGCCTGGACCATCAGCGTCGCCGCCTGCCCGACGAGATCGCCGACGTCGCGGTAGAGCGCCAACGCGTTGGCCGTGCCGCGCTCGGCGTCGGCCGGCCGTCCGCCAGCGCGGCAGGCGCGCGCGACGCCGAGCCAGGCGTTCGCCGCCGCCGCCGGGTCGCCCAGCTGGTCGAAGCCCTGCACCGCCTCGCGGAACGGGGCTTCGGCGTCGGCCGGCGACGCCGTCATGAGCAGCGCGTTGCCCAGGTTGACCAGGGCATCGGCGCGGGCGTGCGGGTCGTCGCCGGCGCTGTCGAGCGCGGCGCGCGCCTCGGCCAGCGCCCGCTCGCCGTCGCCCAGGCGCTGCGCCAGCCACGATCGGCGAAAGTGGACGTAGCTGCGGGCGGCGTCCCCGAGCCCGTGCGTCAGCGCCGCCATCGCGTCGAGGTCCGCCCGCTGGCCGTCGCGGTCGGCCAGGGTGTCGCGCACGAGCTCGCGACCGCGCAGGCAGGCGAATCGCGCCGCCGGCGCGTCGACGCCGGCCGGGACGCCCGCGGCGCCGGCGCGCTCGGACGGCGGCACCTCGTCGGCCGTCGACCACAGCTCGAGCGCCCGGCTGTAGGCCGCCACGGCGCTGTCGTTGGCGTACGCCTGGCGCTCGCGGTCGCCGGCGGCGCCGAGGTGGTGGGCGGCGGCCAGCGGCCGGTCGGCCGACAGGCAGTGGGCCGCGATCTGGGCGGCCAGGGCCGGGTAGCGGTCGCCGGCCGCCGCCGCCAGCCAGTCGGCGGCGGCGGCGTGCAGCGGCGGCCGCTGGCGCTTCAGGATCGAGCCGTAGGCGGCGTCGCGGAGCAGGGCGTGCTTGAACAGGAACTCCTGCTCGCCGGCGAACGTCGAGCGGCCGCGCGCGACGACCAGGCCGGAGCGGCGCAGCGCCTCGAGGTCGGCCGGATCGACGGCGCCGAGCGCGGCAACGGCGGCGGTCCAGAACTCGCGGCCATAGACCGACGCCCGCTGCAGCAGTCGCTTCTGGTCGGGCGTCAGGGCGTCCAGGTGGGCCTGCAGCATCCCGGCCAGCGTCGTCGGCACGGCGTCCCCCTGGAGGGCGCCCCCCTCGATCTGCCAGCCGCCGTCCGCACGGGTGGCGACGCCGCGCACGACGAGCATGTGGACGAGCTCCTCGACGTAGTACGGGTTGCCCTCGCCGCGCGACAGCACGAAATCGCGCACCGGCGGCGGCACGCGGTCGGTGTCCAGGAGGGCGCCCAGCAGCAACTCGAGCGCCGCCGGCGTCAGCTGGCCGAGGTCGAGGCGCTGGTGGGCGGCTTCACCCTCGCCCCAGTGCGGGCGGCGCGCGTACAGCGTCGGGCGCGCGTTGCCGACGATGAGCACCGGCGCGTCGGCCAGGCCGTCGACAAGGTCGGCGATCCGGTCGAGCGAGGCGTCGTCCGCCCAGTGGAGGTCCTCGAACACGAGCACGAGCGGCCCGCGCTCCACCAGGGTGCGCAGCAGCGCCGTGAGCGCCGCCGCCGCACGCTCGGCCTGGCCGCGGGGATCGCGGCCGTCGCCGCCGCTGACGACGACGGCGGCGAGGTCGCGGGCCGCGGCGGCGGCGTCGAGGTGCGGCGCCCCCGCCAGGTCCGCCGCCAGTGCGGCCGCCAGCTCCGCCCGGCCGAGCGCCGGTCGCCCGCCGGCCCCTTCGCCCGGCGCGTAGCGCTTGGCCAGCAGGTCGCGCAGCAGGCTGTAGGCGTCGCCGGCCTGCTCGAGGGCCCGCGCGCGCAGGACCGTCGGCGCCGGTTCGCGCGCGCCCACGGCATCGACGAGCGCCTGCGTGAGGCGGCTCTTGCCGATGCCGGCGTCACCGACGACGGTGATCCAGGCCAGCCGACCGGCGGCGGACACGTCGTCGTACCAGGCCAGCAGCCGGGCTAGCTCGGCGTCGCGGCCGATGAGCGGCGCCGTCCGCCCCTCGAGCCCGCGCGTCGACGCGCCGAGCTCCGGCGCGTCGCCGACGACCCGGAACGCCGGGACGGGCTCCGCCTTGCCCTTCAGCGTCAACGGCCCGACCGGCTCGAGGACGACGGCGTGGCGGAGCAGCTCGGCCGTGGCGGCGCTGACGTACACCTCGTCGGGTCCGGCGGCCGATTGCATCCGCGCGGCCGTGTTCGCGGCGTCGCCCATCGTCGTGTACTCGCGGAAGACGTCGCTGCCGAACTGCCCGACCACGACGAGCCCGCTGTTCAGGCCGACGCGCACCTGCAGCCGGGCCCGGCCGTCGGCCTCGAGGGCGCTCGAGAGGTCGCCGATGGCGGCTCGGATCGCCAGCGCCGCGCGCACGGCGCGCAGCGGGTCGTCCTCGTGGCTGATCGGGGCGCCGAAGAAGGCCAGCATGCCGTCGCCCATCAGCCGCCCGACGGTCCCGCCGGCCGCCTCGACGGCCCGCGTCATCGCCGCCAGCGCCCGTCCCATCAGGTCGGCCACGTCCTCGGGATCGTGCTGCTCGCCCATCGAGGTCGAGCCGACGATGTCGGCGAACAGGATCGTGACCATCCGCCGCTCGGCCCCGTCGTCGCCCGAGTCGCGGTCCGCCGCCGGGGACGGCGCGGCAGGCGCCGCCGGCGGCGGCGCATCGACCGCGGCGCCGCACTGGAAGCAGAAGCGCGCGCCGGCCGCCAACGCCGTCCCGCACGCCGGGCAGGCGCGCGCCACGGCTTGCCCGCAGCCGGCGCAGAAGCGCGCTTCGGGCGGGTTGGCGAAGCCGCAGGCCGGGCAGTTCAGGTCCGACTCCATGGCGCGGGCGCGGCGCCGGCGGTCGATGCGCCGACCGGCCGCGGTGGGCGCCCTCGGAAGCGCCGAGTATACTCCCGCGCCGCGGCGCGCTGTGCGGCGCCGCACGCCGCCGCCCGCACGGCACGACCAGGGAGCGCATGACGGAACCGAACGTGCAGGCGATCGCCGCCGCGGCCGCGATCGGGCTGATCCTCGCCGCGCTGCTCGGCCCGCTGCGCCGCAAGCCGCTGGCGCGCAAGGCGCGCTGGAGCGCGGTAGCGGCGCTGGCCTGGCTCGGCGTCGTGTGGCTGGTCGACGGCGACGTGCGCCTCGGCACGCCCGAGGGCTCCATCCCCAAGGCGATCCTGGTGTTCCTGGCCGCCAACGCGGCGCTCCAGCTCGTCGACCTCGCGATCTGGGACGTCATGCTCGCGCGTCCGCGGCCGGGCGGCCGGCGGGTGTCGCGGCTGGTCATGCACGTCGTCGGTGCGCTGGCGCTGCTCGGAGCGGCGATGCTGGCGCTGGTCAACCAGTTTCCGGAGCAGGCGCGCGGCATCCTGGTCACGTCGACCGTGGTCTCGGCGGTGCTGGGCCTGGCGTTGCAGGATGCGCTGGGCAACGTGATCGGCGGGTTGTCGCTCGAGTTCGAGGCGCCGTTTCGCATCGGCGACTGGGTGTCGGTCCTGGGCCACGAGGGCGAGGTCGTCGACATCAACTGGCGGACGACGGCGATCCAGACCCGGGCCGGCCACCTCGTGTACGTGACGAACGGGGCGATGGCGAAGGCCGAGATCGCCAACTACAGCCGCCCGCGACCGGCCGAGGCGTACGACCTGTTCATCGGCGTCGCCTACGACCACGCGCCCGGCGAGGTGCGCGAGGTGCTGCTGGCGGCGCTGCAGGCCACGCCCGGCCTGCTGCAGGAGCCGCCGCCGAACGTCTTCGTCCACGACTACGGCGACTTTGCGATCCAGTACCGCCTGCGGCTGTGGTACGACGACCCGTGGGCGCTGCCGCGCCTCAAGGACGGCGTATTGACCCGGGCGTGGTACCACCTGCGGCGCAGCGGCATGGGCATCCCGTTCCCGATCCGCGACGTCCGGCTGACGACCATCGCCGCCGACGCCGCCGGCGAACGCGCCGCGGCGGAGCGGCAGGCCGTCGCGGCGGCGCTCGCACCGCTGCCGCTGCTGCGCGCCCTCAGCGCCGACGAGCTGGCCCTGCTCGCCGCCGCCAGCCGTCGGCTCACGTTCAGCCGCGACGAAGCGCTCGTCCGCCAGGGCGATCCGGCCGGCGCGCTCTACGTGATCGAACGCGGCCGGGTGCGCGTCGACGTCGCGCCGAGCGACGGCGCGCCGGTCACCGTCGCCCACCGCGCGGCGGGCGACCACTTCGGCGAGCTGAGCGTCCTGACCGGCGAGCCGCGCTCGGCGACGGTGGTGGCCGAGGCCGAGACGGTCGTGATCGAGGTCGACCACGCCGCGTTCGCCGAGGTGCTGCACCGCGACGCCACCGTCGCCGAGCGCCTCGCCCGCACCGTGGCCGAGCGCGCCGAGGAAACCGACGCCTCGCTGGCCGCGGCGCGGGCGGCGACCGCGGCGCCGTCGACGCGGGGGTTCGAGGCGCTCCTGACGCGTATCCGCAGCGTGTTCGGACTCCGTTAGCTGGGGCGCGTCCGCTGCGGCGACCGTCGCGTGTTGTAGGATCGGGTTGTCGGCCGGTGGGCGCCGACGGCGGGCCAACGGGGCCACGAACGGAGGATGGACGATGCCTCGCTCAGCAGTTCTCAGCCGCGCCGCCGCGGCCTTGGGCCTGGCGCTGCTGGCGGCCGGCGGGCCGGAGCCGGCGGCCGCCCAGCGGGCCAAGGACGATGTCGCGACCCGCCTGGCGGGCGCGCTTGTCGCGCCGTTGCCGGCGTCCGATGCCGGCGTGCGGTCGGACCCGCGGCTCGCAGCGCGGTGGCAGCGGCGCGTGGCGGCGGCCGGCACCGACCGAGACGCGGCCCGTCCGAGGCATCCGTCGGCCAAGGCGGCGCGACCGTTCGGACGCAACGGGGTGGTCCAGGACGGCGGCGACTGCCGGCCGGCGGTGCTGGCCGAAGGGGCGTCGGTCGGCCGGCTGGCCGACGGCGACTGCCGCTGGGGCCAGCTCACCGGCCTGAGCGACGCCTCGTTTGTCGACGTGTACGCCCTGGTGCTCACCGACCGCGGCCGCGTGCGTCTCAGCGCGTCGAGCGATGCGTTCGACACCCTGGTCCAGCTGCGCGACGCGCGCTACGCCCAGGTCGCCAGCATCACCGGCGACGCCGGCGACGCGGCCGAGATCGACGTCGTGGTGCCGGCCGGCGCCTACGTCGTCCTGGTGACGAGCGCCGCCGAGGGCGTCGTGGCCGGCGGCGACTACGGCATGACGCTGGCCGTCGGCGTCGAAGACGCGCCGGTCGACTGCACCACCCAACCGCTCGCGCTCGGCGCGACGGTCGACGGCAACCTCGGCGCCTCGGGCTGCCGCGGCTACGACCACTTCGAGCGCCGGTGGTGGACCGGCGACGCGGCCGTCTATGCCGTGGCGCTGCCGTCGGCGGGGACGCTGTCGCTCGAGGTGACCGCGGGCGGCCCCGCTGCGGCGCCGCCGCGCTTGGCCGTCTTCACGCGCACCGGGCTTACGCTCATCGAGAGCACCTTCGGCGCGGTGGATCCGCTCGCCGCGGCGACGCTCGACGTCGCGCTGCCGGCCGGAACCTTCCACGTACTGGTGTACGCCGACGCGCCCGATCAAGCCGGCGCGTTCCGGCTCCGCGCCGCCTTCGCCGACGCCACCGCCGCCTGTCGCGCGGCCGACGCCGCGCTGGGGGTCGAGCTGGCGGCGACGCTCGACGCCGGCTGCCGGCTGGCCCACCTCGGCAACGGCACCTACTTCGACAACGCGATGGACGTGGTGGCGCTGACGGTGCCTCAGGACGGCGTCCTGACGTTCTCGCTCGAGGCGACGGGCTTCGCACCGCTGCTGTTCCTCTACGACGAGCGCAACCGCCCGCTCGTCGACGGCCCGTTCGGCGACGGCTTCCGGGCGACGATGTCGCCGGGGCGCTACCACCTGGCGGTGGCGACCGAGAGCCGCGCCGTCGGCGCCTACCGGCTGCAACTCGACTTCGCGCCCGATGGCCGCCCGTGCACCATGCAGGCCGCGGCCTGGGGCACGCCGATCGACGGCTCGATCGACGCGACCGACTGCGCGTTCTCGGAGTTCAACGCCATCCTACCGTACGGCCAGGGCGTCGATGTCTACGTCGTCGACGTCCCGACCCGCGGCAACCTCGACATCGGTCTGACGTCGACCGCGATCGACCCCTTCCTGGCGCTCTTCGGGGGTCCGCTGGTCGAGGGCAACGAGCTCGTCTACTTCCTGGCCAGCCACGACGACATCGACCTGCTGCGCGATACGAACGCGCGCCTCCAGGTGCCGGTCTGGCCCGGTCGCTATCTCCTGGCGGCGCTGAGCGCCACCACGGAGGGCGGCCAAGGCGCCGGCGCCTACCGGCTCGACCCGCGCTTCACCCCGGCCGCGGCCCCGGACTGCGCCGTCACCGGGCTCGAGCTCGACGCGCAGGTCAGCGCCGACCTCGACGGCACCGAGTGCCGCGCCTTCGACCGCGACCCCGCCCGCTACACGATCTCGCCGCAGGACCGCTACCGCGTCGACGTCCCGTATGCCGGCGTTCTGTCGATCCACATGCGCGCGCCGTCGTTCTCGCCGCGCGTCCAGCTGTCGATCGGTGCGTTCGCCGACCCCTTCGCGACCGACTACGATCCGCAGCTGCTGGGCAACGACGCGCGCCTCACCTTCGTGGCCCAGCCCGGGACGTACTGGATCGACGCCGAGGAAGCCGGGGGCGCCCGCACGGCCACCGGCGCCTACACCCTGCAGACGACGTTCGAGCCGCGACCGCACTGCACGGCGATCACCGCCCTCGACAGCTTGCCGGCGCGTCGCGACGGGACGATCGGCGACGAGGACTGCTTGCTGGGCGATCCGCCGCTTGCCGCCCAGCTCACGGCGCCCGTCGACTACTACCGGTTCACCGTCCGCGAGGTGGGATCGCTGCGGGTCCGGATGACGTCGACGGCCATCGATCCGGCGCTCTACCTCATCGACGCGCGCTGGTCGATCCTCGCCGCGCACGCCAACATCGACGGACAGAACACCGACAGCGAGCTCGCGCTCGACGCGATCGCGCCCGGCACGTATGTGGTCGCCGCCATCTCGACCGACCCCGAGGGTCGCGGGACGTACACGCTCGACGTATCGTTCGCCCCGGCCGCCTTCGAAGCGCCGACGCCCGGCGGTCCGACCGCCACGCCGCGCCCGCCGGAGGCCACGCCCACGCCCGGCGGCACGGCGCGGCCGGCGATCTTCCTGCCGCTCGTCCAGCGCCTGTACCTGACCCGCCGCTAGGTCGGCGGCCACAGCGGAGCAAGGGACACTCGGCCCCGCAAGCACGACCGGCCGTCGCCTCCGAGGACGGGGCGACGGCCGGTCGTCGGGCCGATCGGAGGGGCGCGGACGACCCGGGGACGCGCGAGCCGCTAGCGCCGGCCCAACATGCCCTCGACCGCGGCGCGCTCCTCGAGCAGCTCGGCGCCGGTGGCCGCCAGCCGCTGCTGGACCGAACCCGAGAGCGCGAGGCCGTCGACGACGGTGACCGCGCCGCCGCCGATCCGCACCGGATAGCTGAACAGGACGCCCGGCGGCGAGCCGTACGCGCCGGTCGATGGGATCGCCATGCTCGTCCAGTCGTTCTCGGGCGTGCCGTGGTACCACGACCGGACGTGCTGGATGCAGGCGTTCGCGGCGCTGGCGGCGCTCGACGAGCCGCGCGCCTCGATGACCGCCGCGCCGCGCTGCTGCACCGTCGGCACGAAGACGCCGTCGAGCCAGGCGTCGTCGCCGATCACGGCGCGCGCCGGCCGGCCGTCGATCACGGCGTGGTCGGCGTCGGGCACCTGCGTCGCGCTGTGGTTGCCCCAGATCGTCACCTGGCGCACCGACCGGACGGGATGACCCGCCTTGGCCGCCAGCTGGCTCACCGCCCGGTTGTGGTCGAGCCGCGTCATCGCCGAAAACCGCTCCGACGGGATGTCGGGCGCGGCGTGCATGGCGATCAGGCCGTTCGTGTTGGCCGGGTTGCCCACCGTCACGACCCGCACGTCGGCGGCCGCGCGGGCATTGAGCGCCTGGCCCTGGCCGACAAAGATGGCGCCGTTGGCCTCGAGCAGGTCCTTGCGCTCCATCCCCTTGCTGCGCGGCCGCGCCCCGACGAGCAGCGCCCAGCTCACGCCGTCGAACGCGGTCGGGGCGTCGTCGCTGAGGACCAGCCCATGGAGCAGCGGGAACGCGCAGTCGTCGAGCTCCATCGCCACGCCCTCGAGGGTCTTGAGCGCCGGCGTGATCTCGAGGAGCTGCAGGATCACGGGCTGGTCGGGCCCGAACAGGTCGCCGTTGGCAATCCGAAACACGAGCGCGTAGCCGATGTTGCCGGCCGCCCCGGTCACGGCCACGCGGATGGGGGACTTCATCGCTGCCTCCTGACAACACAAGGCCCGGCCAACGACGCCGGGCGGGCCGGCCAGCATACGACCGTTGGCGCGCGGGGTCAACGCCGGGGCGGCCGGGCGCTGTGATATGCTCGCCGCGCACGCGGCGCCGAACGGGACCGTCCGCTGCCGCGCCGACCGCCGCGACGTCGCCCGCAGGAGGTTCGACGGATGCTCGGACACGCGACCGGCCGCCGCGCCGGCTGGCTCGAGGCCGTCGGCCTCGGGACGCAGCAGGCGCGGGCCTGGGCGATGTACGACTGGGCCAACTCGGCCTTCGCCACCACGATCACGGCCTCGGTGTTCCCGATCTACTTCGTGCGCGTCGCCGGCGCCGGTCTGCCGGACGGCCGTGCGTACGCCACGTGGACCGTGCTCAATGGCGTCGCGCTGGCCGTCAGCGCCGCGCTCGGGCCGCTGCTCGGGGCCGTGGCCGACCGGCTTGGCGCCAGCCGCCGCTTCCTGCTCGGCTTCGCCGCGCTGGGGATCGCGGCCAGCGCGTCGCTGGCGACGGTCGGGCGCGGCGAGTGGCGGCTCGGCGCCGTGCTGTTCGCCATCGGCCTCATCGGCTTCTCGAGCGCGAACGTTTTCTACGACAGCCTGCTCAGCCGGGTCTCGACGCCCGAACAAGCCGACCGGCTGTCGGCCGCGGGCTACGCGATGGGCTACCTCGGCGGCGGGCTGCTCTTGGTGCTCCACGTGGCGATGATCCAGCGCCCGGGCTGGTTCGGTCTGGCCGCCGCCGCCGCCGGCGAGCCGCTCGACGGGCCGGCGACGCGGTGGGCGTTCGTCACGGTGGCGCTGTGGTGGCTCGTCTTCACCGTGCCGCTGTGGCGGCACGTCGGGCGCGGGCGCGACGGGGCGCGCGGGGTCGGGCCGGCGGCAGGCAGGGACGACGCCGGGGCTGCCGCCGGGCTCGTTGGCGGGCCGAACGGCGGCGACGAGGGTCGCGCGCGCGGCGTCGGGGGCGGTGGCGACGCGCCGGCTCGGCCGCGCTTCGGGGCGATCGTGCGCGACGGCACGGCGGACCTGGTGCGGACGCTGCGCGCCGCACCGCGGCACCGCGACCTGTTCGTGTTCCTGGTGGCGTTCTGGCTGTACTCCGACGGGATCGGCACGTTCCAGAAGCAGGCGGCGGCCTACGGCAGCGAGATCGGCCTCGGCGCGGGCGGGATCATCGGCGCGCTCGTGATGACGCAGTTCGCCGGGGTGCCGTTCAGCTTCGGCTTCGGACTGCTCGCCCGCCGCGTCGGCGCGCGGCGCGCGCTGTTCTTGGGGCTGGCGGTCTTCACGGTCGTCGCCGCCTTGGCGCGGTTCGTGGCCCTGTCGTGGCACTTCTACGCCTTGGCGTTCGGCGTGGCGATGGTCCAGGGCGGCACCCAGGCGCTGAGCCGCTCGCTGTTCAGCCGCCTGGTGCCGGCGGGCCAAGAGGCGGCGTTCTTCGCCTTCTTCAGCGTCAGCTCGAAGTTCGCCGGCGTTCTCGGCCCGCTGCTCATCGGGCTGCTGGGCCTCTGGGGCGTTGGCGCGCGCGACTCGATTTTCGTCCTCGTCGTGCTGTTCGTGGCCGGCATGGCGGTGCTGTCGCGGGTCGACTTCGAGCGCGGTCGCCGCGCCGCGCACGCCGCGGCCTGAGACGGCCCGCGGCGGCCGGTGACGCTTGCCCGGCGCCGCGCCGCGGCGTAGCATCGGCGGCCGGCCGGTCCCGTGCCGGCGGTCCACGCGATGGCAGGAGCCCCACCCACGATGGCCCACAGCAGCGCGCTCGTCGAGTGCGTGCCGAACTTCAGCGAGGGCCGCGACGCGGCCAAGATCGAGCGGATCGCCGACGCCGTCCGCAGCGTCGATGCCGTGCGGTTGCTCGACGTCGACCCGGGCCGGGCGACGAACCGGACCGTCATGACGTTCGTCGGCCCGCCGGACGCCGTCGCCGAGGCGGCGTTCCGCGCCATCCGCACCGCGGCCGAGGTGATCGACCTGCGCGGCCACTCCGGCGAGCACCCGCGCATGGGCGCCACCGACGTCTGCCCGTTCGTGCCGGTGTCGGGCATCGACATGGCCGGCGCGGTCGCGCTGGCGGCGGACCTGGGACGCCGGGTTGGCGACGAGCTCGCCATCCCGGTCTACCTCTACGAGTCGGCCGCGACGCGGCCCGAGCGGCGCAACCTGGCGATGATCCGAGCCGGCGAGTTCGAAGGGTTGGCGGCGAAGCTGGCCGATCCGGCGTGGGCGCCCGACTTCGGTCCGGCCGCGGCGCATCCGACGGCCGGCGCCACCGTCATCGGCGCCCGAGGCTTCCTGGTGGCCTACAACATCAACCTCAACACCACCTCGACGCGCCGCGCGAACGCCGTGGCGTTCGACCTGCGCGAGCAGGGCCGCGTCGTCACCGACGCCCAGGGCGCGCCGGTGCGCGGCGCCGACGGCGAGCCGCTGCGCGAAGCCGGCCGGCTCAAAGGCGTCAAGGGCATCGGCTGGTACATCGACGAGTACGGCATCGCCCAGGTGTCGCTCAACCTCACCGACCTGGCCCAGACGCCGCTGCACACCGCGTTCGATGCCGCGTGCGAGGCGGCCGTGGCGCGCGGGCTTCGGGTCACCGGGTCGGAGCTTGTCGGGCTGGTGCCGCACGCGGCGCTCCTCGACGCCGGGCGCCACTACCTGGCCAAGCAATCGCGCAGCCTGGGCGTTTCCGACGACGCGCTCGTCCACATCGCCGTGAAGTCGCTGGGTCTCGACGACCTGGCGCCCTTCGACCCGTCGGCCAAGGTGATCGAGCTGGCGATGCGGCGGCCGGAGGACGATCGCCTGGTGCGCATGACGGTGCGCGACTTCGCGGCCGAGGCCGCCTCGGACTCGCCGGTGCCCGGCGGCGGCTCGGTGGCCGGCGTCGTCGGCGCGCTGGGCGCGGCGATGGGGACGATGGTCGCCAACCTGTCGGCCGGCAAGCGCGGCTGGGACGACCGCTGGGCCGAGTTCTCGGATTGGGCCGAGCAGGGCCAGGCGGCCGTCCGGACGCTGCTGCGCCTCGTCGACGACGACACCCGCGCCTTCGACGCCGTGCTGGCGGCGATGCGCCTGCCCAAGGACACGCCCGCCGCCGCCGCCGTCCGCGCCGAGGCGCTCGAGGCCGCCACGCGCCGGGCGATCGAGGTGCCGCTCGAGGTGTTGCGGACGGCGCTGGCGTCGATGGACCTGATGTTCGAGATGGCGGCGATCGGCCTGCCGAGCTCGATCTCCGACGCCGGCGTCGGCGCGCTGTGCGCCCGGACGGCGGTCCGCGCCGCGGCGCTCAACGTGAAGATCAACGTTGGCGGGCTGAAGGATCGGGCCTTCGCCGCCGCCGCGCTGGCCGAGGCGTCGGCGGCCGAAGCGGCCGCCGACGCCCGCGAGGCCGAGACGCTGCGTCGCGTCGAGGCGTCGATCGCCGCCGGCGGTGGCTGACGCCGGGCCGCTGGGCGCGCTGGGGCTCGACGACCGGCTCGACCAGCAGCTGCGCTTCCTGGTCGCCATCGACGCCCTCAAGCACGTCGAGCGCCGCAACCTCACCACCGACGGCGCGCGGCGCGAGAACAGCGCCGAACACTCGTGGCACTTGGCGCTCTACGCCCACGTCCTGGCCGAGCACAGCCCGGCGCCGGTGGACGTGGGACGCGTCGTGCTCATGGCGCTCGTGCACGACATCGTCGAGGTCGACGCCGGCGACACGTTCGTCTACGACGCCGCCGGGCGCACCGCGCAACTGGCGCGCGAGCAGGCCGCGGCCGATCGGCTCTTCGCGCTGCTGCCGGACGACCAGGCCCGGACGGTGCGCGATCTCTGGGACGAGTTCTGCGCGGCCGCCACGCCCGAGGCGCAACTGGCGCAGGCCATCGACCGCCTGCAGCCGATCGTCCACAACTTTCTCACCGAGGGCGTCCGGTGGCGCGACCACGGCGTCTCGGCCGGCCAGGTGCGGGCCGTCAACTTCGCCGTCGTCGACGCCGTGCCGGCGGTCGGCGCCCTGGTGCGCCGCATCGTGGCCCACGCCGTGGCGGTCGGCTGGCTGCCGGACGACGCGCCGGCGTCGCCGTGACGCCGCCGGCCGCGCCGCGGTCCGGGCGCGTCGCGCGATGGACGCGGGGCCACGGCGATCGCTGGGCGGTCGCGGCGCTGGCCGCGCTGCACCTAGGCCTGGCGCAGGCGTTCGCGGCGACCACGCCGCCGTGGGAGACGCCCGACGAGCCGTGGCACATGGGCTACATCGTCTGGCTGCGCGAAGAGCGACGGCTGCCGCCGCTCGACGCGGCGATGCTGGCGACGCCGCTGCGCCAGGAGGCGAGCCAGGCGCCGCTGTACTACGCGGCCGCCGCGGCCGCGACGCTGCCGTACGCCGTGGACTCGGCGGCGCTGGCGGCGGCGTTCGTCGAGAACCCAACGCGGTTCAAGGGCGTCGGCCTGGCGCCGCGTCAGCACAACTACGCCCTCCACGGCCCGTGGGACGACGCCGCCGTGCCCGTCGTGCGGGCGCTGCGCGCGGCGCGGTGGGTGGCGAGCCTCTTCGGGGCCCTGACCGTGGTGGCCGTCTGGCGCCTGGCGCGGCGGCTGCGGCCGGCGCACCGGTGGTGGGCGGTGGCGTGCGCGGCGTTCGCGGCCGGCCAGCCGCAGCTGCTGTACCTGTCGGCGGCCGCCAGCAACGACACCGCCGTGGCCGCCCTGGCCACGCTGGCGCTGGCGTCGGCCGTCGCCTTCGCGCGCCGGCCGTCGACGGCTGGCGCGGCGCGGCTCGGCGGCTGGGTCGGCCTGGCGGCGCTGGCGAAGTCGAGCGCCCTGGGGCTGGGCCCGGTGGCCGCCGCGGCGGTGGTGGCGGGCGCATGGGACAGCGCGCGGGCGCCGGTCGGCGGCGAAGGCCGCGCGCGGTGGCGGCGCGCCGCGGCGCGGACGACGCGCTGGGGCGCGGCGGGCCTCGCGGCGGCGCTGGCCGCCGGCGGCTGGTGGTACGTGCGCAACGTGGTGCAGTTCGGCACCTTGTTCGGACGCGGGCTCCACCTGGCGATGCCGTGGGCCCACGCCGAGCCGCACTCGCTCGGGCGGCTGTGGTCGGACCACGCCTTCGACCTCCTGTTCATGTCGTACTGGGCGGTGTTCGGCTGGGGCACGGTGCGCTACCCGCGCTGGGTGTACGGCGTCGTCGAGCTTGGCGTGGCCGCGGCGCTGCTCGGGCTCGTCGTGGCTGTCGTCGGGCGGCGCGGCCGCGGCGGGCCGGGTCTGGGCGGCTGGTGGCTGGCCACGCTGTGGCTCGGGCTGTCGTTCGGCACCGTCGTGGCCTGGATGCGGCTCGTCGAAGCCAGCTGGGGACGGCTGCTGTTCCCGGCGCTCGGCGCGATCACGGTGCTGCTCGTGCGCGGCCTCGACGCGCTGCCGCCGCGCGGGCGCTGGCCGTGGGTCGCGGTCGCGGCGCTGGCGCTGTGGTCGGCCACGGCGCCGGTCGTGGCGCTCCGCCGGGCCTACGGGCCGCCGCACGCGCTCGACGCGGCCGAGGTCGCCGCGCTGGACGGCCGCGTCGACTGGCGGATGGGCGGCGCGGTGACGTTGCTGGCCTACCGGCCGCTCGAGGCGGTCGCGGGCCGCAACCCCGGCTTCTGGCCGCTCGAGCTGTGCTGGCGCGCCGAAGCGGCGCCACCGTTCGAGCCCAGCGTGTTCGTCCACCTCGTCGGCGCCGCCGACCGGATCGTGGCCAGCTACGACGGCACGCCGGGCGGCGGGACCTGGCCCGGTGGCGCCTGGCGGCCGGGCGACGCGGTCTGCGAGCGCATCGACGTCGCGATCGGCGACGACGACGCGCCGGTGCCGGCGCCGGCGGTCTACCGCGTGGCGGTGGGCATGTTCGACCGCGACTCGGGGGCGCGGATGGTGACGACCGACGCCGCCGGCCACCCGGTGGTGGGCAACTTCGTCGGCCGGGTGAAGGTGGCCGGGCCGACGGGCGCGGCGGCGACGCCCGACGGCGACGCGGCGGGGACGCCCGCGGCCGCGGCGACCCGGGCGGCCGCGCGCCTGCCGCGCTTCGGAGCCGACGGCGTCGACGTCCGGCTGCGCCGCCTCGCGGCGCCCGCGGCGGTCTGCGCCGGCGACGTCCTATCCGTGACGGTTGGGCTCGAGGTCGTTGCGCCGCCGGGCGAGGATCTCCAGCTCATGCTGCACCTGCGGGCGCCGGGCGGCGCGGCACCACTCGCCCAAGGCGACGGCGAGCTGGCGCAGCACGGGCTGCCCTATCCCGCCAGCGCCTGGTCGGCCGGGGAGCGGCTCGACGACGTCCGCGCGATCGCCGTCCCGTCCGACGCCGCGCCCGGCGACTACGCGGTGGCGTTCGGCCTCTATCGGCTGGCCGACCTGTCGCGCCTCCCCGTCGCCGTGGATGGCCGCGACGTGCCGCAGCGCGAGGTGACGGCGCCGGCGACGGTCGCGGTGCGCCCGTGCCCATGACGCGCCGCGGCCCGGCGCTCGCCGGCCGCACGGCGGCCGTCGCCGCGACGCTCGCCGGGCTGTGGCTCCGGCTGTACGACCTGGGCGCCCAGCCGCTGTGGAGCGACGAGGGGCTGAGCCTCCACCGCGCCGCCCTCGGCGCGCGCGACCTCGCGCTCGGCCGTATCATCGTGGACGGCACGGCGACGATCGACCCGATGCCGCCGCTGTACTTCGCGCTGCTGGCGGCGGCCCGGCCGTGGCTGGGCGACGGCATCTGGGCCCAGCGCTTCGTCGGCGCGGCGCTGGCGACGGCGGCGGTACCGCTAGCCTGGGTGGCCGCCACGCGCCTGTTCGGGCGCGCCGCCGGCGTGACGGCCGCCGTGCTAGCGGCCGCCGCACCGCTCGCGGTGTGGTACGCGCAGGAGCTGCGACCCTACGGCCTGGTGCTGGCCGCCGTCCTCGCCGCCACGGCCATCGCCGCCCGCCCGGCGGTGGATGGCGGCGGCGCCGTGCGGCGCGGCGCCCATTGGCTGGCCGCGGGCGCCGTCGCAGCCGGCCTCCACCCGTTCGCCGCGTTCGCCGTGCTGGCGCAGGCGCCGCGCGTCGTCTGGCCCGCGTGGCGCGCGGCGCGGCGTCGGACGCGTCGCGTGGTCGCCGCGGCCGCCGCGGCCACGCTGGCGCTCGCGGCGCCGCGGGTGGTCGCCGTGCTCGGCGGCCCGGCCCAGGTCGACTTCACGGCGGTGCCGGCGGCCGAGGTGGTGCGCCAGGCGCTGGCGGCGTTCGCCGTCGGACTCTCGCCGTCGCTGGCCCAGCCCTGGCCGCGAATCGCGCCGCTGGCGGCGCTGGCCGTCGCCGGGCTGGCGGCGGGCGTCGCCGACCGGCGGCGTCGGCGGGGCGTGGCGATGGCGTGCGCGATGCTGGTCACGCCGGTGGCCGGCGTTCTCGCCCTCTCGGCCTTCAATCCGCTCTACAACGGCCCGCGGCACGTTCTGCCGGCGCTGCCGGGGTTCCTGCTGCTCGCGGCGGCCGCGGCGGCGCTGCCGGGACCCATGCGAAGGCCGCCGGGCTCGCGGGGTCGCCGCGGGGCCGCGCCATGGCGCGGCGACGCACGCGGCGCCGGCGTGGTCGTCGCCGTCGTCGCGGCGGGCCTGGTGGCGGTCCTGGCGACGACGTCGCTCGCCGTCAGCGCGCGGCAGCTGCAGCGTCAGTTCGGCGGCAGCCCGCACCGCAAGGACGACATCCGCCAGCTGGTCGAGGACCTGGCGGTCCGGGTGCGGACGGGCGACGCCGTGGTGCTGCACGACGCGCTGATCGGCTTCACCTTCGACGCCGAGGCGCGCGCGCTCGGGCTGGCTTGGCCGTGGCAGCCGATCCCGCACTTCCCCAACGAGGACGAGGCGGCGGCCGCCGGCCGGCTCGCGGCCCTCGACCCGGGTTCGGGCGGCCGGATCTGGTTCGTCGACCGACCGGTGCCGCGGGGCGGCTTCCCCGCCGCGCCGCTCGTCGAGGTCGCCGACGAGCGGTTCACGCGGCTCGACCGACGCCAGTACGACCGGATGTGGCTCGAGGTCGGCCTGCGCGCCTACGACCGGCCGGACCGCCGGCCGATCGGCGCGGCGCGGCCGATCTCGGCGGCGTTGGCGGCGTGGTCGAACGGCCTGGCGCTGAACGACGTCCGCTTGGAGGCGACGCCGGTCACCGCCGGGGCCAGCCTGCGGCTCGCCGCCGATTGGCAGCGCCACGCCGCGGTCGGCGGCGACGCGGCCTATGCCCTGCGCCTGGTCGGTCGCGGCGGCGCGCCGCCAATCGACCTGGGCAGCGACCGCGCCGTGCCCGGTCGGGCGGTCGACGACGTGCCGCTGGGCGACGTCGCCGCCGTCGCCCTCGACGCCGTGGTGCCGGTCGACGCGCCGGCAGGCCGCCATGCGATCGAGATCCGGCTCGTCGACGTCGGCCAGGGGGAGCCGTCGCCGCTCGACGGCGATCCGGCGTCGCCGTGGCGCCCGGTCGGCGAGGTGGACGTCGGCCCCGCCGCGCTGCCGCCGGCCGCGCTGCGCGCGCTCCAGGCGCACCGCCCCGGCTGGCGCGCCGCGCCGGCGCGCTGGGCCGGTCCGTGGCGGCTCGTCGCCGCCAGCCGCGTGCCCCCGACCGCAACCGCGGCGGGGGCGATGGCGCTGCTCGTCAGCTGGCAGTGGGACCCCTCGACCGCCGACGAGGGGACCGCGGCGGGCGAGGCCGCGGCCGGCGCCCGCTGGGCCGCGGCGCTGCGGCTCGTCGACGCGGCCGGGCGCGAGCTGGCCCGCGCCTCGACCCCGCTCGCCGCGCCGGCGCGTACGGGCGGCCTGGCGACGGCGGCGGTGACGTTGGCGGTCCCGGCGGACGCGGCCGGCCGACTGGCCGTCGAGACCGCCATGCTCGACGGGGGGACGACCGACGGCGTCGCGGTGGCGATGCGCGGCCGCTGGTGGCCGGCGGGCGCCTGGGTGACGCTCGGCCGGACGCAGGCTGTCGCCGGCGCTGCATCGGCCCGGGCCGCGAACGGGTGGTCCTTGTCACCGTCGTCCCCATCCACTACGCTAGCGGCTTCGTCCCGCCGCCCCCCGCACGAGGCGCCGTAAGTCGATGCAGATCCTTTCGTTGCGCCGGGCTGGCACCGGCGGGCGCGCCGCAACGGCCGGCGCCAGCGCCAAGACCACGCGGGCGGCGCGGGCGGGGCGCGTCATCCTCGAGGCCACCGCGCTGGCGCTCGCGATCGCCGGCGTCGGGCGCTTCTCCGGGACGGCCGCCCCGGTCAGCGACCCGCCGGCAAGCCTGCCCGGCAGTTGGCAGACCGTGGCCAACGGCGACCGGGTGCTGGCCCTCCACCGGGACGGCGACGACCTGTGGACCGGCACCGAGGCCGGGGGTCTGGTGCGCTGGACGCTGTCGGACGGCGCCTACACCCAGTACCTGCACCCGCAGTCGCCGCTGCCGGACAACACCGTCTACGACGTCGCGCCCGCGGTCGGCGGCGGGGTCTGGGCCGCCACGGGGGGCGGCCTGGTGCGGTTCATCCCCGAGCGCGGGCAGTGGCAGGTGGTGACGCCCGAGACGTCGCCCGGCATGCCGGCGCGGGTCGTGACGGCGGTGGCGCCGCTGGCCGACGGCACGTTGTGGGTCGGCTTCGCCCAGCGCTGGGATCCGGCGCTGCGGCACCCGGCCTCGACGGACGGCGCGGTGAGCGGCGCGTTCGCGCCGGGCGGCATCGCCCGCTTCGACCCGGCGCACAACCAGTGGTCGTCGCACAGCCGCGCCGAGCTGGCCACGCCGCCGGGCGACCCGGGCGTCGACCCCGTCTTCCGGACGCTGCCGTCGGACAACGTCACCACGCTCGCGCTCGACAGCGAGGGCACGCTGTGGGTCGGGACCCGGCCGTACTACGCCTGGGATCCCAGCACCTGCCATGACGGCGACTGCCTCAAGAGCACGGCGTACTGGATCCTGACCGGCGGCGGGCTGGCCGCGTACCGCGACGGCGCCTGGCGCCGGTGGTACCCCACCTCGGCGACCGACACCTCGTGCTACGACCGTTCGATCACCGCGCTCGCTGCCGATGCCGACCGCCGGATGTGGGTCGGCACGCAAGGCCACGGCGTGCTGCTCATGCGCGGCTTCGAGCAGTCGTGGGCTTGCAGCAGCGGCCAGGCGTATTATGTCAAGCCGCGTGGCCGGCCCGATCCGGCCAACCCGGGCCTGGCCGGCAACGTCGTGCTCGCCGTCGCCGTCGATCCGACCACCGGCCGCGTCTGGCTGAGCCAAGGCGAAGGCACCGACACCAGCCTCGGCCTCGTCGTCCTCGACCCGCGCGGCACGTTCGACGACTCGCCGGGCTCGCCGAGCTGGTTCGACTCCGATGACGTCTACACGCGGCTCGACATCGGAAGCGGTCCGAACCGCGACCGCCGGGCGAGCGCGCTCGCGGTCGACGCCGATGGCCCGATCGTTGGCACGGTCGACCTGCGCAACGGCGACGGCGACGGGGTCTGGCGCGCCGAGCCCATCGACAGCGGCTGGCGCTGGCGAGCCTACCGCACCGCCGACCGCGGTCTGCCGAGCAACCAGATCACGGCCGTGGCCGACGAGCCGAGCGGCGACGTGACGTGGTTCGCCACCCGCAACCGCGGCGTGGCCCGCTGGCAGGCCAGCACGGGCCGTTGGACGGGGTGGCGGGCCTTCGCCGACGCCGGGACGCCCGCCCGCATCGCGGCGCCCGCCGCGGCCGGCAGCGCCACGGTCGCGGTGGACCTCGGGGATGCGGCGGCATTCGAGGCGGCGTTTCCCGACGCCGTCGACCTGGCCCGCTTCGGCGGCGACGACACGATCCACCACGTCATGGCGTTCGCCCCCGCCGGCGACGGCGCAACCGGGCGCCTGACCGTCTCGCCGACGCTGGCGGCCGACGTCGCGGCCGACGCCGACGTCACCCGCCTCCGGCGCGGCCCGGCCGGCGACCGGACGTCGCAGCTGGCGGTACGCGGCGCCGACGACGTCTGGCTGGCGGCCCTGCGCGACGACCGCCTCTACCAGCTCACCGGCAGCCCGCCGAGCTGCGCCCGGTACCCCGACTGCTGGCAGGACGGCGGCCTATCGCGCGTCCAGGGCGGCGCATGGCAGGTGTTCGATCCGACGAACAGCCCGCTGCCCTACCGCGAGGCGGTGGCCGTCGAGGTCGACGCCGTCGGCCGCGTCTGGACCGCCGTGGGCAACCTGGTGTCGACCGGCGTCGGGCTGGTGGTCCTCGACCCTTCGAGCGGCGCCTGGCGCGCCCACACCGTCACCGCGGACTTCAACGCCGGCAACGGCGTGAGCGACCTGGCCGTGGACCCTGCCACGGGCGACGTCTGGACGGCGCACTACCCGGTCGAGCGCCGGGTGCCGATCGGGCCGGGCCGGCCGGACCAGATCGTCGTCGCCGGCGGCGGCGTGGCGCGCTGGGACGGCCAGCGCTGGCGGTCGTGGACGAAGAAGGACAGCGGCTCGACGATGCAGGCCTTCGGCGACTACGGCGTCTACGGCGCCATCGCCGTCGACCGCGGCCGCGGCGCGGTGTGGGCCGGCGGCTGGTCGACGATCGGCAGCGTGTTCCATTGGCCGCGCGGCGAGAACGTCCACGCCCAGCTCGACCGCTGTCCGCTCGAGACGTGCCGGGCGCGCGATTGGCAGGGCACCCGCTGGCTCAACGACGGGCTCGTCAGCAGCCTCGCCGTCGACGCGGTCGGCCGGCTCTGGGTCGGGACCCATCGCCACGGCCGCGGCGTCGTGCCGTCGACGGGCGGCGTCAAGCTCCTCGACGGCGAGCGATGGACGGCCGTCACGCCCGACGACAGCCCGCTGCCGTCGAACCAGGTCACCACCGTCCGCGCCGACGGCCGCCGCGTCTGGGTCGGCACGCTCCTGCACGGCGCCGCGGTGTACGCCGAGGACGTCGCCCCGCCGCCGACGCCGACCCCGTTCGTCCCGACCGCGGCCCCGACGCTCACCCCGTCGGCGACCCCGACCGCCTCGACGACCCCGACCGCCAGCGCGAGCCCGACCGTCGACGGGGGCCCGCAGAACACGCCGACCGCCCCGAGCGCGTCGCCGTCGCCGACCGGCGTCGACCCGGGCGCGTCCGCGACGCCCACGGCCGAGGCCACGCCGCGGCCCGGCGCGTCTGCCACCGCCACGGCCGCCACGCCGCCGCCGGCCGCATCGCCGACGGGCGCCGACCGCTGCGGGCCTGGCGCGCCGTGCCGGGCGCTGCTGCCGACGCTGCTGCGCTACACCCGCCGGCGGTAGCGCCGACCGCGGCCCGCGCCGTCGGGCGCGCCGGGCGGCGACGCACTAGCCGTTGACGCCCAGGAGCCGCCCGAATTCCTCGGCCAGCTCGAACGCCGCGCGGACGTTGCGCGGGTTGCGCGAGTTCAGGTACTCGACGTTGATGCCCAGGCGGTCGCCGGGGATCCCGATCTCGCTGGCGAAGGTCGACAGCCGCTCCCAGACCAAGGTCAGCTGAGCGATCGACGCCTCGACCATGCTGCGCGAGCCGCGCAGCGTGCGCTCGACGTCGCGCGGGACGTAGACGCCCAGGGCCCGCATCGCGAAGTTCAGGTCGTCCTCGCCGACGAACGGCGAGAAGGTCAGGAAGATCTTGGGGAACTGCGCCAGCGGGATCGCCCGCACCATGTCCAGCAGCAAGCAGCTCATCCACTCGCCCTCGTAGAGCAGCTGCGTCGTGTAGAACGACAGACGGGCGTCGGCGATCTTCTGCTGCAGGCGCGCCAGCTCGTCGTGCCCGGCCGGGCGCGGCACGAACTCGCGGCGGCGGGTCGGGATGATGATGCCGCCGCAGTGGAAGCCGCGGCCGCGGGCGATCGCGGCCGCGCGGGCGATGTCCAGCGCCCCGGCGCCGTAGCGCTTGTGCGACGCGTCGCCGCCGACGAGGACGATGTCGCGCACGCCCATCGCCTCGGCCACGTCGAGCCAATCGTGGAACGGGCCGGCCTCGGTCGCCACGCTGACGCGGTAGAGGGACAGCGGCTTGTCGGCCTGGGATTGCAGCCAGCGCGCAAAGTCGAGGTTGCCGACGCGCTCGACGCTGCGGTGGAACTCGCCGTCGTCCTGGATGTCGGGCACCGAGAGGGCGTCGAAGCGCGTGTAGGCCCGCAAGCAGTGCTCCAGGATGGCGTACGCCTTGTCCTGGTGCTGCACGAGCGGCGGCGTCGCCTCCATGATGACGCGGGCCCGCGCCAAGTGGCTGGACGGCTCCGTCTCGCCCGGCGGCGTGGGGGTCGAGCCTGCCATGCGCGGGCCTAGCCGGCGTACGGCACGAGCCGCTCGCGTGGGATGTCGCGCAGCCGCGGCAGCGCGTCGTCCTTGGCGGACAGCAGGGGCGCGCCCATCGGCCACGGGATGGCCAGGTCGGGGTCGTCGTAGCGGACGCCGAACTCGGCCGCGGCGTCGTAGACGTCGGTGCACTTGTAGCTGAAGACCGCCTCGGCGCTGAGCACGACGAAGCCGTGGCCGAAGCCGGGCGGCACCCAGAACTGCCGCAGCGTGTCGCCGCAGAGCTCGACGGCCGTCCAGCGGCCGAAGTGCGGCGAGCCGGCCCGCAGGTCGACGGCCACGTCCCAGACCAGACCGTCGAGCACCGTCACCAGCTTGCCCTGCGGCCGCGGGTTCTGGAGATGGAGGCCGCGCAACACGCCGCGCGACGACCGCGAGACGTTGTCCTGGACGAACTCGGCCGGCAGCCCGGCCTCGGCGTAGCGCTCGCGGCGCCACGACTCGCCGAACCAGCCGCGCCCGTCGCGGAAGACGCGCGGCTCGAGGATGAGGACGCCCGGCAGGTCGGTCGCGATCACCTTCATGGCCGGCGATTCTAGCCCGGTCGCGGTCTCGCTCCTAGCCCGTAGGGGTCACGGTTGCGCCCGCCGCCGGCGCCGCGCTGCCGATCGGCCGGCGCTCGACGTGCTCGAGGACGAGTACGGACGGTCGCGGCGGCAGCGCGCGGTCCGGAAAGCGGCTCGACGGCGCCGAGAGGTCGCTGCCCTCGCCCGGGTGTTGGATGCTCAGGAACAGCGCGGCGTCGTCGGGGGTGAAGGCGTGGCCGGTGACCTCGGCGCCGGCAACGGCGCTGAAGAAGCGGCGCACCCGCCCACGCTCCGGCCCCTCGGTCGGCACGACGAACAGGCCGTCGTTGATGCCGAACGTCTCGGGCTGGCCGTCGGTCGCGATCCAGAGGTTGCCGGCGTGGTCGAACGCCAGGTTGTCGGGGCAGCTGATGCGCGACAGGCCCTGGGCGGCTGGATAGCCCGCGAAGTACGTGTCGGGGTCGCGCGGGTCGCCGCACACCAGGAACAGCCGCCAGCGAAAGCGGCGCCCGGCGTGGTCGTTGCCGGCCTCGAAGATCTCGATCACGTGCCCGTGCTTGTTCAGGGGTCGCGGGTTGGCGTCGTCGGGCGGCGGCTGGCCGGCGGTGCCGCGCAGCGGGTTCTTCGTCAGCGCCACGTACACCGTGCCATCGGGCGCGATCTCGATGTCCTCGGGCCGGTCCATCTTCGTGGCGCCCACCAGGTCGGCGGCCTTGAGGGTGTGGATGCAGACCTCGGCCTGCGACGGAAAGCCGTTGGCCGCCGTCAGCGGGCCGACGCCGTGGACCAGCGGCAGCCAGTCGCCGGTGCCGTTCGCGTTGAAGCGCGCCGTGAACAGCGTGCCGTCGTCGAGCAGATCGCGGTTGGCGCGGCGGTCGCGCGGGTCGAACCGCTGGCGCGTCACGAACTTGTAAATGTACTCGAAGGCGATGTCGTCGCCGGAGTACAGCGCCAACTGCCCGCCGCTGGCGACGACGCTGTTGGCGGCCTCGCGCCGCATCCGGCCCAGCGCCGTGCGCTTGCGCGGCACCCACGTCGGATCGTAGGGGTCGACCTCGACCACCCACCCGAAGCGATACGGCTCGTGCGGGTGCCGCGACACGTCGAAGCGGGGCTCGTGTCGCTCCCACGACCACTTCGATCGACCGGTGGCGATGCCGGTGCGGGCGTGGTTCAGCAGGTCGTCGCTCAGCGGCCGCAGCCCGGCACGCCCGCCGAAGGCGTCGTGAAAGTTCTCCTCGGCCGACAGCACCGTGCCCCACGGCGTGCGCCCGGACGAGCAGTTCGCGAACGTGCCGGCGACGGTTCGACCCGCCGGGTCGGCGCCGGTGGCCAGCAGCGGATGGCCGGCGGCCGGACCGGTGAGCGTGCACGGCGTCGTGCCGGTGATGCGGCGGTTGAACGGGCTGTCGCCGATGACCCGCCAGCCGTCGGCGCCGCGCTCGACCTCGACGATCGACAGGCCCAACGCCGCCAGCTGGACCGCGACTTGGTCCGCCGTCGGTGCGCCGCCCACGTAGCCCTCGAACATCAGCTCGGGGTTCGTGTACTCATGGTTCACCACCAGCAGCGCGCGCTGCGACGACTCGCTGCCGCGCGGCAGCGGCAGGAAGCCGACGTAGTCGCAGTTGTAGCCGAACTGCTGCGCCTGGGCCGCAGCCGTCTGGGCCGACGGCGTCCAGGGCGGCGCGCCGGGGACCACCGGGTCGCCCCAGCGCAGCAGCACCGTCGCCGTGTGGCCGTCGGCCACGGCCATCGTGTCGCCCGTGGTCGAGCCGACATGGCCGAAGGCCAGGCGGCTCTCGGCCGGCGCTGGCGCGCCGTGGAAGACCCGCGGCAGGTAGATGGTCAAGCCGGAGAGCACCGTGTCGCGCAGGAGGGCACGCCGCGACAATCGACGCGTCACGATCGACGCGAAGGTCGGGCCGCGACCCGCCGCGCTCAGGGGCTCGAGGGAGGGCTCGTCGGACATCGGGCAGCTGCGCGGGGCCTCACGATAGTTGCATGGACAACAAACGCTGCGCTACACTCCGGTGCGTCGCGGCGCGTCATGTTCGTATGGACGGCTTGCGGCGTCAATCCATCGCCCCATCACCCGAATCCGCCCCCCACGGACGAAAGGTCTTGCCCGATGCGATGCCACACCCTGGCCCTGTGGGCCGCCCTCGGCGCGCCGCTCGCTCTCGTCGGCTGCGCGCCCAACCCCGCCGACGACGCCCCGGCGGCCGTCGTCTCCGAGCCCAGCGTGGCCGCACCGGCCGACGCCGAGGCGGGCCCGGCCGACGGCCAGCCGGCCGTCGATGCGGCGCCCGCCGCCGTGGACGCCGTCGCGGACGCGCCGCCGGCGGCGGCCATCCCGCTCAGTGGGTCGATCGGCTTCGTCGCCAGCAAGGTCACCCGCACCCACGACTGCTCGTTCGCCAGCTGGAAGGGGTCGCTCGATCCCGGCGACGGCACGCCGGCGACGGCGACGCTGCGCTTCACCGTCGACGTGGCGTCGGTGGGCTGCGACGCCGCCGACGGCGGCAACGTGCGCCTCGAGAAGCACCTGACCGGCGACGACTTCTTCGCCTCGGGCAGCCATCCGGTCGCCACGTTTGTGTCGACGTCGATCGTCGAGGGCGGCGAGGGCGGCGCCAGCCACACGATCAGCGGCGACCTGACGATCCGCGGCATCACGCGCCAGATCTCGTTCCCGGCCATGGTCACGGTGGGCGACGGAACCGTCTCGGCCACGGCCGAGTTCTCGGTGAACCGCCAGGACTGGGAGATCCGCTACCCGGGCCAGCCCGACGACCTGGTGCGCGACAACGTGTTGATCAAGGTGGCGCTGTCGGGCCAGGCCTGACGACGTGGCGCGCGCTCGTCGCGCGCCGACCGTATGGGTGCAGCAGGCGACCCCGGTCCTTGGGCCGGGGTCGCGCCGCGTCCGAGGGCGCCGAGCCTTGCCGGGCGGGTTGATTGGGTTACACTCATGCCCGCGCCGCGCCGCAGGGGCCTGCGGTGCACCGCTCGGCACCCACGGCTGTCGCTCCACCCGTACGAGGCAACGACCGGCATGAGCCAGATCAGCTTCTTCGATCAGGTCAACCGCAACTTCGATCGAGCCGCGGCGCTGACGTCGCACAGCGAGACGCTGCTGTCGTTGATCAAGCAGTGCAACAGCGTCTACCACATGACGTTCCCGCTCAAGCGGGACGACGGCTCGATCGAGTCGATCGAGGCGTGGCGCGTCGAGCACAGCCACCACAAGCAGCCCACCAAGGGCGGCATCCGCTTCGCCGACACGGTGAACGAAGACGAGGTCATGGCGCTGGCCGCGTTGATGAGCTACAAGTGCGCCATCGTCGACGTGCCGTTCGGCGGCGCCAAGGGCGGCATCCAGATCAACCGCCACGACTACTCGGAGCGGGAGCTCGAGCGCATCACGCGCCGCTACACGTTCGAGCTCGTGAAGAAGAACTTCATCGGCCCCGGCGTCGACGTGCCGGCGCCGGACTTCGGCACCGGACCGCGCGAGATGTCGTGGATCGCCGACACCTACATGGCGATGGTGCCCGGCGAGCTCAACGCGCTGGGCTGCGTGACCGGCAAGCCGATCGCCCAAGGGGGCATCCGCGGCCGCACCGAAGCGACGGGCCGCGGCGTGTTCTTCGGCGTCCGTGAGGCCTGCAACGAGCCCGAGGACATGGCGCGGCTCGGCCTCGGCGTCGGGCTGAGCGGCAAGCGCGTCATCGTGCAGGGCCTCGGCAACGTCGGCTCGCACGCCGCGCGCTTCCTCCAGGGCGGCGGCGCGGTCGTCGTCGCGGTGGCCGAGCGCGAGGGCGCGGTCCACAACCCCGACGGCATCGACATCGACGCTCTCATCGCCCATCGCCAGGCGACCGGCTCGGTCGCCCACTTCCCAGGGACGACGTTCCTGCCCCACTCGCTCGACGCGCTCGAGCTGCCGTGCGAGATCCTGGTGCCCGCCGCGCTCGAGAACCAGATCACCGAGGACAACGCGCCCCGCATCCAGGCGAAGATCGTCGCCGAGGGCGCCAACGGACCGACGACATCGCGCGCCAGCGAGATGCTCGCCGCGCGCGGCGTGCTGGTGATCCCCGACTCCTACCTCAACGCCGGCGGCGTCGTCGTCAGCTACTTCGAGTGGCTCAAGAACCTGTCGCACGTCCGCTTCGGCCGCATGGAGCGCCGCTTCGAGGAGTCGGCGTACCGCGGGCTGCTGCAGGCGATGGAGACGATGACCGAGAAGAACCTGACCGAGCACGAGATCAAGGCGCTGGCCAAGGGCGCGTCGGAGGAGGACATCGTCGTCTCGGGCCTCGAGGACACGATGGTCGACGCCTACCGCCAGATCCGGCGGATCCTGCACGAGCGCAAGGACTGCCCCGACCTGCGCACGGCGTCGTTCGTCAGCGCGATCGACAAGATCGCGCTGTGCTACTCGGAGCTGGGGATCTTCCCGTAGCGGCGGGCCCTTCCGCACCGGACGGGCGGTTCATCCGGGGGATGCGACGAACATGACGAAGGGGGCCGGCGCGTGCCGGCCCCCTTCGTGCGTCGAGCGATCCGCTCGTCCGGCTAGCGCTTGTAGCGGTAGCCGAACGGCAGGTAGATCCGATTGCCGCCGGCCGCGGGCGGCGGCGTCGGCGTCGGCACCGGGCCGACGGAGTCGCCGGCCTCGGCCACCAGCAGGTGCTGGTTCGGCGTGTCGGTCTCCACCCGGATGCCGGCGACGTCGGCCATGGACCAGTCGGCCCGCGGCGGCACGTCGGCCGCGGCGAAGCCGAACGCGCCGGCCGTGTCGGAGCCGCGGTCGAACGCGATCGTCCGGCCGTCGCGCAGCCGCAGGTAGATCCGCACCTGGCGATCCGGCGTCGTCTGACCGCGCATCGCGCTGCCGGCGCCAGGGCTCCAGTCGAAGTCGAGCTCCTCGACGGCGATGTCGGCCAGGTCGCCGCTGGCGTCGAGGTGCACCGTCATGCCGGGCTCGATGGCCAGCGGTTGGCCGTCGCCGCTCCTGACCCGCAGGTCGAAGCGGCCGGCGGCGTCCGTCGCGCCGGCGATCCGGCCGCGCTCGGTGCCGTCGGCGGCCTTCACGGTCACGACGACCGGGCTCGACGGCAGCGCCCGCCCGGCCACCCGATCGGTGTGCACGAACACCTCGCCCTGGGCACGGTAGGCGTGGCGGTAGACGTAGTGACCGTCGGCCGAGAACAGGCCGACCTCGAAACCGTCGCCCGGATCGCGCAGGAAGCCCGGCAGGGGCGGGAACTGGTAGGCGCCCTGGTCGTTGGCGCGCACCGCCTGAACCCCGCCCGGCCCGCCGCCGCCCGGCCCGCCGCCGCCGCCGCCGCGGCCGAGGTCGAGGCAGCCGCCGGCCGGGAAGGCGCGCAGGACGACCGTCCCGGCGGGCGCGCGGCCCGTCACCTGGCCGGTCGTCCAGTCGACCGACACCGTCAGCTCCGGCAGCGTGACGCTGATGTCCTTGCCGCCGAGCTTGGCCTTCACGACCTGGCCGGCCGCCGTCGTCACCGGGGCGCCGTTCTTCGTCAGCTCGAAGTCGAACTGCGAGTTGTAGCCGGCGAGCCCGGCGGCGCTGCCGAGCGCGGCGCCGGCCGCGTCGCTCAGGTCGGCCGTCACGCGGTCGCGCGGGGCGCCGACGAGGCCGCAGGCATGGCTGCCGCCGTGCTGGGCGACCAGGATGGGCACGTAGCGCTGCATCGAGACGCGGTGACCGATCGGCACGCGGTAGATCAGGTTGGCGCCGGTGCCGGGCTGGACGTTGTACGGCGGCTGGAAGGTCTGCCGCCACGTGCCGTCGGCGTTGATCGTCGGCTCGGCGTTCCGGTTGCCGCCGAAGCCGCCCCCGCCGCCGCCGGGTCCGCCGCCGAGGATCGGCCGGGCGATGGCGTCGCCGACGTTGAGCTCGAGGTGGCCGCCGGGCGTGGCGCGGCCGGACACGGCATTGCCCTCCTCGTCAAACGCCACCGACAGCTCGGGCACGACGAGCTCGAGCGCCTCGGCCGGCGCACCGGCCGGCACGACGCGCACGACGTCGCCCGTCTGCGGCCGGACGCGCTCGTCGCCGTCGGTCATCGTGACGGTGAAGATGGCGTCGATGTCCGTCTTGGCCTGGCCGCTGAACGTGGTGCGGCCGCCCGAGGTGACGGTGATCGACACGTCGGCCATCGGCCGCCACGAGCCGACGAGCACGCCGGTGTCGAGGTTGAGCCGCAGGCCGGGCACGAAGATCTGGCTGAGGATCGTATGACCGCCCTCGTCGATGTCGAACGTGATGCTGTCGTTGTGCTGCAGGTCGAAGGCGCCGCTGAAGTTGTGGCTGAAGTTGCCGCTGCCGTCGGCGGTCGCCTCGGCCTCGGCGTCGTCGCCGACGAGCGGTCGGACGATGTTGATGCCCACCGCCTTGCTCGGCGCGGTGACGCCGCTCACGACGTCGTCGGCGACGAACGCGGCGCCGCGCAACTCGGGCACGACGAGCGTGAAGGCGTCGTCGCCCACCGTGGCCCGGATCGTGTCGCCGACCTGGATGCGGACCGGCTGATCCGTCGTATCGGTGAGGTTGACGAACCAGTTGCCGCCGAACCCGCCCTGGCCCGCGCCGCCGCCCGGCCCGCCACCACCGCCGCCGATATTCGCCTGGCCGCTGGCCACGACGACGCCGCTGCCGTCGACGAGCTCGAGGCGCGCCGTCCGCCCTGCCGGGCCGTTGCCGCTGACGAACGTGTCGTGGATTTCGAGCGACATCCGCACCGCCGCCCACGACGTGACGAGCTCGTGCCCGCTGAGCAGCCGCACCGCCACCTCGCCCGCCATCGGATCGGTGATGTCGAGCGTGCCGGCGAAGTCGACCGTGTAGCGTCCGGCCGCGTCCACCGCCACGCTCTTGCGGGTGGTCTGGCCACCCTGCTGGCGCGAGACGGTGACGGTCGTGCCGGACGGCGCCTCGCCGCTCACCCAGTCGGCGGCCTTGTCGGTGCGGGCGGTGACGTTGCCGACCGGCACGATTACCGGATCGCCGGCCACGAACGTGACCTCGACGCGGTCGCCGATCGCAATGCCGTTGGCGCCGCCGAAGCCGACGCCGTACGTGCCGGCGTTGTTCGCGAAGTCGTCGTCGACGGCCTTCTGGGTACCGTCGGCGGCGCGGAGCGTGACCGTGACCAGCGTGCCGGGATCGGCCACGCCGGTGACCTGGCCGGTGTGGATGCCGACGCGGACCTGCTCGATCGCGTCGACCATCCAAACGCGGAGGCCCGGGACCACCTCGGCGCCGACGCGGATGCGCCAGCCGGGGCCGATCGGGTCGCTGCCGGGCACGACGACGTTGAACGTGCCGTCGGCGGCGCTCGTCGTGCTGGCCGAGGCGGGCGTCCCGCCGAGCGGGCTGATCGCCTCGACGGTCAGGGCCAGGCCGGCCGGGGCGCGGCCCACCACGCGGCGCTCGCCTGCCGACACCTGATCGATCCGCACGTCGGGGGCCACGCCGCGCACCGTGCGCGTTCCGCCCGGCACGCCGCTCACCACCGTCACGCTGACGGTGTCGCCGGCGCGCAGCACCTGGAGCGCGTTCGGCCCGCCACCGCCGCCGCCGCCTCCGCCGCCACCGCCCGCGGCCACGTTCCAGGTCATGCCCGGGCGCACGGTGACGGCGCCTCGGCCGCGGGCCGCGCCGTCCGGTGCACTGAACGAGACGTTGACCCGATCGCCCGGCGTCGCCGAGCCGCTCACGGCGCGCGCGCCGATCGAGGTCGACGCCTCGAGGGCGACGAAGCGCGCCCGGAACGTGTTGCCGTCGGCCGTCAGAAGCGTGGCCACGCCGGCGTGCCCAGCCGCGAGGTCATGGCCGG
Source organism: uncultured Anaerolineales bacterium (assembly GCA_964651245.1). Classification (GTDB taxonomy): domain Bacteria; phylum Chloroflexota; class Anaerolineae; order Epilineales; family Epilineaceae; genus Avedoeria. The sequence goes on along the minus strand of CAZYVI010000007.1, from coordinate 56,722 downwards.
CGAACGTCGTGGCGAAGGCGCCGTCGGCGCCGGCCGTCACGGTGTTCGTCGTCGGTGCGGTGACCCCGGGACCGGACGTGAGCGACACGGCCACGCTCGACCCAGCAGGCGCCCGGCCGACGACGCGATCGCCGTCGACGTCGAGCGCGGCCGCCAGGTCAGGCACCGTCGCCGTCTGCTCGGCCGCGCCTTGCGGCGTCAGCGCGATCGTGTAGCCGCTCTGGACGAACGGGCCGCGGTTGGCGCCGCCCATCCCGCCGCCTCCGCCGGCGCCGCCGAACTGGATGCGGACGAAGCCCTGCGCGTCCGACACGGCCGGCTGGCCGTTGGCGCGCACGGCCGTGCCCTCGCGCAGCTGCGCCTGGACGACCGTCGACGGGGTCGTGCGCCACGTCAGGGCGTTGTCGTGCATCGACGCCTCGATGCCGGTGGCCGCCGTCGGCGTCTGGAGCCGGGGCGCGGCGCTGGCCGGCAGCGCCGCGCGCCAGGGCGCGATCGCGGTGGCCAAGAACAGGACGGGCGCCACGGCGCGCAGCGCGCGCCACGCGGTGGGTGGGAGCATCACCAAGCCTCGTTTCTGTGTGGGAGGTCGCCCGACGCAGGCGACGGATCGCAGCCTAGCTGGCCATAACTCCGAAAGCCGCCGTCAGGCTAGCCCGCGGTCCGATCAAGTGTAACCGATTCGTAAATCCCTCCGGCGACCGGCGGCCGCCGGTCCACGCTATACTCGCCGGCGCGGCGCTTCGGCCGTCATGCGCGAGGACGGTGCGGGCGTGCACGAGCCGGCGGACGAACGAGCAGGCCAGGCGGCGCTCAAGCGACAGGCGGGTGAGGCCGCGGCCGCGCTCGTCACCTCCGGCATGCGCCTCGGGCTCGGCACGGGCTCGACCGCCGACGAAGCCACCCGCGCCATCGCCCGCCGCCTTGCCGACGGCCGCCTGCGCAACATCGTCGCCGTGACGACGTCGCGCGCCACCGAGCAGCTCGCGGCGTCGCTGGCGATCCCGCTGTCGACGCTGGCCGAGACGCCGGCGCTCGACCTGGCGATCGACGGCGCCGACGAGATCGACCCGCGGCTCGACCTCGTCAAGGGGCTGGGCGGCGCCCTGGTGCGCGAGAAGATCGTGGCCTGCGCCGCCGCCCGGTTCGTCGTCGTCGCCGACGCCTCGAAGTGCGTGCAACGCCTGGGCGACCGCGCGCCGCTGCCCGTGGCCGTGCTGCCGTTCGCCTGGCAGACGCACCTGGCGGCGCTGCGGTCGCTGGGCGCCGAGCCGACGCTGCGCCTCGGCCCCGACGGCGAGGCCGTGGTCACGGACGACGGACTGCTGGTCATCGACGCCCGCTTCCCGCACGGCATCATCGATCCGCGCGGCTTGGATGCGGCGCTGCGCGCGCGGCCGGGCATCGTCGCCAGCGGCCTCTTTCTTGACCTCGCCGCGCAGGCGATCATCGCCGGCTCGGACGGCGTCGAGGAGCGCGTCGCCCGGCGGTGAACCCGCGCGCGATCGTCGTCGCCGTCGACGTCAGCCCGGCGCGGCCCGGCACGGGCGGCGTCGGGCGCTATGTGCGCGACCTGTGGGACCACCTGCCGTCGACGAGCGGCGACGGGTCGCTGGACTACGCGCCGCTGACGAACCGGCCTGCTGCGTGGCGGGCGGCAGCGGGCGCGCGACGCGGGACGCCGGTCCCCGCGGCCCGGATCCGGCGACCGACGTTGGCGTGGCTGCTCGTCGAGGCCCCGCGCCAAGCGCGGGACGTCGGCGCCGCCGTGCTGCACGGGACGACCGGGCGCGCCCCGCTCGGCGCGCGACCGGCCCTCGTGTTGACGGTCCACGACACGCTGCTGCTCGATCGGCCCGACCTCGCCCCGTGGCGCGAGCGGGTGCTGGCCGGCTGGCCGCAGCGGCTGGCCATCCCGCGGGCGCGCCGCCTCGTCTGCGTCTCGGACGACACGCGCCGCGGCGTGCTGCGCCGCTGGCCCGCCGTCGCGGCGCGGGCTACCGTCGTGCACCCCGGCCTGGCGTCGCGGTGGCTCGCGCCGCCGCCCGCCCTGCCCGCGCCGCTGGCCGCCCGGCTCGGGCCGCGGTTCTGGCTGCACGTGGGTCCGACCTCGCGGCGGAAGAACGTCGCCGCCCTCGTCCTGGCGTTCGGCGCCGTCCGGTCGCGGCTCGATCCGGCGCCGTCACTCGTCCTCGTCGGCCCGGCCGGCGACGACGAGCCGTCGGTGCGCGCGGCGATCGCGGCCGCCGGCGCGGCGCCGTTCGTCCATCGCTTCGCCGCCGTCGACGACGACCGCCTGCACGCGCTCTACGGCGCGGCCGAGCTCACGGCCTGCGTGGCGCTGCACGAGGGCTTCGGGTTGACCGCCCTCGAGGCGTCCGCCTGCGGCTGTCCCGTCGTGTCGTCCGGCCGCGGCGGGCTGCCGGAGGCCGCGCCGGACGGTGTGGCGTTCGCCGCCGGCGTCGACGCCGACGCCATCGGTCGCGCGCTGGCCGCGCTCGCCGTCGACGGCGCCCGCCGGGCGGCGATGGCCGGCGCCGGCGTGCGGATGGCATCCCGCCGCGGCTGGCGGGCGGCCGCGGCGGCCACGGCCCGCGTCTATGTCGACGCGGCGCGTTGAGTCGCCGCCGTCGCCGCGGCGCGGCGTCGCGAGGGGCCTTGCATGGCCGGACGAATCCCCGCACAATGGCGGTCCCTGGAACCGGACGCGGCGGACCCGCCCGCCGGCAGCGTGGAGGCCGTCGCCGATGTCGGACCCGATCGAAGCCCTGCGCCGGTCCTTCCTGACCACGGGCCTGTCGGACGATGAGCTGTCGTGGCTGGCCAGTCGCACCCAGCGCCGCCACTACGGCGCCGGGTCGACGATCTTCGCCGAGGGCGATTCCGGCCATAGCCTGTTCGTCGTCATCGTCGGCGAGGTCCGGATCACCCGCATGTCGGCCACCGGCCAGCCGTTGACCCTGGACACGCTGTACGCGTCCGACGCGTTCGGCGGGCTGGCGTTGCTGGACGGCGCGCGCCGCAGCGCGACGGCCACCGCCGTCGTCGACACCGACGTCGTGGCCCTTCACCGCGACGACTTCATGCAGCTGATCCACCAGGAGCCCACGGCGCTTGCCGCCGTGCTACACAACCTGGCCGAGATGATCCGCGCCATGAACGAGAAGCTGGACGCGGCGACGCACCAGAGCGCAGCGGTGCGGGTCGCCAAGCAGCTGTTGAGCATGGCCGAGCGGCACGGCGCGCCGGGCGAGGCCGGCGGCACGACGATCCGGCACCCCCTGACGTACGCCGACCTGGCGTCGCTCACCGGCCTCTACTCCGCCGAGGTCGAACGGATCCTGGAGCAGTACCAGTACGACCGCGTCGTCGAGCGCGGCCCGGAGTACTGGACGATCCTGCGGCCGGAGGTCCTGCGCGACGCCACGGACGGACCGCTGCGGCGCGGCGACTGACCCAGCGCGGCCGGTGCGCCCGCCGCGCGTCCGCCCCGCGCGTCAGCCCGCCGGCGGACGCCAGCGCCGACGCGCGCGGCCCGTTGCCGTCCGCAGCACGTACCCGGCGTGGCGCGCGTACGCCAGCGGCCACGCCCGCGAACCCGCCAGCGCCGGATCGCGGTCCATCAGCGCCGCGCGCGGGGGCCAGAGGATGGCGCGCCACACCGTCGCCGCCTCGCGCGCGTCGAGCGGCCAGATGCGCGGGATGTCGACGAACGGCCGGCGGACGTCCAGGACCGCCCACCGGCCGAGCGCGTCGACGTCGATGCCGGCGCGCCAGCGGCGCAGCGGCGGGCGCACGGCCCGCTCCAGCGCCGCGGCGACGTCGTGCGGCACGTCGGCGCCCAACGCGTCGGCGGCCAGCGACAGCGCCGGCCAGACGAAGCGGGCGGCCGCCGGCGAGCCGGCCAGCTGCGCCACGCGCCGCCAGGCGCCGTCGTCCAGACCGGACGCCAACACGGCCACGTCGACCAGTGACAGCAGCCGCAGGCGCCGCGCCAACGCGTCCACCGTGGCGTGGGCGGCCACGTGGACGAGCATGGCCGCGCCGTCGGGCCACGCCGCCGGGCCCCCGCCCGCGCCGGCCGCCAGCGCGGCGACGTCCAGCGACACGCCGCGCAGGCCCTCGCCCCACGTCGCGTGCACCTCGACCGGCCGCGGGTTGTCCGGGTGCTCACCGCGCGGGTCGACCACGCGCTCACCGGGTCGCCGATAGACGGCGTGCTTCCACGTCGCGAACGCCCGCCGGTAGCCCAGGGACGACAGGGCGGAATCGGCGCGATCGAGGTCCGCCGCCTCGACCCAGACGTCGGTGTCGGCCATCGGGCGCAGGGCGGCGGCGGCGTAGACGTGGTCGGCCAGCCAGGCGCCCTTGAGCGGCCGCCACGGCACGCCGTGCGTCGCCAGCGCCGCCGCCAGCTGCCGGCGGTCGTCGAGCAGTCGCTCGGCGCGGCGGGCGACGCGCTCGGCGGTGTCGGTCCAGCGCGCGACGGTGGCCGGGGGCGCGGCGATGCCCGCCGCGCCCACCAGCGCCGACACGCCCTCCGCCTCCATCCACCGCGCCACGGCGGGCGGCGGCGCCGCGGCCACGAGCGACGCCACGTGCCGCGCGTCGTCCACCGCCGGGGGTCGGCCGCGGGCCGCAGCGGACGCCACGCGGCCCACGGCGGGCGCGAGCAGCCGGCGCATCGACCGCGGCAGCGCCGCTGCGTCCGGCGCGCCGCTGAACGCGGCGGGGCCGGGGGCCGTTCTCGTCATCGTCCGCGGCGGCCGCGCCACGGCGCGCTTGGCCCGCGATGGGCCCGGCTGCTATCGTTCGAGCCGACCGTGTCCGCCCCGTCTCGCCGGCCCGTCGGGCTGGCGGCTTGGCGATCGGGGCGTCGGCCGGTCTGTTGCGCGCCCCGCCCACCTCGGTGGTGTCCGGGGCGCGATGCGTCTCGGCCGCCGTACGCAGGAGCGAACACCGTGCGACCTCCCTCGGGCTGGACCAGCATCGTGCTCGTCGGCTGCATGCAGCTGTGCTTGGCGTGGTCGATCGAGAACGCGGGCTGGGTGCCCGGCCTGTCGATCCTGACGCCGGTCGTGCTCGGCGGCGTCGTGGTCGGCGCCGTGCTCTCCGGCCTGCGCTGGATGCCGGTGCTGGTGGCGCACGGCTGGAGCGCGATGATTGGCGTCGGGGCGACATTCTACCTGGCCACCGACCTGGTGGCCGGTTATGCCAGCGCGCCGCCGGGTTTCGCCCAATGGCCGTTGCTGGATCGCTTGGCCCAAGTGCGCACGCTCTACCTGGCCTGGCCGTCCGTCGCCCGCGCTGGGGCGCCGCTCACCGCGGACCAGCAGGACATGATGGCGCTGTTCTTCACCGTCACCATGGCGCTGCTCCTCTGGCTCCTGGCCTACATCTGCACCTGGTTCGCCGCCCGCTACCTGAGCTGGTCGGGCGCGGTCCTGCCCAGCGGCTTCGCGCTCGTGTTCAGCCTGTACTCGGCGCGGCTCGGCAACTACGCCGCCTATGTCGGCGCCTTCATGCTGTGCGCGTTCCTGCTGGCCGCCCGCACCCACATCGCGCTGCGCATCGAGCGCTGGCAGCACGAGCGGATCCACCACGGCGCCGGCCTCGAGTTCGACTTCCTGCGCGACAGCCTCGTCGTCGCGGCGCTGGCCATCGCCCTGGCGTTCGTGCTGCCCGGCCGCATCCAGGCCGACGTCCTCGAGCGGCTACCGCAGGCATGGACGGCGATGTCGCAGCGCGCGCGCACGATCTCGGGTCGCTACCTGCCGAACTTGAACTATCCGGTGCGCGGCGAGGGCACGAGCTTCGGCGAGGCGATGCCGCTCACCGGCAGCATCGAGCTGGGCACGCAGCCGGTGTTCGACGTCGCCCTCGACGGCGACGCCGTGGTGCCACCGCGGTACTTCCGGATGGCGGTGTTCGACAGCTGGGATGGCCAGGGCTGGCGGCGCAACGCCGACGCGGCGCGGCGCGCCGACGCCGACGAGCCGATCGGCTACGCCTGGCCGGCCTCGAACGTCGTTACCCAGACCGTCCAGACGCACAAGGCGGGCATCTCGCAGCTCTACGTCGCCGGCGAGCCGCAGCGCATCGGCCTGCCGACGACCGTCGAGACCGCCGGTGAGGGCAGCGACATCCTCTCGGTGTCGAGCCGTGACGCGCTGGCGCTGGGCGCCGGCTACCAGGCCGTCTCGCGCCTCAGCCGTGCCAGCGTCGCCGAGCTGCAGGCCAGCCAAGGCCAGGCCGATCCGGCCTGGGTCGCCGACCGCTACCTCCAGCTGCCCGAGGGTCTGCCGGAGCGCGTCGTGTCGCTGGCGGCCGACATCGCCGGCGCCGAGCCGACCCGCTTCGACAAGGCGCGGGCCCTCGAGTCGTACCTTCGCCGGACGATGACGTACTCCGAGACGATCCCCGACCCGCCGCGCGGCCGCGACAAGGCGGACTGGTTCCTGTTCGACGTGCAGGCCGGCTACTGCGACTACTACAGCACGGCGTTCGTCGTGCTGGCCCGCAGCCAGGGCGTCCCGGCGCGGCTGGCGGCCGGCTACGCCGGCGGCGAGTCCATCGACGGCGGCGCCGGGCGCCGCCTGCACGACTTCGACGCCCACACCTGGCCCGAGGTGTTCTTCCCGGGGTACGGCTGGATCGAGTTCGAGCCGACGGCCAACGAGCAGCTCGTCGACCGCCCGTCGACGGCCGACGACGCCCGCACCCTGGCGGCCGCGGCGCCGACGGCCAGCGCGGCGGGCGCACCGCCGCCCGAGGACCTGCTGCCCGAGGAGGACCGGACGTCGGCGGCCGATCAGGCGCCGCCGCGCGCGGCGTCGGCGACGGCCGCGGCGCGCCGGCTCGGGCGGTCGTGGCCGTGGCTGGCGGCGCTGGTCGCGCTCGTCGCCATCGCCCTCGGCGGGCGGTGGTGGTGGCAGCGGCCGTGGCAGGGTCTGACCGCGGCCGAGCGCGCGTTCGGCCGCCTGGTGCGCGTGGCGCGTTGGATCGGCGCCGGGCCCGCCACCGCCGAGACGCCGGCCGAGTACAGCCGCCGGCTGGCGCGGACGATTCCCGACGCCGACGCGGAGATCTCCGCAATCGCCGACGCGTACGTGGCGGAGCGCTTCGGGCGCCGCGACTCCAGCGCCCTCGGCCCGCGGCTCGAGGCGGCCTGGCTGGCGGTGCGCCGCCTCTGGCCGATGACCGCCTGGCAGGCGGCGCGCGCGCGGTGGCGGGCGCGCGGCGACGGACCGCCGCGCGCCTGAACGACGCGGTCGCGGCGCGCGGCCCGCATCTTGCTCCGCCGCCGCCGGCGCATATACTGCGGCCGTCGCGGGCGGGGTCCGCGGCGGTTGCCCCCACCTCGGAGCGGACACGATGCGGATGCGAACGACGCCCCGCCGAGCGCGCGGCTGGACGGCGGTGCTGCTGATGTGGGCCATCGGCCCGCTGGCCGGCTGCGGCACGGCCGGCGAGGATGGTGCGGACGCGCCGGCGCAGAGCGCCGCCGGCAGCGCCGACCTGGGCCGCGGCGGCGACGATGCGGCCGACCCGGCGGGCAAGGACCTGCAGCAAGGCGCGGCCGAGCGCGACGACGACGTCGCCGAGACGGCCGAGGCGCCCGACACGGCGGTGGTGGACTTGGCGGCATCCGTCAACGGCGCGCCGCTCGCGCTGGCCGACTTCCAGGCCCAGGCGCTCGACACGCAGCGCTACTTCGTCGACCAAGGGCTCGATCCGAACACCGACGCCGGCCAGCAGCAGCTGTTGGCGCTCCGACGCCAGGTCCTGCGCGAGATGGTCAACCAGGCCCTGTTCGAGCAGGAGTCCGCCAGCCGCGGCATCACCGCGACGAATCAAGAGGTCGAGGCCAGCCTGGCCGCGTACCGCCAGCAGGCGGCCGACAGCGCCGCATTCGATGCGGCGCGCGCCGCGGCCGGCACGTCGGAAGCCGAGTTGTTCGAGATGGAGCGGCAGGCGATCATCGGGCGCAAGCTGGTCGACGACATCAGCCGCGACCTGCCGACGACGGCGCCGTTCTACCATGCGCGGCACATCCTCTGCACGGCCGAGGCCGAGTGCCGCGACGCGCTCGACCGGCTGACGGCCGGCGAGGACTTCGCCGCGGTGGCGCGCGAGGTGTCGCGCGACGAGGTCTCGGCCACCGAGGGCGGCGACCTGGGCTGGATCCCGATCATCGACGGCTTCAACTACCTGCCGAGCGCCGAGCTCGAGCGCGTCATCGCCGGCCTGCAGGCCGGGCAGCGCTCGGCGGTCGTTCAAACCGACTACGGCCACCACATCGTCGAGGTCGTCGAGATCGAGCCGGCGCGCGCCATCGACGCCGACCTCGGCGCCAAGCTCCGCGAAAAGCGCGTGCACGACTGGCTGGCCGAGCAGCACGACCGCGCGGACATCGTGATCTACATCGAGGATCTCCAGGACGCGCTCGAGGACGCGGGATCGACCCCCTGACAGGAGCGCGAGCGTGGACATTCGCTGGCTTGGCGGCGGCTGCGTCGAGTTGCAGGCAGCGGGCGCGCGCGTCGTGGTCGACCCGCCGGCGGCCCCCTCCCCCGCCGTCGCGGCGGCCATCGAGCGCGCCGACATCGTCGCGGTCAGCCGGCGCGGTGCGCGGCCCGGCGACGCCGATCGGCGCTGGGTGGACGGGCCGGGCGAGTACGAGCGCGCGGGGGTCTTCGTCATCGGGGTCCGCACCTTGCCGGCGCGGGTCGGTCCGATCGACGAGGCGCAGCTGAACACCGCGTTCGTGTTCGGGGCCGACGACGTCACGGTCTGTCATCTGGGCGCGCTCGACCACGTGCCCAGCGAAGCCGAGCTCGACGCGCTCGGCCGTATCGACGTCCTCGTGCTGCCGGTCGGCGCCCAAGGACGGCTCGGGCCGGGTCAGGCGGCAGAGATCGTCGGCAAGCTGGAGCCCGGCGTCGTGATCCCGCTGCATGGCGCCCTGCCGCCCGACGCCGCGCCGCCCGCGGAGCGCGACGCCCTGGCGCGGTTCGTCACGGCGATGGGCGTGACCGAGCCGACGGCGCTCGACAGCTTCCGCGTCGCGGTCGATCGCCAGTCCGGCGAGACGGCGCTCGCCGTCTTGCGACCGGTGGGCGCTTGACGCTGCCGCGGCGCGACGGCCAGCCCGCGTTGGCGGGCGTGCTGCTCGATGCCGGCCAGACGTTGATCCGCGAGCTCACGCCGCCAGGCGAGGTGGCCCGCGCCGCGGCGACGGCGATCGGCCTCGACGCCCCGCCCGATGCCCTGGCGCGGGCGATGGCCGTGGCCGCCGCCGACGTCGCCGGGCGATGGCACCGCGGCGCGTGGTGGCACCGCGAGGCGCATGTCCGCCGGCTGTTCACCGACGCCTATCGCGCCGCGCTCGGCGACGCGCTGGATCCGCCGCCGCCGGCGCAGCGGCTGGCCGCCCTGGCCGACGCGATCTACGACGCCTACGGCGACGCCCGGCACTGGCAGATCTTCGCCGACGTCCCGCCGCTGCTCGAAGCGCTCGCCGCGGCGCAGGTGCCGGTGGCCGTCGTGTCCGATTGGGGGCACGGCCTCGAGGCGATCCTGCTCGACCTGGCGCTCGGCGGCCACGTCGACGCGCTCGTCGTGTCGTCGCGCGTCGGCATCGCCAAGCCCGAGCCCGCGCTGTTCGCCATGGCGCTCGACCGCCTCGGCATCGACGCCGCCGGCGCCGTCCACGTCGGCGACACGTATGTCAAGGATGTCGTCGGGGCCCGGGCCGCGGGCATCACCCCCGTCCTCGTCGACCGCGAACGGCGCCTCGGACGGCTCGACTGCGCCGTCGTCCACGACCTCGGCGAGCTGATCGGCGCCCTGGGGCTGTAACCCGCGCCGGCCGCCGCTAGCGGCAGCCCAGCCGCCGCGATAGCCCCTCGAGGGCGCGGTCCAGCGCGGCTTCGTCGGCGGCCGCGTAGGCAGCGGCGGCCGGGCGGGCCAGCGCCGCCAGCCGCGCGGCGTCGGCGCCGGCGCCGAACGCGATCGTCCAGACGGCGATGCCCCGCGCCGCCAGGGCGTCGGCCGCCGCCGCTGGATCGCCGTCGGCGCCATGGCCGTCGCTGACGAGGACAACGGACGCGGCGCCGCCCTCGGCGCCGGCCAGCGCATCGCCGGCCGCGGCCAGCGCCCGGTCGACGCGGGTGCCCGCTGCGGTGCGCGCGGCGGCCAGCGCCGCCTCGAGCGCCGCGACGTCGCGCGTCGGCGGCGCGCGCAGCGCGGCCTCGGCGGCGAACGTGACCAGCCCGACCCGGCCGCCGCGCGCGATGTGGCCGCGGGCGAAGCGGCGGGCGGCGGCGCGCGCCGCGTCGAAGGCCGGTTCACCGCGCGGACCGAGCGGTGCGTCCATGCTGTGCGACGCGTCGACGGCGAGCACGACGTCGCCCGGGCCGCTGCCCACGCAGTCGGTGCGCAGCGCCACGGGCAGGTAGACGCGCCGGTCGAGGCTGGCGCGATCCCAGACCAGGACGCTGGGCACCGGGAACGCCACCCGCGCCGGCCGCCCGGTGCCGTCGACGCCCGCGACGCCGGCGCTGCGGTTCGTGGGTCGGGCGCCGGTCTGCTGCGGGCGCACGCGGTAGCGCAGCGTGAGCGTCTCGCCCAGGGGGACCGTCGCCACGCGCCACGTCAGCGTCCGCGCCGCCGGATCGTACGCCGCGGGCGGCACGGCCGAGCCGGGCTCGTACGCCATGTCCGCGGGCAGCGTGTCGGTGACCGTCGCGGCCGTCAGAAGCGCCGCGGGCCAGCGCCGCTCGACGAGGGCGTCCGCCAGCCGCGCCGTCGCCGCCGGGTCCGGGTCGACGACGACGCGGTCGGCGCCGACGAGGCCGGCCAGCGCCCGGGTGTGGTGGAAGGTGTAGGCGCGGCCAGGAACGGTCACGGCGAAGAGGCGAACGCCGCGCTCGCCGAGGACGCGGGCCAGGGCTTCGGGGTAGTCCTTGAGCTCGCCGTCGGTCACGACGACGACCGACGGCCGGCCGGGCGGCGCCGGGGCCGTGCGCAGCACGAGGTCGGCCGTCTCGAGCGCGCGCGCCAGCTTCGTGTCGCCGTCCGCCCGCAGGCGGGCGACGGCGCGTGCGGCGGCGGCGCGATCGCCGTCGAGCGGCGCCACGACGCGGCCGTCGGCGTCGAACGCCACCACCGCCACGCGCGTCGCGCCGCCGTCGAGCTCGGCCAGTAGGGCGCCGATGGCGCGCTGCGCCCGCTCGAGGCCGCGGTCCCAGCCCATGGAGCGCGACGTGTCGAGCCCGATGACGACGTCGGCCGCCCGGGCGGCGGGCGGACAGGCGCCCGAGATCGCGAGCGTGACGGTCACCGCTTCGCCGCGTTGCACGACGGCCGGTCGCGCCTCCTTCGCCGTCGCGACGAGGCAGGCCCGCGGATCGAGCGACGGCTCGACCCCGCCGTCGTCCACCGCGAATCGCCAGACGCCGCCCTGGACGATCCGCCGGCTGTCGGGCGGGTCGTCGGCCGCGGCCGGTCCCGGGCGCGCGAACGAGACGGCCACGAGGCCGTCGTCGAGCGCGGCGACGTCGGTCGCGGCGTCGGGCTCGGGCAGGCGCCAACCGGCCACCAGGGCGCCGTCGCGGTAGCGCAGGCCGTGCCCGCTGCGGCCCAGCACGACGAGCTCGCGGCCCGCCGTCCGCGCGGTGTCGCCCGCCGCCCGCCCGCCCACGGCGTCCAGCGCCAGCGGCGCATCGTGGAGCGCGAGAGATGCGACCGGGCGGCCGTCGAGATCGGTCGTGACGACGCGCCGCGCGGCGCGGTCGGCCAGGTGGATCCGATCCACGTCGATCGCCACGTCGACGGCGACGCCCGCGGCGGCCGGCACCCGCCACGCCCGGGCGGCGGCGGCGGGATCGCCGTCGGCGGCGCGGCGGATATCGACGACGAGGACGAGCCCGCGGCCGCCGTCGAGCACGGCCAGCGTCGGTCCGTCGGCGTCGAGCGCGGTCAGGCGCGGCGTCGCCGGCTCGGCGACGCCGGCCGGCCCGTCGTCCTCGACGGCGCCCAGCCAGAGCTGCCAGGCGGGCCACGGCGCGGCGCCGTCGACGCGACGCGCGGTGACGAGTTCGGGTCCCCCTTCGAACAGCCAATCGCCGCTCTGGGCGACGTCGACGGCCCAGCCGGCGTCCGTGGGGCGGTCGAACCAGGCCTGGTCGTCGCCGCAGACGCCGAATTGGTCGAGCGGCCGCCCGCACGCGTCGAGCCGCAGCATCGACTGCGGCTCGGCGGCGGTCGGACCGACACCCACCGGCGCGCGCCCGCGCCCGGCCAGTGGCTGGGTGCGCGCCTGGAGCACCGTTGGCTGCGGGCCGCCGGCGAGGCGCAGCGGCGCCAGCGGCCCGGCCAAGGCCGGTCGGTCGAGCCGTCCGTGGTACGCCGGCGCGGGGCCGCCGAGGTCGACGAGGCCCTGGAACCAACAGTGGTCGAGCCCGGCGACGAGGGTCGCCGACGCCTCGCCGCCGCGTTCCCCGCCCATGCCGCGATCGTCGACGGCGGCCAGGCTGACCATGCGGCCGAAGAACGCCATGGACAAGCCGCCGGTCGGGGCCGTCCAGATCGGCTCGGGACCCGGCAGCGCGAACACGTCGGCCTGCCGGCTGACGAACACGGTGCGGCCGGCGGCGACGTCCTCGGCGGCGTCGAACGGCACCACCGCCTGCACCGTCAGGCGCCCGTCGAGACGCACGACGCCCTCGATCGCGCCGCCATCGTCCCGGCGCAGCTGCCACGACGGCCGCGGCGTCGGCGGCACGGCGCCGTCGTCGCCGGCCGGCAGCGGGATCCAGTTGGCGACGAAGACGTCACCGCTGGGTGCGACGTCGAGCGCGACGGGCCAGTACAGCGCGGCGGGCTCGACGACGGCCGCCAGATCGCCCGCGGCGTCGAACACGTCGAGGCCGCCGCGGACGCGGGCCGGCGCGCCGCGCTCCGGCGTCGGCGGCAGGCGCGGCCGCGTCCGGGCCAGGATCAACCGCCCGTCCGCCAGGTACGCGAGGTCCCGGTACGCCGGACCGGGCTCGAACGCGCCCGCGACGGCGCCGCCGGCGGCCAGGCGGACGATGCGCGACTGGGCGGCGGGCGGCTCGGCCGCGCGCGTCGCCAGCACGGCGCATTCGCCGTCGGCGCGGCGGACGGCCAGCCGCCGCAGTTGCCAGCCGTCCGCCGGCGGCATCGCCTCGGCCAGGCTGGCCACCTCGATCGGCCGGCCGGCCGCCGAGAGGCGGTGCAGGGCATGTTGCGACGCGTCAAGCACCCAGCGGTCGCCGTCCACGTCGACCGCCACGTCGGCGACGCCTCCGAAGTCGCCGGCCTCCAGCGACCACGCCGCGTCGGACCACGTCCCAACCCAGCGGGCGCCGCCGCGGGTCGGGGCGGCTTCGGCGGGGCGATTGCCCGCGCCGGCCACCGCCAGGGCGCTGCAGGCGACCGCAATCGCGGCGCGGCGGCCGGCGGTCATCCGCCGCGCCGCCGGCGTCCTACCGCGCTGCCCACGGGACGAAGCGCATGTGCTGCGGCGGCGGCGCCGACGGCCGCGCCGTTGCGGTCGGCAGCGGCGTCGGGATCCTCGCGGTCGGCGTCGGATCACCGGGTTGCGGCGGGCAGACCAGCGACAACGGGACAAACACCTGGCCGAGATCCACATAGGCGGCGATGACATCGCCGCCCAGGGCGAGGTAGCGGTAGCCGCCGGGCTCGGCCACGGCGCGCAGCACCCCCTGCTGCACGATCGGGCCGATGCCGATCGCGTAATGGTGGAATCCCTTGCCCCCCCGCAGCGCCTTGGCGTGCTCGATGGCGCGGTTGGGGGCCGGCATCATCGGACCGTCCGTGACGGTGACCGTGATCTTGACGGCCTCGGCGCGCGATCGGCTGCTGGCCAGTTCGCGCCGCACCTCCTGGAAGCCGAGGTCGAGCCGGGCCGCCTGGTCCTGCATCGCGACCCGCCGCACCGCGTCGACGACCGCCTGGCGGTCGTGCGTCAGCACCTGGTACGTGGTGGCGACGCTGCCGAAGCCGATCACGGCCGCCGTGTCGGCGCCCATGTCCATCGTCTGCAGCACCTGCTCCACCCCGCGGGCGATGGCCTCCTTCGAGTCGAGGCCGGACAGCGACGCCCCGAGCAGACAGGTGCTGTCGTCGATCAGGAAGTAGACCTCCAGCGGCCGGCGCGGACAGCCGCCCGGCACGATCACGCTGGGCACCGGGAACTCGACCCGTCCCGGCAGGCCGCGGGCGTCGACGAAGTCGCCGGTGGCGACGACGTTCGTTGGGTGCTCGCCCTTCTCCAGGGGCTCGACGAGGTAGCTCAGCCCCGGCGCCGGGATGTCGCCGGCAAGGCGCCAGGTGAGGATTGTGCGCCCGGAGCCAGGCTCGAGGCCGACGGTGGCCGGTGGAACCGACGAGCCCGGCACGTAGCGCATGTTGGCCGGCACCAGGTCGGTGACGGTCAGGCTGACGACGGCGTTGCGCTGCAGGTCGGTCGCCAGCGTGGCGTACAGGGCCACGAGGTCGGCGGGGTTCGGCACGTTGAAGTAGAGCCCGGGCCGGCTGGCGGCGGGCTCGAGGTCGGGGTCGCACTGGCCCCCGGCGCACACGGTGACGACCGTGATCTTGGCGTCCTTGGCCCGTTGCGCGGCGACCGGGATCGCGTCGGCGGGCACGGTGTTGCGGCCGTCGGTCAGCACGATCATCGCCCACTGGACGCCCGGCCGGCCCGCCGCCTCGAAGTGCGCCCGGGCCACGTCGATCGCCTGCGACACGTTCGTGCGGCCGTCGGCGCGGTCGATGTCCAGCGCCGTCCGGACGCGGGCATGGTCGGTGGTCAGCGCCACCGCCACCCCGGCATCCTGGTTGAACTTCACCAGACCCACGCGCGACTCGGCGGACATGGCGTCGACGAACCCCTGTCCCGCCCGCACGGCGTTGCTCAGCTTGTCGTCGTCAGCCATCGACGCCGAGACGTCGAGGACGAGCACGACGTCGATCGGAGCCTGGCGGCTCGGGCAGCTCGACTCGAGCGTCAGCGTCACCCGCGTGGTCTGGCCGAGCTCGAGGCGGTAGGGCTGCGCGATCTTCGACACGTCCGCCACGCAGTCGCTCTTGCCGTCGTCCTGCGCCTGCGCGCCCTGGCGGATCGCCCAGCCGGCCGCTGCGCCCAGCGTGGCCAGGCCGAACACGAGGGCCACGGCGCGCGTTGCCGCCACGGGGTGGAATCGCTTCAGTGCGCCCATCGTCGCCTCCATCTGCCGTGGCGGCGCACCGCCCTGCCGGCGGCGCGCGCGTGATCCGATCGCGAACACGCTCTATGACGTCGCGGAGCGGCCAATCGTGCCGATTCGTCGAGCGAAGGCGCCGGCTGGCCGGACCGCGCCGACGCGCCTCGGACGCGCTCGAAGATGGCGACGCCGTCGCGCGCATAAACCTGCCTCAAGTCGGGCTGCCGGCGCAAGCGGGCGGCCGTGAACCCTTGCCCAGGCGCCGCCGGCGCGCCCGCGTAGACGTGGGTCGCCGCCGCCTGGTCCATGAGGCGGCTCAGATCGCCGACCGAGAGCGCGTCGCCGCGCGCCGCCACCGCGGCCAGCGCGCCGATGCGGCGCACGTCGTCGGGCGCACCGTAGACGTAGAGCGCCGGCGGCAAGCTCGTCGCGCGGCCGGCGGTCAGCGGCAGCCAATAGCCGCCGTCGACGCCGCGGTAGGTGTCGAACTGCCAATGGACGGTCCCGATGAGGAAGCGCGCCGCCGGCGGCGTGTGACCGGCCACCCAGGCGGCGGCGGCCAGGTCTGGGGGCGTCAGCAGGATCGTGTCGGGGTTGACGACGTCGCGCTGGCTGCGGGCGCCCAGCCAGCCGGCCGCGACCGCGCCCAGCGCGACGACGGCCGTCGCCGCGCGCCGCCCGACCCGGCGGCGGGCGCGCCGGCTCGCCTCGGCCGCGGCCATCGCCGTGCCCAGGGCGACGGGCGCGAAGGCGCTGATGACCAGCGACGAGGGCGGCAGCATCCACGACCGCGGCAGGCCCAGCCAGGGCGCGGCCACGACGGCCACCGCCAGCGCCACCCACGCTGCCAGCCCCACGGCCGCCGCCGAGCGCCGCGCCAGCGCTACGCCCAGGCCGCCGGCCGCCACGGCCAGCCAGACGGCGTTGAGGTGGATCGTGAGCATCCACGGCTCGATCCGCTCGACGCCGGCCGGGCCGACGATCCAGCCGCGGGACGCGCGCTGCAGCTGCGCGACGCCCGGACCGAAGTGCCGCACGAGCCACGGCAGGACCAGGATCAGGGCGACGGCGGCCGCAACCGCGAGCCGCGCGGCGGCGTCGCGCGCCGGACGCCGGCGGACGGCGTCGACGGCGGATACGACCAGGCCGCCGGCCACGACCAGCCCGGCCAGGACGAAGAACACCGTGACGCGGTAGTGCACGAGCACCAGCCCCGCCGCCGCCGCCGCCGCCAGCGCGATGCTCCCGCCCACGGCGCGCCACCCTCGGACGGCGCCCGCGGCCGGGTCCAGGCGACCCGCCGGCGCGACGACCTCGGGCTGCACGACGTCGAGCAGGAGGGCGATGGCCACCGGCGCGACGACGAGGCCGGCGAGCTGCGTCTCCCGTCCCCAGCTCAGGAAGTACGCCGGGAAGAAGAACAGCCCCGTCGGCACGGCGGCGGCCCACACGCTGGCCGGCGCCGGCACGCCGAGCCGGCGCGCCAGCCGCCACAGCACCAGGCCGGCGCTGGCGTTCAGCGCCTGGCCCAGCCACAGCGCCGCCAAGCGCGCCGGCGCATCGGCGACCACGGCCACGACGGCGGCCGCGGCATGGAAGCCGAAGTGGTAGTAGAAGATGCCGCCGTCCAGGTACGGCCGGTAGTCGGCCGGGACGGCGCCGTGGTCGATGAACAGCTGCACGATCATCGTGTGGTGCAGGCCGTCCACCCACGGCAGCGCCGCGAGATCCACGGCTTGGCCCGCGCGCACCGCCACCGCCGTGGCCACGACGAGGACGACGGCCACGGCGGCGAGGACGCGTTCGCCGCCCCCGCCGGCGCGTCGGCGCTGCCACAGCTGCCGGCCGTACGCGGCGGTGACGAGCGCGCACCCGCCCAGCGCCGTCGCCAAGCCGGGGCGCGACCACCGCCCGCCGAGCGCGGACCACCACAGGGCGGCCAGCGGCACCACCGCCACGCTCAGGCCGACCGCCAGCGCCAACCGGCCGAGGCCGCGCCCGCGGTGTCCGGCCAGGGTAAGGGCCGCCGAACCCGGCAGGACGAGGACGGCCGCGACCGCCACCGCGAGGCGGAGGACGAGCGGCAACTCGGGCGTCATCGTCGCGTTCGACGGCCGGCGGGGGCGCGCTCGGGCCGGGCCGGCGCGCCGCGTCGCGGGTCGAGGCGGAGCCTACGCGCGCGCGCCGGCCAGCAGGTGATGGACGCCGTGGCGGAAGAGCAGCCAGAGCGACGCGGCGACGATGGCCGCGACGGCGAACATCTGCGCCACCGGCACGCCGCCCGCGGTCCAGGCGTCCGGCCGCTGCAGCTCGACGAGGTAGCGGCCGATCGGGTAGAGGACGAGGTACATGAGCGCCAGATCGCCCTTGCGCAGGCGGTCCGACCAGCGGTCGGCGATGAACATCAGCACGAAGAACGCCAGCAGGTTCCACAGCGACTCGTAGAGGAAGGTCGGGTGGAAGCGGGCTTCGGGCGGCAAGCCCTGGAACTGCGGCAGGCGGTTTTCGTCGCTGATCGGCGTGCCCCACGGCAGGCGGGTCGGCGTGCCGTAGAGCTCCTGGTTGAACCAGTTGCCCCAGCGGCCGATCGCCTGTCCGAGCGGGGCGCCGAGCGCGGCGAAGTCGCACCACTGGGCGAACGACAGCTTCAGCGCCTTGGTATAGAGCCAGAGCCCGACGAGGGCGCCCGCGATCGCGCCATAGATGCCGAGGCCGCGCAAGCCGCCCTTCCAGAACGCGATGATCGACACCGGGTTCTCGAAGTACTCGCGGCGCACGGCCGGGTCGACGTTGGCCGGCAGCGAGAAGACGTGGTAGAGCCGCGCGCCGAGCAGCCCCAGGATCATCATCAAGATGAGGGCGTTCCAGACGTGGTCCGGGTTCTGGCCACGCCGCTTGGCCTCGCGGTCGGCGACGTAGGCGGCCGCGAGCGTGCCGACCGTGATCATGATCCCGTACCAATAGACCTCGCGGTCGAGGAACGGCAGGGTGAACGCGACGGGATCCGGCGGCATCGGCATCGTTCGAGGTCTCCTGGGGTCAGGGCAGGACGGTGGCGGACGCGGGCGCCGCGGCGGGCGCGCCCGGGTTCGGCGTGTAGGAGCGCAGGATCTCGCGGACCGCGGGCTCGTTGGCGCGCCAGCTGCCATCCTCGAGGCTGACGTTGACCATCGAGAACACGGTGCCGTCGATCTGGAAGAGCGCCAGGCTGTGCATCGCCACCCCGGTCGAGCGGCTGTACTGGATCTCGATGCGCATCGCCTCGCCCTTGCGCTCCATCACGGTCTCGCGGTTCACCTCGCGGTACCCCGGCTGGTCCATCCAGCCGGTGACGTCGCGCAGCACCTGGTTGATCGTGGCGCCGAGGGCCGACGGGCGTTGACCGTTGTCCCACTGCGTGACGCTGATGAGCCCATCGGCGCCGCCGTCGGCGAGGAACACCGTGCCGACCTTGACGTAGGGGTTCTTGGCCGGGTCGAGGGGCTGGCGGCTCTCGGTCCAGCCGACCGGGACGTTCAGGGCGAAGAGCCCCGCCGGATCGCGGAACGGCACGGTGTCGCCGATCGTCACCGGGACCGGCGCCAGGGCGGCCGGCGGCGGCACCGTCACCTCGATCACCGTCGACCCGACGGTCGAACTCGAGCCGGGCGTGACGGTCGGCGGATCCGCCTCGCGACACCCGGCCAGCAGCCCGGCGGCGGCGGCAGCCAGCACCGATCGGGACCAACGCGAACCCCAGCCAGGCATGGACGTCTCCCGTGCGATCCCTCGGTGCCGGTCGCGGGTCGGGCGCCGGCGCGGTCGGCCCGGGCCGCCGGACCGGCGGACGAGCATAGCAGAACCGGTCGGCGGAAGGAAGGCGGCCGCCGGGGGGCGACCGGCCGGGACCGATCGGCCGGTCACCGCGCCTCGGCCGTCGCCAGCGCCTCGCGCGCCGGCGCATAGAGGTCGTTGAGCGCCGTCGCTCGCCGCCAGGCCGCGATCGCGCCGGCCTCGTCGCCGGCGGCCTGCCGGGCGTGGCCGAGCCAGGTCCACGACTCCTCGAGCTCGGGGGCGTTGGCGAGGTTCGCCTCGGCCAGGGCGGCCACGTCCGACCAGCGGCCCTGCGCCGCGTAGGCGGCGAACGGCCCGAACTGGTACCACAGCATCCGCCACGGCAGCCCGATCGCACGGGCGCGGTCGAACGCGGCCGCCGCGCCGGCGCTGTCGCCCAGGGCCTGCAGGCTCTCCCCGAGGTTGAACCAGCCGAAGGCGTCCGGAGCGGCGTCGATCTCGTCGCGCGCGCGGGCCGCCGCCGCCAGCCACATCGCCGGACCCGGTTCGCCGAGCACGGCGGCGACGTCCGGCTGCCGCGCGGGCGGAAACACCACCAGGTAGGCGCGGTTGAACGCGCGCCACTCGGCGTCGAGTGCCGCCGCATCGACCGTCCGCTCGGGCCCGAGATAGCTGTCCGCCAGGCGCAGGGTGCCCGCTTCGGCGTCGTAGCCCGTGACCAACCGGTAATGCCCCATCTCGTCGCCCGGCTCGGGCACGAACCAGGTCTCAACGACGGTCGGCACGCCGCGCGCGACGAGGCGCCGGAGGTCGTCGATCGTCCCGTTCACCCGCACCTCGGCCGCCGCGCCGCGCTCGCGGGCGTAGCGCGCCAGCTCGTCGAGCCCGACGTTCTTGTCGTCCGGGTTGGGCTTGAGCCGCACGGCCGCCTTGGCTTGGCCCTCGTCCAGGCCGAACACGCTCAGCGCCATGCTGATCGTGGCCGGACCGCAATTGTTCCACGTCTGGTAGCTGTGCCGGACGCCGTCCAGGGCGGCGCGCGGCGGCAGCGGGGCCGTCGGCGCCGCGGACGTGGCGGTGGGTCGCGCCGCCGGCGGCGTCGGCGTCGCGCTCCGCAGGCTGGGGCCGTCGCCCGCCGATGGCGCGGCGCCGACGGCGGTCGCGACCGCCGCGGGCGCGGCGGTCGGCACCGGACGCGGCGTCGCCGCCGGCGCGAGCCAGCCGCGGAGCCGGTAGGGAGCGGCCTGCAACCGTGGCGGCAGGTGCGGATAGGCCGCCCGCCAGAGCCGGTCGCCGGCGACGACGTACACCACGGCGGCGAGCACGGCTGCCGCCGCCGCCCAGCGCCAGCGGTCGATCACGCCCCCGCTCCGGCGACGGGCCGCGCCTCGGCGACCCGCGCCACCGACTGGCGCCGGACGTCGACGACGCGCGCTGCGGCGGTGAGCCAGGCGCCGACAGCGGTGACGACGACGGCCGGCCCGAGCCAGCCGACGAGCAACCCGCCGACGAGGACGACCATGCGCTCCAGCCGGCCGAACCAGCCCGCCTGGGTGTCGATGTCGATCCCAGCCGCGCGGGCGCGGGTGTAGCTGACGAGGAGGGATCCGGCGGCGAGGACAATGGACCAGCGGGCGAGCGTCCAGTCGCCGAGCTGCTCGGCCCGCAGCAGCAGGCCGAGGCAGACGAGCGCCTCCGAGACCCGGTCGGTCACGCTGTCGAGGAACGCGCCGAACGGGGTCTCGGCGTGGGCGGCGCGCGCCACCATGCCGTCGAGCGCATCGAACAGGCTGGCAGCGGCCAGGGCCAGTCCGGCCGGCCAACTCGCCGTCGACACGGCCAACAGCCAGACCACCGGCACGTGGAGCGCCAGGCCGAGCACGGTCAAGGCGTTGGGACCGACGCCGCGCTGCGCCAGCCAGCGCACGGCGCCGCCGAGGCAGCGGCCGGCGAGGCGGCGCGCCGAAGCGGTGAGCATCAGGCGCCCGTGCCGCGGTCGAGCGGCTCGCCGAGCTGATGGCGCAGCCAGGCGTCGATGAACAGGTCGATGTCGCCGTCGAGCACGGCCTGGGTGCGCCCGGTCTCGACGTCGGTGCGATGGTCCTTGACCATCTGGTACGGGTGGAGGACATACGACCGGATCTGATTGCCCCACTCGGCCGAGACGTGCTGGCCCTTGAGGCGCGCCTGCTCGGCCTCGCGCTTCTCGAGCTCGAGCTCGAGCAGCCGCGCGCGCAGGATTCGCAGCGCGGTGTCGCGGTTCTGGGCCTGCGAGCGCTCGTTCTGGCAGGTGACGACGACGCCGGTCGGCAGATGCGTCATCCGCACCGCGCTCGACGTCTTGTTGACGTGCTGTCCGCCGGCGCCGCTGGCGCGGTACACGTCGACCCGCACGTCCTCCTCGCGAACGTCGATGGCCACGTCGTCGGTGATGAGCGGCGACACCTCGACGAGGGCGAAGCCGGTCTGCCGCCGCGCGGCCGAGTCGAACGGCGAGATCCGCACGAGCCGGTGGGTGCCGCGCTCGCTGCGCAACAGGCCGTAGGCGTGGCTCCCCTGGATCGTCAGCGTGACGCTCTTGATGCCCGCCTCTTCGCCGGGCGAGCTGTCGAGCACCTCCGTCGTGAAGCCGTGGCGGTCGGCCCAGCGGAGGTACATCCGCAAGAGCATGTCGGCCCAGTCCTGGCTGTCGGTCCCGCCGGCCCCGGCATGGATGCTCAGGATGGCGTCGTGGCCGTCGTACTCGCCGGCGAAAAGCAGCGAGCGCTCCATGTCGGCCAGCAAGCGGTCGATCGCCTCGACCTCGCCTTCGAGCTCCGCGACGAGCGCGGGCTGGTCGGACTCGGCCTCGAGGGCGACCATGTCGGCCAGCTCGAGGGCGTCGGCGATGCGCTGTTCGACGCCGGTCCAGCGGTCCACCTCGCTGCGCAGCTCGGTGAGGCGACGCATCGTGCGACGCGCCACCTCAGCGTCGGACCAGAAGTCGGATCGGAGCGTCTCGCGCTCGAGCTCGTCGGCCTCGGCCGTGCGTCCGGCCAGGTCAAAGACGGTTGAGGACGCGGCGCAGCCGGCCCTCGAGCTCGGTCAGGCGGGCGATGATATCATCCACGGCGATGACTCCTGTGCGCGGTTCGGACGCGGGCGCGGGACACGCGCGCCGGCGGGCGACGAGTGTAGCACCGAACGCGGACGGCGACGGAGCGGCCGGTCCGGCCGGCGGCGCCCCACCGCCGGGCGCGCCGCCCGGTCGCGATGGCCAAGGCGCCGCGACGCCGTTGCGCGGCACCGCGCTCAAGCGGTTCAACCGCGCCGCTCGTCGCGCGGCGCGCGATGCGGACCGCCGGGTGTGCTTCGTGCTCGAGAACGTGAACTACCCGGTCAACGTCGGCAGCCTGGTGCGGATCGCCGACGGCTGCGGCGGCGAGCTCGTGCTCGCCGGCACGACGCCCGATCCGACCTCGCCCAGCGCCGCCAAGGTAGCGCGCGGCCATCAGGCGCACGTCCGGTGGCGCCGCGAGCCCGACGTCGCCGCCGCGATCCGCGACCTCCGGGCCGCCGGCTGGTGGGTGGTCGCCCTCGAGCTGGCGGCGGCCAGCCGGCCGTACCACGCCGTCGCCTATCCGCCGCGCGTGGCGCTCGTCGTCGGCAACGAGGACCACGGGGTGACGCGCCGCGCCTTGGCGGCGTGCGACGCCGCCGTGTACGTCCCGATGCTGGGCCGCGGCGCGTCGCTCAACGTCCACGTGGCGGCCGCCGTCGTGGCCTACCGCGCCTGCTTCCCCACGCCCAGCAGCCCGTCGGCGTAGGCGCCGGCGTCGAACAGCGCCAGGTCGTCGATCCCCTCGCCCGTGCCGATGAACGCGATCGGCAGCCCCAGCTCGCGCCGGATCGCCAGCGCGATGCCGCCCTTGGCGCTGCCGTCGAGCTTGGCCAGCACGACGCCGTCGACGGGCGCCGCGGTCATGAACTGCCGCGCCTGCGCCAGGCCGTTCTGTCCGGTCGTCGCGTCGAGCACCAGCAGCGTCTCGTGGGGCGCGCCCGGGACCGCCCGGCCGACCACCGCGACCACCTTGGCCAGCTCCTGCATCAGGTTGTGCTGGGTGTGCAGCCGTCCGGCCGTGTCGATGAGGACGACGTCGGCGCGGCGGCCGAGCTGGGACTGCAGCGCGTCGTGGACGACGGCGCCCGGGTCGCCGCCCGGGGTGCCCTTCACGATCGCGACGCCGGCCCGCTCGGCCCACAGCGCCAGCTGGTCGATCGCGGCGGCGCGAAAGGTGTCCGCCGCCACCAACACGACCGTCTGCCCGGCCGCGGCGAGGCGATGGGCCAGCTTGGCGACCGTCGTCGTCTTGCCGCTGCCGTTCACGCCGACGACGAGGACGACGCGCGGAGTCGCGGCGGGCGCCGCGTCACGGTCGGCCGCAGGCGGCTCGGTGAGGGCGCGCACCAGAACGCCGCGCAGCAGGCGCGGCAACTCGTCGGCCCGCCGCACGCCCGCCTGGCTCGCCCGCCCCTTGAGCGCCGCCACGAGGTCGGCGGCCGTCGCCGCGCCGACGTCGGCGGCGACGAGCTGAAGCTCGAGGTCTTCCCAGGTCTCGGCATCGATGTCGACGGGTCCGAACACGGCCGCCAGCCGGCCGAGCCAGCTGCGGCGCGTGGCGCCCAGCGCGGCGTCGTGGGCGACGTCGCTCGTCGTGTCGGCGGTTGCGTTGGGCGCGGCGTCAGGCGCGGCCGGGACAGGCGTTGCTGCCGGTGCGTCGGCAGGGACCGGCGCCGCTGCGGGACGGTCCCCCCGGCCGAACAGTCGGTCGAACACGCGCACTCCCCTCGTGGATCACGGTCGCCGCAGCCGGGCCGCGCCGCGGCGGGCGGGGCGTCGGACGCGCGGCGACCCGCGGGCAGGCTCGGGCGGGGCGGCGAAGCATAGCACGCGGCGGCGGGCGGCCGGGTGGGCGGTGCTATAATCGCCCGTCGATCGCGGCCGAACGCCAGGGAATGGGGTGCGCGTGGACAACGTCGAGGACCGGCTCAGCGCCGCGCTGCGCCATGCGGCGGCCGCCGTCATCGGCGGCCCGTTCGAGGGCGACGTTCGGCTCGAGCTGTCGAACCGCCCCGAGCTCGGCGACTATGCGTCGTCGCTCGCGTTCGCCCTGGCCAAGGGGGCTGGCCGGCCGCCGCTGACGCTGGCCGCCGCGCTCGCCGACGCCGTCGTCGCCGCCGACGGCGCGCTGGTGGCCGCGGCGAGCGCCAGCGCGCCGGGCTTCGTCAACCTCCGGTTGTCGGACGCGTTCTTGGCGGAGACGGTGCGCGACGTCGAGGCCAGCGGCGGGTGTTTCGATCCCGGCACGGCCGCCCCCGAGCGGATCGTCGTCGAGCACACGAACATCAACCCCAACAAGGCGGCCCACGTCGGCCACTTCCGCAACGCCTGCCTGGGCGACGCGATCGTGCGCGTGCTGCGCCGCCTCGGCCACCGCGTCGAGGTCCAGAACTACATCGACGACACCGGCGTCCAGGTGGCCGACGTCGTCGTCGGCCTGCGGTTTCTCTCCCCGCCGCCGCAAGGGGATGCCCCCTTCGACCGTTACTGCTCCGACGTGTACGTCGCCGTCCAGCAGGCCTATGCCGACGACCCGGACCTCCAAGCCCGCCGCCGCGAGGTCCAGGCCGCGGTGGAGGAGGGCCATGGCGCGTTGGCGGCGTTCGTCCGCGACGTGGCGTCGCGGATCGTCGCGGCCAACCTGGCGACGATGGCCCGCGCCGGCATCGGCTACGACCTGCTGACCTGGGAGTCGCACATCCTCGGGCTCGGCTTCTGGCGCGCCGCGTTCGAGCGGCTGCGCGCCAGCGGGGCGATTCGGTTCGAGGACAGTGGCCCCAACGCCGGCTGCTGGGTCGTCCCGTTCGGCGCCGGCACCACCGAGCTGGAAGGCCGGACGGTCACCGACGACAAGGTCCTCGTCACGAGCCAGGGCACGATCACCTACACCGCCAAGGACATCGCCTACCAGCTCTGGAAGTTCGGGCTTCTCGACCGCGACTTCGCGTACCGGCGCTGGGGGCCGCAGTCGGACGGCCGGACGCTGTGGACGAGCGCGCTCGACGGCGGCGAACCCGACGCGCCCGCGTTTGCGCACGGCGACCGGGTCATCAACGTCATCGACGTGCGCCAGTCGTACCCCCAGCAGGTGGTGTACGCTTGCCTGCGCCACCTCGGTTACGAGGCCCAGGCGGACCGGTCGCACCACCTGGCCTACGGCGTCGTGAACCTCAGCGCCGCCGCGGCGGCCGAGCTCGGCGTCGCCGTCGAGCCGGGTCAGTCGGTGGTGGCGATGAGCGGCCGCGGCGGGATCCAGGTGTTCGCGGACGACCTGCTCGACCGCCTCGAGGCGCGCCTGGCCGAGCGGACGACCGACCCGGCGGTGGCCGCCGCGGTGGCCGCGGGCGCGGCCCGGTACTACATGCTCAAGTTCGGCAACGCCCAGGACATCGCCTTCGACTTCGACGAGGCCGTGCGGACCACCGGCGAGTCCGGCGTCTACCTCCAGTACGCCTACGTCCGCGCGCGCGGCATCCTGCGCCGGCTGGCCGAGGCGGGCGTGCCGAGCGCCCCGGCGGCGCCGCCGCCCGCGTTGCCCGACGTCGATCGCGCCCTCGTCTTGGCGATGCTGCAGTGGCCGCGCGCGTTGCGGTCCGCCGGCGCCACGCTGTCGGCCCAGCCGGTGGCCAAGTACGCCTTCGACCTGGCGACGACGTTCAGCGCCTTCTACGACAACACGACGCCGGTCGTCCAGGAGTCGGACCCCGCCGTGCGCGCCTGGCGTGCCGGGCTCGTCGGCGCCTTCGCCACCCTGCTGGCCGAGGTGCTCGATTGCCTCGGCGTCGCCGCCCTCGAGCGGATCTGACGGCGGCGCGAGCCCGACGCCATGCAGCAGCGCGACGTCGTCACCCAGCGCATCCGCACCCTCGGCGGGCTGCTGGCCGGGCCTGACGGTCCGTTCGGCGCCGCCGGCGGCGCCGTCGGCCAGCGCCTGCTGGACGGCTGGGCGGCCGAGCGGCGTCTCCTCCAGCGCCTCCTCGACGAGACGAAGGGCGACGACGTGCTGGCGACGATCGCGATGTGGCGCGACCGGACGGCGGCCTTCCTGGCCAAGGCGGGTCCGGACGACGGGGAGTGGCGCGACCGCGACGGCCACCGCTGGGTCGCCGCCGACGTCCTGCGGATGCTCGACGACCTCGCCGGCCGCATCGACACCTGGCGCGGCGCGGCCGAGAGCGCCGCGGGCGCGCCGGCCGCCGCCGACGCGGCCGCCGCCCGGCAGCGCGTCCGCGACGCCGAGCTGGCGGCGTTGCGCGAGGCGGCCGGCGACGACCTCGACGAGCTCGACGAGGCCGAGGCGCTGGACGACGACGACGATCCGCTGGGCGGCGCGCCCGGTGGCGGGTGATGCGCACGCCGGCCACGTTCGTGCTGCGCCGGGCGCGCATCCATCCGTTCGGCCACGGCGAGGTCGCGACGTCGCTGGCCGTGCGCGAAGGACGGATCGCCGCCATCGGCAGCGACCACGACGTCTGGCGCGCGGTCGGCAGCGACGCGCCGTCCATCGACCTGCGCGGTCGGGTCGTCCTGCCGGGGCTCATCGACGCCCACGTCCACTGGGCGACGTACGCCATCGCCCGGCGCAACGTCCAGCTGGCGGCCGAGGACGGGCTGGCCGACGTGCTGCGGCGCGTGCGGCAGCGGGCGGCCGACGCCGAGCCGGGACAGTGGATCGTGGGCCGCGGCTGGGACCACACCGACTGGGGACGCTGGCCGAACGCGGCCGACCTCGACGCCGTGACGGCCCATCACCCGGTCGTCCTGACCCGCAAGGATGGCCACATCGCCTGGCTCAACAGCGCCGCGCTCCACGCCTGCGGCATCGACGCCGCCACGCCGGACCCGGCGGGCGGGTCGATCCAGCGCCACGACGGCCAGCCGACCGGCATCCTCATGGAGACGGCGCTCCGCCTCGCGCACCGGGCCATGCCGCCGGCCGACACCTACGTGCGCCAGGCGGCGATGATCGACGCCTGGCGCGACGCCTGGTGCCGCGGCCTCACCAGCCTCCACGACATGGGCTACCTGCGCCAATCGCTGTTCCGCGACCTGGCGACGCTGCGCGACGCCGGCGAGCTCGGCCTGCGCTTCGTGTGGTACCTGCCCGATTCCGAGCTCGACGAAGCGATCGGGCTCGGGCTGCGAACGGGGCTCGGCGACAGCTGGCTGCGGGTCGGGGGGCTGAAGCTCTTCCTCGACGGCACGCTCGGCGCCCAAACGGCCGCCATGCTGGCCGCCTACGAGGGCCAGCCGGACAACGTCGGCCTGCCGACGATGGCGCCGGACGCGTTCGAGGCCCAGGTGGCGCGCGCCGCGTCGGCCGGCCTGGCCACGGCGGTGCACGCGATCGGCGATCGCGCCAACCGCGTCGCCTTGGACGGCTTTGCGGCGGTACGCCGCACGGTGGCCGGCGCGGCCGCGCTCCGGCAGCGGATCGAGCACGCCCAGCTGCTCGACCCGTCCGACCTGCCGCGGTTCGCGCGCCACGGCGTGGTGGCGTCGATGCAGCCGATCCACTGCGCTGCGGACATGGCGATCGCCGATCGCTACTGGGGCGAGCGCACCGCGGGCAGCTACGCCTGGCGCGCGATCCTCGACAGCGGCGCGGCGCTGGCATTCGGCTCCGACGCCCCGATCGAATCGCTCGACGTGTTCGCCGGCATCCACGCCGCCGTCACGCGCCAGCGCGCCGACGGCGAGCCGAGCGCGGGCTGGCACGCCGAGCAACGGGTGACGGTGCGCGAGGCGCTGGCCGCCTACACCACCGGCGCCGCCTTCGCCGCCGGCGTCGAGGACGACGTCGGCTCGCTGGCGGTCGGTCGCCAGGCCGACCTCATCGTCGTCGACCGCGACCCGCTCGCGATACGGCCGGCCGAGCTGCCCCATGTGCGCGTGCTGGGCACGATGATCGAAGGCATCTGGGTCTGGCAGGCGCCGGGCGCCGAGCTCGGCGGTCCGCGGCAGGAGCCCTGATGACCGTCGCCGTCGATGGCGCCTGGCGGGCCGTGGTCACGCTCGGGCTGGCCGTCGCGGCGATCAGCGCGTCGTCCGTGATCATCCTGGCCGCCACGCCGGCCGTGCCGGCGCTGGCGCTCGCCACCTGGCGCCTGACGATCGCCGCGCTGCTGGCCGTGGGGGTCGCGGCGGCCTCGGCCGCGGCGCGGCGGCAGATCGCCGGCCTCGGCCGCGACGGGTGGCGGACCGTGGGCCTGGCGGGCGGCCTCCTGGCGGCCCACTTCATCCTCTGGGTGCCTTCCGTCGGCGGCACCCAGGTCGTGAGCTCGGTGGCGTTGGTCACCACCAGCCCGCTCTGGGTGGCGCTGCTCTCGCCGAGACTCCTCGGCGAACCGGTCGGCTGGCAGCTGCGCGGCGCCGTCGGCCTGGGCTTCGCCGGCGCGCTCACGATCCTTGGCGGCGACGCGGTGCTCTTCGGGCCCGGCCACGTGCGCGCCGACCTGCTGGCCCTCGGCGGCGCGCTGGCGGTGGCGGGCTACTTCATGGTCGCCCGGGGCCTGCGGCAGGCGCTGTCGCTGCGGGCCTTCCTGGCGGTCACGTATGCCGCCGCCGCCGCCTGGCTGGGCGCGGCGGCTTGGGTCACCGACACCGCGCTCGCCGGTTGGGACCGGCGCTCGTGGGCGCTGGTGGTCGCGTTTGCCCTGCTGCCGCAGGTGATCGGGCACAGCGCGCTCAACTGGGCCCTGGCACGGCTGTCGGCGACGTACGTCGCCGCCGCCACGCTGTTCGAACCCATCGGCAGCGCGCTGCTGGCGTGGTGGCTCATGGGCCAGGTGCCGGCAGCCACGGCCTGGATCGGCGGCGCCATCCTCATCGTGGCCCTGGGCTGGGCGACCGCGGCGGAGCTGCCGCGCGGTACGCCCCCAGCCCGGCCGTCCGTGCGCTGACCGCAGCCCAGCGAGGAACCCCATGCCCCACGCATCCAACGTCCACAGCGCCCCGCTTCGGGTGCGCTACGCCGAGACCGACGCCTCCGGCCTCGCCCATCACAGCAGCTACTGGCCGTGGTTCGAGCTGGCGCGCGTCGAGTGGCTGCGGGCCGAGGGCATCCGCTACGCCGATCTCGAGCGCGACGGCTACCACCTGGCCGTCGTCGAGGCGCACATCCGTTATGTCGCGCCGGCACGATTCGACGACGCGCTGCTCGTCCGCACCGGGCTCGTCGACGTGCGCAGCCGCGAGGCAACGTTCGTGTACGAGGTCGTCACCGATACGGCGCACCCCCGCCAGCTGGCAAACGGCCGGACGAAGCACGTCTGCCTGCGCCACGGCGGGCTGAGCAAGCTGCCGGACGCGCTGCGCCGCCTGGCCGGCGCCTGACGCCCAGGCGCACTGGCGCCGCTCGCGCGAGTAGGACCGCGACCGCCGCCCCAGCCGCCGGCCGCCGCGCGACGCGCCGGCGCGCTCAGCGCAGCGCGCCGCCCAGTTGCGCCTGCATGCGTTGGTCGATGGTGTCGAGCGCCGCGTCGAGGGCCAGCGACAGCTCGCCCGAGAGCATGGTTCGGGCCTGCTCGAACAGGCGCGCCTCGGTCGGCGAGAAGACGCGCTCGCGCCCGCGCGCCGCCAGGTCGCGTACGAGCGTCACCAGGACGTCGAGGTCGCCCGTCCGCAGCCGGTCGCCGATCGCGGCTTGCCGGGCCTTGAAGTCGTCCGGCAATGCGTCCGCCGGCGTTCCCAGCAGCTCGAGGGCCGCCTCGGCCACCGCCTCGGCCGCCACCGCCCGCAACCCGATGGCGAGCGCGGTGCGGACCGGCACGAGAACGCGCATCGCCGGCGCCACCAGCTGGATCGCGTAGTAGCGGTTGAAGTCCTCGTGCAGCGCCGGCCGCTCGATCGCGATGATGACGCCAGCGCCGTGCGCTGGGTGGAAGACGCGGTCGCCGACGACGAAGGGCAGCTCGGCGTCAAGCAAGGGGCACCACGTCGACTGCTTGCATGCCGCGGCCGGTGCGCTCGAGCTCGTACTCCACCGGCGTGCCCTCGCGGAACGACGAGGCGTCCGCGGTCAGGATGCCGCTGGCGTGCAGGAACACCTCGCCCCCGTCGTCCTCGGCGATGAAACCGTAGCCGCGCGTCGGGTCAAACCACTTCACGGTGCCGACATGGCGCACCCGCAACTCGGTCTGGCGCGGCAGCCGCCGCTCGGGCCGTCGACCCGCGCCGCGGCCGCGGCCGGGCGCGTGGCCGCCGCGCGGCGCGCCGCCGTCGTCGCGCCGCGCCGGACGGGCATCGCGGTCGATGCGACCCCGACCGCGGTCGTCGCCGCGGCCGGCCCGCCGCTCGACGGGCGCCCCGCCGGCGCCGCGCGGCGCCGGCTCGTGGCGTGCGTCGGCCGCCGGGTGCGGGCGCGTCTCGTGCTCCACGAGCTGGCTCGATGCCACGGACTGGACGTCGGCGCTCTTGCAGCGGGGGCAGAAGAGCAGCGTGCCGCTCTCCCAGAGCCCCGCCTCGGCGCGCTGGCGCTGCTCGCGCACCGTGTAGACGAATCGATAGCCGCACGCGCCGCAGCGCATCGGCTGATCCCGCAAGGCCATGAGCCCGACTCCTGGTGGTCACGGCGCCGCCACTTCACACGCGCCGGCGGCGCGAACGGTGGACTAGTCCTGTGCGGGCGCCCCGTCGCCCGCCGCGTCGTCCGGGGCCGCGCCGTCGCTCGCCCCGCCCGTGGCGCCATCCGCCCCGGCGGCGTCGATCGGCTC
This sequence comes from uncultured Anaerolineales bacterium, assembly GCA_964651245.1. GTDB lineage: Bacteria > Chloroflexota > Anaerolineae > Epilineales > Epilineaceae > Avedoeria. The sequence goes on along the minus strand of CAZYVI010000007.1, from coordinate 25,883 downwards.
GGCCGCGTCGGCCGTGTCGTCGGCCGCGCCGGCGATGTCGCCGAACGCTGGGGCCGCGTCGACCGCGCCCGCCGCTGCGTCGCCCTCGTCGGCCGACCCGCTCGCCGCGGCGTCGTCGGGCATCGCTGTCGGCTCGGCGGGCTCCGAGGCGCCGGGCCCGTCGTCGGCGTGCCGCAGGTGGTCGGGCACGCGCCGCAGGCTCAGGCCGAGCCGCTGTCGCTCGGGATCGAGGGCAATGATCTCGACGGTCACGGTCTGACCGATCCGCACGACCTCCGACGGATGCCGAACCGGGGCGTCGGACAGCTCCGAGACGTGCACCAGACCCTCGAGCTGGTCGGACAGGCGAACGAACGCGCCGAAGTCGGCGACGTTCACCACGCGGCCGTCGACGAGCTCACCGATGTAGTGGGCGTCGGCGGCGGCCTGCCACGGGTCCTTCTGGAGCCGCTTCATGCTCAAGCTGATCCGCTTGCGATCGCGATCGATGCTCAGCACGACGACATCGACCTCGTCGCCGACCTTGACCAGGTCGCTTGGACGGCGGTTGCGGTCGTAGCTCATCTCCGACACGTGGACGAGTCCGTCCGCCCCGCCGAGGTCGACGAAGGCGCCGAAGTCGGCCACCGACGTCACCCGGCCGCGGCGCACCTCGTTCTCCTTGAGGTCGCCCAACAGCTGCCGCTTGCGCTCCGAGCGCCACTCGCGGGCGGCCTGGCGCTCGCTCATGATCAAGCGCCGCTTCGGGCGGCTGACCTCGACGATCTTGACGACGACGCGCTGGCCGACGAACTCGGCCATGCGCTCGGGGCCGCCCTCGGGCATCGCGCGCGCCATCTGGCTGCGCGGGATGAAGCCCTGAAGGCCGCCGAAGCCGGCCAACAGACCGCCGCGGTTGAAGCCGACGATCTCGAGCTCGGCCACCTCGCCGCTCTCGAGCATCGCCTCGGCCCGATCCCAGTCCTCGCCGGTCAGCGCCTGCGACAACGACAGCACGATCTCGCCGTCGCGTCCGTCGGGCCGCAGCACGACGAGCTGCAGCCGCTCGCCCTCCTGAATCGCGTCCCAGATCGCCTTGGGCACGCGCGCGATGTCGCTGGCCGGCACGACGGCCTCCTGCTTGGCGCCCAGGTTGACCGTCAACTGGTCGCGGCCCTTCTGGACGACCGTGCCCTCGACGATGTCGCCGCGCTGGAAGCGACCCGGCAGGAAGTCGCCCTCCTCCAGCAGCAGGGCCATCATCGACGTGCCCTCGGCCTCGGCGCGGGCCGCGAGCGCCGTGAGCGAAGTGTCGTCGTCGTCGCCGGCCCCGACGGCGGCGCCGGCATCGTCCGCCGCCGCCGTCGGCCCGTCGTCGTCGCTCGCCGCGTCCCCGGCCGGGCGCGGAGCGTCGTCGCTCGATTCGGGCGCGGCCGCGCGCGCGGCGCTGCCGTCGTCGGACGCAGCGCCCCCGTCGCTCGGCGGGGTCGTCTCGTCCTCGACGGGCGGCAGGTCGTCGACGTCGTCGTGCATGGTCCTCTACTTCTTCTGCGCGGTGGTCGAACGTCAGTCCTCGTCGTCGAACTCGGCCTCGGTGGCGAGCTCTTCCTCGTCGTCGTACTCCAGCAACTCTTCGTCCTCGTCTTCGTCGACCAGCGTGTCGCCGTCCTCCTCGTCCTCGTCCTCGCCGAGGTCGATGCCGGCATCGCCACCGTCGAACTCGGCCACGGCTGCGCGAGACGCCGACACGGGATCCAGGTCGCCGTCCGCCAGGGCCAAGCGGTCGAAGTCGACGTCGTCCTCGAACAGCTCGGCCAACACCTCGTCGGCCAGGTCGAGATCGGCCAGGTTGTCGCGCGTCGGCTCGACCAACTCGAGATCGGTCTCGGGACGTCGGAACCCGCTGCCGGCCGGGATCAGCTTGCCGATGATCACGTTCTCCTTGAGGCCGATCAGGCGATCGGTCTTGCCTTCGATCGCCGCCTTGGCCAGGATGTTGATCGTGTGCTGGAAGCTGGCCGCCGAGAGCAGGCTGTCGGTCTCGAGCGACGCCTTGGTGATGCCCAACAACATCGGCTGATAGGTCGCTGGGCGACCGCCGCGCGCGCTGATGGCGGCGTTCAGGTCGTCGATCGTCTGCAGGCCGACAAGGTCGCCCGGCAGCAGCTTCGTGTCGCCGGGCCGCAGGATGCGCACCTTGCCGAGCATCTGGCGCACGATGATCTCGATGTGCTTGTCGTTGATCACCACACCCTGGGCGCGGTAGACCTTCTGGATCTCGTCGAGCAGGTACGTCTGGGTCGCCTCGACGCCGAGGATGGCGAGGAGCCGGTAGGGGTTCTTCGGCCCCTCGGTCAACTGCGTCCCGGCCTCGACCCGATCGCCGCTCTGAACGAGGAGCCGGGCCCCGACCGGCACGATGTACTCCTCGGCAAGCCGCCGCTCCCAGCGCACGATGACCTGTGCGCCGTCGACGTCCGCCACGCCGCTGTGCTCGGCCACGACCTGCCCTTCGCCCCCGGGCCCGACCGCGATCGGCTTGTTGGCCTCGACCGGGTCGCCGGCGGCGACGGTGGCCTTGAACCCGTCGGGCAGCGCGTACGCGTCGCTCACGACCTGGACGTCGGTCAGGGTCAGCGTGGTGATCTCACCGTCACGCTGGAGCGCCACCTGGCCGGCGATGTCCGCCAGGATCGCCTCGCCCTTCGGATTGCGGGCCTCGAACAGCTCCTGGACGCGCGGCAGGCCCTGGGTGATGTCGCCGCCGCCGGCCGCCACGCCGCCGGTGTGGAACGTGCGCAGCGTCAGCTGCGTCCCCGGCTCGCCGATCGACTGCGCGGCGATGATGCCGACGGCCTCGCCGACCTGGATCAGCCCGCCGCGCGCCAGGTCGGCGCCGTAGCACAGCTGGCAGATGCCGTGCTGCAGCTCGCAGTGCAGCGTCGAGCGGACCCAGACCTCGCGCACGCCGGCGGCGTCGATGCGGTCGAGCTCGGCGGTGCCCAGCAGCGTCTTGTCCTCGACGATCACCTCGCCGGTGGCGGGATCGACGACCGGCCCCTGGACGGCGCGGCCGGCCAGCCGGTCGCGCAGCGTGTCGGCCAGCACCGGGTCGGTCCGGGCCGACAAGAGCAGCCCGTTCGTCGTTCCGCAGTCGAAGTCGTTGATCACGGCGTCCTGGGCGACGTCGACGAGACGCCGCGTCAGGTAGCCGGCGTCGGCCGTGCGCAGCGCGGTGTCCGCCAGGCCCTTACGGGCGCCGTGGGTCGAGATGAAGTACTCGAGCGTCGACAGCCCCTCGCGGAAGTTCGACCGGATCGGCAGGTCGATGATGCGGCCCGACGGGTCGCTCATCAGGCCGCGCATGCCGGCCAGCTGGCGAATCGGGTTGAAACCGCCCTTCGTCGAGCCGCTGGCGGCCATGAGCCGGATCGAACCATAGTCCGGCAGCTCGGCCCGCACGGCATCGGTCAGCTCGTCGGTCACGCGGTTCCAGATGTCGACCGTGCGCATGTAGCGCTCGTCGTCGGTGATCAAGCCGCGCCGGAACTGGCGGTTCAGCTGGAGCACGACGTCGTCCGCCTCGGCGATGATCTCGCCCTTGCGCGCCGGCACGACGATGTCGTCGACCGCGATCGACAGGCCCGAGCGCGTCGCAAACGTGAAGCCGATCGCCTTCATCCGGTCGACGGCGTCGGCCGTGGCCTCCGGGCCGAGGTGCCGGTAGACCTCGGCGACGAGCGTCTTCACCTCGCCCTTGCCCAGCGCCGTGCCGGGATCGTAGAGTCGGATGCGCTCGGGCAGGTGCAGGTTGAAGATCGCGCGCCCGACGGTGGTCGCCACCACCCGGGTGCGCGGCTCGTCGTCGACGTAGCGCTTGCCGTCCTCATCGTAGTACGTGGCGGTGCGCACCTGGATCGGAGCCTGGAGGTGGACCTGGCCCAGCTCGTAGGCGTACTCGACCTCTTCGAGACTGCCGAACGCGCGGCCATCGCCGAGCGCCCCCGGCCGTTCGACGGTCAGGTAGTACATCCCCAGGACCATGTCCTTCTGCGGCTCGACGATCGGCTCGCCCGACGACGGCTTGAGCAAGTTGCGCGAGGCCATCATGAGCTCGCGCGCCTCGCGCTTCGCCTTCTCGCTCAGCGGCACGTGCACCGCCATCATGTCGCCGTCGAAGTCGGCGTTGAACGCCGCGCAGACCAGCGGGTGGATCTGGATCGCCTTGCCCTCGACCAAGATCGGCTGGAAGGCCTGGATGCCCAGCCGGTGCAGGGTCGGCGCGCGGTTCAGCAGGACCGGGTAGTCCTCGATGATCTCCTCGAGCACCTGCCAGACCACGTCGTCCATCTTCTCGATCAGGCGCTTGGCGCCCTTCACGTTGTGGGCGTAGTTGTACTCGACGAGCTTGCGCATCACGAACGGCCGGAACAACTCCAGCGCCATCGTCTTCGGCAAGCCGCACTGGTCCAGGCGGAGGTGCGGCCCGGTCACGATCACCGAGCGGCCGCTGTAGTCGACGCGCTTGCCCAGCAGGTTGCGCCGGAACCGCCCCTGCTTGCCCTTCAGCATGTCGGAAAGGCTCTTCAGCTTGCGTCGACCGCGCGCGCTGACCGCCTTGCCGCGGCGGCTGTTGTCGATGAGCGAGTCCACGGCCTCCTGCAGCATGCGCTTCTCGTTGCGGATGATCACGTCGGGCGCGCCGAGGTCGAGCAATCGCTTGAGGCGATTGTTGCGGTTGATGACCCGCCGGTAGAGGTCGTTGAGGTCGGAGGTCGCGAAGCGCCCGCCATCCAGCTGAACCATCGGCCGCAGGTCGGGCGGGATGACCGGCAGCACCTGGAGGATCATCCACTCCGGCCGGTTGCTCGACCGCCGCAGCGCCTCGATGATCTTGAGCCGCTTCGTGGCCTTGCGACGCCGCTGCTTGCTGCGCCCCTGGAGGATCTCCTGGCGCATCTCCTTGCCGAGGCGCTCGAGGTCCATGCGGCTGACGATGTCGAACAGCGCCTCGGCGCCCATCCCGGCGGTGAAGACGCCGCTGAAGCGGTCCTTCATATCCCAGTACTCGGCCTCGGTCAGCAGCTGCATGACCTGGATGCCGTTCACCTCGTCGCGGCGCTGACGATGGCCCGTCTCGAGCGCGGCCGCCTCACTGGCGATCTGCTGCTCGGCCGCCCGCGCGCTGCGCTCGGCCTCCCGCGCCGCCTTGGTCTGCTCGGCCTCGAACCGCTCGTTGAGCTCGCGCACCGCCTCCTGCGCCTCGATCCCCAGATCGGACAGGCGGGCCTGGACGAGCTCGTTGAGCTGCTCGAGCGCCTCCGGCGTCACGACCTCGCCCGCCGCCACCAGCGTCGTCTGGGTCGGCGCGAACACGATGGCGTCCGCCGCCACCTTGTCGCGCTTCTTCTTGAGGTCGGCCTGCATCGCCTTCGACGCCGCCATGAGCTCGGTCGATCGCGCGTCGAACTCCGCTTCGGCGGCCGCACGGCGCGCCTCGACGTCGGCCCGGAGCTGCTGCAGCGCCGACTCGGCGCCCGCGTCGGGGGCGGAGGCTTCGACCAGGCCGGCCTGCGCGCGCAGCGCCGTCACCTGCTCGTGGTGCTCCTCCTCGAGGCGCTTGAGCACGCGCGCCCGCTCGTCCTCGTCGACCGAGGTGATGATGTACTGCGCGAAGTACAGCACGCGGTCGAGGTTGCGGCGCGAGATGTCGAGGAGGATGCCGAGGTAGCTGGGCACCCGCCGCGTGTACCAGATGTGGGCCACCGGGCTGGCGAGCTGGATGTGCCCCATGCGCTCGCGCCGCACCCGAGCCCGCGTGACCTCGACGCCGCACTTGTCACAGACGATGCCCCGATACCGGATCTTCTTGTACTTCCCGCAATAGCACTGCCAATCCTTCGTGGGCCCGAAGATGGCTTCGCAGAACAGCCCGTCCTTCTCGGGTCGGAGCCGGCGGTAGTTGATGGTCTCGGGCTTGGTGACCTCTCCGTGAGACCACGACCGGATCTCGTCGGGCGACGCCAGGCTGATGCGGATTGCGTGGAAGTCCTTGATCTCCAAGGAAGCGTTCCTCCCCAGTGTGGCGGCCGGTCGAGGCACCGGCAGTCCGTGACGGCAGCACGCGACCGCACGGCAGCGGTCCCCAGCATCACAGGGTGCGCAACGGCACGAAGGCGCCGCCGAATGGGCGGCGCCCAGCGGGACACGGTGATGTACACGGTGGCCGACGCGTGCGCGGGTGGAGCCCGAGGCGATTATAGCCACCACCCCCGGCGCCGGTCAACCGGCAGGCGCGGGTGCGGCGCGACGCCGGGCGGCCGCGTGGGCCCCGCGCATTGACCGGCGCCGCGTGCCGCCGCTAGACTTCGCGCCACGTCCGCCCCGCCCGCGTCCCGCCCGACCGACGAAACGGTGTCCCGATGATCTACCGCGCCCCCGAACGTGCCGTGCCGGCGCGCAGCCGGGCCGTGACGCACGAGCTGGCGGCGCTGCTCGTCGGCATGGCGCTCCTGGCCGCCGTCATCCTCCAGGTCGCGTGCACCGGCGCGGGCGGCCGGACCGGGCGCTGGCTGTGCGTCAACAATCCCCGGCTGGCCTCGCTGCGGCCGACCCCGCCGCCGTCGACCGCGACGCCGCGCGCCGCCCGCGGCAGCGCGATCCGTCCGGCCGGCGCCGCCACCCGCCCCATCCCCGACGCCGAGCCGGCGGCGCCGTCCGCCGCGACGCCGGATGCGTTCGTCCCATCGCCGTTCGACCCGGGCGCGGCGTTCACGGCGCCGACACCGGCCGCGCCGGGCGCCGACCCGGCGGCGGGTCGGTCGCCGGACGCCGCTGTGCCGGACCCGGACGCCGGCCTGTCGCCGTTCAGCTCGCGCCGCGCCACGATGACGGCCGTCGCGCAACTGGAGCAGGACGCGGCCACCCAGCGCGCCGCGGCGCCGCCGACCCCTGCCCCGTTCGCGACCGCGACGCCCACCCTCGACCCGATCGTCACGCCCGGTCCCGGCACGCCCTCGGCGACGGCCGGGCCCAGCCCGACGGGCTCGGCGACGGCCACCGAGACGGGCTACCCGGGGCCGTAGCGGCCGATGTCCGCCGTGCCGCCGGTCGGCCGACGACCGCCGGCCGCCGCGCCGGCCGGGTCGACCGCCACGACCGCGGCAGCGCCAGACCGCGCGCGGCTCGAGGTGGTGCGCCATCAGTGGCGCTCGGTGTGCGACCTCATGGGCGCCACGCTCATGCGGTCGGCCAGCTCGGCCAACATCAAAGAGCGGCTCGACTTCTCGTGCGCGGCATTCGACGCCGGTGGGCGATTGGTGGCCCAGGCGGCGCACATCCCCGTCCACCTCGGCGCCCTGCCGGCCGCCGTCGCCGCCGCGGCGGCCGCCGGCCCGTGGCGCCCGGGCGACGCCGTCCTGCTCAACGACCCCTATCGGGGTGGCAGCCACCTGCCGGACCTAACGATCGTCAGCCCCGTGTTCGCGCCGGACGGCGCGGCGTCCGCTCCCCCCGCCGCGTTCCTCGCCAGCCGGGCCCACCACGCCGACGTCGGGGGGATGGCCGCGGGCTCGCTGCCGCTGGCGGCCGACCTGTTCGGCGAGGGTCTCGTCGTGCCGCCGGTCCGGCTCGTGAGCCGCGGTCGCCCGGTGGTCGAGGTCTGGCGCATCGTCGCCGCCAACTCGCGCACCCCGGACGCGCGCTGGAGTGACCTCCAGGCCCAGCTGGCCGCCCACCGCCTCGGCGCGGCGCGGCTCGCCGCGATCGAGCGAACGGCTCCGGGCACGCTGCGCCACGTCCAGGCGCTGCTGGACTGGAGCCACGGCCTCGCGCATGCACGCTGGGCCGAGCTGCCGCATGGGACGGCGACGTTCACCGACGCGCTCGACACCACCGCCGGCGATCCGCCGCTCGCGATCACCGCGACGGTGCGAATCGATCCGAGCGGGCTGGCCGTCGACTTCACGGGCACCGCGGCGGACGTCGCCGTCGGCCTCAACGCGCCGTTGGCCGTCACGCGCTCGGCGGTGCTGTATGCGGCGTGCTGCCTGCTGCCCGACGTGCCGATCAACGACGGCCTGCTGGCGACCATCCGCGTCACCGCACCGCTGGGCTGCCTGGTCCACCCCCGCCACCCCGCGCCCGTCGCCGGCGGCAACGTCGAAACGAGCCAACGGATTGTCGACGCGGTGTTCGGCGCGCTCGCCGCCCTCGGCGTGCCCGGCATCCCGGCGGCGAGCCAGGGCACGATGAACAACCTCCTGGCCGGGGGCCGCGACGCGGCCGGGCGGCCGTGGGCCTACTACGAGACGATGGGCGGCGGCGGCGGGGCGGCCGAGGGCCGCGCCGGCGTGTCCGGCTTGCAGGTGCACATGACGAACACCCGCAACACCCCGATCGAAGCCCTCGAGTCGGCGCTGCCGATCCGCGTCGAGCGCTACGAGCTGCGGCGCGGCTCGGGCGGCGCCGGCCGCTGGTCGGGCGGCGACGGCGTCGTGCGCCGGCTGCGCTTCCTCGCCCCGGCCGAGATCACGCTGCTCACCGATCGGCGCCGCGCGCGCCCGTGGGGCCTCGCGGGCGGCGCACCCGGAGCGGTCGGCCAAAACCGCCTCTGGCGCGGCCGCCGCGTCGTGCCCCTGCCCGGGCGCGTGACGCGGCGCGTGGCGCCGGGCGACGTCATCGAGGTCCGGTCGCCGGGCGGTGGCGGCTGGGGACCGCCGCGCGAGGCCGCGGACGCCGTGGACGGCCTACGGCGCGGGCTGGGTCGCGGCCGGTCGGCAGGCGTCGCCGCGGTCGCCGGTCCACTCGCCGCTCAGCCGCGGCACGACGTACAGGATCAGCACGAACGCGACCACCCAGCCGGACACGCTCAGCAGCAGCGGGCGATCGCGGACCAGGATGTCCTCGGGCGCCCCGCCCATCCCCCGCGCTTGCACCAGGAACAGGTAGCGCAGGATGGCGTAGATCACGAACGGCACGGTGAGTAGGACCAGGTTGGCGCTCACGCCGGCCGGCCGGGCGGGCGACGTGATCGCGTACATGGCGTACGTCACCACCGTGACCGACGCCGCCAGCAGGATGAACTGGTCCAGCAGCGCCGGGGTGTAGTCCTCGAGGCTGCGGCGATGTCCGCCCGCCCGCTCGGCCAACACGTGCAGTTCGTGCCGCCGCTTGGCGAAGCCTTGGAACAGCGCGAGGTTGATCATCGACACGTACAGGTAGGGCGAGATCGGCGTGTCGATGGCGGCGCCGCCGGCCAGCACCCGCAGCACGAAGCCGCCGGCGATGGCCAGGACGTCGACGATGACGATGTGCTTGAGGACGAACGTGTAGGCCAGCTGCAGGCACAGATAGCCGAGCGACGCCACCACGACCCACGGGCTGGGCCGGGCGACCGCGGCCAGCCCGTCGAGTTGGCCGCCGGCCAGCAGGAGTGTCGTCGTGACGCCGGCCAGTGCCAACAGCGCCGCCATCCCGATCGCCGCCGCGCGCGGCAGCTCGCCGCTGGCCAGCGGACGGAACCGCTTCTCGGGGTGCCGGCGATCGCTCTCGATGTCGGCGAGGTCGTTGACGAGGTAGACGGCGCTTGAGATGGCGCAGAACGCGAGGAACGTCACGAGCGTGCTGGCGAACTTCGGGCCGCAGCCGAGCTGCCGCGTCAGCAACAGGGCGGCAAACACGAACGCGTTCTTGGTCCACTGGCGCGGCCGCAGGCTGGACACCACCGCCCGCCACAGCGGGCGGCGGCGCGACTGCGGCGGGCTCGGCGGGGCAGTGAGCGACACAGGGCGATTCTAGGGGCGGCCGCTCGCCGTGGTCAACGCGCCGCCGCTGGCGCTACCATCCGTCGCCATGCCACCCCGTCGGCCCGCCGCCCGCATGCGGCTCGACGCGCTCGTCGTCGAGCGCGGGCTCGCCGAGACCCGGTCGCGCGCCCAGGCGCTGATCCGGGCCGGCGACGTGCGCGTCGACGGCGTGCCGCATGACAAGCCGGGCATGGCGGTGCCGTCGGATGCGCGCGTCGAGCTGCGCGCGCCGGCGCGCTACGTCGGGCGCGGTGGACTCAAGCTGGAGGCGGCGCTCGCCGCGTTCGGGTGGGACGTGACCGGGCAGCGCGCCCTCGACGTCGGCGCCTCGACCGGCGGCTTCACGGATTGCCTGCTGCAGCACGGCGCCGCCCAGGTGACCGCCGTCGACGTCGGGCGCGGGCAGCTGGCGTGGCGCCTGCGCGCCGACCCGCGCGTCGCGTCGCTCGAGCGCACCGACATCCGCCGCCTCGACGCGATCGACCCGCCGCCGACGATCGCCGTCGTCGACGTGGCGTTCATCGCGCTGGCGGCGGTGTTGCCGGCGGTGTGGCGGCTCGTCGCGCCGGGAGCCGGCGTCATCGCGCTCGTCAAGCCGCAGTTCGAGGCCGGGCGCGCCGACGTCGGCCGCGGCGGCGTCGTGCGCGACCCTGTCGTGCACCGCCGCGTGCTGGAGGCGGTGCTCGGCCAGGCGGCGCGAGACGGCTGGATCGTCGAGGGCGGCCTGCCGTCGCCGCTGTTGGGCGCCGACGGCAACCGCGAGTTTCTCGTGTCGCTCCGCCGCCCGGCGGACGGACCGTCGCCGCCGAGCGCCGTCGCGCTCGAGGCTGTGATCGACGCCTGCCTCGGCCCCGGGGCGCCCGCGGCGCGGCCCGAGCCGTCGCCGGCGGGACATGGCGAACCGGCCGCCGGAAGCCCGGCGGCCGGTTCGTCGTAACCGTCGAACGACGGCTCTAGCGCTTCGTGTACTGCGGCGCCTTGCGGGCCCGCTTCAGACCGGGCTTCTTGCGCTCCTTCTCACGCGGATCGCGCGTGAGGTAGCCGCCGCGCCGGAGCGAGCCGCGGTGCTCCTCGTCGGACAGCACGAGCGCGCGGGCGATGCCCTGCATCACCGCGCCCGACTGGCCGGTGATGCCGCCGCCCTGCACGAGCGCCGTCACCGTATACGCCCCGACGTGCGCCGCGTCGAGCGGCGCGAGCACCGTCGCGCGGTCGCGCTCGCGACCGAAGTAGTCCTCCAGCGGCTTGCCGTTGACGAGGACCGCGCCGTTGCCGGCGGGATAGAACCGCACTTGGGCCGACGCCGACTTGCGCCGACCGAGCCCGTAGAAGTAGCGACCGTCCAAGTTGACGGCCATCGGCGCCCGGCGGGTCGCCGTCTGGGTGGCCATGGCAGCACTCCTAGTCCGAAGGCGATTGAAAGAACCGGCGGATCGTGGGCGATCAGCCGAGCGACGTGTCGATCACGAGCATCGACGGCTTCTGGGCGGCGTGCGGGTGCTCCGGGCCGCCGTACACCCGCAGCTTCTTGAGCATAGCGCGGCCGAGCCGGTTGCGCGGCAGCATCCCGCGGACGGCCAGCTTGATCACCCGGTCGGGGTGGCGCTGGAGCATCTCGCCCAGGGTCGACTCGCGCAGTCCGCCCGGATAGCCGGAATGCGAGACGTACATCTTGTCGGCGACCCGCGAGCCGGTGGTGGCGACACGGGCTGCGTTGACCACGATCACATGATCGCCCAGGTCGAGGTGCGGCGTGAAGTCGGGTCGGTGCTTGCCCCGCAGCCGCGAGGCGATCGCCGTCGCCAGCCGCCCCAGGTTCTGACCCTCGGCGTCCACGACCCACCACTGCCGCTCGGCCGCCGCGGCGCTGGGAATGTACGTTCGCATCATGTTCGTTCCCCTTCCTCCGGCGCACGTGAGCGTGCGCCCGTTCGGATGACATCTTCGTCTGGATAGGACACGCCCGTCAACGTCAGGCCCCAGGCCGGCGCCCGCCACGCCACCGGCGCGCCGGGCACTCCGGCCAGGACATCGTCGACCACGCCCGGCCGCCATCGGCCGCGACCCACGTCGATCAGCAGCCCCACGGTGCGCCGCACTTGGTGCCGCAGGAACGCATTGCCCTCGAAGCGCAACTCGATCCGCGAACCGCACGCGACGACCTCGAGCCGATCGAGCCGCCGGACCGTGATCGGCGAGTGGCCGACGGGCCGCCCGAAGGCCGCGAAGTCGCGGCTGCCCACCAGCCGCGCCGCGGCGTCCGCCATCGCGTCCACGTCCATGGGCGCCGCCACGTGCAGCGACGTGCGCCGCAGCAGCGGGTGCCGCACCGGGTGGCACCACACGACGTAGCGGTACCGCCGGCTCGTCGCGCTGTGACGGGCATGGAACCCGTCCGGCGCCACGCCCAGCGACCGGACCGCGACGTCGCGGGCCAGCACGGCGTTCCAGGCGCGCCGCAGCGCGCGCGGCGTATCCGTCCAGTCGATGTCAACGTGCACGACTTGCCCGGTGGCGTGCACGCCGGTGTCGGTTCGCCCGGCCCCGACGACGCGCGCCGCTTCACCCGTGATCTCGTACAGCGCGGCCTCGAGCACCCCTTGGACGGTCCGCCGTCCGGGCTGTCGCTGCCAGCCGTCGAACGCGCCGCCGTCGTAGGCCAAGCGCGCCCGCAGCCGCTGCTGCGTCAGTCGACCAGCTCCAACAACACCATCGGCGCCGCGTCGCCCTTGCGGGGTCCGAGGCGGATGATCCGCGTGTACCCGCCGGGCCGCTCGCTCATGTCCGGACCGATGACGTGGATGAGCTTGTCCACGATCGCCTGGTCCTGGATCTCGCGCATGATCATCCGGCGCGCGTGCAGGTCGCCGCGCCGCGCCAGCGTGATCAAGCGCTCCGCCTCCGGCTGGACCGCGTCGGCCTTCGCGGACGTCGTCTGGATGCGCTCGTGGCGGAACAGGTCCGACATGAGGTTGCGGAACATCGCCCGCCGATGGCCGGTCTTGCGGCCCAGCTTGTGCCCAGCCTGTGCATGTCCCATCTCAGCCCTCCGCCCCGTCGGCGACCGCCTCGGCCTCGTCGGCCGCCGCGCGCCGCGGCATGAACTCCATGTACCCCTTGCCCTCGAGCGCCTCGATGAGCTCGTCGAGCGACTTCTGCCCGAAGTTGCGGATCAGCAGCATGTCGTCGTAGCCGTGCGCCATGCGCTCGAGGATCTCGCCCACCCGGGTCAGGCCGGCCCGCTTGAGGCAGTTGTAGGCCCGCACCGAGAGCGACAGCTCCTCGATGGCCGTCTCGTAGACGTGCTTCGGGATGCCCTGCCGCTCGACCTCGACCTCGGCCACCGGCTCGGCGCCGAACCCGGCCACGATGCGGAACTGGTCGACGAGCAGCGCCGACGCCTTGCGCAAGGCGTCCTCGGGTCGGAGCGTGCCGTCGGTCCAGATCTCCATCGTCAGGCTGTCGTAGTTGGCGAGCTTGCCCACCCGCGTCTTGGTCACGTGGTGGGTCACCCGCCGGATCGGGCTGAACACGGCATCGACCGGCAGCTCGCCGATTTGGAGCTTGCCGCGGTCCTCGGCCGGCGAGTAGCCGCGGCCGCGCCGAACGATGAACTCCAGCTGTAGGGCCGCATCGCGCGAATCGAGCGTCACGATGGGCTGCTCGGGGTTGGCGATCTCGAGGTCGCTCGGCAGCTGGATGTCGGCCGCCGTCACGAGCCCCTCGCCGTGCGCCATGAGGTTGAGCCGCCACTCACCGACGCCGTTGTCGCTGACCGGCTTGAAGCGAACCTCTTTGAGGTTGAGCAGCAGCTGCGTCGAGTCCTCGCGCGTGTTCGGGATCACCGAGAACTCGTGGTACACGTCGGCGACCTTGATGCTCGTGATCGCCACGCCGTCGAGGCTCGACAACAGGACGCGCCGCAGCGCGTTGCCGAGCGTCGTCCCGTAGCCGCCCAACAGCGGCGACACGGTGATCTGGGCATAGCGATCCGTGGAGCGCAGGAGCTCGACCCGCGTCTGATCCAACGTCAACAGGTTGTCCAATGCACCTTCTCCCCACTCTCCGACACCGACCGGTGCCGAGTCCCCAGATCCATCGCGCTAGGGCCGCCAGGCTACCGGGTCCGGCCGCGCCGGCTACACCCGTCGCTTCTTGCGCGGCCGACAACCGTTGAACGGAATCGGCGTCACGTCGGTGATCGAGTTCACCTTGAGCCCGCCCTGGAAGAGCGACCGCACCGCCGACTCGCGCCCCGGTCCGGGACCCTTGACCAGCACCTCGACCTCGCGCATGCCGTGCTCGCCGGCCTCGCGCGCCACCGACTCGGCCGCGAGCTGGGCCGCGTAGGGCGTGCTCTTGCGCGACCCCTTGAACCCGGCCGTCCCGCCGCTCTTCCAGCAGACGGTGTTGCCGTTGGGATCGGTGATCGTGATGATCGTGTTGTTGAACGTCGCATGCACGTAGGCGCGCCCGGAGGGCACGTTCTTGCGCGCGATGCGGCGGCCGCGTCGGCCGGTCGTCTGCGTCTGGCGTCGAGCCATCGTCGTCTCCTCGTCACAGCTCGGGCGACCGCAGTCGGCCGCCCGAGGCGAAACCTACTTGCCGGCCCGCTTCCGCACCGGCACCGTCTTGCGCGGTCCACGGTTCGTTCGGGCGTTCGTGCGGGTCCGCTGGCCACGCAGCGGCAGCCGCCGCCGATGCCGAATCCCGCGGTAGCAGCCGATCTCCTGCAACCGCTTGATGTTCTGCCCGACCTCGCGCCGGAGATCGCCCTCCACCTTGAGGTTCTGATCGATGAACGTGCGCAGCCGCCCCACCTCTTCGTCGGTCAGATCCTTGAGGCGGGTGTGGCCGTCGATGCCCGTGCCGTCCAGGATCGAGGCGCTGGTCTGGCGACCCACGCCGTAGATGTAGGTCAGCGCGATGATCGTCCGCTTGTCGCGCGGCAGGTCCACCCCTGCGATACGTGCCATGACTTGACTCTCCCTAGCCCTGCCGCTGCTTGTGCTTCTTCGTCTGGCAGATCACGTACACCCGGCCGTTGCGCCGGATGATCTTGCACTTCTCGCAGCGCTTTTTGACGCTCGGATGAACCTTCATGACCCCTGACTCCTCTGCCAGCCCCGCAAGAGGGCAAGCGATAAGCTTACACGCCGGTCGCCTCGCCGTCAACCCCGGCGCAGTGCTAGCGGATGAACCCCTCGTAGTGGCGCATCGTCAGCTGGGCCTCGAGCTGCTTGATCGTGTCGAGGACGACGCCGACGACGATCAGCAGGCCGGTGGCGTTGATGACCATGGCGGTGTTCGCCGACAGGCCGGTGAGCTGGCCCGCGAAGTACGGCAGGACGGCCACGACGCCGAGGAACACCGCGCCGAACAGCGTGATGCGGTGCATGATCCCGGTCAGGTACTCCTCGGTTCGCCGCCCCGGCCGGATGCCGGGGACGAACCCGCCGTTGCGCTGCAGCGTCTCGTGGAGGTTCTGCTGCCGGAACACGACGTCGGTATAGAAGAACGTGAACACGATCACGAGGATGAAGTACACCAGGAAGTAGAGCCCGGCGTTCGGATCGAAGTTGATGCTCAGCCAACTCCCGATCGTGCTCGTCCGGCTGTTGGCGGATCGCGCCAGCACGCCGCCGATCACGGCCGGGAAGATGAGCAGCGAGTTGGCGAAGATCAACGGGATCATGCCCGTGGAGTTCACGCGCAGCGGGATGTAGGTGGTCTGGCCCCCGTACACCCGCTGCCCACGCATCTGCCGGCCGTACTGGACGGCGATGCGCCGATGCCCCTCCTGGACGAACACGATCAGGAACACCGTGGCGATCGTCAGCAGCACGACGGCCACGAACGCCAACAGCGACGTGTTGAAGACCTGGAACATCGTTGTGGGCATGCCGCTGACGATACCGGCGAAGATCAGCATCGAGACCCCGTTGCCGATCCCCTTCTCGGTGATTCGCTCGCCAAGCCAGAGGCCGAAGAAGGTGCCGGCCGTCAGCACGACGAGGACGGTGAGGGTGTCGAGCGGCCGGCCGGCGCCGAACGCGATGATCTGCCCCGTGGTCGCGCCGGTGGCCGCGGTGCCGTTCACGAGCGCGATCTGCGCCACCGCCTGCACCATGGCCAGCGGGATCGCCAGCCAGTACGTCCACATCGTGATCTTGTTGCGACCGGCCTCGCCCTCCTTCGACAGCTCCTCCAACGACGGGATGAGCGGGGTGAGGAGCTGCATGATGATCGACGCGGTGATGTAGGGGTAGACCCCCAGCACCATCACCGAGAAGTTCTCGAGCGCACCGCCCGACAACAGGTCGAGGAAGTCGAGGGCCCGACCGACCGCGCCAGCATCGGCGCTGAACAGACTGGCGAGCGCCGCCTTGTCCACGCCGGGCACCGGCACGTGCGCGGCGAAGCGATAGACCGCCAGGATGCCGATCGTGTACAGGATGCGCCGGCGCAGGTCCGGCAGCCGCAACGATTGGCGAAGCGAGTCCAGCATGTCAGGCGTTCCTCTCCGACGGCGCGCGTGCCCGGTCGGGCCGCGGCTAGTTCCAGCGCTTGTGGGCGCGGCGCATACCCGGCCGCGTGTAGTCGTCCGCCGTGGCCTCGCACGCGCCGCCGGCAGCCTCGATGAGGCCGCGCGCGGCGGCGCTGAAGCGCGGCGCGTGGACCGTCAACGGCTTGGCGAGCTTGCCGCCGGCGAGCACCTTGTACGGCTCGGCCGTGTTCTTGAGCAGGCCCGCCTCGACGAGCGCCAACGGCGTGACCACCGCCCCACCGTCGAACGCGGCCTCGAGCCGCCCGACGCTGACCGGGGTGTACTCGACGCGGAAGATGTTCGTGAAGCCGCGCACGAACGGCAGCCGCCGCACGAACGGCAGCTGGCCGCCCTCGAAGAACGGCTCCTTCGTGCCTCCGGTGCGCGCGCCCTGGCCCTTGCGGCCGCGGCCGGCGTACGTGCCGCCCCGCCCGCTGTCGCCGCGCGCAACCCGCTTGCGGCGCTTGCGCGCCCCGGGGGGCGAGCCGAGATCGTGTAGTTGCATCGTCCCGTCCTGTTCGTTTCCCGGGCCGACCGGATTAGCGGTCGGCCGTGACGACGTCGGCCTCGGCCACGGGCTCGGCCCGCACCAAGTGCGCCACGGCGGCCACCATGCCGCGGATCGCGGCGTTGTCCGGCACGAGCGCGCTCTCGCCCAACCGGCGCAGCCCGAGCGACCGCACCGTGTCCTTCTGGCGCTGGCTGTAGCCGATGGCGCTCTTCACGTAGGTCACCTTCAACAGCTCACTCGACATCGCGACCACTCCAGAACGGCATGACCTCGGCCACCGGCCGGCCGCGCCGGCGGGCCTCGTCCACCGGATCCTTGAGGTGCTGGAGCGCCTCGAAGGTGGCCAGCGTCACGTTCAGGACGTTGTTGCTGCCGTGGCCCTTGGTCAGGATGTCGCGGATGCCGGCCGCCTCGAGCACGTCGCGCGCACCGCGGCCGGCGATGACGCCGGTGCCGGGCGTCGCCGGCCGCAGCATCATCTTCGAGGCCGTCTTGCGATGCGTCACCTGGTGCGGGATCGTGTGGCCGATGATCGGCACCGTGATCATCGACTTCTTGGCGCGCTCGATGCCCTTGCGAATCGCGTCGGGCACCTCGTTCGCCTTGCCGACGGCGACGCCGACCTTGCCCTTGTTGTCACCGACGACCATGACGACGCGGAAGCCGAAGTTGCGCCCACCCTTGAGCGTCTTCGCCGTCCGGTCGATGGCCACGATGCGCTCGTCGAACTCGGGCTCCTCGCGATCGCGCCGGCGCCGATCGCCGCGGTCGCCGCCGCCCGGCCGGCCGCCCGGCCCGCCGCCCGGCCGGCCGCCCGGTCCGCCGCCGCCGCGCCGCCGACCGCCGCCGCCGCCGCCGCCGCCGGACCCGAAGTCCCCTTGTGGTTGATCCATGCTGTCCTCCTAGAACTTCAGGCCGGCTTCACGGGCGGCATCGGCCAGCGCCTGGATGCGCCCGTGGTAGCGGTAGCCGCCACGATCGAAGACGACCGCATCGATGCCGAGCGCCTTGGCGCGCTCGGCCGCGACCCGGCCCACCACCTTGGCCTGGTCCTTCTTGGGCCGGCCGCTCAGGTCGCCGGCCAGCGCCGGCTCGCGCGACGACGCGCTGGCCACGGTGTGGCCGGTCGTGTCGTCGATGATCTGGGCGTAGATGTGCTTGAGGCTCCGGAACACCGCCATCCGCGGGCGCGCCGCCGTGCCCGACAGGTGCCGCCGCACGCGGTTGTGGCGCCGCAGCCGGGAAATCCGCCGCTGGTACGATACCGATGCCATTACTTCTTCCCCTTGCCCTTGCCGGTCTTGCCCTGCTTCAAGCGGACGTACTCGCCGAGGTAGCGCACGCCCTTGCCCTTGTAGGGCTCCGGCGGGCGCATCCGGCGGATGTCGACCGCGAACTGGCCGACCTGCTCCTTGTCGCAGCCGCTGACGATGAGCCGCTTGCCGCGGTCCTCGATGGCACAGGCCAGGCCGGGCGGCACCTGAACCCGGATCGGGTGCGAGAAGCCGAGCGACAGGACGACGGCGGCGCCCTCCTGCTCGGCGCGGTAGCCGGTGCCCACCAGCTCGAGCGTGCGCTGGAAGCCCTCGGTCACCCCGGTGACCATGTTGGCCAGGAGGGCGCGCGTCAGGCCGTGCAGCGCACGATGGTGCTGCTCGTCGGACGGGCGCGTCACCTGCAGCTGGCCGTCGACGCGCTCGATCGCCATGTCCGGACTGAACGTCCGGGCCAGCTGGCCCTTGGGACCCTTGACGGTGACCGCCGCACCGTCGACGCGGACGTCGACGCCGGCCGGAACCGGAATGGGCTGCTTGCCGATGCGGGACATTGCGTGCCTCCTACCAGACGTAGCACAGGACTTCGCCACCGACGTTCTCGTGGCGAGCCTGCTTGCCCGTCATGACGCCGCGCGGCGTGGTGAGGATGGCGATGCCCATGCCCTGCAGCACGCGCGGGATCTCGCGGCGCCGCGCGTACACCCGGCGACCGGGCTTGCTGACGCGCTCGAGCTGGGTGATCACCGGCTCGCGGCCGTGGCTGTAGCGGAGTTCGAGCCGCAGCGTCGGGCGGCCCTCGACGTCCGCGACGTCGAAGGCGTTGATGTAGCCCTCGTCGCGCAAGATCCGGGCGATCTCGACCTTGATCTTCGACGAGGGCATCTGGACGTACTTGTGCCGGCGCTCGTTGGCGTTGCGCACGCGCGTCAACAGGTCGGCGATGGGATCTGACATGCTCATGTGTGGTTCGCTCCGTCGCGAAACGTCGCCGCCGGCTCCGATCCCCGGTTCCGGGCTGGCGAAAGGGTCCGCCGGTCGTGGCAGGGCCTACCAGCTGGACTTGACAACCCCTGGGATCTTGCCCTCGAGCGCCAGCTGCCGAAAACAGATCCGGCACAGGCGGAACTTGCGCATGTAACCGCGCGGCCGGCCGCAGCGATCGCAGCGGTTGCGGACGCGCACCGGAAACTTCCGGCGCTGCTCGCGGTAGGTCATACAGGTCTTGGCCATCGTCCAACTCCTAGCCGGTCAGGCCTATCGGCTCCAGAAGGGCATGCCCAGGAGCGTGAACAGGCGGCGCGCTTCCTCGTCGTTCGTTGCCGAGGTCACGATCGTCACCTCGAGACCACGAACCTTGTCGATCTTGTCGTAGTCGATCTCCGGGAAGATCAACTGCTCCTTCAAGCCCAATGTGTAGTTGCCGCGACCATCGAACCCGTTGGGGCTGACGCCCCGGAAGTCGCGCGTGCGCGGCAGCGCGATGTAGATCAGGCGGGTCAGGAAATCCCACATGCGCTGGCCGCGCAGCGTGACCATAACCCCGATCGGGTTGCCCTCGCGCAGTTTGAACGTGGCGATGCTCTTGCGAGCCCGCGTCACGACCGGCTTCTGGCCGGTGACAAGCTGCAGGTCGGCCGTCGCGAAGTCGATCGCCTTGGCGTTCGTCAGCGCCTCGCCGAGGCCCACGTTGAGCACGATCTTCTCGAGCCGCGGCACCTGCATCGACGAGCGGTACTTGAACTCTTCGGTCAACGTACCGACGATCTCGTCGTGGTATCTCTCGCGCAATGGTTTGAACACGTTGTCCTCCCGCGGAGCCGCTAGTCGAGGATGGCGCCGCAGGCGCGGCACTGTCGCGACTTGCGCCCCTCACTGCCCACGGCGTAGCCGACGCGGACCGGCTTGTCGCATTCCTTGCACACGGGCATCACGTTCGACAGATGAACGGGTGCCTCGAACTCGATGATCCCCGTCTGGGTGCGCACGCGGCCCGTCCGGCGCTGGTGCTTCTTGACGATGTTCACGCCGCGCACCACCGCCCGGTCCTTGTCCGGCATCACGCTCAGCACCTCACCCCGGGCGCCGCTGTCGTCGCCGGCGATCACCTCGACCACGTCGCCCTTACGTACGCGCTTCATCGGCGGACTCCTACAGAACCTCGGGCGAGAGGCTGACGATGCGCATGTAGCGTCGATCGCGCAGCTCACGCGCCACGGGCCCGAAAATGCGGGTGCCGCGCGGGTTGCCATCCTTGTCGATGATCACCGCGGCGTTCTCGTCGAACCGGATGTAGCTGCCATCCGGGCGGCCGTACTCCTTGGCCGTGCGCACGACCACGCAGCGCACGACGTCGCCCTTCTTCACCGCACCGTGCGGCGCCGCCTGCTTCACGCTGCAGACGATGATGTCGCCGACCCCGGCGTACCGGCGCTTCGAACCGCCGAGCACCTTGATGCACATCAGCTCTTTGGCGCCGGTGTTGTCGGCCGATCGGAGCCGGGTCTGCATCTGGATCATGCGTCACCTCGCTCGAGCCACTCGACGATGATCCAGCGCTTCAGCCGCGACAGGGGCGTGTGCTCCTCGATGACGACGCGGTCCCCGATGCGGGCCTCGTCGCCCTCGTCGTGGGCGTGGAAGTGCGTGTGGTGGCGGATGACCTTGCGGTAGAGCGGGTGCTGCTTGCGCCGTTCCACCCGCACGACCGCGGTCTTCTGCATCTTGTTGCTGATCACGGTGCCCGTGAGTCTGCGCTTCGGCATGGTCTTGGATCCCCCTAGGCCTGGTTCGCGGCGTCGGAGTCGACGGCCGGCCAGAGCTCGCGCTCACGGCGAATCGTCAACAGCCGTGCCAGCGTGCGGCGGACGAACCGCGGCCGGTTGGTGTCGGTGAGCTGTCCCACCGCCTTCTGGAACCGCAAGTTGAACAACTCCTCGCGCGCCTTCTCGATGTGATCGTCCAACTCAGCGTCGGACAGCGGGCGCATCTCGGCGGCGTGCATCAGCCCTCACCTCCGCCCAACTGGAATTGGGTCTTTATCACGAACTGCGTCTGCACCGGCAGCTTGTGCCCGGCCAGGCGGAACGCCTCGCGGGCCTGCTCCTCGGTGACCCCGCTGATCTCGAACAGGACGCTGCCCGGGCGCACGACCGCCACCCAGTGGTCGACCGCGCCCTTGCCGGACCCCATCCGGGTCTCCGCCGCCTTGGCCGTCACCGGCTTGTCGGGGAACACCCGGATGATGATCTTCCCGCCGCGGCGCACATAGCGCACGATCGCGCGGCGGGCAGCCTCGATTTGCCGGCTGGTGACCCAGGACGGCGACAACGACTGCAGGCCGAAGTCGCCGAACTGCACCGAGTTGCCCCGGGAGGCGGCGCCCTTCATGCGCCCGCGAAACTGCTTGCGGAACTTGGTCCGCTTGGGCATCAACATGGCCGGGACCTCCTAGCTCTTGAAGTCGGCCTCAGAGGCCATGAGCGGCTCCTCGCCCGGCAGGACCTCGCCGCGGTACACCCACACCTTGACCCCGATGCGCCCGTACGTGGTCAGGGCCTCGGCGATGTTGAAGTCGATGTCGGCCCGCAGCGTCTGGCGTGGCACGCGGCCCATGATGACCTTGTCCGTGCGCGACATCTCGGAGCCGCCCAAGCGGCCGCTGCACACGATCTTGATCCCCTGCGCCCCCGCGCGCATGGCGCGGAACGCCGTCTGCTTCATCGCCCGCTTGTGGCTGATGCGCCGCTCGAGCTGCTGCGCCATCGACTGGGCCACGATCGCGGCGCTCGTCTCGGGGGATGCGATCTCGAGGACGTCGACCTTCACCGCCTTGCCGGTGCGGTCCGAGAGCGTCTTGCGCAGCAGCTCGACGCTGGCCCCCTTGCGGCCGATGATGATGCCCGGCTTCGCGGTATGGACGGTCACGTTGAGCTGGCGCGGGAAGCGCTCGATCGTCAGATCGCCGATGCCGGCATGGCCGACCGTGCGCTCGACGAGGTCGCGCACCTTGAGGTCCTCCTGGAGCAGCTCGCCGTAGGCGCGCCCCTCGGCGAACCAGCGGGCGCGCCACGGCTTGATGACCCCGAGCCGAAACCCGTACGGGTGGACTTTGCGGCCCATGGAATGCTCCTCCTACCCGGCCGCCGCCGCCGTCGGCGGCGTCGACAGGTCGATCGGGTTGCGCTCCTTGAGCGCGACGGCCACGTGACACGTGCGATGGATGAGGGGCTTGAACCGACCGCGGCCGCCGAACCGGCCGGCGCGCCGGCGCGGTCCCTCGTTCGCATAGATCTCGGCCACGAACAGCTCGTCGCGCAGCAGGCCGAAGTTCTCCTCGGCGTTGGCGGCGGCGCTCTGGATCAGCTTGGCCACGTACTCCGACGACTTGTTCGGCACGTACTGCAGCTGCGCCAGCGCGAGCTCCACCGGCATCCCGCGCACCAGGTCGACGACCAGCCGCGCCTTGCGGGGCGAGACGGGCAGCCGGCTGACGCTGGCTCGAATGGCTAGGCTCATCGGATCCTCCCGCTACCGCCGAACCTTGGCGGCCTTTTCCTTGAAGCTGTGACCCTTGAACGTGCGGGTCGGCGCGAACTCGCCGAGCTTGTGCCCGACCATGTTCTCGGTGACGTAGACCGGCACGTGGAGCCGCCCGTTGTGCACCGCGATCGTGTGACCGACCATCTGCGGGAAGATCATGCTGGCGCGCGACCAGGTCCGGATGACCCGCTTGTCGTTCGTCGCGTTGAGCGCGTCGATGCGCGACAGCAGCTTCGGCTCGCAGAACGGTCCCTTCTTCAGCGAACGTGCCATGTCTCATGCCTCCCGGGCGCTCGCGCGCCGGCCGCTAGCGGCCCTTCTTGCGGCGGCGCCGCACGATCAACGGATCGGTCGTCTTGTTGCTGCGGGTTCGGTAGCCGAGCGCCGGCTTGCCCCACGGGGTCTTGGGCCCCTTGAGACCGATCGGCGCCTTGCCCTCGCCGCCGCCGTGCGGGTGGCTCGACGGATCCATCACCGAGCCGCGCACCGTCGGGCGGCGGCCCAGCCACCGCTTGCGGCCCGCCTTGCCGAGCTTGATGTTGCCGTGCTCCACGTTGCCGACCTGGCCGATCGTGGCCAGGCACTCCATCCGGATCTTGCGGACCTCGCCCGAGGGCATACGCAACTGGGCGTAGTCGCCGTCCTTGGCCAGGAGCTGCGCCGACACCCCGGCCGACCGGACGAGCTGCGCGCCCTTGCCGCGGTAGAGCTCGACGTTGTGGATCGTCGTCCCCAACGGGATGTTGCGCAGCGGCAGCGCGTTCCCGGTGCGGATCTCGGCCGCCGGACCGCTCATGACCGGGTCGCCCACCCGCAGACCGACCGGCGCCACGATGTAGCGCTTGTCGCCGTCGACGTAGTGGATCAGGGCGATTCGGGCGGTGCGGTTCGGGTCGTACTCGATGGACGCCACGGCGCCCGGCACCCCGAACTTGTCGCGCTTGAAGTCGATCACCCGGTAGCGCCGCTTGTGCCCACCACCGCGGTGGCGCACCGTGACGCGCCCCTTCGACCGCCCGCCGCTCTTGTGGAGCGGCTCGAGCAGCGAGCGCTCCGGCGTCGAGCGGGTGATCTCGTCGAAGCTGTAGCCGAGCATTCCGCGCCGGCCGGCGGACGTCGGCTTGTAGACTTTGATCGGCATCGTCTGTTCCCCTGCGCTAGCCGGCCGCGTCGATGACGTCGCCAGCGGCGAGCGTCACGACGGCCTTTTTCCACGCCGACGATCGCGACAAGTGGCGACCCCATCGCTTGACCTGACCCGGGATCACCATCGTCCGGACGTCCTCGACGGTCACCTTGAAGATGCCCTCGACCGCATCCTTGATCTGGCGCTTGTTGGCTGCCTTGGCGACCTCGAACACGTACTGGTTGTGCTTGGCCGCCAGCACGTCCGCCTTCTCCGAGCTGATCGGGCGCAACAAGACGTCATAGCGATGCATCGTCGCCCTCCCCGCCGGCCGTGACCCGGGTGTCGTCGAGGTGCGCCACCACCGCGTCGAGCGCGGCGAGCGGCAGCACCAGCCGATCGAACCCGAGCAGGTCCCGGATGTTGAGGTACCCGGCGTGCAGGTACTTCACGTGCCCCAGGTTGCGCACCGAGCGCTCCACGGTCTCGTCGCGGCCGGCCAGCACGACGAGCGTGCTGGCGCCGCCGGTGAGCTTGTCGAGCAGCCGGGCCATGTCCTTCGTCTTCGGCGCGTCGATGCGGAACGCGTCCACCAGCGTGATCGCGTCGGCCTGCGCCTTGGCCGACAACGCCGAGCGCAGGGCGAGCCGCCGCATCTGGCGCGGCATCCGCACCGAGTAGTCGCGCGGCTTGGGCGTGTGCACCTTGCCGCCGCCGACGAACACGGGCGACTTGCGGTCGCCGTGGCGGGCGCCGCCGGTGCCCTTCTGCCGGTACAGCTTCTTGCGGGTGCGGTTCACCTCGCCGCGATGCAGCGTCGAGTGCGTTCCCTGGCGGGCGTTGGCCATCTGCCGCACGAGCGCCTGGTGCATCACCGCCCGGTTCGGCTCGATGCCGAACACGTACTCGGGGAGCTCGCGGTGCCCGATCGCGTCGCCGCTGCCGTCATAGAGCGGTGCCTGCATCACCAGCCTCCGTTTCCATCGCGCTCGATGCCGCGGATCACGACGAGCGCCCCGTCGAACCCCGGCACCGCGCCGCGCAGCGCCAACAGGTTGCGCGACGGATCGGCCACGACCACCTCGAGGTTGCGCACCGTCACCCGCTCGCCGCCCATCCGGCCGGCCATGCGCAGGCCCTTGATCGTCTTGCCCGGCGTCGTGCCGGCGCCGACCGAGCCCGGCCGGCGCTCACGGTCGCTCTGCCCGTGCGTCTTGCGCTGGCGGTTGAAGTGGTGTCGCTTGATCGTGCCGGCCGTGCCCAGCCCGCGGCTCGTCGCCGTGACCTGCACGCGGTCGCCCGGCGTGAACAGCGAGACGTCGAGCCGGTCGCCCAGCTGCACGTCGGCGCTGCCGGCGAGCCGGAACTCCTTGACGTGCCGCAGCGCGCCGGCGCCGCTGGCGGCCAGGTGGCCGCGCTCGGCGCGCGTCAAGCGCGACTCCTTGACCGCCCCGAAGCCGATCTGCACCGCCTCGTAGCCGTCGCGCTCCGTCGTCTTGAGCTGGGTGACGACGCACGGGCCGGCCTCGATGACCGTCACCGGCACCGCCAGGCCCTTGTCGTTGAAGATGCGCGCCATGCCGCGCTTGTACCCCAGTAGACCCTTCATTGCCCTCGATCCTTGGTCCGTGTGGTCGCCAGAACCGCCGCGTCGCCCGTTGGGCGCCGAGCGGACCCGCCGCACCCTAGCTGGACTTGATCTCGATGTCGACACCCGCCGGCAGGTTCAGGCGGGTGAGGGAGTCGAGCGTCTTGGCGCTCGGCTCGATGATGTCGATCAGACGCTTGTGCGTCCGGATCTCGAATTGATCGCGCGAGTCCTTGTCGATGAACGTGGACCGCATGACGGTGTACTTCTCGATGCGCGTCGGCAACGGCACCGGGCCGACGCATTGCGCGCCGGTGCGCTCGGCCTCTTCGACGATCTTGCGGGCGCTCTGGTCGATCACGCGGTGGTCGAAGGCCTTGAGCCGGATCCGAATGCGCTGACGAGCCATCGTTGTCCTCCGCCCGTGTTAGGCGATGATCTTGGTGATGACGCCGGCGCCGACGGTGCGGCCGCCCTCGCGGATCGCGAAGCGGCTGCCCGCGTCCAGCG
>CAZYVI010000006.1:0-189637 GCA_964651245.1 uncultured Anaerolineales bacterium | reverse complement strand
CGGAGACCAGCGCGGCCGACGCGGCCACCTACAACGGCATCAAGGCCGACCTCTAATCCTCCGACGGGTCGCGTGGCGTAGACCGCGCACCAGATCGACATCGGACACCAGGGGCCCCGCGCAGCCGCGCGGGGCCCCTTCCGTTCGCCGCGCGACGAGCGCGGCCCGCTCGGCGTGTATCATCTGCCGCCATGTCGAGTCGACCGCCGGCGGAGGCCGGCCCCGCGGCCGTGACCGTCGCCTGTCCCGACTGCGGCAGCGACGCCCACGAACCGCTGCACGCGGCGCACGACCGTTGGTTCGACGTGCCGGGCACGTACCGCTACGCGCGCTGCGCGGCGTGCGGCCTGACCTACCTCCGCGACCGCCCGGCGCCCGCGGCGCTGGCCGCCCACTACCCGCCCGACTACGTGCGCCGCGGCCGCGGCCCGGCGTGGCTGCACGCCTGGTTCCGGGCCTACGACCTGCGACGGCGGGTGCGCCTCGTCCGACGCTTGGCGGGGCGAGGCGGTCGCGTGCTCGACGTCGGCTGCGCGGCCGGCGACTTCCTGTGCGCCGCCCGCGGCGCCGGCCTCGTCGTGGCCGGGGTTGAGCCAGCCCCCTGGGCCGCCGCCGCGGCGCAGGCCCACGGGCTCCCGGTGTGGCCGACGGCGGTCGCCGCGGCGCGGCTGCCCCACGCCGCGTTCGACGTCGCGACGCTGTGGGATGTCGTCGAGCACCTCGACCGGCCCGGCGACGACCTGGCGCACGTCGCCGCGGCGGTGCGGCCAGGGGGGTGGCTCGTCGTCACGACGCCGGTGCTGGACGGCTGGGAGGCGCGGCTGTGGCGAACGCGCTGGCCTGGTTGGGACACCCCCCGCCATCTGGTCGTGTTCGAGCGCGCCACGCTGCAGCGCGTCGTCGAGCGCGCCGGCTTCCGGCCGGCGGGTTGGCGGTACCTCAGCGAGGGCTACCTGCTCACCGCCATGGCCGCCGCCCAGGCGTGCAAGGTCGCCGCGCCGCCGCCGGTGGCCCGCGCTGTGCATGCCGTGCTGCACGCACGACCGGTGCGGCTGGCGATGCAGCCCCTGTTCGCGGTGCTCGACCGGGCCCTGGGCGGCGGCTGGGTGACGCTCGTCGCCCAACGCCGGACGGGCGACGCCTGAGCCATGCGCGTCATCGCGGGCAGCGCCAAGGGACGGCGGCTGGCGATGGTGCCGGGCGACGCCACGCGCCCGATCACCGATCGGGCCAAGGAGGCGCTGTTCAGCATCCTGGGGCCGTCGCTGGCCGGCGCGCGGGTGCTCGACCTCTTCGCCGGCACGGGCGGGGTCGGGATCGAGGCGCTCAGCCGCGGCGCCGCGTGGTGCGACTTCGTCGACCGCGAGCTGGCCGCGGTGCGCACGGCGCGGTCCAACCTGGCCGCCACCGGCCTCGCCGACCGCGCCCGCGTCGCGCGTCGCGATGCGTTCGACGTGCTGGCGGGGGCGCCGGATCACCCCTACGACCTCGTGTTCGTGGCCCCGCCGCAGTACAAAGGCCTCTGGCGACGGGTCGTCGAGGCGCTGGATGAACACCCCGCCTGGTTGGCTGACGGCGGGCAGATCATCGTCCAGATCCACCCACGCGAGGCGGCGCCGCTGGCGCTGCGGCACTTCGTGCGCACCGACGAGCGGCGCTACGGCAGCGTGCTGCTGCAGTTCTGGACCAAGCTCGAGCCGGGCGCGGGCGCGCCATGAGCCCGTCCGTCGACGGCGCCGACTGGAAGCGGCGCGACGCCGCCCACCACGACCGCGAAGCCGCCCGCTACGACCGGCTCATCGGCCGCGAGTTCGCGCCCTACCAGCGGCTCTGGACGGCGCGTCCCTGGGCGAATCGTCTGGCCCGGGCCGGCGCCCGCGTCGTCCTCGACCTCGGCTGCGGCACCGGCCGAACAACGCTGCCGGTGGCGGCGGCCGGTCCGGCCGTGATCGCCCTCGATCTGTCGCGCGGCATGCTGGCGCAGCTGCGGCGGCGCGCCGATGGCGCGGGGGACCGGATCTGGCCCGTCATCGCCGACGCCGAGCGCCTGCCGCTGGCGGGCGATGCCGTCGACGGCATCGTCTGCCAGGGGGTGCTGCACCACCTGCCGCACGTGGCCACGGCGCTGGCCGAGGCCGACCGCGTGCTGGCGGACGGCGGCTGGCTGCTGCTGGCCGAGCCGAACGCCGAGCTGTCGCGACCGTATCGGGCCGTGCGCGCCGCGGCGCGGCTCGTCGCCCGCGGGCTGCGCCGCCTGCGCGCCGGCGCTGGGCTGCACTCGCCCGGCACCGACGACGAGCGCCCGCTGCCGCCGGACGCGCTGCTCGACGCGCTGGCGGGCCTTGGCTACGCTGTCGAGCCGCGCTATCTCGTCCACTTGCCGGGCGTCTACCGTCTGCTGCCGACGTCGATCGCGACGACGATCGCCTGGCTCGTCAACCGAGGCGATCGATCGCGGCGACGGCCGGCCGACATCCTGGTGGTAGCGGCGCGCCGCAACCGCGCCGCGGGCGATGCGTAGAGGAGGGCCGATGTACGATCCGAGTCCACGAACCGGCCGGCGTCGCGCGACGCTGGCGGCCGCCGCGGCCGTCGGCGCGCTGGCGCCGCTGCTGGCGAGCGTCTCGCGCGGCGCGGCGCCGGCGACAGTGTCGGCGCAGGCCAAGAGAGCCCACTACCAGACCTACGCCGTCGAGGTGGCCGTCCAGCCCGACGGCGCGCTGCACGTCGTCGAGGACCTCACGGTCTCGTTCGACGAGGGCACGTTCACGACCGGTTACGTCGACCTGTCGACCCGCGGCGCCGACGGCATCGAGGGCGCGCGCGTCGATGCGCCGGGCGAGCCGTACCGCGAGGGTGACGGCGAGCCCGGCACGTTCGCCGTGACCGAGCGCGGCGGCGACCTCGTCCGGGTGCAGTGGTGGTTCGACGCGGTCGAGGCGCCGCGCAGCCAGCGCTTCATCGTCCAGTACACCGTCCGCGGTGCGCTGCGCGCCTACGACGACGGCGACCAGGTGTGGTGGACGGTCATCCGCCCCGACCGACCGGCGATCGACAACGCCGTCGTCACCGTCACGCTGCCGGACGCCGTGCCGGGCTGGACGCAGGGCAGCGGCTACATCCGACCGCGCGAGGGCGCCGACTGGCGGCCGCTGCCGGCCGAGCGCGTCTCCGACCACATCCTGCGCCTGCGCGTCGACGACGTGGCGACCGGCGCGTCGGTGGAGGTGCGCGGCCAGTGGCCGCACGGCTACGTCGAAGCGACGCCGTCGGCGTTCCAGGCCGACCTCGACGCCGAGCGGGCCGGCGAGCAGGCGACGATCGAGGCCGGCGACGACGGCGCCCGGAGCGAGGGCTGGCTGGCGCTGTTCAACCTGGTCATCGCGCTGCTGAGCCTCGTCGCGTTGGCCAGCGGATTGTTCGGCGTGTACTGGATGTGGGTCGTGCGCGGGCGCGACCCCGACTTCGACCTCGGCGTCGACTACCTCGCCGAGCCGCCCGGCGAACTCGCGCCCGGCCTGGCCGGAACACTGCTCGACGAGCAGGCGCAACTGCGCGAGGTCCTGGCGACGCTCGTCGACTTAGCGCGCCGCGGCGAGCTGCGGATGGTCGAGGTGGCCGAGGGCGGCTTCCTGGGCATCGGTGTCCGGCAAGACATCGTGCTCGAGCGCCTCGCGCCGCCGGCCGGCGCGCCGACGTGCTCCGCGTTCGAGCAGGCGCTGCTCGACGCCGTCTTCGGCGGCCGGACCGAGCGCAAGCTGTCCGACCTGAAGAACGCGTTCTACACGGCGCTGCCGGGCCTGTACAAGGCGCTCTACCAGGACGTCGTGACCGCCGGCCTGTTTGTGGCGCGCCCCGACGCGATCCGCACCCAGTACCGGCTGCTCGGCGCGGGCGGCTTGGTGTTGAGCGTCGTGCTCGGCGTGGCCGCGGTCGGCTTCACGCCGCTCGTGCCGCTGGCGGTGTGCCTGCCCGGCGCGCTGGCCGTGGTCAGCGTCGCCGCCCTGGCGACGGCCGGGGCGATGCCGCGCAAGACGCCGGCCGGGGTCGAGGCGGCCGCCCGGTGGCGCGCGTTCCGCCATTGGCTCGAGGACGTCGAGTCGCAGCGCGACCTGCAGCAGGCCGGCGCGCTGTTCGACCGCTACCTGCCGTACGCGATCGCCTTCGGGCTCGACCGCCGTTGGATCGACGCCTTCGCCCGGGTCGACGCCGACGTCCCGCCGTGGTACGTTCCAAGCGACCATGGCCCGCGCGGGCGACCGTGGATCGACTGGGGCGGGGGGCCGCGGCCGGTCGACGGCGGTTCGGTCGGCGGCGCCGGCGGTGGGGGCGGCCCTTCGAGCGGCGGCCTGCCCGACCTCCAGGGCACCAGCGATCGGCTCGGCGGCGGGCTCTCGGCGCTGTCGGGCAGCTTGTCGTCGATGCTCTCGAGCGCCGCCGTCGTCCTCGGCAGCCGTCCGGCACCGTCCGGCTCGTCGGGCTGGTCGGGTGGCAGCAGCTGGTCGGGTGGCGGCTTCAGCGGCGGTGGCGGTGGTGGCGGAGGCGGAGGAGGAGGCTTCGGATGATGCGCAATACCCGGGTCGTCGGCATCGTCGTCGGCGTCGTGGCGATCGCCTTGTTCATCGCGCAGCTGGGCTGGCTGTACGGCGCCCGCGACGACGGCTCGATCAGCAGCGGCGGCTTCGCCCTCGGCTGGCTGGTGGCCGTGCTGGTCGTCGCGCCGTTGGCGGCCATCTCGGCGCTGCTGCTGGCGCGCGGCCGGCTCGACGCCGCCACCGCGGCGCGCCAGGCCAAGACGCGCACCCTGCTCAACCTGGTCCTGACGAAGGGCAAGGTGTCGATCGGCGAGGCGATCACGACGCTCGAGGCGCCGCGCGACGAGGTGCGGGCGATCCTGCTCGACGCCGTCGGTCGCGGCTTGTTCTCGGGCTACGTGAACTGGCAAGAGGGCATGCTCTACGCCCGCGAGGCCGCCGCCGGCGTCCAGCCGTGCCCGAACTGCGGTGGGACGATCGAGATCGCCGGGCGCGGCGTGCTGCAGTGCCCGTACTGTGGCACCGAGATCTTCCAGTCGATCGGCGAGGGGGTCGCCACGGTCCGCGGCGTCACGCCGCCGGACGCCGCCTCGGCCCTGCCGCCGACCGACGCCGCCGTTGCCGATGCGGTCGAGTTCGCGCCCAGCGACGACCCCGCGACCGGAGCTGCGCGGTGACGCCGTGGCCGGACGCGCCGGCCGAGCGCGCCGCGCTGCCGCCCCCCGACGCGCGCACGGAGGCGACGCCGTCGACGGCGGAGGCCTACGCGGCCAAGGCGGGCCGCGCCGCCGCCGAGCGGGCGGCGCGCGCCGCGCTCGTCGCCGCCGCGCGCGCCGCCCGTGACCGCATCGGCCGGGCGCAGTCGGAGGCGGCCGACGCCGGCCGGCTGGGCGAGGTGGCGCAGCTCGAGGTGATGCACGGCCGGCTCGGCCGGCTGGTGGACCGCCTGTCGACGCCGCAGCCGCTGGGGGCGTGGCTGGACGCCGCCCTGCTGCCGGCCGGGGCGGCGGCGTGGCTGGCGGACATGGATCGCCGCATCGCCGCGTCGCTGCGGGACGTGGCGCTGCGCGCCGACGGTGGTGACGGGCCGGACATGGTGGCGGCCCTCGCGGACGGCCTCGGGGACGCCGCGGCCCAGGTCGACGCGCGGCGGGCGGCCCTCGCCGCCGCGCGCTGGTCGCCGCCGCCCAGCGACGAGGGCCTCGGGCATCGGCTGCCGGGCGACGCGCTGACGGTGGAGGGCCGGCCGTCGCGGATCCGCGAGGTGGTCCGGTTCACCCGCGGCGACGTCGCGGCGGCGTTGGACGACGGGCTGGTGCTGTGGGAGGATTCCGGAGGTGGCCGGCTGGCGTTCGAGGCGGCCGCCGCAACCGTGCCCCAGTGGCCGCCGCCCGAGGTCATCGAGCTGGCCGACGACACGTTTCGCAGCGCCTGGGGCGACGACGGGACGGGGATCGCGCGCGGGCCGATGGGACGGCGGTGGGTGGCGCGGCCGCGGCGGCTGTTCGTGGGCGACGGCGGCGGATGGCTCTGGCTCGCCGAGGTCGACGGCCGACCGGCCGCGTGGCGTGGCGCTCCAGTCGCACCGTGATGCGGCCACGCGCTTGGACCACGACCTGTTGAACGGAGGATGAAGGTGGCGATTCTGGATTTGATCGAGTGGGACAACCCGGGTGCGAACGAGATGGTCCACCGCGTCCCGGAGTGGGGCTCGGGCGAGTTCCGGTTCGGCTCGCAGCTCGTCGTGCGCGAGTTCCAGTCGGCGGTGTTCTTCCACAACGGCCAGGCGCAGGACACGTTCGGCGCAGGCCGGTACACGCTGTCGACCGAAAACATCCCGCTGCTCACCAAGCTCATGGGCCTGCCGTTCGGCGGCAAGAGCCCGTTCCGGACCGAGGTGTACTTCGTCTCGCACCGGGCGTTCCTCGACTTGAAGTGGGGCACGGCGCAGCCCGTCGCGCTGCGCGATCCCGACCTCGGCGTCGCCCGCTTGCGCGCGTTCGGCACCATGGCCGTCGAGATCGACGACGCCGGGCTGTTCGTGGGCAAGATCGTCGGTGGGCAGGGCCTCTACACCACCGGCGACATCCTGGGCTACCTGCGGGGCATCGTCGTGGCGCGGTTGTCCGACCTCCTGGGTGAGAGCCGGATCGGCCTGTTCGACCTGCCCGCCAAGTACGACGAGCTGGCCGCCGGGCTCGCCGCGCGGCTGCGCGAGGCGTTCGAGTCGGCCGGTGTGGCCCTCAAGCAGATCTACATCACGAACATCTCGGCCACCGAGGAGACCCAGAAGGCGATCGACGAGCGGGCAGCCATGGGCGCGATCGGCGACATGGACGCCTACATGAAGTTCAAGGCGGCGCGCATGCTCGGCGCCGGCGGCGGGGGCGGCGCCGGCGACGCCGCCGCGGCCGGCCTCGGCCTGGGAGCCGGCGCCGGCATGGGGGCGATCCTGGCGCAGATGATGGGTCAGTCGATGCAGTCGGCGTCGGCCGGCGGCGGCGCCGCGCCGGGTGCGGGCGCGGAGGCAACGCTCGACGAGGTGTTCACCGGCCTCCAGGTGCTCGTGAACCGCCAGCTGTCGGTGCCGCAGCCGGAGCGCGCCGAGCTGATCAGCGCCCTCGAGGCGCTGCGGATCGAGCTCGCGGCGGCCGTGCCGGACCTCGAGGCGGTCCGGCAGCGCCGCCAGACGATCGTCGAGCGATGGGCGTGGCTGTCCGACGAACTTGAGGTCGTGTTCCGCCAGCCGGTGGTCACGGCCGCGCTCGTGCGCGCCGCCAGCCGTTTCACCGCCGGCTGACGGCGGGGCGTCGGCCCGCCGGGCGGCCTTGCGGCGGCCCGACGAGGTGTGCTAGCCTTTCCCGGCTCGTCAGGGCGCGCGGCACGGCCGCTAGGCGGCGCCGCCATCCAGCGCACCAGGAGTTCGTTCCATCGACGGTTGGAGTCGCCGCCCGGCGCGGCGTTGCAGTGGTTGCGGCTCGTCGCTGCTCGGCGGCGAGCGCCACTGTTCGGTCTGTGGGGCCCGCGTGCCGTGGCGCCTGTCGCCCCGCGGTGTCGTCGTCGAGAGCGCGGCGGCGCTCGTGGGCATCGTGGCGATCCTCGGCGCGATCTGGGTCTGGCGGTCCTCCGGGCCGGCGAGCCTACCGGCCCCGGCGGCAATCGTCCGCCAGGCGTCCACGGCCGAGCCGTCGCCGACGGCGGCGCCGCTGGCGGCAGCAGTCCCGATGACGCCGACGACCGTGGCGGCCGCGCCCACCACGGCGTCCGTCGTCCCGGCAGCGATCGAGCACACGATCCAGTCCGGCGACACGCTGTGGAACTTGGCCGCCGAGCACGACACGACGGTCGAGGACATCTTGGCCGCGAACGCCGGGGATCTCACGTTGGACCGGCTGTCCATCGGGCAGGTGATCCGGATCCCCCAGGCCGGCGGCGCCCCGCCCGCCGCCGCGGACGGCGCGGACGCCCCGACCGCCCTGGCGGCCGCGCCGGTGACCTCGACCACGCCGGCCGCGTCACTGGCGGCGGCGGTGGCGATGGCGGCGGCCCAACCGACCGTCGTCGTCGTCGAGGCGGTGTCGGTCACGGTCGCCGCGGCCGACACGCTGTCGACGCTGGCCGCGGCCTACGACGTGTCCGTCGACGACCTCGTGGCGGCCAACGACCTGGGCGACGCCGAGGCGATCCTGCAGGTCGGTCAGCCGATCGTTGTCCAAACCGCCGTGGTGGTGACGGCGACGCCGCTGCCGGGCGGGCTGGCGGGCGGCCAACCGGGATCCGACGCCGGCCAGGCCGCGCTGCCGGAGCCCGTGCTGGCCGAACCGGCCAGCTACGAGGTACCCCTCATGCTGTCGCCGCTGCCCGAGACCCTCGTCGTCGGCGACGCCCCGATCCTGCGGTGGTCGTCGATCGGCCCGCTGCCGCCGGGCGTGGGCTACGTCGTCCTGCTGCGCGACGCCGATGCCGACGACGCCGAGGCGGTCGAGGTGCCGGTGCGCGGCGGCGCGACGGCGGTGCGGATCCCGGCCCGGTTCCGCCCGGCGCTCGGCGCCTCGCGGCGGCTGGCTTGGTCGGTGGCCGTCGGCCGGGCGGACGACGGCCTGCTGGCGTCGGCGGAGTGGACGATCCTGTCCGCCGATCCCGTCTGGAGCACGTTCACCTGGACGGTCGGCGAGGGCACGACGCCCACGCCGGCGACCCACTAGGACGTCGTCAGCGGCGCAGCCAGCCCCACAACCGCTCGAGGACGCCGGGCGCGGCTGGGGTGGCGGCCGGTGCCGCGCCCGGCGTGGCCTCGACGATGCGGACGGTCTGGTCGCCCGGGCGGGCCCAGCCCTGGTCCTCGCGCGCCCAGCGCTCGACGTAGGCGTCGCTCTGCGCGAACGCCGTCTCGGTCTGCAGCGCCGCGACCTCGGTCTCGATGGCGCCGACGTTCGCGCTCAACCGATCGCGGTCCACCTCGGCCCGCTGGGCCACGGCGATCTGGCGGGCCAGCCGCACGGTGTAGACCGACAGCAGCGCCAACACCGCCAGCGACAGCACCCGGCGACGACCGGCCCCGCTCGACCCGACGCGCCCCGCCGGTCCGGCAGCGGATGCGCTCGGCGACGGCGGTGGGACGGTGGGAGTGACCATCGGTCTCCTCGCGCGACAGCGTCACGCCGCCCAAGCGGGCGCGCGCGTCGGGCACGATAGCCGGCGGGGCGCGGCGACGTCAAGTCAGCGCCCGCGGCGGTCGGCCTCAGCGGCCGAAAAAGATGCGCTCGGTGCGGACGAACCAGTCGCGGCTCGTGAAGTGGCGATCGGCCGGCTCGGCCAGGAACGCGGGCAGCTGGACGCCGCCGAGGTTGGGATCGACGACGGCCATCGTGTAGACGGGGTGGTAGAGCAGGAGTGCCGGCTGCAGCTCGGCGAAGCGGGCCTGGAATGCGCCATAGAGCCGGCGGCGATCGTCGACGTCGTCGGGGGGCACCTGTCGCACGCCGACGAGCAGCTGGTCGATCTGGGCGTCGGCGAGGTCGGCGAAGTTCAGGCCGCTCTCGGCCTGCGCGCTGTGCCACAGCGGATACGGGTCGGGGTCGGCGTCCATGAGGGTGTGCACCCCGTAGAGGGCCGCCTCGTAGCTCCGCGCGGTCAGCGACTGGACGATCGCGGACTGCCCGAGCGGCCGGACGTCGACGGCCACGCCGATCGCCTGCCAGTCGTCGCGGATCCGTCCGGCAACCGCCAGGAGCTCGGTGTCGCCGGCGTACACGTCGAGGGCGAACCGCAGCGGTCGTCCGTCCCGGTCGCGCGTCCCGTCGCCGTCGGCGTCGACCCAGCCCGCCTCGGTCAGCAGCGCGTCGGCCGTCGTCGGATCGAACAGCGGCGCCGGCACCGCCGGGTCGTAGGCCCACGATCCCGGCGGGATCGGGCTCTTCGCCACGGCCCCTTGACCGCGCAGCACGCCCTGGATGATCGCGGTGCGGTCGACGGCGAGGCCCAGCGCCCGCCGCACCGGCGCCTCGTTGAACAGGACCTTGCTCGGGTTCAGGTAGATCAGCGTGTAGTCGCCGCTGACGGCGTTCAGCTGCCGAACCTCGTCGCCCAGCAGCGACAGGGCGTCGGGTGTGACGCCGCCCATGAGCTGCACCTCGCGACGACCCAGGGCTTCGAGCGCCGCGGCCTGGCTGTCGTAAAACCGCAGCGTCAGCCCGTCGAGATACGGCTGGCGCTCCGTGACCGCCCAGTGACGATCGAAGCGAACCAAGCGGATCTGGTCCTGATCGAGGCCGCCCGGGACGTCGAGCCGCCAGGCGCCGGTCCCGACGGGCGCCAGCACGGAGGCCTCGTGCCGGCCGATCTCGCCGGCGGGAACCGGTGCGAAGATGTGGGCCGGGACGAGCCCGAGCGTGGTCGCCGACAGGAAGGGCGCGAACGGCTCGGGCAGCGTGATCCGCACGGTCTTGGCGTCGACCGCGGCCACCTCGGCCTGGCGCCACGCGGCGGCCAGCGGGTTCTTCGTCGTCGGCACCGCGTCGTCGCGCGCCAGCCGGGCGGTCAGGACGACGTCGTCGCTGGTGACCTGGGTGCCGTCGTGCCACACGGCGTCGCGCAGCCGGAACGTGTAGACGCGCCCGTCGGCGCTGATCGTCCACTCCGACGCGAGGTCGGGCCGGATGCGGCCGTCGGAGTCGGCGCGGGTCAGGCCGCTGAAGAGCAGCCGCGCCACGTCGATCTCGACGTCGCTCGTGGCCAACAGCGGGTTGAGCGTGGCCGGTCGGCCGACGACGGCCTCGACGACCGTCCCGCCGCGCGCTGGACGATCCTCGAAGGCGCGGTTCGAGACGAACAGCAGCACCAGCCCGATCAGCGCTACGCCTGCGGCGGCGAGCGCGATCTGCCAGCGCAGGTTTCGGAGCAAGGCTCAGCTACTGTAGTAGACGGAGAGGAACGCCAGCAGCAGGAAGATGGCGGAGAAGGCGATCGTCATGTCGAAGACCGTCTTCTCGACCCCTCGCCGCGTGCGGTACAGGTTCTCACCGCCGAACATGTCGCCCAGCCCGCCGTTGCGCGCCTGGAGCATCACCAAGCCGACCAGGCACGTCGAGACGACGATGAGCCCGATCTTGATGTAGTCCGTCAATCCCATGTCGACCTCCACGCGGTGCCGCGCCGCGGCCCCGCTCGGGCAAGAGCGCCATTCTAGCCGAGGCATCGTCGCCCGGTCAACGGACGGCGCCGGTCGCGCCCGGCGGCCCGGACGGGCGTCCGGGCCGCCCGGCCGCGCCCGTCAGCCGACCGCCGGCACCCACCAGAAGGCCATCGCCAGGATGGCGTACACGGCGATCAACAGCACGCCCTCGAGCCAGTGCGATGCCCCGTCGTGGGCCACCAGGGTGGCGATCCCGCACGCGGCGGCCAGCGCCACGAGCTCCAGCGGCGCGAAGATGAGGTCCATCGGCTGGCCCAGCAGCAGCGACACGAACACCAGCAGCGGCGCCATGAACAGCGCGATGTGGATGCCCGCGCCGAGCGTGACCGCCAGGCTGGCGTCGGTGCGGTTCCGCCACGCCATCTCGACGCCCTCGAGGTGGCTGGCGACGTTCGTCGCCAACGGCACGATCACCAAGCCGATGAAGGTCTCCGAGACGCCGTAGGAGGCCTCGACGACGTCGACGCGGTCGACGAACAACCGTCCCATCCACACCAGCCCCGTGAAAGCCACCGCCAGCAGGCCGAGCGCTTGCCGCAACGACCACGCCGGCGCCGACTCGGACGGGCGGGCCAGGCTCGAGGACTCGGCGTCCCAGTACAGCGCGAAGTACAGCGCCAGGGCGTAGACGACGAGCATCGTCGCCGCCACGGCCTCGCTGAGGCTCTCGACGGGGCCGCTGTTGCGGACGCTGGGCACGAAGGTGCCGTAGAGCGCCGGCACCGCCAGGGCGATGATCGACAGCACCATCATCGTCGCCGACAGTTCCGCCTGCTCGCGGTTGAAGTACTGGCGGCGGTGGCGCAGGCCGCCGGCGAAGAACGCCAGCCCCATGACCAGCAGCAGCGTCGCCAGCAGGGCGCCGGTGATGCTCGACTTCACCAGGCCGTGGCGGCCGGCAGCGAGGGCGTGCGTGCAGAGCACCAGCTGGGGGCCGAACGAGAGCGTCGCCATCACGACGCCGCCGGCGCGCGCACCGGCGCGCGTGGCGGCCGCGGCGCAGGCCAGGCCGAACAGCCGCGACAGAGGCACCAGGGCCGCGGCCGCCAGCAGGAACACGAGCCCGTCGTCGATCCGGGCCGCGGCCGATCCGACCGCCATCGGCAGGCACAGCCAGAGCGCATCGGCGGGGCCGAGCCGCCGCAGCCAAGGGCTCATCGGCTGCGCCCCCCGAACCGGCCGGCAGATGGGCCGCGCGCCGAAGCGTCCGCTGCCGGCGGGCTCGCCGGGGCCGGCCCGCCGTCCCAGAGCCACGGCGGTGCGGCGGCGGGCACCACCAGGCGCAGCGCGTGCGGCCCGACCGCGACGTCGAGCGGCGTCGTGCCGGCCGGCTCGCCGTCGAGGTGCACCGCGGCGCTGGGCCGGGCGACGATGCGCAGCGAGCGCACGGCGGTCGCCAACGCGCGCGTCGGGTCGGGACGGCCCTGCACCACCCGCCGGGCGAACGAACGCGGACCGGTGACGGCGCCCGCCCGGAGCCACGTCGCCAGCGCGCCGTGCCGGCTCGGCCCAGCGAACAGCGCGAGGTCGAGCCGGCCGTCGTCGAGGCGAGCCTCGGGCGCGAGCCGGAACAGGCCGGCGTAGAGCGGGATGTTGCACACCACGGCGCCGTACAAGCGCACGCGACTCCGGGCGCCGTCGCCGCGGACGATGGCGTCGCAGCCGCGCGCCGCGCGCAGGGCGCGCCAGCCGACGGCGGCGAACGCCAACGGGCCGTGTCGCGCCTTGAGCGCGCGGGCCGGACCGGCCAGCCGGTGCACGACGTCGGCGTCGAGACCGACGCCCGCCCAGAGAACGAAGGCGCGCGGCGGTGCGCCGGTCGGACGGGCCAGGCCGACGTCGATCGCGCGGACGCGGCCGCCGGCGAGCGCCGCGGCGGTGGCCGCCAAGTCGGCGCGCCGCCACGGGCTGGGCCAGCCGACGAGGCCGAGCTGGGCGGCCAGGACGTTCGCCGTCCCGGCCGGCAGCACCGCCAGGGCGGCGGGCGTGCCGACGAGCCCGTTGGCGACTTCGTGCACGGTGCCGTCGCCGCCGGCCGCGGCCACGACGCCGGCGCCCGCGGCGACCGCCGCCCGCGCCACGCGCTCGGCGTCGCCGGCGGCCCGCGTCCAGTGGACGGACACCCGCCACCCCCGCGCCGACCACGCGGCGGCCGCGGCCGCGACGCCGTCGCGCTGCGCCCCGCGGCCGGCGGCGGGGTTGCCCACGATCCAGGCGTCGATCGGACCCGCGAGCGGGGGCGCCGGCGCCACGGTCGGCGCGGCGGAGGGAAGGGGCAGCGTCACGGCGGCGATTATACCGTCGGCCCGCCGCGGTGCTGCGCTGGCCGATCGGTGGCGCACACGCCTCGCGCCGCGACGCGCGTTGGACTACAATCGCCCGTCGTGAGCTCGGACACCCCACTGCCCGCTCCGGCGGCCGGCGACCCGGCCCTGGTCCTCAACGATCGCTACCGCCTGCTCGACGTGATCGGCGAGGGCGGTATGGCGGTGGTCTGGCGGGCCGAGGATGCGCTGTTGTCGCGCATCGTGGCGGTCAAGCTCCTGCGCGAGCAGTACGCGTCGGATCCCGAGTTCATCGAGCGCTTCCGGTCCGAGGCGCGCGCCGCGGCGGCCCTCAACCAGCCGGGCGTCGTCGGCCTCTACGACGTCGGTCGCGACGGGGCGCGCCACTACCTGGTGATGGAGTACGTGCCGGGCCGCGACCTCAAGTCAGTGATCCGGCACGAGGGTCCGCTGAGCCCCGGCCGCGCCGTCGACATCGCGGCCCAGCTCGCCCACGCCGTGGCCACCGCCCACCGTCAAGGGTTGGTCCACCGCGACCTCAAGCCGCAGAACGTCATCATGGCCGGCGATGGCCGGCAGCCGAAGGTCGCCGACTTCGGCATCGCCCGCGCGGTGGCCGACGCCGGCATCACGTCGCCCGGCGTGGTGATGGGCACGGTGCACTACCTGGCGCCGGAGCAGGCGGCCGGCAAACCGGCGACGCCGGCGTCCGATGTCTACAGCTTGGGCGTGGTGCTGTACGAGATGCTCACCGGCGACGTGCCCTTCGAGGCCGACAGCAGCCTGGGCGTGGCGATGCGGGTGCTGCACGAGTCGCCCGAGCCGGTCGAGCACCGCAACCCGGCCGTGCCGCCGGCGCTGGCCGAGATCGTCCGCCGCGCGATGGCGCGCGAGCCGGCCGACCGCTATGCCGACGCCGGCGCGCTCGCCGAAGCGCTCGACGCGTTCGTCCGCCACGCCGATCAGCACACCGCCGCGTCGCCGGTGGCCGCGGCTGGCGCCGGGGGCGCCCGGCCGTCGGCGGCAGCCGCCGCGCGGGCGCCGCATCCCGCCCCGCCGCCGCCCGCCACGACCTCCACCGGCCGCGGGCCGCTCCTGGACTGGAGCGTCCTCGGCCTGGCGGTCGTGGCGCTCGTTCTGGTCGGCGGGTTGGTGCTGTTGTGGTACGCCAACCTGGGCCGCATCGGCGCGGCCCCGGCGGGCGAGCGACGGACGCTCAGCGCCGCGGCGCCGCCGCC
Organism: uncultured Anaerolineales bacterium; assembly: GCA_964651245.1. Classification (GTDB taxonomy): domain Bacteria; phylum Chloroflexota; class Anaerolineae; order Epilineales; family Epilineaceae; genus Avedoeria. The sequence continues at coordinate 174,885 of CAZYVI010000006.1, read as the reverse complement.
ATCGACCGCCACCCCGGCCCCGGTCCAGGTGGCGATCCCCGACGTGCTCCGCCTCGACGAGGCGGCTGGCCGGGCGACGATCGAGGCCAAGGGGCTCAGCGTGAGCCTCGAGCCGGTCGAGGCCGGCGAGGCGGATGTCGGCCGCGTCGTCGCCCAGCAGCCGGGCGTCGGCGAGACGGTCGCCGAGGGCGACGCGGTGAAGTTGCTCATCGGCGCGCGCGGCTTGGTGGTCGTGCCGCCGCTCGCCGACAGCCTCGAGGCCATGGAGCAGGCCCTCAGCGCGCACGGGCTCGTGCCGGCGAAGCGCTCGCTGTGGAGCGCCGAGATCCCGGCCGGCGGCGTCATCGGCACCGACCCGCCGCTGGGCGCCAAGGTTCCGCTCGGGACGTCGGTGTGGATCAACTACTCCAGCGGCACGTTCGAGCCGCTCAGCGTGACGTTCGGCGACGGCGTGTACCTGGCGGGCGTCGACATCGCCCAGAAGGGGTTCCGGGCGGGCGATACGGCGACGTTCGCCACGGCCTGGGAGGCGGTCGGCGATGTGCAGCGCGACCACCAGGCCCGCTTCTTCCTCAGCGACCGCGACGGCGGCGCCGTGCTCGCCGAAGCGGTGGCGCCGCTGGCGCCCGATCGTCCGAGCGCGGGCTGGGGCCAGGGGGATCGCATCGTCGGCGGGACGTTCGCGCTCACCGTGCCCGCCGGCGCCGCCGGCAGCGTCTACGTGTGGGTGGAGGTCTTCCCGAGCGACGCGCCGTCCGAGACGCTCCCGGTCGTCGACGGCGCGTCGTCGCAGGTCGGGAACCGGGCGCGGCTGTTCGACATCTGGGTCGACGGCTGACCGCGCCGCCGCGCGGCGCACGCCACCGCGAGCCCGATCTGACCGCTATGCTATAGTTCGCTGCTGCGCCCTCGACAGGCGCGATCGACGACGCGGGCGGACGAAGCGGGGACGGCATGCGGAACGCGCGACGAAGCTGGTGGATCTGGGGGCTCGTGTTCCTGGGGCTGGTGGCCCTCATGACGATGGCGCAGTCGGAGCGCGGTGCGCGGCTTCAGATGCCCCTGTCCGAGCTCGCGGCGGCGGTGCGGCAGGGCAAGGTCCAGTCGATCGCCGTGAGCGGCGACGAGACGCGGGCCGTGGTGACCCTGCGCAACCCGGGCGCGGACGCCCAGGCGCGCCGCATCGTCCTCAAGGAGCGCGGCGTGGCGGCGGGCCTCGTCGCCCAGCTCGGCCTGGACTACGCCGACCTGACGGCGGCCAACGTCGCGTACAAGGTCGATCGGCCCTCGAGCTTCACCGGCCTGGGCGCGCTGCTGTCGACGCTCGTGCCGTTCCTGCTCATGATCGGGCTGCTGGCGTTCATGATGCGCCAGGCGCAGAGCGGTTCGAACCAGGCGCTCTCCTTCGGCCGCAGCCGGGCCCGCCTCATGACGGGCGACACGCCGACGGTGACCTTCTCGGACGTGGCGGGCGTCGAGGAGTCCAAGCAGGAGCTGGCCGAGATCGTCGAGTTCCTGCGCGAGCCCGAGAAGTTCATCGCGCTGGGCGCCAAGATCCCGCGCGGCGTCCTGATGATGGGGCCGCCGGGCTGCGGCAAGACGCTCCTCGCCAAGGCGATCGCCGGCGAGGCCGGCGTGCCGTTCTTCTCGATCTCGGGCTCGGAGTTCGTCGAGATGTTCGTCGGCGTCGGCGCCAGCCGCGTTCGCGACCTGTTCGACCAGGCGCGCAAGAACAGCCCGTGCATCGTCTTTATCGACGAGATCGACGCCGTCGGCCGCCAGCGCGGGGCCGGCTTGGGCGGCAGCCATGACGAGCGCGAGCAGACCCTCAACCAGATCCTCGTCGAGATGGACGGCTTCGACACCGACACGAACGTCATCATCGTGGCCGCCACGAACCGACCCGACATCCTCGACCCGGCGCTGCTGCGGCCCGGCCGGTTCGACCGCCGCGTCGTGATCGACCGCCCGGACGTGAAGGGCCGCCGGTCGATCGTCGACATCCACGCCCGTGGCAAGCCGTTGGCCGACGATGTCGACCTCGATGCCGTGGCGAAGCAGACGCCCGGCTTCTCGGGCGCCGATCTCGAGAACCTGGTCAACGAGGCGGCGATCCACGCGGCGCGGCGTAACGCGCGGCAGATCACGGCCGCCGACATCCAGCAGGCCGTCGACAAGGTCCGCTTCGGCCCGGAGCGCAAGAGCCGGACGATGGAGGCCGAGGAGCTCAAGATCACGGCCTACCACGAGGCGGGACACGCCGTCGTCATGCACCTGCTCGGCGACTGCGATCCCGTGCATCGGGTGACGATCATCCCGCGCGGGATGGCCGGTGGCCTCACCTCCGGGCTGCCCGAAGGCGACAGCTATCTGCGCAGCAGCGCCAAGTTCCGGGCCGACCTCGCGGCGGCGCTGGGCGGACGGGCGGCCGAGGAGATTGTGTTCGGCGAGGTCTCGACCGGCGCCTCGAGCGATCTCGAGTACGTCACGCGCACCGCGCGCGACATGGTCACGCGCTACGGGATGAGCGAGGCGCTCGGTCCGATCACGTTCGGCCAGAAGCACGAGCTGGTGTTCCTCGGCCGCGAGCTCTCCGAGCAGCGGAACTACTCCGAGGCCGTCGCCCGGCAGATCGACCACGAGGTCCGGCGCCTGGTCACCGACGCGTACGACCGGGCGCTGAAGACGCTGCGCGACAACCTGGACCGCGTCCACGCGGTGGCGCGCACGCTGCTCGACGTCGAGACGCTCGAGCGCGAGGCGTTCCTTACCGTCATGGGCGGCGCGGGCTGACGCCACCGCGCCGCGCCGCGTCCGCCACGGCCGCCAGCGCCGTCGCGACGGCCGCGGCGCGGACCGCGGCCCGGTCGCCGGCGGTGTGTGTCGACCACGTTGCGATCCCGTCGGCGGCGGCCAGCCCGAACCAGACCAGGCCCACCGGCTTGGCCGGGGTGCCGCCGTCGGGTCCGGCGATGCCCGTGACGGCGACGGCCAGGTCGGCGCCGAGCCGGGCGCGCGCGCCGGCCGCCATGGCGGCGGCGGTCGCGGCGCTCACCGCGCCGTGGTCGCGCAGCGTCGCCGGCGGCACGCCCAGCAGGTCGCGCTTGGCCGCGTCGGCATAGCAGATCACGCCGCCCAGGTACCACGCCGACGCGCCCGGCACGGCCGTGACCTGCGCGCCGACCAGGCCGCCGGTGCACGACTCCGCGGTTGCCAGGCGCCAGCCGCGCGCCACGAGCGCGCGACCGGCGGACTCGGCCGGCGCCGTGGCGGCGCCATCGCGCCCGGTGGGATCGGTCATGGCCCGATGGTACGGCGGCTGCGGCTGGGCGTCCACGGCCACCGCGCCCGCGGCGCATCGCCGACGCCGGCCGAAGGCCGCCCGACCGCCGGCGTGTGGTAGACTTGCCGCCGCGGTTCACGCCGGATGGGGGACAACCAGACCAGGAGAGCCGAATGATTCGCATGCAGGAACGGCCGGAGCGGTTCGGGCTCGAAGGCCACGGCTTGCGGCCGCAGGCGGACGTGTACTGGAACCTCGCGCCGGCCGCGCTCGTCGAGCAGGCCGTGGCCCGCGGCGAGGGTCATCTCATGGCCAGCGGGGCGCTGGCGTGCACCACCGGCAGCCACACCGGTCGCTCGCCCAACGACCGCTACATCGTCGACGAGCCCGCATCGTCGGGCCAGGTGTGGTGGGGCAAGGTCAACGTCGCGATCAGCCCGGCGTCGTACGCCGCGCTCAAGGTGAAGGTGCTGCGCGCGATCGATGAGGGCGACGTGTTCGTGCGCGATGCGTGGTGCGGCGCCGATCCCAACCACCGCCTGGCCGTGCGCGTCATCACCCAGTCGGCGTGGCACAACCTGTTCGCCAGCAACATGTTCCTGCGGCCGGGCCCCGATGCGCTGGCCGATCTCCAGCCCGACTGGACCGTGCTGCACGCGCCGAGCGCGACCGCGGACCCGGCGACCGACGGCACCCGCTCGGGCACGTTCGTGGTGCTCCATTTCGGGGAGCGGACGGTCCTCATCGGCGGCACCGCCTACGCCGGCGAGATCAAGAAGTCGATCTTCTCGGTGATGAACTTCCTGCTGCCGGCCCGCAATGTCATGCCGATGCACTGCTCCGCCAACGTCGGCGCCGACGGGGACGTCGCGCTGTTCTTCGGCCTGTCGGGCACCGGCAAGACGACGCTGTCGGCCGACCCGCAGCGACCGCTCATCGGCGATGACGAGCACGGTTGGGGCGAGGCGGGGGTGTTCAACTTCGAGGGCGGCTGCTACGCCAAGACGATCCACATCACGCCGGATGCCGAACCCAGCATCTTCCGCGCGACGGAGCGCTTCGGCACCGTCATCGAGAACGTGGCCTACGATCCCGCGACGCGCTTGGCCGACTACGACTCCGACGCGCTGACCGAGAACACCCGCTCGAGCTATCCGATCGAGCACCTCGATGCGTTCGTGCCCAGCGGCGTGGCCGGCCATCCGCGGCACGTCGTCTTCCTGACGGCCGACGCGTTCGGCGTCCTGCCGCCGATCGCGCGCCTCACGCCCGAGCAGGCGATGTTCCACTTCCTGTCCGGCTACACGGCCAAGGTGGCCGGCACCGAGCGGGGCGTCAAGGAGCCGACGGCCACGTTCTCGACCTGCTTCGGCGCGCCGTTCATGCCGCGCCACCCAGGCGTCTACGCCCAGATGCTCGGTGATCGCCTGGCGCGCCACGGCGCCAAGGTCTGGCTCGTCAACACCGGCTGGACAGGCGGCGGGTACGGCGTCGGGCGGCGGATGTCGCTCGCCCACACCCGGGCGATGCTCGCGGCAGCCCTGCACGACCAGCTGGACGACGTGCCGCTGCGCACCGATCCCGTGTTCGGCATCCAGGTGCCGACGGCGGTGCCCGGCGTGCCCTCCGAGGTGCTCGATCCGCGCGGCACCTGGCCGGACGCCGCCGCCTACGACGCGCGCGCCGCCGAGTTGGCCGCGATGTTCCGCGCGAACTTCGCCGCGTTTGCCGACGGCGTCAGCGACGCCGTGCGGTCCTGCGCGCCCCAAGGCTGAGCCTCGATCGCATCCGTGGAGTGACAACCGATGTCCGCATCCGACCTCGCCATCCCCGCCGACGGCCAGCGCATCGACGTGCGCGACGGCCGCCTCGTCGTGCCCAACCGGCCGATCATCCCGTTCATCCTCGGCGACGGCATCGGCACCGACGTCACGCCGGCGATGCAGGCGATGGTCGACGCCGCGGTGGCCAAGGCCGGCGGCGGCGCATCGATCGCCTGGCTCGAGGTGCTCGCCGGGCAGCGGGCCATGGACGTGCGCGGCGAGTGGCTGCCCGCGGAGACGCTCGAGGCGTTCGCGCACTACCGCGTCGGCATCAAGGGCCCGTTGACGACGCCGATCGGCGGCGGCATCCGGAGCCTCAACGTCGCCATCCGCCAGACCCTCGACCTCTACGCGAACGTGCGGCCGGTGTACTACATCGAGGGGCTGCCGAGCCCGGTGCGCGAGCCGCGGCACATGAACGTCATCCTGTTCCGCGAGGCGACCGAGGACGTCTACGCCGGCATCGAGTGGCGGGCCGGGACGCCCGAGGCGGCGAAGGTGATCCGCTTCCTCACGGAGGAGATGGGCGCCAAGGGGATCGACAGCCTCGAGTCCACCGGCATCGGCATCAAGCCGATCAGCGCCTTCCGGACCAAGCGCCTCGTGCGCAAGGCGATCCAGCATGCGCTGGACCACGGCCGCGGCACGGTGACGCTGGTCCACAAGGGCAACATCATGAAGTACACCGAGGGCGCGTTCCGCGACTGGGGGTACGAGGTCGCCCGCGACGAGTTCGGCGACCGGACGGTGACCGAGGCCGCGCTGTGGTCGGAACACGGCGGCCAGCGCCCGGACGGGACGGTGGTCGTGAACGACCGGATCGCCGACAACATGCTGCAGCAGATCCTCATCCGGACCCAGGACTACGAGGTCTTGGCGCTGCCGAACCTGAACGGCGACTACGTGTCGGACGCCGCGGCGGCCCAGATCGGCGGGCTCGGCATCGCCCACGGCGCCAACCTGGGCGACGAGGTGGCGGTCTTCGAGGCGGTGCACGGCACGGCGCCCAAGTACGCCGGGCAGGACAAGGCCAACCCGGCCGCGCTGACGCTGTCGGGCCTGATGATGCTCGAGCACCTCGGCTGGCAGGCGGCCGCCGACGCGCTGCGCGCGGCGATCGGGCGCGCCATCGCCGACAAGGTGGTCACCTACGACATCGCCCGCCAGATGACCGGGGCGACCGAGGTCTCGTGCAGCGCGTTCGCCCGGGCGGTCGTCGAGCGGATGTAGGGGCGCGGGCGGCGGGGGCGTCGCCGGCGGCTAGCCGGGCCGGGGCACGAAGCGATAGCCGCGGCCGCGCACGGTGCGGACGTACTGCGGCCGGCCGGGCGCGATCTCGATCTTGCGCCGCAGGCGGCTCACGAGCTTCTCGACCCGCGCGTCGTCGATCGTGTCAGCGGCCTCGGCGCCCCACAGCTGCTCGATGATGTCGTCCTTGGCGCACAGCCGGTTTGGATGGCGCCACAGGAGCGCGAGCAGGCTGAACTCGAGCGCGGTCAGGTGGTCGATCCGCTGGCCGTCGACCAGCACGTCGCCGGACACCTCGTCGACCCAGAGGCCGTTCGACGGCAGGCTGGCGGGAGTCGGCGGCGGGGCGACGGCCTCGGGCGGGGCGGCGGGCGCCGTCGAGAGCGTCTCGGCCGGCAGCGAGGCGTAGGCCGACGCGCCGTGCGGCTCGGGCCACGCGGTGGTCGCCATCGAACCGGCCAGCGCCTCGAGGTGGAGGTCCGCTACGGCGGTGCGAACGGCGTCGTGCAGGCCGGCCCGGTCCAGGCCCGCCAGGCGGCCGTGGATCAGCGCGAACGCGCCCGCCTGCACCACCGTCGGGTGGCCGCCCGAGAGCTCGAGGATGAGCCGCGCGTCGCCGTCGTCGACGGCGATGTCGGCGAGGGCGGCGTGCGACAGCAGTTGGTGCACGTGGTCGGGCGACAGCGGCTTGAGGACCAGCGACGTGAACAGCGTCGCGAACGGCGATCCGCGCCACGAGGCGATGTCGCGCGTGGCTTCGTGCAGCGGGCGGGCCGTGGCGACCACGAGGGCGATGTTGCGCGGGCTGCGGCGGGCCAGCGACGCCATCTGGGCTAGGAAATGCCGGCACGCCGCGGCCTCGTCGGCCGTGCCGGCGTGCATGGCCCACTCGAACTCGTCGAGCAGCAGGACCAGAACGCCGCCGCGATCGGCCAGCGCGTCGAGCGCCAGCTCGACGGCCACGAGGTCGAGGTCGGCCGACTCCGCCAGCGGGGCGATCGCGGCCGCCGCGCTGCCGTGGGTGCGCCCCACGAGCCGCGCGACGCGCCGCCAAAACGCCTCGAACGTGAACGGCGTGACACTGTGGAGGTCGACGTAGAGCATCGTGACCGCTGGCGCCACCGCGCCGTAGCGCGCCGCGACGTCGGGATGGGCCACGTACTGCAGCAGGCTCGACTTCCCGCTCCCCAGCGGTCCGCTCAGCGCCACGTGGCCGCGCTGCGCGGTCAGGATGTGGCCGAAGATCAGGTCGACCTCGCGCTCGCGGCCGACGAACAGCGCCGGCGCCACCGGCGCGTGCGGCGTGAACGGGTTGCCCGCGGCGCGGGCCGAAGCGTTGGGCGTGGCGGGCGGGAAACCGGCATTCATCGCGTGGACCTAGTGGCTGAGCGTCCCCGGATCGGACGGCGCCGCGCCGTCCGCACGGGGAGCGGGCGGGCCGGGGTCGGTGCGCGCGCCGTCGCGGGCGGCGCCGTCGTCGACGGGCCGTGTCGGACTTAAGAGCCGACGGCGCGACCAAAGATAGCCTGCGAACACCAACGCGGGCGAAACGATGAGCAGCGGCCAGAGGCTGGGCTGCCACGACGCGGGCGCCAGTCGGACGACCAGCGCGCTGATGAGGCCCAGCCCACAGATCAACGCCGCGAACCGCGGCAGCGTGACCGCCACCGTCCGCTCGAGGCGCTCGCGACGCGCCTGCTCCTCGCGCAGCCGCGCCTCCAGCACGGCGCGCTCGAGCTGCTGCCGCCGCCGCTTCAGCGCCTCGGCCTCGAGGTGCCGTTGCTCCAACTCCGTCACCGCCTGCTGGATCACGGCGTCGTCGGGCACGTAGCGCAGCGCCTCGCGGTACGCCTCGACGGCCTGCTCCCACCGGCCGGCAGCCAGGTGGGCGCCGGCGGTGGCGCGCCAGGTGTTGCGCATGCGCTGGCGCGCCAGGGCATCGTCGGGGGTGATGTCGAGGATGCGCTGGTAGTGCGGCCGGGCCTGGTCGAAGCGTCCCTCGCTCTCGAGGGTGATGCCGGTGTCGCGGTGCGCGGCCACCAGCCCGTCGCGGGCGCTCTCGACGTCCGTTCGGAACGCCTTCTCGAACGCATCGATGGCGTGCTCTAGCTGTCCGCGCTCGTAGAGCGCCTGGGCCAGCCCGAGCTGGGCGCGCGCGTGGTTGGGGTTGGCGGCCAGCGCCCGGTGGTAGGCGGCGATGGCCTCGTCCAGCTCGCCGTCGTGGTGCAGGCGGCGGGCCTGCTCGTAGTCGCGCACGGCGCGCGCGCTGACCTGCTCGAGCTCGCGCTTGGCCTCGTCGAGCGAGTGCTTCGTCAGGATCCACTGGCGCAGGAAGTCGACCCGGAAGCGGAACGCGTCACGGCCGACCGGCTCGATGATCTCCCAGTCGGTCAGGACCTGGGGCGCCGTCGAGAGCTCCATGCCCTGCAGCCGGACGCCGTGTTCGTGCAGCGCCTGCCCGATCCGCCGCAGGCTGGCCACCTCGTGGCTGTGGGTCAGGTGGGCGACCGCGGCCAACAGGAACCGCTCGGCGGGCGGGAACTCGTCCCAGAACCACGCCAGGCCGCCCATGCCCAGTTCCATCGCCTGCTCGAGCACGTCGTCGGACAGGTCGTCGGCGCTGATCCGGCGGCGGCCGTTGCGCAAGCAGCGGTCGAACAGCTCGTAGCACAGCAGCTGCAGGAAGTACGGGTGCCCCGATGTCAGGGCGTGGAGCTTCTCGATCGCGTCGCGGTCGTAGCTCACGATGCCCCGCGCCGGCTCGACGATCAGGTCGGTGGCCGAGGCGCGGTCGAGGAGCGAGATCCGCTTGCACTGCGCGCTCTTGAACGTCGCCTTGATCCGGCTGGGCAGCTCGTCGAGGCGGCGGCCAACGACGAAGATGAACGTCAGGTGGCGCTGCTCGTCGATCAGCAGGTCCTGGAGGTAGCCGAACAGGACGTGGTAGGCCGCGTCGGGCGGCACGTGCTCGCCGCCCAGGACGTCGAACTCGTCGACGAGGACGAGCAGCCGGTCGCCGCCGATGACGCGGTAGACCTCGGGCAGGAAGACGTACTGGAAGAACGTCTCGTCGTCGAACGCGCTCCGCGGCGGCAGCTCGATCGACAGGCTGCGGCAGATCTCCCGCGCCAGGCCGTAGAGCACCTGGCTGAGCGCGTGCTCGGCGCGCCCCTGGAGGTCGAAGTAGATCGGCCGGCAGCCAGACGGTGTCTCGCCGACCTGGCGCAGCTGGTGCAGTAGGCTCGTCTTGCCGATCCGCCGCTGCCCGAAGAGGACGATGACGTTCTGGTACGGGCTGTTGAGCGTGTTGCGGACGAACTGCAGCACCGAGTCGCGGCCGAAGAAGCCGACGCCGTCGGTCAGCGGCGTCAGGATGTACGGGTTGGCGATGACGGTCCCGGCCTGCATGTCAGGCGGTGGCCATCGACTCGCGCTGGAGGTAGACGTCCTGCACGCTCGCGTTCTGGAAGCGATAGCCCTGGCCGCGGATGCTCTCGATGTGCTGGAACCCGCCCTCTTCGGAGTCGTCGACCTCGATCTCCTTGCGCAGGCGGCTGATCGTCTTCTGGATCATCGCGTCCGTGACGCCCAGCGAGTTGCCGCTGTACTCGGGCCAGACGGCGGCGGCGATGTCGTCCTTCGTCACGACGTCGCCCTCGCTCTCCATCAAGAACCGCAGCAGCGCGAACTCCTTGGGCGGCAGCTCGATCGTGCGCTTCTCGATCCGCACCTCGCCGGTCTCGGCGTTTAGCTCGATGCGCATCATCTGGCGCCGCACGAAGTCGGCGAACGCCGTCGAGAAGATGTGGCCGTCCAGGTAGTAGCCGCGGCGCTCGAGGCTGGGGAGGGCCTTGGCGAGCAGCGACTGCACCCGCGCGTCGGCGCCGGAGCCCACCGCCACCTGGCACAGCGCCTCGCGCTCCAGCGAGGGCAGCTTGGGCCAGGCGTCGGCGAACAGGTGCTCGTTGCGGGCGCGAAACTCCTGCTCGACCTCGGCAACGGCTTCGTCGGTGATGGACGTTGCGTCGCCGACGTGGACGTAGAGGAGCGCCATGGCCACCTGCATGTAGAACGGGAACCGGCCGGCCAGCCGATCGATGACCGGGCGCACGCGCCGGAAATCGAAGTCCGCCAGCGCCGAGATCTCGGCCACGAACCGGTCGGCCTCGTCGGGGGTGAACGAGCCCATATAGACGGTGCGGAACATGTTGAAGAACGGCGAGCCGCTCCCCCAGTCCTCGCGGAAGCGTCCGAGCTCGAGTCGGCTCGCAACGATCGGCGAGACGTCGTACTCGATGATCAGGCCGCGGAACCACTCCCAGAAGCTGCCCTCGTAGCCCGCCAGCACGTCGAACTCGTCGATGAGAAGCACCAGCCGCTTGCCGCGGAACGCCAGGTCCTCGAGGTAGTTCTCGATCCAGGCGCGATCGGTGGGCGCGTTGAAGTCGATCGTCGTCTCGTCGTCGGCCCGGCGCAGGGCCAGCGCGGTGCGCCGGAATAGCGACTCGGGCGCGTCGCCAGCCAGCTGGGCGTTCACGAAGACGAACAGCAGCCGCTCGCGATCGGCGTCCGTCAGGTGCTTGGCCTGCTGCTCGGGGTGGAGCATCTGGTAGAGGATCGACGTGTTGCCGCAGCGGTGCTCGCCGACGAGCGCCGCCGGCTGCATGTTCTTCACCGACTCGAACAGCTCGCGCAGCTCGCGCTCACGGCCGTAGAAGTCCTCGGGTGTCTTGATGGGCTTGCCCAGGACGAACGGGGTGCGCTGCTCACTCATGGCGGAGCTCCTCGAGAAGGCGGTTGTACTCGTCGTTCTGTTCGAGCCAGATGCGCACCAGCTCCATCGTGAAGCCGTACTGGCGCCCGTACCCCTCGCCAGCGCGCTCGGTGATGAAATCGCGGTCGACCAACTGGCGCATCACCTCGATCCCGTCGCGCTTGGCCACCTCGACCGCGTCCTGCTTGAGCGTGTCGAGGATGTCGTCGAGACCGACGTACGGGCGGCCGTCATCGGTGACGCGCGACACCGCCGCCAGCAGGATGCGCTCGTCGCGCGTCAGCGACATGTACCCGTTGCGGATGATGCCCGTCGTCTCCTGAACCGTCGTCTGCAGGGCGCGGTCGACATCGCGCAGCGTCGCGAAGTTCTTGCGATCGTGGCGGCAGAGGTTGACGATCTCGTGGCAGATGTATTGGATGAAGTACGGCTGGCCGGCCGTCACGCGCAGGATCTTGGCCACCGCCAGGTCATCGTACCACAGCACGTCCTGCACCGGCTCGCGGATCAGGCGCTCGGCCTCGTCGCGCTCCAGGAAGCTGACCTTGCGCCGCAGCGCCGTGTTGAACAGGATGCTCGTCGGGTTGCGCAGCATCTCCGACACCTTGTAGGCGCCGGTGAAGATGAAGCTCAAGCCCTCCTGGTGCTGCATGAGGCCGCGGATCGTGTCGAAGACGTACGGGCTCACCTGGCCGTTCTCGACGGCCTCGATCAGGAGGTCGAACTCGTCGCAGATGATGACCGCCCGCCGGCCGGTCTGGATGGCCTGCCGCCCGATCTCCTCGCCGACGTCGACGAACTGTTCGAGCGGGTTGTCGACATAATGGTCGCGCTCCGGGCGCTCGAGGACGAACCCCTGGCGGCTGAGGCCCGTGGCCGCCTTGCGGGCCATGGCGTAGAGCACGTCCGTCGTCGAGCCGAGGGCGTAGGCGATGGACTGGAGGTCGATCAGGACGAACGCGTATTCCGGCAGGTGGTGCTGGAGTTGGTAGAGAACGCTCGTCTTCCCGGTGCGGCGCTCGCCGTAGAGGACCAAGACGTTGGCCTGGTAGGTGCCGGACAGGTTCTCGCGCACCCAGCTGAAGATGCTGCCGCGGCCGTAGAACATCTCGCGGCTCTTGACCGGCGGCCCGGCGATGTACGGGCTCGGGCCGATCTCGCGGTACTCCTGCTCCTCGACGAAGAACCGCACCTGCTGGGTGAACGTCTTCACCTGGCCCTCGCCCTGCGGGTCGTCGTAGCGCACGTCGACGGTCAGCGGGACGACGCCGGCGCCGTGGCGGCGGACGGTGAACTCGACCGAGAGCCGGTCGCCCTGGCCCAGCGGCGGCAGGTAGTGCGTCGGCGACGACTGCAGCACGAGCTCGCCTTCGGGCGCCGACAGCGACATCTGGATGTTGCTGGCCAGCCCCTCGCCGGCGTTGACGATCTCCCAGACCAGCACCGCCGTCGTGTCGATGTCGCGGATGCGGACGTTCTCGGTCCGCACCTCGAGGTCGAGGTCGGCGCGTCCTTGGAACTCGCGGATCGCCGCGTTCGTCAGCGTCCGCCAGTGGTCGACGACGGCCAGCAGGATGCGGTCGTGCGGCACGCCGAGGTCGCCGGCCAGCGTCTGGAGGTCGTTGAGCTGCGCGATCGCGTTCAGCAGCCCCTTCTCCTTGGCCGACCGCTTGCCCGACCGGTTGTAGTACTGCACCGACTGCGAGATGAGCCGCAGCTGGCGCATCGCCCGCTGGGCGGTCGGCCGCAGCCAGTGCTCGGCGTCGATCCAGTCGAGCTCCTGCTCGGCGTTGCCGATGCCGCCGAGGCTCTGGACCGCCAGGAACTTCTTGGCGGTCAGGAACGTGCGGTGCAACTCGAGCGCCGGCGGCCACCACTCGATCGTCGTCGCCAAGTAGACGAGCTCGTCGACGTCGAGGGGCTCGACCAGCATGCGGTGGTAGGTGCGGGCCAGGTTGCCCGGCGTGTGGCCGCCGGCGCGCGCGGCGGTGCCGGCCCGCTCGAGCACGCGCAAGCTGCCCTCGAGGTCGATCTCGCCCGGGCGGGCGTTGAGGGCCGTGACGAGCGGCACGACCGCGGCCTCGCCGATGCCGGCCAGCAGGTCCGTCGCCGCCTGGCGCAAGCGCTTGTCGCCGGCCGCCAGGGCGTCGATGAGCACCGGGATCGCGGCGCCGGGGTCGACGCTGGCGACGACGTCGAGCAGGGTCAGCGCCGTGGGCACGTCGTCCTCGGTCGCCCAACGGGCGACGAGCGAGTCGGCGGCGCCCGACGGGTCGGCGGCGGCCAGGGCGTGCATCGCCGAGCGGCGAACGATCGGGTCGGCGTCGGCGATGGCCTGGCGGAGCACCGCGGCGCCGGCCGGATCGATCAGCTTGCCGAGGGCCTCGACCGCCTGACGTCGCTCGTCGACGTTCGCGCTCGCCAGGCGCGCCTCGAAGACGCCGCGCAGCTCGGCGGCCGGCGGATCCGGCAGCTTCAGGAGGATCTGGGCCGCCTCCCAACGGACGCGCGCGTCGCCGTCGACGAGCGCCGCCAGGAGCGCGTCGCGGGCGTCGTTCTTGAGCTGCGATAGGCTGCGGCGCGCCTCGTCCTGGACCTCGAAGCGGCTGTCGGCCAGCGCCGCGACCAGGTGCCGCGCCGCCCGCGCGCCGTCCTGCGCCTGCCCGACGAGGCCGAGCAGCGCGGCGGCCTCGCTGCCTGTGCGCTGTCGGGGGTCGGACACGATCGCGCCGAGGGCGTCGAGCACGTCGCCGCCCATCTGCCGCAGGATGGCCACCAGGCGGCCCTGGGTCGGCGGGTCCGCGCCGGCGTACGCCGCCACCAGCTCCCGGACGGCCGGCGCGCCGATCCGCGTCAGCGCCGCCGCGGCGCTATCGAGCCGGGCGGCCGACCGCTCGCCGAGCGATCCCTCGCCGGCCACGAGCCCGACCAGCGCCGGGACCGCCGGGGCGCCGATCGCGGCCAGCGTCTCGGCGGCCTCGCTGCGCCCCGTGGCCGAGGTGCTGTCGAGCAACCGGACGAGCGCCGGCACGGCGCCCACGCCCATATGGGCCAGCCCGCGGGCGGCCGCCGCGCGCACCTGCTCGCTCGGGTACGACAGCTGGCGGACGAGCGGCTGCAGTGATCGCTCGCCAAACGAGGCCAGCGCATCGGATGCCGCCGCGCGCACGGTGGGCTCCCGATCGCCCAGCGACGTGAGCAACGGCGCAATCGCCGCCGGGTCCTCGAGCGCCGCCAGCGCGCGCGCCGCCGCGGCCCGCGCTTGCGCCGGACCGTGCGCCAGCGCCTGGAGCACGGGGCCGGACACCCCCGTCCGCCGGACCGGCTCGGCTCCGACCAGGGCGGCCAGCGCCACCGCCAGCCGCTGGCGATCGGCGGGCGCGACGGCGATGAGCCGGTCCAGCAGCGCGGTGGCCACCGCTTCGACCAGCGCCTCGGGCGCGGCCTCGGCCTCGGCGAGCGCCAGGCCGGCCTGCTCGAACAGGCCGGCCCGCCGCAGGTCGTCGGCCAGCTCGCCGGCGCGCGGACCCGGCAGGTGGCCGGCGGTGAACGTGACCACGGGCTGCCACCACGGATCGCTGGCCCGATCGACGAGCGACGCCCGCTGTTGGGCGAAGTCCTCGGCCACGGCCGCGGCCGCCAGGTACGCCTGCGCCGACGCGTGCACGAACGTGAACCGGTCGTCCGACAGCCACCACAGCAGCCCGGAGCCGCGCTTGCCGGCGGGCACGTCGTCGGCATGGCCCACATCGGTGCCGGCGCTGTGCATCGCCAGGGCCAGCCGGGCGAACGCCGCCACGCCGTCGGGGTCGATGAACGCAACGAAGTTCCCCACGACGTCGTACGCGCGCAGCCGCGCGCCCATGGCCCGCGACAGGCCGGCCGCCAACCAGCCCGGCCGCGCTACGAGGGACCGGACCAGCACGCTGCGCTCGATCACCTGCAGGAACGCTTGCTGATCCGCGCCGCTGCGCTGGCCCCAGCGCGCCACGAGCGTCTCGACCTCGCCGGGATCGACGCCGGCGACCTCGAGGACGGTGAAGTCGGACAGGTGCGCGGCGTCGGCGGCGTCGCGCATGGCGACCACCACGCGCACGGTGGGGTGGCGCTGGACGAGCTCGCGCACCCGCTCGGCCACGCGGCGGCGGGCGTCGGGGGGCACGGTGTCGAGCCCGTCGAACAGCAGCGTCGCCCGGCCCGCCGCCAGGTGGTTCGCGAACAGGGCCTCGCCGCCGTCCCCGGCCAAGCCGGCCACGATGCGGGCGCACACCGACGCGAGATCGCCCTCGGGCGGCAGATCGGCGCCATCGATGTACACCGGCAGCGACGGCGGGCCGCCGTCGAGCAGCAGCGCGCGCCGACCGACCTGGCGCGCCGCCCGCGCCGCCGACACCGCCTGCCAGCGGACCAGGGTGCTCTTGCCGGTGCCGGCGGGACCGATCAACAGGACATGGCGGTGGGCGTCCAGCGCCTCGTCCAGCGTGACGAGCGGCGTGCCGCTCGTCACCGACCAGCGCCCCTCGGCCGACGGCGACCATGGCCGCAAGCGAAGCGGGATGAACGCCTCGTCGATCCGGACCGACTGCCCGCTCGGCAGTCGGCCGGTGGCCAGCCGCCGCTCGAGCGCCTCGAGGTAGCTGCCGTACACGCCCCAATGGGTGGCGACCTGCCATCGCAGGCCGCCGGTGGGGCCCAGCCGTCGCGTGACGCCCGCGCTCACCCTCGCTCCTCACGTGCCGTCGGTCCGGCGCACACTATACCCGGGCCAGACGCAGCGGGCAATCGTCCGGCGGCGGCGTCGGTCAGGGTTCGGTCAGCCTTTCGTAAGAAGGCCGTCAGGCGACCGTCAAGCGTGGCCTGAAACCCGACAGTAGTATCGCGCCACGGTCGGGGCCGTGTCGAGGAGGTCGGCCAAGCGTCAGGCTTGTCAGGCTTCGGATGGCCCAGACGCGGCGCCGGGCACGAACGAGAGGTGGTTCGCGCCGGCGCACTCGGTTGCCGCACGAGGTGGAACATGCAGAGAGGTGTCGCTCCGTGAAAGTTCTGGTTGCCACCAAGGACCTGGCCGTATTCGACGTCCTGCAGGGGTTGAACGGACTCGAGTACGACAAGGCGCTGTTCACCGGTCAGATCTACGATGCGCTGCCGGGCGCGCAGCTCATCATCGTCGACTTCGACGACCTGGTGGAACACCCGTACAGCGTGGGGATGCTGCGCGGGATCTTGTCGGACAGCGATGTGCCGTTCGTGTCGAGCGAGGAGTTCCTGGCCGAGCCCGACGCCTGGCTGCGCGAGGCGCGCCGACTCTCGGGCGACTCGAGCGATATGCCGACGAAGCGGACGATCGCGTTCATCTCGTACTCCGGCGGCGTCGGCAAGACCGTCATCGCCATGGACACGGCCAAGCGATTCGCCGAGCTGGCGAAGTTGCCGGTCTGCCTGATCGAGTTCACGTACGGCGAGTCGGCGCTGAGCGCGCTCGTCGGCAAGCAGATCCCCGCCCTGTTCGAGCTGGCGACCCAGCCCGACGTCGAGCCGTTCGTCTGGAACAACGTCACCCTGGTGCCGATGGACTACGACAACTCGCGCGACCTCTCGATCCAGCTGCTGGGCAAGTACCTCAAGGACGTCATGCGCGAGCACGTGCTGACCGTCATCGACGCCCGCTGGCCGCACGCCTTGATCGGCGCCGTTCGCGACGAGATCGACCGCTGGTACTGCGTCGCGACGGCCGGACGGCCCGACGCGGTCGAGAACGCCGAGAAGCTGGCGGCCGAGATGGGCCCCAAGGCCGGCGTGCTGATGAACCAGATGACCGGCATCGTCGACTCCGTGGCGCTGTCGGGCGTCGACCGCAACGTCGATCTGCCGGTCGTGAAGTCGGCGGACCGCTTCGAGGGCAAGTTGGGCAAGAAGGTCCTGCTCCACGCCTATGGCCAGTCGGTCTGGGGTGCCTACGAGCCGAAGGGCATGTTCGCGTCGCTGCGCGGCGGTGGCGGGAAGAGCAAGAAGGCGGCCAAGGCCGCCGCGCAGTCCTGACCGTCGCCTGATCTGACGCCCTAAACCGAGGACACGGGGGAGCCACGTACGATGAATGTCCGATCCATTGCCCTGATCGCCGGCGTCGGGATTCTCGGCATCGGCCTGATCATGACGCTCTCGAGCATGTTCAATAAGCCGCAGACGGCCGTGCCGGTCAACGTGGCCGTCGCGGCGGCCGCCATCGAGCCGTACACGATCGTGACCCAGGACATGCTCAAGAGCACCACGCTGTCGCCGACCCAGGCCCGCGACCGAGGCGCCTACCCGGTGGACGCCGTACCCGGCAAGATGACGACGGCCCGCCTCGCGCCGGGTGACGTGATCACGACCCGCAACGCGCTGCCGCCGGAAGAGGTCCGCTACGTCAAGGACCTCAACCTGGAGATCGTCTCGTTCTCGGCGTCGCCCGAGAAGCTCGTCGGCGGCAAGCTGCGGCCGGGCCACATCGTCAACGTCTACGGCTCGGGGCGCGATGAGCAGAACCGACAGTTCACGGTGCTCGTCGAGCCGCGCGTCTGGGTCGTCGGCGTCTCCGCCGCCGGCGGCGTCCCGTCGCAGGCGACGCTGCAGCCCGACCCGCAGTCGGGCGAGATCCGGCGCACGGGCGATGCGCGTGAGCGCATGGTGACGCTCGTCACGGTGGCCGTACCGCCGGACAAGGCGTTCCACCTGATCGACGCGCTCGGCGCCCAGAAGCTCGATCCGTGGGTGACGCTCGCCGCCAACCAGACGCCCGGTCAGCTCTACGCCACCCCCGTCGTGGCCGCCTCGGCGACGGCCGGCCTGCCGTACGACCTCTCGCTGACCGCCACTGCGCTCGCGCAGTACCTCAAGGCCACGCCGGCGCCGATCGTGCCGCGGACCGGAGGAGGCGCCGACCGATGAGCAGCGTCGCACGCTACGACTACAACGACATCGTCAAGAAGGTCCAGGACTACTGCGTCCGCCGCGAGATCCCGGTCCCGCGCTGGCGGCGCCAGAACCAGGTGAACCCGGAGGAAGAGCTCGCCTTCCATGCCAACGTCCTGCGCGCGATGAAGGAGCTCCGGCTCGACGTCGCCGAGGAGGACCGCCAGGCGGTCGCGCGCGAGGTGGCCAACCGGATCACCGGCCTGGGCGTGCTGCAGCCGTACCTTGAGCAGGAAGGCGTCGAGGAGATCATCGTCCGCAAGGGCTTCGTCCAGATCGAGCGCATGGGCCAGATCCACGACGTGGGCGAGGTCGCGCCGGACGAGTACTTCTACCGGATGACGCGCCGCATCGCCGACCTCGAGGGCAAGGAGATCGGCGCCGAGGACCCGCAGATCAAGCTCGGTCTGCCGGACGGCTCGCGCTTCACCGCCGCGATCCCGCCGCTCTCGCGCGAGGGCACGGCGATCAACATCCGGCGCTTCTCGCGCAAGAAGCTGTCGTTCGAGGACCTCATCGAGTACAAGGCGATCGACGCCGAGACCGCCGAGTTCCTCAAGGGCGTGGCGCGGATGATGGACAAGAGCGCCATCTTCAGCGGCCGCCCCGGCGCCGGTAAGACGACGATCTTGAACGCCTTCACCCAGTACCTGCCCAAGCACTGCCAGCTGGCCCTCGTCGAGACGTTCCAGGAGGTCCAGCCGCAGCTGTCGCACTACGCTCACCTCGTCGTCGAGGAAGGGCACGGCGAGGTCGGGCGCGTCGTGAACGTCGTGTTCCTGCGGATGCGCCCCGACGTGATGATCATCGGCGAGACGGTGTCGGAAGAGGCGATCGAGTTCATCATGGGCCTCAACCTGGGCATCACGGCGTACACCACGACGCACGCCCACTCGGCCCGCCTGGCCATGACCCGCATCGAGACGCTGTCGCGCGGCTCGGGCATCCCGCTCGACGAGCGCCGCGAGATCATCGGCTCCGGCCTTGGCCTCGCCGTGCACATCCACAAGGGCTACGATCCGGACAGCCAGCAGTACAAGCGCTACATGCGCGAGATGATCGCGGTCCACGGCGTGACCCGCACCGGCGGCGAGGCCGTGGAGTACGACTACGAGGTCATCAAGGAGTACGATCCGCGGCGCAAGACCTGGACGCCGCTGCGCGAGCCGCGCCGCTGGCGCGAAGCCTAGGCCGGCGGCGGGCGGAGGGATGCCATGAACGGACCCATGATCATGTTGATCGGCGGCCTCGGGGTCGTCGGCTACCTGATCTACGACCAAGTCACGTACCGAATGCGCGGGCGGCTGAAGAAGGGCAAGGCGGTCACCAAGAAGGTCAAGAGCACGATCGACTGGAAGGTCTACACGATCGGGATCTACACCCTTCTCGTCAGCTACCTCTACATCCGCGGCATCGACCGCGCCGTGGTGCCGGACGGCGTCGACCCGTCGGAGATCTTGCCGGTCATCCGGCGCGCCTGGCTCCCGGCCATCTTCGTGTTGGTCGTAGGCGCCTGGTACACCTGGCGACAGACCAAGGCGGCGCGCGTGGGCGAGCGCCTGCTCATCACCGGGCAGGTCGCCGAGTTGGTCGCGTCGTTCAAGAGCGTGTTCCGGATCCGGCCGACCGTCTTCAACGCGCTCGAGGAGGCCAACAAGAAGGTCCCGCCGCCCGTCGGCCACGCCGTGGCCCACGCCGTAACGACGTTCTACGTGACGGCGCTTCCGTCGCGGGCGTGGGGCGAGCTGCGCGAGCGCATCCAGGACCCGTACATGGAGCAGTTCGTGTACATCCTGCAGCGCGGCGAGGACTCCAAGCACGAGGACATCATGACGGCCCTCGACGGACTGCTCAAGCGTCTCCGGCGCGCCCGCGAGTTGCGTGATCAGTCCGAGGTGAACATGACCGTCGTCACCGGTCAGACCCGGATCATCCAGCTCATCGCGCTGGCGATGATCGCCGTGATCGGTGCGGTGCCGATGCTGCGCGAGCTCTACGAGATCCCGGCCGGCCAGATCATGTTCCTCATCGTCGCCGGCATTTCGGTCGGCACGAGCTACATCATCGACCGCAAGGCCGTGACGCTCAAGGAGAAGGTCCTGTAATGGATCCTGTCGTCCTGCTGGCCTTGTTCGCCGTCGTCCTGTTCGGCGGCATGATCGCGGTGTTCTGGCGGCCGTTCTGGCGCATCCAGGCCAAGCGGCGCGCCAACCGCTACGCGCGCTACCGGCCCCGCAACTGGTGGCGGCGCGTCCGCAAGAAGCCGGTCTTCGAGGTCGACCTGCCGACCGTCCGCGACTTCGTGCTGACGCTGCAGCTGTCGCTGTCGCTGGCCGAGACGATGGCTGGCGCGCTCAACCAGGCGGCCCGGCAGTTCGGCGACCGCGGCACGTTCGGCAAGCGTCTGATCACCCGGGTGCGCTCACAGCTGCAGGTCGAGCCCGAGGCCGTCATCCGCGCCCTGGCCACCGACTTCAACAACAAGCACCTCGAGGAGTTGTCCGAGCGCCTTGAGATGGCCCACGAGGGCGGCCTCTCCTACTCCGAGGCGGTGAACACGACGCTCGACGACATCGAGGAGGAGATCCGGATCCGGGTCGAGAAGGACATCGAGCGCGCGCCCGTGATCCTGACGATCCCGATGATCATGGGCGTCTTCTTCATGACGCTGCTGTTGCTGGGCGCGCCGCTGATCCTGCTGTTCGTCAAGAACATGGGTGGTGCGGCCAGCGCCGGCGCGGCGGCCATCCCGGGCGGCGGGTAGCCGACCGCCCGGTCGTCCGGACGAGGCTGACGCGGACCTGACGAAACGGCGCAAGGGGACAAATTGGGTGGCCCACCCCCTTGCAATGGTCGATGCCATCGGCTATACTGCCCGCACCTTTTCATCCTCTACCCTTAGGAGGCCTAAACCATGATCGGTACGTTCAAGCGTTTCTGGCAGGACGAGACCGGCCCTGAGCTCGTCGAGTGGGCTCTGGTCACCATCATCCTCGTCGTTGCCACCCTGGTCCTGTACGCGGCCGTCGGCCGCACCATCGGCACCGTGCTCTGCGCGATCAAGTGCTGGGTGGCCAAGGTCCGGGACGGCAGCAACATCACCCAGCTCGACAACCGCGACATCTGCAACTCGAAGGGCTACCAGTGCGAGAGCGGCGAAGAGGCCGGCTGATCTTCAGCTAGGGCTCAGGCCCGCCATCTGGAAACGGGTGACGAACCGGGCAGGGCAGCGCAGGCTGCCCTGCCCGGTTCCTTTGTTGCCCGCGACGAAGCGGGCGTTCGCGCCGTGGCACGGCGATTGCTGACCGTCCCGGTATGATCGATCGCGACGAGCCCGAACTCATGACGGGCACCCGGCATGGCGCGCCCCCGGACGGGGGCGCGGGCGGGCTGGGATCACGTGGGAGGTGTGTTCATGCGCAACACGATGCAGCGCTTCTGGCGCGACACCGACGGCGCCGAGATGGTCGAGTGGGCGCTGGTGACGATCGTCCTGGTGTCGCTGACCGTGGGCATCATCCTGGCGATCCAGGACGAGGTGATGAAGTTTTACGAGCGCATCTTCGGCGCGATGGAGAAGCCGCCGCCGGACAGCTTCATCACGCCGACGACGCCGTAGCGCGCGCCCCGTCGCCGTCCCTCTGGGCCGGCGGGCGCGCCAGCACCGGACAGGGGAGCCATGTCGCCGCTGCAGATGGTCGACCTGGCGTTGCGGGCCGTGATCACCGTCTGGTTGGTGGCGATCTCGGTGCGCGACGCCCGGCACGGCATCATCCTGAATCGAATGACCGGCCCCATCTTTCTCGGGGTCGGGCTGTTCCAGATCCTCTATGCGGCGACGGTGCTGCGGACGACGCCGGCGTTGCCGGGCGAGGGTCCGTGGTGGGTCCGCCCGATCTTCGTCGTGGTGGGCTTCGCGGTGTGCTTCGGGCTCTGGATGCTGCACTTCATCGGCGGCGGCGACGCCAAGTTCCTGATGGCGTTGCTGGCGCTGTTCCCGCACAGCGAGTTCGTGCTGCTGATGGCGGTGGTGCTCTTGGTGGTGACGACCGCGTTGTTCGTTTGGGACGTGGCCAAGACGGGCCTTCGCACCAAGCTGCGCAACCTGCGCAATCGGGCGTTGACGGGTGCGCTGCTGCCGACCGAGGCCGAGCTGGCCGCGCACGGCAAGCCCCTGGCCTGGACCTACGCGCTCCCGGCGGCGATCTACGTGTGGCCCTATTGGAGCGGCCTGGCGCCGTATCAGGAGCACATCCGGATGTTCTTGGCCGCGCAAGGCCGGGGATGACGGCGGCCGCCGCCGGAGAGAGGGAGGCGACGATGGGAGCTTGGTTTGCAGGCTGGACGGCGCACGGCGCCCGCGCGCGCCGCATAGCGTCCCGCTTCATCGGTGACCGATCGGGCGGCACGGCGGTGCAGGCGATCGTGATGATGCCGCTCATCATCTTCAGCACGTTCGGCCTCATCAAGGCTTGGGAGATCATCCAGGTGCGCGAGTCGTTGCACACCGGCACCTATGAGGCCACCCGCTATCTGTCGCTCTACCCGCCCGAGGCGGCCGATCCGTACTACTGGGCCGAGGTAGCGACGCGCATCATCGAGACCGAGCTGCGCAACAACCCGTGGATCGACCCGATCGTGTTCATCGGCGACGCCAACAACCCCCGCGGCCTCGGTGTGAACGTGACGTTCGACGGCACCGAGTACGCCTGCAAGATGAACTTCACGATCGGCGCCGACCTCGCCTACCGCTTGGCCAACGTGGCGCCATTCCCGGGCGTGCAGTTTACGCTGCAAGAGCTGCGGGAAGGAGAGATCCTATGCGACTGATCGACCATCCCCGTCTGGCACGCCTGTGGGCGCGCTGGCGCGCCGATCGTTCGGGCGCCACGCTGTTGCAGTTCGTGGCGGTGCTGCCGGCGTTCATCCTCATCGTCTACGGAACGTACACCGTGTGGTCGGTGATGAGCGC
Source organism: uncultured Anaerolineales bacterium (assembly GCA_964651245.1). Lineage (GTDB taxonomy): Bacteria > Chloroflexota > Anaerolineae > Epilineales > Epilineaceae > Avedoeria. The sequence continues at coordinate 151,834 of CAZYVI010000006.1, read as the reverse complement.
GCGCGACCGCCTCTGCAACGCGGCCTGGCAGGCGTCGCGCTACCTTCAAGTCGAGGGGCTCCGCTTCCCGGAGGAAGCCGTTTTCCCCGACGACTGGGCCAAGGTGGCGCTGGACTTCCTCAAGGAGGAGGCCGCGGGCTCGGAGTTGCTGTCCGGTCAGGCGCTGGACCTCACGAACGTGTCGATCCAATCGCGCACCGGCGTCGTTCCGAGCGCGCCTGAGAGCCCCGAGGCCGCCACCGTCGACGCGGTCGAGAACGCCCAGTTCCTGGTCCGGTTCACCGTCGACCTTCCGCACCCGTTCCCGCGGCTGTGGGAGAAGGCCGACGCGACCGACGAAGAGAAGGTGGCCCGCTCGCGGCTCAAGCTCACCTGCCAGCGGACGGCGTTCGCCGAGAGCCCGCCGTTCAAGGCCACCGAGGCCGGCGGACCGCAGTGCCCGCCGTGCAACCCGGTGCAGTGCACACCCGGTCCGGCGCCGACGGCGTGCCGTCCGCCGGGCAACCCGCGCTGCCCGACGCCCGACCCCTGCCCCTGCCCGTGCGATCGGTAGGCGGAGTCATGGAAGAGGGAACGATGGACCACGACCCACTCGGCCCGGCCGTGCCGACCGCGCCGCCGACGCTGACCGAACGCTGGCGCGACGACCGCCGCGGCAGCTCGATGCTGACCACTGCCATCACGCTGCCGCTGCTGTTCTTGATGGTGATGTTGATCTTCTACCTGATCATGCTGCTGGTCATCAAGTGGCAGCTCGACCGCGGCACACAGGAGGCCGCCCGCCACATCGGCGAGATGGGCCGCTACTGGGAGATCAGCGGGACGCAGGCGATGAACCCGCTCAGCCCGACGGAGACGATCTCGGGTTCGATGGCGATCCCTGAGGACTTCTACGAGATCGAGGCCCGGCGGATCATCATCAGCCGCATCCGCGACCTGCGCTTCTACATGCCAGACTACCTCGACGCGAACCTGGCCGTTACGGTGACCGAGCCGCCTCTGGTGCGCGGTGAGGACTCGCCGCCGATCTTCGAGGGCGACGAGTACGGCCCGACGGACAGCAACCTGGTCAAGATCTGCAACGAGCTGCGCAAAGAGGGCGAGCTGCCGGAGAAGGGCGAGTACCTCTATCACAAGAACGTGCGCTTCCTGATCCGCAGTTCGTTCAACGTCCCGTGGTGGGTGACGATCCCGTTCACGAACTCGTGGCGCATGATCACGCTGCACGATCGGGCGCTGGGCTATGTGCAGTGCCCGCGCTGGACCGGCCAGCGCGAGAAGGGCGAGTACGACAAGTCGATCTGGCTCAACGTCGAGGGGCCCGACATCGGCTGGCGGTTCGGTTTGGCGACGCCCGGATACCCGACGGTGACGCCGATCCCCGAGCCGACGCAGACGCCGCTCCCGCTGCCGACGTCCGGGCCGTAGCGCCGGTGCGGTCGTCCAGCCGGCCCAGTCGGCTGGCCACGACCGGCGTTCGGGCCTACAATGCGCGCTCGGTGCGGCCGAGCCGCGCAACATGATGGATCCAGCGGACCGCCGGCCGTGCTACGTTGCGCCGGCGGTCCGTTCGCCGTCCGGCGGTCCGGGCGAGCCAAGGAGCGATGGCCATGGCGTACGTGATCACCAGCCTCTGCACGCGCGAGGGCGACTGCGTCGACGTCTGCCCCGTGAACTGCATCGTGCCGGGCCATCCCGAGGCCGAGTGGCCGCTGTTCTACATCGACCCCGACATCTGCATCGACTGCGGCGCCTGCGTGCCGGCCTGCCCGCCCGAGGCGATCTTCCCGGAGATGGACGTGCCCGAGGCGCACGCCGGCGACACCGCCCTGAACGCGCGCTTCTTCACGGAAGGGCCTGGCTACGAGGCCGGCGTGCAGCTCTACGAGCTGGGGCGCCTCAAGTAGCCGTCGGCCGCGGCGTCGCCGTCCGGCGCCCGACGCCGCGCCCACGGCCCAAATCGGCAAGGGGCCTTCCGTGCGCAAAGTCCAGTTCATCCAAGCCGACGTCTTCACCGACAGCCCGTTCGGCGGCAACCCGGTGGTCGTCATCCCCCATCCGGGGGACATGTCGCCCGACCAGATGCAGCGCGTCGCGCGCGGCATGAGCCACGCGGAGACGTCGTTCGTCGTCACGCCCAGCGACCCGAGGGCGTCGTTCGGACTGCGCTGCTTCACGCCGACGACCGAGGTGGTGTACTCCGGCCATCAGCTCCTGGGCACGGCCTACGTCCTGGCCGAGACCGGGCAGCTTGCGGTCGATGGCGGCCGTGCCGAGGCCCTCGTCGAGATCGGCGACGAGCTGCGGCCGGTGACGCTGCGGCGGGTGGCGAGCGGCGCGGCGACCCACGTCTCGACCGAGGTCGTCACCGCCGAGCTGTTGGGGCCGGTCGACCCCGGCCATTACAGCCGGATCGCCGCCGCGCTGACGCTCGATCCGGCGCAGCTCCTCGGCGCCAACCTGCCGGCTACGCTGGTGCGGACCGGGCTGACCTGCCTGATCGTGCCGATGGGCAGCCTGGCCACGGTGCGCGACCTGCTGCCGGTCGGGCAGGCGGTGGAGGACCTGCTGCACGACTTCGGCGCCGGCTGCCTCTTGGCGTTCAGCCGCGAGACGCTGGCGACCGGCCACGACGTCCACGTGCGGGTGTTCGCACCCCCGCTGGGCATCGACGAGGATCCGGCCACCGGATCGGCGAACGGGGCCTTGGCGGCGTTCCTGCTCCACCACAACCTGCTCGGCGGACGGCCGCCCCATCGGCTGCGCTGCGAGCAGGGCTACGAGATGGGCCGGCCGAGCCTCGTCGAGGTCGAGGTCGACCCGGCGCCGGGCGGCCCGGCGATCCGCGTCGGCGGCAACGTCGTGCGCAGCCTCGAGGGCACCGTCTTCTACTAGGTCGCCCGCCCCCGCCCGCCCACGATCGCCCACGCACCCTCCCGCGCAGCAACCCGACCGCGGGCCGCTGCCGCCCACCCGCAAGGTAACGAGCCATGGCCGAGCGCATCACCCCCCGCAGCACCGACCACGCCCAGTGGTACCTCGACGTCATCCGCGAAGCCGGCCTGGCCGACTACGGCCCGGTCCGCGGCACGATGGTCATCCGACCGTACGGCTATGCGATCTGGGAGCGCGTGCAGCAGGGCCTCGACGCGATGTTCAAGGCCACCGGCCACCAGAACGCCTACTTCCCGATGTTCATCCCGATGAGCTTCCTCGAGAAGGAGAAGCAGCACGTCGAGGGCTTCTCGCCGGAGCTGGCGGTCGTGACGATCGGTGGCGGCAAGGAGCTCGAGGAGCCGCTGGTGGTGCGGCCGACGTCGGAGACGATCATCAACCACATGTTCGCGACCTGGATCCAGAGCTACCGCGACCTGCCGCTCCTGCTGAACCAGTGGTGCAACGTGGTGCGGTGGGAGCTGCGGACGCGGCCCTTCCTGCGCACGCTCGAGTTCCTGTGGCAGGAGGGCCACACGGCCCACGCCACGGCCGAGGAGGCCGAGGCCGAGACGCTGCGGATGCTCGAGGTCTACCGCTCGTTCGCCCACGACCAGGCGGCCGTGCCGGTCGTCGCCGGCCGCAAGACCGAGCGCGAGAAGTTCGCCGGCGCCGACCGGTCGTACACGATCGAGGCGATGCTGGGCGACGGGAAGGCGCTCCAGAGCGCCACGAGCCACAACCTGGGCCAGAACTTCGCCCGCGCCTTCCACACCCAGTACCTGGCCCCCGACAACACGCTCCAGCACGTCTGGCAGACCAGCTGGGGGCTGTCGACCCGCTTCATCGGCGCGATCATCCTGACGCACGGCGACGACGCCGGGCTGCGCCTGCCGCCCCGCTTGGCGCCGATCCAGGTCGTGTTCGTGCCGATCTACCGCGACGCGGCGGGTCAGGCCGCGGTCATGGACGCGATCGGCGCGCTGACGGCGGCGCTGCCGGCCGAGGTGCGCGTGCACGTCGACGACCGCGACGAGCGGCCGGGCTTCAAGTTCACGGAGTGGGAGATCAAGGGCGTGCCGCTGCGCATCGAGGTCGGTCCCCGCGACGTCGAGCAGCAGGCGGTGACGGCGGTGCGACGCGACGACGGCTCCAAGACCGCGGTGCCGTGGACGGAGCTGCCGGCGCGCGTCGTCGCGCTGTTGGACGCGGTGCAGGCCGGCCTGTACGACCAGGCCGCCGCGTTCGTGGCCGCCAGCACCCGGCCGGCGACCGACGAGGCCAGCTTCGTCGCGGCGCTGGCGCAGGGCGGCTTCGTCCGGGTGGCCTGGGGCGGCAGCAGCGACGACGAGGCGCGCGTTCAGGAGGCCCACGGCGCCACGATCCGATGCCTGCCGTTCGAGCCGGTGCCCGACGGCGCGACGTGCTTCCTCACCGGCCGGCCGGCGACGAGCATCGCGCTGTTCGCGCGGGCCTACTGACGGCCGCGGGCGCCAGCGTGGCCGCGTCGGGCCGGGCGAGGGCCGGCGGGCCCGCCGCTTCCGCGGGCGGCAGCCTGGACAACGCGAGGGTCGACCATGTCATCGACCGCGCCACGCTGCTGACGATGGACGACGGCCGGCCCGGCCCGCTGGCCGGCGCGCGGCAGGGCGAGCTCGGGCGCATCGACGACGGCGCGGTGGCGGTCGGCGGCGGGCGGATCGTGGCGGTGGGGCCGCGCGACGCGGTGTGGCGCGCGGTCGAGGGCGAGGACGGCCGCGACGCGACCGTCGTGGACGCGGCCGGGCGCGTCGTGCTGCCGGGGCTTGTCGACGCCCACACGCACTTGGTCTGGGCCGGGTCGCGGGCCGACGAGTTCGAGGCGCGACTGGCCGGCGCCCGCTATCTCGACCTGCTGGCCGCGGGCGGCGGCATCCTGGCCACGGTGCGCGCGACCCGCGCCGCGACGGACGACGACCTCGCGGCGCGGCTGGCGGCGCGGCTGGCTGTGTTGGCGGCCCACGGCGTGACGACCGTCGAGGTCAAGACGGGCTACGGGCTGCGCGACGACGAGGAGCTGCGGCACCTCGACGTCATCGCCGCGGTGGCCGACCGCAGCGCCGTGCGCGTCGTGCCGACGTTCCTCGGGGCGCACGCAGTGCCGGATCCGGCGCCCGACCGGCGCGCCGCCTTCGTTCGATCGGTGATCGACGCGCTGCCGCGGGTCGCGGCGCATCCGCTTGCCGCCCGCGGGCCGCTGTTCTGCGACGTTTTCTGCGACGACGGGGCGTTCGACGTGGCCGAGACGCGCGCCATCTTGACGGCGGCCCGGGACGCGGGGCTGGGGCTCAAGGTCCACAGCGACGAGTTCGCGCGGCTGGGCGCCACGGCGCTGGCGGCCGAGCTCGGGGCGACGAGCGCCGACCACCTGGTGGCGGCGACGGCCGCGGATCGGGCGGCGCTGGCGGCGGCGGGCACCGTCGCGGTGCTGCTGCCGCTCACGACGATCGGCCTCGGCTCGGCCCACTTCGCCGACGGGGCGGCCTTCGTGCGCGAAGGGGTGCCGGTGGCGGTGGCCAGCGACTGGAACCCCGGGACGGCGCCGTGCCCCAACCTCTGGCTGGCGCTGGCGGTGGCCACGCGCTATGGCCGGCTGACGGTGCCAGAGGCGCTGGTGGCCGTCACCCGCAACGCCGCGGCGGCCGTGGGCTGTGACGCTGTCGCCGGCCGGCTGGCGCCGGGTCGCCCGGCCGACCTCGTGCTCACGGACGCCGAGGCCCCGGCCGACCTGGCGTACGCCTTCGGGACGAACCGCGCCGCGGCGGTCATGGCGGGCGGCCAGTGGTTGTCGCCCGCGGCGGGCCGCTGAGCGGCGACGAACGGGCTACTGCATCCAGATCGACGCAACGCTGCCGAGCACCATGCTCAGCACGACCAGGATGCCGACGAAGATCATGATCTTCTCGCTGCGGGTCCGCGACGAGCGGCGGTTACGGGCCATGACGTAGTCTGCTCCTCGTGCGGCGCCGCGGGGCGCCGTGGGCGGGCGGTGTGGCTCGGGCGTCCGGACGCCCGGCGCCGCATTATAGTGGGTTCGCGGTCGGCGGCGGGGGCAGGCGATTGCCCCGCCCGGCGCCGGCCGCTATGATCGCGGCGCAGGATCGGCGCGGCCGAAGTGAGCGTATCACCGCCGGCCGCACCGACGTCTAGAACCCGTGAGGCGCCGCGGCTCCCCGGATGCGTGCTGCCCATCCCCCGTCGGCTCGTGCCGCAAGCCCAGGAGATTCCGCGATGCGACTTGCCAACGACGCGCCGCGCGCGCGCCATCGGCGGACCGTCTGCACGCTGGCCGCGTGCGGCGCGCTGATCGCCGCGGTCCTGAACGTCGGCGTCGCGCACGCCCAGCGGCCGCCGGGCGCGGGGCACAACTCGGGCGTCAACCCCAACGCCCAGCTCGGCTGCCAGGTCCATCTGCCGATCCTGGACTTCATGGGCCAAGACGACGTCTGCAACTCGATCGTCGAGGTCCAGAACATCGGCTGCGACTACGCGATGGCGGCGATGATCGTCTGGGGCGAGCCGGGCTTCTGCCCGCCGCAGTCGGCCGGCCCGCTCAAGGTCGAGTGCACCGGGCTGCTGCGCCCGGGCAGCACCTGGAACCTCACCGGCGCCCAGGTGCCGACCGGCGCCAAGGGCGGCATGGTCTTCAAGTTCAGCGGCCGCCAGCTGTCCGACATCGGCGTCGACCTCGGGTTCGACGACATCGTCGGCAACTACCTCTGTGAGCTTCTGTTCTTCGGCGTCGTCGGCGACGCCGACGACTACCGGCGCTTCAAGAAGGCCTACAACGAGGGGCTGTCGTTCGGCAACGTGCCGCTGGACCGGGCCCGCGGCGGGGGCTACCTGGCCGTCGACGTGCTGCGCCAGTGCCCGTCGGCGGACACGCCCGGCGTCCAGGTCACCAGCAAGTACAACGGGATCGCCGGCGACCACCTGGGCGCCGCGGATCCGGTGTACGGCGGCTACGCCTTCTTCGTGCCGCTCGTCTACGCCGGCCACGGCGGCTTCAACACGGTGCTCTACATCCAGAACGGCGGACTGCAGTGCTCGTCGCTCGAGATCTGGTTCCAGCACGTCGGCGACTGCCTGCGGGCGTCGATCTGCGACATCGCGACGCTGGCGCCCGGCGAGACGCACCAGTTCGACGCCGCCGACTGCGTCGGTCCCGATTGGCTCGGCAACGCCTGGATCCGCGCCTCGCAGCCGATGGGCGTCGCGGTCGACATCATCGGCCCCGACGTCCTGATGAGCTACGTCGGCGAGCCGACCGAGATCAACTACACCTTCGATCCGAGCGTGCCGCTCTTCTCGCCCGGCAACCACGTGGCGTACGGCCCGCTCACGTATAGCGAGTATCAGGGCTGGGACACGGGCGTCCAGGTCCAGAACATGAGCCCGGTCGTGGCCGCCAAGGCCAAGGTCTACTTCCTGGACCGCGGCGGCGACATCATCACCACGCTGGTGGACTGGATCTGCCCGCGCGGCAGCCAGACGTTCTTCCTGCCGGTCATCTACGACCTGCCGGGCGCCTGGGTCGGATCGGTCCGGGTCGAGAGCCAGGAGTGGATCACGCCAGGCGGCCCCAACGTGCTGGCGCCGAACATCGTGGCGGTGGCGTCACTGGTGAAGTACGCCGACGTGGCGCGGACCTCGATCACTGAGGGCATCGCCTACAACCTGCTGCCCGAGCACAAGATCTACGACTGGCAGATCGCCGACGGCACGCGCGGCGGGCTCGAGAGCGGCGTCGGGCTGATCGCCATCCCGTCGCTGTTCAAGGACACGCGCAAGTCCGGCATCACGAGCGAGCTGGCGATCGCCAACGTCGTTCCCAAGCCCGGCTTCACCGACTTCGCGATCATCCTCTACGACCAGAACGGCCTGCTGGACTTCATCTGCCAGAAGCTCAACGAGAAGCAGGTCGAGTACATCGACTTCTACCGCTGGGGCTACCTCAACAACGGCTTCAAGGGCTCGGCCGTGATCAGCGCCACGTTCTGGGAGCACGACGTCTTCGACCCGTACGGCCGCTTCCAGCGCAACCTCGTCGGGCTCGGGGCCATGGCGATCGAGCGCAGTCGCACCGTGCTCGGCGAGGACATCCCGGGCGACGAAGCGGCCGGCGAGCGCGGCATCCCGTTCGCGCTGGCCGACATCCGCTCCGAGCGCTGCCTCAACGGCCCGGCGCCCTTCTTCGACATCCTGTGTCCCGGCGTGCCGGGCGCCCCCAACGACCCGTTCGCCTGCCCCGACACCGTCAGCGCACGCTGCCTGAACTGCCCGCTCGTCGTGCCAGACGGCGGCGCGGCGATGGCGCGCATCAACGTCAACGTGCCGCCGGGCTGCCGGATCGAGGACGTCAACGTCCGCCTCGACATCCAGCACCCGAACGACGGCGACCTCGTCGTCGGCCTGGCCAAGTCGAACAACCCGCCGGGCGCGCTGCAGTTCCGGACGTTGGTCAACCGGGTCTGCGGCGCCAGCGACAACCTGCAGGTCGTCCTCGACGACGATGCCGCCCAGCCGATCGGCAGCGTCTGCCCGCCGGCTGGGTTCGCCGGCTACCGCAGCCAGAACCGCCAGCTGGACGCCCTCACCGGCCAGACGGCGCGCGGGGAGTGGATCGTGCGGGTCGAGGATGCCGCGGCGGGGAATGCCGGCCGGATCACGGATGTCCGGCTCGAGATGGGCTTGGGGGGCGGCTTCTAGCCCCCGGCCGAAACGGCGGCGTGGTCAGGATTGTCGGCCGCGGCCGTATCCGCGGGCACGCACGTGCGTTGCATTAGTGGCGGCACGCATCTGGACGCAGGATGCGCGCGTGCCGCCTCGCGTGAGCGTTGATCGGTGGCCTGGGCTCGCACGCCGGCGCCACCTGCATTGGGAGGTTCTGCGACATGTCCCCACTTCGCCGATGGCTCTGGGTGGCCGCGATGGCCGTCGTGCCGCTGGCCTATGCGGCCTCGGCCGGCACCGCGTTCGCTCAGGAGCGCAAGCCAGTCGACGGTCGGGCGCTGAACAGCTGGGGGATCCGCTCGACGGGCATTCGCCCCAACGGGTCGGACGCGGCGCCGATGGACGCCCAGGGCGTCTTTGGCACCGACGACGCGGCGGCGACGTTCGACATCGACGAGCTCGGCGGCTGGGGCATCGTCTTCAGCTGGTCGGGCGGCGCCGGCACGATCGTGCCGGGCAGCGTCTCGTTCAGCCACCCGACGCACGTCACGTTGAACATCACCGACGCGTTCTGCACCGGGGATGCGTTCCGGGTGCGCGACAACGGCGTCGTCGTGCTCGAGACGCCGATCGTCGCCCACGATGCGCCGAACTGCACCATCAACGAGGACGACCCCTCGCAGGCGTTCCTCAATCGCGCCTTCAGCCACGGCTCCGTGGTTCTGCCGGCCGGCAACCACTCGCTCACCGTGGAGGTCATCGCCAGCCCGTACGAGGGCGGCGGCGCGTTCCTCGAGGTCATTCCGCTCGGCCCGACCGTGGACCCGAACCGCCAGCTGGGCGGCCAGGTCCACCTGCCCATCCTGAACTTCCTGGGCCAGGACGACGTCTGCGAGAGCTGGATCGAGGTGCAGAACGTCGGGTGTGAGAACACGATGGCCGCCCTGGTCACCTGGGGCGAGCCGGGCTTCTGCCCGCCGCAGGCGGCGGGCCCGCTGAAGGTGGAGTGCACCGGCATGCTCAAGCCGGGCAGCACCTGGAACCTCTACGGCGCCCAGGTCCCCACCGGGTCCAAGAGCGGCATCCTGTTCAAGCTCTCGGCGCGGCAGCTGTCGGAGGACGGGATCGACCTCGGGTTCGACGACGTCACGGGCTCCTACGTCTGCGAGCTGCTGTTCTTCGGCGTCGTCGGCGACGCGGACGACTACCGCCGCTTCAAGAAGGCGTACGACGAGGGCATCGAGTTCCAGTCGGTGCCGATGAACCTGGCCCGCGGCAGCGGCGCGCTGGCCGTCGACGTGCACCGCACCTGCCCGGGCGGCGCGACGCCCGGCGTCGACGTGACGAGCAAGTACAACGGCATCGCCGGGGACCACCTGGGTGTCTACGACGACGTCTACGGCGGCTACGGCTTCTACGTCCCGCTGGCCTACGCCTCGAAGGCCGGGATGAACAGCATCATCTACATCCAGAACGGTGGCCTGCTGTGCTCGTCCATCGAGATCTGGTTCAAGCAGATGGACGACTGCCTGCGCGCCACGATCTGCGACATCGCGACGCTGGCGCCGGGTGAGACGTACCAGCTCGACGCGAACGACTGCGTCGGGCCGGACTTCCAGGGCAGCGCCTGGATCCGCTCGACCCAGAAGATGGGCATCGTCGTCGACATCACGGCCCAGGACACGCTCATGACCTACGTGGGCGAGCCGGCCGAGATCAACTACACGTTCGATCCGAACAAGTCGACGTACACCGCCGGCAACCAGGTCGGCTTTGCGCCGCTGACGTACTCGGAGTACCAGGGCTGGGACACCGGCATCCAGGTCCAGAACCTCAGCCCGATCGTGGCCGCCAAGGTCAAGGTGTACTTCCTCGACCGCAGCGGCGACATCATCACGACGCTGGTCGACTGGGTCTGCCCGCGCGGCAGCCAGACGTTCTTCCTGCCGGTGGTCGCCGCGTTGCCCGGCAACTGGGTCGGCAGCGCGCGCGTCGAGAGCCAGGAGTGGATCACCCCGGGCGGCCCGAACGTGCTGGCGCCGAACATCGTCGCGATCGCCACGCTGATCAAGTACTCCGACGCGGCGCGCACGACGATGACGCAGGCGATCGCCTACAACCTTCTGCCGGAGCACAAGATCTACGACTGGCAGATCGCGCCGGGCACGGGCGGCGGCCTCGATGCCGGCGTCGGCCTGGTGGCCATCCCGAGCCTGCTGAAGGACCTCACCCGCTCCGGCCTGACGAGCGAGGTGGCGATCGCCAACGTGGTGCCCAAGCCGGGCTTCACCGACCTGATCATCTACATCTACGACCAGAACGGCCTGCTGGACTACGTCTGCCAGAAGCTCAACGAGAAGCAGGTCGAGTACATCGATCTCCAGACCTGGGGCTACGTGAACAACGGCTTCAAGGGCTCGGCGATCATCAGCGCCTACTTCTGGGAGCACGACGTCTTCAGCGGCCGCGGCGTGTTCGAGCGCAACCTCGTCGGTCTCGGCGCGGTGGCCATCGAGCGGCGCGCCGGCAAGCTGACCGAGGACGTGCCCGGCGACGAGGCGGCCGGTGACCGGGGCATCCCGTTCGCCACGACGTACGACGACGAGGGTGATCCCGTCTTCGAGTTCTGCTTCATGGGGCCGTACCCGCTGTGCGTCGGCTTCGTCGACCAGCGGCCGATTCCGTGCCCGATCAAGCAGGCCAGCTTCAGCTGCGACAACTGCCCGGTGGCCATCCCGGCCTTCGGTGCGGCGCCGACCGCCTTCGTGGGCGTCGCGGGCGAGGAGAACTGCCGCGTCGACGACATCAACATCACCCTCAACCTGCAGCACACCTGGATCGGCGACCTCAACATCGACGTGTCGAGCCCGGTCGTTCCCGGCGTGACGATCGTCAACCGCATCTGCGACACCGGCCCGGTGGCCGGGTTCCAGGCGGTCGTCGACTCGGACGCCGCCCAGGTGCTCGGCAGCGTCTGCCCGCCGACGCCGTTCGCGGCGGTGCGGCCGGGCGGCGCCGGCGTCGATCCCACCGCGCTGGACCAGTTCGACGGCGACGATCCGACCGGCAACTGGGCGCTGGACATCAACGACCTCGTCGGCGGCGACGCCGGTACGGTCAACGACTGGTCGGTGGACATCACCTACCGCTAGCCGCTCGCGGCCGCGCGGCCTTGGGGTAGCTCCCACGGTCGGGCGCAACAGCACCCACGCCACCGGCCCGGCGCGCATCGCGCGCCGGGCCGGTGTCTCGTTGGCGTCGGCGCGCCGACACGACGCCGTCGGCCACCGACGATGCCCGCTGGTGATCCGACGCGGCCGCGGCTATCGTGGGCGGCCATGACCCACCCCCCGGTGCTGCCTTCGGGCATCGTCGCCTTCCTGTTCACGGACATCGAGGGCTACACGCGCGGCTTCGAGGCGGCGCCGACCGCCATGGCGCGGGCGGTCGAGCGCCACGACGGCTGCATCGCGGCGGCGGTCGAGGCGGCCGGCGGGACGGTGTTCAAGACGATCGGCGATGCGTTCCAGATCGCGTTCTCCCAGCCCCAGGCGGCGCTGGCCGCCGCCGTCGACGCGCAGCGCGCCCTGGCGGCGGCCGGTTGGGACGACATCCCCGGCCTGCCCGGGCCGCTGCGGGTGCGGATGGCGATCGACGTCGTGCCGATCGCGCCGCAGGGCGACGACTACCGGTCGCCGCGGCTCAACCGCATCGCCCGGCTGATGGCGGCGGGGCATGGCGGTCAGGTGCTGGCCACGGCCGACGCCGTGGTGGCGCTGGCGGACCGGCTGCGCTCCGGCGTGGCCTTGCGGCCGCTGGGCGCGCATCGCCTTAAGGATCTGCGCGAGCCGGTGAGCGCCTTCCAAGTCGTGGCCGACGGCGTCCCCGACGTCGTGACACCGCTGCGGACCGCCGGTCCGCTGTCGACCCGCGAGCGGATCGTCATCGTCGACCCCCACGCCGGCGCCGGGCTGCGCGCCGGCGGTGGTCCTCGGCCGATCGAGGCCCTGCTGGCCGACCTCCTGGCGGTGATGCGCGGCCGCGCCGAGACGGCCCAGCTCGACGCGGCCGAGGTCCGCGCGCTCGTCGCCCATCGGCCCGCCGACGCCACCGCCTACCGATTGGCCCGGCTGGCGGAGTGGAGCCAGCCGCGCTACCAGCTCGACAACCGCTTCGTCTCGCTGTCGATGTGGGTCGACCAGGGCGAGCAGGCAACCGACCGGTGGGTGGCCGCGCCGGAGCGCTACGACGACCTTGGCGTCTTGATCCGGGCCGTGCCCGACCCGGCGCTGGTCGTGCTCGGTCCGCCTGGCAGCGGCAAGAGCACGCTGCTGCGGCGCCTCGAACTCGACCTCGCCATCGATGCGCTGCGCGCCGGCGACGCCGGCGCCGGCGCGCCGCTCACGTGGTTCGTCCCCCTCAACCAGTACCGCGCCGCGGACGCGGCGGACGGCATCGAGCTGCGACCGCCGCCGGACCCTGGCGCCTGGCTGGCCGAGCGCTGGGCGAGGCGCTTCCCGGCGCTGCCGCCGTTCGCGACGCTGCTGGCGGAGGGCCGTCTCGTGCTGCTGCTCGACGGGTTGAACGAGGTGCCGCATCGCTCGCCAGAGGCGTTTGCCCGGTTGGTGCGCGGCTGGCAGCGGTTCGTGACCGAGCTGGCGGCGGCGAACAGCGGCGCGCGGGCGGTGTTCAGCTGCCGCAGCCTCGACTACAGCGCGCCGCTCTCGACGCCGGAGCTGCGGGTGCCCCAGGTGATCGTCGAGCCGATGAGCGACGCCCAGGTGCGCGCCTTCCTCGACGCCTACGCGCCGTCGCTGGCGGCCGAGCTCTGGGCGCAGCTGGTCGAACGTGACCAGCTGCCGCTCGTGCGCGCGCCGTTCCTGGCCCGCCTGCTCGTCGAGCAGGCGCTGCACGAGGGCACGCGGGCCACCAGCCCGGCCGCGCTGATCACCGGCTTCGCGCGCCAGGCGCTGCGCCGCGAGGTCGAGCTCGGCAACGCGCTGCTGGAGCCGGACACGCTGCTGACCGAGCGCGACGTGCGGCGCATCGCCGCCGGCAGCTGGCCGGACGCCCGCGCCCTGCCCGACCGCGGCGCGCTCGTCCGCGCGGTGTCGGAGCTGGCGGTGGCGCTGCAGGCCGGCCAGGCGCGCCCCGATGGCGGCCAGGTGCGCATCGCCTACGACGACGCCCTGGCGGCCCTCGCCCATCCGCGCGCCGCCGACATCGTGCGGGCGGCGGTCGACCTCGGCTGGCTCGACGAGGATCCGGGCGCCGACGAGGTGCTGTTCACCCACCAGCTCTTGCAGGAGTACTTCGCCGCCCGCGCCGTCGCCGAGCGCCCGGACCGCGCCCCGCTCGCGGTGCCGTGGCGTCTCGGCGAGACCGGCGCCGCCCTCGACGACGTCGTGGCGGCGCTGCCCGCCGCCGACCCGCTGCCTCCGCTGCCGACGACCGGTTGGGAAGAGACGACGGTCATGGCCGCGGTGCTGGCCGCCGATCCCGGGGCGGTCGTCGCCGCCGCCCGGTCGGCCAACCTGCCCTTGGCGGCGCGCTGCGCGGCCCAGGCCGACGTGCGGACCCGGTTGGCGGAGGCGACCGTGGCCGACCTCCGCGCGGCGCTCGTGGCGCGCACCGCCGACCGTCGCGCCGACCTGCGGGCCCGGCTGGCGGCCGGCCACGCCCTGGGCGCGCTGGGCGATCCCCGGCTCGAGCGCGGCGAGGGCCCGTTCGGCCCGTTCCTGCTGCCCCCGATCATCGCGCTGCCGGGCGGAAGCGCAGTGCTCGGCGACGACGCGCCGATCCACTTCGACGCCCAGGTCTGGACGGACCACCAGCCGCGGCACGGCGTGCGGCTGGCGCCGTTCGGGATCGCGCGGACGATGGTCACGAACGCCGAGTGGGCCTGCTTCATGGCCAGCGGCGGCTACGACGACCCGCGCTGGTGGGACACCGCCGCCGGACGCGACTGGCAGGCCGGCGTCGGCACCGAGGCGGCCGCCCACGCCAACGTCCGCAACTGGCTGGCGGTGATCCGCGCCGATCCCGAGCTGCCGGCGCGCGAGCGCGCGCGGGGTCGCTGGAGCGATGAGGTCTACGAGCGCTACATGCGCCGCTTGGCGATGACGCCCCAGGAGCTGGACGACCATCTGGCGGCCACCTTCCCCGGCGAGCGCAAGTCGGCGCCGCAGTTCTGGCACGATGCGCGGTTCCACAACCCGGCCCAGCCCGTGATCGGCATCTGCTGGCACGAGGCGCGCGCCTATTGCGCCTGGCTGTGCGCCCAGACCGGGCGGCCGTTCCGGCTGCTCACCGAGGCGGAGTTCGAGGCGGCGGCGCGCGGTCCGACCGGCCGACCCTATGCCTACGGCGTGACGTTCGACCGCTGGCGGGCGAACACGATGGCCACGCACCTGCGGCAGGTTGTCCCCGGCGGGCTCTTCCCGGACGGCGACACGCCCGAGGGCGTGGCCGACATGGCCGGCAACGTCTACAGTTGGACGAGCACCGCCTGGGGCACCGACCCCGAGCGGCCGGCCTTCCCATACCCCTACCGTGCCGACGACGGCCGCGAGGATCCCGACGGCCCGCCCGACCTGCAGCGGATCGTTCGCGGCGGATCGTGGTACGACCCGCCGCCCTCGTCGCTGGCGTACGCGCGGCTGAGCGCGTACGCCAGCGACCGGCGGCGCACGAGCGGCGTCGGCCTGCGGCTGGGCTGCGGCTGACGGCGTCGCGCCCGGTGCGCGGCGTCGTGCAATCGCCGCGGCGCGCGGCGCGGGCGGGCTGGCCTCGCCTCTGCCGGCACCTGTATACTCCGCCCCCAGGCTGCGGCTGCCGACCGTGCCGCCGCCGATCGCCTGGCCATGGGCCCACGGGACCACCGACCATGGATGCCGACATCGACGCCGAGCTCGTCGCCCGAACGCTGGCGGGGGACACCGCGGCGTTCGCAGTCCTCGTCGAGCGCCATCAGCGGCGGTTGTTCCTGGCGCTGCGCCGCGTCGCCGGGGACGACGGCGCGGCCGAGGAGGCGGTGCAGGACGGGTTCGTCCGGGCCTGGGAGCGCCTAGCGGCCTTCGACCCGCAGCGGCCGTTCTACCCGTGGCTGGCGCGGATCACCGTCAACCTCTGCTACAACCGCTGGCGCGACGCGCGGCGCGCCGCCGGCCAAGGCGGCGACGACGACGCGGCCGACGTCGCGGCCGTCGACCCCGGGCCCGATGCGTTGGCCGAGGCCGCCGACCTCCGGGCGCGGGTGTGGCGGGCGGTCGACCGCCTGGCTCCCGAGGCGCGGCGCATCGTCGTGCTACGCCACAGCCTCGAGCTCTCGTACGACGAGATCGGCACCGTCACCGGGCTGCCGATCGGCACCGTGAAGAGCCGGTTGTCGCGGGCGCGCCACGAGCTGGCCGCCCTGTTGGGCGAGGGGACCGACGGCGCCTAGCCGGCGCGCAGCCGGCGCGCCGTGTCGAGCAGCTCGCGAAAGAACGCGCTCTCGGTGACC
This sequence comes from uncultured Anaerolineales bacterium, assembly GCA_964651245.1. Classification (GTDB taxonomy): domain Bacteria; phylum Chloroflexota; class Anaerolineae; order Epilineales; family Epilineaceae; genus Avedoeria. The sequence goes on along the minus strand of CAZYVI010000006.1, from coordinate 135,684 downwards.
TCGGCCACGCTCGCCGCGCGACGCCCCTCGTCGATCTCGATCCGCAGCGCGTCCAGCGCGGCGGAGAGGGCGCGCTCGCGCGCCTGCACGGCCTCGAGCATCGCTGCGAAGGAGCGGACGAAGCGGGCGGTGTCGTCGGCGGCGTCGACCGCGACGGCGCGCAGCGCGGCCGATGCCGCGTCGTAGCGTCCGTCAGCGGCCAGCTCGGCCCAGGCGATGAGGTGGTCGATGTGCCGCAGGTTGCGCCGCAGCCGCTGGCCGGTCCGGCGCAGCAGCCCGGCCGCAAGCGCGGGCGACCGCGCGAGGGCGGCGGTGAAGTCGTCGCGCCGCAGCACCGCCAGCACCGTCGGCTCGAGGGCGGCCACGGACGCGGTGCGGTCCTCGCCGTCGAGCAGCGCCAGCTCGCCGAACGAGGCGCCCGGCCCCAGCCGCTCGAGCGCCACCCGCCGTCCCTCGCCGTCCGTCAGGTAGGCTTCGACGGCGCCGTCGTCGACCACGTAGAACGCGTCGGCGGGCTCGCCGGCCTCGAACAGCACCTCGCCGGCTGCCAGCGTCAGCCGGCCCCACGCCGCCTCTGGCACACCCAGCGCCGCCCGCGCCTGCGCCGCGCCGACTTCCCCGTCAGCCATGCGTCCGGTCGTCGAGCAGCGCCCAGAGGTCCAACGGCAGCGGCCGCGTCGGACGCGGGCCGAAGGCCACGCGGTAGCCGGCGTCCGCGCCGCGGCTCGCGACGAGCCCTTTGGCGACGAGCGTCTCGAGCAGCGTCGTCACCGCCGTCGCGTCGAGGTCCAGGTCGGCGGCCAGCTCGGCGGCCGTCGCGTCGGCGCGCCGGGCGATCGCCTGAAGCAGCCGGCGCACGTCGTGGGGCAGCTCGAGCAGGGCCGCCGGGTCGAGGCCGCCCTCGGGCGCCGCCTCGACGTCGTCCATGGCGGCTTGGAGGCGGGCGAAGAGGTCGTCCATGGCGCGGTCCGTCAGTAGAGCTCGGGCATCGGGATCGGCGCCGGGTGGGGCCGGCACGTCTGGCACCACAGGGCGTTGGAGACCGCGATCGCCTTCGGCGTCTGCGCCTCGCCGACGTAGACGGTGAGGACGTAGACGTGCGGCCGGGCGCAGCCTTCGCACACCAGGCGGCCGCAGAACGGGCAGATCCCAATCGGCTCGCCCTTGCAGCGGTGGCACCTCATGGACCGGCCGGTCCGGCGCGCCCGTCGCCGGGCGCCATCCAAACGGCGGCGACGTCGCGCAGCCGGGCGGTGAGCGGATCCGTCGGGTGGCGGACGACGAAGAGCTCGGCGCTCGAGAGCCGCATCAGCGCGTCGTTGTGCGGCAGCACGGCCGCGATCGGGCAGCTGAAGGCGGCCTCGATCTCGGCGGCCAGCGCGGCGTGGTCCGTGCCGTCGGGGACCTTGTTGACCAGCAGCGCCAGCCGCGGCACCTCGAGCCGCCGCGCGACCTCGACGGTGACGCTCGTGCCCTGGTAGTCCTGCTGATCGGGCCGCAGGATGACGAGCACGCGGTCGCTGATCGCCAGCGACAGCAGCGTCTCGGGGTTCAGCCCCGGGTGGGTGTCGATGACGAGGGCGTCGAGCCGGAGCTCGTCGACGAGCGATCGGAAGCCGTCGTTGAGGCGGCCGACGTCGAACCCCGTGCGCAGCACGCGGGTGATCGCGGCCGTGCTGAGGTCGCCGGGCACCAGGAACAGCCCCGGACCGACGACGTCTTCGGCCACCGGGTACGCCGCCTCGGCCGCGGCGCAGTCGCCCCAGAGGTAGTCGTTGAGGGTCGGCCCGGCGCCCGTCGACGACCAGCCGAACGGCACGTGCAGCCCCGGGGACTGGATGTCGCTGTCGACGACGGCGACGCGGCGGCCCGCCTGCACCGCCAGCGCGGCCAGGTTGGCGGTCAGGTTCGTCTTGCCCGTGCCGCCACGGTAGGAGTGGATCGAGATCGTCCGGCCCATCGGCCCTCCCCGTCCGCCGCGCTGCGGCCGCGCGGACCGCGCTAGCCGGAACCCCGATGCGGCCCGCCGTCCGGCGCGCGCGACTGCAGCGCGTCCCAGAGATTATCGGCCGCGCCGACGGGGCCGGCAACCGCCGCGTCGAGCCGCAGCCAGAGGGTGTCGTCCGCGTCGGGCCAGACCGATCGCAGGTAGGCCATCACGTAGACGCCCAGCGCCTGCTGCCGCGCCGCCACGTCGCGCCGCAGCGCGTCGAGCTGCGCCGCGAGCGCCGCCCGCTGCGGCCCGTCGGGGGCGGCGGACGCCGCCCGCCGCGTCAACCCGAGCCGCGCCTGCCATCGCAGCAGCTCGGCGACCTCGGCCGCCCGGGCCGCGCCGAAGCGGGCGCGCACCGGCGCCAGCAGCGCTTCGGCGTGCCGCCGCGCCTGGACGGCGCGCGACTCCGCGGCCGTCACCCGCGCCTCGTCGGCCAGCGTCGCCCGGAGCTGCCGGCGCTCGTCGCGCAGGCCGTGGGCGATGAGCGCCGCCAGCGCGGCGACGCCGCCCACGCCGATCGCGATCGCGCCCAGCACCACCTGCCGCGGCTCGCCGCCACTCACCCAGCGGTTGAACGCCGCGTGCAGCAGCATCGCCCCCGCCAACCCGATGCCCAGCGCGCCGGCCCGACCGCGATCGCCGAAGCGCCAGCGGCCGATCGCGACGCCGACCAGGGCGCACGCGGTGCCGTGCATGAGCGACGTCGAGAACGCCCGGTTCACGCTCAGCCCGAAGCCGACGCCGGCCGGCGACCCGGCCAGGTAGGCCAGGTTCTCGACCATGGCGAAGCCGGTGCCGGTGGCGAACCCCAGCACGGCGCCGTCGACGAAGTAGGTGAAGTCGGGCCGTCGCTCGCGCTCGACGACGATGGCGGCCTTGGCCAGCTCCTCGACCACCGGCGCCACGGCCCCGGCGACGATCGCCACCGGTAGCAGCGCCAGGGCGGCGGCATTCGCCGCCAGGGCCAGGGCGTACGCCGCCGCGCCCCACGCCACGCCCGCCACGACGGCCGACCGGCCGGGCGCGGCGTAGAGGTCGAGCCGCCGCACCAGCTGCAGGAACGACCAGGGCACGCCCACCGCCACGGCAGCCGCGGCGAGGTGGGCGGCGGTCATCGGGTGGCGCGCCCGCGCGTCAGCGCCGGCGGGCGACGATCGCCCAGCCGGCCGCGGCCGCGGCGGCCGCCGCGGCCAGATGCCACGGCCGCAGCGGCAGCGCGGCGCCGGCCAGCCGCGCCCCGTCGACGCCCAGCCCCTCGGCCAGCACGGCCACCGCCAGCAGGGCGATCGAGGCGCCCAGGGCCCAGCGCGCCACGGACGGGGCGCGCACCACATCGCGCCAAGCGCCGAAGCGCGTCCAGGTCGAGGGCCGGGTGTCGACCGCCCGCGCCACTTCGTCCGGTCGTGCGTCGTCCGCCAGCTCGATGCGCCGCAGGGCGATGCGGGCCAGGACGGCGGCCCGGACGTCCGGCGCGTCGGCGCCCGGCGGCTCCGCCAGCGCCGCGGCCAGGGCGGCCGTCCGCGCCGCGGTGGCGGGCGCGGCGGCGATCACGGCGTCGCGCGCGGCCGGGTCGGCCGCGTCGAGCCAGCGGTCGAGGAGGTCGGCGTGGTCGTCCGGGTGCATGGCGGCGCCTGGTGGGTCAGCTCGGCCGCCGAGACGGCCGGCGGGCGGGGTCGCCCGCGCTCGGCGGTAGTACCCGGCGGCCCGCCGCGATGTTCCGGCCGCGCCGCAACCGCCCGACGGCGTCGCCGCTAGCCAAGGCCGGCGCTCAGGCCCACCAGCACCAAGCCGACGGCCGCGGTCGAGGCGTACTCGAACGTCACGCGGCGCGTGAGCCGGCCGGCCAGGTGCTGCTGGGCGATGCCGCTCACGGCGTAGAAGGCGATGAGCAGGATGCCGCCGCCGCGCAGCGCCGACAAGCCCTGCAGGTTGAGGGCCCAGGTGAGCTGGCCCAGGATCACGGCCACGAAGCCGGCGTGGATCCAGGTGCCCGAGAGCGCCTCCTCGCTGGACCGCAGCAGCTCGAGGGCGAGCGGGAACGTGACGAGGACGACGGCGGGCACCGAGAGCAGCGAGCGGAAGTGCAGGCCGTGGATCGCCGCGTACAGCGCCAGCGCGGCGCTGTAGGTGGCGAAGTTGAGGCCGACGCGGGCGGAGCGGTAGTGCGGATCTTCCAGCCGGATCGTGTGGCGTTCGGCCGCCACGACCACCGTCAGCAGCGCGCCGAGCAGGATCATGCTGGCCACCCACTGCAACGCCCAGCCGTCGGCGCGCCCGTAGAGGCGCGGGACCGCGATCGCCGCCGCGAGCGCGACGAGGCAGGGCAGGATCCAGAACGTCGCCACGAAGCGGGTGTCGAGGTCGTCGTCGCCCGCCTCGAGGCGCACGATGGCGTCCATGCCGACGGCCGTCAACGCCACGACCACGGCCCCGATCAGCCAGCGGCCATCGACGGCGAGGCCGAGCGGCGATCCGAGGACGTTCACCGACAGCGCCAGGGGCGGGATCGTCGGCAGCGACGCCACGGCGATCCCCGTCAGCACCAAGCTGATGAGCACGACGCTGCGGTCGCCAGGGGGGTCGTAGGCGTCCATCGGGCGGCAAGTGTACGGCGGCACCACGGCGGCCGCCAAGCGCGCCCGCGGCGCGGTCAGCGCTCCCCGGGCGTCTCGCCGCCGTCGGCCACGGTGCGCCAGTCGGGGATGTGGCGCGCGAACGGGTCGCGCGCCACGGTGTAGAACGGCCCGCCCATCCGGGCCAGCGCGTCGAGCCGCGCCTGGTCCACGTGGTGCGCGCCGTCGACGAGATCGGACCGGATGTGCCACTGGACGATGCGGCCGACGAACAGCGTCGACGCGCGCGGCTCGTCGCCCAGCGTCAGGCTGTGCAGGACCTCGCACTCCAGGTGGACCGGCGACGCGGCGATGCGCGGCGGCCGCACCTTCACGGACGGCAGCGTCGCCAGGCCGAGGACATCGATCTCGCTGACGTCGGGCGGGAACTCGGCGGCCGAGACGTTCACGGCGTCGACGAGATCGGCGGTGGCGAGGTTCACCACGAACTGCCCGGTGGCCAGGATGTTGGCCCGCGTGTCCTTGGGCCGGCCGGCCCGGCTGCCGATCGAGATTGCCACGGCCGGGAGGTAGGAGTGGCAGGCCATGAAGTAGCTGAACGGCGCCAGGTTGACGTTGCCGGCCGGGTCGACCGAGGTCGTCCAGGCGATCGGGCGCGGCACCACCGTGCCGATCGTCAGCTTGTGGGTGGCGGCGGGATCGAGGGTGGCGGGATCGAACGCGACGTGCATCAGGCCTCCGAGCGGGACACGACGCGGGCGCCGTCGGCGGCGACGTTGTCGAGCGCGTCCTCGACGAAGTCGAGCGATGCGGCCGCGTCGCGGACCTGGGCGGCGACGTGGGCGTCGCAGATCAGGTGGACGTTGGGTCCGGCGTCGAGCGTGAACCAGACGCCCAGGCCGTCGGCGCGCCAGCGGCGGACGGCGTGCAGCAGCTCGACCGTGGCGCCGTCCCAGTAGAGGACCGGCGGCTGGCTCGTCATGGCCGTAGCGTGCAGCTCGAGCGCCTCGGCTTCGATCTCCGGCCCCAGCGCCGCCAGGTCGCGGGCGTCGATCGCGGCGCAGACGGCGGCCAGGCGGCGCGGCAGCCGGGCGATCCGCGGCGCGAAGAGCGGGCTGCTCGGCGCCAGCGCATGCCCGCCGCCCGACCCGACCGCCTTGTGCTGTCGGCTGACGATCGCGACGACGTCGTGCAGCGGCCAGAAGGACGCCGGATGCAGCGACTCGGCGTACGACGCGGCGTCGCTGGCGGCGGCGTGCCAGCGCACGAAGCCGTCCGGCACCGAGCGCGCGGCCGAGCCGCTGCCGCGCCGGGCCAGCGCCGACAGCGTCGCCTCGTCGAGGTCGAGCCCGAGCGCCGCCGCGGCGGCCACCGTGAGCGCGGCGAACGCCGACGCCGACGAGGCGATGCCGGTGCCCATCGGGAAGCTGTTGCGGCTCTCGACACGGGCGCGCGCCGCCGTCCCGGCCCGCGCGCGCAGCAGATCGAGCTGGCGCGTCACCCGCGCCACCGCCGGCGCGTCGGCCGGGTCGGCGGCGTCGTAGCGCCGCCCGTCGATCGTCAGCGCGTCGGCCGCCAGGCCGGGCGCAAAGTCGACGTGCGTCGTCGTCGTCGCCGCGCTGAGGTTCATCGAGACGCTGTCGTTGAACGGCAGCCGGCTCGCGTCGTCGAGGTTGCCCCAGTACTTCACGAAGGCGATGTTGGACGGGGCGGTCGCCGTGGCGCTGGGCATGGCCGGCGATGATAGCAGGGCCGGTCGGTTGGCGCGGCGTGCCGCCCCGTCCGCCGACCGCGTCAGCCCGACGCGTCGCGGCGCGCGATCAACGTCCCGCCGGCGTCGGCGCGGCCGTCGAGCGCGGCGGCGAGCGCGCCGGGCCGCAGGCCCGAGACGATCCGCACCGTCACCCCCGGTCGCTGGACCACCGCTTCGAACGCGGCGGCGAGCTTCGCGTCCATGCCGCCCGTGACGTCGGTGACGCCGGCGCGCGCGCCGGCGGCGCCGGTCGCCCACGGCGTCTCCCCCGGCGCCAGGCGGTCGAAGCACCGCGCATCGGCGTGTGCGGCCGGGTCGCGGTCGAAGACGCCGTCGACGTCGGTGGCGAACACCAGGCGGCCGACGCCCAGCGGCGCCGCCAGCGCCACCAGGATCGGCTCGGTCGAGGCGATGCCGCCGCCGCGGCGCCGGTCGAGCGCGGCGTCGCCGTAGGTGACCGGCACCAAACCGGCGGCGACGAGGTCGCCGACGAGGTCGGAGCGCACCGCCGCCACGCGGCCGTCGTCGAGCGCGGCGACGGCGCCGCCCGGGACCCCGACGGCGGGCAGGCCCGCCCCGACGAGCGCGTCGACAACGACGCGGTGGAGCCGAGCCGCGCTGGCGGCGACGGCGGCGAACGCCGCCGGGCTGAACGCCGCCGGGAAGCCGGCCCGGGCCGCGGCGCGGTGGGCGAAGCTGCCGCTGCCGTGGGCCACGACGAGCGGTCGTCCGCCGTCGAACCACGCCGCCAGCTCCGCCGCCACCCGCGCCACGACGTCGTGCCGCACCGCCTCGTGGCCGGCCTTGTCGGTGAGGAGCGCGCCGCCGAGCTTGAGCAGCACCGGCGACGCGCCGTTGCCCTTGCTCACCACGGCAGCGGCCAGCGCGGGCGCCGGAGGTCGGCATCGTCCGCCGGCAACACCGTCGCCGTCGTCCAGCCCGCCCCGGCTTGCCGCAGCGCGCCGGCGAGGTCGGCCGCGGCGCCGGGCGGGCACACCGCCACGATGACGCCGCCGCCCCCGCTGCCGGCCAGCTTGGCGCCGAACGCGCCGGCCTGTCGCGCGGCCGCCGCCAGGGCGTCGAGTCCGGCCGTCGACACGCCCAGGTCGCCCAGGAGCCCGTGCGCGTCGTCCATCGCCGCGCCGAGCGCCGCCCCGTCGCCCGCGGCCAACGCCGCGCCGCCGCGCGCGGCGGCCTCGCCGAGGCCGGCGAGGAGGTCGTCGGTGTCGACCGGTTCGCGGTCGCGCCGCGCGGCCACCGCCTCGACCATCGTCCGGGTGCTGCTGTACGCGCCGCTGTCGGCCACGACGAGGCCGAGCGGCTGGCCGACCGGCGTGGCGCCGAACGCGCCGCGCTCGAAGCGCACCGGGCGCTCGAGGGCCACGGTGGCGGTGTCGATCCCGCTCGGCCGGCCGTGGACGATCCGCTCGGCGGTCATGGCCAGCTCGGCCACACGCGCCGCCGGCGGGTGCCGGCCGGCGGCGCCGGCGATCGCCCGGACGATCGCCACGCTTACCGCGGCGCTCGAGCCGAGGCCGCGGCCCGGCGGGACGGTGCTCTCGAGGGCGACGGTGAGCGGCGGCAGCCGCAGGCCCCAGGCGTCGAGCGCGGCGCGGGCGGCGGCCGCCAGCGGCTCGTCGTCGTCGGCGCCCTGGACCGTCGCCCGCCGCGTCGTGCCGTCGGGCAGCGTCGACTGCACGTGGTCCAGCGCATCGGCGCTCGGCCAGGCGGCGGCCGTCACGCCGATGCTGGCCAGCGGCACGGCCACGGCCGGGTAGCCGTACACCACGGCGTGTTCGCCCAGCAGGATCACCTTGGCCGGCACCGAGCACTGCGCGAGCGGCGTCTCCAGGTCGGGCGTCGTCATCGCCGCCATGGTAGACCGTGACGGGGTGCCGCGGCCAACCGCCCCCGGGCGGCGCACGGCGCGCGGCGGTGCCGCATGGCGTGGACGGCCGCGCCGGGCCGGGCGTACAATCGAGGGCGGCCGTCGGGTCCGGCGCCGCATCGGCATCGGTCAGGTCGCCGGCGGCCGGAGGGAGCGCTCAGGATGGCCGTCGAGACGTTGCGTCCCAGCCAGCCCGCGGGTCGACCCGTCGCGAATGGCCCCGTCGTCGCCGCCCGGGCGACCGAGGCGCCGACGGCCGCCGCGGCGCCGGCGAGCCCGTTGCCGGTGCGCCCGGTCTACCTCGACCACTCGGCCACGACGCCGGTCGCGCCCGAGGTGGTCGAGGCGATGCTGCCGTACTGGACGACGTGGTTCGGCAACGCATCGGGTGCGTACAGCCTGGCCCGCGCCTCGCGCACGGCGCTGGAGCAGGCGCGCTCGACGGTGGCCGGGGTGCTGGGCTGCACGCCGCGCGAGGTCGTGTTCACGTCGGGCGGCTCCGAGAGCGACAACCTGGCGCTGCGCGGCGTGGCCCACGCCTGGCGCGCCGGCGGACGCAGCGGCGGCCACGTCGTGACGACCGCGATCGAGCACGAGGCGGTCCTGGCCACGGCGCACGACCTCGAGCGCGACGGGTTCGGGCTGACGGTCGTCGGGGTGGACGGCGAGGGCCGCGTCTCGGCCGACGCCGTCGTCGCTGCCGTCCGACCCGACACCTGCCTCGTCAGCGTCATGCTCGCCAACAACGAGGTCGGCACGCTGCAGCCGGTGGCCGAGATCGCGGCGCGGCTGCGGCCCGGCGGGGTCGTCGTCCATACCGACGCCGTCCAGGCCGCGGCGTGGTGCGACGTCGGCGTCGAGGGGCTCGGCGTCCACCTGATGAGCCTCTCGGCGCACAAGTTCTACGGGCCCAAGGGCGTCGGGGTCCTCTACGTCCGCGACGGCACGCCGATCGCGCCGCTGCAGACCGGCGGCGGCCAGGAGGGCCACCGCCGCGCCGGCACCGAGAACGTGGCCGGCGCGGTCGGCCTGGCGACGGCGCTGCGCCGCGCCGCCGACGAGCGCGGCGAGGTGGCGCCGCGGCTGGCGGCGCTCCGCGACCGGCTCATCGACGGCCTGACGGCCGACCCGGGGATCCGCCTCACCGGCCACCGCACGCAGCGGATGGCCAACCACGCGTCGTTCTGCGTGGCCGACGTCCGGGCCGACGTGCTGCTGCTGGGTCTCGACCTCCATGGCATCTGCGCCTCCAGCGGCTCGGCGTGCTCCAGCGGCAAGGTCGAGCCGTCGCACGTGCTGACGGCGATGGGGGTACCGGCGGCGCAGGCGGCGGGCGCGCTGCGCTTCAGCCTCGGCCGCAGCACGACCGACGCCGACATCGACCACGTGCTGGCCGTCGTCCCGGCGCTGGTGGAGCGGCTGCGACGCATCGACGCGGTGCGCGTGTGACGCCGCGGCGGCGGTCCGCGGCGGTCGGCGCGCCGCGGTCCCGAACCTTTGACCCTCTTCGCCCCCCGCCCGTATAATCGCGGCCGCCGTAGCCGGCGGTGCCTGGCGATGCTGCCTGAGGAAGAGCGATGGCTGACAGCCCGACCCGCTTTCAGACGCCCACGATCGACCCCGACGTGCTCGAGAGCTGGACCGCCTACGTCCAGCGGTTCGAGGACGACGCGGCGTTCATCCAGGGTCAGATCGAGCAGAGCGTCATGGTCACGACGTTCGACCGCTTGGTGAAGATGGTCGACGGCGTCTACAACTGGGGCCGCCGCTCGTCGATCTGGCCGCTGCAGTTCGGCCTGGCGTGCTGCGCGATCGAGATGATCTCGACCGCCGCCAGCCGGTTCGACATCGACCGCTTCGGCGCCGGGCTGTTCCGCCCGAGCCCGCGGCAGGCCGACCTCATGATCGTCAGCGGCACGGTGACCAAGAAGATGGTGCCGCAGATCGTGCGGCTCTGGAACCAGATGCCGGAGCCGCGCTATTGCCTGTCGATGGGCGCCTGCGCCACCGGCGGCGGTCCGTTCAAGGAAGGCTACAACGTCGTCAGCGGCATCGACCAGTTCATCCCGGTCGACGTCTACGTCCCGGGCTGCCCGCCGACGCCGCAGGCCCTGCTGCACGGCCTGATCACGCTGCAGCGCAAGATCGACGGCCAGAGCGTCCGCAACGTGAGCTGGTACGGCCGCGACCCGCTGCCCGAGGTTCCGGTGCCGGTGCTCGGCCCCGACCTGGTGGACCTGCGGCAGCTGCCCGACATCCAGGCGCGCGCCGCCGAGCTCGGGGCACTCTCGCCCGAAGAGCTGGCCGCGCTTCAGAGCGGCGGCGGCGCGGCCGACGCCGGCGAGGGCGGCATCACCCAGGTCATGGCCGAGCGCCTGGCGGTGTGGCGCGAGCGCGTGGCGGCCAGCAAGGGCGCGGGGAGCGCGTAGTCATGACGATGCAACGGGACGTCGTGGCGCCGATGGCGCCGGCCGAGGTCGTGGCCGCCGTCGCGCGGCAGTTGGGCGATGCCGCGAGCACCGACGACCACGGCGCGCTCGTCGTCGCGCCGTCGCGGCTGCTCGACGTGGCGCGCGCGCTGCGCGACGAGCACGGCCTCGATTACCTGGCGAACCTGACGGCCGTCGACTGGCTGGATCGGTTCGAGGTCGTCTACCACCTCTGCAGCTCCGAGGGCGGCGGCACCGTCACGCTCAAGACGAGCACCGACCGGGCCCAGCCGCGCGTGCCGAGCCTGTTCGGCCTCTACCCCGGCGCCGACTTCCAGGAGCGCGAGGTCTACGACATGTTCGGGATCCGTTTCGCGGGTCACCCGAACCTCAAGCGGATCCTGATGTGGGACGGCTTCGCCGGCTATCCGCTGCGCAAGGACTGGCGCGAGGCGTACTTCGAGCAGGACCACAAGCCGCTGGGCAGCCGCTGGCCCGACGGCCAGTTCTTCTTCGGCGAGAGCAAGCTCACGGAGTGGGGCGCCAACGCCCGCTACCCGCAAGGCTACGCCGGCGCCGAGATCGGCCGGCCCAAGCCGCAGGACGGGCAGTACGTCATCGACATCGACGCCCTGCGCAAGGCGCCGTCGATCCAGAGCGACCGCCTGGTCGTGAACATGGGCCCGCAGCACCCGAGCACGCACGGCGTGTTCCAGATGCGGCTCGTCCTCGACGGCGAGACCGTCGTCGACCTCGAGCCGGTCATGGGCTACATGCACCGCAACCACGAGAAGATCGGCGAGCGCAACCTCTGGCTCGGCAACATGCCGTTCACGGATCGCCTCGACTACATCGCCCAGCTCGGCAGCGAGTGGGGCTACGCCTTGTGCGTCGAGCGCATGATGGGCCTCGAGGTGCCGGAGCGGGCGGAGTACATCCGCCTCATCCTGGCCGAGCTGAACCGCATCCAGAGCCACTTCTGGTCGATCGGCTTCCTGCTCAACGACCTTGGCGCGTTCTTCACCCCCAGCCTCTACGCCATCGAGGAGCGCGAGCTCGTCCTCGACCTGTTCGAAATGGCCACCGGCTCGCGCCTGATGTGCAACTACATGCGCTTCGGCGGCGTGGCGTACGACCTGCCGGACGCCTTCCTCCCGCTCACCCGCACCCTGGTCGACGATCGCCTCGAGCGGGCGATCGACGAGATCGACGCCTACCTGACGAACAACGAGATCGTCATGGAGCGCATGAAGGGCGTCGGCATCCTGCCGCCGGAGTTGGCGATCGCCTACTCGGCGTCCGGTCCGGTGCTGCGCGGCTCGGGCGTGCCGTACGACGTCAGACGCGCCGAGCCCTACGGCATCTACGACCGGTTCGACTGGAACGTCGTGACGGCGAGCGAGGGCGACGTCTACGCCCGCTACGCCGTGCGCATCGGCGAGATGCGCGAGAGCCTCAAGATCCTGCGGCAGGCGCTGCCGCAGCTGCCGCCGGGCGAGATCCTGGGCGGCAAGAAGGCCTGGCAGGTGCGTGTGCCTGCCGGGGAGCACTATGCGCGGGTGGAGAATCCACGTGGCGAACTGGGCTACTACTGTGTCTCGGACGGCAAGGCGAACCCGTATCGCTACCACGTCCGCTCGCCGTGCTTCGTGAACCTGACCGCGCTGGCCGAGATGTGCAAGGGCTACAAGGTGGCCGATGTCGTCGCGATCCTGGGATCGATCGACATCGTGCTCGGTGAAGTCGATCGCTGAGGAGCGGGTCATGGCCTACGGCATGGGCGTGCTGAAGGGGATGGGCATCACCTTCCGGCACATGATCGAGAGCTACACGGTCGGCTTCAAGGGCCAGCCGGCGGCAGCCGGCGACCTGCCGGCGCCGTCCGGCGTCAAGGGCGGCATGCCGGTGACCACCGGCGGCATGCAGACCGTCCAGTATCCGGACGAGAAACTGCCGGTGCCGGAGCGCTTTCGCTACCTGCCGTTCCTGCTCTACGACGAGGCCCCCGACCACGAGCGCGCCCAGTTCGACGGCGTGCGCTGCACGGCGTGCGGCATCTGCGCCAAGGTCTGCCCGCCGCAGTGCATCTGGATCGTCCAGGGCAAGGGCGACGACGGCAAGCCGCGCCCGGTGTGCACCGAGTTCTACATCGACAGCAGCATCTGCATGAGCTGCGGCTTCTGCGCCGAGTACTGCCCGTTCGATGCGATCAAGATGGACCACGAGTTCGAGCTCTCGAGCTACGAGCGTCACGAGAGCTGGGTCTACGATCTCCAGGAGCTGCTCCACCCGGTGGCCTACCACGCCGCGATCCACCCCACCGACTACGCCCGCGAGGTCGAGGAGGCGCGCGCCAAGGACGAGGCCAAGCGCCAGCGCGACGCCGCCAAGGCGGCGGCAGCGGCCGAAGCGGGCGGCGACGCGGTCGACCCGGCGGCGGCCGCGGCGGCCGAGGCCGAGGCCAAGCGCCTCAAGATGGAGGCCCGCGAGCGCATGCTGGCGGCCAAGAAGGCGCGCGAGCAGGGTGGCGAGTAGCGTCGGGTCGGTGCCGGCGGCGGGCGAGGCGGGACACGCCCGATGAGCGACTACGCGCCGCTGCTCGTCCTGCTGGCGTTCGCCGTCGGCCTCGGGGTCATCGTGCTCGGCCTGGCGCATTTCATCGGCCCGCGCGAGCCGTCGCCGGTCAAGGACCAAACGTACGAGAGCGGGATGACGGCGATCGGCGGGGCGCAGCGGCGGGTGCCGGTGCGCTACTACCTGATCGCGACGCTGTTCATCCTGTTCGACATCGAGGTGATCTACCTCTACCCCTGGGCGGTCGAGTTCCGCAACCTCGTCGCCAGCCAGGGGTGGGGCGCGTTGGGCGGGATGGGCGTGTTCCTGGGCGTGCTGCTGGTGGGCTACGTCTATGTCTGGCGCGAGGGCGCGCTCGAATGGGACTGAGCCCGTCGCCCGCCGATCGACGTCCGGCGCGCCCACGCGGCGGGCAGGGAGGATCGAGCCGATGACCGTCGCCACGCTGCGACCCGAGGACATCCTGACGCCCGAGCAGCTGGCGGCGGGCAAGACCGGCGAGATGGGCGTCGTGACGACGACGCTGGCCAAGGGCGTGAACTGGGCACGCGCGAACTCGGTCTGGCCGGCGCTGTTCGGTCTGGCGTGCTGCGCGATCGAGATGATGCACAGCCAGATGGCGCGCAACGACCTCTCGCGCTTTGGCATGGAGCTCATGCGCGCTTCGCCGCGCCAGAGCGACCTGATCATCGTCGCCGGCCGGCTGAGCCGCAAGATGGCGCCGGTCATCCGCCGCATCTACGACCAGATGCCCGAGCCCAAGTGGGTCATCAGCATGGGCGACTGCGCCAGCTGCGGCGGCATCTTCAACAACTACGCCCTGGTCCAGGGCGTCGACGAGGTGATCCCGGTCGACGTCTACGTGGCGGGCTGCCCGCCGCGGCCCGAGGCGCTGATGTACGGGATCCTCAAGCTCCACGAAAAGATCGCCGCCGAGCCGCTGGACAGCTGGCGGGATCGCAAGGCGGGGCTGGGGTTGCGGGTCGAGGCCTAGCGGATCGCGCGACAGGACATGCCCATGCCGACGACCGAGACGTCCGACCTCGACGCGCTGCGCGAGCGCTTCGGCGATGCGATCCTCGCTGCCGGCACGCCGCTCGGCCAGGCGACCGCCCTCGTCGACCGCGCCGCCTACCGGGCCGTCGTGGCGTTCCTGCGCGACGAGCGAGGCTACAACCTGCTGCGCGACGTGACGGCGGTCGACTACGAGGCGGTCGAGCCGCGCTACCAGGTGGTGGCGCACCTGGCGGCACTGCCGGCGGCCATCCTCGCCGGCTCGGCGACGCCGTCGCCCGCGGACCCGCTGCGGACGCTGCGGCTCAAGTCGCCCGTCCCGGCCGAAGATCCGGTCATCGATTCGCTCGTGCCGCTGTTCCCGACCGCGAACTACCACGAGCGCGAGACCTGGGACCTGTTCGGCATCGAGTTCCGCGGCCACCCCGACCTGCGCCGCATCCTGCTGCCCGACGAGTACGAGGGCTTCCCGCTGCGCAAGGACCATCCGCTGCAGTACGAGGAAGTGCAGTTCACGTTTAACTTCGACGCCGTGCAGGCGCGAAAGCGGAGGGCGCGGCAGTGACCGACCTCTCTCTCCTCACCCCCCCCGCCGCACCGACGCCGGCCCGTCCGGCCCCCGAGCCGCGGCCGGTCGTCGACGAGCCGATGGTCCTCAACATCGGCCCGCACCACCCCAGCACGCACGGCGTGCTCCGCGTCGTCGTGCGCCTCGACGGCGAGCTCGTCGTGTCGGCGACGCCGGACATCGGCTTCCTGCACACGGGCATCGAGAAGACGTTCGAGGCCAAGAAGTACGTGGCGGGGATGACGCTGGCGCCGCGGATGGGCTACCTCTCGCCGATCCACAACAGCCTGGCGTACGTCCTGGCGGTGGAGGCGCTGCTCGGCGTCGAGGTGCCGCCGCGGGCGACGGTGGCGCGGGTGATCCTGGCCGAGCTCGATCGCATCGCCAGCCACCTCGTCTTCGTCGGCATCCACGGCCTGGACCTGGGCGCGTCGAGCGCCGTGATGTACACGTTCCGCGAGCGCGAGGCGATCCTCGACATCATGGAGATGGTCGGCGGGGCGCGGATGTTCCCGATCGTACTGCGGCCGGGCGGCCTGGCGTACGACCTGCCGGTAGGCTTCGAGGCCGCCGTCGCCGACATCCTCGACCGGCTGCCAGCGGCGATCGACGAGTACGAGCGACTGCTGACGAAGAACCGCTTCTGGCTCGACCGGACCGTCGGCGTGGCGGTGATCTCGGCGGCGGAGGCATTGGCGCTGGGCGCGGGCGGCCACATCCTGCGCGCCACCGGCGTCGCCTATGACCTGCGCCGCTGCGCGCCGTACTGCGGCTACGAGGACTACGACTTCGAGGTTCCCGTCCGCACCGAGGGCGATGCCTACGCGCGCTACCTGCTGCGGATCGCCGAGATGCGCGAGAGCGTCCGCATCGCCCGGCAGGCCCTCGAGCGTCTCCCCGACGGCCCGTTCACGACCGCCGACCGCAAGGTGGCCCCGCCGCCCAAGCACGAGCTGGCCACGAGCATGGAGGCGGTCATCCACCACTTCAAGCTCTGGACCGAGGGCTTCCGCCCGCCGGCGGGCGAGGCCTACGCCGCCGTCGAGGCGCCGCGGGGCGAGATGGGCATGTACGTGGTCAGCGACGGCTCCGCCAAGCCCTGGCGCGTCCACATGCGCTCGCCAAGCTTTGTGAACCTCCAGGCGCTCGAGACGATGGTCGTCGGGCGGCAGGTGGCGGATCTCGTCACCGCGGTGGCGAGCCTCGACCCCGTGATGGGCGAGGTGGATCGGTAGGTCGTTCGGCCGCCTGACGGGCGGCTCCCGGACCCAGCCGCGCGGCGGCCCGCCGGTTGTGCAGGCGGTGTCGAGAGCGGTTGCCGGCGCGCCCGAAGTCCCCTCGGATCGAACCAGCCCGGCGCTAACCCTTTCCTGGGTCAGGTGTTGTCCCCACCGGCGGTGGCACGTCGGCGCACGCGCGCCGCCCCCGACATCCGCGTCAGCCAACAGAGAGGGTGGGCTGACCATGGTCCAGCACACGCCCGACGGCGTGCGGCGCGCAGGCGGCTGTCCGCCGCCGGCCCGCCCCGTCCGCCGCCGCCGTCGCGCGTCCGTGGGCCCCGTCGCGGTCGCGCTGGCGGCACTCGTCGGCACCGCCTGCGGGCCCGACGGCGCCGCCGACAACCGCGACGGTGCGGCGCGCAATCGCGCCGCCTCGGGCGCCGGCCCGCTCGCCGCCGCGCGCCTCGACGTCCCGGCCGACCTCGCGCCGGACTGGCTGCCGGCCCGCGCCACGGCCCAGGCGGCGGCCGTGCGGCGCGCCGGCGTCTTCGCCGGGTTCCGGCTGCGCGACACCCAGCCGGAGAGCGGCCTGGCGTTCACCAGCCGCGTCACCGACGACTCGGCCAAGACCTTCAAGTCGGTGCACTACGACCACGGCAGCGCCGTGGCGCTGGCCGACGTCGACGGCGACGCCTTGCCCGACGCCTACTTCGTCCGCCAGGTCGGGCCGAACGCGCTGTGGCGCAACGCCGGCGGCGGGCGGTTCGAGGACGTGACCGCGGCCGCGGGCGTGGCGGTGCCCGACGCGATCGGCGTCGGCGCCTCGTTCGGCGACCTCGACAACGACGGCGACGCCGACCTGGTGGTGACCACCGTCCGCGCCGGCACGCGCCTCTTCGCCAACGACGGGCGGGGCGCGTTCGCCGACGTCACGCGGTCGTCCGGCGTGGCGGCGGATCCCGCCGGCCACGGCTCCGGCATCGTCCTGTTCGACTACGACCGCGACGGCCGGCTCGATCTCTTCGTCACGCTTGTGGGGTCGTACACCACCGACGTCGTCCGCACGGCCAGCCGCGGGGTGGACGGGCTGGCGCTGGGGCCGGGCGAGCTGGCGTTCTTCGATGGCCGGCCGGACGCGTTTTCGGGGCACCTCTTCCCGGAGCGCGCCGAGCGCAGCCGCCTCTTCCGCAACCTGGGCGACCTGCGCTTCGCGGATGTCACCGCCGACGTCGGCCTCGTCGCCGACGGCTGGTCCGGCGACGCCGTCGTCCTCGACGGCAACGACGACGGCTGGCCCGACCTCTACGTGCTCGACATGCAGGGCGACGACGACTACTTCGAGAACGACCGCGGCCAGCGCTTCGTCGACCGCAGCCGCGCGGTCTTTCCGCGCACGCCGTGGGGGTCGATGGGCGCCAAGGTCTTCGACGCCGACGGCGACGGGCGGCTCGACCTGCTGATCACCGACATGCACTCCGACATGAGCGAGCTCGTCGGCCCGTTCGACGAGAAGCGCAAGGCCGACA
The DNA here is from genome assembly GCA_964651245.1 of uncultured Anaerolineales bacterium. Lineage (GTDB taxonomy): Bacteria > Chloroflexota > Anaerolineae > Epilineales > Epilineaceae > Avedoeria. Next base: position 118,146 of record CAZYVI010000006.1, on the reverse strand, counting down.
TGCAGTGGCCCGAGTCGATGCTGCGGACGAACGGCGCCAGCATCTTCGGCAATGCGCTCTTCCGCCGGCAGCCCGACGGCGCGTTCGTCGACGACTCCGACGCCGCCGGCGTCGAGACGTACTGGCCGTGGGGCCCCAGCGTCGGCGACCTCAACGCCGACGGTGCGCCGGACATCTTCGTGACCGCCGGGATGGGTTACCCCTTCCGCTACGCCGCCAACAGCCTCCTGCTGGCCGCGGGCGGTGGGTTCGTCGACGCCGAGACCGTCGTCGGCGTCGAGCCGCGCCGCGATGGCGTCCACGCGGCGCCGTCGTTCGACCTGGACTGCGACGCCGCCGACCGCGGCCACGGCGACTGCCACGGCCGCACCGGCCGCCACACGGTCTGGGCCGCGCTCTCGTCGCGCTCGTCGGCCATCGCCGACCTCGACGCCGACGGCGACCTGGACGTGCTGACGAACGAGAACGACGGGCCGCCGCTGGTGTTGGTGAGCGACCTCGCCGCCGTCGCGCCGGCGCGGCGCCTGCTCGTGGTCCGGCTCGTGGGGCGGGCATCGAACCGCGATGGGCTGGGGGCCCGCGTGGCGGTGACGGCCGGCGGGCGCACCCAGGTGGCGGCGCACGACGGCAAGTCGGGGTATCTGGCCCAGAGCGCCCTGCCGCTGTCGTTCGGACTCGGCGAGGCCGACGTGGTCGAGCGCGTGGCGATCACCTGGCCATCGGGCGCCGAGCAGCGGATCGACGGCCCGATCGACGCCGCGGCGCCGCTGGTGGTCACCGAGCCGGCCGCGCCGTGACGGCGGGCCGGGCGGGAACGCCGGGCGTGGTAAGATAGCGGCGGGTCGTCGCCTCGACACGGGCCGAGCGCCGGGCGACGCGGCCCGCTGGAGGAACCCGATGTCCGAGACCGCTGCCCAGCTGCCGTCCGACCGGCTGCAGCGCGCCTTCGCGGCCGACGTCGCCGCGGCCGTGGCCAAGTACCCCGCCGGTCGCCAGGCGTCGGCCGTGCTCGACCTGCTGTACCTGGCCCAGGCGGCCTACGGCCGGATCACCACCGAGGCGATCGACGAGGTTGCCGGGTTGCTCGACATGGACCCGACCCAGGTGCGCGGCGTCGTCGGCTTCTACTCGCTGTTCAAGGACGAGCCGCACGGCCGCATGGTGGTGCACTACTGCACCGACCTGCCGTGCGCGCTGCGTGGCGCCGACGCGTTCCTGCCCCACGTCTGCCGGGCGTTCGGCGTCGAGCGCCCCGGCGAGACGAGCGCCGACGGGCTGTTCAGCGTCGAGGAAGCGATGTGCTTGGCCGCTTGCGACCGGGCGCCGATGATGCAGGTCAACCTGTCGTACTTCCACGACCTCACGCCCGAGCGCCTCGACGCGATCGTCACCGCGCTGCGGGCGAAGGCCGCCGCGTCGACCGCCGCCGGTCCGCCGTATGGGCTCGGCTCGGTCGCCGACGTCGCCGCCGGGTTCGAGCACGGCGACTGACGCCCGTACCGCGCCGACCCGCGCCCCGCGCTCCCGCGCCGCGCCACCCCCGAGGCAAGAGCCGCCATGCCCGAGCAGCACGTCGTCCTGCGCCACCGCGACATCCCCGGTCTCGACCAGCTCGACGTCTACGTCGCCCACGGCGGCTACGCCCAGCTCGAGCGCGTGGTGACGACGATGACGCCGGCCGAGGTCATCGACGTCGTCAAGCAGAGCGGCCTGCGCGGCCGCGGCGGGGCCGGGTTCCCGACCGGGCTCAAGTGGTCGTTCGTCCCGGCCCACCTCGACAAGCCGCGCTACGTGGTGGTCAACAACGACGAGAGCGAGCCGGGCACGTTCAAGGACCGCGAGATCACGCTGCGCAACACCCACCAGCTCCTCGAGGGCGCCGCGATCGCCGCCTACGCCATCCAGGCGCGCGATGTCTACATCTACAGCCGCGGCGAGTTCTACGACGAGATGGTCCACGTCAAGGCCGCCGTCGCCGCCGCGCGGGCGGCCGGCTACCTCGGCCCTCGGTTGTTCGGCACCGACTACGGCGTCGAGATCCACGTCACGCCCGGCGCCGGCGCCTACATCTGCGGCGAGGAGACGGCGCTCCTCAACAGCCTCGAGGGCGAGCTCGGGCAGCCGCGGCTCAAGCCGCCGTTCCCGGCCGTCGCCGGGCTCTACGCCTGCCCGACGGTGGTGAACAACACCGAGACGCTGGCCAACGTGCCGCCGATCTTCGCGCACGGACCCGCCTGGTATGCTGCGATCGGCACCGAGAAGAGCCCGGGCACGAAGATCATCAGCGTCTCGGGCCATGTGGCGCGTCCCGGCAACCTCGAGGTCCCGCTCGGCACCCCGTTCCGCGAGGTGCTGGCGATGGCCGGCGGCGTCTGGCACGGGCGGTCGCTCAAGGCGCTGCTGCCGGCCGGCGCCTCGGCGCCGGTGATCGCCGCCGACGTGGCGCTGGAGATGAACTGCGACTGGGAAAGCGTTGCCGCCACCGGCTCGCTGCTCGGCTCGGCCAGCTTCATCGTCCTCGACGAGACGACCGACATGGCCTGGCTGGCTCACAAGACGGTGCGCTTCTTCCAGCACGAGTCGTGCGGCAAGTGCTCGCCGTGCCGCGAGGGCACGTACTGGATGAAGAAGATCCTCGCCCGCATCGTGTCCGGCGAGGGCAGCGCCGCCGACATCCCGTTGCTGGGCGACGTCGTCCGGCAGGTCGACTCGAAGTGCTTCTGCCCATTGGGCGAGTTCTCGCTATCCGTGCCGCGCAGCACGATGGCCCAGTTCGCGGCCGACTACGACGGCCACCTCGGCGCGCCGATCGGGCGTGCCTCGGCGGGGGTTCCGTAATACAATCGCCGCCGGTCGCCCGCCGCCGGGCGGCCCGGCCCACGCCGGCGGCCCCGCCCCGGCCCCGCGGAAGCGCCCATGGCCAGCCACGGTAGCGACCCCAACCTGGTCCACGTCGTCATCGACGGCCGCCCGATCGCCGTGCGCGCCGGGGCCAACGTCGTCGATGCGGCGCATCAGGCGGGCGTCGAGATCCCCATCTTCTGCCATCACCCCAAGCTGGTGCCGGTCGGGATGTGCCGCATGTGCCTCGTCGAGGTCGGCACGCCGGCCGTCGATCCGGCCAGCAAGGCGCCGGTCGTGGACGAGGCCGGCGCGCCGGTCATCCGGTTCTTCCCCAAGCTGATGGCGGGCTGCACCACCGTGGTAAGCGAGGGAATGCACGTCCGGACACAGACGACGGCCGTGGCCGACGCCCGCACCGCCGTGCTCGAGTTCCTGCTCACCAGCCACCCGCTGGACTGCCCGGTATGCGACAAGGGCGGCGAGTGCCCGCTCCAGAACCTGACGATGCGCTACGGTCCCGGCCAGAGCCGCTTCGTCTGGGGGGAGAAGTTCCACTACCCCAAGCCGGTGCCCATCGGCCCGCTCATCGCCCTCGACCGCGAGCGCTGTGTCTTGTGCGCCCGCTGCATCCGGTTCGAAGACGAGATCGCCGACGACCAGGTGCTGGGGTTTGAGAACCGCGGCCGTGGCATGGAGATCGTCAGCTTCTCCGATCCGCCGTTCGACAGCGTCTTCAGCGGCAACACGACCGACGTCTGCCCGGTCGGGGCGCTGACGACGGCCGACTTCCGCTTCGAGGGCCGCGTCTGGGAGCTCGAGAGCCGACCGGCCGTCTGCGCCCACTGCGCCGTCGGCTGCAACCTCCAGGTCGACACCCGGCACGGCCAAGTGCTGCGCGTCATGCCGCGCGAGCACGACGACGTCAACGAGATCTGGACGTGCGACAAGGGCCGCTTCGGCCACGGTTTCGCCGCCGCCGACGGGCGCCTGACCGACCCGCTGGTCCGCGACGCGTCGGGCGCGCTGGTGCCGACGACCTGGGACGACGCCCTGACCCGCGCCGCGGCCGCGCTCGCGGCCTGCCGCGAGCGCCACGGCCCCGGCGCGATCGGCGGCCTGGCCGGCGGCACGCTCGCCAACGAGGACGCCTACCTGTTCGGTCGCTTCCTGCGCGCCGTGCTCGGCACGAACCACGTCGACCACCGGCCCAGCGTCGTGCGCGACGGGGCGCTGCGCCACTTCGGCGCCGGCGCCGACACCGTGGTCCAGGCGTTGGGCGCCGGCGCGGCCGTCGTCGTCGTCGGGCTCGACGCCGAGGCCGAGGCGCCGGTGCTCTTCCTGGCGTTGCGCAAGGCCGGGCGCCAAGGCGCCCATGTTGTGACGCTCCACGGCCAGCCCCAGAAGCTCGACCGCCAGGCCGATCACCTGCGCTGGCGCGTCGGGGGCGAGGGGTCGCTCGTCGGCACGCTGTGGCGGGCCGCGCTCGACGCCGGCGCGGCCGGCGAGCACGGCGATCCGGACGCGCGAGGGCGCCTCCGCGACGCCCTCGCCGGCTGCGACCCGGCGGCCCTCCACGGCGCCCACCCCGTCGACGCCGATGCGCTCACCGCCGTCGCCGCGCGCCTGGCCGCGGCATCGACGGTCCTCGTCGTCTATGGTCGGGCGGCGGTCGAGGCGGGGTTGGTGCCGCTGCTCGAGGCGTTCGCCGAGGCCACCGGTCAACACGGTCGAACGGGAGCCGGCCTGGTGGCCGTCGGGCCGCACGCCAACAGCCAGGGCGTGGCCGACATGGGCCTGCTGCCCGGTCACCTGCCGGGCCTGGCCCGCGTCGACGACCCGGCGGCCCGGGCGCGGCTGGCCGCGGTCTGGCCGTCGCTGCCGCCGGCGGAACCGGGCCTCGACGGGGCGGCGATGCTGGCCGGCGGCGTCCGGGCCCTCTACGTCGTCGGCACCGACCCGGTCGGCGACGATCCGTCGCTCGACCTGCGCGCGGCCGGCGTCGAGACGCTGATCGTCCACGATCTCTATCTCACACCGACCGCCGCGGCCGCCGACATCGTCCTGCCGGCGCAGTCGATCGCCGAGCGCGAAGGGACGTACACCTCGGCGCTCCGGCGGGTGCAGCGGACCTACGCCGTCGTCGACCCGGTCGGCCGCGCGCGCGCCGACTGGAAGGTGCTGCGCGACCTCTCACTGCGGTTTGGCGTGGCCGAGGCCTTCGCGACGCCGGCCGACGTCTTCGACGAGATCGCCCGCGCCGCGGCGCCCTACGCTGGCCTCGACTACGTCACCCTCGGGCCGGCGGTCGTCGGCGCCCCGCCGGACGTCTTCCTGCCGTTCGCCCCGGCCACGGCGGCGCGCGCCGTGAGCTACGCCGGCACCCGCTACGAGAACCGCCACGGCCGCGGCGCCGTCTGGCCGGCCGGGGCGCCCCAGGCGGACGCCGGGCCGGCCGACGACGGGGCCGACCCCGCGCTCGACGACACGCGCGTCGACGCAGCCGACCCCGCGGTCGCCGGCGCTCCGGCCCCCGCCGCCGACGACGCAGCCGACTACGCGGCCGACCTCGCGGCGGCGCTGGCCGGCGACGGTGCGCCCGCCGACGGCGACGGGGACCTCGTGCTGCTGCCCGCGACGGCGCTCTTCGACGCGGGGCGGCTCGTGGCGACGTCGACGATTCTCCACCCCCTTGTCCGGTCGCCGCACGTCGCGTTGTGTCCGTTCGATGCCGTATCGCGCGGCCTCGCCGACGGGGCGGCCGTGCGGGTCGTCGGCTCGACCGGCGCCTTCGACGCCGAGGTCGTCGTGCGCGACGGGCTGACGCCGGGCACGGCGCTCGCGCCTGAGAGCCTGGGCGCGGCGGTGCGGGCCGCGATCGGCGGTCGGCGGGCCGGGCGGGTCCGGCTCGAGCGGCGGGGCGACGGCGTGACGGCGGCCGCGGGCGCCCAGGGGGCGGGCGCCTGATGGACGCCTTCGACCTCGTCGTCGTCCTCGTCCAGTGCCTGGTCATCGTGGCGGTGCTGCTCACGGCGTTCGCGTACACCACGTTCCTCGAGCGCAAGGTCATCGCCCGGATGCAGATGCGCTACGGGCCGAACCGCGCCGGGCCGTTCGGCCTGCTCCAGCCGGCGGCCGACGGCGTGAAGCTGATCTTCAAGGAGAACATCACCCCGGTCGGCGTCGATCGCTTCGTCTACTTTCTTGCGCCGGTCGTCAGCATGGTGGTGGCGATCATGGCGTTTGCCGTGATGCCGCTGGCCGACCCGGTGACGGTGAACTGGGCCGGTCAGGCGCGCGAGATCCGCTTCCAGCTGGCGGACTTCAACGTCGCCCTGCTCTACGTCCTGGGTGTGACCAGCCTGGCGGTCTACGGCCTTGTCCTGGCCGGCTGGGCGTCGAACAACAAGTTCGCGCTCATCGGCGGCCTGCGCAGCTCGGCCCAGATGGTCAGCTACGAGCTGGCGATGGGGCTGGCGCTCGTCAGCGTCGTCCTCGTCGTCGGCTCGTTGTCGATGCGCGACATCGTGGGCTGGCAGGCTGCGCGGGGGGTGCCGCTCGTGCTGCTGCAGCCGCTGGCGTTCGTGATCTACGGCATCACCGCCATCGCCGAGACGAACCGGGCGCCGTTCGACTTCCCCGAAGCCGAGCAGGAGCTCGTCGCCGGTTACCACACCGAGTACACCGGCATGCGCTTCGCCCTGTTCTTCATGGCGGAGTACATCAACATGGTCACCGTCAGCGGCATGGCCGCCACGCTCTTCCTCGGCGGCTACCACCTGCCGTTCGTCGAGCGCTTCACCGGCGACCTGCCGTGGTTCGTCGACATCGCGGTGTTCGTCGGCAAGGTCATCGCGGCCCTGTTCGTGTTCATCTGGATCCGGGCCACGATCCCGCGGCTGCGGTACGACCGCCTGATGGCCTTCGGCTGGAAGGTCCTGCTGCCGGCCGCCCTGGCCAACCTGGCGCTGACGGCGGTGGCCGTGGCGGCCCTGGCCCGATGAGGAGGCGACGGTGTTCGGACTGACCGACCTCGCCCGCGGCATGGGCGTCACGCTGCGCACGATGTTCAAGCGCCCGGTGACGATCGCCTACCCCGAGGTCAAGCGCCCGGTGGCCGCCCGGTTCCGCGGCCGACACGAGCTCAAGCGCTACGACAACGGGCTCGAGCGCTGCATCGGCTGCAGCTTGTGCGCTGCTGCCTGCCCGGCCGACGCGATCTTGGTGGTGCCGGCCGAAAACCGCGACGAGCGACGCTTCTCGCCCGGCGAGCGCTACGCCGAGGTCTACGAGATCAACATGCTGCGCTGCATCTTCTGCGGCTACTGTGAGGAGGCGTGCCCGGTCGACGCCATCGTGCTCGAGCACCAGTTCGAGTTGGCGTCGTACGACCGGCGGTCGATGGTCTACACCAAGGACATGCTGCTCGTGCCGCCCCGCGCCGGCGCCACCGACACCCCGCAGGACACGCGCGGCCGCGATGTCCCGTTCCGGATGGGCGGCATGGACTACTTTCGGGTGCCGATCGAGGCGACGCGCGCGGCGCCCTCGGCGGAGCCCGCGCCATGAACGGACTCGACCCGCTGTTCGTGGTCGTCGGCGCCCTGGCGGTGGTGACGGCGGTGGGCATGCTGGCGGTGCGCAACGTCGTGCACAGCGCCCTGTTCATGGTCAGCCACTTCGGCCTGACGGCGATCCTCTACCTCCGCCTCGACGCCCCGTTCCTGGCCGCGGCCCAGGTCATCGTCTATGCCGGCGCGATCATGGTCCTGTTCCTGTTCGTCGTCATGCTGCTCGGCCGGCAGGAGGCGCGGCTCGACGAGCCGATCGCGGGCCAGCGGCTCGTCGCCATCCCGGCGCTCGTCGTGCTCGGCGTGGCGCTCGTCTCGGTCGCGGCGCGCGGCGTGCCGGCCGCCCCGGGCGGCGGCGCGGCGACGGTACCGGCGGGCTTCGGCGGCCCCGGCAGCGTCGGCGCGGCGCTCTACGGCGACTGGGTGGTGCCGTTCGAGGTCGTCAGCCTGGTGCTGCTCGAGGCGATGGTCGGCGCGGTCGTGATCGCCCACTTCCGCCGCCGGCCGCGCCGCGACGCGGGCGGCGGCGACGGCGAGGACGCCCCATGACGGCGCTGGCGGCGGTGCTGCCGCCCGCGCAGCCGCTCATGCTGGCGGCGGTGCTGTTCACGATCGGCGCGGCCGGGGTCGTGCTGCGGCGCAACATGATCATCGTGCTCATGTCGGTCGAGCTCATGCTCAACGCTGTGAACCTCTCGCTCGTCGCCATCGCCCGCGCGATGGCCGAGCTCGACGGCCAGATCTTCGTCTTTTTCAGCCTGACGATCGCCGCGGCCGAGGTCGCCGTCGGCCTGGCGCTCGTCGTCGCCATCTACCGTTCGCTGGGCCGCACCGACGTCGACGACGTCAGCCAGCTGCGCGGTTGACGGGGCGGCGCCCGCGTCGCGGCGGCGACGTCGCGACCGCCGGCCGCCGCCACCGCCCGCCGCCGTCCTAGGAGTCGAGAGCCACCATGTCGATCGCCGCGCTGCTGCCCTGGGTGCCGGCCCTGCCGCTGCTGGGCTTCGTGACGCTCGTGTTGTTCGGGCGGCGGCTCGGCGGGCGGCGCAGCGGGATCGTGGCCACCACCCTGGTCGGCGCCTCGTTCGCCCTGTCGTGCGCCATCGCGCTGCAGGCGGTGCCCGCCATGCTCGCTGCGCCGCACGGCGCGGCGGACGCCGCCGTCGCGCACGACGCGGAACCGGCCGACGCGGCGCACGGAACCGCCCCCGCCGACGCCGCGCCCGGCGCGACCTCGGCCGACGCCGCGCCGACGACGGTCGTTCGTCTCTGGAACTGGATGACCGTCGCTCCCGAGGTCGAGCTGACGGTCGTGCGCCGGCCGGTGGCGGCCGGGGAGCCGGTGCCGGCCGACGCCGTGGCCACGGTGCGCCAGCCGCTGGCGCGCGTTACCCACGACCTTGAGCTCTACGCCACGGCGCGCCGGATGTTCACCCCGGCCGAAGCCGTCGGCCGCATCGCCCGCTTCGACCTCGCGCCGCCGCCGCCGTACGGCGACGCGCCGCTCAACGGCGACCGGCTGCTGGCCGAGACGACGCTGCTGCCCGACGCCGCCCGCCCGGCGCCGGCCGCCGGCCTGCTGGACCGCCCGCTGGGCTACGTGGTCGACGTGGCGCTCCAGCTCGACGCGCTCAGCCTGCTGATGATCCTGGTCATCACCGGCGGCGGCTTCCTGATCCACCTCTACTCCACCGGCTACATGGCCCACGACCCGGACCAGCCGCGCTACTTCGCCTACCTCAACCTCTTCGCCTTCAGCATGCTCACACTGGTCCTGGGCGCCGGGTTCCTGGTCCTGTTCGTCGGTTGGGAGCTCGTCGGCGCCTGCAGCTACCTCCTCATCGGCTTCTGGCACCGCGAGAGCGCCAACGCCACCGCCGGCCGCAAGGCGTTCCTCGTCAACCGCGTCGGCGACGTGGCCTTCCTGGTCGCGCTCATGCTCCTGTTCACCACGTTCGGCACGCTCGACTACGCCGGCGTGCTGCCCCAGGCGTCGACGGTGCTGGCGCTGGGCGGTGGGACGGCGACGCTGATCACCGCCCTGCTGCTCATCGGCGCCACCGGCAAGAGCGCCCAGATCCCGCTGTACGTCTGGCTGCCCGACGCCATGGCCGGCCCGACGCCGGTCTCGGCGCTGATCCACGCCGCCACGATGGTCACGGCGGGCGTCTACATGATCGCCCGCAGCCACGCCTTGTTCGACCAGGCGCCGGCCGTGCTGGCCGCCGTCGCCGTCGTCGGGGCGCTGACGGCGCTGGGGGCGGCGCTCATCGCCCTCGTCCAGCACGACATCAAGCGCGTCCTGGCCTACTCGACCGTCAGCCAGCTGGGCTACATGTTCCTGGGCGTCGGGGCCGGCGCCTATGCATCGGGCGTCTTCCACCTCATGACGCACGCCTTCTTCAAGGCGCTGCTCTTCCTGGGCGCCGGCAGCCTGATGCACGCCATGGCGCACGGCTTCGCCCACGGCGCGGGCGGCGAGGGCCACGGCGACGGCCACGCCGCGGCGCACGCCGGGCCGGCCGCGGCCGACGGCATTCCGCCCGACCAGGACCTGCGCCTCATGGGCGGCCTCGTCCGGCGCGCCCCGCTCACCGGCTGGACGTTCGTCGTCGGCGGCCTGGCGCTGGCCGGCGTGTTCCCGCTGGCCGGCTTCTGGAGCAAGGACGAGATCCTCCACGCCGTGCTCGGCCACGCGGCGGGCGGCGGTGGGCTCTGGCTCGCCCTGTATGCCGTCGGCCTCGTGACCGCCGGGCTCACGGCGTTCTACACCGGCCGGCTGCTCCTGTTGGCGCTCTTCGGCGCGCCGCGGTCCGACGGCGCCGCGCACGCCGCCGAGTCGCCGGCGAACATGACGCTGCCGCTGGCGGTGCTGGCGGTCTTGAGCGTCGTCGGCGGCTGGCCGGCGCTCGGCGCGCTCGGCGCCCCGCTGCCCACGGCCCTCGAGGGCGTCCTGGGCGCCCACCACGCCGACGGCGGCCCGAGCGCCGTCACGCTGGCCGTCGTGGCCACCGCCGTGGCGCTCGCCGGGCTCGGCCTGGCGTGGTCGATGTACGGCCGCGCCGCGCCGGGACCGTCGCCGGCGGCGCTGGCGGCCGCCTGGCCGGCCGCCCACCGCGTCCTCGCGCACAAGTTCTACGTCGACGAGCTCTACGACCGGCTCATCGTCCGCCCGTTCGGCGCGGCGGCCGAGGTGCTGTGGCGCCGCGTCGACGACGGCGTCATCGCCGGCGCGGTGAACGCGGTCGGGCGCGGCGCGGTGGCGCTGGGCCAGGCCGCGCGGCGCTGGCAGACCGGTTACGTCCGGTCCTACGGGCTGGGCATCCTCGTCGGGGCGGCGGCGTTGGCCGCCTGGCTCCTCTGGCTGGCGTGAGGTCGGACGATGCTGCTCGAGACGTCGAACGCGCTGCACTTTCCGGTCCTGAGCCTGACGATCTTCCTACCGCTGCTGGGCGCGGTCGGGCTGGCGCTGCTGCCACGGCGCCACGACGCGCTCGTGATGGCCTGGGGCGTCACCGTCGCCGCGTTCACCGCGGTGCTGGCGGGGATTCTGTGGTGGAGCTACGACGCCGCCTGGCCGTTCAGCCCCGTGCTCACGAACCACCAGTTCGCCGACCCGCCGCTCGCCCCGGCCGCGTGGCTGCCCGGCGGCATCACCTACCAAGTGGCCGTCGACGGCATCGCCGTCGTCCTGGTCTTCCTGACGGCGCTGCTCGGGCTGCTGGCCCTGGCGTTCAGCGCCGGCAGCGTCCGCACCCGGGTGCGCGAGTACGTCGCCCTCGTGCTCGTCATGGAGACGGGCGTCCTGGGCGTGTTCGCGGCCATGGACCTGTTCCTGTTCTACGTGTTCTGGGAGGCGGCGCTGATCCCGATGCTGCTGCTCATCGGCATCTGGGGCGGCAAGGAGCGGCTCTACGCGGCGTTCAAGTTCGTCGTCTACACGATCGCCGGCTCGGCGCTGATGCTCGTGGCGATCGTGGCCGCCAAGGAGCTGTCGGGGGCGGCGACGTTCCACCACTTCGACCTGGTGCGGGCGCTCGCGCCGCTGCCGGGCGCCGGTATTCCGCCGGGCATCGGGGTGCCGGCGGCCGGTCCCCTGGCGGCCGTGCTGGCGGCGCTGGGCCTCGAGGGCGCGGAGGCGGCGTTGGCGGTGCGGGTGTTGTTCTTCGCCGCGTTCGTGCTGGCGTTCGCCGTCAAGGTGCCGCTGTTCCCGTTCCATACCTGGCTCCCGGACGCCCATGTCCAGGCGCCGACGGCCGGCTCGGTCCTGTTGGCGGGCGTGCTGCTCAAGATGGGCACGTTCGGCTTCGTGCGCTGGGCGATGCCGCTGTTCCCCGACGCCGCAGCCCTCGCCGGCCCCTGGCTGGCGGCGGTGTGCGTCATCGGCGTCTGGTACGGCGCTTGGGTGGCCTATGCCCAAACGGACATCAAGAGCCTGGTGGCCTACTCCTCGGTCAGCCACATGGGGCTGCTCATGGTCGGCGTGCTGGCGCTGCGCCCGGTCGGGATGGCCGGCGGCGTGCTGCAGATGGTGAACCACGGCCTCTCGACCGGCGCGTTGTTCCTGCTGGTGGGCATGCTCTATGACCGCGCCCACACCCGCGACATGGCGTCGTTCGGCGGCCTGTGGTCGACGATGCCGCGGTTCAGCGCGGCGTTCCTCGTCGTCACCTTCAGCTCGATCGGGTTGCCGGGGACGAACGGCTTCGTCGGCGAGTGGCTGAGCCTGCTGGGCGCGTTCCAGCGCGACCCGCGCTGGGCGGTCCCGGCCGCGTTCGGCGTGGTCTTGGGCGCCGCCTACATGCTGCGGCTGGTGCAGCGCGTCTTCTTCGGCCCGCCGGGCCCGCGCTCGACCGGGCTGCCGGACCTGACCGGCCGCGAGATGGCGATCCTGGCGCCGCTCATCGGGCTGATCTTCTGGATCGGCCTCTACCCGCGGCCCTTCCTGGCCCCGATCGAGGCCAGCTCGACGGCGATCGTCGAGACGATGCGCATCGGCGAGGCCGTGGCGGAGGCGCTGACGGTCCGCTAGCGGCACTTCCCGCCGCTGGCTGCCAGCGCCGCCACCTCGGCGTCGCCGAGCGCGCGGCCGTAGAGCGACACCTCGTCGAGGTCGCCCGAGTACGGCAGGTAGGGGCTGAGGTTCGAGCTGCCGAGCTGGAGCGGGACGTCGTTGGCCAGCGACCCGGCCACGAGCGCCGAGCCGGCGGCCACGCGCACGCCGTCCAGGTAGAGCCGCGCCGGCACGCCGGGCTGGTGGCGATCGACAACGACCGCCAGGTGCCGCCATCGTCCGTCGAGACCGATCACCGCGTCGAACGGCGTCGGCACCGTCAGGCCGGCCGACGCCAGGTAGAGCAGCGGCCGGCCGTCGGACAGCCACACAGCGAAGCCCTGGTCGCGCGTCAGCTTGTCGACGAGCGCCTGCAGCGCCCCGCCGCGCTCGCGCCGCCGCAGCCACAGCTCGATCGTGAGGTCGCCCGCCGGCGCCGGCGCGGCGGCCGAGGGGATGTCGAGCCCGTCGGCGTCCGGCACGGCGACGCGCGCCGTCCCGCCGTCAAAGCCGAGCGCGCCGAGGATCGCGCCCGACCACAGCCACTGCGCGCCGCCGACCAGCGCGCCATGGTGGCCGCCCGCCGCGTCGGCGGCGACGCCACCCGCGCCCTCGTCCAGGGGCCACCACGCCCGCAGGTCGGCCGGCGGCGGCGTGCACGGCGGCAGCGGCGTCGGCGACGCGGGCGGCGGCGGCGAGACGGTCGGCGAGGGGGTCGACGTCGGAGAGGGGGTGGCGCTGGGCGCCGGGGTCTCGGTGGCGGTGGGCGAGGCCGTCGGGCTCGCGGTCATCGTCGCGGTCGCGGTGAGGGCGGGGGTCGCCGTGCCGGTCGCCGTCGCCGTGACGCCCAGCGTGGCCGTCGCCGTGGCCGTGGCGGTCAGCACGGCGGTGGGCTCGAGCGACGGGCTGGCGGTGGGCGGCTCGGTGGCCGTGGCGCTGGGCTCCGGCGAGGCGGTCGCCGTCGCGGTCGCCTCGCGGGTCGGGGCGCACTTGCCGTCGGTGCGGATCGCCTCCAGCGCGCCGGCGTCGACGGCGCGGCCGAAGACCTCGACGTCGTCGAGCACCACCGGGCTGCCGCCGCTGCCCGAGCCGGCCATTCGGCGGCCGATGCGCAGCGGGCTGTCGTTCGCCAGCGACGCCGTCGGCACCGCCGGCGGACGGCCGCCGGTGGCGCCGGTGGCGGCCGTCACGACGCCGTCGAGGACGAACGTGACGCCGGCGCCGGGGCCGCCGCGGCGCACGACGACCGCCACGAAGTGCCACTCGGCGTCGGCCGGCAGCAGCGCCCCGACGGCGCCCGCGACGGCGCCGCTGCGGCTGCTGAACGTGGCGCTGCGGCCGGCCTCATCGACGAGCTCGAGGCCCAAGAAGCCGCTGTCGAAGCTCAGCGCGTAGCCGGCCCCGCCGGCGGTGCTGCGCTTCTCGGCGATGGCGACGCGACCGGTGCGCGCCACGACGACGCGCGACGTGCCCAGCGGCAGCCGGATCCAGGCGTCGATCGTGAGGTCGGTGGTGCCCAGGTCGAGGCCGGCAGCCGGCGCCGGCACCTCCGACCACTGCGCGTTCTTGCCGTAGCCGCGGCCCAGCCCGCGCCGCCCCGGCGCCGCTGCCGGCCCGCCGACGTGCCGGGCGGTGTGGCCGCCCACGACGTCGACGGCGGTCTCGCTCAGCGGGTCGTCGTCGAGCGGCCACCACGCCTGGAGGTCGGTGAAGTCGCCGTAGCACGGGCTCTGGGCGCTGGTGCGCGGCGCCGGCGGGCGCCACGGCCCGGCAGCGGCGAGCAGCGCGGCGATCGCGAGGCCGGCAGCCAGGGCCGCGGCAGGGGCGGCGGCGGGATCGTGGCGGCGCATCGTCTCGGCTCCTCTGCCCGACGTCGGGCGGCTCCCGGCGCACGGGCCTCGGCGCGCGGGTCGACCTCCGGGCACTGTAGCCGACCCCCGCACGCGTCGGCCTTAATGATCTATTAACCGCGCGCCGCGACCGACGCCGAGCCGGGGGCGCCGCCGGCTCGCGGCGGCGCGCGGCCGAGCCGCTGGCCGGACCGCGCCGTCGTGGCTATCCTCGTCGCGGCGGGCCCGCGCTGCGGCGGCGCCCGCGCGAAATGGCCGGGAGGTGGGCGATGCAGGTGAACGCGTTCGGGCGGTGCGGTCGCTCCTTGGCGGCCGCCGCGATCTTCGTCGGGCTGGCGGCGGCGTCCGATCCAGTGGCGCCGGCGCGCGCCCAGGCGCCTGCGCCCGTGCCGTCGCCGTGGTTGGCGCCGCCGGCGCCAGCGCCGGCGGGCGTCCAAGAGGCCGCCGCGGCGCTCGACACGGCCGAGCTCGGGGCGGCGGAGGACGCCTGGGTCTCGAGCGCGCGCGCCGGCGACAACTTCGGCGGCGACAGCCGGCTCTATATCGGCGAGCGGCCGGGCTACGGCGCGACGCGCACGCTCGTCGGCTTCGACATGGACGACCTCGACAAGGGCCGCGCCGTGACCGCGGTCGAGCTCGTCCTCGAGAACACCGGCGGCGGGCCGGCCGGCGACCCGGCGCGCGACGTGCCGATCTACCGCGTCGACGGCAGTTGGAGCGAGGGCGGCGTGCGCTGGAACAACTTTCCCGGCAGCAGCGGCGACCGCCTGGCGACGCTGGCGGTGGGCGTCTCGTCCGGCGTCTATCGCTGGCGCTCCGACAAGCTCACCGAGCTCGTCCAGCGCTGGCGCCTGCCGAAGTGGCAGCCGCGCCATCTCAACAACCGCGGCCTCTACGTCCAGGGCTACGAGACGGCCGGCTCGCACCGCGCCTTCGGGTCGAGCGAGTCGAGCCAGCGGCCGAAGCTGCGGCTGACGCACGAGCGCGACGTCAAGACGCCGCTGGGCAAGCTGCACCCGGTGCCGCGCTACTTCAACGGCAAGACGGCCGACGGCTCGACGGGCCGCTCCAAGATCAAGCTGTCGTGGACGTTCGACGACCCCGCGCCGGCCAGCGGCGTCTCGTTCTTCCGGCTCTACAGCCAGCGCAACGGCCAGCCGTTCGTCCTCGAGGCCGACACGATCGAGGCCGACACGTTCGAGCTGCGCGGCGAGAACGGCGTCGAGTACGGCCTGGTGATCAACGCGATCGACCAGGCCGGCAACGTCGAGCCCCAGGAGCCGGCCGAGGTGGTGACCCTGGTCGACCACCAGGCGCCGCAGGTGTTCGTCCAGCCCCTGCCGCCGTTCAGCCGCGGCCCGGTGACGCTGCAGATCGGCGGCGGCGACCTGCCGAACGGCCCCGGCCAGGTGAACGCCGGCATCCTGTGGTACGACATCTTCTACCGCCCCAGCGGCGGCGCCTGGGCGCCGCTGGCGCTGCAGCACGGCTCGACGACGCTCACCGTGGGCGAGCAGTTGGCCGAGGGCGTGGTCTACGACTTCCAGGCCCGCGCCTTCGACAAGGCCGAGAACGAGCAGCCGATCGAGCCCGGCGGCGTCCAGACGCTGACGGCGATCGACCGCCGGCCGCCCGTCGTGTCGTTCACGCCGGTGCCGGGCGTCGACAACCCGCGCTTCACCGTCCAGTGGGCCGGCGTCGACCCGGCGCCGGGCGCCGGCGTCGCCCGCTACGACATCCAGGTGCGCGTCGACAACGGCGGATGGCAGGACTGGCTGACCGGCACGACCGAGACGTCGCGGGTCTACGACGGCGCCTTCTCGCACGTCTACAGCTTCCGCGGCCGGGCGGTCGACCACGTCGGCAACCAGGGCGCCTACCCCGCCGCGGCCCAACTCTACGTCGGCGTCCTCGACCGCGACCTCTTCACGCACGCCATCCGGCTGCCGTGGCTTCTCCGGTAGTCCCGGCGGCCGGCGTCCGGCCGCGGCGAACTGACGCACCCTGAGCGCCCGCCCCGTCCCACCCAAGGAGGCCCCAATGTCCCCAACGTCGAACGCCCACCGGGCCCTTGGCCGCGCCGCCGGCATGGCCGCCGTCCTCGGCGCCGGCGCGCTGGCGATCCTCGGCGCGCAGGCGTCGATGGGCGCGCGCGCCGCCGACCCGCCGCCGGTCTACGTCACCTCGACCGGCGACGGCCCGCCCGGCGTGTGCGAGGGCCCCAGCGCTCGCCGGCCGTGCACGCTGCGCGACGCGATCGAGACGGTGGCGATGCGCGAGAGCGGCCGCGTGATCCTGGCCCGCTACTGCGCGGCCGGCGACCCCGGGCCGTACTGCCTGAGCCCCAACGACCCGAACTACGACGCCGCGCGGCGCGTCTGGCGGATCACGCTCAGCGAGCCCTACGGCTTCGACATCACCGGCACGAACGTGACGATCGACTTCGCCGAGGGGGCGCCCGCGTGGGCGTCGGCCGACGATAACGCCGTCGAGGTCGCCTCGGCGGACGAGCCGCTCGACTGGTTGTTCGGCGTCGACGGCGACGGGCACGTGCTGCGCGGCATCAACCTGCGCGGCAAGGTCCGCACCGCGGCCGTCGTGCTCTACAACGGGGCCACCGGCGTCCTCCTCCACGGACTGGCGTTGGCGGACATCGACGGCGACGCGATCCGGATCCGCGACGAGCACACCCAGGGCAACCAGCTCAGCGGCATCCAGTGCGGCTGGCTCGGCCCGCCGCCCAGCGGCGGCGCCGCGCCGCCGCCGTCGCCCATCTCCGGCGCCTGCCTCGAGTTCTCGCGCGGGGCGCACGACAACGTCGTCGGCGACGGCGAGCTGCGGTCGAGCGTCTTTGCCAACGCGGCCGTGGGCGTGCGCGTGACCGGGCGGGGGACGCGGGCGAATCGGATCGCGCGCGCCCGCATCGACAGCAACGGCGTCGGCGTGCAGGTCACCGACGAAGCGGCCGAAACGGTGCTCTCGGCAAACTGGATCGTGCGGAACGAAGGCGACGGCGTCGACGTGACGGGCGCCAGCTGGACCACGGTCGTGGAAGGCAACCACATCGGCGTCGAGCCCGAGGGCGGCGACCTGTTGCCGGCGCCCAACGGCGGCTGGGGCGTCGACATCGCCGCGCCCGCCAAGGCGGCGAAGCTGAGGCTCAACACGATCCGCGGCAACGGCGAGGGCGGCGTTCGCATCGCCGGCCGGGCCGCCGAACAGCACACGCTGTCGGTCAACCTGATCAGCGGCCACGACGGCCCGGCGATCCGCCTCGAGGGCGGCGCCAACGGCGGCATCGCGGCGCCCGCGCTGAGCCGCGCCGGCGAGCGCATCGCCGCTCGCAGCTGCCCGCGCTGCGCCGTCGAGCTCTTTGCCGACCCGGGCGACGAGGCGCTGGTGTTTGTGGCGCGGCAGACCGCGGACAACGGTGGCCAGGCGCTGTTCACGCTCGATGCGCCGCCGGCGCACCGCTATCTGACCGCCACCGGCACCGACCCCGACGGCAACTCGTCCGCGCTCAGCGCGCCGCTCGACCTCCGGCCCGAGCCGACGCCGACCGCCGGCCCGCCGACGGGGCGGCCGGTCTGGCTGCCAATCGCCTGGCGGGGAGCGCCGTAGCGGCGGCGGCGAGGCCGGCCGACCCCCCGGCGACGCCGGGCGACGCCTTCATCGCGGCCGGACGCCGCGGTGGCCGTTCACCGGGTTGCGCGATCGAACAGATGTTCGTATACTCTCCGCATGGCCGCCGACCTCGACGACCGCTTGGCGCTCCTCGCCGGTGACGCCCAGTACGACCTCTGCACGACGCACGGCCGCCCGGCGCCGGACGGCGACGCGTCGCCGTCCGGCCTGGCGCGGGCGGAGCGGCGCTACCGGCACGGCGACGTCACCCGCCACATCATGCGCATCAGCGGGCCGCGCGGGCCGACGACGCAGTTGCGCGTCCTGCAGACGAACGCCTGCGCCAAGGACTGCTTCTACTGCCCGTTCCGCGCCGGCCGCAGCTTCCGGCGCGAGGCGTTCACGCCCGACGAGCTGGCGCGGCTGACGGACGGGCTGCACCGCGCCGGCCGGATCCGGGCGCTGTTCCTCTCCAGCGGCGTCGTGGGCCACGACGACCACTCGATGGCGCAGATCGTCGCCACCGGCGAGATCCTGCGGCGGCGGTACCGTTACTCGGGCTACCTGCACCTGAAGATGATGCCGGGGGCGAGCGACGCCGCGATCGAGGCCGCCCTGACCGTCGCCGACCGCGTCAGCGTCAACCTCGAGGCGCCGACGGCCGCCCATTTGGCGAAGCTCACGTCGACAAAGGACCTGGCGGCCGACCTGCTGGCGCCGCTGCGGCGGGTCAAGCGCCTCCTCGACGCCGGCCGCCTGCGGCGCCGCAACCCGGTCACCAGCCGCGACGAGCCGGTGCGCGTGTCGCGCACGACGCAGTTCGTCGTCGGGCCGGCGGGCGAGACGGACCGCGACCTGCTCGGCGTCACCCAGCAGCTCTACCGCGAGCTCGGGCTGTCGCGCGTCTACTACAGCGCCTTCCGCCCGGTGCCCGACACGCCGCTCGACGGCCAGCAGCCCGAGGACCCGCGGCGCGAGCGGCGGCTCTACCAAGCCGACTTCCTGCTGCGCGACTACGGCTGGTCGGCCGACGAGCTGCCGATGGACGCCGATCGCCTGAACCTGGGGGCCGACCCCAAGCTGGCCTGGGCCGAGGCGCACCGCGCGCGGTTCCCGATCGAGGTGAACCACGCCGATCGGCTCGAACTGCTCCGAGTGCCGGGCATCGGCCCGGCGGCGGCCGATGCGATCGTCGCAGCTCGGCGCGAGGGACGGCTGCGGTCGCCCGAGGCCGTGGTGCGGTTGGGCGCGGCGGCGCGGGCGCTGGCGTGGGTGACCGTCGACGGGCGGCGGGCAGCGCGGCAGCTGACGCTGGGGCTGTGAGGCCGGCACGGCCGGCGATGGCGGACGAGCGGTCGACCCCGTATCCCCGGCTGCCCACGGGCGTTGTATGGACTGCGGTGGCGAAGGGCGCCGCGCGCTGCTGTCACGGACGGAACGAACGATGTATGAGCTTGGCTCCAAGATTCTCCGCTAGCGCTGGCGGCTTCGCGCCGTCGGAACCCTGTGTGGTGGCTGGACGGGCCGCGTCCCGCTGGGCGATCGCCGTGCCGACGTGAGCATTCCTTAAGCCCGACGCCCGTATCCGAGGCCGACAACCCATCGTTTACTCACCTGACGGCGCGTGCATCGCGGGTCGGGTGCTGCCTACCTGCCGGACGCCAGACGCGCTGACGATCCTGAACATCATCGCCGACGCCCAGCGTCGATGCCGATCGAAACATCACCTAGGGAGCTGCACGATGAGCCGTCCGCCCTACGCCGCGCGCGTTCGTCCCTCTCGTTCGTCGCTTCGACTCGGCGTCGCCGCCGTCGCGGCCGCCTGGCTCGCGGTCGTCGGAGCGAGTGGGTCCCGGGAACCGGTGCGCGCCCAGGTCGATGGCGCGCCGTCTGCCGCCGCGGCTGCGGCGGCACCGGACGGGGTCCAGGGCGCGCAGGCGCTGGGCGCGACGATCGTCGTGAACGAGGTCAACCAAGAGGTCAACAACGACGGCGACTGCTCGTTGCAGGAAGCGATCTTCGCCGCGAACTTCGACGCGAACAAGGCGATTGACCCGAACAGCCTGAACGGGCCGAAGCTCACGACGGGCTGCACGCCCGGCAGCGGCGCGGACACGATCGTCCTGCCGGCCAACGGGGTTCTCGTCACGAACGGCACGCTGGGTTCGGGGGCGGCGAACGGCGTCGTCCAGGACCCGTTCAACCCCGCCGGCCTGACCGCGACGCCGTCCATCACGAGCACGATCACGATCCAGGGCAACGGCGCCCGGTTCGAGCGCACGACGACGACGAACATCCGTGCCTTCATGGTGAACAAGCAGGTCGGCATGGAGGTCTCGCACGCCGAGGGCGACCTGACGATCCAGAACCTGCACATCAAGGGCTTCAAGGCGCAGGGCGGCAACGGGTCGGACGGGGGCGGTGGCGGTCTCGGCGCCGGCGGCGCAATCTACGTCCGCACCGGCCGGCTGACGATCGAGAACAGCACGTTCGAGGGGAACAACGCCACCGGCGGCGCCGGCGGGGCCGTCTCGGGCATCGCCGGCGGCGGCGGCGGCGGCGGGATGTCGACCTCGGCGATCGGCGGGAACGACGTCGCCGTCGGCGCCGGTAACGCCGGCGGCGGTGGCGGCGGCGCGCGGGGTCGCGGCGGCAACGGCGCCAACGGCGGCGGCGGCGGCGGCGGAACGGCCAACAACGGCATCGACGGCACGGCAGGGGTCGGCGGCACCGGCGGCTTCAACTGTGGCGGCAAGGGCGGCGACTTCCCGAACACGGCCGGCACGGCCGGCTTCTGCTCCGGCGGCGCCGGCGGCGGTGGCGCGCAGGGCACGGGCGCCGGCGTGAACGGCGGCAACGGCGCGGCCGGCAGCTACGGCGGCGGCGGCGGCGGCGGCGGCGCGAGCAGCCAGGCCAACGGCGGCAGCGGCGGCGCGGGCGGCTTCGGCGGCGGCGGCGGCGGCGGCGGGGCCGGCACGAGCAACGGCGGCAACGGCGGCTTCGGCGCCGGCGGCGGCGCGCGCGGCAGCACCGGCGGCACGAGCGGCACAGGCGGGTTCTTCGGCATCGGCGGCAACGGCGGGTCCGACGGCGGCGGCGGCGGCTCGGGGCTTGGCGGCGCGATCTTCAACGACAGCGGCACGGTGACGGTGCGCAACTCGACGTTCGCGGGCAACCAGGCCGTCTCCGGCCCGCGCGGCGGCACGTCCGGCACGAGCGGCGTGGGGCTCGGCGGCGCGATTTGGTCGCGCAACGGCACCGTGGAGCTGCGGCACGTGACGATGAGCGGGAACAGCGCGACGCCCGCCCCGGGCACCGGAGTCTCCGAGGGCGCGCTTGGCATCTGGTCGGACGGCGGCCCGACCACATTGCGGCTGTACAACACGATCATGGCGAACAACGGTCCGTCGGAGTGCTCGTCCTTCGCCGCGAACGGCGGCGTGACGGCGCTCGGCAGCGGCAACTTGATCATGGCGAACGCCGGCGGAAGCGCCGTTTGCCCGGGCGTGGCCCAAACGGCCAACCCGAACCTCGGCCCGCTGCAGATCAACGCCCCGGGCAACACGCCCACGATGGCGATCCAGAACACGAGCGCCGCGTTCAACAACGCCGACGCCGCGCAAGGACTGCCGACGGATCAGCGTGGCGTGCCTCGACCACAGGGCGCGGGCTTCGACATCGGGGCTTTCGAGCTTGAGATCGTCGACCTGTCCATCACGAAGACGTGCTACGGGCGGCCGCCGGAGGGATCGCCGACGCAGGATGCCGATGTGGTCATCGCCGGTCATCAGTGGATCTGTGATATCGCGGTGACCAACCCGAGCGGGGTCCCGGTCGGGGATCTGATCCTGGACGACACGCTGCCGGCCGGCTTGCGCTTCGTCGCGTCCACGGCCGCCGGCGAGGCGAACGCGCTGGGAGGCGTGCTCCCGGCGTGTGCGCCGACACCGTTCTACGGACCGGGCGTCGTGTCTTGCACCGGCATCGACGTGGCGCCGCAGAGCACGACGCGCTTCCAGATGGCCTTCACGGTGAGTCCGGAGTTCGTCGCGGCCAGCCCGGTCGGCGAGTTGCCGGTGACCAACCAGATCTGCATCCGGCCGGGCGCCTTCGTCGACCCGAATCCAGCGAACAACTGCGACACCGAGACGGACTTCGTCAAGGAACTGGCCGACCTGCGGATCACCAAGTTCATCGAGAGTGCACACGACCCCATCCGCGCCGGAGAGGTCTTCACCTACACGATCTTCGTCGACAACCTGGGCCCGTCGGTGGCGCGGAACGTGACGATCACCGATACGTTCCTTTCCGCCAGCAACGTGCAGGTCGCCTCGTGCGCGTTCTCCGTCAGCCAAGGCGGCGGGGCGATCTCCCAGTTCACGTGCACGACGGGCAACCTCGTCTCGACGCAGTTCGGCACCGACATCGGGACGTTCAGCACGAACCGGTTGGACCCGCTGTCCGTGATCACGGGCCCGCCGCCGAGCGGCGGGCACCAGGGACGCTTGCGGGCATCGTTCCGGCTCGTGGCGCGGGGCGATCTGCAGACGACGAACACGGCCCGCGTGGCGTCGCTGACGCCGGACCCGGACGCGTCGAACAACTTCGCGACGGTCGACCGGCGGGTGAGCGCCGTGGCAGACTTGCAAGCGTTCGCCGTGTTCGGGGCCGAGGTGCAGGTGAACGGGCAGCCGGGCAACATCTTCAACTCCAATGGCGTCACGCCGCTGCCCGACCTGACGTGCTGCAACTTCGGTGGAACCACCGTGACCGCGGGACGGCGGCTCAACTGGCAGATGACGGTGCTCAACGGCGGGCCGTCGAACGCCGAGAACGTGCAGAGCGTGGTGTTCCTGCCGTACGGGACCACGCTCATCGAGAACACGCTCACCACGCAGGTGTCGCCGCCGCCGCCGTTCGCGGTGGGGCGGTGCCGGACGGAGCCGGCGGGCGCGCTGCGCAACAAGGTGATCTGCGAGTACGGGACGTTGCGGGTGGGGCAGTCGGGGTCGGTTCAGATGCAGATGCTCGTCGATCCCGCGCTGCCCGTCGGGACGCAACTGTCGGTCGACGCCCTCACGTTCTCGGACTCGACCGAGGAGGCCGCACCGGTCGTGCAGCAGCAGACGTTTGAGGTCGTGGCCGCGCCAGCCGGTGCCGCGCAGGCGGTGACCCAGCCTGGAACGTTCGACCCGAACCTGGCGAACAACCTGACCGGCATCCAGTTCGACACGAACGCGTTCGCCGACCTGTCGATCACGAAGTCGGCGGTGGGCGATGTGGTGAACGGCTACAACGCCACGCTGCAGACGCACACGAAGACGCAGAGCGCGACGCAGGTCACGCCGGGCGAGCTCCTGGAGTACTTGCTGACGGTGACCCACAAGGGCCCGTCGCTGGCGCGCGGGGTGCACATCCGCGACGACCTGCCGGGCTCGGCGGGGCCGGTGGCGCAGGTGGCGTTCGTGCGCGCCACCGACGTCGACGGACGGCCGCTGACGTGCGTGGCGTCGGGCGTGAACCGCGACATCGTCGACTGCGACCTGGGCGACCTGTTGCCGGGCGCCGTGCGGCGGGTGCGGATCCTGGTGCGGGTGGACGCCTCGGTGCCCAACGCCACGGTGCTGACGAACAGCGCCGTGGTGTCGTCGCTGACGGCGGAGCCGTTCGCGGCCGACAACACCGCCACGAACAACATGACGGCGGTCGCGGTGGCGGACGTCTACGTGACCAAGACGGACGTGCCGGCCGAGGCGCGGCTGGACGCGGCGTTCGAGCCGGACCGGGCCGTGGCCGGGCGGGAGCATCGCTATGTGATCGAGGTGGGCAACCTCGGTCCGTCGACCGCGACCGGGGTGGGCCTGACCGACTCGCTGGACCTCAAGCAGCCCGGCCGGCTGGGCGAGCGGTTCACCCGCTGCGAGCCGTTCGACCTCGACGACCTCGTGACCTGCACCTTCACCGCGCCGAACACGGTGACGCTCACGCGCCTGCAGGTGGGCAACGAGGCGATCTTCCCGGCTGCATCGGCGGGGACGATCCTGCCCGGTGCGGGCTATCGGTTCTACCTGATCACGACGGTGGACGAGGGGTACGTCCTCGACGGCACCGACCTGCTGGCGACGAACACCGCCACGGTGGCGCCGGGCATCGCCGACTTCCGCTTCCAAAACAACACCGACCGCCACGACACGCTGATCATCGCCGAGGCCGACCTGGTCCTTACGAAGGCGGACGACGCGGCGGGCTTCCTGACGTGCGATCCGGTGGCCCGGGAGGGGACGATCACCTACGACCTCACGGTCACGAATCGCGGGCCGTCGGACGCCGCCGACGTCTACGTGGTGGACCAGCTGCCGGTGGACTTCGTCGTCGCCGACCCGGCCGTGGTGGAGGTGACGGTCTCGCGCGGTGAGGTCGTCGAGGTCCGCGACGATGGCCGGATCACGGTGCGCGTCGGCAACGACGTGAACAACAACGGGGTGGCCGAGCTGGGGCGCGTCAACGCCAACAGCGCCCCGGTGACGATCCGGATCACGGTCACGGTGCGCAAGGACGCCGCGTGCGGCCAACAGGCCACCAACCGGGCGTGGGTCGAGACGCGGCGCAACGACGCGGCGTGGCCGATCGCGCCGCAGCCCGTGGCGGGCGTCGACGGCGGGCCGCGGACGCCGACGGCCGACCCGGACGCCGCGAACAACGTCGCCGTGGCGCAGACGACGATCGAGTGCCCGCGGATCCAGGTGATCAAGACGGTGTCGTTCGACGGCAAGTGCCCGGGCGTCAACATCAACGCCGGCGTGTTCAACAAGACGGGTCAGCCGATCACCTTCTGCTTCGAGGTGACGAACACCGGGACGACGTTCCTCGACGACATCGAGCTCTCCGACGTGCTCGACACGCGGACGATGGAGCCGACGGTGATCTACACCGCCACGATCACGTCGGGCGCCGACCCGAACACGCCGCTCAAGCCCGGCGAGACGGTGCGGCGGCAGGTGACGGTGGACCAGGCGCTGCTGAAGTGGGACTGCGGCCGGATCGTCGACACCGTCACGGTGACGGCGAACCCGGTGAACTCGGGCCGCACCGACCTGGCGTGCCTGCCGCTGGTGACGGACGACGACACCGCGACGATCGACGTCCCGTGCGCCGGCGTCGACTGGCGGCTGCAGCTGCCGGTGGTGGGCGGCGAAGGATGCGAGACGCTGATCCAGGTCCAGAACGTGGGTGAGCTCGACACCAAGGCGGTCCTGATCGTCTGGGGCGAGCCGAGCTTCTGCCCGCCGCAGGCGGCCGGGCCGCTGAAGGTGGAGTGCAGCGGCCTGCTGCGCCCGGGCAGCGCCTGGACGTTCACCGGCGCGCAGCTGCCGGCGGCCGCGCGCAGCGCCGTCGTCTACTCGGTGAACGCGAACAACCGGGTGCCGAACCCGCAGGGCAACCTGCGCCCCTTCGCCGACGTGGTGTGCGCCATGGCGCAGAGCTACCTGGTGGGGTCGTGGGAGCAGTGGACGGCCTTCGACGACGCCTACAAGCTCCAAGAGAAGTACTTCAGCCCGTTTGACGCCAGCGGCCTGCACCAGTACGTGCTCGACTTCAAGGCGAACCAGGGCGAGCCGCTGGCCGTGACGGTCAACCGCGCCTGCGCCGATGCCGCCGACCCGAACGTGAAGGCGCATGCGGCCTACACCGGCATCTCGAGCGACCAGGAGGGCGCGCGCGATCCGCGCGGCGGGGCGTACATGTACTACGCGCCGCTCGTGTTCGCCGCCAAGGGCGGGCTGAACACGACCCTTTGCATCCAAAACTCGGGCAACGAGTGCACCAGCCTCGAGCTGTGGTTCAAGGGCCAGGACGACTGCCTGCGCGCCGTGATCGGCGACGTGCTGAGCCTGAGCCCGGGCGAGACGGTGTGCTTCGACCCGAACAACGTCATCGGGCCGGACTGGCTCGGCAGCGCCTGGATCCGCTCGACGCAGCCGCTGGGGATGATCATCGACACCAAGGGCGCGAACCACTTCACCAGCTACAACGGCGTGGCGGCCGACGTCGACGCGCTGAACTTCAGCTACGGCAACCAGGTGAGCTTCCTGCCGCTGACCTACAGCGAGTACCAGGGCTGGGACTCGGCGATCCAGGTGCAGAACCTGAGCCCGGTGGTGGCGGCCAAGGTGAAGGTGTACTTCCTGGACCGCGGCGGCGACATCGTGACGACGCTGGTGGACTGGATCTGCCCGCGCGGCAGCCAGACGTACTTCCTGCCGGTGATTGCCAACCTGCCGGGCATGTGGGCCGGCAGCGCCCGCGCCGAGAGCCAGGAGTGGCTGACGCCGGGCGGGCCGAACGTGCTGGCGCCGCCGATCGCGGCGGTGATGCTCATGGAGCGCTGGAGCGATCCGGCGCGCACCAGCCGGCGCGAGGCGATCGCCTACAACGGGCAGAGCGAGTGCCTGCTCTACGACTGGCAGCTCGGCAGCGGCACCGGCGGCACGGCCTCGGGCGCCGCGGTGCTGGCGATGCCGCTGCTGGCGAAGTACAACCGCGGGATCAAGAGCGAGTTCGCGGTGACGAACCTGGTGCCGAAGCCCGGCTTCACCGACTTCGTGGTGTTCATGTACGACCAGAACGGGCTGATCGACCAGATCTGTCAGAAGGTGTCCGAGAAGCAGGTCGACTATATCGATCTCGACGGGTACGCGAACATCAACCGCGGCTTCCTGGGCTCGGCCGTCATCTCGGCCGTGTTCTGGGAGCACGACGTCTTCGACGAGCGCGGCCAGTTCGTGCGCAACGTGGTCGGGCTGGGGGCGACGGCGATCGAGCGCATCGGCTCGACGAGCGGCGCGGTCGACGCGCCGGGCGACGAGTCGAAGGGCTACGAGGCGTTCCCGGTCTTCGACTTCTTCTATCCGGAGGATCCGCTGAGCTGCCCGGGCGTGCCGGACGGGTTCGGGGGGCGGTAGCGGACGCTCGGCGCGACGGCCGCACTCGCGAGGCCGCGCACGATTGATCAGGACGGGTCGGCCCTGGCGTCGCCGAGAGGCGTTGCCAGGGCCGACTTCGTTGTGTGCAGCCCTGGCGACGTGCAGGTGTCGTGCATGCCGAGGCGCCGCGAGCGTATCCGCGCGGGCGCGGTCGCGTTAAACACTCGGGTCCGTGCCCGTCCCTTGGGCACCCGATGTGGCCCCAGTGCGTGGCGGCGCCGTCGCGGGACGGTCGGCTGCGGCGCGATGTAGCACCTGAGCCGGCGTGCATCCCCCATGCCTGCCCGCGACGATGGGAGCGCCCCGCATGATGCAGAACGAACGCCCGCTCGCCCACGGACGGGGCCGTGTCGGGCAGTTCACCGTCGGGCTGCTGGCGGCGTCGCTGGTCGTCGCGGGCGGCCGCGCGTCGGCGGATGACGCGCGGCCGGATCGCTTGCCCGCAGCGGGATCGAGCGTGTGGCCGGTCGCATCGGGGTCGCGGATCGCGCGCCCGCAGCGATCGTCGCCCGGCCTCCGTCCCGCGGGATTGGCCGCCTTCACGGCCTGGCCGGCCACCTGGACGGTGCACGACACCGACCCCGACGAACCCGGCTGCGATGACCATCGCAATGTGGTCGCGACGCACTTCGCGACGGATCTCGAGTACTTGTACCTGCGCATCGAGAACGTCGATCCGGCCGGCTGGCCGAGCACCGCGCCCTCCGGCGACGCGCGCTACAAGTGGTGGATTCACACCCAGGGCGGCGGACTCATGTTGTCCGGCGGGACGGTGTCCGGTGCCGAGTTCATGCTGCAGGTCGAGGACCTGACCCTCAACACGGCCGATCCGACCACGACGCGCGATCAACTGGGCGAGATCACCCTGATGGACGATCTTGCCAACGTCGGCGTGACGACCCGATGGGACTCCACGAACCCCCCGGCCTACACCACGAACACCCCATCGACGCTGCCGTCGCCGAGCACGTTGTGGCGGCGCGTCATGGGCACCGGTACCGCCGGCGCGGGCGGCCCCCAGGGCGTGACGACCGACCCCGACGTGGGCTACCGCGTCACCGGCAACTTCATCGACATGTACGTGAGCTGGTCGGCGCTCGGCAATCCCACGTCGGTGTCGTTGACCTGGGCCACGGACAACCAGGACACGAACCTCGACCAGGCGCCCAATTGCGATCGCGAAGACGTGTTCAGCCCGCTCGACGTCAACAATCCGAATCCGACGCCCACGCCGACGAGCACTTCGACGTCGACGTCGACCGCTACGCCGACGAACACGCCGACGAACACGCCGACGCCGACCTGGACCGCCACGCCGACAGATACGCCGACGAACACGCCCACGAACACGCCGACCGACACACCGACGAACACACCGACGAACACCCCGACGCCCACACCGACGCCCGATCCCGGCGTCGATGTGTCGATCGTGAAGGACTGCTATGCGCGCCCGAGCGCCGGATCGCCGACGCAGGACGGCGACGTCGTCATCGCGGGACAGCAGTGGATCTGCGAGGTCACGGTCTACAACCCGGGCCCGAACGACCTGGCGGACCTCGTCATCGACGACACCGTGCCGGCCGGCGTGCGCTTCATCGCGTCGACGGCGGCGAGCGAGGCCGACGTCCTCGGCGGCGTTGCCGCGATGTGTTCGCCCTTGCCGCTGGCCGGGCCCGGCACGGTCGTGTGCGTCGGCATCGACGTCCGGGCGTGGAGTTCGACGTCGTTCCAGCTGGCGTTCACGGTCCGCCCCGACTTCGTGGCCGCGAGCCCGGTCGGCGAGCTGCCCGTCAGCAACACCGTCTGCATCCGGCCTGGCGCGTTCTTCGATCCGAACGACCGCAACAACTGCGACACCGAGACCGACCTGGTGAAGGATCAGGCGGACCTGCGGATCAGCAAGTACATCGAGAGCACGCACGACCCGATCCGGGCGGGCGAGGTCTTCACCTACTCGATCTTCGTCGACAACCTGGGTCCGTCGGTGGCGCGGAACGTGGTCATCAGCGACACGTTCCTCAGCAGCAACTCGGTGTCGATCCAGAGCTGCGCGTTCTCGGTGTCGCAGGGCGGCGGGGCGATCACGCAGTTCACGTGCACGACGGGCAACCTGGTGTCGACGCAGTTCGGGACCGACATCGGGACGTTCAGGACGGACCGGCTGGACCCGGTGGGCACGGTGGGCTCGCCGCCGCCGGTGGGCGGCCACCAGGGTCGGCTGCGGGCGTCGTTCCGGCTGGTGCTGCGCGGCGACGCGCAGGTGACGAACACGGCGCGGGTGACGTCGCTGACGCCGGACCCGGACACCAGCAACAACGTGGCGGTGGTGGACCGGCGGGCGATCGCGGTGGCGGACCTGGCGGTGACGAAGACGGCGACGGCGGAAGAGCAGCAGACGAACCAGCCGGGCCTGATCTTCAACAACGCGATCTTCGGGCAGATCTTCCCGACGGCGCCGAACTACTTCGCCTCGACGCGGGTGACGGCGGGCCGGCGGATCCAGTACCGGCTGACGGTGACGAACAACGGGATCTCGGTGGCGGAGAACGTCGTGCTGCACGACCGGCTGCCGGCCGGGGTGCGGATCTACCAGGGGAGCCTGGTGGCGACGTACGCCGGCACGCCGGCACCGGGCGTGCCGCTGCCGCCGGCGGGCGTGAACTGCGACACCGGGACGCCCGGAGAGGTGACGGACGAGATCCGCTGCGGCATCGGCTACCTGAACCGCGGGCAGTCGTACACGCTGGTCTTCGAGGTGATCACCGACGAGGCTTTGGCGCCGGGTTCGGTGCTGGAGAACGACGCGTGGGTGACGAGCGACACGCTGGACGTGAACAACGCCAACAACATGGCGTTCACGCAGAACACGGTGCTGGCGGCGGCCGACATGGGGATCGTGAAGACGGCGATGGGCGAGGTGGTGCAGTCGTACAACGCGACGCTGCACCAGTTCATCGTGGCCGACACGGTGAACCAGGTGACGGCGGGTCGGGTGCTGCGGTACCAGCTGCAGGTGCAGAACCACGGCCCGTCGAACGGGCGCAACGTGACGATCCAGGAGAACCTGCCGGCGGCGCCGGTGCCGGGCCCGGTGTGGTTCCTGCGGGCGGACGGCGCGGACTGCCGGCCGGACGCGGTGAACCAGCGGGTGCTGTTCTGCGACCTGGGCGACATGGTGGCCGGGGCGCGCAAGACGATCGACCTGTACGTGACGGTGGATCCGTCGGTGCCGGCGGGGACGCTGCTGACGAACACGGCGACGGTGCTGCAGAGCGGGTCGAACACGGTCCCGCCGGGGGCGCCGCCGTCGATCCCGGGGGTGG
The DNA here is from genome assembly GCA_964651245.1 of uncultured Anaerolineales bacterium. Lineage (GTDB taxonomy): Bacteria > Chloroflexota > Anaerolineae > Epilineales > Epilineaceae > Avedoeria. Next base: position 87,897 of record CAZYVI010000006.1, on the reverse strand, counting down.
ACCCGACGCGGCCGCTGATCTGGGATCCGTGCCTGGCATGCGGTCCGACGAGCAACGCGAACGTGGCGACGAACCTGACGTCGGTGCTGGCGGCGGCGGACGTGTACATCACGAAGGTGGATGTGCCGGCGGAGCCGCGGCTGGACCGGCAGCAGGAGCCGGACCTGGCGATCGCGGGTCGGGAGCACCGCTACCTGGTGACGATCGGCAACGACGGGCCGAGCACGGCGGTGAACGTCGGGGTGACGGACCTGTTGGACTTCAAGCAGCCGGCGCGGCTGGGGGAGCGGTTCACGCGCTGTGAGCCGTTCGACCTGGACGACACGGTGACGTGCACGTTCACGGCGCCGAACACGGTGACGCTGACGCGGCTGCAGGTGGGCAACGAGGCGGTGGTGCCGACGGCGGGGACGGGGACGCTGGTGGCGGGCTCGCGCTACAGCTTCTACCTGATCACGACGGTCGACGAGGGCTACGTGCTCGACGGGACCGACCTGCTGGCGACGAACACGGCGAACATCACGACGACGACGACGGACTTCCGGACGCAGAACAACACGGACCGGCACGACACGCTGATCATGGCGGAAGCGGACCTGGCGATCACGAAGGTGGACGACCGGGCGGGCTTCCTGACGTGTGACCCGGTGGCGCGCGGCGGGACGATCCGCTACGACCTGACGGTGACGAACCTGGGGCCGAGCGACGCGGCGGACGTGTACGTGGTGGACCAGCTGCCGGTGAACTTCGTGGTGGCGGACCCGGCGCTGGTGGACGTGACGGTGTCGCGGGGCCAGGTGGTCGAGGTGCGCGACGACGGGCAGATCACGATCCGCGTCGGCAACGACCCGAACAACAACGGGATCAACGAGCTGGGGCGGGTGAACGCGAACAGCGCGCCGGTGACGATCGGGATCGAGGTGACGGTGCGGCTGGACGCGGCGTGCGGGCAGCAGGCGGCGAACAGTGCGCGGGTGGAGACGCGGCGGAACGACGCGGCGTGGCCGATCGCGCCGCAGCCGTTCCCGGGCGTGGACGGCGGGCCGCGGACGCCGACGACGGATCCGGTGATCCTGAACAACGTGGCGGTGGCGCAGACGACGATCGAGTGCCCGGCGGTCCAGGTGATCAAGACGGTGTCGTTCGACGGGAAGTGCCCGGGGGTGAACATCAACCCGGGGGTGTTCAACAAGACGGGGCAGGCGGTGACGTTCTGCTACGAGGTGACGAACACGGGGACGACGTTCCTGGACGACATCTTCCTGACGGACACGCTGACGCGGCGGACGGCGGACCCGACGGAGATCTACTCGACGACGATCACGGCCGGCGCCGACCCGAACATGCCGGTGAAGCCGGGTGAGACGGTGCGGCGGCAGGTGACGATCCCGCACGTGCTCAGCGACTGGGACTGCGGGACGGTGGTGGACACGGTGACGGTGACGGCGAACCCGGTGAACTCGGGTCGGACGGACCTGGTGTGCCTGCCGGACGTGACGGACGACGACACGGCGCGGATCAACGTGCCGTGCGCGGGCGTGGACTGGCGGCTGCAGCTGCCGATCCTGGCGAACGACGGGTGCACGGCGCAGGTCGAGGTGCAGAACGTCGGCGACGCCGAGACGAAGGCGCTGATGGTGGTGTGGGGCGAGCCGGGCGCGTGCCCGCCGCAGGCGGCAGGCCCGCTGAAGATCGAGTGCACGGGGTTGATCGCGCCGGGAAGCAGCTGGCACCTGCGCGGTGACCAGATGCCGGTGGGCGCGAACAGCGCGGTGCTGTACTCGCTGTCGACGAACGTGGTGACGGACTACCTGGGGCAGAAGCTGCGGTTCGCGGACCTGGCGTGCCTGCGGCTGTTCAACCTGGTGCCGGGGAGCCACGAGTGGTGGCTGCGGTTCGACACGGCGTACCGGAACCAAGAGGTGTTCTACGGGCCGATCGAGGACTCGGGGGCGCAGTTGAAGCTGGACTTCAAGGCGAACCAGGGCGAGCCGCTGGCGGCGGTGGTGAACCGCGGCTGCGCGGACGCAGGGGACCCGAACGTGACGAGCTGGGCGGCGTACACGAGCGTGTCGAGCGACCAGGAAGGCGCGCGGGACCCGGTGTTCGGTGGGTTCACGTACTACACGCCGCTGCTGTTCGCGAACAAGGGTGGCCTCAACAGCCTGATCCACATCCACAACTCGGGCGACGAGTGCAGCTCGATCGAGATCTGGCTGCGGACGCAGGACGTGTGCCTGCGGAACCAGATCGCGGACGTGCTGCAGCTGGCGCCGGGGGAGACGGTGACGTTCGACCCGAACACGGCGGTGGGCCCGGACTGGCTGGGGAACGCGTGGATCAGCGCGTCGCAGCCGCTGGGGATCGTGGTGGACACGAAGGGCGCGAACCACTTCACGAGCTACAACGGGTTGCCGGCGGACGTGTACAGCCTGGGGTACAGCTACGGGGCGCCGGTGAACTACGCGCCGCTGGTGTACTCGGAGTACCAGGGCTGGGACTCGGCGCTGCAGGTGCAGAACCTGTCGGCGACGCACGCGGCGAAGGTGAAGGTGTACTTCCTGGACCGCGGCGGTGACATCGTGACCACCTTGGTGGACTGGATCTGCGCGCGGGGGAGCCAGACGTACTTCCTGCCGGTGGTGGCGAACCTGCCGGGGAGCTGGGTGGGATCGGCGCGGGCGGAGAGCCAGGAGTGGCTGACGCCGGGCGGACCGAACGTGCTGGCGGTGCCGATCAACACGGTGGTGTTGGTGGAGAAGTGGAGCGACCCGGCGCGCACCAGCCGGCGCGAGGCGATCGCGTACAACGCGCAGAACGAGTGCCTGCTGTACGACTGGCAGCTGGGGCACGGCGCGGGCGGGACGCAGAGCGGGTCGGCGGTGTTCGCGGCGCCGATGGTGGCGAAGGGCAACCGGGGGGTGACGACGGAGCTGGCGATCACGAACCTGGTGCCGAAGCCGGGCTTCACGGACTTCGCGATCTACGTGTACGACCAGAACCACCTGATCGACTACGTGTGCCAGAAGCTCAACGAGAAGCAGGTGGAGTACATCAACCTGGCGACGTGGGGCTGGCTGGACAACGGGTTCTACGGCTCGGCGGTGGTGAGCGCCGTGTTCTGGGAGCACGACGTGTTCGACGCGCGGGGCGTGTTCGAGCGGAACCTGGTGGGCCTGGGCGGCGTCGGGATCGAGCGCGTCGGCGGCGTGCTCGGCGGGGCGGACGTGCCGGGCGACGAGTCGAAGGGCTGGGAGGCGTTCCCGATCTACGACCACTACGCCGCGCCCGTCGTGCCGAATTGCCCCGGCGTGCCGGGCGGGTTCGGCGGACGGTAGCGTGACGGCCGCTGGCCGAGGCGACCCGCGGTAGCGCGAGTCGCGACGAGACAACGGACGAGGGCCGGGTCGATCACTCGACCCGGCCCTCCTACGTGTCGGTTCGGATGCGGTTACCGCCGCTGCACCAACAGGAACGGCAGGTAGAGGTCCGCCTTCTTCCAGCACGTCCGCAGGTCGGCCGTGTCCTGGCCGTCGCGCGGATCCTTAACCGTGATGCGGGCCTCGAGACAGCCCTCGAAGTTCGTCCGCGTCCGGAAGCAGAGCTCGCGCGTGCCCTGGGCGCCGACGAAGAGGCTGTCGGCGTCGTAGGGCTCGGCGAACCAGCGCAGCGAGAGCACATTGTGGTCGGGATCCTCGGCCTTGTACGTCAGGTCGTAGCAGGCCTGGCTGTTGCGCGCGACGGTCAGCCCGCGCAGCTTGTCGCGCAGGATCCGCGGCGGGATGTTGCCGTCCTCGCTGCGGCTGCGCCAGGTGAGCGTGATCCCGGCCGTCGCCCGCGCGCCGCCGGTGTCCTGGACCTCGAGGTCGACGGTGTCGCTGCCGATGAAGCCCACGTCGGGCTCGAAGTCGATCACCTGCCGGCCGGTCTTGTGGACCTGGGCATGGAGGCCGTCGGGGTTGAGGACGAACCACTCCAGGTTCTGCGGCGGGTCCTCGCGGTCGGTGGCCATGCCGGTCAGGTCGACAGTGATCGAGGTGTTCACCGGCGCCACGTACTCGCGGCGCAACTTGTCGTAGAGGATGACGGGCGGCGTATTGCGGTCGTTCGACCAGTACAGCGCGATCGCCTGGCGGGCGCTGCAGCCGTCGCGGTCGGTCACCACCAGGGTGACGATCAGGCTGTAGCTCTCGCGGATGCCACCGTTGAGCAGGAAGGCCAGCTTCTGCCCACCGCGCCCGGTGACGGTGACGTCCTTGGCCTTCTCGGCCGGCACCTCGACGTCCCAGCTCAGCCGGTCCGGCGTGTCTTCGGTGTCCTGGGCGTGGCCCAGGAGCTCGACCTCGATGATCTGGCCATAGAGCGCCGGCGCCGGGTCCGGCACGCGCGGCGTGATCCGCGGGCAGTCGTTGATGCTCTCGACGATCACGCGGAACGACAGGTCGGCCGTGACGAGGCCGTCCGACACCGTCACCACGACGGTGGTGGCGCCGAACCACTCGGCGGCCGGCGTGATGCTGATGACGTTCGTCGGCAGCAGCTTGACGCCGGCCAGCGGGTCGCCCGCCTCCGTGAGGGTGAACTGCAGCGCGTCGTCGCCGCAGTCGGCGTCGGTGACGTAGTTCTTGAGGTCGACGATCGCCGTCTCGTCCTCGCGGATCACGACGTCGGGGATCGGCTGGATCGTCGGCGGCGTGTTGTAGTCGATCGTGTTCTGGTAGAGCGCCCCGATCGCGATGCAGCCGTTGCCGCCCATCGCCTTCCAGCCCTCCCACCACGCCCGGAGCGTCTCGGGGTGGTGGGCGTCGATGACCGCCCAGACGTCGGCAAACGTGGCATTGGCGTAGTCGGTGCCGTCAGCGGTGGCGTCGTGCTCGTAGAGGTCCCAGAACGCGCCGGCGATCCGACCCGGCACCGTGTCGCCGTCCTCCCAGCCGGCCGTCCCGGCCGTCGACAGGTCGAGGTCGATCGTTCGGATCGCCGGCGTGCTGAAGCGCGGGTCGACCTTGACGCCGATCGGCACGAACGCCGCCAGGCCGTGCAGCAGCGCGCACGCCGGGTCGCTCTTGCGCCGAATGTCGGGCGGGGCGATGCCGAAGCAGCCGGCCCAGGCCGCCGGCGCGGCGTCGCCCAGCAGGCTGTCGATCAGCGCGTACGCCCCGTAGCGCAGCACGAGGTCGCCGCTGCGGGCGTCCTCGTCGCGGAACGTCAGCGTGCGCGCAGCGCGGTCATAGCGCGGGCCGTCCTGGCTGGTGGCCGACCAGTAGGCTGTGATGGCGCCGGGCTCGCGGCCGGCCGCCTTGTGGAGGAAGAACCACTCGCTCGACAGGTCGACGAAGGTCCAGAGCGCCTCGACCTCGCGGTCCTTCTCGGCGATGTACTGCGACGGGAACCCGACGATGCCCTCGGGCACGTTCTTGCGGTAGCCGGAGCGCTCATTGAGCTCGTAGCTGGTCCAGACGTAGCTGTGCGGCGTACCCGACTGGAGCAGCCGGACCTGCTTGCCCTCGGTGTAGATCTTGAGGAACACGTCCTGCGTGCCCTCGCGCTGACTGCCGTCGAGGTCGACGTTCGGGATCTCCTTGGACGTGTAGCGGCCCTCCTCGTCGGTGTAGGTGGTGGCCAGCAACTGCGACGTGATCGGGAAGCCCTCGTCCTTGTCGTAGATCTCGACCTTGACGCCGGCCGCCGGGTGGTTCTGGTCGCTGGCCCGGTCGGCGTAGTAGATCGCGCCGCGCACGACGATCATGCCGGGCTCGGGGTTGTCCTGCGCCGGCGCGGCGGCGGGTGCGCCGACGGGTGCCGCGGCGCGCGCGGCCGGCCGCAGCGGGGCGAACGACAAGGTGGCGACGGCGACGACAAGGCCCGCGGCGGCCAGCGCCGTGCGGGCGCGGGCGGCCGGGGCCAGCGGTGGCCGCTGGTGCATGTGGCGATCCTCCCAGGGGGTGTGTGAGGCTTTGTGCAGCTGTCCCCGTCCCCGCGGCGCCTCGACGACGCACCGCGCCCGTCCTAGAGGACGTCGCCCGCCGCGGGGTGGTTACGTCGCGATTGCGGGCGCGACGTCGGTCGGCGGCCGCCGGGGCGGCGCCAGCTGGCGGTCGACGAGCAGCAGGGCGGCCGTGGTGATCGCCGCCGCCACCGCCAGCGCATAGGACGCACCGTAGCCGTCGGTGGCCCGCGCCAGGGCGCCGCCGATCAGCGGCGCCGCCAGGAGCGCCGGCGTCGCCAGGCTGTGCCCCAGGCCGATGAACGCCGGCCGGCTGCGTGCATCGCCGAACGTGAGGATGTAGATCAGCGGGATCATCGTCAGCGCGATGTTGGCGACGCCGGCCAGCACGAACACGACGGCCATCCAGCCCCGCGTCGGCGCCGCGGCTGCCAACGTCGCGGCCAGCGCGGCCGCCAGCGCACCGCCGGCCATGACCCGCCGGTGCCCGACGTGGTCGGCCAGCCAGCCCATCAGCGGGCTCAGCACCACCTGCGCCCCCGCGAACCACGCGCCGTAGGCGCCGACATGCGCGGCCGAGGCGCCGAGCCGCGCCTGCGCGTCGACGGCGAAGAACGCGGCCGGCATCAGCGCGAACCAACCCACCATCCGGGCGGCGACGAAGCGGCGGAAGCGCGGGTTGGACCGCCACACGGCGCCGATGGACGGCGCGGCGGGCGTCGCGTCGTCGCTGTCCGGTCTGCCGGGCCCAAGCGCCTCGAGCGCCTCGCGCACGGACGCCTCGACGCCGTCGGCGGACGGCTCGTCGTCGCGGGGCTCGCGCAGCCGGGTGAGGAAGCCGTAGGACACGACCATGGCCGCGCTGCCGATCCCGAAGCACGCCGCGAAGCCGAGCCGGCCGGGCACGGCGTCGACGATCCGACCGGCCAGCCAGGCGCCGAGGGCGGCCGCGAGCTGCACGGCGCCGACCATCGTGCCGATGAACGCGCCGCGCCGCGCGGGCGTCGTCATCCGCACCAGCAGCGACTGCCAGGGCGGGGCGGTGAGGCCGCCGCCCAGGCCGAACAGCAGCAGCAGGCCGAGGATCAAGCCAAGCGCCGTCGCCGGCGAAAGCCACGGCAGACCGAGTGCGACCGCCGCCAGGCCCAGAAAGGGCAGCCGCTCGATGATCGTCGCCAGCAGCACCGCCGGGTGGTAGCGCGCCAGGCGCGCGACGCGCCGGACCAGGAAGAGCTGCGGCAGGTGCCAGCCCAGCGGCTGCAGCCACGGGATCATCGCCAGCGCCACCGGCGACGGCGAGATCGACCGCACGAACAGCGGCATCACCGAGACGAACGACGCCAGGCCCAACGCCAGGCCGAAGAAGGCGCCGTTGAGGACGCAGAACCACAGGTTGACTTGCTCGTCCGGGCGTCGGGGCATCGTCCACACCTGGCTCGCGACGGCCGCCGCCGCGGCGGTGGCGGCGTCGGTCCGCGATGATACCGCGGTGCGCTCGGATGGCCGTTCGAGAGCCCAACAAGTCCACACGGCCTCAGATCTCTGCAGGGCCGAGGCACGCCGTCGCGCCGGCTTTGTAAGGCGCTTCTAGAACAGCGCCAGCGGGCCCTCGCCCAGCCGCGTCCCGCCGTCGACGGCGGCTGCGGAGCGTACGACCGCGGCGTCGGCGGGCGGGACGCCGTCGTCCGCCACGCGCTCGGCGCCCAGCGCCGGCAGACGCACCGTGATCGTCGTCCCGGCGCCCAGCACGCTCTGGATGTCCATCGACCCGCCGTGCAGCTGCACCAAGTGGTGGGCGATCGTGAGGCCGGTGCCGGCGCCATGGGCGCGGTGGGTGAACGACGGGCCGGCGGTGCGGGGCTGCGGGCGGCGCATCGCGTCGCGCAGCAGCAGCAGCTCGTCGGCGGCGATCCCGCGGCCGGTGTCGGCGACCGAGATCGCCACGTCGCGGCCCAACCGCCAGGCCCGGACCGCGATCTCGCCGCCGTCGGTGAACCGCACGGCGTTGGACACCAGGCTGTTGAGCACCTGCTTGAGCCGCAGCGCGTCGCCGCCCACGGCCGGCAGGTCGGGCTCGACGTCGAACCGCAGGGCGACCGGACGGCCGAGGATCAGGCCGGCGGCGCTGGCGCGAACGGCGTCCAGCAGCGGCGGCAGCTCGACGGCGACGCGGTCGAGGCGCATCTCGCCGGCCTCGATACGCGCCAGGTCGACCAGGTCGTCCAGCAAGCCCACGAGCTGCTGGCTGCTCTCGTGGATCGCCTGGACGTCCTCGCGCACCTCGGCCGAAACGGGTCCGGAGTAGCCGCCGAGGATGAACTCGACGTAGCCGATGATGCTCGTGAGCGGCGTGCGGAGCTCGTGGCTGACGTTGGCCAGGAAGTCGCTCTTGAGGCGGTCGACCTCCTGCAGCCGATCGCTCGTCGCCTTGAGCTCGCCAAACAGCCGGGCGTTGTCGATCGCGACCGCAATCTGGCTGGCGAGCACGCTGAAGGCGTCGACGTCGGCTTGGGAGAAGCGGCCGGCCTCGTGGTCCTGGATGTCGAGCACGCCGACGAGCTCGCCGTGGGCCAGCAGCGGCAGCGCCAGCTCGGCGCGCGTGTCGGGCAGCAGCGGGTTGGCCACGAAGAGCTCGCCGGTGCGAACGTCGGGCTCGTGGACGATCTCGCGGCGGCTGGCGGCGCGCGCCACCAGGCTCCGGGCCGCGTCGAGGCTGACGCGGTGGCCGCGCGAGAACAGGCGCCGCCCCACGTAGCCGCTGCCGGCGCGCACCACCAGGCTGCGCGACGCGGCCTCGTAGACGTAGATGTGCACGTGGTGCAGCCCGAAGCGCTGCTGCAGCAGCTCGACCGTCTCGGGCAGCAGCTGGGCCGGGTCGAGCATCGCCGACAGCCGACCGGCGGCCTCGGCGGCGGTGCGCAACAGGTTCGTGAACCGCGCCCGCTCGACCTCCGCCGCCTTGCGGGCCGTCACGTCCTCGAGGACGCCCAGGACCCCGCCCCAGCTCGTGGGGTAGGCCTGGAGGTGCCACCACCGCTCGCGGACGGCGACCTCGGCGGTGACGTTCTGGCCATCCTCGAGCGCGACCGCCAGCGCGTCGGCCATCGACGTGCCGGCCAGGTCCGGCGCCGCCTCGGCCAGCGCGCGGCCCTCGATGTCGTCGACCGTCCCGCCCAGGAACGCGGCGAACGGCGCGTTGCAGTGGAAGATCGTGCCGTCGGCCTTCAGCGCCACGAACGGCACCCCCAGGCTCTCGACGAGCAGGCGGTCCTTGACGATCTCGCGCCGCAGCGACTCGAGCGCGCGCGAGCGCCGCGCGCCGTCGGGCTCGCCGTCCGCTGGACCGGCGGCCTGATCCGGCGCGGGCGGCGCGGCCTGGGCCGGCGTCGGGCCGCCGGCCGGCTCGGACCGCAGCAAGCCGGCCTTGAGGCGGACGTTCAGGTGATCCAGCGCCCGCTCGGCCTCGGCCCGGTGCACCTCCATCGACAGCGCGTGGTAGACCTCGTGGTGGTGCAGCGCGCGCGGGTGGTCGCCGCGGCTCTTGTAGAGGCCGCACAGGTCGTGGTGGATCTCGGCGATGCGGGAGACGGCCTGGATCGACTCGACGATCGACAGCGCCTGGTGAAGGTGGTCGAGCGCGGCATCGGCGTCGCCTTGGCGCGCGTAGAGGTCGCCGAGGTCGCGCAGCGCCCGCGCCTCCCACTGGCGATCGCCCAGCGCCTGGAAGATCGACAAGCTCTCCTCGAAGTAGTCGAGGGCGCTCGCGTCGTCGCCCATGCGGAGGTAGAGCTCGCCGATCACGGTCTGGCTCATCGCCTCGCCGCGCCGGTCGCCGAGCTGTTGGCGCAGGACAAGCGCCCGCAGGTGGTAGACGAGTGCCGTCGAGAGGTCGCCGAGCGCCTCGTAGGCGACGCCGATGTTCATGAGGCTCATCGCCTCGCCCGGCTTGTCCTGGAGGCCCGTCTTGATGTCGAGCGATCGCAGGTGGTAGTCGAGCGCGTGCTCGTCGTCGCCCAGCTCGTGACGGACGTGGCCGATGTTGCCCAGCGCCACCGCCTCGCCGCGCCGGTCGCCGGCCTCGGTGGCCACCTCGAGGCTGGCGGCGAAGCTCTCGAGCGCGGCGGTGTAGTCGCCGAGGCTGCCCTGGACGCTGCCGAGCAGGTTGAGAACGCTGGCCTCGTTGGCCTTGTCGCCCAGGTCCTCGAACGCCGCGCGAAGCGCCGGCAACTCGTGCAGCACGGCCGCGAAGTCGCTCTGGAGGAACCGGCAGGCCGCCGCCGTCCGCCGCGCCAGGGCTGCCGCCAGCGTGTCGCCGGCCCGCTCGGCCAGCGCGCGCGCCTCGGCCGCGAGCTCGCTGGCCCGCGCCGGGTCGGCGTTCTTGAGCTCCCACGCCAGCGCGTTGAGCGCCGCCGTGCGGGCGCCGTCGTCCGCCGCCTCGCGCAGGCGCGTCTCGAGCTCGGCCAGGGGGTCGGCCATCGCGGCTCCTGCGGCCCGTCAGCGGGCCGGTGGATCGAGCGGCGCCGCGACGGCGTCCGCCCGCACCGTGTCCATCGTCGGCCGGGCCCGCTGGGTCACCGCGTCGCTCGCCGCATCCGGCGCCAGGAGGTACTCGTACTTCAGCCCGTTGCCGGTGAAGAACAAGAGCACCTGCTCGTCCGGCCGAATCCAGCCGCGTTCGGCCAGCTCGGCCGCCGCCACCAGCGTGGCCGCCGACTCCGGCGCCGTGAACAGGCCCTCGGCGCGTCCGATCCGCGGCAGCCACTCGAGGATCGCCGCATCGTCGACGGCGACGGCGCAACCGTGGCTGGCGCGGATCGCATCCAGGATCAGGAAGTCGCCGATGGCGGACGGCACCCGGAGCCCCGGCGCGATCGTCGCCGCGCCCTCCCACGGCGTCGCGCGCGTCGCGCCCGTCTCCCAGGCGCGCACGATCGGCGCGCAGCCGCGGCTCTGGACGCTGACCATCCGCGGCCGGCGCCCGTCGATCCAGCCCAGGGCCTCCATCTCGTCGAACGCCTTCCACATCCCGACGAGCCCGGTGCCGCCGCCGGTCGGGTAGACGATCACGTCGGGCAGCGTCCACCCGAACTGCTCGGCCAGCTCGTAGCCCATCGTCTTCTTGCCCTCGACGCGGTAGGGCTCGGCCAGCGTCGAGCAGTCGAACCAGCGGCCCTCGGCGACCCCAGCCTTGACGAACCGGGCGCAATCGGTGATCAGGCCGTCGACCAGCGTGACCTCGGCGCCGAGCATGCGCGTCTCGAGCGCGATGAGCGGCGGGACGTCGCGCGGCACGAAGACGTGGGCCGGCAGGCCGGCCCGCGCGGCGTAGGCGGCCAGGGCGGCGCCGGCGTTGCCGGCGCTGGGCAGCGCCACGGCGGCGGCGCCGAGCTCGCCCGCCCGCGACACGGCCATCACCAGGCCCCGCGCCTTGAATGAGCCCGTCGGGTTGAGCCCTTCGTCCTTGACCCACAGCCGCGGCAGGCCGATGAGATCGCCCAGGCGCGGCGTCGGCAGCAACGGCGTCCAGCCTTCGCCGAGTGTCAGCCGCCACGCCGGGTCAGCGACCGGCAGCAGCTCGGTGTAGCGCCACAGCGAGCCTTCCCGGTCGGCCAGCGCCGTGCGCGGCAGCGCCGTCCGGGCGGCCGCCAGGTCGTAGCGGGCCAACAGCGGCAGCCGGCACGCCCGGCAGAGGTTCACCAGCGCGTCCGCCGCATGGGTCGCCCCGCACTGGGCGCACTCGAGGTGCGTGAGAAAGGTCGACCGGACGTCGCTCACGGCGCCCCTCCCCTGTCGCCCGCGCGCACCGTTCCCCGCGCCGGATCCGCCGCGCGCACCGCTCAGCGCTCCGCCGCGACGCCGGTCGGCCAGTGCGTCTCGACGAGGTGGAGCAGCTCGGCGACCTTGATCGGTTTGGCCAGGTAATCGTCGCAGCCGGCGGCCAGGAACAGCTCGCGGTCGCCGCGCATGGCCGAGGCGCTGATCGCGATGACCGGGATCGAGGCGATGTCGGCGTCGGCGCGGATGTGGCGGACGACCTCGAGGCCGTCGATGTCGGGCAGGCCGATGTCGAGCAAGACCAGCGGCGGGCGCAGCTCGCGCACGAGCGCCAGCCCCCCGAGCCCGTCCTCGGCCTCGACGACCCGGTAGCCGCTGGCCTCGAGGATCTTCCGGACCAAGCGCCGGTTGTGGTAGTTGTCCTCGATGTAGACGACGGTTCGGTCGTGCATCGCCGGCTCCTTGGCCCAGGTCGGAGACCCGTCTAGGGTAGCAGGATCGTCTCGACGTGCGCCAGCAGGCTGCTCCGGTCGAGCGTGTCCTTCGTCCAGATCGCGTCGGCGCGCCCCGACAGTCGGGCGCGCGTGCGCGGATCGACCGGGCGGGCGCTGACGACGATCACCGGGACGTCGCCCAGCCCGGCCTGCGGCGTGAGCTCGGCGACGAGGTCCTCGCCGTCGGCATCGGGCAGCGCCAGGTCGACCACGATCAGGTCGGGCCGCGCCTGCGCCAGCGCCGCCCGTGCCGCCGCGGCCGACGATGCCACGGCGACATCGAAGCGGTTGCTCGACTCGAACAGCCGTCGCAGCAGGCGGGCATCCAGCTCAAAGCCGTCGACGAGCAGGATGCGCGGCCGCTGGCTCGCCCCGAACGCGGCGGGCGCCGCCGGCGCGTCGGCGGCGCGGCCGTTGCCGCCGCCACCACGGTGGCCGTTGCCGCCGCCGTCGTCGGCGGGCCCCAGCGCCGGGGCGCCGCGGCCGACGGTGGCGACGACGTGCTCGACGAGCTCGGCGGCGCTGAAGCTGCCCTTCTGCCAGATCGACGCCGAGCGCGCTTCGAGCCAGCGCCGCTCCTCGGCCTCGATCGTCTTGGCCGACACCACGATGACCGGCACGTCGGCCGTCCGGGCATCCGCCTTGAGGGTCTCGAGGATCGCGCTGCCGTCCATGCCCGGCATCATCAGGTCGAGGACGACGACGTCGGCGCGGCGCTGGCGCACCAGGTCGAGGCCGTCGGGGCCGTTGTGGGCCTCGAGGACGCGGTAGTTGCGGTAGCGCTGCAGGAGCCGCCGGATCAGGCGGCTGTGGTCCGGGTTGTCGTCGATCACGACGACGGTCGTCACCTGCTCGTCCAGCCCCTCGAGCGCCGCGCCGAGCCCCTCGCTGCCGCCGACGCGGCTGCGGCCGCGGCCCAGATCGAGGGTGAACGTGTAGCGGTCCTCCAGCGCGTGCTTCTCGGCGCTGAACGTATGGCCCGAGCAGTTGATGACCACGCGCTCGTCGGGGCCGATCAGGCCGCGCTCGCGCAGCGCCTCGAAGCCGGCAAAGGCGACGCTGGCCGCCGGCTCGACCGAGAAGCCCTCGGCCCGGGCCACGCGGCGCATCGCCCGGAAGGCGTCGCCGTCGCTCACGCCCACCATCGCGCCGCCGTGGCGATCCACGGCGGACTTGAGCATCGTGTAGGCCGGACCGGGGTCGCCGGTCGCCAACACCGTGATCAGCGTGTCGGGCTGGACCGGCGTGGCGTGCGCCTCGCCGCGCTCCCAGGCGCGGACCATCGGGGCGCAGCCCTCGCTCTGGATGAGCGCGAGCCTCGGGATGCGGTCGATCAGCCCGGCGGCGTACAGCTCGCCGAAGCCCTTGTCCACCGCCAGCGGCCCGATGCCGCCCGACACGGCCTGGACGTACCAGTCCGGCGCCTGCCAGCCCAGCTGCTCCACGATCTCGAAGGCGACCGTCTTCATCGCCTCCTTGCCGGGGATCATCTTGGCGCCGCGGTCGAACGGGATGCCGCGGCGGGCGGCGAAGTCGGCGGCGACGGCCTTGGCCTGGTCGTACGTGCCGGTGATCTTGACGACCTCAGCGCCGTAGAGCGCCAGCTCGCGCATCTTTTCGGCGGGCACGCTCGACGTCAGGAACACCCACAGCCGGATGCCGGCGCGGGCGCAGAACGCCGCGTAGGCGGCGGCGGCGTTGCCGGTCGAGGCGATGACGAGGTCGCGGCAGCCGCGCGCAGCCAGCGCCGTGACCGCCGCGGCCGCCTGGCGGTCCTTGAAGCTGCCGGTCGGCTGCTGCCGTTCGTCCTTGATCCAGAGCTCGCTGCACCCCAGCGCGTCGGCCAGGCCGGCGGCCCGCGTCAGCGGCGTCCAGCCCTCGCCCATCGACAGCGGCCGGACATCGTCGCCGAACGGCAGCAGCTCGCCGTAGCGCCACATCGAGGTCGGCCGGGATCGCACGATGGCCGGCCACTGCGCCGGCAGCCGCGCCAGGTCGTAGCGGGCGTCGAGCCAAGCGCTGCCGCAGGCGGGGCAAGCCTCGGCGTACAGATCGGGCGCCGTGGCGTGGCCGCACTCCAGGCAGGCGACGGCGTGGAAGAGCGTCGTCATGCCCGGGCCGCCGGTCCGTTGGCGGACGCCGTCACCGGCCCGAGCGCCGACGGGACGGCCTTGGCGGCGGGCAGCCGGACGGTGAAGACCGTCCCGACGCCGGGACGGCTCCGGACGTCGATGGCACCGTTGTGGAGCTCGACGAGGAACAGCGTGATCGCCAGGCCGAGCCCGGCGCCGCGGGCGCGGCGCGTGAAGGGGCTGTCGGCGTGGCGGAAGGGGCGGAAGATGGCGGCCACGTCGGACTCGCTGATGCCGGGGCCGGTGTCCTCGACCTCGATGCACACCTCGTCGCCGCGGCCGTAGCCGCGGAGCCAGACGTGGCCGGCCGGCGTGAACTTGACGGCGTTGCCGACCAAGTTGTTGAGGATCTGGCCGAGCCGGACGCGGTCGCCCTGGATGGGCGGCACGTCGGGCTCGACGGCCACGTGGATCTGCAGCGGCCGGCCGACGAGCAGGCCGGCGCTCGCCACGCGCGTCCGCTCCAGCAGCTCGGCCGGAGCGACGGCCTCCGGCTCGAGGCGCATCTGCCCGGCCTCGATGCGGGCCAGGTCGAGCAGGTCGTTGATCAGGTGCAGCAGCTGCTGCCCGTTCTCGTGGATCGCCTCGATGTCCTCCCGGGCGGCCGGGTCGATGTCGGCGCCGAGGCCCATCAGGATCAGCTCGGCGTAGCCGATGATCGAGTTCAGCGGCGTCCGGAGTTCGTGGCTCATGTTGGCCAGGAACTCGCTCTTGAGCCGGTCGACCTCGCGCAGCCGCTCGGCGGTGCGCTGGACTTCCTGGAACAGCCTCGCGTTCTGCAGCGCGACCGCGATCTGACCGGTCAATGCCAGCAGCGCGTCGATGTCGGCCTGGGCGAAGCGGCCGACGGCGCGGTCCTGGAGGTCGAGCACGCCCACGAGCTCGCCGCGGGCGACGAGCGGCAGGGCCACCTCGGAGCGCGTGTCGGGCAAGAGGGCGTTCGGCAGGAACGCCGGCTCCTCGTAGACGTCGTCGACGCGGACCACCGTCCGCGCGCTGGCGGCGCGCGCCACCAGGCTGCGCGGCGCGCCGAGGGGGATCGCGAAGCGCGTCTCCGCCAGCCGCTGGCCGACCTCGCCGCTGCCGGCGCGCACGACGAGCTGGCCGGTGGCGGGGTCGAGCAGAAAGAGGTGGACATAATACAGCTCGAAGCGGTCGCGCAAGCGCTCGATGATCTCGGCCAGCAGGACGGCCGGGTCGAGGATTGTCGACAGCAGCTCGGCGGTTTCCGCCGACGTCCGCAGCAGGCGCGTGAACCGCTCGCGCTCGACCTCGGCGGCCGCGAGCTCCTCGTAGGCCTTGGCCAGCTCGACGTTCTTGAGGCGGTAGATCTCGGCCTCGCGCTGGGCCTCGTTGACCTCGTAGCGCACGCGCAAGTTCTGGACGTTGCGCTCGGCGCTCTCGCTGAAGACGTCGCGCTCGAGGCTGTGGGCCCGCTCGAAGTGATCCAGCGCCCGGGTGGTGTCGCCCGCGCGCTTGTAGGCCTCGGCCAGGGCGCGGTGGGCCTCGAGCTCGCGCGGTCGGAAGCTGATCTCCCCCAGCAGCGACGCCGCCTCGCGCAGCAGCCCGATCCCCTCGCCGAGCCGATCGTCGTCGGCGGCCACGAGCTTGCCCAGGCTGAGCCGGACGAGGCCCTGCCATTGCCGCATCTCGAGCTCGTCGACGATCTCGAGGCTGGTGCGCAGGTGGTCCTCGGCGGCCGGCGCGTCGCCCTGCTTGGCGCACACCGTGCCGAGGTTCTCGAGGCACATCGCCTCGCCCAGACGGTCGCCGAGACGACGGCGAATGGCCAGGCTGGCCTCGTGGCAGTCGCGGGCGCGGTCGAGCGCGCCGACCATCTCGCTCATCGCCCCGAGGTTCATGAGGGTGGCGGCCGCCCCGGCCTCGTCGTCGATCGCCCGCCGCAGCGCCAGCGCCCGCTCGGTGTGCTCGATCCCGCTGGCCAGGTCGCCGAGCTCGGCGTAGACCTGCCCGATGTTGCCCAACGCCACCGCCTCGCCGCGCTCGTCGCCCAACTCGGTGGCGATCGACAGGCCGTCGAGGAACAACTCGAGCGCCTTGGGGAAGTCACCCAGCGTACCGTAGGCGCTGCCGAGGATGTTGACGACGCTGCCCTCGCCGCGGCGGTCGCCCAGCGAGCGGTAGAGCGCGCGCACCGCGGGCAGCTCGGACAGCGCCTGCTCGTGCTCGCTCTGGATCACGTGACCGGCGCACAGCGTCCGGCGCGCGTCGGCGACCCCCTTCTCGTAGCCGAGGCCCTCGGCGTAGGCGAGGGCCTCCTCGGCCAGCGCCGTCGACGACTGGACGTCCGCCTGCAGCCGGTCCCAGGCGCGCGCGTTCAGGACGTCGATCGTGGTGCGCGGGTCCACGTGCCGTCCGTCGGCGGTCGCCGTGCCGAGGGTGTCGACCATCCGATGCCCCTGTCGTGGCCCCGGCCGACGCATCGCGGGGAAGGGGGGAGCGAGGCGTCGCGTGCGTTCTCGCGGGGAGCGGCAAATAGGATACAAGCAATCGCCGCGCACCGTCAATGGCACCGCGCGCCCGTCCAAGGCGCGTCCCGCGGCCGCGCGGGGCGCGCCCGCGACCGCGAATTGACGGCCCGACCGCTGCGGCTACCATCTCCATCCATCGCGCGGCGCCGGTGCGCCCGCCCAGGCCCACCTACGACCGAGGTGCCCGGTGGCAGAGCTGTTCACGACGGCCAACCTGGTTGCGTTCGTCACGCTCACGATGCTCGAGATCGTGCTGGGCATCGACAACGTGATCTTCATCGCCATCCTCACCGGACAACTGCCCAAGGAGCAGCAGGCGCGGGCGCGGCGGCTCGGCATTGCGCTGGCGGTAGTGTCGCGTATCCTGCTGCTGTTCTCGATCTCGTGGGTCATGCGCCTCGAGGAGCCCCTGATCACCGGGCTGCCGGGCGCCGACCGCGGTCTGTCCGGCCACGACCTGATCCTGCTCGTCGGCGGCTTGTTCCTGATCGCCAAGAGCACGGCCGAGATCCACAAGAAGCTCGAGGCGGCCGACGTCCACCACGCCGGTCGCGTGAGCACGATGGCCGGCGTGCTCGTGCAGATCCTGCTCGTCGACGTGATCTTCTCGCTCGACTCCGTCATCACCGCCGTCGGTCTGTCCGACGTGCTCGAGATCATGATCGCCGCCGTCATCGTCGCGGCCATCGTGATGGTGATGTTCGCCGGCCAGATCGCGTCGTTCGTCGAGCGGCACCCGACGATGAAGGTCCTGGCGCTGGCGTTCCTGATCCTGATCGGCACCATGCTGGTCATCGAGGGCTGGAACCCCGAGACGGCCCATGAGCTGCGGCTCAAGCACTACGCCTACTTCGCGATGGCGTTCTCGTTCGCCGTCGAGCTCGTCAACATGCGCATCCGGCGCGCCGCGTCCCCGGTCCAGCTCCACAACACGCCCCACGCCGAGTCGGGATCCGGCTGACGCCGGACCGTGCGGGCAGGCGATGGTTCGCGGCCGGCGCTCATTGCGCGGCGTTTGACAGCGCGGCGCCGCGTCCCTATCGTCAAGGGCTGACATTCGGGGAGTAGCCACCCGCCGGCGGGCCACCGCTGGTCGTCGGGCGAACGGTCGTCAGTCCGGAGCCACCGCTCCCGGCCGTTCGGTGCGATGCGCCTTGGGCGCGACGCGGCAGGCGAGACCGAGACGCAACCCAGCAGGGTCGTCCGGCCTCGCCACTTTTTTTGTGGCCGAGCGACCGCCCGACGGGAGTCGACCATGGCCGATAGCATCTGGTTTTGGGTCGGGTTCAACGCGTTCGTGCTGGTGCTGCTGGCGCTCGACCTCGGCGTGTTCCACCGCACCGCGCACGAGGTGCCGCTGCGCGAGGCGGCGACGTGGAGCGTCGTCTGGATCAGCCTGGCGTTGGCGTTCAACGCCCTGCTCTACTTCTGGCAGGGGCCCGAGGTCGGCATCCAGTTCCTGACCGGCTACCTGATCGAGAAGTCGCTGTCCATCGACAACATCTTCGTGTTCGTGCTCATCTTCGGCACCCTCGGCGTGCCGGCGATGTACCAGCACCGCGTGCTGTTTTGGGGCATCGTCAGCGCCCTGGTGCTGCGCGGGGCGATGATCGCCGCCGGCACGGTGCTCATCGAGCGCTTCCACTGGATCATCTACGTCTTCGGCGCCTTCCTGATCGTCACCGGGATCAAGATGGCGGTGCAGAAGGCGCGGACGATCGATCCCGAGGCCAGCGTCGTTGTTCGGTTGGCCCGACGGCTCGTGCCGGTCAGCGCGCACTACGACGGCCAGCGCTTCATCACCCGCATCGACGGCCGGCGTGCCATCACGCCGCTCTTCCTGGCGCTCCTGCTGGTCGAGGTGACCGACGTGATCTTCGCCGTCGACTCGATCCCGGCGATCTTCGCGATCACCACCGACCCGTTCATCGTCTACACCTCGAACGTCATGGCCATCCTCGGCCTGCGCTCGCTCTACTTCCTGCTGGCCGGCGTCGTGCACAAGTTCCACCTGCTCAAGCTCGGGCTGGCGCTCGTGCTCGTGTTCGTCGGCGCCAAGATGGTGGCGGTCGACGTCTACAAGGTGCCGACCGCGGTGTCGCTCCTGGTCATCACCGCGTTGATCGGTGGCAGCGTGGTGGCGTCGCTGGCGTTCCCGCCGCGCGAGACGACGCCGGCCTAGCGCGGCTGGCCGCGCGGGCCGAGGTCGATCCGCCAGGCCTGCCAGTCGGCGCCTTCGATCCGCGCCAACAGGTAAGCCGTCCGCCGCGCGTGGAAGCCGTGGCGCCCGGCCGCACCGGGGTTGACGACCTGCGTGCCGCCGATCCGGCTGAAGCCGGGCACGTGGCTGTGGCCGACGACGAGCACGTCGGGCGCCTGGGCGGCCACGAGCGCGCGCGCATCGGCGTTCGGCCGGCCGGGCGGGCCGGCGATGTGCAGCGCGGCGACCCGCACGCCGCGTACGTCGCGTGTCGCCGCCAGCGGCAGCTCGGCCAGCCGCCCGCCGTCGATGTTGCCGCGCACGGCCAACACCGGGGCGAGCGCCTCGAGCGCGGCCAACACGTGCGGGTCGCCGACGTCGCCGGCGTGGACGATCAGGTCGACGCCGGCGAAGTGCGCGGCAAGGGCCGGGTCGAGCCAGCCGTGTGTGTCGCTGATCAAGCCGAGGCGGACGGCGGCGTCGGGCGGCGTGGCCGTCAACGGACCTCGATCGATCCGACCCGCCACGGCGCGGCGCCGTCCGCGGCGACCTCGACGGCGGATGGTCCGAGCGGCCAGCCAGGCGGGACCGGGACCGCGAGCCGGAGCGCGACGACCTCCTTGTCGCGCATCGGCGTCCCGGCGGCGGCGCCCCGGTCGACGACGCCGCGCGCGACGACCGTCCGGCCGACCGCCGCCGGGCCCTCGGGCACCAGATCGACCGTGAGCGCGCCGGGATCGCGTGGCGGGGCGGTCGCGGCGCCGCCTTCACCCGCCGGCCAACGCCGGGCGATCCGCAGCGTCAGCCCGGCCGCTGCGCCGCGCTCCGCCGACGGGCGGTCGACGGCCGCGGCGAGGACCGCGAACGAGCCGCCGTCGGCGTCGCCGAACGCTGCAGCGGCGCCGGCGAGCTCGTCGGCGGTGGCGCGGACGCGCCCCTCGACGGCAAACCGCACCCGCCCGAGCCGGAGCTCGGGCGCGGTGGCCGCACGCCCGCCCGGCGCGGCGAGGGACAGCGGGGCCAGGCGGTCGTCGACGACGCGGGCGCGGATGCTGAAGTCGGCGAGCGCCGGGATCGCGCGGTCGACGGTCAGCGCGTGCCACGACCGGAACCGATCGCCCGTCCGCCACTCGCTGGCCAGGTAGCCCAGCCCGTTGTCCTGCGCCCGCGGCGCGTCCGGCGGCTCGTCGTCGGCCGCCAGCAGGACGACGATCTGCCGTCCCGCGCCGGGCGGCGGCGCTCCGACGACGGTCGCGTCGAGGGCGACGACGAGCGGGCGGTTGCGGGGCACGCCGTCGCGGGCGCCGTCGACGCCGACCACGGCGAGCTCGCCGCCGAACGTGCCGGCGCCATCGCCAGCCGCGGCGGATCCGATCCCTTCCGCCGTCGCCCTTGACACGACATAACGAATCACCTCGGTCGTCGGCGGCCGGTCGCGCGCGTCGTCGACCGCGGGATCGGGCCGCGACGCGGCGGCATCGAGCGCCACCGGTGCGCCGACGCCGCGGGCAAGGAACGGTGTCCGCTCGCGGGCGTGCGCCTCGAGCCACGCCACGGCGGGCAGGTCGTCGCGGGCGTAGGAGCGGGGCCGGAGGTAGACGATGGCGTCGCCGTCCGTCGCGCGCGGGACCGGCACCGGCAGCGCACGATCCGGGTCGGTCCAGACGAGGGCGTCGAAGGCGTCGGGCGCCAGGAAGGCCAGCGTCGGATGGCGGTGGTGCTCGCTCAGCACGACGACGGTGCGGCCGGCCTGGACATCGGCCGCGGCCAGGTGGGCCAGCGCGGCATAGTCGGCGTTGAAGACCTGCGCCGTGGCCGGCTCGGCCGCCCAGGCGCGGTAGCGGGCGAGCGACGTCACCCCCTCGGCAGCGACGAGGGCGACCGTCGCCGCGACGCCGACCGCCCCGGCCCGGCGGTCCAGGCGGCGACCGGCGCGCCACAAGGCCCGTGCGCCGAGGCCGCCGAGCACGGCCAGCGCCGGCGCGATGCCGATGATCCGCTGGCCGGCCGGCTGCATCTCGAGGGTGAGAATCCCCGGCAGCGCCGGCACCACGAGCCACAGGCCGAGCCAGACGACCCGCAGCTCGCGGACGCGGCGCGCGGCGGCGACGAGACCGACGGCGGCCAGGACGGCGGCGCCGACGCCCAACAGCGGCCGGCCGGGCAGGTTGAAGTGCCAGCGCGGGTCGCCCAGGCCCGGCACGATCAGGCCTTGCAGCGTGCGCACCGCGTTGGCCGCGTATGCCTCCCACAGCGCGCCGCCGGCGAGGCTTCGGCTGGCCAGGACCTGGTTCGCGTGCTCCCAGAAGTCGGCCGGGTGGCGGACGAAGTAGAGGGCCAGCGGCGCCGTGACCGCGGCCGCCGCCGCCACGGCGGTGGCGATCGCCGGCCCGCGGGCGGCCGCGCGGCGCGGCTGCCCGACGATGGCCGCCACGAGCCAGGCGGCGACGCAGACGGGCCAGAAGCGCGCCGCCAGGTAGGTGTAGAGGATCGCGCCGACGAGCGCGCCGCCGAGCGCCGCCTCGCGCCGGCGGCCCGACCGCCAGGCCCGCCACAGCCACACGGCGCTGGCGGCGGCGAGCGGCGGGATGAGCACGTTGGGGTAGCCGTTGCGGCTGACCGTCAGCTGCCAGGCGCTGGTCGCACAGAGCCACGCCGCCACCGCACCGACGCGCCGATCGAACCAGGCGCGGCCGACGGCGCCGATGACGGCCACGGTGACGATCCCGCAGGCGGCCGACGTCAGCCGCAGCGCCCACGGCGTCGGGCCCAACCCGGCGAAGGCGCCCGCCAGCAGGTACATGTACAGGGGCTCGCGGCCCGTGAACGCCGGGAAGAACACCGGCCGGGCGCCGGCGACGATGTCCTGGGCCATCAGGCCATAGACCGCCTCGTCGAAGTGCAGGCCCGGCGGCGTCGCCGCCAGGTCGACCAGGCGCGTCGCCGCGGCGTAGAGCACCGCCGCGCCGACGACGACGCGCCAGCGCCACGCCCCGCCCACGGCGGCGTCAGGCGCCCGGCGCGGCGTGCATCGGCGGGCCGTCGTAGCCGCCGACCGCCAGCGCCTCGACGAGGTCGGCCCGCTCGAGCATCCGGCGCACCGCCGCCGGCCCGAGCCGCGGCAGCGGCCGCTCGGCGGCGTCGGCCAAGGCCCACAGCGTGTGGGCGCCGACGGCCGCGGCGCGCGCGAGTGGGGCCGCGGCCACCTTGTCGAAGGTGTCGCTGGCGCTGTGGTAGGTGCGGCCGATCTCGCCCGGCAGCACCGCCCGCAGTCCGACGACCGGCACGCCCTCCAGCAGGAACGGCTCGTGGTCGCTGTGCAGCCCGGCCCGGTCGTCGAACGCCGCGCGCATCCCCAGCGGCGCCAGCTGCTCGGCCAGCGCGTCGAGCAGCGGCGGCGGCGTGTGGCCGGGGATCCAGTAGCCGTACGGATCGCCCGTCATGTCGAAGTTCATCACGGCCGCATGCTGGTCGAGGAGGGCCGCGTGCTGGGCGACGTAGTGCTTGGACCCCAGCAGCCCGACCTCCTCGGCCGCCCACAGCGCGAAGCGCAGCGTGCGCCGCGGCCGCAGGCCGTCGGCCGCCAGCGTCGCCAGCGCCCGCGCCATCTCGAGGACGATGGCGGCGCCGAGGCCGTTGTCGACCGCCCCCTGGGCGACGTCCCAGCTGTCGAGGTGGCCGCCGGCGACGACGATCTCGTCGGGGCGCTCGCGGCCGGGCAGGTCGGCCAGCACGGTCCGGGTGGGGCGCACCTCGAACGCGTTCGTCATCCGGATCGCGACAACGGGCGAGGCCCCCGCGGCCAGGCGCCGCTTCAGGCGCAGCCCGTCCTCGAGCGTGATCCCCAGGCTCGGGATCGCCGCCTCGCCGGCGGCGCAGACGCCGGTGCGGGCGACCATGCCGGCGTCGCGGCTGTGGATCAACAGCGCGGCGGCGCCGGCCGCGGCCGCGGCGGCCAGCTTCTCGCTGCGGTGGCGGACGCGCTGACCGGGCGAGGCGTCCTCGTCGGACAGGCACACCGCGCCGCGGACCGCGTCGGCCAGCCGGGCGAAGTCGGCCGGTTCGCCGTGGCCGACATCGACCACAGCGGCGCGCACCTCGGCGTGGCGCGGGCTGTAGCCGTGGGCGAGCGCGACGAGCGGCCAGCCGTCGGGACCGTCCACCACGGCCTCCAGCGGACCGCGCTGCCACGCCATGACCGTGAACGGCTCGAAGCGCACGTCGTGCAGGCCCCAGCCCTGCAGCAGGCCGTAGGCCCAGTCCTCGCCGGCGCGGGCGGCTTCGCTGCCCGCCGGCCGCCCGCCGATGGTGTCGCACAGCCGGCCCAGCGCGGCGTGGGCAGCCGGCCGGCCGAGGATCTCGGCCAGCAGGCGGTCGGCGACGGCGGCCGGGACGGCGGTCGACATGGCGGTCGCGCTCGCGGTGTAGGCGGGGGTGGGGCAGACCCACGGCCGGCGCCGCGGGGCGCTGTGGTATAACACGCCGCCCGCGCGCCGGTCCAGGGTTCGATCCCTCGATCGGGCCTGCGCAGACCGTCGCCCAAGGAGCCCGGCGTGAACTTCGACCTGCTCAAGCGCCTGTGTGAGACCCCCGGCGTGCCGGGTCGCGAGGACCGCGTCCGCGCCCTCATCGCCGCCGAGGTCGACGGGTTGTTCGACCGCGTCGAGGTCGACGCGATGGGGTCGCTCATCTGCTGGCGCGACGCCCGGCCCGCCCCCGACGCCCCGCCGCCCGCCCGCGGTCGGCCGACGCGCGTGCTGCTGCTGTGCCACATGGACGAGATCGGCTTCCTCGTGACGGCGATCGACGACGACGGCTTCGTCTGGCTCGACCCGGTCGGCGGCTTCGACGCCCGCAACCTCTTCAGCCGCCGCGTGCGGGTTTGCACCGACGAGGGCGACTGGCGCGGCGTCATGAACGCCAGCGGCAAGCCGGTCCACATCAGCACCCCCGAAGACCGCAAGCGCGTGCCCGAGCTCAGCGAGTTCTGCGTCGATCTCGGCCTGCCGGCCGATCAGGTGCGCGCCCGGGTCAAGGTGGGCGACTACGTGGTGCCCGACGAGCCCTGCCTTCAGCTGGGCGACAAGGTCGTCTCGAAGGCGCTCGACAACCGCGTGGCGTGTTGGCTGGGCATCGAGGCGGTGCGGGCGCTCGTGGCCGACGGCGGCGCGCACGCCTGCGAGGTCGTGGTGGCCTTCACGACCCAGGAGGAGGTCGGCCTGCGCGGCGCCCGGACGGCGGCCTACGCGGTCCGCCCCGACATCGGCCTCGGCCTCGATGTGACGCTGGCCTGCGACACCCCCGGCGTGCCCGAGCGCGAGCGGGTGACGCAGCACGGCAAAGGGTTCGGGCTCCACGTCAAGGACAGCTCGTTCATCGCCGACTGGGCGCTGGTCCAGGAGATCGAGGCGCTGGCGGTGCGGCGCAACATCCCGTACCAGCGCACGATCCTGCGCGCCGGCGGCCAGGACGGCGCGGCGGCCCAGCAGGCGGCGGCCGGGGCGCGCGCGGTCGGCATCGTCGTCGGCACGCGCTACATCCACACGGTGACCGAGATGATCCACACCGCCGACTTGTTGGCGGCGCGCGACATCATCGCGGCGTACCTGGCCTCCGTCGACTGAACCCGGGCCGCCGCGCCGCGGCGTCCGCGCGGGCGTCGGCCGGCGGCGGATCGCCGTCGGCGCTCGCCCACGGCAGCCACAGCCGTCGCCCGCCACCGCCGACGCATCCGGCGGTCGGCGGCCGCGGCGTCGCAGTCGGACGAGGCGACGGTCCGACCGCACCGTCGGTGGCCGTCGGCGTGGCCGAGGCGGTGGCCGGAGCGGGCGACGGCGTCCCGGTCGGCGCATCCGGCGTGGACTGCGGCGTCGCCGTGGCCGACGGGGCCGACGCCGTCCAGGTGGCCGCGACCGGGGCGCAGGCGTCGGCACGGCCGGCGCGGTGAACGCACAGGTTGACCGGGTCGAAGTCGATCCGGCAGCTGCGCGCCGCCCCGACGCTGAGGCGCAGCGCGTGTGCGCCGTCGGCCAGCGTCACCTCGCGTACGGTGCCGAGACCGTTCTTCGTCGCCAGCTTGATCCCGTAGCGCACCGCGATCGTGCCGTGCCAGGCATCGAGCGCGTCGGTCCAAACCACCTCGGCGTCGCTGATGGCGACACGGCCCGGCGGTCGATCCGGCGACTCGAACGCCCGCCAGCGCTCGGTCCCGAGGTCGTGCTCGTACACCCAGCCCGCGCCCGGCATGCCGATCACGGTCCGGCGGGCGACGCGGAGCAGCGTCGGGGCGTCGGACCGTGACGTGTGCGGCAGCGCGAACACGGTGCCGCCGCGGCCGAAGGCCAGCGTCTGGAGCCAGCCGCTGGGGTCGAGGCTGGCGACGACGTGCACCACCAGCGCGTCCACGAGGCGCTGGGCGAACGGAATCCAGTCGGGCGCCGCTGCGACATCGGACGGGACGCGGTCGGCGATGACGAGCAGTGCCGTCGAGAGCACCGGCGGGCTGCCGGTCGTCACCTCGACGGCCCGTTCCACGGCCGAGGCCCAGGCGGCGACGCTCACCTCGTCGGACCGGGTCGCGGCGATGATCGCGCGGGCGCGCTCGAGTCCTTCCGGCCCGCCGAGCCACTCCACGTCCGCCGGCGGATCGCCCACGTGGAGGACGGCCAGCTCGACGCCGCGCTCGAGCCCGAGCGCGACGGCAAACGCGTCGAGCTCGGCCACCACGATCGAGCGCATGTCGGCGGCGATCGGTCCGAGGAGGACGGCGACGCGGTCGGGGCTGCCGTCCGGCTGGAGTGCGAAGCGGGCGGTGACCTCGACGACGGCCTGGGCGTCGGCGTCGAGGACGCGCGGCTCGACCTTCAACCTCACGTCGGTGACGCCGCAGTCGGCGAGCGGCCGGTCGGCGGTGGCCGTCGCGACGGGCGTCGCCGGGCCGATCGGGGTCGGGCGCTGGGCGGTGGCTGGGGCGGCCTGTCGGACGACCGCGGCCAGCGCGACGGCGGCGACGAGCGCAGCCCTCGCCGACCGCGCGGCGAGCGCTGGACGACCGGGCGATCCGGCGCGCCGGTTCACGGCTCGATCACGACCCCCTCGGTGCCCGGCTCGATGGGCGGGTAGCGCATCGCCAATCGCTCCAGGGTGTCGACGAGGATCGCCACGCATACCAGGTCGCGGTACCACTTGTCGTTGGCCGGGACGACGTACCACGGCGCCGACTCGGTCGACGTGCGCTCCATGGCCTCTTCGTAGGCGTGCATGTAGTCGTCCCAGGCGCGGCGGGCGTCGAGATCGCCGACGCGGAACTTCCAGCGCTTCTCAGGGTCGTCGAGGCGCTCCTGGAGGCGCTTGGCCTGCTCGTCCTTGCTGATGTGCAGGAAGAACTTCAGGACCGTCGTGCCCTCGTCGACGAGCAGCTGCTCGAACGCCCGGATGTGCTCGTAGCGCTTGCGCCAGCGCGCCTCGGGCACAAGGTCGAGGACGCGCACCACCAGCACGTCCTCGTAGTGGCTGCGGTTGAAGATGACCATCTTGCCGTTGGCCGGCACATGCGGGTGGACCCGCCACAGGTAGTCGTGGGCCAGTTCGATCGCGGTGGGCACCTTGAACGACGCGACGTCGACGCCGGCCGGGTTCACGCCGTCGAACACCCGCCGGATGACGCCATCCTTCCCGCCGCAGTCCATCGCCTGCAGCACGATGAGGACACGGTGCTTGCCTTCGGCGTAGAGGAGCTCCTGAAGCTCCTCGAGCCGGTCGTTGAGCGCCGCGAACAGCGCCTCGGCGTCGTCGCGCTTGCCGGCGAAGTCGCCGTTGTCCTCGGGGTCGATGCGCGCCAGCGCCACCTTCTGGCCGGGCCGCACCCGGTAGCGGTCGTGGTCGATGCGGCGCAGCAGGCGGTGGACGGTGTCGGCGGCGCGGTCGTCGGCCATCGGGCGCTCCTCGCGGGCGGTGCCCCGCCGGCTCCGGCGCGGGCGGCGGCGTCCCCATTGTGGCGCGCCGGGCGGCGGGCGTCGAATGCGCTCTGCCGCGCCGTATAATCGGCCACCGCTTGCGCGCGAGGTTGCCCGTGACCGCCCACCGTCGCCCGCCGCCCACCGAGGGCATGATCGAGTTTCGCCACGTCGCCGGCACGACCCGCGCGGCCTACAACGACATCTACGGCGGCGTCGGCATCCGCCACCCGGAGCGGATGTGGGCCTGGGTGCTCGACGTGCTCGACGTCGAGCCGGGCGACCGGCTGCTCGACGTGGCCTGCGGCGAGGCCCAGATGGTGGCCGCCGCCGCCGCGCGGGGCCTCGAGGCCCACGGCGTCGACCTGTCGGACGTGGCGCTCAAGGTCGGGCGGGCGCGCGCCGGCCGCGGCGACCTGGGCCTGGCGGCGGCCAACGGCGAGGCCCTGCCCTACCCGGACGGCTGCTTCGACTTCGTGACGAACCTCGGCAGCCTCGAGCACTACGACAACCCCGTCGCGGGCGCGGCCGAGATGGCCCGCGTCGCCGCTGCCGACGGGCTGGTGCTGCTGCACGTCCCGAACGCCTTCGGCCTGCGCTGGAACGTCCTGCACGCCTGGCGCCACGGCGACGTCCACGACGACGGGCAGCCGATCCAGCGCTACGCCACCCGCGCCCAGTGGACCCGGGTGCTCGAGGCCGGCGGCCTCGAGGTCGTCCGGGTGCTCGGCTACGAGGAGATGGCGCACCGGCCGGTGGGTCTTGTCGGCTGGCTCGGCGCGCTGCGCCACCCGTCGCGCCTGCTCGTGCCGCTGGCGGCCCATCTGCCGGTCGACATGGCCAGCATCTTCGTGTTCATCTGCCGCAAGGCGGACCCGGGCGACCGCGACGGCGACGCCGTGGCCGCCCCGGCCTCGCCCGCCGGCCTGGCCGCCCCCGCCTGGCCCGACGTCGAACCGGTCGTCGTGCCGTCGCCGCGGCCCAAGAAAGCGGCGTCCAAGGGGACCCGCCCGAGCGTCGACGCCGTCGAGGTCGCCGGGATCGAGCTGCAGTACGGGGCCGGCCGGCGCGTGGCGGTCGAGATCGACATCGCCGGCGATGACTTCGACGCCTGGTGGCGGACGCTCACCGACGCCGTCGACCGCCGCGGCGAGGTCGTCCTCGTCGTCCGCCGCCCGGACGACGGCCACGTCCTGGTCCACACGAAGCGCCACTACCCGCTGGGGGCCTGGCGCCTGCCCACCGGGGGCATCCGGCCGCACGAGGCGGTGCTGGATGCGCTGGCGCGCGAGAGCGTCGAGGAGACCGGACATGCGCTGGCGGTACTGCGGTTCGTCGCCCTCGTCGAGCACCGCGTCACCGGTGGTCCACCCGGGCGCGAGGCCATCGACTTCCCGTCCTACGTCTTCGAGCTGGCCCCTCCGCCGGGCGAGATCGAGGTCCGTGACCACGGCGAGGGCATCGAGGGCTTTCGCTGGGTCGCGCCGGCCGAGCTGGCGATGCTGACCGACAACCTGCGGCGCCTGGGCGGGCGGTACGGGGCCTGGGGGCGGTTCCGGGCCGAGGCGCAAGCCGTCGCGCTGGCCGCCATGGACGGCGGCGCGCCCTAGAGCCGGCCCCCTCCGCGTCAGACGTCGGCCGCGAACCTCCCGAAGACCTGATTCCCCACCATGAGCCCGCGCCGCGTGAGCCGGGTCCGATGCGCGTCGACGTCGACGAGCCCCCAGTCGCTCAGCTCGGCCAGCACCGCCGCGTAGACCTCGCGCGGGTCAGCGCCGTGCAGGTCCGCGAACCGCGCGTGCGCCACGCCCTCGTCGACGAGCCGCAGCCCGACCATCATCGTCTCGCCCATCGCCGCCGCCGGCGACACGTCCTCGCGAAACGCGACCGGCAGCTCGCCGGCTTGGACACGCGCGATGTAGGCGTCGACGGGCCGGTCGTTGCTCCAGCGGACGTCGTGCAGCCGCCCATCGGCGTCGCGCGTCCGGATGTGGCCGTGGGCGCCGGCGCCGAACGCCAGGTACTCGCCGTTGCGCCAATAGAGCAGGTTGTGCCGGCTGCGATGGGCCGGCGAGCGGGACCAGTTCGACACCTCGTAGTGCCCGAAACCGGCCGTCGCCAGGACCCGCATCGCCGTCTGGTAGCGCCGCGCCGCCGCGTCGTCGTCCGGCGCGGCGACGGCGCCGCTGGCCACCCAGCGCTGGAGCGGCGTCTCGGGCTCGACGATCAGGCTGTAGAGGCTGAGGTGGTCGGTGCCGAGGTCGAGGGCGCGCGCCAGCGTCTCGCGCCAGGCGCGGGCGCTCTGGCCGGGCAAGCCGAACAGGAAGTCGAGGTTCATGTTGTCGAAGCCGGCCGCGCGCGCCGCCCGCACCGCCGCGCCGACCTCGGCGGCGCCGTGGATCCGACCCAGGAAGGCCAGTTCGCCGCGCCGCAGGCTCTGCGCGCCCAGGCTGAGCCGGTTGACCCCGATCGCACGCAGGCCGGCGAACCGCTCGGCGTCGACGGTGCCCGGGTTGGCCTCGGAGGTGATCTCGACGTCGGCGGCGAGCGTGAGGTGATCGCGGACGGCGCCCAGGATCTGCGCCAGCTGGGCCGTCGACAGCACGGTCGGGGTGCCGCCGCCGAGGAACACCGACGTCACCACCCGATCGACGGCCGCCGGCTCGGCCGCCCGCCGCAGCGCGATCTCGCGGCACAGCGCGTCGACATACGACCCGAAGCGCGACTCGAGGCCGGCGTAGGTGTTGAAGTCGCAGTAGGGGCACTTGCGGGCGCAAAACGGGACGTGGAGGTAGAGGCCGAGGTCGTCGGACGGGCGCGCTTCCATGGTGGCATTATGGGCTACCATTGCGCGCCCGCTCGAACCCCGGAACGCGCCGCGATGCCCCCGACCTCTGAGCCCGCGCCCTCGCCGGCGGCTGTCCGCCTGCCGGACGCCGTCCGCGCCAGCTGCAGCGCCGTCTGCGCCCGCGCCCGCCACGCCTGGCCGGACGCCGTCGGGGTGCCGCGGCTGGCGGCGCGCGTCGCGGTGGGCGTCGACGCCGGCGCCTACGCCGCCGGGGCGGGCTGGGACGACACCGTGCACTTCGCCGGCGCGCCGGACGCCACCGTGCAGTACCTGCTGGTGCTCGACGCCCTCAACTTCTGCTTCTGGCCGACCGCCGGCTTCGAGTACGCCGACCTGGCCGCGCGACTGCGCGACGTCATGCACGCCGACGCGTTCGCGTTCGACGCCGACCGCCTCGCCGCCGTCACGCCCGATGCCCTGGCGGCGTGGCTCGGCGCCGACGTCTGGCCGCTCGACGAGCGCGCCCGGCTGGTGCGCGAGGTGGGCCAGGTGCTTGCCGCGCGCTTCGATGGCCGCGCCGCGCGCCTCGTCGCCGCCGCGGGCGGCTCGGCAGCGGCGCTGGCGGCGCTCGCGGCCGAGGTGCTGCCGGGCTTCCGCGACCACGCGGTGCACGACGGCCGCCAGGTCTTCTTCTACAAGCGCGCCCAGATCTTCGCCGCCGACGTCTGGGGCGCGCTCGGCGGCGCCGGCCTGGGAGATCTGCCCGATCTGGCCGACCTCACGACGTTCGCCGACTACCGCGTCCCGCAACTGCTGCGCGCCGAGGGCGCGCTGCGGCTGTCGCCCGAGCTGGCCGCGCGCATCGACGCGCGCGACGAGCTGCCGGCCGGCGGCGCCGAGGAGGTCGAGATCCGCGCCGCCACCGTCGCCGCCGTCGAGGCCGTGCGCGACGCTCTCGCCGCGCTGGGCCGGCCGATGACCGCCGTCGAGCTCGACTGGCGCCTCTGGCACCGCGCTGAGTCGATCCGCGACCGCCTGCCCGCCCACCACCGCGTCCGCACCGTGGCGTACTGATGGCGCCGCCGACGTTCGTCACGACCTGGACCGACGGCCGCGCCCGCACCGGGCGGCTGACGACGGCCCACGGCGCCATCGAGACGCCGGCGTTCGTTGCCGTCGGCACGAACGCGACGGTGAAGTCGCTGCTGCCGGCCGACCTGCGCGCCGTCGAGCAGCCGGCCGTGTTCTGCAACACGTATCACCTGCACCTGCGGCCCGGCGCCGACGTCGTGGCCGAGCAGGGCGGGCTGCACCGGTTCATGGGCTGGGATGGGCCGATCCTGACCGACTCGGGCGGGTTCCAGGTCTTCAGCCTGGGCGCCGGGCTCGAGGGTGGCGTCGGCAAGATCGCGCCGATGTTCCCGGGCGCCGCGCCGCCGCGCCGCACCGCGCGCGGCGCGTCGTTCGTCGAGGTCTCCGACGACGGCGTGCGGTTCACGAGCCACCTCGACGGCAGCCGGCACACGTATACCCCGGAGGTGTCGATCGGGCTGCAGCGCGACCTCGGCGCCGACATCGTGCTGGCGTTCGACGAGTGCACGTCGCCGCTGCACGACCACGCCTACACCGAGCGCGCGATGCACCGCACCCACCGCTGGGCCGAGCGGTCGGTGGCGGCGTTCCAGGCCACGGCCTGCCCGCACGGGCACCGGCAGCTCTTGTACGGCATCGTCCAGGGCGGCTGGTACCCCGACCTGCGCGCGGCGAGCACCCGCTTCACCGCCGCCCTCGACGCCGACGGCATCGCCATCGGCGGCTCGCTGGGCCGCACGAAGGCCGACATGCGCGCCGTCCTCGACCTGACGATCCCGCTGCTGCCCCCGGAACGGCCACGGCACCTCCTGGGCATCGGCGAGATCCCCGACCTCTTCGACGCCGTCGCGCGCGGCGTCGACACGTTCGACTGCGTGGCGCCGACCCGCATGGCCCGCAACGCCGGCCTGATCGCCCGCACCCTCGACGGCCAGCGCCTGCCGCGGCTTCGCCTCAACCTCCGCAACGCCCGCTACCGCCGCGATCCGCAGCCCGTCGACCCCGACTGCCCGTGCCCGCTGTGCGCCGGGTTCAGCCGGAGCTACCTCCACCACCTCTTCAAGTGCGACGAGCTGCTGGCCTATCGGCTGGCGACGCTCCACAATCTGACCGCCATGAACCGCCTCGTCGCCGCCATGCGCTCGGCGCTCGCCGAAGACCGTTTCGCCGAGCTGCGCGCCGCCTGGCTCGGCGACGCCCCGGAGGATCCGCCGTGAACGCCATCCGCCGCGCTGCGGCCGCGATCGCCCAGCCGTCGGTCGCCGCGCTCCTGGGCAGCGCCATCGTCCTCAACCTCGTCGGCGGCGAGGCGGTCAAGCTGGCGCGGCTGCCGATCTACGGCGACAGCGTCGGCACGATGCTCGTCGGCATGTTGTGCGGGCCGCTCGTCGGCGCCGTCGGCGGCGCGCTGAGCAACGTCGTGCTCGGCCTGCGCGACCCGGCGATGCCGTACTTCGCCCCGGTGTCGGTCGTCATCGGCGCGCTGGCCGGGCTGGCGGTGCGCGCCGGCCTGGTGCGCGCCTGGCGCGGCGACGACGTGCGCCGGGCGCCGCTGCGCGCCCTCGGCGGTCCGGTCGTCGCTGGCCTCGTCACCGGCGTCGCGGCCGCCGTCGTGGCGACGCCGATCGCCACCTACGTCTTCGGCGGCCTGACCGGGGGCCCCACCGACATCCTCGTCGGCGTCTTCCGCGCCTTTGGCGCTGACCTCTGGAAGTCGGTGCTGGGGCAAAGCGTGGTCAGCGACCCCGTCGACAAGACCGCCACGGCGCTGCTGGCGCTGGCGATCGCCTCGGCGCTGCCGCGGCGCGCCGTGGCCCGCTTCCCGCAGGGCGAGCGGCTGCTCGGCGCGCCCGCCGCCGGTCCCGGGGCGGCCGAGGCGGTCGACGCGCTCGATCGGTGACGACGGCGACGGCCGGCGATCCTGCACCCCGTCGCGGCGCCGCCGGTTGGCATCCGGCCAGCGTCGTCAGCCTGGCGATCGGCCTCGTCGCCGTCGCGTTCACGCCGCCCGCGCCGTCGCCGGCGGCGGCCGTGGCGGCGGGCGCCGTCGTCGCGGTTGCGCTCGCCACCGCGGTCCAGGCCGGCCCGGCCGCGCGGCGGCGGTGGTGGCGCTGGTCGGCGGCGGCGTGGCTCCCGCTCGCGCTCAGCTTGGTGGCCGTTCACGGCCTGGTCTTTCCCGAGGGCGAGGTCGTCCTGGCGGCCTTCGGCCCGCTCGCCGTCACCGCCGAGGGCCTGACGTTCGCCGCCGCGGTCGCGGCGCGGTGGCTGGCGGTGGCGGCCGCCATGGCGCTGGTGGCGGCGCTGACGACCCCGGCCGACCTCGCCCAGGCGGTCGAAGACGCACCGTGGCCGCCGCTCCTGGGCCACGCCGTGGCTGGCGCGCTGCTCCTTGTGCCCGCCGCCCGCCGCGCCGCCATCGCGATCGCCGAGGCGCAGCGTGCGCGCGGCCTGCGGACCGACGGTTCGATCGGGCACCGCGTCCGCGCCGTGGCGCCGCGCGTCGTCCCGTTGGCCGTCGCCGTCGTCCTCGAGGGGCAAGCGCGCGCGCAGGCGCTGGCCGTCCGCGGCTGCCGGCCCGGTGCGCCGAGGACGGCGCTCGCGCCGCTGCCCGACAGCGTCCGGCAGCGATGGTCGCGCCGGCTCGGGCTGGCCGTCGCCGTCGCCGGCTGGCTGGCGGTGCGCGGCGTCGGCCTCGGCGCCGGCCCGCGATGAGCACCCCGCCGATGCCAGCGGGCGCCCGCGGCGCCGGCCCCGCCCGTCCCGCCGCCGCGGTCGCGGCGCGTGCGCTGACGTTCCGCTACCCGGCGTCCGACCGGCCCGCGCTCGTCGACGTCGACCTCGAGGTGGCGCCGGGGTGGGCCTGCTCCGTGGCCGGTCCCAGCGGCAGCGGGCGCTCGACGCTTCTGGCGGTGCTGGCGGGCATCGCGCCCGCCGCCACCGGCGGTGCGCTGCGCGGGCAGGTGACGCGCCGCGGCGATGCGGCGTGGGTGCTCGCCGACCCCTACGCGAGCTTCTCCGGCGCCCGCGGCTCGGTCCGCGCCGAGCTGGCGTTCGGGCTCGAGTGCCGCGGCGTCGAGCGCCGCGCCATGGCACGGCGCGTCGACGCCGCCCTGGCCGCGTTCGGCCTGGCGCACCTGGCGGACCGCGACCCGCACGTCCTCTCGGGCGGCGAGGCGGCGCGGTTGGCCGTGGCCTGCCAGGCGGTCGTCGGGCCGACGACGATCCTCGTCGACGAGGTCGACGCCCAGCTCGACGCCGCCGGTGGTGCGGCGGTCCACGGTGCGCTGGCCGACCACGTGGCCGCCGGCGGCGCGCTGCTGTGGGCCACCGCCCGCCTCGACGGTCTCGGCACCGCGCCGCCCGCGCTGCGCGACGGCGACGCGGTCGTCCTGCAGTCGGGGCGCGTCGCCGCCCGCGGCCGGGCGACCGAGGTGGCGGCCGCCGCGCGCGACCACGACTGGGGCATCGTGCCGGCGGGCGGGCCGGTCGCACCCGACGGACCGGGTGGGCGCGCGCGCGCCGAACGGGGCGGACCGGCCTGGCCGCCGGGCGCACCGCCGCGCGACGTCGTTCCCTGGCCGCACGAGGTCGACCGCGTGCCCGACCTCGCACCGTCCGCCGCCGACCTCGAGGTGGTGGCGGTGACCTGCCAGCCGCCCGGCGCGCCCGACCCGATCCTCGACGGGGTGTCGCTCGGCGTGGCGGCGGGCGAGGTCGTGGCGCTGCGCGGGCCCAACGGCGCCGGCAAGACGACGCTGGCGCGCGCCGTGGCCGGCCTCGAGCCGCTGCAGTCGGGGGCGGTGCGGCTCGGCGGCCGGGCGCTGGCGGCGGCCGACGCCGGCCCGGCGCGCGGCGTGGCGCTGGCGATGCAGCGGCCCGAGCGCATGCTGTTCAGCCGGACGGCGCTCGACGAGGTGGCGGTCGGGCTGCGCTGGTGCGGCGCGGCGCGCGGGGCGGCCGACGACCGCGCCCGGCGCGCCCTGGCCGCGTGCGGCCTGCGCCGCCGCGCCACCGACCATCCGCACGACCTCGGGCCGGCCGAGCGGCGGTGGCTGGCGCTGGCCGCCGTCGTGGCCCTCGACACCCCGGTCGTCGTCCTCGACGAACCGACCGCCGGCTTCGACGGGCGCGACCTTGCGCGCTTCGGCGCGCTGCTGCGCGCGCTGGCGGCGGCCGGCCGGACGGTGCTCTGGATCACGCACGACGCCGCGCTGTCCGAGCGGCTTGCCGACCGGACGGTGTGGTTGGCGCGCGGCCAGGTCGTCGCCGGCGCGGCGGCCGCGGCGCCCGCGCCGTGACCGGCGTCGACGGCCCGCGCCTCACAGCCCGGCTGGCCGCGGTCGCCGCCCAGGTGCCGGCCGGGGCGCGGCTGGCCGACATCGGCACCGACCACGCCCTGCTGCCGGTCGCGCTGGCGCTCGACGGCCGGGTGGCGTCGGCGCTGGCCGTCGATGTCCGGCCGGGCGCGGTGGCGGCCGCGCGGCGAACGGTGCGGCGCTGGGACGTCGCCTCGCGCGTGACGGTGCGCTGTGGCGACGGTCTGGCGGCCGTCGTGCCCGGCGAGGCCGACACGATCGTCGTCAGCGGCCTCGGCGGGCCGGCCATCGTCGCGATCCTGACGGCGGCGCCCGCGGTCCTGGCGTCGGTGCGAAGGCTCGTGCTGGCGCCGCAGTCCGGCGCCTGGCACGTTCGGCGCTGGTTGCTGGCGGGCGGCTGGGACCTGCGCGCTGAGGCGCTCGTCGCCGACCGCGGCCGCGACTACCTGGTCCTGGTGGCCGAGCGCGGCGCCGCCGCCGCGGCGTACGACTGGCCGGGGCGGCCGGCCTGCCTGACGCGCGCCGCGCTCCTCCACCTCGGCCCGCGGCTGGCGCGGGCGGCGTCGCCGCGCTGGGCGGACCACTGGCGTGCGGTGGCCGACGACCTCGACGCGATCGCCCGCCGTGCCGCCGCCGGCGACTCGCCGGCGGCCGGGCGGGCCGAGGCGCGCTGGCGCCGTCGCGCGCGGCGGATTCGCGTCGCGATCGCGGCCGCTACAATGGTGGCCCGCCCGTCCAGCGACGACCGCGCCGAAACCGACGGATGCCACGATGCCTCCCCAACCCCCCGCCCAGCCATCGGATCCCCGCCATGACGCCGAGGGCGACGTCGCCGTCCGGCCGCGCGCCCGCCGCGCCCGCCCGTGGCGGGTGATCCTCCACAACGACGACTACACGACGATGGCGTTCGTCGTCCACGTTCTCGAGGCCCACTTCGGCAAGACGCCGGCCGAAGCCACCTACGTCATGCTGCAGG
The DNA here is from genome assembly GCA_964651245.1 of uncultured Anaerolineales bacterium. GTDB lineage: Bacteria > Chloroflexota > Anaerolineae > Epilineales > Epilineaceae > Avedoeria. The sequence continues at coordinate 51,730 of CAZYVI010000006.1, read as the reverse complement.
TGCACCGCACCGGCCGCGGCGTCGCCGGCGTCTACCCGCGCGACGTGGCCGAGACCAAGGTCGAGGTCGTGACCGAGGAGGCGCGGGCCCACGGTATGCCGCTGCGCGTCGAGGCCGAGCCCGAGCCCGACGACGAGCCCAGGGGATGATCGCGTGCGGATGACCGACGAGCTCGAGATCCTGTTGACGGTGGCGGTCACCGAGGCCGAGTCGCGCGCCCACGCCTTCGCCGGCCTCGAGCACATGCTCATGGCGCTGCTCATCGACGACGCGACCCGCCAGGTGCTGCGCCGCGCCGGCGCCGACGTCGACGCGCTCCGTGCCCGCGCCAAGGCGTACCTCGACGCCACCGACGACTTCGACGGGGCGGCCGAGTTCGGCGACGAGCCCCGGCTGACGGTCGGCGTGCGGCGCGTCCTGTCGCACGCCGCGCTCCACGCCGAGGGCGTCGGCCGCGCCGAGCTCACGCCGACCGACGTGCTCGTGGCGCTCTTCGACGAGGCCGACAGCCAGGCCGTGGCGTGGCTCGCCGACAGCGGCGCGACCCGCCTCGACGTCGTGAGCTACCTGGCGCATGGCGCCGCGCGCGCGGCGGAGGGCGCGGGCGCGGCGTCGCCGGCCGGCCCATCGCCGGCGGCCTCCGGTGACGACGGCGAGTCGGGCGCGCCCGCCGCCGACCCGCTGGCCGCCTACACCCGCGACCTGACCGCCGCCGGCCGCGCCGGCACGCTCGATCCGTTGATCGGCCGCGAGGCCGAGCTGGAGCGGGCGATCCACGTCCTGCAGCGGCGGCGCAAGAACAACCCGGTGTTCGTCGGCGATCCCGGCGTCGGCAAGACGGCTCTCGTGGAGGGCTTGGCGCGGCGGATCGCCCGCGACGAGGTGCCGCCGCCGCTGCGCGGCGTCTCGATCTACCGACTCGACCTGGCGGCGCTGGTGGCCGGGACCCGCTATCGGGGGGACTTCGAGGAGCGGCTCAAGGGGGTTGTCGCGGCCCTCGAGGCCCGCGCCGCGTCGCGGCCGATCCTGTTCATCGACGAGATCCACACCGTCATCGGCGCGGGCAGCGCGTCGGGTTCGACGATGGACGCGGCCAACCTCCTGAAGCCCGCCCTCGAGAGCGGCCGGCTGCGCTGCATCGGCGCCACCACCTGGGAGGAGTGGCGCCAGCACGTCGAGCGCGACCGCGCGCTCGTGCGGCGGCTGCAGCGCATCGACGTGGGCGAGCCGACCGTGGCCGAGACCGTGCACATCCTCGAGGGGTTGAAGGCCGAGTACGAAGCGCACCACGGCGTCCGCTACGCCCGCGCCGCGGTCCGCCTGGCGGCCGAGTTGGCCGGCCGGCACCTGCGCGACCGCCGGCTGCCGGACAAGGCGATCGACGTGCTCGACGAAGCCGGCGCCGCCGCCGCGCTGGCCGGCCGCAAGCAGGTCGGGCGCGCCGACATCGAGCGGACCCTGGCGCGCATGGCGCACGTCCCGATCGAGCGGGTGGCCGGCGACGAACGGTCGCGGCTCGCGGCGCTCGACGCCACGCTCAAGGGCGTCGTCTTCGGGCAGGAAGCGGCGATCGAGGCCGTGGTGGGCGCGATCAAGGTCGCGCGCGCTGGGCTGCGCGCGCCGAACAAGCCGGTGGGCAGCTTCCTGTTCACCGGCCCGACCGGCGTGGGCAAGACGGAGCTGGCGGTCCAGCTGGCCAAGGCGCTGGGCATCGAGTTCGTGCGCTTCGACATGAGCGAGTACATGGAGCGCCACAGCGTCGCTCGCCTGATCGGCGCCCCGCCGGGCTACGTCGGCTACGACCGCGGCGGGCTGCTGACCGAGGCGGTGAGCCAGCATCCCCACGCCGTGGTCCTGCTCGACGAGATCGAGAAGGCCCACCCCGACGTGTTCCAAGTGCTGCTGCAGGTCATGGACCACGGCACGCTGACCGACACGACCGGCAAGGCGACCGACTTCCGGCACGCGATCCTGATCATGACCTCCAACGTCGGCGCACGCGAGCTGGCGCGCGGCAGCGTCGGGTTCGGCGGCGCCGCCGGCCAGTCGGCCGGACTCGACGACGCCGCCTACGAGCGCGCGTTCAGCCCGGAGTTCCGCAACCGCCTCGACGCCCGGGTGCCGTTCCAGCCGCTGGGCCCCGACGTCATGGGGCGCGTCGTCGACAAGGCGATCGACGAGCTGGCGGCGCAGCTGCGGTCGCGCAAGGTCCGCGTGCGGCTGACGGACGCCGGCCGCGCCGCGCTGGCCAGGCTCGGCTACGACCCTGCATTCGGCGCCCGGCCGCTCGCCCGCGCCGTCGAGACCCACGTCACGCGCCCGCTGACGGACGCCGTCCTCTTCGGTCCGCTGGCCGACGGCGGCCGGGTCACGATCGACGCCGAGGGCGACTCGATCACCCTGTCGTTCGACCCCGCATCCGCCCCGACGCCGGCCGGTGCCCTCGCCGCCCCCGCCGCCCGCCGCAGGCGATAAAGCCCACGGGCGCGGCAGCGCCGCGCCCGTGGGCTCGTGGCGGAGAGGGCGGGATTCGAACCCGCGATCCCTTGCGGGATACACGCTTTCCAAGCGTGCGCACTAAGCCAGGCTATGCGACCTCTCCTCGCGCGCGAGTCTAGCACGGCCGCCGACCGCGGGCCAACGACGTGCCGCGGCCGCGACGAGGCGGGCCGCCTGGCGCTGCGCCGAGGGCCGCGCTATCCTCGCGGCGTGCGCCGACTGAGCTGGATCGAAGGTTCGCCGCCCGTGGGCGCGACACCGGGGCTGCCGGGGTCGCCGCGCGCGCGGCGGACGGCGTGGCCGGCCGTCATTGCGGCGGCCGTGCTGTCGGCCGCGGCCGCGGCCCTGGCGTTCGGCGGTTGGCGCGCCGCGCGCGCCCAGGACGCCCCGCCGCGGCAGTGCGAGGTCCGGCTCGGCAAGGCGGCTGGGCCGCCGCGCGTCGTCCTGGGCGGCACGGCCACGGTCACGCTGACCGCCGACGCGCGCTGCGCCGACGTGGTCCGGCCGCTGCACGTGGCCTTCGTCGTCGACAACTCGATCGCCGTCGGCGGTCCGAAGATGGCGGCGATGCGCAAGGGGGTGGCGGCGTTCGTCGACGCGCTCGATTTCTCGACGTCGCGGGCCGGGCTCGTCGTCTACCACGGCGTCGTCGACATCCTGACCGAGCTGACGGCTGATCCGCAGCTCGTCAAGGACAAGACGGCCGAGTTCTTCCCGCGCCCGGGCAGCGACATGCGCATGGGCCTGCGTGCGGGCGACTTGATCCTCCAGCGCGGTCGAGGGCTGGCCGTCCGGCCGGACGTCAGCGAGGTCCTCGTGCTCATGGCCGGCAACGTCGACGAGGGCGACGAGGCGGCGCTCGTGGCCGAGGCGGATCGGATCAAGGCGCGCGGCGTCACGATCCTGTGCGTCGGCATCGGCGGTCAGGCCGACTTCGACGTCCTCGAGCGCATCGCCAGCTCGCCGAACCACCTCTTCACCGAGGCGGACAACGCGCTGCTGGCCGACGGCATGCGCGCGATCGCCGAGGGCATCGGGCGGGTGCGGCTCGTCGGCGCGTTCGTGACCGACACGCTGCCGGCCGACATGGCCTTCGTCTGGGGCAGCGACGACCCTCCGTCGCGGCCGCGCGGCGCCAACCTGCTCTGGAACTTCGCCGCCTGGCCGTCGGGCGGCCTCACGATGACGTTCGAAGTCGAGCCGCAGCAGCTCGGCTGGCGGCCGACGAACGCCGGCGCCGAGATCGAGCTGCGCTTCGACCAGGGACCACCGCAGCGCTTCGCGTTCCCGGTGCCGACGATCGAGGTCGTGCCGCCGCCGTCGACGACGCCGACGCCCAGCCCGACGCCGACCGCGCGCCCGACGCCGACGCCGACGCCGGTCATCCTGCCGGCGTACCTGCCCGTCGCCTTCCGCCGCCACTGCACGCCCGATCTGCGCGGCGCGGACTTCGTCGTCGTCATCGACACCTCGCTGTCGATGGTCGAACGCACCGACGGCGAGCCCAAGCTGGCCTGGGCGACGCTGGCCGCCAGCGCGTTCATGGACGAGCTCATCCTGCCGGCCGACCGCGCCGCGGTCGTGACGTTCAACAGCCAGGCCACGCTGCTGCAGCCGCTCTCGCCCAACCTGGGCGCCCTGCAGTACGCGCTGCTGGCGCTCTTCAACCGTCTGGGATCCGGGACGCGCCTCGACCTCGGCCTCGCGCTCGCCGCCGACGAGCTGGCCGGCGTCGCGCCGTCCGGCTACCCGGGCCCGGTGCCGCCGCGCTACCGCGATCCCGAGCGCGATAAGGTGATCGTGGTGCTGACCGACGGGCAGACCGACGCCGTTCGGACGATCGCCGTCGCCGACGCCGTCCGCGCCCGCGGCGTCACGATCTACACGATCGGCCTGGGCGACGACATCGACGGCGCGCTCCTCGAGCGCGTCGCCGGCGGCCGCGGGCGCTTCTTCCCGACCGCCTCGGGCACGGCGCTGGCCGACATCTATCGCCAGATCGCCCGCTACCGCGGCTGCCCGTAGCAGGCCGGCGCGCCGCTGAGTCGATTGCCGTTCGACGGTCGCTGCGATATGATCGGACCGTCGATGGAACGGCGCGCCCACGTGCGGGTGTCCTACATCGATAGTCCGGCCGTGCGGATGGGCAGCCCCGAGGAGCGATGCCCGCGCGTCCGGCAGTGGGGATGCGCCGCCGTCGCCGCGGGCCGACGGGCAACGCGGGGGCGGCCCAACGACCGCTCGAGACCGTCGGGGAGAAGAAGGGGACACCACGATGAAGCACCGTTCCACCGTTCGGCGCGCGTTGGGCGCGGCGGCCGTCGCCGTGGCCGTCGCGCTCGCGACGACGTCGGCCCATGACCGCGCCCTGGCGGCGCCCGGACAGTTGCCCGTCGCGCACCGCCTGCTCCAGGAGCCGACGCCGACCGTCGACCCGGACAAGACCTATTACTACCTGGGCGGCTACGCCCCCTGCAACCTCACCGGAACGCACGCCATCACGCCGCGCACGGTCGAGGAGGGCAAGAGCGTCAAGGTCAGCGTCGAGTTCTCCTTCAACTGCGGCACCGAGGAGATCAAGCAGGTCGACATGGTGCTCATGGTCGAGAACACCGGCTCGCTGAAGTTGAACACCGTCCAGGGCAAGCAGCAGCCGCTCGACAACCTCAAGCAGGGCCTGATGGACCTGGTGCGCAACATCGACCCGCTGAACGGCTCGCGCGTCGGGCTCGTTCAGTTCGGCTGCGACCAGCACCCGAACCCGCCGATCGGCACTGGCCAAGACCACTACGACCGCTTCCGCGACGCCGTCCAGCGCATGAACGGCAACCTCCCCGGCGGCAGCAACCCCGGCACGGCCCTGCGCGAGTCGTCGGGGCAGGTGGCCGCGCTGGCCAAGCCCAACCCGCTCGAGCCGCCGTCGTTCATCGTCGTCATCGACGCCGGCGGCCAGCCGTGCAATGGGGCGCCGCCGCCGCAGGCGGCCGATATCGCCGACGCCTGCGACGCCGCCAAGGCCAACAAGGCCACCGTCGTCCTGGTCGCGCTGCGGCCGTCGCAGGGCCGGCTCCGCGGCTGCAACACCCCGGGCTGGTACTTCCGCTCGTCCAACGACAACGGCACCGACCTCCCGCAGATCCTGGCGGAGATCAAGGACCGGATCTTCAAGGGTTCCCGCCCGAACCGCACCGCGTACAACGTCTTCCTCCACACCTACCTCTGGGACTACGTCGTCGGCAGCGGCATTCCGCGCGACGCCGACATCACGTTCCCCGACCTGGCGTGGGAGGAGGACCTGGGCACCCGGCGGCGGGCCACGTTCAGCTACAGCTTCGAGCTGCGCTCGCGCGAGGGTTCGGCGCCGGCGCCGTGGTCGTCGATCGCCGTGCCCGGCTCGGGCATCCCGTCGCCGATGATCGAGTTCCTCTACAACGACGGCACGAGCGACCAGATCGTCGTGCCCGAGGAGTTGGTCTGCATCTACCAGCCCAACAAGCCGCAGCAGTGCAACCAGTTCCTGGCCGAGCTGACCGCGACCGCCGTGGCCGGAACCGCCACCGCCGACGCCTTCGGCCGCGGTACGCCGACGCCGACCCCGGACGCGGGCACCTCGGTGCCGCCGACGACAGAGGTGCCGACGGCCACGCCGGACGCGGCCACGGCCACCGCCACGGACGATCCCGGACCCGGGCCGTCGGACACGCCGACGCCGCCCGACACGCCAGTGCCCACGGCCTCGAACGTCCCTCCGACGGACTCGTCGCGCGGCATCGTGTACCTGCCGCTCGCCTACCGCTGACGGCCGGCCGGCGGATGGAACAGACCACCGCCAAGAACGACACGGGCCCGCGAGGCGATCGCCTCGCGGGCCCGTGTGCGTGATCTGGCGGAGGGGGTGGGATTCGAACCCACGACGGGCTCACACCCGTACGCGTTTTCGAGACGCGCGCACTAGGCCAACTATGCGACCCCTCCGAACCGGCCGTCGAGGATAGCACGGTCGGCGGTCGATGCCAAGCCGCCAGCGCCGGCGCGCGGCCGCGGCGCGGTCGGGCGCTGGCAGCGGCGGTCCCGGCGCTGCTACCATGGATCGACCCCGCTGGAGGAGGCACACCATGCCCTCTGGACCGCGCCGGACGCCGCTGCGCACCCCGATCGCGCTCGCCCTGCTCCTCGGCGCGTGCGCCACACCGGCCGCCCCCCCGGACGGCGCCGCGGCGAGCGTCGACGGGACGGCCGCCCCGACGCCGCTCGTCGTCGCCACGGCGATCGCCGGCGCGCCGACCACCGACGTCCCGCCGACGCCGCCGGGCGCGGACGCGAGTGCCGCCGACGCCTGCGCCGATCCGACGATCGCCGCGCTGGGGACGGGCTGGAACTTCGTCCTCGCCACGGCCCCGCTGGCTGGCGCCCAGGTGACGCCGGGCTTTCGGCTGCGCGGCTGCGGCGACACGTTCGAGGCCTCGTTCGGCTGGCGGCTGCGCGACGCGTCGGGCGCGGTGTTGGCCGAGGACTTCGCGATGATGACCTGCGGCACAGGCTGTGTCGGCACGTTCGACGTCGCGATCGACTATCCGCCGCCGGGCGCGCCGACGTTGGCCAGCCTCGAGGTCTTCACCGAGAACATGGCCGACGGCGCCGAGGTGCTGCGGGCGATGATCCCGCTCGTGCTGCACTAGGCGCCGCCGGCGATGCCCACGACCGCCGTCGCCGCGCCGCCGCGGCCCCGCGCCTGGCGCGCCGAGCGCCCGCCGGGCCACGCTACCCGCGGCAAGACCGCCGCCAACCGCTTGCGCCGGGTCGACCTGCTGCTGGCGCTCTACGATCCATGGCTCATCCGCCGCATCGACGGGCCGTTCGCCGACGCCTGGTTGGTCGACCTGGGCTACGGCGAGACGCCGGCGACGACGCTCGAGATGGCGGCGCGGCTGCGCCGGCTCCAGCCGGGCCTGCGCGTGCTGGGCGTCGAGATCGACCGGGCGCGCGTCGAGGCGGCGCGCCCGTTCGCCGACGCGCGCACGGCGTTCCGGCACGGTGGCTTCGCGCTGCCGCTGTCGCGCGCCGGCGAACGGTACGAGACGGTCCGCTTGGTGCGGGCCATGAACGTCCTGCGCCAATACGACGAGGCCGAGGCGGCGGTGGCGCGCCGCGCGCTGGTCGACCAATTGCTGCCCGGCGGCCTGCTCGTCGAGGGCACATCCGATCCGACCGGTCGTCGTTGGGTGGTCAACGTCCTGCGGCGGGCGCCCGCCGGGCCGGCGGCCGACACCGGCGACGACTGCGAGGCGATCGTGTTCGGCACGCGCTGGGACGCGGGCGTCGACCCGCGCGCGTTTCGTCCGGTCCTGCCCAAGAACCACATCCACCGCGTCGTGCCCGGCGAACCGATCGCCGCCTTCCTCGACGCCTGGGACGCCGCGTGGCGCGACGCCCTTCGCGCCGGCGGGATCTGGGGGCCGCGCTGGGTGTTCCGGCGCTCGGCCCGCGCGCTCGCGGCCGACGGGCTCGCCGTCGACGTCCGGCCGGCGCTGCTGGACCGCGGCCTGCTCGTCTGGCGCCAGCGATGACGGCGCCGACGTCGCCCTCGGACGGGGACGCGCTGCGGGCGGCCGTCGCGCCGCTCGTGCCCGAGCTCGTCGCGCTGCGGCGCGACCTGCACGCCCATCCGGAGCTGGGGTACCACGAGCACCGTACGAGCGCGGTGGTCCGCCGCTGGCTCGACGCCCTCGACGTGCCCTACCGCGCCGGGCTGGCCGGCGGCACCGGGGTCGTGGCCCACCTGCCCGCCACGCGCCCCGAGGGTCGCTCGCGGCCGGCCGTCGCGCTGCGCGCCGACATGGACGCGCTGCCGATCGTCGAGGCCACCGGGGCGCCGTATGCGTCGTCGACGCCGGGCGTCATGCACGCCTGCGGCCACGACGGCCACACCGCGATCCTGCTCGGCGTGGCCAAGCTCCTGGCCGGCCTCGACGACCGGCCGAACCCGGTGACGCTGCTGTTCCAGCCGGCCGAGGAGGGCGGCGCGGGCGGCCGCCGCATGGTCGAGGACGGCGCGCTTGACGGCGTCGGCGTGGTCTACGGCCTGCACGGCTGGCCGGACGTGCCGCTGGGGACGGTGGCGTCGCGGCCCGGGACGTTGATGGCGGCGTGCGACCGGTTCGACGTCGCCGTCGCCGGCCGCGGCGGCCACGCGGCCCAGCCCGATCGCACCCGCGACCCGGTGCTGGCCGCAGCGCATGTCGTGACGGCGTTGCAGACCGTGGTGAGCCGCAACGCCGCGCCCGGCGACGGCGCCGTGGTCACCGTCGCCTCGTTCCACGCCGGGTCGGCGTTCAACCTCGTGCCGTCGGACGCGGCGTTGTCCGGCACGATCCGGGCGTTCGACGACGCCGGCCTGCGCGCCGTCGCCGCGCGCGTCGACGCCATCGCCACCGGGGTCGCCGAGGCGCTCGGCTGCCGGGCCAGGGTGGCGTGGGAGGGCGGGTTCCCGGCGACGGTCAACGATCCCTTCGCCACCGCTCGCTGGGCCGCCGTCGCCGCCGACGCGCTCGGCGCCGACGCCGTCGACGACGCCTTCGCGCCGACGATGACGGCCGAGGACTTCGCGTACTACGGCCAGGCGGTGCCGGCCTGCTTCTTCTTCCTGGGCATCCGACCGACGGCCACGGCCACGGTGCCGCAGCTCCATCAACCCGACTTCGACTTCAACGACGACGCGATCGCCCACGGCGTCGCGGTCATGGCGCGCTTGGCGCTGGCCGGCGAGCTCGACGGCGTCTCGCCGCCGTCCGGGCGCGCGGCCGCCCACGCCGCCGCCCGCGCCGCGCCGGCGGGCTAGATGTCGGCGCCGGCCTCGAACCGCGGCGGGCGCTTCTCGCGGTGGCTGGCCAGCCCCTCGCGGATTTCGGGTCCGGTGAAGCCCAGGAACTCGAGCGCGAGCGATGCGTCGAACGTCGGTCCGGCCAGTCGGAGCCAGTTGTTCAGGGCGTACTTCGTCCAGCGGACCGCCGTCGGCGCCGCCGCCGCCAGGCGGACGGCGACGTCGAGCGACGCCGTCTCGAGCGCGTCGTCGTCGACGACGAGGCTGACGAGGCCGATTCGCTCGGCCTCCTCGCCCGAGAGCGGCTCGCACAGCAGCAGGTGGTACTTCGCCTTGGCCATCCCGCACAGCAGCGGCCAGATGATCGCGGCGTGGTCGCCGGCCGCCACGCCGAGCCGGGTGTGGCCGTCGATGATCTTGGCGGTGCGGGCGGCGATGCTGACGTCGGCCAGGAGGCCGGCCACCAGGCCGGCGCCGACGGCCGGGCCGTGCATGGCGCTGACGATCGGCTTGCCGCAGTTGATCACGTTGTAGACGAGGTCGCGCGCCTCCTTCCAGACGCGCGCCAGGACGCCGAAGTCGTTGGCCATGTCCTCGACGAGGTCGAGGTCGCCGCCGGCCGAGAAGCCGCGCCCGGCGCCGCGCAGCACGACGCAACGCACGGCCGGGTCGTCGTCGATGGCGCGCCAGACGTAGGCCAGGTCGCGGTGCATGCCGTGGTCGGCGGCGTTGAGGCGGTCGGGGCGGGCCATCGTGATGCGCAGCACGCCGTCGCGCGGCCAGTCGAAGCCGAGGTGGGGGAACGCAGCGTAGCGATCGGGGACGGTGGACATGGGCGCACTCCGGCGGGTCGAGGGAGCGGGGGGGGGGCGTGGGGCGCGGCCTAGACGACGCCATGCACCGCCGCCAGCCGGCAGAGCGCCGCGGCGTTCCAGACGGCCTTGGGCACGAACGAGGAGAGGCTGGCGTACTCGGCGGTCTTGCCGCGGGCCGGGTCGTGCTCGCTGCAGTGGAGGTTGTCGCCGTGCGGACCCAGTCCGTCGAGCGTCGGGACGTCGGACCACGTCCAGTTGCCGTCGGACAGCCCGCCGCGGGCCTCGGGCGCGGCGGCCAGCCCGACGGCGGCGGCGGCGGCGGCCCAGATGTCGTAGAGGCGCTCGGTGCCATCGTTGCGCGGCCACGGCGGCATGGTGTGCTCGATCGTGACCTCGGCGCGGCAGATGAACGCGCCGTCGGCGGTCGCGACGTCCGTCGTGTCGGCCAGCGCCGCGAGGCGCGCGAGGGCGTCCGTCAGCACGTCGGGCGAGTCGGCGCGGACCTCGAGCCGCGCTTCGGCGTGGTGCGGCACGCGGTTCGTCACCGTCCCACCCGTGACCACGCCGACGTTGACGGTCAGGTTGCGCGCCGGATCCGTCAACGCCGCGGCCCGGTCGATGAGCCGCGCCAACTGGACGATCGCGTTCGCGCCCTGGCCGTGCGCGCCGCCGGCGTGCGCGCCGCGGCCGGTGACGACGATGCGGGCGGTGGCCATCCCCTTGCGCTGCGTCACGACGAGCCAGTCGTCGCCCTGGCGACGGCAGCCCTCGAACACGAGGCAGGCCAGGCTCGGGGCGTCGGGGTCGACGAGGCGCTGCCGCAGCAGGGCGCCGAAGTCGCGGGACATCGTCTCCTCGGCCGCGTCCAGCAACACCTCCCAACCCAGGGCCTCGAACACGGCCGGGGCGCAGGCGCGCAGCGCGTCGAGGACCATGTAGATCATCACCGTTCCGCCCTTGATGTCGACGGTGCCCGGGCCGTAGAGCCGGTCGCCGTCGGCGCGGAACCGGAAGCCGTGGGCCGCCTCCTCCTCGGGTGGGAAGACGGTGTCGAGGTGCGACACCAGGCCGATCCGCCGACCCGAGCGCCCGTCGCGCCGCAGCACGAGGTGCGCGCCGTGCCGCGGATCGGCGCTGGGCACGCGCTCGGCGGCCAGGCCGAGGTCGGCGAAGGCGCTGGCGGTGAGGTCGCCCAGCCGGTTCACGCCGTCCGCGTTGCCCGTGAAGCTGTTGACGGCGACCATCGCCTCCAACAGCCCCAGAGCGTGCGGCAGCCGCGCCTCGACGTGGCGGCGCAGCGCGGCGATCGGAACGGCGACGGCGGGCGCGGTCTGCGACATGGCGCGTCCTCCTGCGCGTGGCACCGCGTCGGCGCCCGGCGGCCGACGCCGGCGCCGAGTATAGTGCGGCCGGGCGCGGTGCGGCCTGCGCTACCCTTGACCCCATGCGCCGCTGGATCCCGTCCGCCCCGCTCCTGGCCGCCGTGATCGGCGCGATCCCGACCGCCGTGGCGTTGTCGGCCGGTCTGCCGGCCACCGTCGACGGGCCGCTGCACCTCGATCGCACCGCGTCGGTGGCGTACCTGCTCGCCGCCGCACCGCGGCCCCATGGCTGGCCGCTGCCGCCGTGGCCGCGCTGGGCGCCGCACCTGCTCCAGGGCTGGGGCTACCCCATCCACCACTTCTACCCGCCTGGCGTGCCGCTCGTCGCCGGCGCCGCCGTCGCGCTCGGCGCGCGCGCCGAGTGGGCGCACGTCGCGCTGATCGCCGGCGCCTGGATCGCGGCTGCGGTCGGCACGTTCCGGCTGGCCCGCCGCTCGCTGCCGCCGCTGCCGGCGCTGCTGGCGGCCGGCGTGGCCGCGTTCAGCCCCGTGCGGCTGCACGAGGTGCAGGTGCTGGGCAACCTGCCGCAGCTCGTCGCCGTCGCGCTGGTGCCGTGGACGCTGGCGGCGGCGGTCGACCTCGGCCGCCGGCCCTCGGCGGCCTGCGCCGCGCACCTGGGCGGCTGGCTGGCGGCGATCGCCCTGTGCCACCACGTCACGCTGGCGCTCGCCGCGCCGCTGGCGGCGGCCACGGCGCTCGTGGCGGCCGGCGCGCAGCCTGCGCCGCGGCGCCGCCTGGCGCGCACCGCGGCGGCGATCGCCGTCGCCGGCGCGGCCGCCGCGGCGCTGGCGGCGGTCTACCTCGGGCCGGCCGCCGCCGATGCGCCGCGCGTCCAGCTCGACAAGGCATCGGCCGGGATGTTCGTCGCGGCCACCGCCCTCGTGCCTCCGTCCGATCTCGTCGCCGCCCCGACCCGGATCGACCGCCGGGCGCTGGGCGTGCCGATCCGGCACGGCTGGGGCCCCGCGATCGCCGGGCTCTGGGCGATCGGCGTCGTCGCCGTCGTGCGCCGGCGGTGCTGGTCCGACGGCGGCGCCCGCCGGCTCGCCGCCGGCCTCACGGCCCTCGGCGCGGCTGTCGTCGCGCTGGCCTTGCCGGCCGCGGCCCCGCTGTGGGGACAGGGCTGGGCGGGCCTCGTCCAGTTCCCGTGGCGGCTCCTGGGGGTGGCCGAGCCGCTGCTGGCCGTCGGCGCCGGCGCCGGGCTGCTCTGGCTGGGCCCCCGCGGGCGCGAGGCCGGCTTCTGGCTCGCCCTCGCGTCGCTGGCGGCGGTCGCGGGGCCGTGGCTGCCGCCGCTCCACACGCAACCGCCGGCCGTCGATCGCTCGGCGCGCGCGGCCGTCGCGGCCGAGCGCCGCGCCGACGCCCCGCCGGGGACGACGAGCTCGATGGAGTACCTCCCGCACGGCGCCCAGGTCGACCTGGCGCAGCCGCCGTCGGACGCGGCCCTAGCGGCCTATGGCGCCGGCCGATGGTGGGTCGACGTCGACCGCGACCGCCTGCCGCCGGGCACGCCGGTCGACGTCGTCGCCGTCGGTCGCCGCGGCAGCGCGATCGAGGTCGCGGCCGGGCCGGCGCTCGACCTGCCGCTGCGGCAGATCTGGTTCCCGGGTTGGACGGCCGACGTCGACGGCCGGCCGGCCGCGGTCCAGCGCGGCGACGACGGGCACATCGTCGTCGCAGTGCCGGCGTCGGCGGCTCTCCGGCGCGTGCGCGTCCGCTACGCCGGCACGCCGCTGGCGCGCTGGGCGGCGGCGGTGAGCGCGGCCGCCTGGCTGGCGCTCGCCCTCGCCGCGGTGCGGCGGCCCGTCGCGTGTCGGGCGGCGGAGGATGCGCCGCTGCCGGCGCGCCGGCTGGCGCTGCTGCTCGCCGGCGCCGGGGCCGTCGCCGCCATCGCCGTGCCGCGCTGGTCGTGGCTGGCGCCGCGTTCGGACGGCGGGCCGCCGCTGGGCATGCGCCACGCCGTAGGCGCCGTGCTCTCGGATGCGACCGGACCGGCCGTCGAGCTGTTGGGCTTCGACGCGCCGGCGCCGATGCGCGCCGGGCAGGCTGCCTCGGTCCGATTGTATTGGCGCGCCGTCCGGCCGCTGGACCGCCGATACCGCCCGTTCGTGCAGCTGCAGACGCTGGGGCGCGCCGATGTCGTGGCCAACAGCACGGCCACCGACCCGGGTGGCCGCCCGACGCGCAGCTGGCCGCTCGACCGCTACGTAATCGACGCCCACCGACTCACGCCCGACGCGGCTGCGCCGGCGCGCACCGTCCGGCTCGTCGCCGGCCTGTTCGCCGACGACGGCGGCGCGCGGCTGCGCGACGCCGCCGGGCGCGACCATGTCGTGCTGGCCGAGGTGCGCCTCACACCCCGCTGGGGCGACGCCGCCGGCCGGCGCGCGCGGGCCGACATCGAGCGCCGCGCCGTCGCGGCGATGGACGCGGCCGGCGCAGCAGGTCGGGCGGCGATGCCCGTCCGCATCGGCGACGCCCTGGCGCTCGAGGCCGCGGCTGCCGATTGGGCGCCCGGCCCGGACGGCGCGCCCGGCGTGCGCGTGACGCTCGCCTGGCGGGCGGCGGGCGCCGTCGACCGGCCGCTGACGGTGTTCCGCCACGTGGTCGCCGCCGACGGCGCCGTCTGGGCGCAGGCGGACGGTCCGCCGGACGGCGGCGATGCGCCGACGGACCGCTGGCGGCCGGGCGACCGGGTCGTCGACGACGCGTTCGTCGCCGCGCCGCCGGGCGCGCCCGCGCCGACAGGACCGCTGCGCGTACGGGTCGGGTTGTATGATCCGGCCGATGGCGGCCGCTGGGCCGCCGTAGGCCCGGACGGTCGGCTGCCCGACGACGCCGTCGTGGTGCCCGTCGCCGGCCGGCCCGACGCGCCGGCGCCCGATGCCGAGGATCCGCGCGATGCCCGATGACCCGGACCGTACCCGCCTCGAGGCCGCGCTGGCCGATCACCGGCCGGCCGACGCGGCCGAGGCCGACAGCCTGGCGCGGATCCGCGCCTTCGTCGCCCAGGCCGCCGCGCCCTTCGACCGGCATGCGTTGCCGGGCCACCTGACCGGCTCGGCGTTCGTCGTCGACCGCGCCGGGCGGCTGCTGCTGCACCACCACCGCCGGCTCGGGCGCTGGCTGCAGTTCGGCGGCCACGCCGAGGGCGAGGGCGACGCCGCCGCGGTCGCGGCGCGCGAGGCGCGCGAGGAGTCCGGCTTGGACGACCTGGCGTTCCACCCGGCCACGCTCGACGGCCAGGGGCGTCCCCGGCCGCTCGACGTCGACGTGCACGCCATCCCGGCGGCGGGCGCGATGCCCGCCCACCTCCACTTCGACCTGCGGTACCTCATGGTCACCGCGCGGCCGGCCGCGGCGCGCCTGGCCGCCGCCGAGAGCCACGCGCTGGCCTGGCTCTCGCTTGCCGAGGCCCGGGCGCGCGGCGACGAGGGCATCGTCCGGGCCATCGGCAAGATCGAGCGGCTCGTGGCGGCGGAACGCGCCGCGCCCGGTCGCGCCGTCGGCGACCGGACGGCCGACGGCGACGCGCCGTGAGCCCGCGCGCCGCGCCCGCGCCGACCACGGTGCTCGTCGTGGGCGCCACGTCGGCCATCGCCGCCGCCGTGGCGCGACGCTTCGCCGCCGACGGGGCGCGCCTCGTCGTCACCGGCCGCGACGTCGCCAAGTTGGCGACGGTGGCAGCGTCGCTGCGCGCGGCCGGGGCGGCCGACGTCGTGCCGCGGGTGGTCGACGTCACCACGCCGGCGCGCGACGACGTGGTGGCGCGGGCGGTGGCCGAGCTCGGCCACATCGATGTCGCGCTGCTGGCGCACGGCGTGCTGCCCGACCAGGCCGCGTGCGACGCGGACGCCGCGGCGTTGATCGACGCGTTCGATGTCAACGCCGTCAGCGTCATGGCGCTCCTCGTGCCGCTGGCGGCGCACATGGCTTCGCGCGGCGGTGGCACGATCGCCGTCGTCACGAGCGTGGCGGGGCAGCGCGGACGGCGCGAGAACTATGTCTACGGCGCGGCCAAGGCGGCGCTGAGCACCTACCTCCAGGGCCTGCGCAGCCGACTGCACGCCGAGGGCGTCGCCGTCGTCGACATCCGCCCGGGACCGGTGCGCACGCCGATGACCGCGCACAAGGCCGGCGGGTGGTGGTTCATCGACGCCGACCGCGCCGGGCGCCTCGTGCACGGCGCCATCCGCCGCCGTCGCGACATCGCCTATGTGCCGTGGTGGTGGGGACCGGTGGTCGCGCTCGTGCGGCTCGTGCCGGAAGGGATCTTCAAGCGCACGAACCTGCGCGCATAGCCGGCCGCCGTCGCCTTAAAGTGTCGCGGTCGCGACCGGGGGTCGCGACCGCGAGCACGAAGGGGGGAACCGGGATGGCGCGCCGTGACTGAACACGTGGCGCCACGCGCCATCCCGCTAGAATCGATCCGACGTTCCTGCCGCGGCGATCACCGCCGCGCGACCGGGGCCGTGAATCCGACCGAGTCCGCCGCAATCCACGGACACACGGCCGATCCAGTTCTTGGTGACACCTCGGGCGCCGCCAAGGTTACACCCGCCGCGAGCGGCTTCCGGGCGCCGCGCGTCTCGCGTACAATCGCCGGCCGTCGCGGCCGGCGATTGCGGTGCAATGGCCGGCGCCGGCGCACGGCGCCGGGCACGTCTTGGTCGGACGAACAAGGAGGGCGGGGTGAGCATCGTGCTGCAGGCACACGGTTGGTTGCGCTGGCTGGTGGTGGCCGTGCTCGTCGTGAGCGTCGTCCTCCATGCCGCGGTCTGGTTGGCGGGACGTCGGGCCGGCGCGCTCGAGCGGGCCGTGAACGGTGGCGTGCTCGGCGCGATCGGCCTCCAGCTCGTCCTCGGCGTGATCCTGCTGCTGGGCCGCCACGACGGCAAGGCGCTGGAGCACGCGACCGTCATGGTCGTGGCGGTGGCGCTGGCCCACCTCGCCCTGCGCTGGCGCGCGCTGCCGGAGGCGCAGCGGGCGCGCAACCTGACGCTGCTGCACGCCGGCGTGCTGGCGTTGGTGTACGTCGGCGTCTGGCGCATCACCGGCAGCGCCCGCTGGCTCCTCGACCTCGCGGGTTAGCGCGGTCGATGACCCGCGTCGAGCCGCGCCCGCCGCTCCGCCCGCCTTCCGCCCGGTTCGGTGCCGGCCGATGATGCGCCACACGCTGCTCGCCTTGTCGCGGTCGCGCTGGCTGGCGCGCACGATCACCGACAGCGCGATCGCCTGGCAGGCGGCGCGCCGCTTCGTGGCCGGCCGAACTGTCGACGAGGCCGTGGCGGTCGTGGCGGCCTTGAACGCCGAGGGCCTGTCGGCCACGCTCGACTACCTCGGCGAGAACGTCGCGACGCGCGCCGAGGCCGCCGCCGCCGCCGACGCCTACATCGAGACGATCGACGCGATCCGCGCCAGCGGCATCCACAGCGGCATCTCGCTCAAGCTCACGGCGCTGGGCCTCGACCTCGGCGACGACGTGGCGGCCGCCGAGCTCGAGCGCGTCCTGGCGCGGGCCGCGACGAAGACGCCGCCGGTGTTCGTCCGGATCGACATGGAGGGGTCGCCCTACACCGCGCGCACGCTGCAGCTCTTCACCGCGGCGCGGCAGCGCCATGCCCACGTCGGCGTCGTGCTGCAGTCCTATCTGCGCCGCACCGCCGCCGACGCCGACACGCTGGCGCGCAGCGGCGCCCACGTCCGCATCGTCAAGGGCGCCTACCTGGAACCCGACGACCTCGCCTTCCAGTCCAAAGCCGAGGTCGACGCGGCGTTCACCGCGCTGGTCGAGCGGCTGATGGCCGACGACGCGCGCGCCGCCGGCAGCTACACCGCCGTGGCGACGCACGACCCGGCCATGATCGACTTCGCGCAGCGCTTCGCCGCGTCGCACGGCATCCCCCGCGACGCGTTCGAGTTCCAGATGCTCTACGGTATCCGCCGCGACCTCCAACGACGCCTGGTGGCCGACGGCTACCGCGTCCGGGTCTACGTACCGTTCGGCGGGCAGTGGTACCCGTACTTCATGCGCCGGCTGGCCGAGCGGCCGGAGAACGTCGGGTTCGTGCTGCGCAACCTGGTGCGCGATCGCGGCTAGCGGCGCCGGCGTCGCGGGCGGGGCCCGTCGAGCGGCCGGGGAACGCGCCGCTGCCACCGCGTGTCGAAGCGGACGTCCACCGTCGCCATGCCCCAGGAGTCGGTGATGCCCGCCGATCGACGCCTGTCCGTCGCGCTCGCGACCGCGCTCGGCCTGGCCGCCCTGCCGACCCCGACGGCGTTCAACCTGCCGATCGCGCCCCTCGATCCGCCCCCTTCGCTCCAGGCCAACCGGCCGCGCGTCGAGGCCAGCCCGCGCCTGAGCGTCACCGCCGGCGCGCGCGTATGGCTGCCGTTTGCCGCCCGCCGCGCGGCGGCGGCGCAGCTGCCGGCGCGGGTGTGGGGCACGCACTTCGCGATGGAGTGGGATCCGAACGAGCACGCCCTCGACGTCTCGATCGAGCCGCCGCGGCTGTCGGCCGCCGGGATCGGCAGCGTCCGCACGAACTTGTACTGGCGCGACGTCGAGCCGATCGACACCACGCCGGACCGGTTCGACTGGTCCGGGTACGACGCCCGGCTGGCGGCCTACTCGGCCGATGGCCGCGACGTCGTCGTCACCGTGGTGGCGTACCCGCGCTGGGCGATGGTCTACAGCTGCGGCTACGGCTTCACCTCGCCGGCGATGGCCGAGGAGTGGCGGTCGTTCATCGGCGCCGCCGCGGCGCGCTACCGGGACGCGCCCTACCGCGTCGTGGCCTGGGAGATCGGCAACGAGGTCGACGGCAAGACGACACTCCACGAGCGCGACCACGCCCGGCCGCCCGACTGGGGCGGCGGCGAGCCGGCGCATCAGACCGGCGGCTGCTGGGGCGACCGTGTCGAGGCCTACGTCGAGTTCCTGCGCATCGCCCACGACGCGATCCGCGCCGCCGACCCGACGGCGCTCGTCACGTTCGGCAACCTGGCCTACGCCGACGTCGAGGCGCGCTTTCACATGGACTTCCTCGACCGATTCCTGGCCTTGGGCGGCGCCGAGTACGTCGACTACGCCGGCTTCCACTGGTTCCCCGACGTGCGCGGCGCCTTCCCGACCGAGCCGCCGGGTCCGGAGCTGCTGTGGCGCTTCAGCGCGACGCTGCGCCGCCATAGGGTGGGCGTGCCGGTGTGGCTGACCGAGACGAACCGGCTCACCCAGCAAGGCGACCCGGCGCTCGAGCCGCGGCAGGTCCAGTACCTGACCCAACTGCTGCCGGAGATGTTGGCCGCGTCGCCCGTCGCGCGCGTCTACTGGTACGCCTGGGGCGACTTCCCCGGCCAGGTGCCGGGGTTCTGGCAGCGCGGGCTGATCCGCGACGACCGCACCGCCAAGCCGGCCCTGTACGCGCTGCCCACCGTCCAGCGGTTCACCGACGGCGTCGGTACGATCCTGCGGCGGGACGAGGCGGTCGTGGCGCTGGCGTTCCACCGGCCGCGGGCGCTGGCAAGGCACGTCATCGCCTGGAGCGCCGACGGGCGGGCGCGGTCGCTGCGGGTGCCGATCGAGCCGGGTGAGACCGCCACGCTGACCACGCTGCCGTTCGACGAGCTTGCCGCCGGCCGGTGCTGTCCCAGCCGGCCACTGCCGGCCCAGGACGGCTACGTCGACGTGCCGCTGCGGGCCGAGAGCAGCTTCGTCGAGGTCGTCGCGCGGCCCTAGGCCATACGGCTGGCAGGGCCGCGGCGTGGGTGTTAGAATCGCCGCCGCACGATCGGGCCTCGCCCGCCGGCGCCGCCGGACGGGCAGCCCGCCGCCCAGGACGGTCCCGCTGCCATGGCCGACGGCCCGCTCGAACTGCTCCTCGCCTTGCCGGCCACCGCGGCCGTCGTGGCCGCGCTGGCCATCCTCGTCGTCGAGGCGGTCGGGCGGCGGAGCGTGCCGTGGCTCGTCGACGGCATGGCGTTGGCGGGGCTGGCGGCCAGCGCGTGGCTGCAGCTCGCGGCCCTGGGCGTCGGACCCGGCGTGGCCTCGGTCACGCGCGGCGCCGGCCGGGTGCTCATCGTCCAGGACGCGCTGGCCGTCTTCGCCGCGCTGCTGGTCCTCTTCGCCGCCGCGTTCACGATCCTCGTCGGCGGCGGCTACGCCGCTCGGGCCGGGTTGCGGCGGGCCGAGTACGCGGTCATCCTGCTGCTCGCCAGCGCCGGCATGCTGCTGCTCGGCTCGGCCGCCGACCTGATCGTCGTCTTCCTCGGCGTCGAAGCGTTCTCGATCGGCCTCTACGTGCTGTGCGCATTCCGCACCGGCGAGCGGGCGGGTTACGAGGCCGCGCTCAAGTACTTCGTCCTCGGCGCCGCCGCCGCCGCCTTCCTGCTCTACGGCACCGCGCTGTGCTACGCCGCGGCCGGGACCACCGAGCTGGCCGGCATCGGCGCCGCGCTGGCCGCGGCCGGCGACGGGGCGGGGCGGGCGACGGCGCTGGCGGGGTTGGCGCTCGTCCTCGTCGGCCTCGGGTTCAAGCTGGCGATCGTCCCGTTCCACCACTGGGCACCCGACGTCTACCAGGGCGCGCCGACGCCGGTCACCGGCTTCATGGCGGCCGCCACCAAGACGGCGGCGCTGGTGGCGTTGATCCGTGTGCTCTGGACCGCGTTCGGCGGCTTCGCGCCGGCCTGGCAGCCGGCGCTGGCCGCCTTGGCCATCGTCACGATGGTCGTCGGCAACCTCGCCGCGCTGGTGCAGGCCGACCTCAAGCGGATGTTGGCGTTCAGCGCGGTGGCGCACGCCGGTTACCTGCTGGTCGCGGTCGTCGTGGCCGAGAGCGGCGGCATCGCCGCGGCGCTGTACTACCTGCTGGCCTACGGGCTGGCCAAGCTGGGCGCGTTCGGCGTCCTGTCGGTCGTGGGCCGCGTGGCGGGCGACGCACCGGATCCGCCCGGCGCGGGCGACGATCGGCCCGCCCTGGCCGATCTGGCCGGGCTGGGTACGACCCAGCCGTGGCTCGCGGCCGCGCTCACGGTGTGCCTCGTGTCGCTTGTGGGCCTGCCCCCGGCGATCGGCTTCCTGGGCAAGTGGCTCATCTTCCAGGCGGCCGTCGACGGCGGCTGGACCTGGTTGGCGGCGGTCCTGGTGCTCAACAGCGCCGTGAGCGCCTTCTACTACCTGCGGCCGCTGGGCTGGATGTACATGGTGGCGCCCGGCCGTGACGGCCCGATCGAGGTCGGCTCCGGGCCGGTGCTGGCGCTGACGGTGGCGGTGCTGGGCATCCTCACCGCGCTGCTGAGCGGCGGCCTGGTGGGCGCCGCGCGCGCCGCCGACGCGTTCGATCGGCGGGCGCCCGACGTACCGGTGCGGGCGCCGGCGGCGCCCGAGGCCGCGCCGCCCGCCACGGCCGGGCCCGGCCTGATCCCAACCGTGGCCGTGCCGGCGGCGCCACCGGGGAGCGCGCCATGACGCCCGAGGGCTCGGCCACCGGCCTCGACGTCGTCTGCAGCCAGCCGAGCGGGCCGCTGCGTCCGACCTACTGCAACGTGCCGCACTGGGCCGAGGTCTTCCTCTACGTCGGCAGCGCGCTGGCCCTGGCGATCTTCGCCTACGGCATCTGGCGGCACTACCGGCTCTGGCGAGCCGGCCAGCCGGCGCCGGCGCGCAACGTCGGCCACGCCGCGGCGCGCTGGCGGCTGTTCGTCGCCGACGTCCTCGGCCAGCGCCGGACGGTGCGGCGGCGGCTGCCGGCGGTGTTCCACAGCGGCCTGTTCTACGGCTTCGGCCTGCTGTTCATCGGCACCGTGCTGGCCACCGTCGACTACGACGTCTTCTGGCTGCTGTGGAGCGGGCGCTTCCTGCGCGGCGGCTTCTACCTGTTCTACGAGGCGGTGCTCGACGCCGCCGGCGTCGCGCTGCTGATCGGCCTCGTCGTGGCCATGGTGCGGCGCTATGCCGTCGGGCCGCACCACATCTTGGCGCAATGGGACTTCGTGTTGTGGGGCCTCCTCGTGATCGACGTCACCGGCTTCGTCGTCGAGGGGCTGCGGCTGACCTTCGCGCCGGTGCCGCACGGGGTGTGGTCGTGGGCGGGCTACGGGCTGTCGCAGGCGTTCGTGGCGCTGGGCCTGGGCGGCGAAGGCGTGCGGCTGGCCACGTCGGCGCACCTTTGGATGTGGCTGCTCCACGCGATCGTCTCGCTGGGCTTCATCGCGCTGATCCCATACTCGAACGCCGTCCACATGTTCACGACCTCGGCCAACCTCGTGATGCGGCCGGTGGGCATCGGCATCGCCGCCGGCGCCGCGCTGCAGCCGATCGACCTCGAGACGGCGGAGTTCTTCGGCGTCGGCAAGCTCGAGGAGTTCAGCTGGAAGCAGCGGCTGGGCTTCGACGCCTGCGTCCGGTGCGGCCGGTGCGAGACGGTCTGTCCGGCGTTCCTCTCCGGCGCGCCGCTCAACCCGAAGGCCGTCATCGCCTCGCTGGGCGACGCGCTGCGCGCCGAGCTCGACGCGCCGGTCCTGCCGGCGGCCGAGGCGCCGATCGTCGTCGGCGATGGGCGGATCGTGTCGGCCGAAGCGGTGTTCAGCTGCACCACCTGCATGGCATGCGTCGAGGTCTGCCCGGCCTCGATCGAGATCGTCGACGACATCGTCGACCTTCGCCGCTACCTCACGCTGTCCGAGGGCGCGCTGCCGGGCACGACGTCGGTCACGGCGCGCAACATGTCCACGGCCGGCAACCCGTGGGGCTACGCGCCCGAGGACCGCACGAAGTGGACGGCGGGCGCCGGCGTGCCGGTGCCGATCGCCCAGCCGGGCGAGCACTACGACGTGTTGTACTGGGTCGGCTGCTCCGGCAGCTACGACAAGCGCAACCAGCGGATCAGCCAGAGCGTCGCCCAGCTCCTCCACGCCGCGGGCGTGCGGTTCGCGATCATGGCCGACGAGAGCTGCACCTGCGAGAGCGCGCGCCGGCTGGGCGAGGAGTACCTTTACCAGACGGCCACCCAGGCCAACGTGGCGGCCATGAAGCGCTACACGTTCGACCGCGTGGTCTGCCACTGTCCGCACTGCTTCAACACGATCCGCAACGAGTTCCCGCAGTTCGAGGGCGATTTCGACGTCATCCACCACTCCCAGCTCCTCGCCGAGCTGATCGACGCCGGTCGACTGGTCATCCCGGCCGCGGCGCGGCAGCGCATCGCGTTCCACGACAGCTGCTACCTCGGCCGCTACAACGGCGAGTATGACGCCCCGCGCGCCTCGCTGGCCGCCGCCGGCGTCGACGTCGTCGAGTTGCCGCGCGCCCGCGACGCCGGCCTGTGCTGCGGCGGCGGCGGCGGCCAGATGTGGTTCGAGGGCTTCGCCCAGAAGGGCGTCAACGTGATCCGACTCGAGGAGGTCGTCGCCAGCGGCGCCGACCGGGTCGCCGTCGCCTGCCCCTACTGCCTGACGATGCTCGACAGCGCGCGCGGCACCGTCGGCGCCGCGGCCGACGGCATCCAGGTGCGCGACGTGGCCGAGGTCCTGGCCGAGGCGCTGGCGGCATCGCGCGCCGACGCCGCTAGCGGATGAGCGCCGGCAGGTAGATCGGCCGAGCGGGCGGCTCCGGTGTGGCGGCGGTCGCGCTCGGCGTCGCGCTGGCGTTCGGGTCGAGGGTGGGCGTCGGCGACGCGGTCGGGCACCACGGCGGCGTCATCGTCACCAGCGGGACGGCGATGCGGTTGTTCGTGACGTAGCGGTCGTCGTCGCGCGGCACGCCGTCGAGCTCGAGCGACGCCGGGTCGGCCGCCGGCTGCGGCCGCGTCCAGACGCGCTCGACGGTCGCCTCGGCGGCGGGTGCGAGCGCGCCGACGTGGTCGAAGCGATCGACCTCCCGGCCGGCGGCGTCGCGGGCCACGATCCGCACCGTGCGCGTCACGGGCTGGCTGCCGCGGTTCACGAGCGTGAAGCGCAGCCGGCGGTCGAAGCCGCCCGCCGCGCCGCAGACGAAGTCGTACCACGGGCGCGCGAGCGCCGGGTCGGGCTTGTCCATGCCGCAGCGCAGCGTCGGGGACACCGCCAGGACCGCGGTCACCGTGATCGCGTGGCGGTACGCGCCCAAATGGCCATAGCGACCGGGCGGCGAGAGACGCGCTCGGATCGTCGTCTCGACGGGCGCGTAGTCCGTGTAGCCGGCCGGCATGCCGCTTTGGGCCGCGATCGCGGCCCGGTAGCGTTCGTCGAAGCCGGTCGCCGCATCGGCGCTCAGCCACCAGGCGTCGTCGCCGCCGCACGACGCGGTGCCGCTGATGAAGGACGACACCTCGAAGCCGGCGCGGTACGTGCCATGGTACGTCCGCTCGGGTCCTTCGTCCGACGGCGTGACGTCGACGAGCCATCCCCAGCCGACATCGCCGCGTCCGTCGCCGTCCCAGACGCCGACGACGTGCAGCAGCCAGCGACCCTCGCCTAGCGGCAGCCGCACGGGCTGGCGCAGCGCCGCGCCCACGCCGGCGGCCGGCACGGGGCTGCCGACCGGACGCCAGGCCGCCCAGTCGTCCTCGGCCGCGTCCGGGGCCAGGCCCGACACGTCGTACCACTGGGCGGCGAGGCCCACGGGCGCGTCGCTCACGCCCGCGATGTCGAGCGTGGCGACGCTGCCGGCGGCGGCCGTGAACGGGCGGCGCGGGGTCATGATCCCCCGGTAGTCGACGGCGCGGCCGCCCCAAACGTGCGTGCCCAGCCGCCCCGGCACCGCCGCGGCGCCGACGTGGAGCGCCGCCGCGGGCGGCGTGTCTTGCGCCTGCGCGCCGGTGCGGTCTGCCGCTCGCAGGCCGACGGCGGCCGCCACGGCCACGGCGGCCGCCCACAGCGCGGCGCCGCGGGCGCGGGCGGGCGTCGGGCGATGCGGCGGGGCGAACGGGTCGATCGACGTCGCACGAAGACTCGGTGCGTCCACGAGATCCTCCGGGGGGCGTGGGTCCGGCGCCCCACAGCATACGCCGGATCGCCCGTCGGTGTGACCGCGCCGCGCAGCGTGGCGCGGCCGGCGCCGACGAGCGGCGCGCCGCGGTTGGCCCGAGCGGTCGACCGCGCCGTACAATCGCGGCGCGCACCGGTCGCCGCCAGTCCAGGCGTCGACGCCGCGCCGCGCGCTCACCCCCCCCGCTGGAGGCAGACATGTCGTCGCGTTTCGTGCTGATCGCCGGACTCCTGATGTCGCTTGGCGCCGCGGGCTGCGGCAGAGGGGCCCCGACCGCTGACGAGGGCGCTTCCGCCCCGACGACGGCCGGCGGCGCCGCCGTCGAGGCGCCGACGATGGCGCCCGTCGAGGTGGCGACCGTCGCGCCGCCGGCCGACGCGCCCGCCGACGCGTCGGCGCCTTTGTCCGGCGCCGACTTCATCGCCCAGGCCGCCTCGCTGTCCGGCACGACCGTCACGCTCGGCCGCTGCTCGCTGCTGACGAAGCCGGGCAGCGATGGCAGCTACGCCTGCCGCGTCGTCGACGAGGGCGGCAACGACCTCAAGTCGCCCGACGGGCTGCCGGTCGACGTCTTCTTCGACAGCGGCGGCCTCGACCAGGCGGCCAAGGACTTCCTGGCCAACAGCTGCCCCGAGTCGTTCTGCACGGTGCAGCTGACCGGGCTGCTGTCGGTGTCGGAGGGCACGTTCTTCCTCAAGATGGCGAACGTGGCGCTGGCGCCGGCGCCATAGCGCCTGGTTTTCGCTGACCGGCGTGACTACAATTCGGGCCGGTCGCCCGGCTGGGGCGACCGGCCCGGCGCAGCGTGCCCGACCCGCGGAGCGTCCCATGTTCGGTCTCGGCTCGAAGTCCCCCGCCATCACCGAGGCGGCCGTCATCGCCGCGCTGTCGACGGTTCACGACCCCGAGTTGCACCGCGACCTCGTCAGCTTGGGCATGATCCGCGACATCGCGATCGACGGCGGCACGGTGGCGTTCACCGTCGTGCTCACGACGCCGGCGTGCCCGCTCAAGAACGTCATCGCCGCCGACTGCGAGAACGCCCTCAAGCGCGACATCCCGGCCGTCGAGACGGTTCGGATCGCCTGGGACGCCCAGGTGCCGCGCGACAGCCGGCTCTCGAGCCGCGTGGCGGTGCCGGTGCGCAACGCCATCGCGGTCGGCAGCGGCAAGGGCGGCGTCGGCAAGAGCACCGTGGCAGTGAACCTGGCGGTGTCGCTGGCGCAGCAGGGCGCCACCGTCGGCTTGCTCGACGCCGACGTGTACGGGCCCAACGTGCCGATGATGATGGGCAAGCGCGACGCCCGCCCGGTGTCGCGCGACGGCAAGCGCATCGAGCCGATCGAGGCCCACGGTGTGAAGATGATCTCGATCGGCTTCCTGGTCGACGAGGCGACGCCGCTGGTCTGGCGGGGACCGATGCTCCACGGCGCGCTGCGGCAGTTCCTGGGCGACGTCGACTGGGGCGACCTCGATTACCTGATCATCGACCTGCCGCCGGGCACCGGCGACGTCCAGCTGTCGCTGACGCAGGCCATGCCGCTGACGGGCGCGGTTATCGTCAGCACGCCGCAGGCGGTGAGCCAGCACGACGTCGTCAAGAGCATTGCGATGTTCCAGCTCGAGCAGATCGACGTGCCGGTGCTGGGCGTGGTCGAGAACATGAGCGGCTTCGTCGCCCCGGACACCGGCGCCCGCTACGACATCTTCGGCGCCGGCGGTGGCCGCGAGGTGGCCGAGCGGATGGGCGTGCCGTTCCTCGGCACGATCCCGATCGACCCGGCGGTCCGGCTGGGCGGCGACGGCGGCGTCCCGATCGTCGTCGGCGCGCCCGCGTCGCCGGCGGCGGCGGCGATCCGCCAGATCGCGGCCGACCTCGCGGGGCGCATCTCGGTGCTGAACCTGTCGCGGCCGGTCGAGCGGACGTTCAACCCCGATCCCGATCTGGCGATCGTCGGCTGACCGGATGGGCCGGGCGCCGCGCGGCGGTGTTCGGCGAACCGAATCGCACTTGGCCGTCAGGAGGCCCCCCCATGAACCTCCGCCGCGCCCTCTCCCCCGGCGCCGCCTTCGGGCTGGCGATCTGGGCCCTGGCCGTCCGCCGGCTGGCGTTCGCGCACCTGGCGATCCTCCACGACGGCAGCCCGAAGCCCTCGACGCCGCGCGCCATCGACGACGTCACGCTGGCCCAGGCGTTCTACGCGCGCCTGGCGCCGGGGGGCAGCGACCACTACGCCTTCCGCGTCGCCGCCGACTGCACCGGTCGCCTGATCCTGTTGCTCCCGGCCCACGCCTACGACGCCGGCTTCCGCGCCGACGTCGTGCTGCGCGGGCCGCGGCCCGACGACGACGGCCGCAGCCTGCCGGGGGCCGGCGACACGCCGCTCACGATCGCGGGCGTCGACTACCGGCTGGCCGCTGCGCTCAGCCCCGAGCTCGCGCCGGGCGACTACCGCCTCGAGGTGCGCGCGACGGGCGACGCGGCCGGCGTCTACAGCCTGTGCGTCGGCGACCGCGAGGCGGGCGTCGCCGACCCGGCCACCCGCGCGCGCATCCGGGCGCTTATCGACGCGGCGTAGCCCGCGCCCGCCGCGCCATCCCGCCGGGCCGCCGCGCCCGCCGCCGCGCGCGGCGCGCCCCGTCGACGGCTAGTCGCTGGACCCGGCCGGCACCCCGACGAACAGCGCCGGCAGCCAGGCGCGCGCCATGCGCGGCCACGGCACCGAGGCCGGGTCGATCGCGAGCGACTTCGGTCCGTAGAAGACGAGCCAGCTCGTCAGGTCGATGCGGGCGTCGAAGCCGCTGTCGGCGGCGTCCGGGTTGGCTTGGGCCACGTACTCGACGTCGCTGGCGCCCGAGAGGTCGGTCTCACCCGCCTTGCGGAACAGGCCGCGGTAGCGGATGTGGTTCGGCGCGCCCGGCCGGACGTCGGCGGTGATGTCGGCGCGCCACGGCGGGACGTCCTGTCCGGGGCACCAGCCGCCGCGGCCGTACACCCAGGTGCCGGCTTGGTTGGGCGTCACGCCCTGCGGAACCTGCCGCACGCAGCCCACGATGTCGTCGGTCTCGGGGTGGGCCTTGATGTGCGCCGGCCCGTCGTTCACCCGGAAGTGGTGGGTGTGGTTGCAGAACTCGGCGCAGTTGGCCATGTCGCGTCCCCAGCCGTGGCCCGAGACGATCGCCGCGACCTCGACGCGCGTGGCCCAGGCTGGGGCGTCGAACGTGAGCGGGCGCCGGCCGCGGTTGTAGTCGCGGGCGAACGCGCCGCCGCCGACGAGCGGCACGGCGGCCTTGGGCGCTTCGGCGGCGCCCGTGTCGGTCAGGCGCAGCCGCACCGTCACCTGGTAGCGCTGGATCGTGGCGAACGCGAACCGGCGCGGGCCGCCCTCGGCGATCAGGGCCAGCAGCGGCGTGGCGTCCATGACCCAGCGGCCGCCGCTCGAGTAGGGCGTCACCCAGCGCCCGAACTCGGTGGCGCAGCGGTCCGGCTGACCGGCGTCGCAGAGGTACATGTTGACCAGGTAGTCCCAGGCCGGACAGCGTCCCTTGCGGTTGCCGCCGTCGCACTTCAGCTCGAGGTCGATCTCGAGCTTGTCATAACGGCGCATCGTCGCCGCGTCCGGCAGCACGACGTCGGCGGGGAAGCGGACGCCCGCCCAGTGCGGGTCGGCCATCCACGCGTCCTCCCACACCGTCACGACCGTCGTGTTGCCGGCGGCGTCCTGGGCGGCGAGGCGGGCGTCGCGCTCGGCCTCGTGGTGGTAGAGCTGGGCTTCGAGGGCCACCGAATGCAGCGGGTCGAGGGCGTCGGCGCCGAGGTCGGCGTTGAAGCCGAACGGGATCGACCCGAACTCGCGCATCCGGCCCTGGCGGTCGATCGCGAACGCGTCGACTCCGAGCGGCTTGGGGGTGAGCGTCGCCTCCAGCGCCGCGGTGGGGTCTGAGTCGAACCGCGCGGCGATGGCGGCGCCCGGCGCCTCGTCGATCATCGCGACGTGCATCGCCGGGCACGGGCCGCAGGTGTTCGGAAGCCGCAGCTTCGGCCGGCCGACGCTGTACATCAGCACCCCCGCCGCGCCGGCGGACGCGGCGCTGCCGATCTTGTCGACGAGCGGGCAGGTGCCGCGCTGGATCAGGACCATCGTGCCGGTCACCGGGCGCGCCGGCCGGCTGCCGGCGCACGCCAGCCGGTCGCCGCCCCAGTCGGTCAGGCGGTAGCGGACCGTCGTCGTCAGCGGCGTGGCCCAGCCCGTGTCGGTGACCCCGAAGGCGTCGACGGCGAACGCGTCGCTGACGGCGTCGGCCGGCCCGACGTGCACGGCGGCGGCCGTCTCGCCCCAGGCGCGAAGCACGGTCGGGGCGGCGCCGGCCACGGTCAGCGGGTTCGCCGTGACGTACGTGAACCGCGACCGCCAGACCGCCGGATCCTCGGACGGCGGCCGCGCGGCGAGCGCCGTCTCGACCCGCGCCTGCCAGGCGGCGAGGTCGGCGTCGACGCCGCTCTGCGCGTCGGCGTACGACAGGATGACATAACGCGCGTCCGGCGGCGAGCCGGCCATCAGCTTGCCGACATCACCCCCCCACAGCGCCGGCGCCGTGCTGCCGAGCGGGTTGTTGGACAGGAACACGGTGCTGTGGTCGCTCGGCCCGCCGAACGCCACCGGCCCGGCCGCCGTGGGCAGCGTGAACGCCGGCGCCGGGGCGAACGGATCGAGGGCCGCCGGCGCCGCCGCGTCCGCCGCCGCCGCCGGCGCGCCGCCGCGACGGGGCGCGACGGCGACGAGGGCGATGGCGGCGAGGAGCGGCAGGGCGATGGCGGCCACGGCGTGGCCGGCGCGGACGGTGGGCGGGACGGTCATCGCGGGCTCCTCGGGCGCTCGTGGCGGGTCGCAGACGTCGCCGCGGGATGGTGCCACGGGTGCAGACGCGGGGCGAGCGGGGGCGTCGGGGCGCGCGGCGGGCGCCGCGTCCGCCGGCGCGCGCCGCGCCGTCCTCGTCCGCCGCCAAATCCCTTGACCCCCCCGCCCCGGCTCCCGTATCATCGCCACGCCCGATGTCGCCCGACGCCGCCGCGGCCTTGTGCGGCGCGCCGACCTCGCTCCAGCCGCGCAGGAGACCCGATCATGGCGACGACGAAGCCCACGCGCGCGACCGGCGCCCAGCGCGCCAACGGCAGCCGTCGCGGCGGCGCGGCCAAGGCGGGCGGCGCGGCGGCGGACGCGGGCGTGTCGATCGCCGCGCAGCGCGACATGCTCGCGCTCATGCACCTCATCCGGACCTTCGAAGACGCCGCGGCGCGCGAGTACACCCGCGGCAACATCGCCGGCTTTCTCCATCTCTACAACGGCTGCGAGGCCTCGGGGGTGGGGGTCCTGTCGGCGATCCGGCCCGACGACTTCGCGATGGGCAACTACCGTGACCACGGCCACGCCCTGGCGCGCGGCGTTGCGCCGAACGCGCTGATGGCCGAGCTCTTCGGCAAGGTCGATGGCGTCTGCAAGGGCCGCGGCGGCTCGATGCACTTCTACTCGGCCGAGCACAACTACCTCGGCGGCTGGGCCATCGTCGGCGGGCAGCTGCCCGTGGCGGTAGGCTACCAGTACGCCACGGAGTATCGGCGCACGGTCTTGGGCGAAGACGTCGATACGATCGGCGTCTGCTTCCTGGGCGAGGGCTCGACGAACATCGGCTACTTCTACGAGTCGATGAACTTCGCCAAGCTCTGGAACATCCCGGTCGTGTTCGTCGTCGAGAACAACCTCTACGCCATGGGCACGCCGGTCGCGTTCCACTCTGCCATCCAGAGCATGGCCGAGAAGGGGCGCGGGCTCGGCATCCGCTCCGAGACGTGCGACGGCATGGACGTGCTGGCGGTGCACGCCGCCGCATCGGCCGCCGCGGCGCGCGCCCGCACCGAGCGCGAGCCGCAGCTGCTGGAAGTCATGACGTACCGCTACCGCGCCCACTCCATGGCCGACCCCGACCTCTACCGCAGCAAGGACGAGATCGAGCGCTGGCGGAGCCAGGACGCCATCGAGCGTCTCAAGCAGTCACTGCTCGACGCGGACCACCTGACCGAGGACGAGTTCGCCGCGATGGTGGCGCGCAACGAGCGGACCGTCGCCGACGCCGTCGCGTTCGCCCACGCCAGCCCGGAGCCGCCGCTGTCCGACCTGATGGCCTTCATCACCGCGCCGCCGCCGCCCGCCGCGCCCCCGCCGGCCGACGCGCCGATGGCCGAGCTGTCGATGAGCGAGGCGCTCAATGCGGCCATCGACGACTGGCTGGCAGCGACGCCGACCGCGTTCGTCATGGGCGAGGACATCGACCACTACGGCAGCGCCTACGGCGTGACGCGCGGCCTGCCGGCGAAGTTCGGCCAGGACCGGGTGCGGGACACGCCCATCGCCGAGGGCGCGATCGGCGGCATCGCCACCGGCGCCGCCATGGCCGGATTGCGGCCGCTGGCCGAGTTCATGACGGTCAACTTCGCGCTGTTGGCGTCGGACGCGATCATCAACCACGCCGCCAAGGTGCGGTCGATGTTCGGCGACCAGTGCCACGCGCCGGTCGTCTTCCGCGCCAACGCCGGCGGCACCCGCCTGGCCGCCACCCACTCGCAGCACTTCGACGCCATGTTCGCCGCCGTGCCGGGCCTGACCGTGGCCGCGCCGGCCACGCCGTACGACGCCAAGGGCATGCTGGCGATGGCGCTGCAGCTCGAGGACCCGGTGTTCTTCAACGAGCACCAGCTACTGTACCGCACGAAGGGCGCCGTGCCGACGACGCCGTACACGCTGCCGGTGGGCAAGGCGCACGTCGAGCGCGCGGGCGCCGCCGGCGGCGTCACCCTCGTCGGCTACTCGCGCGGCCTGGTGATCGCGCTCGAGGCGGCCGAGCGGCTGGCCAAGGAGTACGGGCTCGAGGCCGAGGTCATCAACCTCCGCTGGCTCCGGCCGCTCGACCACGCCACCGTCGTCGAGAGCGTCAAGAAGACGAACCGGGTCTGCATCGTGGAAGAGCCGTGGCTGAGCTACGGCGTCGGGGCCGAGGTGGCGGCGCGCGTCCAGCTCGACGCCTTCGACCACCTCGACGCGCCGGTGATCCGCGTCGGCGGCGCCGAGGCGCCGATGCCCTACGCCGCCAACCTCGAGCGCGCGGCCTGGCCGTCGGCCGACGCCGTGATCGCGGCGCTGCGGGCCCACGGCATCGTCCGCTAGCCGCGCCCAAGGAGCCGACCGGTGGCCGCAGAAGTCACGATGCCGAAGATGGGCTACGACATGACCGAGGGCACGGTCCTGGCATGGCGCAAGGCCGAAGGCGATCCCGTCGCCAAGGGCGACATCCTGGCCGAGATCGAGACCGGCAAGGTCAACATCGAGATCGAGGCATTCGACGCCGGCGTGCTGCGCAAGATCCTCGTCGACGCCGGCACCACCGTGGCGGTCGGCGTGCCCATCGCGATCATCGCCGGCCCGGACGAGGCGGTCGACCTCCCGGCCGCCGTACCGCCGCCGACGCCACCGACCGCGCCCCCTGCCGAGGCGCCGGCCGAGGCTCCGCCGCCCACGATGGCCGCGCCCGTCGCGCCCGCGGTCGCCGCGTCCGCCCCCGTGGCGCCGTCGACCCCCGCGCCGTCCCCCGCCGCGGCGGTCGATGGCCGCCGCCGGGTCTCGCCGCTGGCGCGCCGCATCGCCGCCGACCGCGCCGTCGACCTGGCGCAGGTGGCCGGCACCGGGCCCGGCGGGCGCATCACGCGCGACGACGTGCTCGCGGCGGCCGCGACGCCGGCGTCCGCCGTGGCCGGCGCGGCCGCCCCGTCGGCGGCGCCCGCCGCGGCGCGCGAGCCGCTGTCGCGCATCCGCACCACGATCGCGCAGCGGCTGTCGCAGAGCTGGCAGACAGCCCCCCACATCTTCGTCACGATGGCGATCGAGATGGACGCCGTGCTCGCGCTGCGCGCCCAGATCAACGACCATCTCGCGACCGCCGGCGCGGGCAAGGTGAGCGTCAACGACCTGGTGGTCAAGGCGTGCGCGCGGGCCCTGCGCCAACACCCGCTGCTCAACGTGAGCTGGGACGACGGCGCTCGGGTGCGGCACGAGCGCGTCCACGTCGGCGTCGCTGTCGCCCTCGACGACGGTCTGATCACCGTCGTCGCCGCCGACGCCGACGTTCGCCCGCTGGCCGACCTCGGCGCCGACCTCGCCGGCAAGGCGTCGCGGGCGCGTGAAGGCAAGCTGACGGCCGACGACATGGCCGTGGCGTCGACGTTCACGGTCTCCAACCTCGGGATGTACGGCGTCGAGAGCTTCACCGCGATCCTGAACCCGCCCGAAGCCTGCATCCTGGCCGTCGGCGCCTCGACGCCGACCGCGGTCGTCGTCGACGGCGCCGTCGCCGTCCGCCAGGTCATGAAGGTCACGCTGTCGGCCGACCACCGCGTCGTCGACGGCGCCGCGGCCGCCGCGTTTCTCGTCACGCTCAAGCAGCTGCTCGAGCACCCGTTGGGGATGCTCGTCTGATCCGGGAGGCGAAGGGTGTCGGAACCGCTGTCGTATGACGTCGCGATCATCGGGGCCGGGCCGGGCGGCTACGTGGCCGGCATCCGCGCCGGCCAGCTCGGCCTCAAGGCCGTGGTCATCGACCGCGACCCGAACCTGGGCGGCGTCTGCCTGAACTGGGGCTGCATCCCAACGAAGGCGCTGCTCAAGAACGCCGAGATGGTGCACTTC
The DNA here is from genome assembly GCA_964651245.1 of uncultured Anaerolineales bacterium. Lineage (GTDB taxonomy): Bacteria > Chloroflexota > Anaerolineae > Epilineales > Epilineaceae > Avedoeria. The sequence continues at coordinate 18,512 of CAZYVI010000006.1, read as the reverse complement.
GTCCAGGATAGGGCCGAGAGCTTCGGCATCGGTCTCGGGTCGATCACGCTCGACTGGGCCAAGGCGGTGGATCGCTCGCGCGGCGTCGTCAAGCGGATGAACCGCGGCGTCGAGGGGCTGCTGCGCAAGGCCGGCACCGACGTCGTCATCGGCAGCGCCACGCTCCGCGACGCCCACACCGTGGTCGTCAGCGGCGCGTCGGGCGAGACGGTGCTCCACGCCGCCCATGTCATCGTCGCCACCGGCTCGCGCTCGCGCCTGCTCCCCGGTATGACCGCCGACGGCGAGCGGATCCTGACCAGCCGCCACGCCGTTCAGCTGGCGCAGGTGCCGCAGCGGTTGCTCGTCATGGGCGCCGGCGCCGTGGGCATGGAGTTCGCCTACGTCTACCACGCCTACGGCGCCGAGGTCACGGTCATCGAGATGCTCGACCGCGTGCTGCCGCTCGAGGACGCCGAGGCGTCGGAGCTCGTCGCCAAGCAGTTCAGCAAGCGCGGGGTGCGGATCCGCACGGCCACGAAGGTCGAGGCGGTCGAGACGGGCGCCGACGGCGTGCGCCTCACGGTCTCGCCGGTGGGCGGCGGCCCGTCCGAGGTCCTCGAGGGCGACCAGGTCCTGGTCGCCATCGGCCGCGTGCCGAACACCGAGGGCCTCGGCCTCGAGGCGCTGGGGGTGGCCACCGACCGCGGCTTCGTGAAGGTCGACGCCGAGCTGCGCAGCAGCGTGCCCCACATCTTCGCCATCGGCGACGTGGCCGGGCCGCCGATGCTGGCCCACAAGGCCAGCCACGAGGGCGTCCAGGTGGTCGAGATGCTGGCCGGCCAGTCCGTGCATCCGATCGACGCCACCTTCATCCCCAACTGCACCTACTGCCAGCCGCAGGTGGCGTCCATCGGCCTGACCGAGGCCAAGGCGCGCGAGGCCGGCCGCGACGTCAAGGTGTCGAAGTTCCCGTTCATCGGCATCGGCAAGGCGGTGGCGATCGCCGAGTACGACGGCTGGGTCAAGATCGTGTCCGACGCCAAGTACGGCGAGATCCTCGGCGCGACGATCGTCGGCCCCGACGCGACCGAGCTGATCCACGAGCTCGTCCTGGCCCGCACGGCCGAGCTGACGGCCGACGACCTGGCGGCCACGGTCCACGCCCACCCGACGCTGTCCGAGTCGATCCACGAGGCCGCGCTGGGCGTCGTCGGCCTGCCGCTGCACATCTAGCCGTCGCGGCGGCCGACCGGCCGCTCCGCATCGCAGGGGAATCGCCATGTCCGTCCCGTCCGATCTGCGCTACACCGCCGAGCACGAGTGGGTTCAAGCCGTCGAGGACGGCCGCGTGCGCGTCGGCATCACCGACTTCGCCCAGGCCCAGCTCGGCGACGTGGTCTATGTCGAGCTGCCCAAGGTGGGGGCCAAGCTGGCGGCGATGCAGCCGTTCGGCGTCGTCGAGAGCGTCAAGGCGGCCAGCGACCTCTACAGCCCGCTGACGGGCACCGTCGTCGCCGTCAACGCCGCGCTGGCCGACGCGCCCGAGGTCGTCAACGCCGATCCGTACGGTGAGGGCTGGATGCTCGTCCTCGAGCCCGGCGACGCCGCCGAGCTCGACGCGCTCCTGACCCCCGAAGCCTACGGCGAGCTGATCGCCAACGCCTGAGCCCTCGATCGACCGCCCGGCCTTCCGCCCCCGCCTCGGAGCCCACGCCCGCCATGGCGACCGACCGACCCGCCGATCCGCGCATCCCCGCCCTCGAGGCGATCCGGCGCAAGCTGGCCGTGGCCAGCATCCGGATGACGACCGCCGCCGCCAGCGGCCATCCGTCGACCTGCTTGAGCTGCTCGCACCTGCTCACAGCGCTCTACTTCGGCGGCGTGCTGCGCATCGACCCCGCCCGGCCCAGCGCGCCCGACCGCGACCGCTTCGTCCTGTCCAAAGGGCACGCCGCCCCGATCCTGTACGCCGCGCTGGCCGAGGCCGGGGTGCTGCCGTGGGACGAGCTGATGGCGCTGCGGACGATCGGCAGCCGGCTCGAAGGGCACCCGAACATGCGCCGCGTGCCGCTCGTCGAGGCGTCGACGGGCTCGCTCGGCCAGGGTCTGTCGATCGGCGTCGGGATGGCCCTGGCGGGCCGGCTGGCCGACAGCGACCGACGTGTCTGGGTGCTGCTGGGCGACGGCGAGCTCGACGAGGGGCAGGTGTGGGAGGCGGCGATGGCGGCGGCCAAGTACGGCCTCGACGGCTTGGTGGCGATCGTCGACCGCAACGGCTACCAGCAGATGGGCGATGCCGACGCCGTGATGCCCACCGGGCCGCTCGCGGCCAAGTGGTCGGCTTTCGGCTGGCGCGTGCGCGAGATCGACGGCCACGACTGGCCGTCCGTACTCGGCGCGCTCGACGCCGCCGGCGAGCGCAGCGGCCAGCCGACGGTGATCGTCGCCGCCACCCAGAAGGGCCACGGTGTCCGCCAGATGCTCGACGACCCGGGCAACAAGTTCCACGGCGTCCCGCTCAAGCCCGACGAGGCGGAGCGCGCGATCGCCGAGATCCTGTCGGCGCCGATGCCGGCCGGCGCGAGCGCGGAGGGCTAGGATGGAGATCGGCGCCACGATCGGTCTGCCGCTGGGCGAGCCCACCCGCAACGCCTTCGGCGACGCGCTGCGCGACGCCGGCGCGCGCCGGAGCGACCTCGTCGTCGTCGACGGCGACGTCGGCAACTCGACCCGCACCGAGGTGTTCGGCCAGGCGTTCCCCGAGCGGTTCTTCCAGGTCGGCATCGCCGAGAGCAACATGGTCTCGATCGCGGCCGGCCTGGCGGCGAGCGGCCACGTGGCGGTGACCGCCAGCTTCGCGGCGTTCCTGACCGCGAATGCGTTCGACCAGATCCGCATGGGCGTTGGCTTCACCGGCGCCGACGTCAAGCTCGTCGGCAGCCACGCCGGGATCTCGATCGGCGACGACGGCCCGAGCCAGATGGGCATCGAGGACATCGCGCTGATGACGGCGATCCCAGGCATGACGGTGCTGTGTCCGGCCGACGCGGCCGCCGCGCGCACGCTGACCGCCCAGATGATCGAGCGGCCGGGCCCGGCCTACATGCGCACCGGGCGGCCCCGGGTGCCGACGATCTACGCCGACGGCCACGCGCTGGCGATCGGGCGCGCGTCGCAGCTCCGCGACGGCTCCGACGCCACCGTGATGGCCTGCGGCATCATGGTCGCCATGGCGCTCGAGGCGGCCCATGCCCTCGCGGCCGAAGGGATCGCAGTGCGCGTCCTCGACGTGCACACGATCGCGCCGCTCGACGTCGACGCCGTCGTCGCCGCCGCGCGCGAGACCGGGGCGATCGTCACCGCCGAGGAGCACCTGCTGGCCGGCGGCCTCGGCAGCGCCGTCGCCCGCGCCGTCGTCGCCCACCAGCCGTGCCCGATGGGCTTCGTCGGCATCGACGACACCTACGCCGAGAGCGGCAAGCCGGGCGATGTCCTGGCCAAGTACGGCCTGACCTGGCAGCGCATCGCCGGCGAGGTGCGCCGGCTCGTCGGCGGCCGGGGCGCGACGGCGGCGCCGCGGGGCCTCTAGGATCGCCCCGCCGCGTTTGGCGCGCCGCCGCGGATGCGGTAGGCTAGCCACCACCGTCGGCGGCGGACGGATGCGTATCCGCAGGTGCCGCGGTGCGTCTTCATAGTCCAACCGAGTCGTGATGCGGATGGCGCCGCTGGCGCGTTGGCGCTCGAGTCCGCGTCCGGAACGGCAGCCTGCGCGGCCCCGTCGTCCTGCACGGGACCGCGCAGATTGCGTGAGAGGTAGCCGATTGAATCGTTCAGCCCCCCGGACGACGACGCTGGCCGCTCCGATTCGCCGCGGCCTCCTTGCCCTCGGCGTCGTCGTGGCGCTCGCGGCAACGATCGAGCCCGCGCTGGGCGGCGTGACCCGCCAGCAGCGCGCGGCGGCCCAGGGCAACACGACGGATCAAACCAGCGGCGGACCGCTCGCCGCGGGGTCATGGCAGACGATCGCCAACGGCGACCGCGTCCATCGGCTGTTGCAGGAGGGGCGGACGGTCTGGTCGGCCACCGACGGCGGCGGGCTGGTGCGCTGGGATCTCGACGAAGGCGGCTACCGGCAGTACCTCTATCCGCAGGACGGCCTGCCGTCCAACGTCATCTACGACATCGAGCCGGTGGGCGACGGCTCGTACTGGCTGGCCACCGCCGGCGGGCTCGTGCGCTTCTACGCTTCGGTCGACCGCTTCGACGTCATCGTGCCGGCGGCCGGCGCGCCCGAGGGGATGCCGGGGCGGGTCGTGACCGCGGTCCTGCGTCGCCCGGCCGACGGCAAGCTGTGGGTCGGCTTCGCGCAGGAGTGGAATCCCCAGCTCAAGCATCCCCGCCGCAGCGACAACGGCGCGTTCACCGCGGGCGGCCTGGCGCTGTACGATCCGGCGACCGGCGCCTGGACCTACCAGGTCCACGCCAGCCAGAGCGGCGAGCCGAGCTCGATCAAGACCGTGCCCAGCGAGAACATCACCGATCTGGCCTTCGACACCGCCGGCAACCTGTGGGTCGGCACCCGCCGCTACGACGTCTGGCAGCACTTCTGTCCCGAGGGGGGCGCCGACTGCGTCGACGCCTGGGTGCCGGCCGGCGGCGGCGTGGCCGTCACCGACCTCGACAAGGTGGCCACCTCGGGCGCCAAGCTCGACACGGCGAAGTGGATCACGTACCGCCAGGAGACCGCCGGCGCAACGGGCGGCGCCAACGCCCAGACGACCTGCTACTCCGACTCCATCAGCATGCTGCGGCCGGACGTCGATGGACGGATGTGGGTCGCCACCCTGGACCGCGGCCTGTTGCTGTTCCAGCGCGGGCTCAGCCGCGAGAGCTGCACCGGCCTGGCCCGCTACACCGCGGTCACCCGCGGCGGCACCTACAAGGTCGAGGGCCTGCGCGGCAAGCACGTCTTCTCGATCGACATCGACGAGAACGGCTGCCTCTGGATCGGGCATGGCAGCGGGCCGGCGGTCGGCCAGGGGCTGGCCGTGCTATGCCACAACAACACGTTCGAGGACTCGTCGATCTCCGAGACGCCCTGGATCTCGGACGACGAGTGGCGCTTCTACACCTTCGCCGGCCAGATCGAGGGCGACACGAACGCCCTGATCAGCGCCGTGATCGTCGAGCCGGGCGCCACGCGGGCCGTGATCGGCACCCGCGACGACCGCCTGGGCGACGGGTACGGGGTCGCCGAGTTCACGCCGGACAGCGGGTCGTGGCGGACGTTCACCACGGCGGCGAACGGCTTGCCCTCCAATCGACTGGCCGACGTCAAGCAGGACCCGACCACGGGCGACGTCTGGTTCAGCCTGGCCACGCGCGGCGTCGCGCGTCGCAAGAAGGACGGCAGCTGGCAGTGGTGGCGGGCCTTCGGCCCGGGCCGCGAGGTGACGACGGTCAAGGCCGACACCAAGGCGGGCTCGCGCTTGGTGAACATCCCGGTCAACCTGCCGGACAAGGCGGCGTTCGACGCGATCTTCACACCGGCCAACCGCTGGATCGTGATCGGCGACGACCCGACCCGCTACCGCGTCACGGCATTCCGCCCGGCCAGCGCCGGCCTCGGGCCGTGGATCACCGTCCAGCCGAACCTCCAGCGCGACCTCGTCGCCGGCACGCCCGTCAACCTGATCGATCGCGGCCCGGCCTCGAACGAGGGATCGGAGATCGCGTTCGGCAAGGATGGCGCCGTCTACGTCGGCGGGCGCGAGAGCGTCTGGATGCCGGCGAACGAGTGCGCCAACCCGCCCGAGTGCTGGCTGGACGGGGGGTTCGGGGTGTTCGATGGGACGTCGTGGTTCGTGCACGGCCAGCCGACGGGGACGCTGGACAACACCGGCGTCGTCGATCAGATGGTGGCGACGCTGGCAGTCGACGTGAGCGGCCGCGTCTGGATCGGTACGGGCGACCAGGACAGCACGCAGGGCGATGGGATCTCGGTGTACGACCCGGCCACCGGCAAGTTCACCCACCACTACATCCCGCCGCAAGGCGGCAGCGGCGTCAAGCTCGGCTCCAACGGTATTGCCGACCTCGACGTCGATCCACAGACGGGCAACATCTGGGCGGCCCACTTCCCGACCAAGAAGGTGAACCAGCTGCCCGACGGCACGTACTCGCAGGTGCAGTTCGGTGGCGGGGCATCGCGCTGGGACGGCACCGACTGGACGGCGTGGAAGAAGGACCGCGGGGCGCTGATCAAGGGCTACGGCCTGGGCACGTTCAGCGCCATCCTCGCGGATCGCACCCACAACCTGGTCTGGCTGGGCGGATGGGACGCCGTGCCGCGCCAGTTCCACTGGACGGACGGCCGCGGCGTGAACGCCGTGCTCAACTGGTGCAGCCTCGACAACTGCACGAACGAGGGCTGGCAGAGCCGCGTCTGGGACAACGAGGGCGAGGTCAACGCCCTGACCCTCGACAAGAACGGTCACGTCTGGGTCTCGATGAACCGGCGCGGGCTCGGCCTGATCCCGCCGTTCGGCGGCATCCGGGTCTTCGACGGCGTGAACTGGTTCGCGTACAACGCCTCGAACACGTCGCTCGTCTCGAGCCACCTCGTGAGCCTCGCGCCGTTCGAGGACGGCGTGCACCTCGCGACGCATGATGCGGGCGTCAGCGTGTTCTCGTTCACGATCCCGCCCACCGCCACGCCCGCGCCCACCTTCACGCCGTCGGCGACGGCCTCGGCCACACCGGTCGACACCGTCGAGCCGACCCCGACCCGTGATGGGCCGAGCGCCACCGCCAGCCGACCGGCGACGGCGGGTCCGTCGCCGACGCCGACGCGGACGGTGACCAGCGGCGGGAACGGAACGCCGACCGGACCCGGGAGCGGCTGCCGCCCCGGCCAGTACGACGGTTGGTGCTACATCCATCTGCCACGCATGTTCCGCTATTGCCGCGGCACCGGCTGCCCGAAGTACACCACGCCGCGCCCGACGGTGACCCGGGGCACGGCGCGCCCGACCGCGACGCCCGCCGCGCCGCCGACCGCCACCGCGACCACCGCGGCGGCGACGCCGACCGTCGCCTCGACGGCCACCGAGGCGCCCGGCGCCAGCGCGACGCCGGCGCACACCGCGACGCCCGACGACCCCGGCACCCCGGGCGTAGCGACGGCGACGCCCACCGGAGCGGCGACCGCCACCCGCACGGCGACGCCCACGGCCACGCCGACGGCGACGCCGCCGTCCGCCGCCACGGCCACGCCGCCCGCCGCCGCGACGGGCGAGTGGCAGAACATGAACCGGACGGGTCAGGTGACGCGCAATACCCTCAACGGCGTCCACGGCGCGTCGGCCCGCCAGGTGGTGTTCGTGGGCGCCAACAGCACCGTGCTCGTTTGGGACGGCATCGAGTTCACCGGCAGCACCGTGCCCTCGGGCCGGATGCTGAACAGCGTGCAGATGGTCGACGACCGCACCGGCTACATCGCCGGTGACTTCGTCGGCCAGTCGAGCACCTTGATGCAGACCCGCAACAGCGGGCAGTCGTGGCAGATCGTCACCACGGCCAACCTCGACAATTGGAGCGGCGTGGGGGTGTTCCGCGGCCCGCAGGGCCTGCGCGGCTGGATCGTCGGCAAGACGAACGGCAGTCGCCAGTACTTCGACGGCTCCGGTTGGTCGGCCCAGTCGCCCTCGGACTTGAACAACACGTCGCACAAGTACGCCGACGTGGCGATGCTGTCCGAGAGCAGCGCCGTGGCCGTCCAGAACGGGGGCACCGGCTCCCGCATCTACAACTGGAACGGCTCCAGCTGGTCGCCCGGCGCTCAGACCGGCGCCCTGCGCAGCCTGGACGTGCGGCCGTCCGGCGACGGCGCGGCCGTGGGCGCGACCGGAACGGTCTGGCTGCGGTCGCCGGACGGGACGTGGGCGCGCATGGACAACAAGCCCAGCACCAGCGGCCGCGACCTGCTCGGCGTCCACGTCGTGGCGCCGGACCACATCTGGGCCGTCGGCGAGCGGGGCGGGATCTACCGGTGGGACGGGGCCAGTTGGCAGACGTTCGCGGTGACCGGCGTGACCAAGGACCTCAACGCCGTCTGGTTCAGCAGCGACGGCCGTGAGGGCTGGGCAGTCGGCGTCGACGGCACGATCGCCCGCTACAGCGTGCCCACCCCGACGCCCACCGCCACGCCGCGGCCGTAGTCGCGGCGCGAGTGAGCCGGCGCGCCACCGCCGAGGTCCGGACGGCGGAGCGCTTCGAGGCGGCGCCGTCGTGGCTCGTCGATGCCGTGGTCGTGCTCGTGGCCGCGGCGTGCGCCGCGGCGTGGACCGCGCTCGGCACTGCGGCCGCCGGGCGGTTCGCGCCGCGCCTAGCGTGGGCGGCCGGCGGCGCCGTCGCCCTGGCCGTCGCCGCGTGGCGGGCGAGGGCGCCGCGGACGGCCGACGACCCACCGGCGGGGGCGGGCGGAACCGTGTGGACCGCGGATGTCGCGTGCCTGGTCGTCATCGCCCTTCTGCTGCCGCGGCTCGCGCCGGCCGTGGCCTGGCCGGCCGCGCTCGACGGTGGCTGGTACGCCGCCACGGCAGTGCGCATCGCGGCGGACCGCGGCCTGTCGTTCGACGCGCCGGCGGCCGCACTTCCCGGCCTGACCACACCGCTGGCGGCCCTTCGCGCGGCGGGGATCGACGGGGCGCCCGACGACGCGGGGCGCGGCTTCTATGCCGTGGCCATGGCCGCGCCGCGCGTCGGCGCGCCGCGGGTGACCCCGTACCACCCGCCGCTGTTCACCGCGTCGGCCGCGCTGGGCGTGGCCTGGCGGGGTCCGTACGGCGCGGCGTGGAGTGCGGTGGTGTGGGCCTTGCTCTGGCTCGGCGCGATCGCCGCCCTCGCGCGGGCCGCGGGCTTGGGCCTCGGCGCCCCGGTGGCCGTCGCCTTGGCCGGCCTCTCGCCCCTCTGGCGCGTCTACGGCTCGACACCCTACGCCGAACTGTGCGCCGGAACGATGGGCCTGGCGTCGTTGATCGCCTTGCAGGAAGTACGCGCCGGCCGCGGCCACGGCCACGGCGCACGCGCGCGGGCGTTTGGGGCGGGGCTGCTCGCGGCGAGCGCGGCCGTCGCCAAGCTCGACCTGGCGCCGTTCGCGGCCCTGGCGCTGCTGGCGTGGGCCTGGACGGCCGGCGGGCGCGCGGCGCGCGCCGCGCTGGCCGGCGCCGCGCTGCCGGCGGCCGCGTTCCTCCTGCTGGCGACGGGCCCGACCGCCGTGTACGCGCGCCTCAACGGCGCGGGCATCGTGGGCTGGCTCGGCGACCGCGTCGGCGTGGCGGCGGTGATCGGCGGGGCGTCGCTGGCGCTGGGCCTGGCCTTCATGGCCGGCCGGCGGCGGCGCTGGGGGCGGACGGCGCCCGTCCGCGTCTCGCCCGGCGCCGCGCTGGCCGTGCTGCTGGCGACGGGGGCCGGCGTATCGTGGGCGGCCGTGGGGGGCGACGGCGTGGGCATGGCGCCGCTCCTGGGCTGGGCGGCGACGCCGCTGGCGCTGTTCGCGGCCGGGCTGGCCGTCGTCTGGTTGGCGGACCACCCGCGCCAGGCGCCGCCCGCCGCCTGGCCGCTGCTGCTGGCCACGGCCGCCGTCCTGGTGGCCCCGATCGTCACGCGCGATCTCTCGCCGCTCTACACCGCCCGCCGCTTGGCGCCGATCGCGTTGCCGACGGTGTGCCTGCTGGCCGGCGCCGTCGTCCAGCGGGCGCAGGCGGCGGCCGTCGGCTGGCGCCGGTTCGCGCTGGCCGGGCTCGTCGCGGCGGCCCTGGCGTCGGCGGCGATCGCATCGGCGCCGCTGCGGCCGTCGCGCGAGTTCGCCGCCGTCGAGCTGCTGCTCGATCGGCTGGCGCAGCACGTCGAGCCCGGCGACCTGGTCGTCTTCCCCGACGCCTACGCCGGCGACCTGGCCGCTCGGCTGGCCGCGCCGCTGTGGGCGCTGCACCGCATCGACGTCGGGGTGCTGTCGCCCGACGCCGCCGCGTCGAGGGCGTCCGTCCGCCTGGCGCTGGACGCCGTCGCCGCCGAGTGGCGGTCTCGGCCCGGCGCCGGCCGGGTCCTCTGGGCGGCGACGGCCGATGCCGCGCCACCCGCCGGGGTCCGCGTCGACGCCCTGGCCCTGGAGTCGCTCGTGAGCGAAGCGTGGGTACCCGGCGCCATGCCGCCCCGCCTCGCGCCGATCGAGCTTTCGATCGCGCTTGGCGTTGTCCAGCCCGACGACAACTCGCGGTAACGCCGGCCCGGCCGCCGCCGTTATCGGTGCCGGCTTCGACCTGCCCCCACGTCTGGAGTACGGCCATGGTTCTGCCCCCCTTGCCTGTCCTGCGGCCCCGGGTCTCGTGGCTGCCCGTGCTCGGCCTGGCGTTGGCCGCGGCGACGGGCACCGGCGGGCGCGCCGGGGCGACCGACGCCGGCGACGCCTGGCGCGTCGTCGGCCGGTGGGAGACGATGGCCTCCGGCGACGACGTGCGGGCGATCGCCCGCGACGGCGACGGCCTCTGGGCCGCCAGCGCCGGCGGCGGCGTGCTGCGGTGGCGCGTCGACGGCACGGCGTGGCGGCAGTACCTGGCGCCGCAGGACGGCCTGCCGTGCAACGACGTGCGCGACGTCGTCCGCTGGCGCGACGCGTGGTGGTTCGCCACCTGCCAGGGCCTGGCCCGCTACGACCCCGCCCGCGACCGCATGGTCCTCGCCGGCGACGCGCTGCCGCTGCGCACGTTGACGGCGCTGGCCGTCGACGCCGCGGGCCGGCTGTGGGTGGGCGCCCGGCCGCACTGGGATCCCCTGCTGCCGGTATCGGGCAAACCGACGCTCGGCGGCTGGACGGGCGGCGGCATCGCCTTCAGCGACGATGGCGCGGGCTGGACCGTGGTCGAAGCGGCGGCGCTGCCTTCGGCCGACGTGCGCGACCTGGCGGTCTGGCAGGGCGCGCTCTTCAGCGCCCACGGCCCGCAGCCGAGCTGGGTGCCGCCGACGACCGACCCGGACGGCCTCCCCGTTCCCGGCCGCTGGAGCTTGGCCGGCGGCGGGGTCGGCCAGTTCGTCGACGGCCGCTGGACGGTCTGGAACGCGGATCGCGCGCCCGAGCTGGCCGACACCGTGAACGCCCTCGCCGCCGGGCCGACGGCGCTCTGGGCCGCGACGTCCGGGCGCGGGCTCGTCGCCTGGACCGGGGCGGGCTGGAAGGGGCGACGCGACTGCGGCGACGACCATCGCTGCATCCAGGACAACTACGTCACGGCCGTGGCCGTCGGCGGCGACGGCACCGTCTGGGCGGCGACGAAGCGCTTCAACGGCCGCGGCACCGGCGTCGCGCTGCTGGACGACCGGGGCACGCCCGCCGATCCCGACGACGACGGCTGGTTCGTCCTGCGCGGCGCGAGCGCGCTGCCGGGCGACCTCGTCCACGCCATCCTCCCCGACGCGGACGCATCGGCGTGGTTCGGCTGCAGCAGCCAGGACGACGAGGGGCGGGTCCACGGCGCCGGAATCGCCCATCTGCTCGATGACCGGCAGACCGTCGAGCGGCTCGACAGCCGTCCGCAGCATCCCGGCGCGCCGGCGGCCAATGACGTCACGGCGGTCGTCCGCCATCCGCTGACGGGCGAGCTCTGGGTCGGCACCGCCCGCGCCGGCATCAGCGTCCGCGGCGCCGACGGCGCGTGGCGGCAGTACACGCGCGCCCACACCGCCGGCCTGGCCGGCGACGCCGTCTCGGACATCGCCATCGAACCGGGCGGCACGGTGTGGGTCGGCGCGCGGCAGTCCATGTTCGACGCCGCGAAGCGTGCCTGGACCGACGGCGGGCTGTCGCGCTTCGACGGCCAGACCTGGACCCGCCTCGCCGGCCCGGCGGGCGGCTTGCCGTCCGACCACGTGAGCGCCTTGGCGCTCGACGGCCGCGGCAAGCTCTGGGTCGGCACCGGCGCCACCGACCGCGGTCCGAAGGAGTTCCACTACCGGGGCTGGGGGCTGGCGGTCGTCGACACCGCGACCGGCCGCTGGGAGCGGACGTTCACCCATCCCCAGCTGGCCAGCAACAACGTGACGGACGTCGTGGTGCGTGGCGGCGAGGTGTGGGTGGCGACGGCCTACTTCTTCTACGTCGACCCGCGGCCCGGGGGCGCGCAGTTCAACACCGGCGGCGGGCTGAGCGTCTATGACCTCGACCGCGGCGCCTGGCGCAGTTACACCGATCGCGACGGTCTGCCCCCCGCTGTCCGCGACCGCAGCAACCGCGCCCTCCTCGACGTGCGCAGCGTCCACGCTGACGCCGCCGGCACGATCTGGGCGGGCGGCGTGGCGGCTGGCGAGCGCGACGCGGCGGACGAGGGCCTGCCCGACGGCTACGTCGCCGCGGTGCGAGACGGCGCGCTGACCGCCGAGCCGTTGGACCAAACCGGTCCGATCGTGGCGCTGGCGAGCGACGGCACGGGTGCGCTCTGGGCGGCCACGCAGTCCGACGGTCTGCGGGTGCGACCGACCGACGGTCGCTGGATCCGCCAGCGGTCCGCACCGGGAGGCCTGCCGTCGAACCAGCTCACGACGCTGCGGTTCGACAACGTCGGCGGCTGGCTCGGGACCGCCGACCAAGGGCTGGCCGTGCTGCTGCCGCCGGTGGCGCCCAGCGTCCCGCCGCCAGCCGGCACCGAGCCGCCGGGCGGCGCACCCACCGCCACCCCCGAGCCCCGGCTCGGCGACTACGGGTTCGTGATCCGGCTGTCGTCGACGCTGTACCTGCCGATCGCGCAGCGGGGCGCCGCCGGCCAGATCGTGGCGTTCGACCCGACGCCGTAGCCCGCCCCGGCCGCGCTCCTCTCATCCGGCGCTCAGAATCCGCACAGCGTCTGCTCGCCCGCCGCCGCTATGCTCGCCGGCGGCCGTAGGATTGCGAGTCGGGGGAGCACGATGGGGGTGTCGTCCAATCGGGCCGGGCAGGGGCGGAGGACGGGGCGCGTCCGCATGGCGTGGGCCGCCGCGCTCGCGTTGCTGGCGGCCGCCGGTGGCGCACGGTCGGCGCGGGCGGCGGCGCCTGATCCCACGCTGCGCAGCGCCTGGTGGACGTTCGCCCGCGGCGACGAGGTCCTCGCCGCCGCCATCGACCCCGTGACCGGGCATCTCTGGGCCGGCACCGAGGGCGGCGGCGTTGTCGTTTGGGAGGGGGACGGGCGGTACGTCCAGTACCTGGCGCCCAACCAACCCGGGCTCCGCTCCAACACCGTCCACGACGTCGCCTTCGATCCCCGCAGCGGCGATGCCTGGCTGGCCACCGCGGACGGCCTGACCCACGTCGCGCGCTCCACCGGCTGGTGGACGACGTACGTCCATCCGACCCTGGCCCCGGCGGCCGCGTCCCTCGACATCGTGCCGGTCGCCGACGGGCTGCCGCCGCTGCGCACCTGGAGCGCGGTCGCCGTCGCCGCGGACGGCACCCTCTGGGCCGGCGTGCCCCAGGCCGAGCGCGCCCTCGACACCGCCGACCCGCGCACCGTCGCGGGCCTGCCGCCCGACGGCGGCGTCGTCCGTCGCACGCCCGACGGACGCTGGCGCTGGTTCCCGTTCCATCCGCAGCTCGAGGCCGGCCCGGCGCGCTCGACCGTCGCCGACCTGGCGGTGCTGCCGGACGGTCGGCTGGTGGTGGCGCACGGCCGGCGCGGCAACCCGGACGTGGCGTTGTCCATCTACGATCCGGCGCAGGATCGCTGGTCGGCCGTTGCGTCGGTCGGGCCGATCGGCGACGTGGCGGATGGACCGCGCAGCGGACAGGTCATGGCGCTGGCCGTCGCACCGGAACCCGATGGCTTCAGCCTGTGGCTGGCGACGTGGAACCGCGGCGTCTACCGCTGGCGCGACGGCCGCTGGACCGGCTTCAGCCGCGGCGACGACGGGCCGGACATCGTGCCGTCGCCCGGCCTGTGCGGCGACCAGGTGTGGGCGATCAGCGCCGCCGCCGACGCCGTGTGGGTCGCCTGCGCCGCCCGCCAGGGCGAGGACGGCGCCGGCGTCAGCCGCTTCGATCGGGCGACCTCGGCCTGGCGTCCGATCCGCGAGGCCGACGGGCTGCCGACGCGCGTGTTCCCCGCCGTGGCGGCGTTCGACGGCGGCGCCTACCTGGGCACCGATGAGCCGACGACCCGGCACACCGGCGGGCTCGGCGTCGTGCCGGTGGAGGCCGACGCGGCCGTGACGCGCGTCGGCACGGCGTGGTCGACGGCGGACGGAGGCGGGGTGCCGCCCGCCAACGAGGTGACGGCGCTGGCCTTCGATCCCGTGGGCCGGCTCTGGGTCGGCACCCGCGGCGCCGGCCTGGGCCGCTGGGACCCATCCGACGGCCGCTGGCGTCGCTGGACGGTCGCCGCCACCGCCGGCGCACTGGCCGGCGACGCGATCGCCGACCTGCTCATCGTCGGCGATGCGCTGTGGGTCGCCTCGACGCAGAGCCGCCGCGCCGTCGGTGGCGACGCGGACGGCGGGTTGACCGAGCTCGGGTGGGCCGATGGCGCCGTCCGGCGGACGATCCGCCCCACCGCGGGCGGCCTGCCCAGCGCCCAGCCCAGCAGCCTGGCCCTCGCGCCCGACGGTCGGCTGTTCGTCGGCCTGGGCAGCGCGACCGGCGGCGTCGGCGTCGACGTCCACCGCGGCGCGGGCGTGGCGGCGCTGGAGCCCGCGACCGGCCGCTGGAGCGGGTGGCGGCGTGACGGCGACGGCCTGGGCGGCGACACCGTGCTCGACCTCGCGGTCGGCGGCGGGGTCGTCTGGGCTGCCGCCAGCTACGCGCCGGACGGCACGGCGGACGCGCGCCTCGTCGGCGGCGGTGTCGCGGCCTGGCAGGGCGGTGCGTGGCGCGCCTGGGGTGACGGCGACTTCGGCTTGCGCAGCTACCGCGACGGCGGGATTCGCGGCGACATGCGGGCCGTGGCGGTGGCGCCGGACGGAGCGGTGTGGGCCGGCAGCTACGCGGTGGACGGTGAGATCACGCAGCGCTGGCCCGCCGTCGACGCCGTGGCCAACCGGTACGACCCCCAGCGCCGGCAGTGGAGCGCGTCCGTCTTCCCCGGCGACGGCTGGGTCGACGCCATCGCCCATGACGCCTTCGGCCGGACGTGGCTGGGCACGACGCGCGGCCACACCGGCGAGGTCTGGCGCTCGGACGAGGTGCGCGGCGACCGCGACCCGTTCGTCGATCGGCGCGATCCCGCGGCCGGCGGCATCTGGCTCGGCGGCGCCGTCGACGGCGGCTGGCAGCGCCTGTCGCCCGACACGAGCGGCCTGCCGGCCCGGGCGGTCACGGCCCTGGCGGTCGAGCCGACCACGGGCCACATCTGGGTCGGCCTGGCCGGCGGCGGCGTGGCGGTCTACACCGGCGGCGCGCCCTTCGGTCCGACGGATCCCGGCCGGCCGGTCGGCCGCGACCGCAGCCGGCTGGTGCACCACGTCTGGCTGCCCGCCGTGCGGCGCTGAGGTCGCCGGCTGTCGAGTTGACCGCCCGCGACGGCGTCCCTACCCTTGCCCGGTCACGTACCCGCCCGCCCCGGCCCGTCGTCGCGCCGGCCCAGGAGCGCCCGCATGAACGTCCGTCGCCTCTGCCGCGCCTGTGTCGGCGCCCTGGCGGTCGCCGGCGCCACCGCCGCCGCGGCGCCGGCGGCGGCGCAACCGGCCGCCGTCTTCGACCTGTCCAGCTGGACCACGATCGCCAACGGCGACGAGGTCGTCGCCGCGGCCGTGAACCCCATCGACGGCCGGCTGTGGGTCGGCAGCGAGGGCGGCGGCCTCGTGATCTGGAACGAGGCCGGCACCGGGTTCGACCACTTCGTGTTCCCCGGCCAGCCCGGCCTGCTCTCCAACACGATCTACGACATCGCCTTCGACGCGCGCAACGGCGACGCCTGGCTGGCGACGGAGTACGGCGTCACCCACGTCGAGCACGCGACGATGTCGTTCCGCACTACGGTGGCCGACACCGACCTGGCGCGTCCGCTGCACTCGCAGGACCGTGTCGACGTCGTCGCGATCGACCAGTTCCCCGACAGCCGGGTGTTCAACGCCGTGGCCGTCGCCGACGACGGATCGATCTGGGTCGGCTCGCCCGATCGAGGGGTGGCCGTTCGCAGCGCGGGCGGTCTGTGGACGCGCTACGTGTACGACGAGGACGAGCCCGAGCTCGGCCCGCAGCGGGCGCAGGTGGCGGACATCGCGGCGCTGCCCAGCGGTCACGCCTGGGTGGCGCACGGCCGGACGAACTTCGGACCGGTCGTCTCGGTCTGGGATCCGACCACCGGCGAGTGGTCGGGCATCGCCGCCGCGGCGCCGGGCGAGACGGACAGCGACGCGCCGCGCACCAGCCAGGTCATGGCGCTGGCGGTCGAGCGCGCGGCCGGTGGGGGCCCGTTCTCGGTCTGGTGCGCCACCTGGAACCGCGGCGTCTACCGCTACGACAGTGGAACCGAGAGTTGGACGGCGTTCGGAGCGACGAACACGGTGGTGGCCGGCGATCCGTCCTCGGGGCTGTGCGACGACACCGTGTGGGCGATCGCCGAGCGCGACGGCGCCGTCTGGGCCGCCTGCGCCCAGTCTTCGGGCGACCAGGGGCGCGGGGTGAGCCGCTGGGATCCGACGACGGCGCGCTGGCGGACGTTCGACACCGACGACGGCTTGCCCACCGACATCGTGACGGCGATCGCGCTCGGCGATGGGGTGGCGTACCTGGGCACGGACGAGCGCAAGCACCTCACGCGCGGCAGCGCCGGCGTCGTGCCGGTGCGGGTCGGCGCAGATGGACTCGACATCGGCGCGAGCCTGCGCACGGCGGGCCGGCGGCCCTTTGCCAACGAGGTCACGGCCCTGGCGTTCGACGCCCAGGACCGGCTCTGGGTCGGCACCCGCCAGGCCGGCGTCCAGCGCTACGATCCGCAGGTCGACCGCTGGACGCAGTTCACCCTCGATTCGACCGGCGGCCGGCTCGTCGGCGACAGCATCACCGACATCGTCGCCGTCGACGACGAGGTCTGGATCGCGACGACGCATGAGCGCGTCTCGGGCGGTCAGTGGTCCGACGGCGGCGTCAGCGTGTTCGACCTGGGCGCCAACGACTGGACGCGCTCGTTTACCGTCGCCGACGCCGGACTGGCCAGCAGCCAGGTCGCCAGCCTCGCCCTGGACGGCGCCGGCCACGCCTGGCTGGGGCACGGCCTGGGCAACAGCGTAACGGGCGGCACGGTGTCGAGCGACGTGCATCAGGGCCGCGGGATCGACGTCCTCGACCGGACGACCGGGCTGATCATCGCCCAACACGCGGCCGCCGCCGGCGTCGACGTGGCCGGCGACACCGTGCTCGACCTTTCGGCGCGCGGCTCCGAGGTCTGGGCCGCCACGAGCTACGCCGAGGACGCGGCCAGCAGCCGCGTCGGCGGCGGCGTCAGCCGCTGGGACGGTGCGGCGTGGACGACCTGGCGCAGCGGCGACGCCGGGCTCGTCGGCTACGCGGACGCCGGCATCACCGGCGACGTGCGGAGCATCGTGGCCGATGCGAGCGGCTACGTCTGGGCCGGCGGCTACACCGGCACCGAGGCCGACATCCTCAGCATGTGGCCGCTCGTCGACGCGGTGGTGAACCGCTACGACCCGCTGTCGAACGCCTGGACCGGCGTCCAGTTCGCCCGCGAGGGGTGGGTGTCGTCCATCGTGCGCGACGGCCTGGATCAGGTTTGGGTGGGCACGACCCGCGGCCACATGCAGGAGCTGTGGCGCGGCGACGGCGTCATGGGCGAGGATGTGGAGAACCCCCGGATCCGCGATCTGGCCGACTATGGGCTCCACGTCACCGACATCAGCTGGCAGGGCGAGTGGACCGACCTCGCGCCCAGCAACAGCGGGCTGGCGTCGCGCGCGGTCACGGCGCTGGCCGTCGAGCCGCGGACCGGCTTCGTCTGGGTCGGCACCGAGGGCGGGGGCCTGTCGGTCTATACCCGCGGCGAGCCGCTCGGCCCGCCGCCGACCGCGCTGCCGTCGGCCACGCCGTGCCCGACCGGCGTCGATTGCCCGACCGTCACGCCGACCCCGACGCGCACCGCCTCGCCGACGACGGCGCCGGTGACGATCGCACCGACGCCGGCGCCGGGCACCGTGGTGGCCACGGCCGTCGGCTTGGGCTCGAACGATGACGAGCCGCAGCCGCCGCCCGAGGTGCCCGAGGCCGGCACCTGGATGCTGCTGCTCACCGGCCTCGGCGTGATCGGCGGCTATGCCTGGTGGCGGCAGCGTCACAGCCCGATCGGAGGCTGATCGCGGCGCCGGCCGGCCACGGCCGCCGGCGGTCGCGGTCGTTTGCCTGCGGGTCGCCCGCGCCTACAATCCGCACGCGAGCGAGCCGGCGCGCCCAGACGACGTGCCGCCCTGGGCCCCCGTAGCTCAGTGGACAGAGCGGCGGACTTCTAATCCGCGGGTCGCAGGTTCGAATCCTGCCGGGGGTACCTCTGTTAGCA